>JAJCYH010000012.1 GCA_029262995.1 Saprospiraceae bacterium | reverse complement strand
AAATCACTCATCTTGCGCTTTCGCTTCAACGTTCCCTCTCCCACCCGATTCTTAGGAATCGGTTCATTCACTTATGAGTGATGTTTAATCACTCATATCTCGCTTACACTCGAACGTTCCCTCACCCACCCGCTTTTGATTATTATGTCAGTTAATTTTTATTATTTTTTCAATCGCTTTTTGACCATCAGGTGATACTATTTCTAAAATATAGCTTCCTGAAAAGACTTCATGCATATCTATATCGAAAGATAGACTCTTTAATTGTCCTTTCATAATTGTTTTTCCATTTGTGTCGTAAAGAGTATACCTTATATCTTCAATATTAGAATTTACATGTAAAACATCTAAAACAGGATTGGGAGAAACTCTGAACGATAATTTTTCCAACTTTCTATCTGTCCTGGAATTTTGTTGCACAGACAATGTGCAATTATCATTTACATAATAATCATTACTATTATATTCAGATAATAAACTTCTAGCCCAATGAACGGCATCACCGTATTCAGCAGAACATTTTGTTGCAGCACTTTCTAGCACATTCTGATCTTGCAAGGATAAATCTTCTCCATTGATCCGTTTGAGCATTAGAAGATAAACATCTTTCCAAATACTTGTAATATCAAGAACACATTCCAAACCGGATAATTCCACTGTCTGATTTGACTTAATTGAATCAAAACTAGATTTAAGATTTGTAGCAGATTGGCTGCCTATAAGCAGATTCTTTATTTCAACCTCATTCTCAACAATAACTTTAAGTCCACACATATCTTCGTTTGACCAGGCAAAATTGATACAATTGGGCCATTGAGCTAATGGAATTTCCAAAAGATAATATCGCATTAAATGATACATACGATTCCAATAATATTGAGGATTTGAAATTTTAAAACCTTCAATTTTTTGTAAATAGGCACACATAATTATTGGGTCTAGGAAACGCTGTTTCATCCGACTACCTGTCAAACCATCACAATTTTTTGGAGTACCTATAAATGGTTCTGGATCAACTAATTCTGGTGGATTTGGATTGTCAGGAATCAAGCTCTGATCATTTTGATCGACAATAAAACTTGAGTTTTTTATTTCATTAAAATTTAAGCCTATTGCTGTAACGTTTTCACCTAAAAACTCATTGCCATTGTGTTCTTGGACACCTAAAACAGAATAAATTAAAACATCATTTTCGGAACCATCTAGTTGATTGGTAATAAGGTCTTGTAAGTCAGAATTATCTCTGACCCAAATGGCTTCTTCCGCATCAATTTCGTTGCAACCAGTGTTGTTAGTACCTGCGCTATTGTATAGCACGCCGCTAGTGTTTGCAACTATAATATTGTATTCTACAAAAGCTTCTGAAGTTCCACCAACTGCAAAATAACCGTAATCCGCACCCAAAAGATTATTGTGGTCAATTGAAGAATTAAAAATCGAATTAGCTAAGATATTAGTATGATTTGTTGAAATTGTATTGTCTTGAATTTCGTCATTCGTAAAAATTTGATGCAAGCCCCGTTGCATAATTTCATATTGTCCAATTCTGTTATTATCAATTTCACCTTTTGACCAATAGATTCTTGTTGCTAATTGGCTGGCGTCAATATCATTATTAAATATGCTGTAATCATTACTAGCGGAGATGTCGAATCCAACATTACAATTGATAATAGTATTATCCAAGAAATCAAATTTACAGAAATCACCTCTTACTGCTGATACAGATCCTGAAATGAAACAATTCTGTATTTCAAGTACTTCTGTTTGCCGTAAATATATTCCTGTCGAATTATTTATGAAATCTATATTGCCTATCGTTGAATTTCCAAGGTTTACTTCCAGTCCGACAATATTAGATTCAAGGGTATTAATATTTATATGGTTTAGATTAATTAAAGACAATGTATTATTAATTTTAATGCCTTTAGAATTATTATTTATATTATTAAATTCTAAATTTTGAACGTTTACATTACCATCAATTAAAAGTCCTATTTCATTAAATTCAAGGTTGCAATCTTTTAATATAATGTTTGATCCTCCAAGTGCTTTTATCCCGCTTTCACTACATGAGCTTATTGTAACTTTATCCAAAATCAGAGTGCCTCCTGATTCTACAGTTATACCATTTACTGCATTAGAAATAGTGCAATTGGTTAATTTTAATGTAGCTCCATCTTTAACACTAATAGTATTATATTCTGATAAAGATGAAAAATTGTAATTCGCGAATGTAATTTCATCTTGTGCACTAATAATCAACTCAGCATTATCACACAACCAAACTTCTTCGAAAAAATGTGAACTACCAACTAAATCAAAATTTACATCGATGTCCATAAAATCAACAATTTGAAAGTCACCACTTGTTTGATTTGAAATTGGAGAAGCAATTCTACCTGAAAGGACGTTATCTGGGGTTTCAACAATTGCATTAAAATATTCTACATTTCCACCAGCTTGTGTATTGATTATGCCAGCTGGTAATAAGTCAGTTTTTATATTATAACAAAAAATTGGATCGTTAGCTAGTTTCAAACTATGGAACATATCATCAGTGCTTGGAGAAATATAATCTGATAGATAAAACTGGATTGTAAGATTATGTTCAACTCCTTGGTTTGGTGTTCCACTTCCCGTTAATTCTACTGTTGCAATTATTTGTTCCAAACCATTTGAAGCTGTTGATTCTGTGTATCCAGTAGCTCCAATAACGTCTTTTACTATGTATAAATCACCTGGATAATATAGGATTCTGACTTCAAAAATATCAGAAACAGATGCATCATCTTCATAGTAAAAAAAATCAACAGAATAATTTAATCTACCATTTTCGCCACAAATGTTATTAATTGTGCCTCCTGTTACAGTCCAACCCCAAACAAAATTAAGGTTCGCAATAGTACAAGGGTCTTGAGCTCTAATTTGTATTACTGATAGAAATAGGAATACGATTACGAATAAATAATTTTTCATAATAATAATTTTAAAAAAGTTAATAAGCAGGGAAAGACTATATATTATAGTTTAATGCTTAATCCATTAAAAATGACAAGATTGAAAATGCTTAATAGAAGCTAAAAATTATGAAACGTTTCCATAGTTATAAGAAATTACTTCATTTATATTGTAACGCCCGATACCTTTTAAATGTGAACCATATCTTCATAAAAATGCTAAATTGGTTGAAAACCCCTAGTTGTTTCTACTATAATCCTTTCTAAAGGAGACTTAACTAAACAAAGAAAGAATGGGGAATCTTTTGCTTTCTTGCCAGAGCAAATATAATTAAGATCGGTAGGTGTAATACTATTACCGTAGGTCTCAAATTTTCATCAACAATACTTGAAGTAATTAAACATCCTTCTATGAATGAATGTCAAATTGGATTTATAGGATATAAGAGGAATGGAAAATAATTATAAATTGCTTTGGTTGTAGTATTGAAAGACTATCAAAATTTGTGATCATATACATGCAGTATAACTGCTTTAAAAAAATTAATATGAATAGAAGAGTGGCAATATAAAATATTTACAAAGTTAAGAAAAAAGATATTAGATAGAGCAGTAACAGAAATAAACGAAAAAACGGATCTCAATCTTCATTATGAATTAAAAAAGGAAGGAAGAAAAATAATCTCCGTTCAAATAAATATCGATACTTAAAGTTCAAAAGTAACCTTGAAATGAGACCTTCATATGCATGTCCAAGATAAATTGAAAAGATTCTGAATCTCTGAAAATATGATTCAAAAGCTTATCGCAAAACATGACTTAGAATATCTGTTAGCAAATATTAAGATTGCAGAGGATAGCACTTCAAAAGGGAGAGTAAAGAACCCAGCTGCATATCTGATAAAAGCAATACAGAATGATTACAGACATCCAAAATTAGTTCAAACTATTGATGAAAAGCTTATAGCTAAAAAATCAATAGAGAAGTTTAACACTTCTGAAAACAAATTCAAACTTAAACAACAAATAGCATCTCTATCAAAAGGTACACTAATGGATTGCAAAAAAAACTTCGAGCTATATCTGAACGATAATCCATTTTTTAAAAAAATACTTGAAACAAAAGGAATTGAGAATGATATTATTCAAAATCAATGGCTGAGGTTTATGAGGTCAAAATTCATATAAATTATATACTATTATATATATTTTATATACTTTAGTATATATTTATTAATTGAAATCAACAAGGGCATTATTCTTGACTAACACTATAAAGGTTGAAAGAGCCAAACTAGACATGACTCAAAAGAAATTAGCTCAAAATGTTGGAGTAACCGTTTTGACAATTCACTCTATTGAGAAAAACAAGAAAATTCCTTCTGTCAAACTAGCAATGGAAATTGCTGAAGTCTTTAATGTATCTGTTCACCAAATATTTGGACTAGAAAATCAAAACCAAAATAATGATTGAATATGTTATTGAAGAAGTAAATCTATTTACGCAAATTAAAGCCGAAATAAGAAACCTGCCTTCACCAAAAACAGAATTACTGAAAGGTGTAATATGGGGATCTTGTGATAAATTATTTACTCCAGCTTATTGGAAATTTCAATATGGATTAAACTTTATTGAAGATACGTTCAACATTAACTATAAGCTAGGAAATAATATTATTGAAGAAGTGATTGCTTGTTTATTAGGGGGATTTGGACTAAAATCCGAGTTAGGAATAGCCGCATTCAATAGACTGAAGATGAAAAATAAAATAATACCTAACTCCACATTTGAAGAAATTAAATTTGAACTAAGTCAACCATTTTGTCTTGAAGGGAAAAACATCCACTATAGATTTCCAAATCAAAAAGCGAAATATATCTCTGAGTTTCTTAATCGAAGAGACCTAGATTACATTCCAATTAAAAATGATCTCGATCTACGAAATTATTTATTGACTGTGAAGGGTATTGGACCTAAAACAGCAGCCTGGATTACTAGAAATTATTTAAATAGTGAAAATGTAGCAATTATAGATATTCATATTTTTAGAGCATGCCGATTAATGGGTCTTTACAAAGAAAATTTTGATGTGCAAAAAGATTATGCTAAATTGGAATCACTATTTTTAGAATTCTGTGATTCAATTAATGTCCTTCCATCTAAAATGGATGCTTTGATTTGGTTGCATATGAAAATAGGCAATAGAAATGCTATTAGTATTCTCAATCAACAAAAAACATAATTATGTCTGGTAGTTCTGGAGGGGGTGGTTATCCTACAATAAATAGACCTGGAGGAAATGACGATTGTTCATCTTTAGTAATAAATGCAAATCTAGCTTCTCCAGATCTGGATGTATTATCAAATTTAAACATAGGTGACATTTTGGATATAGTAACAATATCCGATCAAGGTCCATTGAGAGCTTTGGATTCCGATGGCAATATTGTTGGAAATATTTTATCTAGAGAACAAATTAGATTACTTAGCTGCATTGTAAAAGGAGTTGTATTTCAAGCAGAGATTATTGCCCTGAATGAAGGACAATGTACTGTTCAAATAAGAGCTATATGATTGTTGTTGGAGGCACATATACTGAAATATGTTTTGAGCCTATTTGGGAAAATATCTTCGGCTCAGGTTTTAGAGCCGTAACCTTATTGTTATCTAATAATGCAAATGAACAAATTGAATATTACACTTCCGCTGATAAAACAGAAATAGAACCTCATCTTCGATACTATGAAAATTTATATAGTAATTTAGAAATCAATATTTTTAGTATTAATAAAAGCCCAGAATTTCATTATGACCACCCATTGAGAACACCGGCAATTGTTCCTAGAGCGGATGTTTACCAGAAAAATAAGATCACCATAGATCGAGAAAATAGTAATATTCTTTCCTTTGGAATGCTTGAGACTGACTCTGAAGTTCATGGAAATAAAGTTGTGTATGATCCACAATCTCCTGTACTCCCAAGATCGTTTAAAGAAACAGGATCTAGTGCCAAACAACTTGCAATCATAGTTAATAGGTCAGAAGCAAGAATATTGTCTCAAAAAACGCAGATTAATGATATGAGAGATTGGCTATTTGAGAACGAAAATTGTAATGTTTTAATAATTAAATGTGGAGCGAAAGGTGCATTCTTATTTGAGCATATTAACGATATTGGTACCCATATTCCAGTGTATGAAACTAAGAATGTATGGCCGATTGGTTCAGGAGATGTTTTCTCAGCAACATTTGCTAATTTTTGGTTTAGCAACAATAATGATGTTAAAGATTGTGCTATCAATGCTAGTAGAGTGACTGCTACATACTGCAATTCCAAAAACTTAGATATACTTGGTAAGTCAAATGAGTTTAAATTAAATGAGCTAAAAATTCCATTCACACCAAAAGAACAGGTTTATCTAGCAGGGCCATTCTTTACTATGGGTGAAAGGTGGTTAGTCAATGAAGCTTGGATTACTCTCAAAAGCTTTGGCCTTAATGTATTCTCTCCATTTCATGATGTAGGTCATGGAAGTGCAAATGATGTAGTAAAAAAGGATCTAGAAGGGCTTGATGGTTCTAAGATCATATTCGCAATAGTAGATGGATTGGATTCAGGTACTTTGTTTGAAATCGGTTATGCAATTTGTCAAAAGAAAAAGGTAATTGCATTTGTTCAAAATGAAGGAGAGGAGTCTTTGAAAATGCTGGAAGGGACAAATTGTATTATCGAAAAAGATTTCACAACTGCACTTTACAAACTATATTGGGAGCTTGGAAAAAAATAATACATGTTTGTTACTTTCTGGGGGAATGGATTCAATTTCTATAGCATATTGGAAAAGGCCTAATTATGCGATAACAATAGATTATGGCCAATTACCTGCTGAGTCTGAAATTAGAGCAGCAAGATCAATTTGTAATTTATTAGACATAGAACATATTGTATTAAATGTGGATTGTTCAGAATTAGGGTCGGGTGACTTAAGTGGAAAAAAGAGTATTAATTTAGCCCCTGTAACAGAGTGGTGGCCATATCGAAATCAACTATTAATAACACTGGCATCGATGAAAATGTTGGAATTCAATGTTAAAACTCTTTTAATTGGTTCTGTTTCAAATGATGAGATTCATAAGGATGGAACCAAAGAATTCTATGATAAAATTTCTGACTTGATTGGTATGCAAGAAGGCGAATTAAAACTAGAGGTCCCTGCCATAGGCTTTACGACTGTAGAATTAATCAAGTTATCTTCAATTCCATTGTCAAAATTGCTTATAGCCCATTCTTGCCATAAATCAAATGAGCCCTGTATGAATTGCAATGGTTGTAATAAGTACTTATTTACCTTGCAATATCTAGGCATAGAATGAATGATCCTACACCAAGAAAGAAATTAAATTCTTTTGAACCATTTATTTATCCTATAGGAAATACGATTAAACTTTCTTCATCAACTAATTCCATTCCTAGAGAATTAAATTTTTTGGATGTAATGTATACTAGAAGAAGTAAGAAGGTTCATGAAATACCAACTTTAGAAGAAATTTCAGAAGTACTATATCATTCTTGCAGAATTATGGAGATAGACACTGATGAATCAGGTATAATACTAACAAAAAGAATGACACCTTCTGGTGGATCTAGGCATCCAATAGATCTTTTAATTTCATTTCCTGAAAGGAATAGAGCAATAAGTCTCTACAACCCCTTATCTCATTCCTTATCTTCGTTGAAAGTTGAAACAAACAATAAGAATTCATTTCTAGATAAGGTTTGTGATAATCTAGATATAAGTAATTCGTGCCTCGTTTGGTTTAGTATACAAATAGAAAAATGCTCATCAAAATATATAAATCCTTCAAGTATTTATTGGAAAGATCTTGGGGCCCTATTGTATTGTATTCAATTGTTTGCGAATTATTTTGGATTAAAAAGTTGCCCTTTAGGCACTTTAGCCCTTTCAGAGTTTAACACCCTATTTAACACTTCCAAATTGACTTCCGGTGGAGGGATAATAATTGGAAAATAGCAAATTGGCCATTTGATTTGCAGTATGTATAATTGGTTCCATTGGCTAAATTTAAAATTCAGTTATTGTTTCCAATTTACTCAACTCATTTATTGTATCGGTAATTTTCAACTTCCAAGCAATATCGTTCGTATTATTTTCTGTCATATGCGGGTAAATATTTTTGGTCATAGAATTCATAGACTTGGAAAATTGTATTTTCATTGTACCCCTAGATAGTTGTTTAAGTTTATCAGCAAGATTTCCTACTGATTCTAGGTGTCCCAGCGTTTCAAATGTTTGAGCTTCAAAATCTTCTGCTTTTCCTTCAATCTGAATACTAACGCTTTCTATTAACGATTTAGATTCTTTGCAAAATTCATCTCTGAGCATTTTAAGTTTCTCTTTTTCCTTTCTAATCGACTCAATTAATTCGAGTTCAATATTTCTTGTGTTAGAATGAATCTTTGAAAGCGCTAACAAGACTTCATCAATTGTCTCACATTTTTGGTTTTCTGATTTTATTCCATTCAGAATTACTGGTAGATTTCCACTAATTACTTTTTGTATATTCAGAGAAAGATACATTAAGGTGCCATCATAAAGTATGTACTCATCAATTGCAATATTTGGTAACGGGCTAAAATTTAGAGTGTCATCTATCCAGGATGTTTTAATCGAAGACTTAATTCTTGTGAAATCCTTTAAATAAAAAATAAGTTGAGTTTCCTTTAAGTCATTTTCAATTATAGAACTAATTTCATCAATGTTGGAAAGAACTATATTCGTTTTTGTTGTAGCTTGAATCGCACCAGATTGAAAGCCGCTTTCCGAAAAAAGGAAAGCTTTGTCAGCACCGACATCTTTGGATATTCCATATAGTGCAAGAACTTTTTCCTTAGGTATTGCAGAATTCCAATATTTACATTCACAAATCCAAGTCATTTGAATTCCATACTTCTCCAGCTCAACAAATACATCAATTTCATGCAATCCCCTTGCTCCTTCTACCTTTTTTTCTATAGTTGAAGTTGCACCTATAGATTCAAAAATAGAAGACACTTTAATTTGGTATTCTTTCCAATCCATTTTCTTTCCTTCTAATTGAACATAATAAGTATATAGTAGACCTAATTTTTATAATTATAACCCCAAATCCAAAAAAGGAAATATCTAAACCCATTTGAAACCTTATTATTAAAAATTACTTGAGCCACAATACCTCCAAGACCTAATATACTGACAACAACGGAATTGTCTCTTAATAGTGAATTGAATGAAGGTTTGGTTACATAGAAATATAATAAAACGCTAATAAGTAAAGAATTCAATATCCAATGCAAAGCTTTACTTAGAAAATCTACTCTGTTTAGAAAAGATGTCTCAAAAGAGGACAGCATATTATATTTACTTTCCCTAGACTCATCACCTTCTAAGATTACAATATCATATGCCTTCAACGCTAATAAATTCAATAATTCAGAAGAATAGAATGGAAGTTTCTTTCTTATTATTTCTTGATAGAATAATTTTCTTTCCTGCCATGAAATATATTTCTGATTCAATATAGCTTCAAAACTTAGTATTATACCAAAATTATTATCCTGGCTTTTATAATTATTGTCAATAATATTTTTTAAAGAAATTGTAATTAGATTTCCCTCGACGTCAGTAGTTGACCTAACTGATAAGGTTCTTTTAACCCAACTCAGATCTATACCGAATTTCTTGCCGCCTAGAATCAAACTAAATAGAAGAAAATCGTCATGAACATAAGGTAAATGATTTGAAGGTTCTCTTGAGTTTAACTCTTTATAGATTTGATTAAATTTTACCTTATCATTTTGTTCTAGACATTTAATAATTTGACTAAAGTTATCATTACTATACTCGTTTGGTGAGTTAGCAAAAAGAAAATTAAATAGACAATCCACCTTTGAATTCTTTCTTAATTCGGTAAGGTAACTTGATCGCTCAACTATAGAAACCATTTCTTACGTTTTAGATGTAAATTGATTACGGTTGAATTCCAGCCTTCAATCTTTCTAAGGTTTCCAAGCAATCCTGATATCAAACTAGAATATAACATTGTAGCTGGTTTTTGATTAGGAAAGAAACCTCTCCAAGATAAACTTGAAAATCTATAGACTTGTTGGGCAATATAATTTAAGTCGTGGAAAAGGTATTTCGCAAGCTCATCATCTACTTTGAAATTTGAAGGTTTTAATATCTTAACTAATAGTGGTACGCTCGCTCCATGAAAATCGGTCTTTATTTCTTTAGCACCCAGCATTTGAATTAGACATGAAGAATCATTGAGAACGATATTCTTTCCACGAAATGGGACATATTTTCCTTTTACTTTATTATTATATCTATTGGACAAACCTAATTGCTTAAGATCATACATAAGATGAGGGTGCCTTTCACTTATTGTTACAAATGCAAACTGTATCTGATACTGTTTGAATTCTTTTATAAGTTCTGTAATAACCTCAAACTCTAAGTTTTTAAGCGGCTTAAAAATATGAAATATTAGTCTTACAGTAGAATTCTCTTTCCATGCATAAGATCTAGATAATGAAATTAATGACTCTCGAAGGCTTTTCAAAAGAGCCTCAAAGTATTCTTCATATGTAACATCCTTAATATCACCACTCATTAGGTATTGACCATCCCCTGAGAAAAAAGTACTAATACCTACAATTCTAGTTTGGTCATTTCCCTTGAAAGAATTGTTTCTGAAACTAGAATGGCCGATACCAACAACAATCTCATGATCTATTGATTGACTAGTGACTATTGACCAGGGCACTCCGCCTATTTTTGCATAACACTGCAATGCTATTGCATTTAGTTTGTATTCATCAAAGGTTTTAATATTTTCTACCGTTACAACTTGAACTGGAATCTGAAGGCTAAGGATATGTGCTTTAGCCTGAAAATACAAACTTTTTTGAACTGCCCTTTCCGCTTTAAAAGAGACTGGTATTTCTAATAACACTAAGTTGGGAGATTCTGACAAACTACTCACAGCAACTTTAACTTCATCTATGGTAAAATCGTTGATCTCTATTATCTCTATATCAACATTATTTAATTCGTACTTGGACTTTAAGCCTTTTTTAAAATATTTAGACTCAGGTATTCCTCCTATAAAAGCGCCTAAGAAAGAAGACATTGAACCCCTATTTTTTTTATGACAGATTGCGATTATTTTAGGAGTTTTGACATCAAAGTAACTTTTATCATAAGGTCCATAGTTTCTGAGCCCTCTGTCGTTCCAAGAATCTGTTTTAGTAACTGCAGGGTCAAAAACATAGGTTGCTTCAGTCAAATCAAATGAAGAATATGAATTATTATGCTCCATATCTACAGTAAAGCAAAAACCATCCTTATTTGCGTACGATATATTCTGTTTTTGGTAAGTAAATAGTATATCCGCAGCATATTTTATTGCAGACAATTTCTTTTCTGGTTTTTGCACTTGACTCCTTGTTACTTTTAATTTGTCTAAAATCAATTGAGCCTTTCCTTCATCCTTAAGAGCAAATGATAAATAGTCCTTTATGTTTGAGTGGGTCTTTCGTAAAAATAACTGAGAGAGTGGAAATTCTTTTTCTCCTTCATTGGTTAAGACAACTCCGATATCTTCTTTTACTGACTGTAGAATTCCTATAAATGTTTCATCTGGTAGCAATATTTCCGTCAATCCCTTTATAGGTTGTGCATGCACAACTTCCTTATTTAAAATATCATAACCTTCCCATTCTAAGTCTTGGAGAGTAATATTAAATTTATAGGTCCTAAATAGATTCACTAAAAAGCCATATTGTAACGTGTCATTAATATAGCATCTTCTTATTTGACATTCAATCTGAGGTGAATAGACAAGCTTCCCTTTAAGTTGTTCAGGTAAAAGTGATCTCATTAGATCCGTTTCATTCTTGCCAGAGGGTAGACGAAATGGATAAAAGCCATTCAATTTACTCTTTGGATAATTTTCTAAAAATGTTTTGAAAAATATGTGCTTTATAAGAGAAGATGTAACTTTTTCATTTTCTAACGACAATGTAATTGTTTTCCCAATACCAAGATCAATACCTGATTTGTTAGAAATGTAGATGAATTCGTCATGTCTAAAAAATGAATGACTTTTGTTATGCTTTTCTCGAAGCTCCCCAAGAAGCTCCTCAGTATATTCAACCCTGGAAACTTGATATTCCGAAAATTGAAATTGAATAGGAAAAAAATTTGTCCTCATTTATCAAAGAGATTTCGCAGAAATAATAGAATTTACACCTAAACAAATAATCCCAGACTCCTTAGAAGGAATTATATATATAGGAATACATTATATAATAGTTCAACATTTATACCAGTATAGGATTCAAGCCAATATGGCATAAATCGTCTGTTGTAAATGACAAATTGATCAAAAACTACTAAAAGCAATTGGTAAAAAACACTCCACAGCTGACTGGAAGTGTTTTGATGACGTACCGCCAAGTCATCTGTACGGTGATCTCTTTCAAATTTAGTTGACCAAGTATCGTCAGAATCAACAAGGGACATTTTCAAAGGATCGACTAACGAAAATCTAACCCATACACATGTGATTGCGTCTTTTTCAATACTCTTCTGCTAAGAGCAGAGTAGCATAATTGTGGTTTTCTTCATAACGTTTAGAAGAAACTTCACTTTCATTTAGCTGGTCAATAAAGAATAACTTTTGACCAGTTTCTTCATTCTGATAAACAACTAAATAATCAATTCCATTTTTTTCCTTAACAAAGGCAAGGACATCTTGATAAATTGCTCCGATAGTGGCTTTATGTTACGCTCTTATGACCAAGAAATTCTTTCAAATACCAAATACTAACAATTTCTCCTTTACCTTTTCAATATGTTAATTATTATTTAAGCACTTGCTTAAATACTATAATAGTTTTACCTTAGCTGTATGAAAAAGAATTACGATCAAAATGTCTGTATCAGAATTGATAGAAACGAAAGTCAAATTATTAGATGTAAAGAACGTCTTGAAGAAGTGGATGTTTTCATTCAAGACTATGCTCAAATATTACAGCTTGCAGGTAATAGTGTTAGAATGAAGATTCTTATTCTGTTACAAGAAGGCCAAAGGCTTTGCGTTTGTGATTTAGGGGAAGTCTTGGAAATGAAAATTCCCGCAGTTTCCCAACATTTGAGAAAATTAAAAGATGCCAAATTAGTACTAACTGAAAGGGAAGGTGTCACCATATTTTATCTCATAAACCCGGAATATCAACCCATAATGGCAACTATATTTAATAGACTACCAATAGCAGAAGTTATTTAGTTTAATATTTTTTTTGCCTATTATTTCATTATTTGCTTAAATATTAAGATAAGCTTAACAGAATAGTTTTACACTTAAAACAATTAACAATGAATAATAAAAAATCTGAAAGTAAGTTGGCAGGAGCAGGGGTATTAGCGGCTGTGGCTGCTTCACTTTGTTGCATAACGCCTGTGTTAGCATTACTTGCGGGCACATCGGGGTTAGCCTCAACATTTTCTTGGTTAGAACCCTTTCGACCCTATTTAATTGCACTGACCGTAGCGGTTTTGGGATTTGCCTGGTATCAAAAAGCGAAACCGAGAACGGCGGAAGAAATTGCTTGTGATTGTGATGAAGATGGCAAAGCACCTTTTATGCAAACCAAAAAATTCCTAGGCATCGTTACTGTTTTTGCAGGACTGATGTTGGCATTTCCCTATTATTCAAAAGTCTTTTATCCGGATAATAGTAAACATGTTATCATGGTAAGTGAAGCCAATGTGGAGACGGTAGATTTTGATATTTCGGGTATGACTTGTACGAGTTGTGAGGAACATGTTAAATATGCGGTTAATGAATTGGACGGTGTTGTAAAAGTGGAAGCTTCATTTGAAAAAGGAACAGCAGAAGTAAAATTTGATAAGTCCAAAACTTCTTTGGAGGATGTTAAAAATGCAATTGATGCTACAGGTTATAAGGTGACCAAAACTCAATTAGCTAACCGTCAATAATATTACAAAATAATTAAATCATGTTTGATAAAATCAAAAAAACTCTTTCTACCAAAGGAAAGCAGGATGGTTCCGATATTGAAAATCAAGAAACTATCGAATTTGAAATAGAAGGAATGACTTGTGACCATTGCGCTACTTCCATTGAAAAACGCTTTGATGGAAAAAAGGGAATAGTTAGTAAATCCGTCAATTATTCTAAAGGCAAAGGCTCTTTTACTTATGATTCTGAAGAGCTTGCTCCTGATGATATAACCAGCCTCATTAATAAAGGGAATTTCAAAGTAAAAGCTGTTATTGGTCAAACCAATCCTATTGAAAGAGCAGGTAAAGGACAATACGACCTCATCATTATTGGTGGTGGATCAGCGGCATTTTCCGCAGCCATCAAGGCAGAAAGTTTAGGATTGACAACTCTTATGATCAATGGAGGTTTAGACTTTGGCGGAACATGTGTTAATGTAGGCTGTGTCCCTTCTAAAAATCTGATTAGAGCTGCAGAGACGGTGTATCACACTACACATTCCAATTTTAAAGGCATCAAACCTAAAGGTGCCGATATTGATTTCGCACAAGTCATCAAGGACAAGAAGGCATTGGTCGCTTCGCTGCAACAACAAAAATATCTGGACGTTGTGCGTGATTTCAAACAGCTTACTATGATAAAAGGCTGGGCAGAATTTATTGATACTAAAACTATTCTCGTCGATGGTAAAGATAAATATACAGCATTGAAATTTGTGATTGCTACTGGAGCAACGACCAATATTCCTGCCATTGAAGGCTTGAATGAAGTTGGATACCTCACCAATGTTTCGCTTTTTGATTTGGAGGAAAAATCCGAAAGTTTGACCATAATGGGTGCAGGTTATATTGGTTTGGAAATTGCGCAAGCCTATAGTAGATTAGGTGTGAAAGTTCGCATCATTGAATTTACAGACAGACCATTAAGAAGTCAGACTAAAGATATTACAGATGTATTGGTCTCACAATATGAAACTGAGGGCATAGAAATATTGCCAAATTTCAGAGCTTATAAATTTGAAAAATCAGGATCAGATACCATCATTCATTGTAAGTGCCCAGATGGTTCGACAACGCAACTGATTGAAAAAGGATACGTCGTAGTTGCTACGGGAACAAAACCAAATACCTCAAAATTAGGATTAGAGCATATCAACCTAAAGTTAACGGAAAGAGGGCATATTATTGTAAACGATAAGATGGAAACCAATATCCATAATATTTTTGCAGCAGGAGATGTGACCGATACTCCCGCTTTTGTTTATACCGCTGCGGCAGAGGGAAATAGTGCAGTTGTAAATGCTTTTACAGGTAAAAATAAAACCGTAAATTATGATTCCTTGCCGTGGGTGGTATTTTCCGACCCGCAAATTGCAGGAGCAGGATTAGATGAATTACAAGCAGAAAAAACAGGGATTCCTTTTGAAGTCAGTAAATTAGATTTAACTCATGTACCAAGAGCGCTAGCTGCACAAGATACTAGGGGTTTTATCAAACTTATTCGTAATACTGAAACAGATAAATTAATTGGGGCAAGAATAGTCGCCCCTGAAGGTGGGGAATTGATTCAGCAATTAAGCATGGCAATCAAATATGGGATTACTGTGAAAGAATTGGCAGAAAGTTTTTATCCCTATCTCACATTAGGAGAAGGCATCAAACTGGCTGCCATTACTTTTGGAAAGGATGTTTCAAAATTGAGCTGTTGTGCGAGTTAATATTATTAATATGAAAAAAGAAATACAAAAATTACCTTCCGATTTGATTTTAGATATAAAAACTAGATTAAAAACATTAAGTGGTCAAATTATCGGCATTGTTAAAATGCTGGATGAAGGCAAAGAACCGGAACAAATTATTTTTCAATTCAAAGCAGTTGATAAAGGTTTACAAAAAGCCCATCATCTTTTGTTAGATGATGTCTATAGGAAAGCACTGGCTATAAAAATTGTGAATGCCACAAATGCATGTCCTGGTAATTGTGGCAATGAAGCTAAAATTGAGTTTATCCGCAAGAATTTCCCAGATTTTAAATTAGGAGAACTCACCCAGATACTTAAAGAAATACAGGAAATTGAAGAACGCCTCGCCCGCCACAATGGAGAAAGTGAAAAACATTAAACTTTTTTCAAAAAAAACTTGCATACCCTCCCCCCCTCCAAGTAATCTTTGTGTTGTATTTATTCTTTTAATCCAATACCATCATGAAAACAAGAGTAGAAGTTTTTACAGCTGAATGCACTGTGTGTAATCCCGTGGTACAATTAATAAAGAGTATCACCAGTGAGAATTAGGATATAATTATTTATGATGTTGTTCAACAATCTGAGACCATACTTTTTTGCACTTGCTTTCCTTTTGCTTGCAATAAGTTTTTACAATGCTTATAAAACTGTAAGAAAAACAAAAGGTGACTGCCCAAGATGCGTATCAGTTGGGAAAAATAAGAATAAAGCAAGAGTATATGTATGGTTAGTAGCTCTTATTGTTACTGCAATGTTTTTTATTAATTATTACCTCCGATTTCTTTTCGGATAAAAAGTAAAACACGCATTTATGAAACGAACGTTTTTTTATTGGGTGCTGCTAATATTTTGTATTTTTTCTTTAGTAGAAAAGAGCTTTGCACAAGGCCCACCGATTTTCTCTGATAGCCCCATTTTGTTAGGCCTAGAAGGAAGAGGAATAAGGACTTTTGGGAGATATATTGTAAAAGAAAATGCCAGTATTTATGTACACCCATTCGCAGTTCCCTATAACATCATCGCAAAACTTGCGATAGGAGGTATTGCGCCTTTTGTTCAAAAGAATCCTGATAACTTGAAGTCCCAAAGTGGACTGGGAGATATTTCCGTTTTCGCAAAATATGTCATTGTTCAAGAAGATAGAACCGCTAAAACGTTTAGGATTGTTGTTAAGGTACAGGAAACTTTTCCAACTGGAAAGACGAATTCTGAACCTCCGATTGGACAAGACGCTTACCAATCCTATCTTGGAATCGTAAGCGGATATATTACTACTGAATATAGTTTATATAGTGAATTAGGCTACAATGCAGTTTCCAATAACCTATCTGATAACTTGGTATATAGCTTTACTTTCGGGTATCCATTATTGCCAGTCACCTATCCATCAAAACAAGTGAATTTATATATGGGATTCAATGGCAATTCTTCTTTTGAAACCAATCAAACAACTATTTTAACCTCGCCAGGTATTCAATATATAGCAGGACGGCGGTTCTTACTGGAAGGTGGTATACAATTCCCTGTTGTTCAAAACCTTCCTGAGGAATCTAAAACAAAAGTAATTTATACACTCGGAGTAAGAGTGCTTATTTTTTAACTTAAAAATAATTAAAACATGAAACGTAATTTCTTAGGAATCTTGTTATTGACCTTTTTATTTGTTGGCACTTCGCTGGCACAATCAAAACAAGTTAAGGTAAAGGTGGATGGTTTATCCTGCCCATTTTGTGCTTACGGACTGGAAAAAAAGTTTAAGGATGTTGATGGAATTGAGGATATAAAGATTGATATAAAAGAAGGAACACTTTCATTTTTACTTGAAGAAGGCAAAATATTCCCCGAAGAACAAATCAGAAAAAAGGTAAAACAAGCTGGGTTTACACCAAAAGAAATAACTTATCCTGAAACATCTGTAAAAAATGAAAAAGGGAAAATCCATCCGTAGTTGTATATTGGCAATTGCCGTAATTTTATTTTTTGGATGTAATCCTTCCAAAAAATGGAATTATTTAAATGAAATATCCCTACAAGACATTACTCCTGTGGGTATTACCCAATTGAATGGACATCTTTGGATTTCTGATGCAAAGAATAATCGGCTTGTTAGTATAGATTCAAATGGACAAATAGTAAAAGTACATGATGGTTTTCAAAGACCAATGCACATATCAGAGGAAAATAATAAAATTTATGTGCCAGAATTTCTCACAGATTCTATCAAAATAATCAATGGTGATAATGTCGAAGTATTGGAATTAACTGAAGTACCTGACGCTCCAGCAGCCGTTGATGTCAAAGACAATATAACTGTGGTTGCTGACTTTTACAATCACCGCATCATCTTACAACATCATAAGCAGACCGTTATCATAGGAGAAGAAGGACATATTCAGGGTGAATTATACTATCCTACAGATGTTGCTCTTTATGAAAACAAGATTTTCGTTGCCGATGCCTATAATAATCGTATTCAAATTTTTGACCTTCAAGGAAATAGTTTACAAGTTATTGGAGATAAGAATAACATTCAGGTAGCTATGGGACTTACTGTTAATAGTAATGAACTCTTTGTAGTAGATTTTGACGGCAATCGACTCCTAATTTATGATTTTGACGGCAATTTGAAACAAGTTTTGAATAAAGGTTTAAACAATCCATCTGATGTTGTTTTAGTTCGACAACGGCTTTATATAGTAAACTATGGAAGCAATTCTATTTCTGTATATGGGAAAACATAAGGTATTATTCCCTGCCTAATCTGAGACCAAAAAAAGGTGAAACTTTCCCAACTGATGCATGTCAATATTTTTATAATTGTGAAAAATGCATTGAAATATTTAAACCTCAAAAAGGTGATTGTTGTGTTTTTTGTAGCTTTGATTCTGTAGCGTGCCCTCCGATCCAAAAAGATATAACTTTTTGTGAATAGTGAACTATAGAACCCAAAATATAGAGAATTATAAGTGCTAGGAATTAGAAGGACTTTTAAAAGGAAATAGAATTATTCTTACATGATCAATACAATAAATCTATTCCTTCCGTACAAAGGACATTATCCTCTTAAATCCTAAGCATTCGTTTCAGTTATCATATAAAGTATATTCATTTCTTTCCAAAATGACTTTTCACAAAGGCGTCTTTTTCATTATTCGTCATATTATCTGCTGATTCAACGTCAATGGTTATATCCTTAAAATGCGAATCATTATTCAAGTAATTATGAAGTTCTTTTTTTGCATTTGTTGGTCCAAACAGAAGGACATGGTTATATTTTAAAATTTCATTTGCTATTTCCTTGTAATACGCTTCATGCAATTGCTGTCTTTTGTTATGCATGATACTTTCGCTTCTGCTCAGAGTTTCTTCTTTGGTTTCAAAAGTAAAATCAGAGGCAATAGTGCAATTGTTTTTTTTCAATTTGATATCAATCAAATGTGCTGTTGAATGATCCATCCAAATGCCCAAAGTGTTTTGGTTTGCCATTATTTATATATTTAAGAGTGATTTTGCATACGACCTAGTATCGTTTCCAAAGAATTTTTAAGTTTATCAATTGCACCTGATACCGCCAATTCAACAGTATCTGCCTGATTCGTTACGGCAATAGGCTGCCGAGCTTCCAGACGAGCTTCCAGTAAACATTGTAAATCATTCATTCCATCCTTTTTACCATTTTCATCTGACAGATGAACTTCTATTCTTGTAATAAGTGACTTGTATTTTTCAAGTTCCTCTTCAATTTGTGAGGTAAAGTAATTTTGAAGTTTTTCATCTCCATCAATATTTTTGTCTGTATTAAATTGTACTATCATATTTTTATTGTGTATTTAAATAAGTAAGACCTTTTACAACTCATAAATTAAGAGATACAAACACATGTATAATCGCTAGACTGACAAAATAATATAACTCATTTCTCATGTTATTCTACTGGAAAATAAATATTCTCCTACGTGGTTCTTAACTTAATTTCAACTGCTTTCTCAACTATCCGTAACATCGGATTAATTGTTTCTGATATTGGTAAGTTAAGCCATTTTATGTATAAAGAAGTTATTTTGTTAATAATAACCTTCCATTAATACCAGTATCTTTTAAATTCAAACTGCAATATCCCCTAATGGTTTACACTCAATTAACCGTTTGACTAGCATTTTTGTTCTTATAGAAGTCTTATTAGTCTTGGGTAATTTCATGAATTAATTTGGAAAGAAAAAAGAATAATGACAAAACCAGTTTGCTTGGCGCAAAATTCTTAATGTACATAAGACTTGTGCATAAGATACCATATACTATATTCTTCAAGCACCTTGCGGTTAGATGTTTGTCGATTGATATAATTTGGATAAATTCAATTTTATTCCATGGATTATAGCTGTTTCCTTTACGCCAGAATTAAGCAAAGTATTCATTTTATTCACTATGTTTAGAATTGAATGAAGCAGTTGAAAACTTACCAAAAATGAAAGCTTCTCCAAAAACCAGATAAGCTAAACCTAAACAGAATTGTTAATTTTATATTTAAAAGAAGTGGAGTGTGCAACAATAATTTCATAATGTTTCCATCACAGGTAATTCAATTGTAATATTTTAGACAAAAAAACAGTTATTGTATGTTCACACTATGAATTAAAGGCAATGGTTATAGAATGATCTCTTTTCACAACTATTTATCCTATTTTTGTACTTGATGAAAATACTTATTCGAATATTCACCATTTATATGTTTGCTTTGACGCTAATACCTTGTGGCGACGGAGGAGGTGGAATATTGGAAATAACGAATCATCTCTTAGGTGTGGAGCATGCACATAGTTCTGATCACGAAAAACACTCCCGTGACTGTGGAGATGATACGTGTTCTCCTTTTTGTATTTGCAGTTGTTGTTCCTCTACTCTCGATACACCAATAAAAGTTCCTCTCAAAGTAAAATCCTTTTCTCCCATTCCTGATAAAGTGCCTTATTACATATCTAATATTATCTATTCTTCTTTTCAATCCTCAATCTGGCAACCGCCAAAATTTAGTTAAACTGATTTTCGCAGGATACTTATGCCTGCATATCTCATTTTTATTTATTGGTTTAACTAAACATTACATTCAATATGTTTGATAAGATTATCTCTTATTCGATACAGAATAAGTTCGTGATAGGGCTACTGGTAGCGGCCCTCATCGTCTGGGGATTATTCTCCTTACGACAGTTACCTATAGATGCCGTACCTGATATCACCAATAATCAGGTACAGGTCATTACTATATCCCCAACTTTAGCTACGCAGGAAATAGAGCAATTCATTACTACCCCCATTGAGCTGGCCTTACAAAATATTCAGCAATTAGTGGAAATACGGTCCATTTCTCGATTTGGACTTTCAGTTATAACCGTCGTTTTTGAAGAAGACATGGACGTTTATTTATCTCGCCAACTGGTCAGCGAATATATTAAAGAAGCGGAGGGAAATATTCCATCAGGATTAGGCACACCTGAAATGGCCCCGATATCTACGGGTTTGGGGGAAATCTATCAATATGTGGTTCGACCAGCTGAAGGGTTTGAAGATAAATATTCGCCTACGGATTTACGGAGTATTCAGGATTGGATAATCAGTCGCCAATTGTCTGGAATTGAAGGGGTAGTAGAAGTAAATACAATGGGTGGATTTCTGAAGCAGTACGAAGTAGCTGTAAATCCTAATTTGCTTAAATCCATGGGTATTAGCATAACAGATGTTTTTCATGCACTAGAAAATAGTAATGAAAATACTGGAGGAGCTTATATCGAGAAAAACCCCAACACTTACTATATCCGAACAGACGGCGTTGCACGCTCATTGACGGATTTAGAAAATATTGTTGTAAATGTCCGAAATGGAAGACCCATTCTGATAAAGGATGTAGCTACCGTTCAATTTGGAAAAGCTCCTCGATATGGTGCTTTAGTAAGAGATGGGGAAGAAGCTGTCGGTGGTCGAGTAATGATGCTCAAAGGGGCAAATTCCGCTGCCGTCACCGAACGAATAAAAGAACGCATAAAACAAATTGAAAAATCTTTACCTGAAGGTGTAGTCATTGAACCTTATTTGGTTAGAGATAAATTAGTTTCAACTGCAATCGGAACAGTTAAAAAAAACCTACTGGAAGGAGGATTAATTGTAATATTTATTCTTGTATTAATGCTGGGTAATTGGAGAGCAGGGTTAATAGTCGCTTCTGTGATTCCATTAGCAATGTTGTTTGCAATTTCAATGATGAATTGGTTAGGAATCTCTGCCAATTTAATGAGCCTAGGAGCAATCGATTTCGGATTGATCGTAGATGGCGCAGTTATCATTGTTGAATCGATTGTTCATCGATTACAAACGGGGTTTGCTGGGCAAAAGCTAACGCAAGATCAGATAGATAAGGAAGTACTAACAGCTTCTATTAAGATCAGAAGTTCAGCTGCGTTTGGTGAAATCATCATTTTGATGGTATACATTCCGATCCTTGCATTAGTAGGTATAGAGGGAAAAATGTTTATTCCAATGGCGCAAACTGTAATGCTTGCAATCGGCGGTGCATTAATACTTTCTTTGACATACGTTCCGATGATGTCCGCTCTATTTTTAAATAAAAAAATTACGGATAAAAAAACGATTGCCGATCACATCATTTCATTTTTCCAAAGACTTTACACACCTATATTAAACGCTGCCTTGAGGTTGAAAGCTATTTTTGTATTGGCTACTATTGCCCTTTTCGTTCTTAGTTTTATCGTTTTCAGCAGAATGGGTGGTGAATTTATTCCCACCTTGGAAGAAGGTGATTTAGCGATGCAACAAATTCTTCCTCCTGGTACTTCGCTTTCACAAAGTATTGAGATGGCATCCTTGATACAAAAGAAACTATTAAATGATTTTCCTGAAATTGAAGATGTCGTTACCAACATCGGTGCTGCCGAAATTCCAACGGACCCTATGCCAGTTGAAATTGGAGATTATGTTTTGGTTATGAAACCAAAGGAAGAATGGACTTCGGCAAGTAACAGGAAGGATATGTTTGAAAAAATAGAAAAATCATTAAGTGCCATTCCTGGAGTGGGTTACGAATTCTCACAACCAATTCAGCTTCGGTTTAATGAATTGATGACAGGCTCTAAATCAGACATTGCTATTAAACTATACGGTCAAGACTTAGACCTGATTTATAGCAAAGCCAAAGAGGCAGAGAGTTTTATCAGTAAAATTGAGGGTGTAGGAACGGTCAATGTAGAACAAACCATTGGAATGCCTCAAATCATTATTAAATTCAAATATGATAAAATGGCACAGTATGGTTTGCAAGTTAAAGAGGTAAATCAAGTAGTAAGAAGTGCCTTTGCTGGCGAAAGCGCAGGGACTATTTATGAAGGGGAGAGGCGTTTTGATTTAGTTGTTAGACTAGATGAAAAATATCGTAATGGAATTACCGATGTCCAAAATTTATACATCACTTTAGATAATGGAACACAAGTACCCTTGCAATCAGTAGCTGATGTCGAATTGATTGATGCACCTATGCAGATATCCAGAGAAAATACCAATCGTAGAATTGTCATTGGTGTAAATGTAGGTGATACTGATGTAGAAACCTTAGTCGGTAAAATCCAAGCAGAATTAGATGCTAAAGTTGAATTACCCGCTGGTTATTATTTCACATATGGTGGTCAATTTGAGAATCTTAAAGCTGCTAACGCAAGGCTGATGATAGCTGTACCACTTGCCCTCGCACTTATTTTTGTTTTACTCTTTTTTACTTTTGGTTCCATCTCCCAAGCAGCATTGATATTTACAGCTATTCCACTTTCAGCTATTGGAGGTATATGGGCTTTAGAACTTCGAGGGATGCCATTTAGCATTTCGGCAGGTATTGGTTTTATCGCTTTATTTGGCGTTGCCGTTTTAAACGGTATTGTCCTGATTGGTTATTTTAATCAATTAAAAAATGAAGGGATGGTCAATATTCGTGAGCGGATTATTATAGGTACGAGGGTTCGATTAAGACCTGTATTGATGACTGCAATGGTGGCTTCCTTTGGTTTTCTTCCAATGGCACTTTCCACTTCTGGAGGTGCAGAGGTACAGCGACCTTTAGCCACGGTGGTCATTGGAGGTTTATTAACTGCTACGTTTTTGACCTTAGTGGTACTGCCAATTTTATACAGTTGGCTGGCTAATTGGCAGGAAAGAAAAGACAAGCCATTCTTATCTGCAAGTAGCGCAATGATATTGCTACCCTTGCTATTTATTGGTTGGTCTGCACAAGCACAACAAAGACCTATTACAATGAATGAAGCAGTTGAAATGGCTATTACAAATAACCCTACTGTTAGATCCGCCAATTTACAAGTTCAACAAGAACGGGCTTTACAGAAATTGAAATACAATCTAGGGACAACATATTTTAGTTATCAAGGTGATGGACTTTTTAGAGAAAATGGACAGCGTTTAAACCAAATCAGGGCTATACAAAATATTCCCAATCCTGCTAATGTAAGGGCGCAGAATAGCTTGCAGAATGAACAGGTGGTACAAAGCATTTTGCGAAAGCAAATAACTGAAAAAGAATTGCGATTGCAAGTGCATCAAAACTATCTGGATTTACAACAACGGAAAGAATTACAGCAATTGTATGAAAGACTCATTCCTGTTTATGAGCAATATGCTCAAATTGCAAAAATTAGAGCAGATGTTGGAGAAGCCAATCGAATAGAAATGCTAACTATTCAATCATCCTTGAATGAATACCGATTATTGGAGAATCAGGTGAGTATCGAAATCGACAACTTGGAAAAGCAATTAGCTGTTTTACTTAATACCAATCAATTCATTACCTCGAAAGATAGTTTGGTGGTCATTCCAACTGTCTTTATTGATAGTATCAACTCTTTTCGGGTACAATTAGCCAGTCAAAACATTCAGATTGAACATGCGAATATTGAAGTGTTAAAAGCAAGGATGAAACCTGATTTTAATGTAGGCTATGCTGCTCAAAATTATTTTGAAGGAGGTTGGCTACATGGTTTACAAGCAGGGGTACAAATTCCACTTTTCAATAAACAGACTAAGCAAAGAATTGCTGCTCAGCGTTTACAAGTTGATGTTGCGAAAGCTTTGTTAGAGGCAGAACGTTTACGAACTAAACAGGAATTACTCTCTGTCGAAAATGCCATTCAACTCTATGCCGAAGGAGTAAATTATTATCGAGAACAACTGGACTATCTAAATCCTGAAATGGAGAGGATTTCCGAACTCAATTATCAGGCGGGAGAAATTTCCTATCTCGAATTACTCAATACCCTAAACCTACTTTTTAAAAATAACAAACAGTATTGGGAGCAGGTTTTATCGCATAATAAAGCGGTAGCTCTGTATCAGTTTTTATCAAATCAATAAAAATATTTCAAAAATGAAATTTACAAATAAATCAATATTATCAGTAGTTGCCATATTACTACTTTTCTCTTGTGGAAACAAACAAAAAGAAGGAAATGGTCACAATCACGGAGACGAAACAACTCAACATTCTGAAGATGATGGGCATGGTCAGAGAGAAGAACATGAAGAAGGAGAAATCCACCTGACCAAAAATCAAATAAAAACTATGAATATTCAGTTTGGAGATTTTTCAAAAATAAAAATCAATGATTATGTAAATGCTACGGGTACATTAGGGTTGCCACCAAATGCCTTGACTTCAGTAAGTGCAAAGGCAAGTGGTTTTATTAAAAATAGCAACAAGTATATCGAAGGCAGCTACGTGAAAAAAGGTGTTATCATAGCTTACTTAGAAAACCCTGAATTCATTCAACACCAACAGAAATATCTTGAAGTGGCTGCTGAATTAGTTTTTGACCAACAAGAATTAACTCGTCAAAAAGCTTTGGTAGAATCAAACGCAGGGGTTGAAAAAAATGTGCAAAAACTTCAATCGGAAGTTAATATGAAAACCGCAACATTAAAGGGTATCGCCAAGCAATTGGCCTATTTGGGAATTAACGTGGATAAGTTATCTCCTGATAATATTATCGAACGAGTTCCGATTTACGCTCCGATGGGGGGGTATATTACTTCGATAAAAATGCACAATGGAATGTATGTTTCACCTGAATTAGAATTGATGGAAATTGTCAATGAAAACCATCTTCATTTGGAATTAGATATTTTTGAAAATGATATTGCCAATGTAAAGGAAGAGCAGAAAATTAGCTATACCGTTCCTGCTTTGGGAAATACTGTTTATAATGGTGAAGTCCATATTATTGGTAAAGAATTCAATATCGAAAATAAAACGGTTCGTATTCATGGACATCTTGAAAAAGTACGCCCCCGTTTCATCAAAGATTTATTCATTGAAGCAAAAATTTGGTTGACCGACCAGACCGTCCAAGCACTGCCCGAAAAAGCAATCATAAAAGATGGTGCTTCTTCATATATCTATGTCGCTAATGACAAGACAGCTGATGACGAAATGAAATTTGAACAGATTATGGTGATACCTGGCACTACAGATAAAGGATTTACCTCGGTAAAGCTAATAGGAGAAATACCTGAAGGGATGAAAATAGTGACTATCGGAGCTTATTATGTATATGCTCAATCGAAAGCGGGGGAATTGGAGCATGAGCATTAAGAATGAAAACCGGTGGTGCTACTTTAAGCACCACAACATCATTTAATTGTTGAATAAAAAAATGAAAAATGAAAGAAATAAAAGCATTTATCAAACCTTCGCAGGTGACTAAAGTAGTAGAGGCTCTGGAAGTATCAGGCTTCAAAAGTTTGACCCTATCCAAAGGCGAAGGAACAGGCTCACATGAACGACCAGATGCAAGCCTAAATTTGGAGTTTTTCTTCGCCAATAGTTTAGTTGTAAAACTGGAACTGGTTTGCCAGAACGAGGAAGTAGAAAAAGCTACTCAATTGATTTGCGAAAATGCCCGTTCCCATGAACCAGGAGACGGTATCATTTACATTACCGAAATTGAGGATGCCTTTAAAATTAAGACAGGGAATTCTCTAAAACGTTTTGATTTGTAATTGGAATATATGGACAGTAAGACAAGAGTTTAACAGCTCTTGCCTCTACAATTTGATAAAAATGAAATCATCAATAAATAAAAAACAAATTCAAGCCATTCGTTACTACGATAAATTATCAAAGGTGCACGATTTAGTTTCTTCAAAATGGTATTACCACAAAGCCAGGCACTACGCCATTCAACAGTTACATCTGAAAGAAGGGGAAGCCGTCCTAAACCTCCCTTACGGGACAGGACAAAATTTTGAATACTTCCAAAAGTATTTGAACGATACAGGATTAATCATAGGGATTGACCTCTCGGAGGGGATGATGGCACAAGCCAAAAAGAAAAGGGCTAAAAACAATTGGACAAATGTCAAAATCCTAAAAGGGGATGCTACAAAAATCACTAAAGATTGGATAGTAGAAAATGTAAATAAACCTATTGAGGTGGATGCTGTATTGTGTGATCTTGGATTGTCTGGTTTTCCTGAATGGGAAAAGATAATTGATAATATGCTTTCCCTTTTGAAACAAGTTGGTATTATGGTTATTATGGATTGGTACCTGCCAAAACCATCGCCAAAAGGAGCATTCGTTAAATGGATAGGTAAAGGTGAAGTCAACCGTCCTATTTATCAATATTTAGAAACTAAAGTTACGAACTTTTCGGTTGATACTTCTTTCAACAGAGGAGGAATCTTTGTGGCAACTGGAATTAAAAAATGACAAAATGAAAAAAGATAATCATATACATACCTATGACGAAAACGGCAAAATGACTTGTTGCTCTTTAGAAGAAAAAATAGAGGCTAATACGTCCTCACCGATCGTAACGAAAAAAGAAAAACACGATGCAGGTAACAGATCTGACCATTTGAATGACAAGTACCATATAAGTGGTTTGATATGGAAAGCCTATCTTCCTTCGATGATAAGTTTAGTAATGCTCCTATCAGGTTTGGTGATAGAGCATTTGCTCAATGCTTCCTTTTATAAAGGATCGCTAAAAGTAGTTTGGTACATTATTGCCTATATACCTGTTGGTTTGCCCGTAATGAAAGAAGCATGGGAAGCCCTTCGAAAAGGCGAAATATTTACCGAATTTTTTCTAATGAGCATTGCCACAATTGGAGCTTTTACCATCGGCCAATATCCTGAGGGTGTAGCAGTAATGCTTTTTTACGCCATTGGGGAATTATTCCAAACCGCAGCCGTAAAACGCGCTAAGAGTAATATTAAGGCATTACTCGATGTTCGACCCAAAACGGCAAGTGTTCTTAGAAATGGAAATTATGAAACCATTAACCCCGAAACCGTACAAATCGGGGAAACCATACAGGTTAAAGTGGGTGAAAAAATTCCCTTAGATGGAACTCTGATTTCCGAAAATGCAGTGCTCAATACAGCAGCACTTACTGGAGAGAGTAAACCTCAATATGCTTTGAAGGGAGAAAAAGTAATGGCAGGTTCGATTAACCTGGAAGGAGTGATAGACGTTAAAGTAGAGAAACTATTTAACGATAGTTCGATTGCCCGTATTTTGGAATTGGTACAAAATGCGACCTCTCGTAAATCAAAAACTGAATTATTAATCAGACGATTGGCAAAAATTTATACACCAATTGTGGTTTATTTGGCGGTTGCTATTTGCATCGTTCCATATTTCTTTGTGTCGAATTATCAGTTTTCAGATTGGCTCTATCGAGCGTTGATTTTCTTGGTAATATCCTGTCCGTGCGCATTGGTTATTTCGATACCGTTAGGGTACTTTGGCGGATTGGGAGCAGCATCCAAAAACGGATTATTATTTAAAGGTGCAAGCTATCTTGATCTAATAACTAAGGTAAACACATTGGTCCTAGATAAAACAGGAACTGTAACGAAAGGCGTTTTTAGAATAAAGCATATTGTCTTGACAGGCAGCAATGACGAAAGCGAATTTATGAGATTGCTGATGGCTATCGAAGCCAAATCTACCCACCCTATTGCTAAAGCAATTTTAGAATATCCCCAAAATCAGAAATTGCCCGAAGCAACCAATATTCAAGAAATTGCCGGTAAAGGTTTGAAAGGGGAAATAGCAGGAAAAAGTATATTGGTCGGCAATAAAAAACTGATGGAACAATTTAATATAAGTGTTCCCACCGCCACTGATGAAATTGTTGAAAGCATTGTAATGGTTGGAATTGATGATCAATTTGCAGGCTATGTAACCATTGCTGATGAACTAAAAAAGGATGCAAAGCAAAGCATTCAACAACTCCATAAAGCAGGTATTAAAGATATTATCATGCTATCAGGGGATAAAGATTCTATCACGCAAAAGGTCGCCAAAGAATTAGGCATCAAAAACGCGAAAGGAGGTCTTTTGCCTGAAGATAAACTGAATGAAGTCGAACAAATGAAAAAAGACCCAAGTAAAATAGTCGCCTTCGTAGGTGATGGTATCAATGATGCTCCCGTATTAGCAGTAAGTGATGTAGGCATAGCAATGGGGACTTTCGGTAGTGATGTGGCTATTGAGACTGCGGATGTGATAATTCAAACCGACCAACCTTCTAAAATTGTAAGGGGTATCAAAATAGGTACAGCTACTCAGCGTATTATTTGGCAAAATATCACTTTAGCATTTGGGGTAAAAGTCATTGTATTAATTTTAGGTGCGGTTGGGTTGGCTACGATGTGGGAAGCTGTTTTTGCAGATGTAGGAGTAGCTTTATTGGCAATCCTTAATGCAGTTCGATTACAAAAAATGGAATGGGATTAAAATTGAAAAATAGAAATCCATATAAAAAAATGATCTGCTTTAATTGTCTTAGTATTTAATGGGTATCCTGGATAAATTAAACCTCAGATACATTAGTTTGGAATTAAGAATTATACAATTGATGTAAGGGATTTCATCTGGTCAAAAAATAGTACTAAGTCAATAACTTGAAGCACAGGGTTTTGAATTATTAAGTAGCTAAGAAGTCAAAATCACCAATTCCTTAATATCATTTGTGATTAGAAAAAAATATTGCTCAAAATATTAATCTATCAAAAGATCTAAGTACACTTTTATGAAAATATGATTCGATTCTAAGCAAAACTTTTTGTCGCTCAGAAGGCTAACTTTTAAACATTTTCAACTAAATCAAACAACAGAAAATGGCATCGGCTTGTTAAGTTATAAACAAATACCACACTATAGAAGGGATGACTGGAGGAGGAATACATATCTGCTGTATAGGTGCTAAGTATATGCTGTGTAGGTGCTGTGTAGGTGCTGTGTATATGCTATATAGGTGCTGTGTATATGCTAAAGCAAATTAGTGTACTGGTCAGAAGTAATGTCAGTAGAAAATCCTTTAAGACAAAATTATTCAAAGCTGAACCTCTCAGGTAAATATCACCATTATTGAAACATTGGGAAAAACAAGGAATAAAAAATCACCCACCAAAATAAATGTCTCAAAACCAATCTTTGTATACAATTACTATTATTGAATATGTATCAATGGTCATAATGGCAGTATTAAGGCTACCAAGCATATAGAGCAATCATTACAATATTAAGTTTAATTATATCGTTTTTAACCTGTTATAAAAAAAGTTCCTACATTTGTAAATAATGGTGATTAGACTTTCACATAGAATTGCTTCTTTAACTATGGCTTTGTTGTTGCTTTTGTCCTCGACAGGCTTCTCTATCGATGTGCACTATTGTCAGGACCAGCTAATGGGCATAAGCTTTATGGGTAAAGCCAAAAGCTGTCATGACCATGATTCTACTTCACTTTGCCACCATGCTAAAAAGACTTGTCACGACAAAATAGACAAGGAAGACAATTCTGAAAAAGACAAATGCTGCCATAATGAAAGTATTGTTATTAAAAAATCAGAAACAGATGCTACAAGTCCACTATTAGCTTCAACAGAAGCTATACACTTGGATTTTGTGACAGCATTTGTTGCTGTATATTTTTTTAATTACAAATTGGATACTTACTTTCAGACTTTCGAACAATATAAACCTCCTTTGCCTGATAGAGACTTTCTTCTTCTCTATCAGTTCTTCCTTATTTGATTTATTTATTTTCATTGTTGTTCAAACAGTCATGTGGCAGTTTGGGCATATTTTTATTTGCAAAATTCTTAAATTTCAAATGAGTAATGTTAAACCAAATAATCAAATTTTTTCTCGAAAATAAGCTTGTTGCTTATTTGTTACTGCTCCTATTTGTAGGATGGGGATTAGTGAACGCACCTTTTGATTTTGGCATCAAAAATTTGCCACGTAACCCTGTATCGGTAGATGCGATTCCTGATATTGGTGAAAATCAGCAAATCGTATTTACCAAATGGATGGGGCGTTCTCCCCAAGATATTGAAGACCAGATTTCCTACCCAATGACAACTGCTTTATTGGGTATTCCTGGAGTGAAAAGTATTCGAAGTAATTCCATGTTTGGGTTCTCTACCATCTTTATAATATTTAACGATGATATAGAATTCTATTGGAGTCGAAGTAGGATTTTGGAAAAATTAAATTCGCTCCCAACCAATACATTGCCCGAAGGAGTACAGCCAACCCTTGGTCCAGATGCCACTGCACTAGGGCAAATTTATTGGTACACTTTGGAAGGCCAAGACGTAGATGGGAATCCTACAGGAGGATGGGATTTGCATGAACTCCGAACCATCCAGGATTTTTATGTACGTTATGGATTATCCTCTGCAGAAGGGGTGGCAGAAGTCGCTTCTATTGGAGGCTTCGTCAAGGAGTATCAAGTAGATGTTGATCCTGATGCGATGAAAGCGAATAACATCTCTCTGGAGCAAGTGATGAAAGCCATCAAAGGGAGTAATATTGATATCGGAGCGCAGACTTTAGAAATTAATTTGGTAGAATATTTTGTACGTGGATTGGGTTATGTCAAAAATATTGAAGACATCGAAAAAAGTGTCATCGTAGTTAACAATAATGTACCTATTCGGATTGGTGATATCGCCAAAGTAAATATTGCACCTGCAACGCGTAGAGGAGTCTTAGACAAATCAGGAGCAGAGGCTGTTGGTGGAGTAGTTATAGCTCGATACGGTGCAAATCCTTTGGAAGTTATCCAAAATGTGAAAGCAAAGATTTCCGAAATTGAACCTGGATTAGCAACTAAGACCTTGAGAGACGGAACTGTTTCACAAGTCAATATAGTTCCATTCTATGATCGAACTCAATTAATAAACGAAACTATCGGAACTCTTGAAGAAGCACTCAGTCTTGAAATACTGATTACCATTATTGTGGTCATCTTGATGTTGCTAAATCTGAAATCATCTTTGTTGGTTTCGAGTACTTTACCTGTTGCGGTTTTGATGTGTTTTATCGCAATGAAATATTTTGGCGTGGATGCCAACATCGTTGCTCTTTCAGGAATTGCAATTGCCATAGGTACGATGGTTGACATGGGAATTGTCCTAACCGAAAGTATTGTAATAAGAATCGAAAAAGCTCCACCCGACGAAAGCCTGATGGAAAGCGTTTATGAGGCTACCATTGAAGTAGCTTCAGCAGTTATCACAGCCGTTGCTACTACGGTAATTTCTTTTCTTCCAGTATTTACAATGGAAGCATCAGAAGGAAAATTATTTAGACCCTTGGCATTTACTAAAACCTTTGCTTTGGTCGCTTCAATTATTGTTGCTATTACGATTATCCCTCCGATGGCACACACTATCTTTTCTTTTAAATCAAAAAAGAAAATGCTCTCATATGTTGGAAATGGCTTAGCATTATTTGGAGGGTTAGTAATTGCATTTTTCTACCACCAGTTTTTAGGAAGTATTTTAGCAGTCGTTGGCTTTGCCGGAATACTCCATCAAATAGTTCAGCAATTTAGCTCAGAAAGAAATGCAAAATTGCTTTCTGTAGCCACAAATATGATTTACGCCTTGATTGTTGCTTGGCTTTTAGCAACAGTATGGATGCCATTGGGGGTAAATAAAAGTAATCTGACCAACTTCTTTTTTATCGTGGTAGTGGCAGGAGGATTGATTGGATTTTTCTATATCATCATATATTTCTACGAAAGAATTCTTAGGTTTTTACTTAGATTTAAAATCTTGTTTTTAATTGTAGTTGGCATTATCGTATACCAAGGATTTATGGTTTTTCAAAAAACTGGAGAGGAGTTTATGCCTTCCTTGGATGAAGGTTCATTTTTGTTAATGCCGACTTCCATGCCTCACTCAGGAATGCAAGAAAATATCAAGAATCTTCGATTGTTGGATATGGCAGTAACAGCCATTCCTGAAGTAGAAACGGTAGTTGGTAAAGCAGGACGTGTCAATAGCGCACTTGACCCAGCTCCAATGTCCATGTACGAAAATCTCATACTTTACAAATCAGAATATCGTACCGATAAAAATGGTCACCGAACTCGATATCGATTCAATAATGGAGAATACGAAACAGATGAATACGGGGAATTGATTCCCGATAAAGGAGGTAAATACTTTCGACAGTGGAGGGACCACATTAAAAGCCCCGATGATATTTGGAATGAGATAATCAAGAGTTCAAAAATTCCTGGAGTCACCTCTGCTCCAAAACTTCAACCTATCGAAACTCGATTGGTGATGCTTCAAACGGGTATGCGGGCTCCAATGGGAATTAAAGTTCGTGGAGGAGATTTGACCACAATCGAAGCATTTGGTTTGGAACTTGAAAAGTATCTGAAAGATGTAGATGGCGTAAAAGATGCTGCCGTTTTCGCTGATAGAATTGTTGGGAAACCATACTTACTTATGGACATTGATAGAGATATCATCGGTCGGTATGGACTGACAATTGAAAAAGTACAGCAATATATTCAAGCAGCAGTAGGTGGAATGAATATGACAACAACGGTAGAAGGAAGAGAACGGTATTCTATTCGGATTCGGTATCCAAGAGAGTTGAGAAATGACCCCGCCGCTTTGAAAAGAATTTATATTCCTACAGCAAATGGACAACAAATACCTCTGGGAGATTTGGTGAAAATCAGATATGAGCAAGGTGCACAATCCATTAAAAGTGAAGATGGCTTTTTGATTGGGTATGTTTTGTTTGATAGAGAAAATGGATATTCAGAAGTTGAGGTCGTCAACAACGCTCAAAATTATTTACAAAAAATAATTGATGATGGAACATTGGCAGTGCCAGCTGGAGTGAGTTATCGTTTTGCAGGAAATTACGAGCAGCAAGTTCGCGCTAGTAAACGATTAAGTATAGTTGTTCCGATTGCGTTAGCTATCATTTTCCTAATCCTTTACTTTCAGTTTAGTTCGGTTACCATTTCAATTATGGTATTTACGGGAGTGTTTATCGCCTTTTCAGGTGGATTTATAATGATTGGGCTCTATGATACCAGTTGGTTTTTAAATTTTGATTTTTTTGGAACCAATATGCGAGACCTTTTCCAGATTCGTACAATTAATTTGAGTGTAGCGGTTTGGGTTGGATTTCTCGCCTTGTTCGGTATTGCAACAGATGATGGAGTACTTGTTGCCACCTTCCTTCAAGATAGTTTTAAAAAGAATAAGCCAACTACTGTTGAAGGAGTAAAAGATGCTGTAGTCGAAGGTGGACTTCGTAGAGTTCGACCTGCGATGATGACTACGGCTACGACTATTTTGGCATTGCTTCCAGTCCTTACATCAACAGGCCGGGGAGCAGATATTATGTTACCAATGGCCATCCCTTCCTTCGGAGGTATGACTTTACAAATGATCACAATGTTTACAGTACCTGTTTTGTTCTCACTTTGGCAAGAGTCTAAATTAAAAATTGACAATTTATTTAGTAGTAAAAATAAATCGCTAAAAGCTGTTACAATCATGGTATTGATTTCCATGGCTGGTGCAGGGTCCACATATGCTCAATCGCTCGACTCTTTAGTTACTGAAGCTGTTAATAACAATTTGGAATTAAAAGTTTTAGAAAAAGAGTATTACGCTGCGTTGGAAATAGCACCACAAGTAAGTGAGTTACCTGACCCTGAAGTTGGGGTTGGTGTATTTCCGTTGCCAGTTGAAACAAGATTAGGAGCACAAATTTTAAGAGTTGGTGCTACTCAAATGTTTCCTTGGAAAGGATTATTGAATAGTAAAAGGGATTTGGAATTAGCAAAAGCAAAAGCATTGTTCCAAAGAATTGGAGCTAGAGCTTTGGATTTATCTTATCAAGTAGAGATAGCCTATTTCCAATTGTATGATATTGAGAAGAGCCAATCCATCATTCGTCGTAACCTTCCCATTCTGGAAGCCTTGGAACAATTGGCAATATCTAAAGTAGAAAGTGGAAAAACGACTGCTGCAGATGTTCTCCGTGTACAACTCAAAATTGAAGAACTCAATCAAGAGTTAACGATTTTGGAAACGGCTAAAACCAGACCAATTGCATCCATTAATCAATTGCTTAATCGTCCATTGCAAACTCCAATAGTTATTACGGATACTCTTTCTTTTGCTATCATTCTTTTTGATAAAACGGCCTTAGCTGCCAACATCGAAGCAAACCATCCGATGCTTCGAATGTTTGAATTACAGCAAGACATTTCTCGACAAGCTATAACATTGAATGATCTGACTGGAAAACCTTCCTTCGGAGTAGGCTTGGATTATATCATGGTCAATGAAAGAACCGATGCCGAACCTTCTAGTAATGGTAGAGACATTGTCCAATTGCGTGGCACTATAAAAATTCCCCTTTTTCGAAAAAAATACGAAGCCAAAGAGAATGAGGAGAAACTAAAGATATCGGCTTTGGTCGATAAAAAAGCAGATGTTTTAAGTCGCTTTATGGCAGCCATCGAAACTGCTTTTGCTGATTATGAAACTGCTCAACTGAAGATAAATTTGTACAAAAAGCAAATAGAAATCACACAAGCAGCTATTAATATTTTAGAAATAGACTATAGTACAAAGGGGAATAACTTTGACGAATTATTGCGATTGGAAAAAGAACTGATTGATTATGATTTAAAAATGCTGAAAGCAATCGTCCAAAGCCATTTTGCAAAAAGTAGCATTGAGCGATTTATTATTCAATAAATTTTTCAAAGAAAAGAAATGTTTAAAACAGAAAAATTAAAATAACTATGAAATTCAATATAAATATAATCATCACTGCAGTCATCGCCATTGCCATTGGTTTAGGAGCTGGGTATTTTATTTTTAATAATAAAACAAACACCGATACTCCTGTTGAAAATCATCAAAACGAAGGTGATGCAAAACTCACTCCCGCAAAAGAAGAAATCTGGACTTGTTCCATGCACCCTCAAATTCGTCAAAACGAACCAGGGGATTGTCCTATCTGCGGAATGGATTTAATTCTGTTAGAAGAGAATTCATCCTCCGACCCTTTGATTTTAGAGATGACTAATGAAGCGGTAAAACTTGCCAATATCCAAACCACTATTATTGGAGATGAAGTTGAGCATTCTGGAAAAATAATTCCTCTTTCTGGTAAAGTACAAATGGATGAGCGATTGGCGTCCAGTCAAGTGGCACACGTCCCCGGTCGGATTGAAAAACTTTATGTCACTTTCACAGGTGAGAAAGTCATCAAAGGTCAAAAAATTGCCACCATTTATTCTCCTGATTTAATCACCGCTCAAAAAGAACTTCTAGAAGCCTTGAAGTTAGTTGACCTAAATCCTGGATTGGTTGAAGCCGCTAGGAATAAATTAAGATACTGGAAAATCGGGGATGCAGCAATCAAGGCAATTGAAAAAAATGGAACTATTCAAGAAACTTTTACAGTTACTGCCGACGAGGTAGGAACTGTAACTAAAAGGAGAGTGGCAGTTGGAGATTATATTAAACAAGGTGAACCACTTTTTGATTTGATGAATCTTCAAAAAGTATGGGTACTTTTTGATGCTTATGAAGAAGATTTGCCATCCATTAAAGTTGGCAATGCTATCGAGTTTACAGCTCCTTCAATTCCAAATAAAACTTTTAAAACAAGTGTAACCTTTATTGACCCTATTATTAATCCAACTACACGAGTTACCTATATTCGAACAGAAATCAATAATCGTGGAGGAGTACTAAAACCAGAAATGTTTGTGCAAGGTACATTGCAAAAAAAACCTTCCCACAAAGCCCAATTGACTGTTCCAAAATCAGCGGTACTGTGGACAGGAACTCGGTCCGTTGTTTATGTCAAAGTTCCTGATATGACTATCCCTTCTTTTAAGTTTAAAGAAATAGAATTAGGTGAGTCATTAGGAAATAGTTATCAAGTATTTAGTGGCTTAGAATCGGGAGAAGAGGTAGTCACTTATGGAAGCTTTACCATTGATGCTGCTGCACAACTCAATAACCAAGCAAGCATGATGAATAGAGATGTGATGGTAAAAGGCTCAGACCATACCATACATTTACCTGATCATACTGAATCTACCCCAATGGAATTTAAGCAACAATTGGTCATGGTTTCGGATGCCTATCTTTTATTAAAGGATGCCTTAGTTGCAAGCAATAGTGAACTCGCTACAACAACCGCACAACAAGTTATGGAAGACTTGTCAAAAGTAGATATGTCATTGGTAAAAGATGATGCTCATCTCTATTGGATGGAGCAACTCGAAGCCCTTCAATCACACAGTAAGAATATAACCGAATTGAGTGATATTGAAGAACAACGCAAGCAATTTGACTTTTTCTCTCAAGCTCTAATCAAGTCGATAAAAGTATTTGGTATTTCTGAAGATACCCTATATGTACAGCATTGCCCAATGGTAAATAATAACGAAGGTGCAGATTGGATAAGTAAAGATAAGTCCATTCAAAATCCTTATTTCGGTGATAAAATGTTGACATGTGGGGTAGTGAAAGCAACCATTGACAAGGACTTCAAAAACCCTGCCATGCAGCAAACTACTAATGCTCGATTACAAGGACATAATCATTAGTCAAAATGAAATTCTAAAATGAAATATTTAATAATATCAATTTTATTATTTGTAAATGTCAATTTTTTGATTGCCCAATCCACACATTCTGTGGAAGGCAATGTATTCAATCTACCTATACGGGAATACAATCTAACCATTGAAAATAAAACAGTCAATATCACAGGGAAGGAAGTTTTGGCTATGGCAATCAATAATTCTATTCCAGGACCAACTTTACGATTTACAGAAGGAGAGTATGCTGTGATTCATGTCACCAACAAAATGAATACAGAAACTTCTGTACATTGGCATGGACTTCTGTTGCCTAATTTTTTTGACGGAGTACCTTATCTAAATACGCCTCCTATCCTACCTGGAGAATCTTTTACTTATGAGTTTATTATTAAACAAAGTGGTACATACTGGTATCACTCACATACAATGTTGCAAGAACAATCAGGTGTTTATGGTTCTATCGTCATTGAACCAAAAGAGAAAACTATAGAGTATGATTCAGATTTAGTCATTGTTTTTTCGGATTGGACGAATGACAAACCTATGAATATTTTGCGAAATCTTAAAAGAGGAAACGAATGGATGGGAATTAAAAAAAGAACTGCTACACCACTTAATCTAGTGATAAAAAGAGGTGCATTGAGTGCACAATTTAACTTCTGGAAACAACGAATGGAAGGGGCTGACATTGCGGATATTTATTATCCTGCTTTTTTAACCAATGGAAATATTACTCAAGAATATCCAAAATTTAATTCAGGTGAGAAGGTTCGTGTTCGACTAATCAATGCGGCAGCTTCGACTTATTTCTGGTTGACTTTTGGTGGTGATAATCCTTTATTAGTTGCTGCCGATGGGTTAGATATTGTTCCTGTTACTCGAAATAAAACACTTTTCGGAATTGCAGAAACATATGACTTTATTGTAACAATTCCAGATGATGGGAAAATAGAAATCAGAGCTACAGCTCAAGATGGTTCAGGTCAAACTTCTGCATTTTTGGGAAATGGAGATATATTATCAGCACCCAAGGTTCCAAGACCCGATAAAATTGGAATGATGAAGACCATGGCAAAAATGGATATGAAAATGGGTGCACCTGCTCTAAAGTTCAAACCAAAAAAGGACAACCGATTTGCAATGAAGAAAAAATATGGGATGCAAATGGACAGCGAAATGGATATGGAGGAGATGAATGAGATAGAGGAGATGGAAGAGATGGATGATATGAAGCATCAGAAGATGAATAATGATAAAAAGGAAGCAGGACAATTGGATCATGATGAAATGAAAATGCCTAAAGACACTATGCCCCTAAATCATAGTGATATGATAATGGATAATTCAATGAATACGTCTTCAGAATTTAGTTATGATTTTTTGAAATCACCAAACAAAACCAACTACTCAAAAGATATTCCTGTCAAGGAAATTTTACTCAATTTGACAGGAAATATGAATCGATACATCTGGAGTTTGAATGGCGTTCCCCTTTCCGAAACAGATAAAATAAAAATCAATGAAGGAGAGGTCACTCGTGTCACCTTGAATAATCTAACCATGATGCATCATCCGATGCACCTTCATGGACACTTCTTTCGAGTGCTTAATAAAAATGGAGAATACTCTCCACTAAAGCATACAGTAAATGTTCCACCAATGCAAGAGGTTACGATTGAATTTTATGGTAATGAATATGGTGATTGGTTTTTCCATTGTCATGTATTATATCATATGATGGGTGGTATGGCAAGGGTATTTAGTTATGATACACCTTCGGACAAACGAATGGCAAACTACCCTATTTCAAAATTGATACATGAAACTGATCAATATTATTCGTGGGCCACACTAGATGTAGCTTCCCATATGACTGGAATAAATTTGATTTCATCCAACATCAGAAATCAATTTAACCTAAGTGCTGAGTTTGGATACAATAAAAATTTAGAAGCAGAATTCACCTACGAACGGTACCTATTTGATTATGCAAGAGTATTTGGTGGAGTCAACTTAGAAAATTCAATTCCAGATAGTTTAGGTCAGTATAATATAACTGGAGTAGCAGGGTTCCGTTTTTTAACTCCCTATCTTTTAAATTTAGATATACGATTAGATAGTAAGTTGCGGCCACGAATTGGTATTGGAAGAAGTATCATGCTATTTCCTCGACTTTTAGTTTTTGGGTATTATGAATACCAGGTAGATTTTGGTGTGGTTACAGATTTCGAAGAAGGGAAAAATTATGAAAGTGAAATAGTTTGGAGTGCAGGAGCAGAATATATTATATCTAAGAATATTTCTTTGATGGGAAGTTATGATAATCGCTTTGGTGCAGGTGGAGGATTGAGTATTCGATTTTAATTATCTGCATTCCAGCTGTTGAATATTGTTGCCACCAAGTCAAGTATTCAAAATGATGAAGCAATAGGAATTATTAAAAAAATGATTTGAAAATGAGCAAGGAAAATGATTTTATACCAGCATTAGCTTACAACCAATTGACCTCATTCTATGACAAAACAATTGATTGGACAATGCCTGAAAAAGCGTTTAGAGATAAGCTTGTTCACCATTTGGACCCACAGCAACATGAGCAAATTATGGAATTTGGTTTTGGGACAGGACAGAATATTATTTATGCACTTCGTGCTGAATTCAAGGCTTCATACTACGGATTAGATGTAGACCCCAAAGTAGAAGCGATCGCCAAGAAAAAACTTAAAAAGTTGAACTTTTTAAAAAATGTAAAATTGGAATTGTATGATGGTAAGGTTTTTCCCTATCCCAGTGATATTTTTGATAAGGTGTTTAGCTGTTTGGTATTTCATCAGTTAAAAACCAAGGTAAAAAAGACAGCTATGATGGAAATTTACAGAGTGTTAAAACCAGAAGGCAAGTTGCTGATTTGTGACTGGGGAAAACCACATAACTATTTTGCAAGTTTAGGTTTTTATCTAGTCCAAATGCTGGATGGATTTGAAACAACTTCCGATAATAGGAAGGGACTTCTCTCAATATTTTTAAAAGATATAGGCTTTAAAGATGTACAGCAAATAGATATTACAAAAACTAAAATAGGAACGCTTAGATATACGATTGCAAGCAAATAATTCACATTAAATTATTCAAATAATGAAAATCAGAATCTCTTTTTTATCCATGATAATCTTCCTACTTTTTGGCAATTTAATCTTTGCCCATAGTGATGAAGACCATAAGAAAAAAGTACAAGACTCCACAACTATTGTGCAAGAAAATATGCAAGAAACACCAATCGAAACTTCTCATGACCATCATGAAATGGATAATCATTTAATGATAAATGAAAGTAAAATAGTAGATGCTGCTATGAGTGATTTTTCTAATCTTCATCCATTAGTGGTTCATTTTCCAATTGTACTATTGTTGTTAGCGATCATTGCCCAAATTGTTTCCTTTTTTTTATGGAAAAAACAATTTAATTGGACAACTCTTTTCCTATTAGCAGGAGGGTTTTTAGGTGCTTATGTTGCATCTACTTTTGTTCATCCACATACCACTGGCTTATCGGAAGCTGCAACTTTAGTTCTTGAGAAACATGACTTATATGCTGATTATACAATTTGGTTAAGTGGAATTGGGCTCCTTTTAAAAGCAGTTAGCATGTTTTTATTTAAGGAAAAAATTTGGTTGGAAATTATCATTGCGTTGTTTTTGGTAGGAGGCGCTTATAGTGTCAGTCAAGCAGGCCATTATGGCGCTACACTTGCTCATATTCATGGAGTAGGCGTTCAAGGAAAATTTATTGAATCACAAAATGACGGTCACGATCACAGTCACTAATAATTAACAGTTTAAATAAATACAAAATGAAATATTTGATTTTTTCTATTCTTCTTTTCGGATTAACATCTAGTTGCAAAAATAATACAAGTTCACCGAATGATAATACATTACCCAATAACGAAACTAAAAAGAAACCACTTAGTCCACACGAAACAGCAATGGCAATGATTGGTGATGCTCATGTGCATATTGATTATTCATCTCCGGGAGTTAGAGGGCGAAACATATTTGGAGAGCTGATTCCCTTTGGTAAATTGTGGAGAGCAGGTGCTCATAATGCAACATCAATAGAAACCAATATGGATTTGATAATTAAAGGTCAGATTTTGTCAGCAGGAAAATATGGCTTCTTTATCATTCCTAATCAAGAAAAATGGACACTCATTTTTAATACACGATGGGATGTACATGGAACAGATAAATACAATGAAAAAGAAGATGTTTTACGGATTGAAGTACTCCCAAGTGCCTTGGAAGATAGTCAAGAACATTTAAAATACCTAGTAAAAAAGAATGATGATTCCAGTGGTATAGTTTCTTTGGTTTGGGAAAAAACTAAAGTGGAATTCCCATTTCAAGTGAGGTAAAACAGAATTACTAATTTTTTCATAATATATAAAAGTGAAAGATTGTTGTAAAGCAGATGATAGTCCTTCAAAGGGCCGTAAAATATATAACACTGTAATTATAGTGTTAATTATACTCCTCTTATCTGGAGTATTGATTTCAATTCTATTCAATTAATTATTAAATATCAAACATGAAAAAGTACATTTTTTTAACCCTATTCGCAGTTATGAGTTTTACAATCTCAGCTACTGCCCAAAGTTGTTGCAGCTCAAAAGAAAAAACAGGCTGCACCAAGAAATCTGCTCCTGAAGAAACGAGTAGTGCAAATGTTGAAGCAAAAGTTAATTTGGTTTCAACGGTCAGTTCTAATACTGACAAAACAGAGAAATTTACAGTTTATGGCAACTGTGGCATGTGTGAAAAAACTATTGAAAATTCACTGAAAGATGTAGAAGGTGTAAGCGAAGCTGATTGGGATAAAGACACTGATGAGATGACCGTTACTTTTAATCCTGATGTAATTACGCTTGATACCATCAAACAAAAAATTGCTGATGTTGGCTACGATAGTGACACACACCGAGCAAAAGCGGAGGTGTATAATAGCTTACCTGGTTGTTGTCAATATGAACGACCTAAAGATTAGTTAAAATAGTCAAGATTTTTGACCAGCGGGGTTGTCCGCTGTTCAATTTTTTCCTCATCTATAAAAATATTAAATTATGAAACATCTTAAAATTATTTTTAGCATTGCCTTTTTAACCTTGATCTCATTTAAGATGGAAGCTCAACACAATCATGGTAGTCATGATCATAATACCAATACCAAATCCAAGAAATCCGAACCAGTAAATAGTGCTACCGATTTCATTATGGTTTATGGCAACTGTGGCATGTGTAAAAGTAGGATTGACGGTTCACTTGGTAATGTGAAAGGAATTCATTCTGCTGATTGGAATGTTGAGACAAAAGTACTGCTCGTCAAGTATGATAAGGAAATTATTACAATGGACGATATAAAGAAAAGGGTTGCTAAAGTTGGTCATGATACTGATTTGTTTCGTGCCGACCAAAAGGTTTATGATGAGCTTCCTGGCTGTTGCCAATATGAGCGACCATCTAAATAAAAGCGTTTTGCTTACTTAACATTGTTAAATGTAGAAAAGGCAAAAATTTAATAGCTTATTTAAGCTAGATTATTTTCTTCAGTTTATGTCCTTAAACTGTATTTCCACTATTTACAGTCAAGGTCCAATTACAGATATTAGCATTAAGGGAATTCTAAACGCAGAGGTATCACTGTTTAACGGTGATGCCTCTGTTTTTTTTTAATCGAACAAAAATGACTAAGATCATTGCCAGCAATGACATTAGATAAAATTATAAATCTGAGTATTCTATATTTTTGAGATATAGACAAATTGGATAATCAACAAGTCTGTATTGATTTGAATGATATAACTAATTTTTACTAAAATAAAATTATGATTGATAATATTCTTTGTATTAAACAAATAACCATTTCTACTTTCTTGATTTTCTTTTTTCTGATAATTGTCGGGACTACAGAAAATCAATTATTGGGACAAGATGGGAATTGGACTGCACCTGCAAGTGCCGACAAGGTGAAAAATCCATATAAAGGAATGGAAAAAGCGACACTTGCTGGAAAAGAATTATATAAACTCTACTGTGCCATTTGTCATGGAACAAAAGGGAAGGGAGATGGAATCGCTGGAATGGCAATAAAACCTCGTCCTTCTAATTTCACGAAGGACATAGTTCAAAATCAAACCGATGGTGCAGTCTTTTGGAAAATGACAGAAGGGAAAGCACCGATGGCTTCCTATAAAGAAACTTTAACTGAAGAACAGAGATGGCAATTGGTCAATTTTATTAGATCGCTGAATTAACTTATTATTTAAAAAAACTCAATAATTATGAAAAATCAATATTTGATTTTATTTATGACGTTAATGCTCGCATTTATGAATAAAAATGCAAATGCTCAAGAAGTACAATCAACTGATGAGATTCAAAAACTGAAACAAGAGATTGAATTACTCAAAAATGAAAGTGACACGTATAGACCAGGGAAAAGTAAATTTCTATTGAGAGGATACGCTCACTCTGGCTTGCAAATTACAGATGAAGAGTTCAGCTTTGTTGGAGGCTCGTTTAATCCCTTATTCATCTACAAGCAATCTGACCGCTTGCTATTTGAAAGTGAATGGGCTTTAGAACAATCTGGTGGAGAAATTGAGCTTGAGATTGAATACGCCAATATGTCCTATCTTCTATCGAAAAATTTGACTTTTAGAGCTGGTAAAATATTAGTGCCATTTGGAATTTTTGTTCCAAATCTTCATCCAGCTTGGATTAACAAGATTCCAACAGCACCTTTAGGAGCTGGGCATGATGGAATTATTCCTTCCAATGACATCGGATTAGAGCTAAGAGGTGGTTCGTACCTAGGTAACATAAAAGTCAACTATTCCATCTATGTAGTCAATGGATCTCAATTAAATGATGGTGAAGAAGAGCCCGAAGAAGCAGGGATTCTTCATCATGCAATTTTTCCAGATAATAATAAAGGAAAAACGTTTGGTAGTAGATTTGGGTTTTTCCCATTTTCTGATTCAAGTCTTGAATTTGGACTATCTGGAATGTATGGGAAAGTGGGAGCGAAAGATACAGACAAAGAAGATGTCACTGCATTGCATTACGCTTTTGATATTTCATATATCAAAACTTTATCTTCAATTAGCAGTGTACTTGATATAAAAGCTCAATATTCAGCCGTCAATGTGGATGATGCTAACTATCCTTCACATGAGAATCCAGAAGAATTAATCACTTTTGATAACAATAGTACTACATGGTTTGCTCAAGTCTCTTTGCGTCCTGCACTCGTAGAAAATAGTTTCGTCCGAAGACTGGAATTTGCTGGACGTTATTCTACTTTAAAAACACCAGAAGGTGCTGAATGGGAAACTGATCAAAGTCAAGTTGATTTAGGAATAAACTACTGGATCGATTGGAGAACCGTCTTTAAAGTGAGTTACCAAATTAGTAACTCAAACATAGAAGAAGCAGGTGGTCATGGTGGTGCAGAAGGAAATGCCTTCTTAATTCATTGGGCAATCGGATTCTAATTTTTAAACAAAATAAAATCAATTATAATGAAAAAGATACCTATCATCATTTTTTTATTCACCCTACTTTCACTCATTGCAATTATAAGTAGTTGCAGATCAACCAGCACCATAGTGGAAGCCAAAACAGGTGCACAACTTTGGGGTGAAAATTGCCTTAGATGTCACAATACACCATCACCCGAATCTTTCAGTGATGCGGAGTGGGATGTAGCCGTTATGCACATGCGTGTAAGAGCAAACTTAACAGAACCAGAGGCTGTAAAAATTGCAGACTTCTTAAAAACAGCTAATTAATTCTTTTTGTGAACAAAATATTAAATCATGAAATATAAATAATTCTCTTATTTGAAGTCCTATTCCTAATTCATATCGCCAGGATGAAGAAGGTCCTATTGATATTATCAAAAATGACAAAGTGGCACTTGAAGGGATAAGAGATAATAAATAAGAAGTATTTCGATACAATAATTCTTCGCCCATGTGCATCATTGAACAAATGAATTATTTTTCATCCACAATGTATAAGTTCAATGATATGCTCGGGTTTCGTTATGAATAATTATGTCACAATACTGTTGATGAATACCATCTTCATCCTTAAGGGTAGAATCTTTGGCTTGAAAACATAATGAGCATGATCCCAAAAATAAGTCCTATGAAAAGACTACGGAATTAAGAGAATTATAAGATAAGGCTTATTAAAGATAAACCTATCTCTTCACAATAAAAGAGAAATTATGAAAACAATAAAATCAAGTAAATTAGCTTTAGCAATTGGAGTAACTGGATCTGTATTATATCTTGCTTGTATATGCCTAATGTTAATTGTCGGACAGAATGGAACTATTTGGTTCTTTAACAGCATCCTTCACGGATTGGATGTTTCAACAGTAAGTCAAATTAATGTTCCAATCGGACAATCCCTTGCTGGTATCATTTTGACATTTGGTATAGGATGGATATCAGGATTTATGATTGCCTTAATTTATAACTGGAAAAAAAGTTAAGAATGTCCAGAAATGCAAACTGTAAATTATTTCGTAATTTATTTTAGAAATGGTTTAAATTAATTACTAATTTTTTAGTCGGCACATTTAAATCAAATATAATATTGAAAAGTGCGCAATGCCACTTGAGAATTGATGTTGTACTTATGCTGTATCAGTATTTGAGATTAACTCGAAAATTCAACAGAAGCAAAAATGAAATAACTTTATATAATATATCTATTATTGAATGGGTAATTCGACCGTTAATAAAACCAAGAAATAACCAAGAAACTTTAAAGCAATTTGGATTCTCTAATAGCAAACTCTAACAATAATTCTAATAAGTTTTGTATTACAAGTAATCTATTGAATTTTTAATTTCAGTAGCATTCCTTCCTGTTTTCAATAAAAGCTTTCTATCTTTCTCCCGATAACCGAAAAATTGAAAATCATCCTCTACATGTTGTTTATCTGTTTGTTAGCTTGTAATCCGGAAGCTACGCAAAACGAATTGTCTGACTCCAAAGATGATATTCAGCATGAGCACCTGATCAGTGCCCAAGAATTAACTCATTTGCTTAAAGCAGAAAAAGAGCAACTCATCATTTTACATATCAGCAAATCTGAAGACTACCAAAAAGGCCATTTGCCTGGAGCAATAAACATTTGGAGGCCTCAATACACTACCAGCAACATAGACTCCATCTCTGAATTGATAATTGATGAAAATAAATTAGAATCGCTTCTTCAAAATTTGGGCGTAGAGGAAAGTTCTCAATTGATTCTTTACGATATAAAAGGAAATGTAGATGCCTTAAGATTTGCATGGGTGTTGGAATTATATGGTTTTGACAATTTCAAAGTCCTAAACGGTGGAATGAAATATTGGAAGCAACTTGGCTTGCCAGTAGAACAAGACCCATCAAGAAAAATCGTTGCAAGTAATTATACATTGGAGTCACGGAAAGACTTTTCAAGTTATGCCAAATTCGAAGAAATTATCTCCAATCTTAATAATGAAGATTATCTGCTGATTGATACCCGGGAGGTGTACGAATTTGAAGGAAAGCCCTTTATACTGAATGACAAAGTTTACAAGCATAAAAAAGGAAGTTTCAATAGAGGCAAAATCCCAGGATCTGTTCATTTGAATTGGTCAGAACTGGTTGACTTAACCGGAGACCACAGAATAAAGTCCATTAAAGATTTGCATTACAACCTGCATCAAAAAGGAATACATTCGGACAAAAATATAATTCTATATTGCCAATCAGGTTCAAGGTCTTCACACAGCTATTTTGTAATGAAACATTTGCTGGGTTTTCCTAATGTAAAAAATTATGATGGCTCTTGGATTGAATGGAGTTATTTGAATAAAAAAAAGTCAGATATCCCAATAGAACAAATTTGCGATTCTCTTAACTTTATGACACTATATGATAGTTTGATTGCTGAAACAACCGAGTTAAAAAACCAACAAATACAAGATGGCAGATAAGGTTCACAATCATAGAAGAAAATTTTTAAAGAACACTCTTTTACAAAGTATTGCATTGGCAATTGGAGCCCCCGTTGTCTATGGTAAAAATCTTACGAAAGATATATTACCCATCGCCCTTTTTGAGGAAGGCATTTTAAGTAAAATACCCGGTAAAAGCGACTTGCTTACATTATTAAATGACAGACCCGTAAACGCTGAGACACCTGCTCACTTATTGGATAACGATCTAACGCCAAACGATTTATTTTTCGTAAGAAATAATGGAATACCTCCATCAAATCCTGACAAAAACCAATGGACATTAAGTTTTGATGGTGAATCGGTAAAATCTAAAAAGACTTACTCTCTTGAAGAGCTAAAGAATAAATTTGAACCTGTCAAACTAATAATCACACTAGAGTGTGGAGGAAATGGACGAAAAGAATTTAATCCTCCCGCAAAAGGAAACCAATGGAGTACCGGCGCAGTAGGATGTGCTGAATGGACGGGGGTCAAACTAAAGGATGTATTAAAGGATGTTGGCCTCAAGTCGGATGCCACATATCTTGCTTATTACGGTAAAGACAGCCATTTGAGTGGTGACCCGAAAAAAGATAGCATCTCCCGTGGTGTACCGATACAAAAAGCAATGGAAGATGAGAGTATAATTGCTTGGGAAATGAATGGCAAGGATATTCCATTGATGAATGGCTATCCTTTGAGATTGGTTTTTGGAGGTTATCCAGCTTCATGTTCAGGCAAATGGTTAAGTAAGATTGCTATTCGAAATAAGGTTCATGATGGTGCCAAAATGGGTGGCCAATCTTATAGAATACCTTGTGATCCAGTAGCTCCAGGAGCAAAAGTTGAAGACAGTGAAATGTGTATCATTGAGAACATGCCTGTCAAATCCTTAATAACGTATCCTCAAACCGGTGCTACAATAAAGAAAAATCAATCACTTCCTATTCGAGGTCATGCATGGACTCATGAACTGTCAATCAAACTGGTTGAATACTCCATTGACTTTGGTATAAATTGGAAACCATGCAACTTACTGCCTGCAACCAATAGATACGCCTGGCAAAATTTCTCTGCTGAGATCCAATTCCCTAAAACTGGGTACTATGAAGTCTGGGCAAGAGCTACCGATAGTTCAGGAGATTCACAACCAATTATTTTACCTGGTTGGAATCCGAAAGGCTACTTGAATAATGCCTGCCACAGAATAGCTATAAAAGTAGAATCCTAATGCAAGAGAATAATAATTGGAATACTGACTTGCTATGGTCTACCCTCTTGTCCATGATTAGTGCAATTGTACTTTTATCAATAACCGTAATCGTATATTTTGGCTTTAGAAATGACATTGATAAATTTTTCAACAGACCAAAATATGACAAGCTTGAGTTGGCTAAAAGAACTACTGAAAGAGCAAGTATACAAATTGATGAATGGGATCGTGTAGAAAAAGGTATTCATGTAAAAACAGGAATGGTATATGACAAAAACTTCAAATTTATCAAAGCTAACTGCCTCTCCTGTCATTCATCAAAAATGATCACTCAGAACAGAGCGACAAGGCAAGGCTGGCACCAAATGATAAGATGGATGCAAAAAACACAAGGTTTGCATGATTTGGGTGACAGTGAAGTTAACATCTTAGACTATTTATCAACCCACTACGCCCCAAAAGATACTGGTAGAAGACCAAATCTTGACATAGATGCAATTGAATGGTATGTCTTAGACCTAAATTAACTGATCGTAATTTTTAGCTACTTCTTCCCAATTTATTATTTTCATAAAATTGGTAATGTAGTCATTACGTTTATTTTGATATTTCAAATAATACGCATGTTCCCAAACATCAATACCTAAAATTGGAGCTCCGGGATTTTCAACAAGATTCGACATCAATGGATTATCCTGATTAGGTGTAGAACTGATAAACAGTTTATTTTTCTTATTAACCGAAAGCCACGCCCAGCCAGAACCAAATCTTGAGCCTGCTGCTCCAGCAAATTTTTCCTGAAAGGCATCCAAAGACCCGAAGGTAGAATTAAGAGCATCTAATAGTTTGCCCGAGGGACTATCTCCTCCTCCTGGTTTCATTATTTTCCAGAACAAACTGTGATTGTAATGTCCTCCTCCATTGTTTCTTACACCAGTATCGGACTTGGTGACAGACTTAACTATATCAGTCAAAGCTTTCCCAGCTAAATCATGACCTTCAAGTGCAGCATTTAATTTTTTAACGTAACCAGCATGGTGCTTCCCATGATGAATCTCCATTGTTCTCTGATCAATATATGGTTCAAGTTCGGAAACGCTATAAGGAAGTTCAGGTAATTCAAAAACTGAAACACCTTCTGATTGACTGCCATCTGCTTCTACATTTTTAGACCCTGAATTTTGACAAGATGTTAGAGGAACAGTCAATGCACCTATCGTTAATATTGAACCTGTTTTTATAAATTCTCTTTTTTTCATAAAATCTTTATTAATACTATAATACCAATATAGTCAATATTTAAAACTAATCTTTAAGATATTTCATACTTGTTGATTAGAATGTCTTGCATATGAACATTCTCTATCTCATTACACGTATAAGGCCTTCTTGGGCTAGTGAGACAACAAGCTTTCCATCTTTACTGAATATATTAGCTCTTGTTAAGGCTCTTGAATTGCATGCACTTGGACTATCCATAGCAATAAGTATCCAATTATTTAAATCATATGACCTATGAAACCACATCGCATGGTCCAGGCTAGCAATGAAATAGTTTTGATTAATTAGTGTTTCTCTATGAGGTAAAAGTGCTGTTCCTAATAAATTGTAATCTGATGCAAAAGCCAATACTTGATGGTGCAACCTGATATTCTGCTCTAGCTTCTCTCTAGATCTGATCCAGACATGTCTGAATGGTGCTAGTTTTTTCATTTCTTTTGAAAAAATTTGTTCTACAGGTCTGAATTCTATAGGATTGGGATGCAGCCTTGACAATCTTAGATAGAGCATTGGATGTGACTCTTTGATATCTTCCAATTGTTCAAGGTCAGTCATTAATATTTCTGGCGAAACAACATTTGGCATATAAATCTGATGATCCAAACCCTCCTGCTCAAGTTGGAAGGAAAAAGCAGCAACAAAAATGGTTTTGCCATCTTGCTTTGCTACAACACGTCTCGTATTAAAGGAACCTCCATCTCTTGTTATATCTACTTCATAATCTATAGGAGTGTCAACATTGCCAGGCAATATAAAATATCCATGCAAGGAGTGAACAAAACGGCCTGAAGGTACAGTCTCATAGGCTGCATGCAAAGATTGTCCTAGTACCTGACCTCCAAAAACAATACGCCACGGTGTAATATAATTTTGTCCTCTGAATCCAGTTTCAGAAGTCTTTTCAAGTTTTAATATGGCAAGTAAGTCAGCTAGATTTTCCATTATCCTTTCTTACGTAATGTTTCTATATATTTAGATAATGCTACAATTTCAGCATCTTTCAGAATGCCCTTATAAGGAGTCATCAATCCTTTCCCATGATAAACCTGAGCAACACTTTCATTTAAAGGAATATCAGATATAGTCAAATCTTTAGCACCGTTAATTTTCATATTTCCTTTAAACCCGTGACATAAAGCACAATGCATTCTGTACAATTTATTTACATCAACTTTTTCAATATCAGAATCTTTTACTGATGCGATCAACTCATCTGCTTTGGCGATTTGCTCCGGAGTCACCTTTACTTCATCTTGGTCGTATACTTTATCTCCATTTCCTTCTACAACTTCCTCCGAATATTGCTCATCTACTTCTTTATTTTCGTTTGTTTCAGTTTCAGCAATAATTCCATTTTTCTTATTAATAGAAGATTCTGCAACTTGATTACTGTTAGACTTGTTATCGCTTCCTACACACGAGAATATAATTACAATAAAAAATAAAGACAGGGCACTAAGAATATTAATTTTCATAAGTTATAATTTAGATTCTAAGGTAAATTTTATTCAGAAGTTTATTTGCCAAATAAAACAGTCTTTTAGATTTTGCCATTTTTTTTTGTGAAAAATTGCTTTTGGTGGTATCATTAACGCACCAAACCGAATATTGTATTGCTTTCAACATTTAAAAGCCCAATGAACTTATGCAATTCACAGTAACATCAGAAGACAGCATTTTCAGCTTTGCCCATCAAGATATAGTTGCGCTTGAACTGTTTCCCTTAGGAAACAATAGATATCACTACATTCAAGATAACCAATGCTTTGAACTGGAACTTATTGAAATCAGTAGAAAAAGAAAGACAATAGAGATTTTACTCAACCAGGAAAAGTTCTCATTTACTATATCTGGACCACTTGAGCTATTGATTGAAAAAATGGGACTGAACGCAAGCTTTGACAACAGTCAAAAAGAACTTAAGGCTCCTATGCCTGGGCTAATCCTCGACATTTTGATCAAAGAAGGCCAAAGCGTAACTAAAAATGAGGACCTTATCATTCTTGAAGCAATGAAAATGGAGAATATCCTTAAATCTGATGGAGAAGGTATTGTTAAAGCTATTCATATCAAAAAAGGTGATTCAGTGGATAAGCACCAGATATTGTTAGAACTTGAATAACAGAATAGGAATGAAAAAAATATTAGTTGCCAATAGAGGTGAAATCGCCTTAAGAGTAATGAAGACAGCAAAAAAAATGGGTATAAAAACCGTAGCTGTTTACTCTGATTTTGACAGAAATGCCCTTCATGTTTTATATGCAGATGAAGCTGTTCATATTGGAGCGAATGCTTCATCTGAATCTTACCTCGCTATAGATAAGATCATTAATGCTGCACTTGACACAAATTCAGAAGGCATTCATCCAGGATATGGATTCCTTAGTGAAAATGCAAAATTCGCAGAACTGGTAGAGAAAAACAATATCAAATTCATCGGCCCAAAACCTTATGCCATCAACTTAATGGGCAGTAAGCTTGCTGCGAAAGAAGCCGTCAGGAAATTTGAAATCCCTATGTTACCTGGAACTGACAATGCCATCACGGATTCTGAAGAAGCCAAGATCATTGCTGAGCAAATCGGATATCCCATCCTTATCAAAGCTTCAGCTGGAGGAGGTGGTAAGGGGATGCGTATAGTAGAAAAAGAATCTGAACTGGTAAGTCAAATGAAAAGAGCAATCAGTGAAGCGGAATCTTCATTTGGTGATAGCTCTGTATTTATTGAAAAATACATAAGCTCTCCTCGTCATATTGAAATCCAAGTGCTTGCTGATAACCACGGTAATATTGTTCACTTATTTGAACGTGAATGTAGTATACAAAGAAGACATCAAAAGGTCGTTGAAGAAGCTCCATCGTCTATACTGGATAAAAAACTTAGAGATGCTATGGGAGAGGCTGCAGTAATGGTAGCAAGAGCATGTGATTATTCTGGTGCGGGGACTGTTGAGTTTCTATTGGATGAAAACAAGAATTTCTTTTTCCTTGAAATGAATACCAGACTTCAAGTAGAACACCCTGTAACGGAAATGATTACAGGCATCGATCTGGTAGAACAACAAATCAAAGTAGCCAGAAATGAAGTTTTGGAACTGAGTCAAGACAAAATTCAATTCAAAGGTCATGCAATAGAATTAAGAGTATATGCAGAAGATGCCCTGAATAACTTCCTTCCCAGTGTAGGCACATTAGAAGAGTATCGTTTTGTTGAAAAAGAAGGAAGAAGGTTAGATAGTGGCTATAAGGAAGGTATGGAGATTCCAATATACTATGATCCTATGATTGCTAAATTAGTGGCTTTCGCCAAAAATAGAACAGAAGCTATTCAAGCCCTAAAAGAAGCTATATCAGATTTTAGAATCAAAGGCATTGAAACTACTTTACCATTCGGAAGTTTTGTATGCGATCATGAAGCATTTAAGTCAGGAAATTTTGACACACATTTTGTCAAAAAATATTATACCTCTGAACTTTTAAAGGAAGAAAAAAAGAACATAACTGAAACGGCAGCTAAATTAGCATTAGGTCTATATTTAGATCAATCCTCATTGTTATCCGAACCAAAACATTCGAATGACAATTGGGTCAATTCAAGAAAATAAAAGGCGATTATCAAAACAAATAATCCATGAAAGAACAAAAGAAAATTTTACAAGATAAAATTGACCAAGCACATCTCGGTGGAGGCTTAGACAGAATTGAAAAGCAACATAAGAAAGGCAAACTGACAGCAAGAGAAAGAGTTGAATTGCTGCTAGATGAGGGAAGCTTTGAAGAGATTGGCAATCTTGTAACGCATAGAACCAAAGATTTCGGAATGGAAGAACAGGTGTTTTATGGAGATGGGGTAGTTACTGGGCATGGAACAATAGAAGGTAGAATTATATATGTTTTTGCTCAGGACTTTACTGTTTTCGGAGGCTCACTTTCTGAAACTCATGCTGAAAAAATATGCAAAATAATGGACCTCGCTATGAAGACTGGTGCTCCTTTGATCGGGTTGAATGATAGTGGTGGTGCAAGAATTCAGGAGGGTGTAAGATCATTGGGTGGTTACGCTGATATCTTCTATCGCAATGTAATGGCTTCAGGGGTTATTCCACAAATATCAGCAATTATGGGACCATGTGCCGGAGGTGCTGTCTACTCCCCTGCTATTACAGATTTTACTATAATGGTAGAAAACAGCAGTTACATGTTTGTTACAGGCCCCAATGTTGTTAAAACTGTTACCAATGAAATAGTTACCGCTGAAGAATTAGGAGGGGCAAGTACACATTCAACAAAGTCGGGTGTTACTCACCTTACGGCATCAAATGATCTTAGCTGCATCAATAAAATTAAAAAGCTTCTAAGCTATATGCCTCAAAATTGCGAGGAAAAAACCCAACGCATTGATTACGTGCTTAATGACGAATTGAGACCGGACCTTGAAAATATCATACCTGAAAGCGCTAATAAACCATATGATATGAAACATGTTATCGATGGTCTTGCGGATGAAGATAGCTTTTTTGAAATTCACGAATCCTATGCAGAAAATATTATCGTTGGATTTGCCAGGCTTGCAGGACGATCTGTTGGGATTGTAGCAAACCAACCCTTAAGTCTTGCAGGTTGCCTTGATGTAGACAGTTCAAAAAAAGCAGCTCGCTTTACTAGATTCTGTGATTGTTTTAATATTCCTCTACTTGTACTTGTAGATGTTCCAGGCTTCCTTCCAGGTACGGACCAGGAATGGAATGGTATAATAGTCAACGGAGCCAAATTGCTTTATGCCCTCAGTGAAGCCACTGTACCTAAAGTAACTTTAATTACACGTAAGGCCTATGGAGGTGCTTATGACGTAATGAACTCAAAGCATATAGGTGCTGACTTCAACTTCGCTTGGCCATCAGCAGAAATTGCTGTCATGGGCGCAAAGGGTGCGAGTGAGATAATCTTTAAGCGAGAGATCGATGCTTCTGATAACCCTGAAGCTACACTTGCGGAAAAAGAAGCAGAATATGCAAAACTATTTGCCAACCCCTATAGTGCTGCACAAAGAGGGTTCATTGATGAAGTCATCTTGCCTGAAGAAACAAGAAGGAAATTGATACGAACTTATGCTGTTCTCGAAACTAAAGTAAAGCAGCTTCCAAAGAAAAAACATGGCAATATTCCCCTGTAGGTTTCAGATGCCTTTCGACTCAGTATCTAGTTTATTTTATTCAAACTTCAGAAATTAGAACTGAGCTTTCCTTTTTTCCATATAGGCGGTCATGGCTTCAACCAAATCATTGGATAGAAGATATGAAGCATTCCAAAGACTTACATAGTCGAGGCTTTCTTCAACAGAATGATCCCTTTTGTATAATAGCATTTTTTTAATGCCTTGTATTACCAAAGGTGAATTAGCCTCTATCCTCTCAGCAATGCTTTTGCTGTGCGCAAAGCATTCTTCTCTATTTGGAAAAACTTGATTTACCAAAGCAATTTCCATTGCCTCATTGGCATCAAAATTTCTTGCTGTATAAGATAGTTCTGCCAATTTGCCTGAAGGAACAAAATTAGGCATCCGCTGCAATACACCTATATCCGGAACAATTCCCAATTGTGCTTCTTTTATCGAAAAATACGCGTCTTCAGAAGCAAAACAAAAATCACAAGCTGTTACAATGCTTAGGGCTCCTCCAATGCATGCGCCTTGTACACTTGCAATTACTGGCTTGGAACAATTCTCAATGGAAGAAATGCAATCCTGTATTTTCCTTATAAAAGCCTGAATAGATTTCCTCTTTACTGCCTCGTCACCATTTTCCCACCTAGAAGGAATTGCCATCAAGGTGGATAAGTCCATGCCTGCACTGAAATTTTTACCTTTTGCGCAAAGCAAAACAACCCTCACATCTTCCCTATTGTCCAATTCATCGAATACCTCTCCAAGTTCTTCCCAACACCCTTCATTAAAAGCATTGGATTTCGCTTCTCTATTGATGGTAACAACAGCAATGCGATGAATCATTTCTATTTCAAAAAAATCAAAACTATTATTCATATTCATTTTATTAATAAATCTTTACCTCTGTTGGCTTCACCTGTATTTTGGTAAATTTATACTTTATTTATAGCTGAATCTTCAATAGACAAAAAGAATTTGATGAATAAACTGTTCGATAACTTTAATGCAATAAGTAAAGATCAATGGCTAGAAAAGGTAAAGAATGACTTAAAGGGCAAAGAGATATCATCCCTAGATTGGCTATTTGATGAGTCCCTTAATTATTCGCCTTTCTTTGCATCAGAGGACTACAAAGACAGTACTCATGGATCTAGCAAGCATTCCAATCAATGGATCGCTGGAGAAAAAATAGAAATTGAAGATTTCCAAAAAGCAAATAGCATTGCTCTTGAAGCCCTTCAGCAAGGTATGGAGAGATTACATTTCTCCTTTAGCAAACTTCCTTCCGTAGATGATTTTAAATTATTATTAAAGGACATCCACTTAGAATTTATACAATTGATGTTTTCTTCTAACGAAGAGACTGAAGATTCGCTTGCTGATATCTTTGATCAATATTTAGAGTCAAATTCAGCAATTCCCGAATCAATTTATTGGGGGTTCACTCTGGTCTCGTCTTTCGCTGATCCTTTACTTCTGATTAACAAATATTCAAATAAATATGCTCAATTTCATGTGCAAATTGATTGTAGCCATGATTCATTTAACAATTTACCTATACATGAGCAAATAACAAGTTGCCTCAATTATTGTCATAATAATTTGAAGCTTTCACATGATGGCAATAGTGTTAATAGGCAATTTAAAAATATTGAATTTCATTTTGCTTTCGGAGAAAAGTATTACGAAAATATCATCAAACTTCGGGTACTCAGAAAATGTTTTCCAGAATATATCAAAATATCAACAACTTGCAATACTGCTAATCATAGGGATGAAAATAGCAATAAAATAAAAATAAGTACCCAAGCACTGTCATTAGCTATTGGAGGTTCTGACATCATCTCACTACCCTATTCTGATTCAGAGATCAATCCACAAGGCACTATTCAGTCTCGAAGAAATTCAAGGAATATTCATCATCTGTTAAAGATGGAATCCTATTTGGATAGGGTTGCAGATCCTGCTGCAGGAAGTTTTTTCTTTGAAAAACTTACACAAGACATTATCTCTAAGATACCGTCATCCTTACAATATAAATCTGTCTCTGAAGATGCCAATAAAGAATTGAAAGAATGGGACACCGCAGAAAATATAAAGCTTAAATGCTTTTATACCTCCGAAAATATTAAGCATGTAGAACATTTAAATTTTGTTTCAGGTATCGCTCCTTTTCTAAGAGGACCATACAGCTCAATGTATAGCATTCGCCCGTGGACAATACGTCAGTATGCAGGATTTTCTACAGCAGAAGAAAGCAATGCATTTTACCGGCGGAATTTGGCTCAGGGCCAAAAAGGCTTATCTATTGCTTTTGATCTTGCAACACACAGAGGTTATGATTCTGATCACCCACGCGTCAAGGGTGACGTTGGCATGGCAGGCGTAGCCATTGATACTGTTGAGGATATGAATATTCTTTTTGATCAGATTCCATTGGATCAAATGTCTGTAAGTATGACAATGAATGGTGCTGTAATTCCTATCATGGCATTTTATATCGTTGCTGCTGAAGAGCAAGGTGTAAAAATGTCAGATCTTAGTGGCACGATACAAAATGATATCCTCAAGGAGTTTATGGTTAGAAATACCTATATCTACCCACCATCTCACTCCATGAAAATCATCGCCGATATATTTAATTTTACATCAGTACATATTCCTAAATTTAACTCCATTAGCATCAGTGGTTATCATATGCATGAAGCAGGAGCTCCTGCAGATCTGGAATTAGCCTTTACCCTTAGTGATGGTCTGGAATATGTTAAAACAGGAATTGAAACAGGATTGAAAATCGATGATTTTGCACCTCGGCTTTCATTTTTCTGGGGGATAGGTATGAATCATTTTATGGAGATTGCCAAAATGCGGGCAGCAAGAATTTTATGGGCAAAAATCATAAAATCTTTTGATCCTCAAAAAGAAAAATCAATGGCATTGAGAACACATTGTCAAACTTCGGGCTGGAGTCTTACCGCACAAGATCCTTTTAACAACATTGGCAGAACAACCATAGAAGCACTATCGGCGATATTTGGTGGTACACAATCTCTGCATACCAACTCCTTAGATGAGGCCTTGGCATTACCTACTGATTTTTCGGCAAAAATTGCTAGAGATACACAGAAATATCTAATGGATGAAACCGGTATAACTAATGTTGTTGATCCGTGGGGAGGATCCTATTACGTGGAATACTTGACCCATCAGTTGGTTCAAAAAGCATGGCAAACCATTGAAGAGATAGAAGCCCATGGAGGTATGGCCAAAGCCATTGAACTGGGTTTACCCAAAATGAAAATCGAAGAAGCAGCGGCTAAAAAACAAGCTAGAATCGACGCAAGAGAAGACAAAATCATCGGTTTAAATATCTTCCAAAATCAAACTGAAGAACAAATAGATATCCTGGAATTAGATAATTCTGCAGTAAGAAAAGCTCAGGTAGACAAACTAAATTTAATCAAGTCTCAAAGAAATGAAGAAGATGTAGTTAATGCTCTTGAGAAAATTACAATTTGCGCCTCTTCGAACAAAGGCAATTTACTAGAAGTAGCCATTGAAGCTGCAAGACACCGAGCGACATTGGGTGAAATCTCAATGGCAATGGAAAAGGTATTTGGGAGATACAAGGCTAACAATAAAATTATTAGTGGCGCATATTCTAAGGCCATTGCAAACAATAAAGTGTTTATGGAAGCAATTGAATTATCCAACCGTTTTACAGAAAAATATGGTCGACGTCCAAGGATTTTGGTAGCCAAATTGGGTCAAGATGGCCATGACCGAGGAGCAAAAGTAATTGCCACCAGTTTTGCAGACATCGGCTTTGATGTTGATATAGGACCACTGTTCCAGACACCAGATGAAGCCGTCAAGCAAGCTATTGAAAATGATGTCCATATTATTGGTATTTCATCGCTTGCCGCTGGACACAAAACTCTTGTTCCTGAGGTAATTGACTTGTTGAAAGACAAAAACCGTGAAGACATTGTAGTTATTGTTGGTGGGGTTATTCCTCCCCATGATTATGAGTTCTTATTTGAAAAGGGTGTTTTAGGTGTATTTGGCCCTGGAACTGTAATTTCTGAGGCTGCTTGCCAAATTTTGAATGTATTTCTAGCTGATTAGACAATTTTTAGTCTCAATTCCAGGATATAATGCTTTTCCGAATAGAACCTTTATACCCACTTAATGCGTTATCTTAAGCAAACAATCACACCAGTTTAATTACTTTGAAGTCTTCAATTTGAAGATTTTGATCAAAAGTCAAGCACTTTAGTTAAACATCGTGGTATGAATGTTGTTTTTTGATTAACAGTTCATACAAAGTAAATGTCAGCTACAAAAGTAACAACTAAGCCAACTCAAGGCTTTTTTCCTCTTTCTGAAATGGAAAATATTTTGGACAAGAGCCCAAGTATTCCTTATGAGATTAAATTTAGTCTCCAACCTTATCTAGATACACTAAAATCAAAAATGGGTAATGCTTGCGACTATACAAAGTCAGCACTGGCACCTGTGCTTGAACATAATCACAAGTATTTAGAATCACACAGTGATAATATTGAAAATATTGTCAAAAGCCCACAGTTTAAAACCATCATGAGCATGGTTGTTCCATCTATGCTGTTTAGCAACGAATTAAGTTATATAGCTCCTCCTTTCAAAAAAAGTTTTTTGGTTAAAACACCAAGTTTTGAATCCTTTCTTCAAGCTGAAGGATGGGAAGCGGAAATTAATATGGAAGATCTTGAAAACAAACACAAGCAAATTGTTGCACAGGCTGGTATTCACATCTTAAACAGCCTTTATAATCAGAATATTCCAACAGATACCGCTGATCTGTTTTGCATAAGAAATAAAACAACAGGACTGGTAAAATACCATCGCCTGAACATTAAAACAGATTTTGTAAAAGTAGAAGTAAAGGGTGAACTCCCAAAATTAACCCAGGCACAGATAGATATTATTCTTAAAAACTATGATGATACAGATCTTTGGCTTAAATATTTACCAGTAAACAAATTTGTATTTTCTGGCTTTTGCGTTGGTAACCTATACGATGTAACAGATATTCAAGTGCTTTCCAATTTCAAGCAATGGTTGAATTACAGTGAGGACTTAAACCCTAGTGAATTTTTCAAGATAGTTGCATCCTTTATTAAATCCTACCTTTCTGAAGAAAGCATAGAAGTTGGTAATATCATGCTAGATGAATCAATGAGTATGATTGATGCCAATATTGGTTTGACCGGCGAAACAGAGTTTGCAAAAATGCTTGCAAAGAATGGAGATGCCAATGGGATTTATGATCATTTGCTTAGCGCAAAACGTGTTTTGTATATCGAGGACTTAAAAAAGCTGGATAATCCATCTAAAATGGAGAAAAAACTGATCAAAAGAAAGTTCAGAAGTTTTCTCATCAGTCCGATGCTTGATGAAAATGGTGATGTATTGGCAGTACTAGAATTAGGATCTACACATGCTGGTGCTTTCAACAGCTGGAGTGCAAAGAAGCTATTGGAAATCTTTAATCAGCTCAAACTAAATTTTGATAAGTATAAGGTAGAATATAGAAATAGAATTACCGGAGTCATCCAAAAAAACTTTACATCTATTCACCCCAGTGTTGCATGGAAGTTTGAGGAAGTAGCTCAAAACTACTATATGTCAAAACAGTCCGGGCTTGAAGAATTAAACATTGCACCAATTATTTTCAATGATGTTTTTCCACTTTATGGTCAGTCTGATATCGTAAATTCTAGCACGATAAGAAACGAATTGATCAAATCAGATCTTATCGATAATGTTGTGCATTTGATTGATCTCTTAAACCATTGGATGCATAAAAGGCATATCCATTTGATTGAAGCTTACAAGCTCAAACTTGAAGATATTCTTGCGCACCTCGAAAAAGATTACATCTCTTCAGATGAGACAAGAATTGTCACATTAATAACTACTGAGATTCATCCTCTTTTAGATCAATGTATAAGCAGATATAAAGAATTAAATGATAAGCATTACAAGGCATACCTCTCTGAGTTAGATGACGAATTACATATCATTTACAAGAAAAGAAAAGACTTTGAAAGAAGTGTAAACAAACTAAATTCTGCTATTTCAGAATACATGGAAGCAGAGGAAAGTAAAATGCAAAATCTGCTACCCCATTATTTTGAAAAATACAAAACGGATGGTGTAGAGTACAACCTATATCTAGGAAGCAGTTTGCTAGAAAACGATCAATTCACTCAAGATGATCTTAGAAACTTCAAGTTATGGCAGCTTGTATCCACTTGTGATGTAAGTAGGCTGGTTCATGATTTATCTCCTCAATTGCATGTACCACTACGAACTGCAGAATTGATATTTGTTTACAACCATTCTCTAAGCATTAGATTTCGGATGGATGAAAAGAAATTTGATGTTGATGGCGCTTATAATGTACGGTATGAAATTCTTAAAAAAAGAATAGATAAAGCTACAATAAAGTCTACAGGTGAGCGATTAACTGCATCTGGAAAAATCGCTATCGTTTACTTAAGTGATAAAGATAAAGCTGAGTATCTCGATTTTTTAAGCTACCTTATCTCCAAGAATTATATAGAAACGGAAATCGAAGATCATGAGCTGAATGACTTACAAGGAGCAGAAGGATTACATGCTCTAAGAATTACGGTTAGACAAAACGCAAAGAATTGATTAATCAACCAATCATAGAAAAGGCAAGGAATCATGTAAAGACCATTTTTTCAAAAAATGTTCCTAATGAATTTGAATACCACAATTTTCTGCATACAGAAAGGGTTGTTGCTGCTTTGGACAAGCTTACTTCCGAAGCAAATCTTGATGATGAAAATAAGGAAATACTTACCTTAGCAGCCTACTTTCACGATCTTGGTTTTAGTGAGAATGCTTGTGACCATGAAAATCATTCAAAAATTCTTGCCAAGAAATTTCTTCTTGAAAATGATTATCCTGAAGCTAAAATCTCTAAGGTGTTATCATGTATTGAAGCTACCAAAATGGAATGGAGTGGTGAAGATAAACTTTGCAATATGATCAAAGATGCCGATTTAAGTGGATTGGCTTCTTCAGAATATGATGAAATCAGTGAAAGCCTAAGAAAGGAAATGAGCTTTAGGGGAGAAACTGATATTGACAAAGAATCCTGGATAAAACAAAACATAGAATTTTTAAAAAACCATAATTATAAAACCAAGGAAGGCAAAGCCCTTTTTAAGAAGGGAAAGAAAAAGAATTTAAAAAAACTCAAAAAGCTTAATAAGAAAGCAAAAGCAGAGTCTACTATTTCGACAAACAAGGGTGCACAAACACAATTCAAAACTTCATTAAGAAATCACATTGACCTATCTTCAATTGCTGATAATAAGGCCAATATTATGTTAAGTGTTAATGCAGTAATAATTACTGTAGGATTACCTTTAATGATAGAAAGAGCAGCAACTAATACTCAGCTTTATGTACCTACCTTTATACTTTCAATGGTTTGCTTAACCTCAATGATTTTTGCGACACTATCTACCAGGCCCATAAAGATGAGCGGAAAGACAAAGCCGGAAGATATAAAAAGCAAAAAATCAAATCTTTTCTTCTTTGGGAATTACTATAGAATGAACATCGATGAATATGAAAATGCTATAAAGGAGGTTGTATCCAATGATGATATTCTTGATAATTCAATTACTAGAGATCTATTCTTTTTAGGAAAGTCATTGGGTAGAAAATTTGATTATCTCCGATGGTGCTATAACTTCTTTATGTATGGTATTGCCCTCTCAATATTCTCATATATCATAACAATGATTTTCTTTTAGAGTTTGCTTCTTTTGAAATTACTTTTAAATTCAATCAGCTGCTATACTTAATCTTGCCGTTCAGAAACTTAAAATAAACGCTTCTGACCAAAATCATCTATTCAACTGATCAAGGTCAATTTCTATAGGAAAGTAAATGCTCACTTTTATACTACAAAATTAAAAGTTATGCAATTATTCCAAGCAAGTATTAAAACTGTAATTCTAAGATATTATTTGATGATGGGCATAGTATTCATTGCGCTCTTTGGTCACTTACCATTACTCGCATTGTTAGCTGCTCCACTTTTGCTAAGTGCCTTATTAGGAGTAAAGTTTGGGAATTAATTACTTGAAAAAAAAATGTCATTTACTGAGGCATGCTCTGAAGCTTATCTAGATTTTTAATTATTACATTTCCTCCTTCAATTTCTAGGATATTTTCAGATTTGAAATCTGACAGTGTTCTTATTAAAGTTTCTTTGGCTGTTCCTGCTCTTGCGGCAAGATCATCTCGGGATACTTTAATTTCCAATTCATTTGAATTTGAATTTTCTTTTACAAATGCAACCAAAGCCATTGCAACCTTTCTTCTAACTGAGCTATAGGCCAATTCTATCAAATCCTGTTCAATTTCAGCAACTGAATTAGCAAGCATTTTAATGAACTGTGCAGCAAACTCTCTATTGTTATATAACAACAATGTAAAATCTGCTTTTGGAATTAATCTAACCCTTGTTTGTTCCAATGCCAAAGCGGAATCACTGTAATTCTTTGCATTTATTAAAGGGAAAAAGCCGAAGAAATCACCAGAATTATAGAGATGTATGATCAATTCCTTTCCAAATTCATTGTTTTGATAAATCTTAACACTGCCCTCTACGATAAAGAATAACCAACGTGGAGACCCTCCATATTCATAAATAATATCTTTCTTGTTATAGATTCTAATTTCTCTGTCTTCTGATAGTTTCTCAAATTCCGCTTTTGCTTTAGCCTCTGAAAAGAATCTTTTTAATCCTTCCTCGGAGTTTTTCATTTGGCTAGAAAATATATCGTATTTATTCAATCTCATTTCTATGGCCTCAAGAAGATCTGTATCATCAAAGGGTTTGGTAATATAATCATCTGCTCCAAGTCCCATACCCTTCCGAAAATCATTTTTCTCTGCTTTGGCTGTTAAAAAGATAAAGGGAATTTTATTGGTCTTGCTGTTGTTATTTAAAATTTTTAATACACCATATCCGTCAAGTTCAGGCATCATAACATCACAAAGAATTAAATCAGGAATTTGGGTCTGTGTCAATACTAAACCTCTTTTCCCATTGGATGCATTCAAAACTTCATAGCCTGCTAATTCAAGAATTTCGCAGATGTTCTCTCTTACTTCTAATGTATCTTCAATTACTAGAATTTTCTTTTTCATTTTTAAAGCCCTTTAAAAAAATCAAATATATGGTAACGCAACTGAAAAACAAGAACCCTCACCCTCTTTGCTCTCAAAGTTAATTTCTCCATGTAATAAATTAACATATCTTGAAACAATATTAAGTCCTAATCCAGTGCCTTGTATCACTTCAACATTAGAAGCCCTAAAAAATCTATCGAATAAAAGAGTCTGCTCATTTTTAGGAATTCCAATGCCATAATCCTTTACATGTACAACAAATCTTTCTTTCCTATACTCAACTATACATTCTATGCTATCATCAGAATACTTTATAGCATTTGAGACGAGGTTAAACAATACATTTTTAAGAATACGTTCATCTGTTTGAATTTCTTTTTCCTCGCCCAGTACCTTGTGCGTGATATCTTGTCCTTCTTTCAATAAGGATTTTACATCATCTTTTACTGCCTTACAAAGGCCATATAAATCTATAATACGCTTGTTAATTTCAATTTTACCTTCTTCAATCTTGCTTAAGGATAGAAAGTCATTCAAAATACCAGTTAGGTTAACAACAGCTGATTTAATGCGTTCTACATGCTTCTGTCTGTTATCATCTTGTTCTTCAGTGGTATACTTTGAAATTAGAGAAACCGAAGATAATATTGTGCTTAATGGTGTTCTAAACTCATGTGAAGCCATTGATACGAATCTAGATTTTAATTCATTCAATTGAATTTCCTTATTCAGTGCCTCAGTAAGTTCAAGCTCACTTTTTTCAAGTTTTCTATTTGTCAATAGTAAATCATTGATAAGCCGTTCCAACTCAACGGTCCTTTCCTCTACTTTTTCTTCAAGGGCTTCATTAACAAGGCGCAATTCATCCTGTGTCCTTTTAATTTCACTGAGGTCATGTACAATTCCAGTAAAAATTATCCTGTCATTAAGAATAACCTCAGATACTGCTAAACGCAAAGGAAATATCCGACCATTTTTTGTCATCCCTTGAACTTCCCTTCCTATACCAATAATCTTTGGTATCCTAGTCCTATTGTAAGTCTCTAAATAACCATCATGCTCTCTTTTGTATGGATCAGGCATCAGAATGGATATGTTTTCTCCTAATAATTCATTTTGGCTATAGCCAAATAAGCTAAGAGCAGAAAGATTTACTGACTCAATTAATCCTTTATCATCAATCGTGATTATTCCATCAATTGCAGTATCGATGATGGCTTTTAGCCTTAATCCAATATCATTAGAGATTCTATGCACAGTATGAAGGTATGATGATTGTCATAAATTTTAATGACAAAAGTCATTTAGAAAACCCAAAGCTACATATAGATTTGGAATAAAATTATCAAACTATGGATTTATTAGCGCCGGTTTCTACATTGATGTCTGAAAACTTAATCAGTGTTGAGCGAGAAGACACGATCAAAGAAGTTGAACAATTATTCAAAAATCACAGGATTCATCATATTCCTGTAGTAGAAGATGAAAAGCTTGTTGGGATCGTAAGCAAGTCTGACTATCTGTTTTTCAAGAGAGGATTTAATGATCAGTCAACAGATAATAGAATCGATGAATTCAGAATGAAAACACACAAAGTGGAAGATATCATGACAAAAGGTATAGCCAAATTAGAGCCCCATGAAAGGATTGGAGTAGCCGTTGAAGTCTTTAAGGAAAATTTGTTTCATGCTATTCCAATAGTAAAAGAAGGCAAGCTAGTAGGCATAATAACAACATTTGATATTATAAGAAAGCTATCAGAAGAATAAAGTATAATGATAATCCATCTTAGATTATATGGTCAACCAACATCAACTTTTGAATATGTCAAAATGAAGATTAAGGATCAAGCTCAAAAAGCTGGGATTGAACTTGTCATTGATGAAATAAAGGACATAAAGGAAATGATTAAAGAAGGAATTGTCTCAATACCTACGATCAAAGTCAATGATCACATTAATATTAATTATCTTAAAGGCGAAACAATCAATGAGTTTATCAACCGTGTTAATTTATCATTATTAAAAGAAGGAAATTTTGGCAATATGAAAAAGATAATCGTTCCAATAGACTTTTCTGAAACATCATGGAATGCTGTAGCCTATGCTGTTGGTTTGGCAAGATCAGTCAATGGTATATTGAATTTAATGCATTGCTATCTTCCTTCCGCTGTTGATGTTAACACCTTAACAGAAAATTCTATCAAAGAAATGAAAGAATCCCAATTGAATGAATTCTATGAAAAAGTCAGCAAAAAGTGGGTAGGAGAAAAAACGCATGAGACCAAAATTATTAAATCATTCAAATTGGGATTTCCAGTAGAAGAAATAGTTAGGCTAGCAGACGAAGAAGATGCATACATAGTAATGGGTAGCACTGGAGATACAGGAGTGTTTAAGCATTTTTTTGGCTCAGTTTCTACAACGGTAGCCCAAAGAGCCAACAAGCCGGTTTTTATAGTTCCTCCGAAAGCAGTCTATAGGCCTATTAAGAAAGTCGCATATGCATGTGAGTATGATGAGATTCCAGACAAACTTATGGATACCGTAAATGCTATGGCAGAAAGATTCAATGCAGAGATTCATCTGATCCATATTGAAAAAGAAGATGAAATGGATATGTATTTTGATTTGCTGAATACATGGAAGACTAAATTTCCAAACACAACAGTTGAAAATCATTTTATTCAAGATACAGAAGTTAATCATGGCATTAACGAATATATAGAACATGCCAACATTGACCTTTTGATAATGGCTCATAAAAAAAGAGGCTTCCTTGAAAGCATTTTTCACAAAAGTGAAACAAAACAAATGAGTATCAACTCCACTATCCCTTTATTGGTTTTACAATCCTAGATATTATGTCATTACGTAAAATTCTTGTTCCGTTTGACTTCTCTGAAATTTCATTAAATGCGATTAAATATGCTATTGACTATTCCGATGAGAATGATGAATTGTATATTCTACATTGCTATTCAGGGCTGTTGAATGTAGACAACACAAATATGCTTGCAGCTGGAAAAACGCATGCCAATAACATTCAAAAAGAAATGAATGATATTATTATTAAACATCTGCAATTAGAAACGCTTCCTAAAAATATAAGCCTCCAAGTCCTAACAGGAGATCCAGTACATACAATTGTCAAATTTGCGAAAAGCAATTTTATCGATAAAGCATTTGTTGGGACCAGAGATAAGTATGACTTATTTGATAAGTGGGTTGGAACGATATCATTAGGTTTGGTAAAACAATTATTCATTCCTGTCTATCTAATCCCAAAAAATTCATCTTTTAGTGGCTTTGACAAAGTGGTAGTAGCCACAGATTATCATCTTGCAAAGAAGCAAATTATAAATGAAATCAAAAGATGGAATGAAAACCATAATGCCTACCTTAAATTTATACATGTAAAAGATTTTCTTTCAAGTACTCATTCTACTGAAAACAAAACTATTGTTTCTGAACTGTTTGAAAATGAAAATGTTGATTTCGCATTTGACATTTCCACCGTAAATAGCAAGAATATTGGAGATTCACTCCTAAAACATGCCTATGACAATAATGCCGAGCTTTTGATTGTGATAGCAGAAAACCATTCTTTAATGCATTCTCTATTGTTTAAAAGCCTTTCAAAAGAATTGATATTAAAATCCTCGATACCTGTATTGTTTCTTCATGACTAATCCTTACTTTTAGGATTCTAAAAGTCAACTATGAAAATACTTTGCCCAATTGATTTTTCCCAGGTGTCAGTTAAAGCTGCAGGATGGACCACAAGGTTTCTCAATGATGTAGGTGGCGGTGAGATTACATTTTTACACTGCATGGAGACCCAACACCGGTCTTCAATGTTTAGTCATATGGATGACTTACTTAAAGAAAATGCTACGAGAGATCTTGAAATGCTTATCTCTGAACTTAAAAAACTAGGTCCAGATATTAAGTTTTCTCACCATATCATAAGAGCCGAGCCCAAAGAATACATAGTATCTTATTCAAGGCATCAACACTATGACTGGATTGTAACTGGCACTAAAGGTTTGACTGCATTAAAAGATGTTACTATTGGTTCTGTAACGGAATACTGCATTAAAGAATCGGGGAAACCTGTACTTACTATACCTGATAATATTACTTATCGTAAAGTGCAAACCCTTGTACTAGGCATTGACAGTAAACTCATCGAAAACAAAGAAATCCTTCAACCTATTTTCAGTATTTGCAATGTCTTTGATGCCAATATCAGATTGGTACATATAAGAGAAGATGATGAAGAAAAAATGACGCTAGATGCTGCATTGGACGAATTTTTTAGAGACGTTGATTTTGTACTAGACTCTGTAAAAAAATCTGGTTCAATTTCTTCCACATTAAGTGAATATGCTAAAAAGCATGATGCAGACATTCTTTGTATGATTCATCACAGAAAGAATTGGTTTCAGGAACTGTTTAAAAGAAGCATCACTAAAATGGAACTGTTTGACATTGACCGACCATTGTTGATTCTAACAGACTAACTTAATAGATCATATCTTTGATTAACATCATAAATTGTTTTGATTGTAATCATAATAACTTATGACTTAATATGTGACCTTTATGTCAATATTAAAGGTTTAAGTGTGGTATATTCTGATTTCAATAAACATTAATTTATATATATGGATATTATCTTAAACAAGACATTACAGAGTATTATGACCAAGGATGTAAAAACTGTTGGACCTCTTTGCCTTGGAACAGAAATAGCTGAAATATTTAATACACAAAAATTTCATCACTTACCTGTTGTAGATGAAGAAAACACAGCCATTGGTATTATTAGCGCAGCGGATTATAAACAACTTCAACACCACTTTACCAGACTTCAAATTGCTAGAAGCGATAGAGAGAATGAGAAGATAATGCGATCAATTCTTGCAAAGGAAATAATGACTGAAGATCCTTATTGTATGGACGAAAATAGTTCTATTGCTGATGCTGTAGAGATTTTCATCAAAAACGATATTCATTCCATTATAGTGGAGAGAGAGGGTAAAATTGCCGGTATAGTAACTCCCATAGATATCTTAAAATCTGTTGTTGGTCCCGCATTGATAAATAAATAAAATAATTATGCAAACTGCCATCAAAGAAATCATGTCCAAGAGTCCAACAAGCATTTCTTATTCTGCAATGCTCAGTGATGCGCTTACTATAATGAAGAAAGAACAACTTTCTCATCTTATCATAACAGATGAAAAAAATAAATTACAGGGTATAATCAGCAAGACAGACATTTTGAAATATCTAAACGATATCATTTCAAAAACAACTGGAAAAACATATACCAACCTTGAAATGAATAATATTCCCGTTACCACTGTGATGAGCTCAAATCCAATATGTCTGGAAGAAAATCAAACCATCAAAGAAGCTATAATACTTCTCGCTAAATATAAACTAAAAAGCCTTCCAATCATTGATACTGGTGTTGTCATTGGTATTTTAACAACTCATGACATTATTAAATACCTTTCTAAAAACTTGGAAAAATTATAAAATGAAAAAATATCTCTCATTCCTCGTATTCTTTGGCCTACTAAGTATGCAAAGCGATATCAATGGACAATCCAATTCCTTGTCTATCGAAGAGTACAAGGACAATCTAAAAATAAGTCCAATTCAATTTGGGAAATCATACTTCGAATTTGCTTATGAATTCGGAATGAAGGGCGGGCAGTCTTCGATTCAAATTGCACCTATGATTATGCTTAAGAGAAATAATTTCGAAGAATTCAGAGGCATTCAAGGAGAGATTCAGTATCGGAATTATTTAAAAAAATGGAATGATACAGAGACTAAATTAGGTCCATTTAGCAATATCGATTTCTTCGTAGGATTATATGGCTTAGGATTAAGTTTTGAAAGAGACTATACTGCAGAGTTTTACCCAAATATTAACCAAATGCCAACTGTTGTTCGTGAAGACCACACTCGAAATATTTTTGCAACCGAGGCGGGAATATTTGTTGGAATGAAATTTATTGTAGGTAAAAGAATCACTTTGGACTTATTGGCAGGAGGCGGAGTTCGTTATTCTGAAATCGATGATTCAATAGACAACTCCATCTATTTTAATGAGGACACCAATTATTACTATTATGATGACGATAACGAAGTTTTTGATCTTGGCTATTACGGGGTAAAGCCAAAACTAAACCTCCAAATTGGCATTACCTTGTAAATGAAAAATAAAATCTTCCTTGCTGAAGCTTCTTTTACATTAATAGTTTCATACTTGAATTGGCATAATAACGCATTAAGTCTTCAAGTGCATCACCCAAGTCATCGCAAGGAAGAACAAAGTTGTTTTGATAGCCTGTTTCTACTGAGTTCAAAAGATCCACAATACATGAATTTACTTTTTGCTTAAGCTGTGAATGTTTTATCTTTTTAATTCCTGGGTAGTATGATTGAATTTCTTGAATAGACTTTAGGTCATACTGTTCCCATTTACAAATAAATTCATTGATGTCATCTTCAAACTCAAACCATTCTTTCAAATTAAACATGCGATCCTCAACCGTATTCTTAATTAGTATATAAGCGTCCATACTCTCCCATAATATATCCATACTGTATTCAGTCTTAAATAGACATTGGCGAAGCGAACGAAATTCATACAACAAATGATAAGAGATTGATTTCAAACTAGAGAATTTCTTTTTTACTAAAAAAGTAGGAAGTGCATTTACATAATCATTAATTCCTTTGTTAAAATCCTTGATATTTATATGTTCTATATTCTTGGTCTTTATTTCTTCCTTTAAAATGATCCATTCTTCTTTTATTCTATCAATGGCATCAGAAGCGTTTTTCGTATCCTGATCATGAGAAGCAATCCATAATCTAACAAGCTGCTGATCTAATGTAGGAAAGACCAAATGCCTTTCCTCTAATAACTCAGATTGTGAATTAATTGTCATAGAATTAAATAAAGTAAAAAATGCTACTGCAAAGAGGAGTAATAGTGTATTTCTGCTAGAAAGAATTGTTATTTTTCTCATTATATTGTTCTGTGGATTAATTAATTTTTGTCTCCTTTACCAGCTTGTTTAATTGTTTTTTGAAATTCTAAATTGATAGGCTCTAATACTTCAAATTCATTAAATAATTTCATATCAATCATTGACTTAAATTCTGCAAAATCAGGATTTAAAATAAATTTAGATTTACCATTAGACATTAAAACTGTTTCATAGGATTCAGCTATTAGCTCTATACTATCTCTTGAAGTAGGGATATCTAAAATCGCAACTTTTAATATTCCATTATCAAAGTGTTCTACTGTCCAGCATAACCAATGATCTTGTTCATTTGACTTGTTAACATACATAACTTTTTCATAATGCTTGATAACATCTAGCTTTGATGACAAATCAATAAGCGTATCCAAGTCCCAGACTATAGCACGAATGCTATCTTCAGATATATATTCAAAAGGAATGCATTCTTTCTTTCCTGGAAAATAAAGACCCCCATCAACTATGCTGCAGTTTTCTGTCTCTTGAATATTATTTATACTAGACTCAAAAACAGATTTTGTTTCAACAGTAATAGCTTTTTCAGAAATATAAATAATGGAACTATCGCTGTGACAGATGTACCTACCTATATAATTATCTGGAATATAATCTAGAGCTTCCAAACTTGGAGGTAAAGGGTTTTTAAGAGTGAAGTCAGATTCACATGCCATGATAATTGGTACAAGCAGAAATATATATTTCAACTTCTCCATCATATAAGTTTTTAAATATTATTTAAATAATAATAACTCAATAAGTATTTATACTTGACCAATCACAAGTACCGGGAGATCAGAATGATTGATCAACATTTCTACATTACTACCTTGAAAGAATCTCTTAATCGGATGTTTAACCAAATTTGATATTCCAATGATATCAATTTTATTTTCATCTGAAAAATGTCTGATTCCTGCCTCGACAGAATAATCTGATAGAAAATATGTTGTGCACTTTATGCCTAAAGCAAGCTTTTTAAAATCATCCAACAATTCCATCATTAATGGTGCTGGCTGAGTAAAATAGCTGGCGGTGTTAATCGAAAGAATATGCATTTTTACTATATTATAAGGCTTAAGGAATTCCAAAAATTTGACAAATGCTTCTTGGTCCTTTTCAGTCAAATTAGATGGAAACATAGCATTCTTCAAACTTAAATTCTCATTTGGACCTTTAATTACAAGAACATTCTTAGAAAGATTTCTAATTAATTTTTGCGTATTACTACCAATAAACCATTCTTGCTTGCCACTCGCTCCATAAGAGCCCATTACAACCAAATCAAAATTCTCAGACTCATCATAATCTATTAAGGATGAGATAAAATTTCCAAAGACAAAATGAGTTTGTATCTCTATACTATATGATCTAGCAATTTCTTTTCGTTGACTAAGAAGTTCTTCAATACTTTGAGTTATTGGAGACTTAAGCTTACTAAGTATATCCTTGCCAATAGCATCTTTAGTGTAAAATGGAAATACGCCAACATGTATCAAGTGTATCTCAGAATTCTGTTTTTGTGCTATCTGGCAAGCTTGTTTTAAAGCATTATCTGCACATTCTGAAAAATCAGTAGGAACCATTATTTTCATAAGTACTCAATTTTGATTTGTGAATCATAAAAGCCAATCTAAGATTGGACGGAATGCAAACCCTTTCTATTTTGCACTTCTAAAGTCCATTCATCTGTAGCAGAAGTCTGAAGCCATAAGTCATTTGACTTTCTAAATACTTGAACATTAAGACCAAATGTCTTGTGAAATTTATTTTCAAATTCAGCAACAGTCATTTCAGGGTTTACATACATTTCACCTGCTCTTATGCTTGTATTAATGTCCTCCAATTTAATTTCATGATCAATCATGCTTTTAGAAGAAGTGTTTTCTCCTTGGTTATGATTTTCGAAATATAATTCCAACTTTAACCCAGGGAACAATTCGGAGAACTCATTAATCAATGAATTTACCGTTAAATCAGGACTAATTTTCATAATATTGTTTTAGAATAAATTTCGTCCTATTGACTTAGTTACTATATGATACTACTCATTAATGTCTATGATAAAAGTCATAATAGTGTAATGAACTTTACACTTTTGCGCTAAGCAAGAAGCAATAAAGCATAACAAAACGTTTGACTGTCGAAAACCAATAATAAATGGAAATTCTAAAAACTGACTTGACTCGCTTTTCTGGTTTGACTGATTACCCTTACGAGGCTTGTTTTACAAAATTCCAAGATATCAATATGCATTATATTGATCAAGGTAAAGGTCCTGTATTTCTTGCGCTGCATGGCCAACCAAGTTGGAGTTATTTGTATCGGAAGTTTATTCCAGTTTTGAAAGACTACCGTTTTATTGCTCCAGATTTAATTGGTTTTGGAAAGTCTGATAAATTAGCAGATTGGAATGATTATACTTTCGAAATTCATCTCAAAAGTCTTGAACATCTAATCGATCATCTTTCTTTAAATAATATTAATCTTATTGTACAGGATTGGGGAGGACTATTAGGCTTAAGCCTGCTTGGCCTTCATCCTGAACGGTTTAATAGTGTTGTCATTTTAAACACATTTCTACCAAGAGGAAAAAAATTACCCTTTGGCTTTAAACTTTGGAAAACCTATGCTCGATATCACCCATCCTTACCCGTTGGAAGTATAATGCAAAAATATACATTTAGCCATCTCCCCAAAAATGTAATATCTGCCTATAACCTGCCATTCCCTGACAAAAAACATAAAACTGGTCCGAAATCCTTTCCATCCCTTGTGCCCTCAAGTAAGGACAATCTTGCAGTTCCTTATTTAATTAAGGCAAGAGAAGTATTGTCAGTATGGAACAAACCAGCATTGGTCTTATTCTCTGACAAAGATCCTATTTTTAGTGGTCTGGAAAGCTTTTTTACCAATATGATACCCTCATGTAAAAATCAACCAAAGATTATTATTGAAAATGCTGGTCACTTTTTACAGGAAGATAAGGGAGAAGAAATAGCAAATTATATTAATCTCTTTATGGATGGTAAAATTGCCAAGACACATTAACCAGAGCTTTATTTAACGCTTGATTTTACATTAGATTTACTATTTTTATATAAATTGAATCTTATGATAATTTCGTTTATCCGATCGATAACAACCCTATATCTGCTCTGTATATCATGTAGCTTATATTGTCAAAATATCAAAGATCCACATATGAATGATTTTAATTTTTGGATTGGCGAATGGGATGTTTATCAAAACGGAACAGATAAAATTGTAGGCCACTCTATAATTTTGTCAATATTGAACGGTAATGCCATTCAAGAAAATTACACAGCCAATTCTGGAAAATATGAAGGCACTAGTTTGAATAAATACAATCAAGAAAAACGTATTTGGGAACAATTCTATGTTGATAACAGTGGGCTTACTTTACATATCACAGGTAAACTTGAAGAAGGAAAAATGGTATTGACCAACAGCTGCACTGTCCTGGGAAAGATTACAAACAACAGAATTAGTTGGACCGCTCAAGAAGACGGAACTGTACGGCAGTTGTGGGAACAAAAACAAGAAGAACAAACAGATTGGCAAATTGCTTTTGATGGCATCTATAAGAAGAAAAGCTGATTTCAATCCATGTCATTTTCTTCAATAATCTAAGCAATTCGCTACTACAATAAAAAATGGAGGTCCTCAATAGAAGCCCTCCATTAAATAATCAGTTATAACCAGTAAGTCTTAAATCTTAAACTTAAAAGTCTTTGAGATTTTTTCGTCATTTACAATTGCCTTGTAATTCCCCATTGGCAATAAATCAAGATTGAAAACTTTATTCAATGGATTTACTTTATTAAACTTCTCAAGATAAATTTGATCTTCTTGATTATAAATAGCAACAGTAGCTGAATCATTAAAACTTAGGAAATTAATGATCAATTTGTTTTCCTTCATTTTAAAAACAGGCTTGAAATATACTTCTGCTTCTTTTGTTACAATCTTACTATCGAATAAGATTATAGTTTCAATCACTCTTTTGGATTCGTTTTCAAGAATCACCTTGTATTTTCCTGAAGTTAAGTTTTTCAAATTATACTTGATACCTTTTGTATTTAAGGTATTCAATCTGTCATTGTAAAGGAGAGTCCCATTCTCAGAAAGGATTTTGACAGATAAATCGCCTTCCTTCCAGTTTTCAAAGTTAATTATAACACTAGGGTCATAGTAAAATGTGCTGATATACTCAGGAGACACATTTCCATACATATTGACTGCAAATAATAAGGCTAATAGAATTTTCATAATAAATAAATTAAAAGATTAAGTAATTATCTAATACAAAGATAAAGCAGAACTGCCATATAATATTGCGTAATGTTAACACAAATATGCTCTTAATTAACCTGCCTGTTAATTTTATAGCAATTTTTTGTTAATTTAGGTTAACATTGAAAAATATTTTGCACTTTAATTTCGTTTGTCAAATATGAAAACAAATATACTATTGCAGACTCCACCATTGCTAGAAAAGGTTCAACCTGGATTTGGTAGTTCGTTTTTCATGAAACGATTTTATAAAGATGAGCCCAATACCAAACCAAGTTGGCATTACCATCCCGAAATAGAATTAGTATATATTGCCAAAGGCTCGGGTAAAATCCACATCGGTCAGCATCTCTCCTATTTTTCTAATGGTGCGTTGCTTTTGATAGGTCCAAACCTTCCCCATTTGGGATTTATAGATCGTATGAGCGTCAATGAAGAAGAAATCATTACACAATTCCGCTTAGACTTTCTAGGTCCAAAATTCTTCGATTCCGATGAGATGCAAAAAATCAAACAGATGCTGGGACGCTCAAATTCAGGAATCAGATTTGAAGATCATCTGTTGCCATACATTGGGAATAAACTAAATGAGATCATAGAAATGCTCCCTTTCAATCGTCTTATTTATTTGATCAAATTATTGCAAGAAATGGCAGAACATGATGAATATGAGCTGCTAAATGCTGAATCTCATTATCTTATAAGCAACCAACAAGATAATGATCGTATGGATCAGATATTCAAGTATGTCAGGAACAATTTTGATAAAGAAATCAGTCTGGAGAGTATAGCTGAAAAAGTTAATATGACTGTCCCAGCATTTTGTCGCTATTTTAAAAAATCAACACATAAAACATTTATTGAGTATGTCAACAATTTCAGGATCGTTCATTCAACTAAGTTGATATTTGAAGGTCAACTTTCTCTAACTGAAATATTGATCGAATGTGGTTTTAACAGTCAATCTCACTTCATTAAACAATTTAAGAAAATAACAAATCAGACCCCTTCAGAATACAGAAAAGGATTGTTAAAAATCATCTCTTAAAATAAGATGGTTTTTAACAGCCTATAATTTAGGTATTAGAATCAAATAATCGAAATTTGTCCTATAATCTACAAGCTCATCAATCATGATACAATTCTTTGGTTTTCAGGATTCTCATATTTATTCAGTTCAACTGACGTCAGAATTAAATGAAAAAGATATTCAAAAATTAGTCTGGCTTTTTGGAGAGGCTCCATTTATAAATCAACAAAGCATTAATGCACCATTTATTGGTCCTCGAGCAAATATGATTAGCCCTTGGAGTACCAATGCTGTTGAAATAACCCAAAACATGGGCATTAAAAACATCAAGAGAATTGAGTGTCTTGAAAATATAGCTAAGTGTAAAATATTCGACCCCATGCTTAATCAAAAGTTTGACCACCTGGATCAAAATATTTTTGATGTAAAAATTCAAGCAGAGGAGATTATACTCATTGATGATATTGGTGTATATAATCAAGTGGAAGGTTTGGCTTTAAATGAAGATGAAATAAATTATCTCGTTGATTTGTCCAAAACACTAGGAAGATCATTAACCGATAGTGAGGTATTTGGATTTTCTCAAGTTAATAGCGAACACTGTCGACATAAAATCTTTAACGGTAGTTTTATTATAGACGGCCAAGAGAAGAAAAGTAGTCTCTTCAAAATGATCAAAAAGACTTCTGCTGAAAATCCAAATGATATCGTATCCGCCTATAAAGACAATGTTGCCTTTATCAAAGGACCTGATAGTATTCAATTTGCTCCCAATCATCAAGACACTTCAGATTTTTATACAAGAAAATCATTTGAATCTGTCATATCCCTAAAAGCTGAAACACATAATTTCCCTACTACAGTAGAGCCTTTTAACGGTGCTGCTACCGGATCTGGTGGAGAGATTAGGGATAGAATGGCAGGAGGTAAAGGATCCATTCCGTTAGCTGGTACTGCATTATATATGACTGCCTATCCAAGGCTTGGAAATGGAAGAGATTGGGAGAATAATAATCCTGAACGTAAGTGGTTATATCAAAAACCCTTAGATATTCTCATCAAAGCATCTAATGGTGCTTCTGATTTTGGAAACAAATTTGGCCAACCACTTATCAATGGATCTCTATTTACTTTTGAACATAAAGAAAATGATCGTTTCCTAGGCTTTGATAAAGTGATCATGCTAGCGGGTGGCATCGGATATGGTAAAAAATCTCAAGCTTTAAAAGATACACCAAAAAAAGGTGATAAGATTGTAATCCTAGGAGGTGACAATTATAGAATTGGAATGGGAGGTGCTGCTGTTTCTTCTGCTGACACAGGAGAGTTAAGTTCAGGCATTGAACTCAATGCTGTACAACGATCTAATCCCGAAATGCAAAAACGTGTATGTAATGCTGTTAGATCAATGGTTGAATCTGATGATAATCCTATTGTCTCTATTCACGATCACGGAGCAGGTGGTCATCTAAACTGTCTTTCAGAATTGGTTGAAGATACAGGTGGAATTATAGAATTAGAAAAATTACCATTAGGAGATCCTACCCTTTCGGCCAAAGAAATTATTGGTAATGAATCACAAGAAAGAATGGGATTGGTAATACCAGAAAAAGACTTGGAAAAATTAAGAAATATTGCAGAACGCGAACGTGCACCAATGTATGTTGTTGGTGAAGTAACTGGTGATAATCATTTCAGTTTTACAAGCAAATCAGAAAAACTAAATCCCATTGACCTTAAGCTGGAATATCTTTTTGGGAAATCACCAAAAACGATAATGGAGGACCGGACCATTTCAGCCAACTATCAAGATCTTCAATATACGTCTGATCAATTGACAAATTATTTGAAGGCAGTTTTAAAAATAGAAGCTGTTGCATGTAAGGATTGGTTAACAAACAAAGTAGACCGTTGCGTTGGAGGTAAGGTAGCCTTACAGCAATGTACGGGATCCTTGCAACTCCCATTAAACAATTGTGGTATTTCCGCGATAGATTTTGAGAGTAAAAACGGAATCGCTACAAGCATGGGGCATGCTCCTCTTGCCGCCTTAATTGACCCAGCAAAAGGATCTAGACTCGCATTACTCGAAGCACTTACAAATATTGTATGGGCACCATTAAATAATAATCTTGCCTCAGTTTCTTTATCAGCAAATTGGATGTGGCCTTGCAAAAACGATGGTGAAGATGCTAGAATATATAATGCAGTTGAAGCACTATCAGAATTCGCTATTGCATTAGGAATAAATATTCCAACTGGGAAAGACTCCTTATCGATGAAACAAAAGTATTCCGATATGGAGGTAATTGCACCTGGTACAGTAGTAATAAGCGCAACTGGACATTGTTCCGATATTACAAAATCAGTTAAAACGGGTTTCAAAATCAATCAAGGCGATATCTATTATATCAATCTGTCTTCGGGAAATTATGAATTGGGTGCCTCCTCATTTGCACAAATAAATAATAGAATAGGAAAAAATTGCCCTGAAACTGCCGATGCAACTTTCATCAAAAACTGCTTTAACACTTTACAAAATCTTATTAAAGAAGGTAAGATTAATTCAGGACATGACATCTCTTCAGGTGGCTTAATTACTTGTCTATTAGAGTCATGCTTTCCTAACGTTAACACAACAGCCAATATAGATTTAAGTCCCCTTGGCGAACATGATATCATCAAATTACTCTTTGCGGAAAATAATGGAATAATCTTTCAATCCAAACAAACAGATATCATTGAAATTTTTAAAAGCAAAAATGTTGATTGCATTAAAATAGGAACAGTCAATCCAGGCAATCACCTTCAATTGATCAATCATGGCGAAAGATATGAGTTTAATATTTCTCAACTTAGAGATGACTGGTACGAAACATCCTATCTTCTTGACAAACATCAAACCGCAGGTGATCTTGCGCTTGAAAGATTCAACAACTATAAACAGCAGGAACTGAAATATAATTTTCCAGACTCCTTTACAGGTAAAAAACCTCAAAGAGATGATTCAACCAAAAGGCCTGTTGCGGCGGTTCTAAGGGAAAAGGGAAGCAATTCAGAAAGAGAACTTGCATTTGCCATGTATATGGCGGGTTTTGACGTAAAAGACGTTCATATGACAGATTTAGTGAGTGGGAGAGAAACACTTGAAGAGGTTCAATTCCTAGGAGCCGTTGGTGGGTTTTCCAATTCAGATGTTTTAGGATCTTCTAAAGGATGGGCTGGAGCATTTTTATACAATGAGAAAGCTAAGACAGCATTAGGAAGTTTCTTTTCTCGTAAGGATGTATTATCAGTTGGGATATGTAATGGATGCCAATTATTTATGGAGCTAGAACTTATCAATCCAGAGCATAAGATCCATGGTAAAATGACTTATAATAATTCTCAAAAACATGAGAGTGCCTTTACCTCAGTAAAGATTCAGGAAAACAATTCTGTAATGCTAGGCAATCTTTCTGGTTCCACACTTGGTGTTTGGGTCTCTAACGGAGAAGGAAAATTTATTCTGCCAGAAGTGCAATCAAAATACAATATAGTTGCCAATTACGCTTACAATGCTTATCCAAGCAATCCTAATGGAAGCGATTACAATACTGCTATGCTATGTAGTGATGACGGAAGGCATTTAGTTATGATGCCTCATATCGAAAGATCTCTATTCAAATGGAACTGGGCAGACTACCCTGAACGCGATGACGATGCATCACCTTGGGTTCAAGCCTTTGTAAATGCTAAAATCTGGTGCGACAAGCAAAATAATTAGATTAAGACAACCCAGATATATTTCCTTGATCGTCGATAAACATCTGTTCAGATGCTGGTATTGCAGGCAAACCTGGCATTCGCATCATATTGCCTAGAATCGGGATGATAAATCCTGCACCTACAGCATATTCGAATTCTCTTATATTGATTTCAAATCCACTTGGTGCCCCGAGTAACTTTTCGTTGTCACTAAGAGATTTTTGCGTTTTAGCCATACACATAGGTAATTCACTTAATCCCAATTTGTCTATTCTTTTTAAATCTAATATTGCCTTCTTGGAATAAACAACATTTTCAGCGCCATAAATCTGTTTACAAATAATATCAATCTTTTCTCTAACTGGTAAGGCCCAATCATAAAGTGGTTTAAATTCACTATCACCGGATTCAATATAGTTAACAACTTCCTGCGCTAGCTCTTTCATTCCTTCTCCTCCTAAAGCCCAACCATAGGCTTCAATAGCTTTTACACCTAATGCTTCACATTTAAACTTTATAAGATCCAGCTCTTCTTGACTATCCGATGGAAATCCATTGATAGCTACGATTGGAGTTAAGCCAAATAGCTTGCAATTTTCAATATGCTTTTTGAGATTTTCAAAACCTAATTCTACCTTTTCAAGACTTGGCGTATTATATTCATCTTTAGTAGCCCCACCATGATGGCGTAACGCCCTGATTGTAGCTACTAAAACCAAAGCCTTAGGCATTAATCCTCCAGACACACATTTAATATTAAAAAACTTTTCTGCTCCTAAGTCTGCTCCAAAGCCTGCCTCAGTTACAACATAATCAGCTAGAGACAAGCCCATCTTGGTTGCAATAATAGTATTTGTCCCTTGTGCAATATTAGCAAATGGACCCCCATGAATAATCGCTGGGTTGTTCTCCAAAGTTTGAACCAGGTTTGGTTTGATGGCATCTTTCAATAAAATTGCCATTGCATTTTCTGCTTTTAGATCAGAAGCATAGACTGGAGTTCTATCAAAAGTATATCCAATAAAAATTCTACCTAATCTTACCTTCAAATCTGAAAAATTCTCAGCCATACATAGGATAGCCATTACCTCCGATGCAGGCGTTATATTAAAGCCATCCTGTCTAGGAACTCCATTCCCTGTTCCACCCAATCCTATAACAATTTCTCTTAGCGAACGGTCATTCATATCCATTACACGCTTCCAGACGATCGTTCGAGGATCTAAGTTTATATTATTCGATTTGCTTTGAATATTATTATCTATTAACGCTGCCAATAAATTATTCGCTTTTTCAATGGCAGAAAAATCACCGTTAAAATGCAAGTTAATTTCCTCCATTGGAATCACCTGAGCGTATCCGCCCCCAGCTGCTCCACCTTTAATACCGAATACAGGACCTAAAGATGGTTCTCGAAGAACAACAATTGATTTTTTATTTAATTTATTCAATCCTTCCGATAACCCAATCGATGTGGTGGTTTTCCCTTCTCCAGCAGGTGTAGGGGACATCGCAGTTACCAGAATTAAGTTTGATCGCTTAATCTTCTCATCATCCAAAACTGTCAATGGAATTTTAGCCTTATAATTCCCATATGTTTCCAGTTCTTCTTCTGTCAAATTTAATTTACAGGCTATATCTTTTATCAGTAAAATATTGGCTGACTGCGCAATTTGAATGTCCTTCAAATTATGAAATTGAATATCCTTAATCATTGTAATATTAGTTGGTTATGTGTTTAGTTTTCAACTTTGTATGCAATTGCTTTTATTTCTATTAACAAGTTAGGGTGAGGCAGCTCCTTTACCGCAACTGTAGTCCGTGTAGGTCCTGTATGATCAAAATACGTTCCATATACTTCATTATAACCTTTAAAGTCCTTCATGTCGACTAGAAATGTCGTAATATCAATAATATTATCGAGTCCTGCGCCCATACTTTCCAGCAAAACACCAATATTTTCAATTACTGCTTTCGTCTGTTTTCTGATGTCCAAAGCATAAGATCCATCTTGCTGAAGCTCCGCACCATCGTGACTATTATCTGATTTTCGACTACTTGTTCCTGAAACATAAATAAAACTTCCAACCCTTTTAACATGTGGATAATTACCTAAGGGTAATGCTCTGTCTTTTAAAGTTTTACTATCAGATTTCATTTCGCATATTTTCGTGAAGTTCCTTAATTTTTGTCAGTACCCGATCGACATTAACCACTTGGCTTTTGTCTCTTACCATGTTGAGCAGGATTTCATCTTGTTTCCTTCCTAGAATCATAGCTTTTTCATAAGGTAATTCAGGCCTGAAAGTTACCATGGAATATTTAGAATAATATTCTTTATAATTCTGTTCGAGGTGCATTTCCAGTTTACGCTTTTCCTTAAAATCAATATCATCTACACGATCCCTCATCTCATAAAAGTTATCTATAGCAAGATCAGCTATAGCATTGGTATTTTTATGTCTTTTGTCTTGGAAAGATGTAAATAATTTATCCCAGTCATCGCCGTGTACATCCATTAATTCATCAAATTCTCTGACATCTTCAAAAGAGGCATTCATGCCTTGCCCATAAAAGGGAACAATCGCATGTGAAGCATCACCCATGATAAGACATTTTCCGTAAGCCTGCCAAGGGTAACATTTTATTGTACCCAAATTTCCTACAGGATTTGAAAAATATTCCTCCTGATAATGAGGGATATAAGGCAAAAGGTCCGCATAATACTTTTCAAAAAATGCTTTCAGCTGCTCTTTAGTTTTTAAATTATTAAAACCGATTTCTGATTCATAAGGATGGAACATGGTTAATGTAAAACTAGCATCAAGATTAGGAAGAGCAATTATCATAAAATGACCTCGAGGCCAAATGTGCAAAGCATTCTTTGCAATCTTAAATCCACCATTACTATCAGGTAGAATACTAAGTTCCTTATATCCATGTCTTAAGAAATCTTGAGAATAGTTGAATAACAATTCCGGAGTCCTAGCCATCAATGTTCTTCTTACGACAGATCCAGCACCGTCAGTACCAATCACGATAGCTCCTTGCGAACTAAAAGAACAGTTATTCTTATGGTCAAAGCCTTCTACCCTTGCTTGTTCAAGATTCACCTTTTGAACTGAACATTCGAATCTTATTTGGATATCATCATTTAGTTCTGCAACGTCTAATAACAAGGCATTTAATCCAGGTCTAGAAACCGAATTGATATGATCATCTGCCCTTCCACTATAAGGAGATAAAAAAGCATCGCCATCAATAGGATGAACCAATCTGCCCTTCATAGGGATACATGTTTCAAGAACTCTGTCTTTTAGTCCTACCCTATCCAATGCCCATAATCCTCTTGAAGATAATGCTAGGTTTATTGACCTACCAGCATCAAGTTCTTTCCTTCGCATGTCTGGTCTCTTCTCAAATAGCTCAACCTTAAATCCTCTCTGTACTAGTCTAAGCGCAAGTAAAGAACCACACAAGCCTGCGCCTACAATGATTATTTTTTTGGAGTCCTCCATTTGTTTTAAATCTTTAATTAACTAATCTTCTGAAGTTCCATCTTAATTATCGCCGCCAATTTATAAACATCTTCATACGAGTTATAAAGTGCTGTTGGTGCCACTCTAATAACATCAGGTTCACGCCAGTCAGCAATTACACCTTTTTCTGCAATTAGATCATACACTTGTTTTCCAATTGTCTTTATTTTAAGAGATAACTGACTGCCTCTCTCTTCAGGATTTGATGGTGTAATTATTTCAAGCCTTTCATCTATTATTTCATTCAATAGATATTCGAGATAAGCTGTTAACCTAACAGACTTTTTTCTTAAGTTTTTTATTCCTGCTTCTGCAAAAATGTCTATAGAAGACATTATCGCAGCCATTGACAAAATTGGTGGATTACTTAATTGCCATGCTTCAACACCATATATTGGCTCAAAGCCATCTCGCATAGCAAATCGGGTTTCCTTATTGTGTCCCCACCACCCTTCAAATCTTGGAATATCATTAGAATTTGCATGGCGTTCATGTACAAAACAACCACCTAGACTTCCTGGTCCAGAATTTAAATATTTATAGCTACACCAAACAGCAAAATCAATTCCTGAATTATGTAAATCCAAATCTACATTCCCTGCACCATGGGCACAATCAAAACCAACCAAGCAACCCTTCTCATGTGCTTTCTGTGTGATACTTTTCATGTTAAAAAATTGACCCGTATAATAATTTGTATTGCCAATCATTACCAAAGCTATCTCATCACCTTGCTCTCCAATTGTCTTAAGAATATCTTCATGTCTCAAACAATGTTCATTTTCTCTAGCCTTTAATTCAATCATTGAATCTTTAGGATCATAACCATGATATCTTAATTGCGAGCTTACTGCATACTTATCAGAAGGAAAGGCATCGTATTCAATCAATATCTTATGACGTTTAATTGTTGGTCTGTAAAAAGAAACCATCATTAAATGCAAATTAACCGTCAAAGTATTCATGACAACAACTTCATGACTTTTGGCACCAACGACTTTTGCCATGGCCTCCGTAAGAAATTCGTGATAGGGCATCCATGGGTGTTTGGCCTTAAAGTGTCCTTCTACACCATAGTTTTTCCAATCCTCCAGCTCTTGATTTAAATATTCCTTACAAGCCTTTGGCTGTAGTCCTAATGAATTCCCACACATATAAATATGTTCCTCACCGTTAGACCGTGTAGGAATATGAAAGCGTTCCCTGAATTTTCTCAGGTCGTCATTTTGATCTTCCAACTGAGCAAAGTCTAAATTATTTTCGTACATGAATCTAGTTCTGGTTTTTACTAATCATTTCCTTAATCTGGTCTGCACGTTCGATACCCAACCATTTTAATACATTATCACACCAAATTTCATCATATTGTTTCTCATCGATAATACCTCTTTCTTTTGCCAAGTCGAGGAGTTTTCCTGGATACGAAGATTGACGTTCACTTTCCATTTCTCCCAGTGGATATGGATCATCAAGTCCCATGATAATTTGGTGTGTTCCATTTCTTCTAATCATTAATTCCAAAGAATCACAATCATGAACAAGAGTGTCAAAAAATATGTTTGGATGAGCTACCGCTTTTCGAGGATGTGTTTTCCCTTCAAATAAATCAGGACGGCCATCAAACCCTTGTATCCTTCTTCCAAGGTTCATCTGAGCAAGTTGTCCACCATGTGCAAAACAAACACGCATATTTTTGAACCGTTCTTGGAAATTATTCAAGGTATAAAAATGATATGCATCAGCGCATTGGGCAAGCATCCAAACCAAGTGAAACCTCCATGCCGTATTTTCAAGCTGAATAAATTTTTCACCATCATAAGGATGAATTTCCACGGCCAACCCATATTTATCTGCTTGTTCAAAAACAGGTTCTACTTCTTTGTCAAAAATGCTTCTCCAAGTACCAATAGAGTCCATATAATGTGTTGGTAAGCACAGCACTCGCAGTCCCAATTGTTCAACACACCTTTCCATTTCCCAAAGTGCGCTTCGCACAAATCCACAATGCAAAACAAATCCACAAGTAAATTTTTCATTGTTATCCTGTTGTACTTTAGCGTTAAAATCATTTTGAAACTTCAACGCTTGTTTCATCTCTTCAAGTCGCAATCCATTGCCATATAATTGGGAAAGCGTTAATACAACTGCATGGTCAATTTTATTTCTCTCCATCCACTCCAATTTTTCGTCAAGAAAAAAGCTGGGATGTGTGACCGGTCTTTTCCAGTCTTTCTGAAGCATATATTTTCGCTCATCATCGACCCAAAAGATCTCCTTTTCCTTCATGAATGAAGGAATGTTTTCAGGGTATGGTAAAAGGTGGGAATGCCCGTTAATTCTCATATTACTTAAGATTAAAATTCAATACAAACATTTTTTGGTTCCGTAAAAAACTCCAAGGCATCAAAGCCTCCTTCTCTACCTACACCCGATTGTTTGATTCCACCAAATGGTGTTCTTAAATCTCTTAACAGCCAAGTATTGATCCACACAATTCCAGCCTCTACTTTCTTTGCCATCAGATGAGCTCTTGAAAGATTCTGTGTCCATATTGTTGCAGAAAGTCCGTATTGTGTAGCATTTGCCATTTCTATTGCTTCTTCCTCAGTATCAAATGCTTGTATGGTTACAAAAGGACCAAATACTTCTTCCTGATTGCTACGGCAATTTTGGTCAAGTCCTTCTACAATAGTTGGTGCAATATAGTATCCTGACTCGAAACCTTCAGGATGAACGGCATAACCACCACAAAGAATCTTGCCGCCTTCCTCCTTGGCAATTTCAATATAAGAAAGTATCTTTTCATAATGTTCTTTAGAAACTATTGCTCCCATCTTACTTGTTTCAAGGTGCGCAGGACCAGGGGTAAGGTTTTGGGCAATTTTAACAAAATCACTTTTAAATTGCTCATAAATGCTTCTCTCCACCAAAATTCTTGAGCCACACAAACATATCTGCCCCTGATTTCCAAATGATGAACGGATAGTATTTTTTATCATTTTTTCATAGTCACAATCTGCGAAAATGATATTTGGGTTTTTACCACCCATCTCAAGAGACAACTTCTTAAACAAAGGTGCTGCTGTCTTTGCAATTTCCCCTCCGACTCTTGTACTTCCCGTAAACGAAATTGCTTTTATACGTTTATGAGCATTAAGCACTTCTCCCAGTTTATCACCTCTTCCATGAACTATATTCAATACGCCTGGAGGAAGTCCTGCCTCAATACAAATTCTAGATAATAAATATGCTGTCATTGGAGTCACTTCGGAAGGCTTACCAACAACAGTATTCCCTGCAGCAAGAGCAGGGGCAATCTTCCAACTGAATAAATACAAAGGAAGATTCCAGGGCGAAATACAGCTTACCACACCTAGAGGCTGTCTAATCGTATAATTTATTGCACCAGGCATTTCATAGGCATGTGAAGAAAACTGTGTTATTGCTTTCGCAAAGAATCTGAAATTTGCTGATGCTCTTGGTATATCAACCATTCGAGCCAACCATATTGGCTTACCGTTATCTTTGCTTTCTGCTTGTGCAAGCTCTTCGTGTTTCTGATCTATTAAATCTGCAATCCTTAGCATTATCTCTGACCGATATTCCGATGAACTTGATGACCATTTTTTAAAAGCCAAACGGGCGGATTCAACCGCAGATTCCGCATCTTTGAGATCGGAAGAAGGAGCCTTGGCATAAACTTCACCCTTAGAAGGATTAAATACATCAAGATATTCCTTGCTATGTGGTGGTCTTAGTTCTCCATTGATATAATTCTGTATCTCAATCATTTCTAATTGTTAGAAATATTACTGTAATAAAAACTTAATTTTCTTTTTAACTCAGTTGGTAAAACAGGCAGCTCGGACCTTGGAATCAATAATGTTGATATACTATGAAGGTCTTTAAAAATCATATGCTTTTGTGCCGTTGCATTTAGATAGTCATGACCTGAAGACCCTCCAGTTCCCATTTTATTTCCTAGCATCCTTAATACCATTTGTGCATGCCTGTATCTCCATGTCGTCAAATGATCGTCAATCTCAATGATACATGTTAACAATTTGAATGGCAAATGCAATAATGGTTCATCCCTATAAAGGTTAATCAATAAGGCTGCAATCATGGATTTATAGCTCATCCTGACTTCGCCCTTATTCTGAAGCTCCTTATATTTATCTGGGTCCAAAATAATATTAAAATAGTTATCTGTACCTTCAAGCATATTGACTCTCATATGCTTTTCTTCATCTGTCAAATAATTAGATTCATTTATTGCTTTCTTTTCAAATTGCAGCATTCGTTCCACAGACTTTTTATATTCTTCAAGAAAATTAAAATCACCAATTTTTAAAAAAGGTGTTCTTTCTAACCAGTCTTCAACAGCCTCAAAAAGGGAGGTATCATCTTCCAACTTCTTTAACATCGCCTGACGGTCTTCGCTGAACACACTGCTATATGGACATCCATTATAGGTCATTCGTTGCGTTGACTCCAGACCCAACAAATTTTCAACTTTTCTAAACTGGAAACTTTGAAACCCCGAAGCAGGGAATAAATATTTTCTGAAATCAAGAAAATCCAATGGTGTCATGGTTTCCATTATGCCTATCTGCTCAATTAATATTTTCTGAATATCAATCACTCTTTCCAACCTTCCAATGCAAGTACCCATATTGCTTTCGTCTATTTTGTCCTGTCGGAACATTTCTACAACAGATTCCAATTCATGGATGATTTGTTTGAACCACAATTCATATACTTGATGGACGATTATAAATAACATCTCTTCATGAGCGGGCTTCTCCTCTACTTCAGAACTTCTTAAAGTCTGTGCAGATAAGATTTTATCCAATTGTAGGTAATTCCTGTAATGTATTGTTGAGTATTTTTCATTTGCAGCTTCCATATTTATCTTGCTTTAAAATTTCCAATTTTATTTTTAATCCTATCCGCTCCTTCCTTTAGAATGGATACATAATTATTCAAATGTGATTCTTTAAATCGATCCGAAGGTCCTGCAGCACTTAATGCCGCTATAATTTCTCCATCCTTATTAAACACCGGAACAGAAACACAGATTAAACCTAATTCGAATTCCTGTCGGTCAATAGCGAATTGTTGATTCCTGATTAGTTTAAGGTTTTCCTGAAGCATGGTTTTTGAAGACAGCGTAAATGGCGTATATACTTCTAATTCACCATTACCAAATAGTATATCTACAAAACAATCCTCTCGAAATGCAAGTAATGTTTTTCCCAAACCAGTACAATGAATCGGGCTTGATTGTCCTATCCTCGAATTTAACCTAAGCCCCTTTTCTCCTTCTACCTTATCGATCATTAAAACTTCATCCTTATGCCAAATGCCAAGATGGACGGTTTCTTCTATTTCATCCGACAGTTTTTGAAGCTCAGGATGTGACAATTGAACGAGTGTTTCAAATACTTTAACTCTATGCCCCAGATCATATAATTTTAACCCTAATGCATATTTGTCATTTTCAGGGTTCTTATACAACACACCTAAAGATTCAAGTGTTGCCATAAGACGATATGTGGTACTCTCATGCACACCTAAATGTCTCGCCATTTCCCTTACACCCCATTGGGTTTTGGATCCGGAGAAATATTCCAGAAGCGTAAATGCTTTTACAACACTATTATTTATTCCGCTGGCATTCATCCTAATCGATATCCAGAATTACGGAACCTAATTGTGGTGATTTGGCCTCAACCTTCATCCCAGAATCTATATATTCTGCCGCTGTTGCAGCACCTGCCAAAACTATATCGCCAGCATCAATATCTTCATCGCTTTCCATAATCATTCTGGACGCTTCCAAAAATGATTCTAATGGATCTCCCAATATAGCACTGGTATTCCCTTTTTGCTTTAATTCGTCGTTAACCCAAAGTTCAATTTCAGAATTATGATAATCAACATCAGGAGATAACCACTCCCCTAGAATAAATCCAGCAGAAGAACAGTTATCGGCAACAACATCTTCTAAAGAAAATTTAAAATTCTTATATCTTGAATCAATAACCTCAATAGCAATACATACCGATTCAATATATTCCTTTGCTGATTCTCTATCTAATACCTTATCGATAGGTTTCTTAAGCAAAAAAGCAACTTCAGGTTCTGCTCTAGGGTGAATGAATTGACTCCTGTCCATTTTCTCATTCGCTAAATATTGCATTCTGTCTGTCAACCTACCCCATATAAGATCATGGACACCCATTTGTTCCATTTTGGCCTTACTTGTAAATCCCAATTTGATGCCCACAAAACGTTCAGCCCGCTTGTAGCGCCTGCCGATACTTAAACATTGGATGCCATAGGCTTCTTCAAGATTAATATTTCGATAAGATGAGACTTGCTCGACAGGTTTTGCAATACTTGCTGCTTTATCTAATATTCCTGATATTTTACTATAATTCATATATGCCTTGTGTTTCATTATGTGAAACAATGATTTAATAGACGCAAGTTAGCAAATTATTTTTTCTTTAATAAATGTTCCAGACCAAAAAAATCATCTACTAAGCTTAACTTTTGCACATGTTCTCAAAGTGTCAAAAATCTTATTTCTCTATCTTTCTTGCATGCCTTCTTTCAAGGCTTATATTTAAATGGATTACAGGAAATGAAGCATTTGAAATGTTCGGTGATGCCATTAGATATGATATTCTAAGCCAGAACATAATTGAAGGAAATCACAATATGGATTTGATAGCATTTGTTGTATCTCCTCTGTACCCTTATACTATGGCTTTTGCCAAAATATTATTTCCTATTCAATGGGAACAGCTAATGATATTATACCAATTTATCTTGGTATCCATTTCTGCAATTTATATTTATAAGATATCTAAACTCTTATTTAAGTCTCATACAACTGCATTGCTTGCAGCATCAGCCTATATATTGTACCCACTTACACTTTGGTATAACTATACGCTTTCACAGGAAACCAGCTTTCAGTCCTACTTTATCATTTTCAGTTACTATTTTCTAGATTTTATTATCCACAAAAAAAACAAAAGTCTTTATCTATCCTCTCTATTTCTTTGTTTGTCTTTTCTGACAAAATCACATATTACCCTACTTCTACCTTTTCTAGTTTTCCTTGTTTATCGCTTCACAAATATCAGGTATACATTAGCCTTTCTTGGATTAAGTATGCTTATGTTTTTGCCTCAAGGCATTCTAAATAAAACAATTTACAACTCATGGGGAATATCAAATTTTGCATCCGGCAGCCTATTTCTGGTGGGGCATAGCGAAGAAACCTATCCATGCCTAACACGTAAAATATATGAATACCCACAAATCATTGAAGATGGATGTAATTTGAACCTGATTTTCCACGCACCCTATGATTTTGGCAAATATGGACAAGTAAATCAATTACATTTGCCACAGCGCAATAGCATTCGTTATAAAATGGCATTTTCATGGATATTTAATAATCCACTGAAATTTCTAGAATTAAAACTAAATGGTATCTATCGCTTTATCGTACCAGGTCTAGACTATCGGGTATATTCTGATTTTAAATTTTGGGTAAGTTTGATATTGGGCTTACTTATTTACATTCCTGCCTATTTGCAATTGTATAAATGTATCAAAAGCAAATCTACGCACAGCTACTACTCTTTAAGTGTTATGATTACAATCGGTCTTATCTTTATTATATTTTACCCGCAGAACAGATTTCGAGTCATTACACTTGAACCCTTACTTATCTGTTATGCAAGTGAATATTTGTGCTCAAAAATAAATGTGCTGAAAAATATTATCCCTTAGGGTTGCTAAAGTCTTCATTTGACATAAAGTCTTCATCATTTAGAGTATGGAGGAAAGAACGTAAAGCCTTTAGATGGTCCTTTGATAAACCAAGAGGTGAGATCAGGGCATCTTTCCCTTTTGATATTTGACCTCCACTATTATAGTGGTCTAACACATCCTCCAACGTTTCAAGCCTTCCATCATGCATATAAGGTGCACTAAATTCGATATTTCTCAAAGTTGGAACCCTAAATTTGCCGTTGTCTATTCTATTACCCGTGACCATACCGTGACCGATATCTTGAAAATCCTCAAATTCTTCAGCTGCTACTAATCCATTATTTAAATAATCATTACTTGTAAGCAAAGGTGCACTATGACAATGAAAACATTCGCCGTCTGGTAATTCAGGATCTCTATCAAAGAAAATATCAAAACCAAGCTGCTCTTCATCCGTAAATGCTGCTAGACCTTTTATTACTTTATCATACTTGCTGTTTCCTGAAGAAATTAAGGTGCGCTCAAATTGAGCAATCGCTTTAACAGCTAAATCCTTAGAAATCTCATCACTGTTGTTAATCCCAAAAGCCCTTCGAAACATTTCGGGATATTCTGAGGACCTCTTCAACCGCTTCACAACCTCGGGCCATGTATTATTGAGCTCAATGACATCTTCAACTGGATGTATTGCCTGTTCTTCTAGACTTTGAACTCTTCCATCCCAAAACAATCCACTATAGTAAAAACCGACATTGATCAATGACATTGAACTTCTCGGTGTTAGTTTACCATTCACACCTGGACTCTTTGCCAATTGATCGGTAAAACTCTTATCTGGAAGATGGCAGGATGAACAAGACAAACTGCTATCAATACTTAGAATAGGATCATAGAATAAATTCCGCCCAAGAAAAACACCATCTAAAGTCATTGGATTGTCAGTCGGTTGTTCCAACTGTGGAAAATATTCTGGAATATCTGCTTCATAAATGATGGGAGTGTAAGGAATATCTCTGAGGTTAGTTGACATTCCCTCCGAAGGATTCGTATCCTTACTGCATCCTAATACCAAGATAATCCAAGACAAATATGTCAACGTAATAAACTTCATAATTGATAAACGTAAATTTTTAAAACTTAGTTTTATTTTATCTCAATTGCTTCAATTATGTTTTCGCTAAGTTCTTCTTCAACATTTATGTGATTTTGACGAAAGTCAATCGATTGCAGCAAAATTTTCAAATCCAAAGAAATTGTCAATGTCCAGTTTGCGCCCAATCCTACAAAGCGATCAATAGACGCTGTTCTTGGATTAACGCCAAGTGACGGAATTTCAAACACTAAGATCGTATCTATGGGAAGATATTCAAATGAAAATTCAGCTGCTATATATTTATCCAGCTTGATATCATATAAACTATCTAAAGCAAGATCTAGATTACTCGTCTGATCAATTGATTCAAAGGGTTTTAATTGTTCAACATTCGCATTATCAAAACCAAAATAGTACTTGACATAGCTTAGGCTATCAGAAAATCTTGTAGTTCCTACAGCCCTGGTGGTTTCCCTTTCAAAAAAGGCGAAATCATCTTTTAGGGATATATCTGCTTTATGCAAACTATCACTGATGACATATGAATTTTGAGGATTTCCAAAAACGAAATTTGAGACCAGAAACTTGAATTTATAAACGATAACGCTATCGTTGTTTGTCATTACTAAAGTGTCTCCTATGTTGTATGTCAAAGAATCGTTTATGAAATTAAATGCAATATTTAATTTAGGATAGCTACAACATGAGTCGCATTCATTAACTGCAAAAACGGAATAGTTTTCAGCCAGTAAATCAAGGCATCCGGTTTCAGTATCCTCACAAGCCATTAGAAAGCATATGCCAATACTAAGACTTAGAAGAATTAATTTCATGTTCTTTCGCAATTTTTTTGATGATTTGCTTTACCTGTGCCGAAAAATCCTTTTCTAAGATCCAGTTGTAATATTGACGATCCCGAGTTATTACGTCCAAAACTTTTTGGCCATTATATTTGCCGAAGTTAAAGACAACTTCTCCATTGTCATTATACTTTAATCGCTGAGTAACATCAACCGTTCTTGAATCACTGGTGAAATTAGCCAAAGCATCCATGTCGTTTACAACCGCATTTTCTATGACATTATTATTCTTATCTATATAGTCTACACCTCGGTATTTATTTATCTGTCCCATCAGTACTTCAACGGTAGCTTTTACATCCTCCAAAGCATCATGTGCGCCTTCAAGGTTTTTACCACAGTAAAAACGATAGGCTGCAGATAATGTCCTTGGTTCCATTTTATAAAAGACCTTTTGGACATCTACCGTCTTTCTATTATCCAAATCGAGTTCTTTTCCTACTCTGGCAAATTCTTCCATCAACATAGGGATATCAAATCGATCCGAATTGTATCCGGCTAGATCAGCATTACCAATAAATGCCCATATCTTATCTGCTACCTGATCAAAAGTTGGTTTATTCGCAACCATTTGCGCTGAAATACCATGCACCTTATAGGCTTCTTCAGATATTAGAACAGCACCTGGGTTGATCAGCATTGACATCTCTTCAGGGATTTCACTTTCGTTGCTGTATTTGATCATTGCTAACTGTATGATGCGATCTCTGATAACATTCAAACCTGTGGCTTCAATGTCAAAAAATACGATAGGTCTTTTAAGATTAAATTTAATATTGCTCGTCATAATATTCCTTCATTTTTGGCTTCCTCCTGAACGCCATGCAGCTGTACAGATGGATATTTTTTTCTAACTTTTATATTTATAAATTCCACGAATAGTGAAAATGCGATTGCAAAATACAAGTACCCTTTTGGAACAGCTCCAATCTCAGATCCTAATATTTTCAAATGTGCCAAATGGCCACCTTCGATAATAAGCATAAATCCGATTAGGATTAGAAATGAAAGTCCTAGTATTTGAATGGTTGGATGCTTATTTACGAATCTACCGACCGGTACAGCAAATAGCATCATAATTAAAACACTGATCACTACTGCAATGATCATAATAAACAATGCTCCCTCTAGGCCATTGGTCATTCCAACTGCAGTCAAGATTGAATCAAAAGAAAAAACGATATTAATCAAAGTAATCTGAACGATTACACTAGTAAAACTTACAGATTTCTTTGTTCCTCTATTACCATGTGTCTCTCCTTCGAGTTTATAATGAATCTCACTTACACTTTTATATAATAAAAATAATCCTCCAGCAATCAGAATAAAGCTTTGACCAGAAAATCCCGCACTGACTAAACTATTGTTTATTTCAATCCAAGGCTCTTTCATGGCTATCAATACTGAGATTCCAAATAATAGTATAATTCTCATCAGCATAGCCAAGACCAAACCTATACTGGTCGCTTTCTTTTGCTGATCCGCAGGGATTTTATTTGCAGCAATCGAAATAAAAATAATATTATCTACACCAAGCACAATTTCAAGGAAAGTAAGTGTCAAGAGGCTCAACCAAAAGGCAGAACTCCAAAAATCCGGCATTGTTAAAAGATATATCATTCCAGCATTTATAGTAGAATGACCAAAGATAAAAAAACAATGGCAGCCTAATCAATAGGAATTAAATAAATAAGCCCCTGTACATTTAAAATACAAGGGCTGTAAAAAACCACATAGATCAACCAAGGTTCATTACATCCCTAATGAGAATCTTATGAGGTTTTCTATCGCTGAAATGGATGATGTTCTGTCTTTTTAAATCGCCCAAAACGCGTGCAACGGTTTGGCGTGAAGTATCTGTAATATTTGCTATTTCCTTATGTGACAACCCATGATTGATTAGAATTTCGTCCAATCCGATTTTCATTCCCTTTGTCCTTGCCAACTCCTTAATAAAATCAACTATTCTGTTTTGAGCTTTTTTGAAAACGAAATTATTCATCCTGTCTTCCAATTCAGCCAATTTTGAAATAAGTAATTTAGTGATGTCCTCACAAAATTGACTGTTCTGCTCAAATAGGGCTTTAAAGTAAGAGGCAGGAATTTTAAATACCTCAGTATCTTTTACAACTTGAGCAAACAATCTTCGATTGGACAATCCAGTAAGAATATTTTCACCCACCAGATTATTAGCGTAAGCAAATTCCTTGATTAGGGTCTTGTCATTGCTTGTAGTTAATCCAACTTTTACAGTGCCTTTGGTTAGTAAAAAAACATATGACACCGAATCTCCAATATCAAAAAGAAAGGAACCTCTAGCATAAGAATCATGTACAGATTGATTACTTAACTGTTCAATTTGTTGATCGGTCAATGAAGATAAGACGTCAATTGACCTTAACATTAAAAATTTGGAAGATTGGTTCATTACTTAGTATTTATTCCTTTAGATGAAGCTCAAACCAAATACCCCTACTTATGGTTTAAAAAAATCCAAATTAATTTCATTTATGCCATATAAATACTATAAATCAAAATTTTACACATTATAAATTTAACATTTATTTAACATTTGGATTTTGCTTTAAAGTCCATATCTGAATGTTCAATAATAAAAGGCTTTATGTTTATTTGACACTATCAGAAAATTAAAATAGTGATGATGCTTTATGTAAATTTCACACTATGAAAATCAACTGATCTCACTTACTTCGCATCAGTTCTGAGTTTCACTTTAATAATTTGATTGGTATGTCACAAGAATTCGGATTAAAAAACCCAAAGACACGTTTGGAGGAATTAAGCTTAGCAAATATCTCAAGTGCTTTTTGGAATCTAAAGCCAAATGAACTGATTGAGCAAAGTCTTAGAAGAAATCATGGGACTCTTACCCAAAATGGGACGCTAAGCATTAACACTGGCAGATTTACAGGCAGGTCTCCAAAAGACAGGTTTATTGTTTTAGATCCAAACACGAAAACTACAGTTAACTGGAATAACATTAATCAATGCATTTCGCCTGATCATTATGATTTGTTATTTGATCAAGTAACAAATTACTTCAGCAATAAAGACATCTTTATAAAAGAGGCTGCCTTATGCACAGATAAGCACTACTCATTAAAGGTTAGAGTAATCGCAGAATACCCTTGGAGTGCACAGTTTGTTCACAATATGTTCATCAGATTGAATAATGAAGAATTAAAGGACTTTGAATCTGAATGGAATATATACTGTGCGCCAGGCTTTAAAGCTGATCCTCAAGTTCATGGTACAAATGCTGAAAACTTCTCTATAATCAATTTCACCAATAAAACAATTCTTATTGGCGGTTCTGCCTATACTGGTGAAATAAAAAAAGCGATGTTTTCTGTACTTAATTACATTTTACCTAAAGAATACAATGTCCTTTCCATGCATTGCTCCGCAAATGTGGGTGAAGATGGGAACACTGCAGTATTTTTTGGTCTAAGCGGTACTGGAAAAACTACACTATCTGCAGATCCGGATAGAAAATTAATTGGAGATGACGAACATGGTTGGTCAGATGAAGGATTGTTTAATTTTGAAGGTGGCTGCTATGCCAAATGTGTCAACTTGAATCCTGATACAGAACCAGATATCTTTAATGCCATAAAACCTGGAGCCATTCTCGAAAACATTTGTTTTCATAAAGGTACTTCACGTCCTAATTATTCGGATACTTCCATAACTGAGAATACAAGAGTTTCATACCCTATACATCATATATCAAATCATTATCAAGAAAACCTAGCCAATCACCCTAAGAACATCTTTTTTCTTTGCTGTGATGCATTTGGCATTTTACCTCCTTTATCGAAGTTGAGTCCTGAACAGGCAATGTTTTATTTTATGTCTGGATACACCGCTAAGGTAGCAGGAACAGAAGATGGTATTGTTGAGCCAGTTGCCACTTTTTCTGCGTGCTTTGGTGCTCCTTTTTTACCTCTTCATCCAAATGACTATGCAAGGTTACTCGGTGAGAAAGTAAAAAAATATAATGTAAACATGTGGCTTGTAAATACAGGATGGGTTGGAGGTGCCTACGGAGAAGGCAATCGCATATTGCTTAAGTACACAAGAAGGTTGATTTCTGCTGTTCTTAATGGCGAAATGGATGATATTTCCTATACAAATTTTGCTGTATTTGACTTTTTGATTCCTTCTTATTGCCCTGATGTTCCTGGAGAAATCTTACATCCTAGAAACGCTTGGGTTGATAAAGAAAGCTACAACAACAACCGCCTTGAACTTGCAGAAATGTTCAATCAAAACTTTGAAAAGTTCAATGATAAAGTAGATGAGAGTATAAGCGCAGCAGCACCTAAAGCCTTATCATTAGCAGATTGATCTTCAGCTCATAATTATTGTTTGACCAGCAATTGGCTTACGACATTGTCTGCCTTTTGCGAAAGCATAATATATAAACCTGCATCATAAGAAGATAAGTCTATAGTCTGAGACTTCTGAATCACCTTTTGAAGCATAAGCTTACCAGAAATATCATAGATTATTATCGAAACTTCACCACGCCCTTGCAACTCTAATCTAAGCATGCCTTTTGTAGGATTTGGAGATACGAGTACAAGACCATTTGTTAATTCTTCTTCAGACAATGAAGTAATCTCGTCAATTATTATTGGGAAGCTTTCAACTACACAACCATTGGCATCTGTAACGACAAGAATATATTCACCAGGAAACAAATCAAATAAATCTTTTTCTGTACTAATAAGATTACCTGTTTCATCAACCCATTCAAAAGTATATGGTAATATTCCTCCAGAAACCTCAACAGAAATACTGCCAGAATTGTTATTGGCACCAGAATCTGTCACTGCAAGGACTTCTATCGCAAGTATTTCATCAATGAGATCTAATGGAATCATAATTGCTGATGTACACTGATTTTCGTCAGTGGCAAAAAATATTACATTATCATCCAGCATTAATGTATCTATTTCTACAGCTCCAACACCTCCTGTTATTTCTAAATTTACACTTACAAATTCGCCAGTACATGCATCTGCTACAAAATTAAATGCAGATATTTCTAAAGCGTCAGGTTCCTGAATTACAAAAGATTCCTCTATACTGCAACCATTTGATTTGTCGGTTATTATGACTGTATATTCACCAGCCTGTAAAGACATAGGATCTAGCGTAGTAGAATAGCTTATATCATAATCATCTTCATTCCCATCTATAATTACTTCAACGGAACCATCACTTCCCCCAAAGCAGCTAACTTCGACATGAATTAATTCATAGTCAATGTCAATTACTTCTTGGCCAACAGTTACACTGATTTGTACTTGACAGCCCAAATCATCTAAAACAGTAATAGTATAATCACCAGAATCTAAAGCATCTAATTCATTTGGCGTAACTATATAAGGTGCCTGTCCTCCTTGTATATCCAATATAATTTGCCCATCTGCAGTATCACAGGAAGCATTGATTGCTACTGCATTGACAGTAAGATCAAAATCCAAGTCAACTATAAAGAAACAGCTAGAAGAATTTCCTGATTCATCTGTTGCCCTATATGATACTATAGTTTCGCCTTCAGGAAAAAATGACCCCGAAGGTAGACCAGAAATGAGCTCTATTTCAAGCCCATCACAATTATCAAAAGCAGTAGGTTCATTATAAATTATAGGAATACAACTTGTCGAAGAAATGTTGGTGTTATTACAGTTAATCAAAGGTATGAATGTATCTATTGCTAATATCTCTATAGAGTCTGCCAATACACATGAGTTCATGTCGGTAATGGTAAAACTATATAGTCCTGCCGAAAGATTGGTCAATGTATCTGGAATATTAATTAAAGTATCCATTCCCATTATACTTGTGTCGTTGGTTATCCCATGTGACCATCTTAAATCATACCCTGGCGTGCCTCCTATTATTTGAAATGAAATACTCCCGCTTAAATCAGATGTACAAATTGTATTTTCAGTATTCACATTCACAACCAATAAGGAATCCGGTTCCGATATCACCAGTCCTGCAAGTGAGTCTACACAACCTAGCGCATCTGTAATTACAACACTATAATTTCCAGCTGGCACATGAGATAGATCAGCTGTGCTATCTCCTGTCGACCATAAATAGGAAACAGGTTCAGTCGCATTCATTAATTCAAGTAAAATCAATCCTGTTGAATCTCCATTACATGCAACTGGATTAATGATAGAATTGCTTTGAATATTACAAATCAGCCCTTCGACCTCTACACTAATAAATGCCTCACACTCGTTACCGTCAAAGACAGTAACTGAATAGATACCAGCTGTCAATCCATTAAGCGTGCTTGAGTTACCCGTAATTGAATCTCCAGTTGACCATAAAAATTCATAAGGTGCTCCTATCCCTCCATCAGCTATACAAATTATACTCCCACTACCATTTCCTGAAGGATCATCTGTTACACTTACTGTCAAGACTAGAGGGTCCGGCTCTTCCAAATCAAAGTCAAATTCTGCATTGCATCCATTAGAATCTGTAATTGTAAAATCATAAATACCGGCTTCTAAATCTTCTTGTAAACAACCATTTCCAAAGTCTTCCCAGAAACAAGTCAAATCTCCTGTTCCACCAAATGGAATAAGTTCTAAGCTTCCATTAGATTCACCATTACAAAAAGGTTCAATAACTTCAATATCAAATGAGATATCATCAGTAAAAGGAATAAATATCATACCTACCGCAGATCCTCCTATGTCATCTGTTACCGTAACAGAATGAGTCCCTCCTGCTAGGTTTATTGCGCTGGCATTGGATTCTCCATTATCCCAAGCATAAGAATAAGGATCTATACCTCCTGAAGCAACGACTGTTGCTTGACCATCATCCGAATCATAACATGTACTGGAAAAGACATTCTCAAAAACCAATTCTATGGCTTCAATCTCTTCGACAGTGACAATTAATTCATTCACTACTATATTATCACCTGTATTGGATCCGTTTCCATTGGCCAGATTTGCAGCCATATAAAATGTAATATCATCAGAAAAATTTGGCGCTTCCCAATCTGCTTCCCAATCAATGCTTGGGTTACCATTAAAATTCTGTGCAGGTTCATGGCCAAAGTATTCCCTACCTCCACTGGTTTTAATCGAACTGTTAGAAGATGCATTGGTCCAGCTTCCTGCTTGGCTGTTATTTGAATTCCTTAGTGCTACAATCTGAAATCCTCCTTTGAAAGGATTTCCAGAGGTAACCGTCACTTCAGCTGTAACATTATAAATAATACCAGGTATAACATCACCAGGAAGTCCTATTAAATCTACTTCACCCGTAAAACTCCCTGGCACACTATGACAATCACTACATAGTCCATCACCAGGTGCTCCTGACCGTCCTACTGGATGTGATGCACTAAAGGATAAAAAAAGTGCTACTGTAAAAACAATAGCAAATGATCTGTATAGTTTAGAATTTTTCATAATAGTAGTAGTTGAATGTAATTACCATAGACGATACAAATTAATCTATACTTTTATATTATTTGCCATATTCCATTAATATCCAACAGTATTCATCCCAGAAGACATTCTATGTTATATCATAACTAAAAAAGTAAGATATTCGTATCCCTAAATTATACCCATTATGAAGAGTGCCTTTTATCTTAATTTGTCCTTTTTAATACTATTCTCGATAACGCAAGGTAATAGTCAGATTTCCCTTGATCAGATATGGGTAAACTTAGAGTATTCGACAGAGAGTGTCCCAGGTTTTAATTTTATGAACGATGGGAATCATTATACGCGATTACAAAATAATAAAATAACAAAATATGATCTATTAACAGGAGAATCAAAAGGCGTTCTTTTTAATGGATTAGAATTCAAAAATGTAGGATCTTATAACGGTGAAATATCTAGCTACCGTTTTTCTAAAGATGAAAATTTTATCATAATAGAATCCGCAAAGGAATCTATATACCGAAGATCATCGAAAGCCTATTTCTATATTTATAATAGAAAAACCAAAACACTAAAAAATGTCCGAAAAGGAGAGAAAGTTATGTATGGCAAACTTTCGCCAGACGGCAAAAAAGTAGCTTACGTATTTAAGAATAATATTTATTATAAAAGTTTGGATTCTCAACAAACCTTTCAAGTAACCAATGATGGTGAAAAAAACAAAATTATAAACGGTGCTGCGGATTGGGTCTATGAAGAAGAATTTTCAATGTCAAAAGCATTTTTCTGGAGTAATGACAGCAAAAAGATCGCCTATCAAAGATTCGATGAAACGGAGGTGTCCGAATTTACTTTAACGAAATACAATAATGAATTGTATCCAGAATACCTTACTTTTAAGTACCCTAAAGTAGGTGAGAACAACTCTATCGTTAGCATACACATATATAACATCGAATCAGAGAAAGTTATTCAAATTGATTTAGGTCCAAATCAGGACATTTATATTCCACGTATCTTTTGGACCAATGATCCAAATCAGTTATTTGTCTATAAATTAAATAGACACCAGAACCATTTAATGGTATATTCTGTAAATGCTATCACCGGAGAATTGCAACAGGTCATTGATGAACGTAGTGCTTACTATATTGAAATTTCTGATGACATCAGATTTCTATCAAATAATTCTCAATTCGTCTGGTCAAGTGAAAAGAGTGGGTATAATCATTATTATATCTATGATATGAATGGTAAGGAAGTGTCAGCATTAACAAGTGGAAACTATGATGTAACAAAATTTTATGGAATTGATGAAAAAAATAATATCGCCTATTATCAATCTGCAGAAAAGAGCCCTCTAGAAAGACATCTTTACAGAGTTGACTTAAACGGAGGTGGTAAGCAAATGATAACCAAAGGATCAGGGACTTTCTCAGCACAGTTTAGCAGTACTTTTAATTACTACGTTAGTGAATTAAGCACTATAAACTCTCCGTCTGTTTATAAGGTTTTTGATAGAAATTCCAAATTAATAAGAATACTTGAAGACAACAGTAAATTAAAAGAAAAGCAACTTATTAAAGCAACTCAAGCTGTGGAGTTCTTTAAATTTGAAACCAGTGAATCCGTTAGCCTTAATGGCTATATGATCAAACCATCAAACATGATTCAGGGAAAAAAATATCCTGTATTCATGTACGTCTATGGCGGGCCTGGTAGTCAAAATGTAACCAACAGCTGGAAAGGGCAAAATTATTGGTGGTTTCAGATGCTTGCGCAAAATGGATATATCGTCGTTTGTGTTGACAATAGAGGTACAGGAGCAAGAGGTGAGGAATTCAAAAAAATGACTTACCTGAATTTAGGACACTATGAAACAATTGATCAAATCGAAACGGCAAAATATCTAGGAAACCTAGACTACGTAGATGATAAAAGAATAGGAATTTTTGGGTGGAGTTATGGTGGATATGTTTCATCATTGTGCATCTTAAAGGGAAATGATGTTTTCAAGGCTGCAATAGCTGTTGCACCAGTCACTAATTGGCGTTGGTATGACACAATTTATACAGAACGATTTATGAGAACCGAAGAGGAAAACGCTGAAGGCTACAATAAGAACTCACCTGTGAATTTAGTAGATCGCCTAAAGGGTTCATATTTATTAGTCCACGGAATGGGAGATGATAATGTACATTTTCAACATACTGCTGAAATGGCAAATGCTTTGATCAAAGCAAATAAACAGTATGATACTTATTTTTACCCCAATAGAACCCACGGCATCTCCGGGGGCACAACGAGGCTCCATCTTTACACAAAGATGACTGACTTCATATATGAGAATCTTTAGAATAAATTACAAATGAAGACTCCTAAAGAAATCGTAAATAGAAAAGCGAAGTTTGAGTATCAATTTCTACAAGGCTTTGAAGCAGGAATTATGCTGCAAGGAACAGAGGTTAAATCACTAAGAAATGGTGAAGCCAACCTAAGTGATGCTTACTGTATTTTTAGAAATGGTGAGCTGTACATTCACAGTATGTTTATTGCAGAATACAATTTCGGCAACGCAAATAACCATGAAACGAGAAGGGAACGCAAGTTACTTCTGAAGAAGCCAGAACTTAAAAAGCTTGAAAAAAAATCAACAGAAAAAGGTTTAGCTATCGTCCCTTACAAAATATTCTTCTCTGAAAGAGGTTATGCAAAAGTCCAAATATTCTTAGCTCAGGGTAAAAAGGCTTATGACAAAAGAGAGTCAATCAAACAAAGTGATATTCAAAGGGATCTTGACAGAATGCAAAAATTTTAATTAAATCCTGATCTTTAAACCAAAAATAAAACTCAATTTGTCCAGTCTGTCACTATTCGGTCCTAGTGATGTGTTTACAATACTCCTATGATACATTCCGCTAAAGTATAATGAAAGATCCTCATTAATATTCCTTTGCAATCCTGCTCCAAGCCCAGCTCTCATGAAATAATTATCGCTTAACTTTCCACCTTGAAATAATCCTGTATTAAAGTTACGATCTTCCTCAAAAGGAGATTGCATGTCATCAGGAGATTCAGGTTCAGAGCCTATAGGAACAGATCCACCGCCAAGGTAATTGGTAACGTTGTCAAAACTTGACTGCGCAATAATTTCATTTGTAATACCAGATTGAATGAATAAGGACCAGTCTGAATTTTCAACAAAGTGATACTTCACATTAAGAGGAACGGAAACTATGTCATAATGAATATTCGTCATGACGAAAGAATACCAACCAAATGAATTTCCGTATTGTAATTTAAAATTCCAAGGCTTGTTAAATGAACTATATATTAAACCACTTTCATATTCAAAAGCTGCAAACTTCTTTGAATATAGCACACCCAAACTTAAGCCATGCATTTCTGTCGTTCTTGCATTTGTGTTGTAAGCCAAATCATCAGGTGTATAAATTAGATTGTTATCAAATGAACTGTAAAACTGCAAACTATTAATAGTAAATTGTTCCAAAGACTGTTTAGGAACTAGGAAGTAAATTTCATTTGATAAAGGCTCTAATCTATTATATGACAGATAGGATTGTTTAGTCTCTAACTCAACAAGATTTGCAACTGTTTGATTTCCAAATTGCGACTTTAAAACTTCTGATTTCAAATATCCAGAAGTGGTAATGCCATCGATTACAGCTTTCTGAGAAAGAGATGTTGTATTAACAGCAATTGGTCCAATAACATTTTGACCAAGCGTTGCACTTGATCCAATATTATTAAATATGCCTTGGGGATTTGCTTTTACTTTTCTTCTACCACTATTCAGATCTAATCTAGTTAAATCTTCAGCAGTTGTATTCTCGTCTGCATTATCTGAAAGCAAAGGTTTTATTTTACTAGTTTGTTCTTCATTAAGCATTTGATCTGCATTGTATTCCAACTCAAAAGACTCGTCTCCAGACCCAGCCAAATAAATAGTGTCTTTAATATTCCAGCTTGTAACATGGAAAAACATCAGCAGCAATAACATACATACAGCTTCTGTAAGTTTAACTGAATGGATGTTTTTGACGAGATTGGTTATGTAAACAATACGTGAATGTAATAATGGCCATCTTGGATCAGATTTAGCTTGAAACTTGGTTAACTGATCAGAAATCAGCTGATCAAAGGATTCATCCATGCCCCTCTGCTGAGCTTCATTCATCAATTTTTCAAATTGAACCCAGTCTGGTGTACGAGATGATCTCAACTCCGAAAGCCTATTCCTTAAGATATCATCAAATCTCTTGTCGCTCATAAATAATTGTCTTTAATCAACAATAGGCTTCTTAATTTTTGTCTTGCCTTTACCAAGTTTGATCTTGATGTGCTTTCAGATATTCCCAATTTGTCCGCAACTTCTTTATGTGAGTAACCCTCAATAATGTATAAGTTAAAAACTGATCTGTAAGCAAAAGACAATTCTTGCAATGCCTCTATGATTTCTTCTGCCGCAATTTGACTCAAAACATCAGGATCATTGATTTGAAGATCATGAACCTTCTCAATGTCCTCGACTCTTCTTCTTGTCCTTTTGCGATAACAGTCAATTGCTGTATTAACCATAATACGCTTGATCCAGGCTGTCAAAGAAGTTCCAATGGTATATTTAGAAATATGCCTGAATACTTTGATAAAACCCTCATGCAAAATATCAAGGGCCTCATCATCATCTGTTGCATAACGTTGACATATAGGATACATTATCGTATAATTTTCCTCATACAATTTACGCTGAGCCCAAGATTCATTATTGACACAGGCTCCAATAAAGTCTTTTTCACTTTGCTGGATATCTAAAGTTACTTCCATGGACATTAAAGCTGTTGCAAGCTCTAAGAATCATATTAATTTGCACTGTAATAACGCACATCATCTCTTAGCTGCTGCTGATTAAGTAAAAACTATCTATAAAAGAATGACCTTACTATGCAAAATTGAAGGGATCACAAATAATTGAAATCCGAAGAATCAAGTATATTTGCTACATTTCCAATACAATAAATATTAAAATGATTTATAATATTGCATTGAAATTATAATCGAAAGATAGGAATATATTTATAACTATTCTTTTAATTAATGATATAAAGATCGGAATTATTCTATAAATGAGCAAGGTAAGAAATATTGATATTGAAAATTTAGGCAGTGATGATGGTCAGATCGTTTCTCTTGAGGGCATGTACAAAGAGTACTTTCTTGATTATGCTTCTTATGTAATTTTGGAACGTGCAGTACCAACTATTGAAGACGGTTTGAAGCCGGTGCAAAGAAGAATTTTGCATAGCATGAAAAAAATGGATGATGGCCGTTTTCATAAGGTAGCCAACATTATTGGGCAAACCATGCAATACCATCCCCATGGTGATGCCGCAATTGGTGCAGCCTTGGTAAATATGGGTCAAAAAGACCTACTTATTGATACGCAAGGGAACTGGGGTGACTACAGAACTGGTGATTCAGCAGCAGCAGCAAGGTATATTGAGGCAAGACTGACCAAATTTGCTCTTGAAGTCGCCTTTAATTCCCAAACCACCAATTGGCAAGTGTCCTATGATGGAAGAAACAAAGAGCCAATTACCCTTCCAATCAAATTCCCGATGGTGCTAACTCAGGGGGTTGAAGGGATTGCAGTTGGATTGTCAACCAAAATTCTTCCACATAATTTTATTGAATTGATAAAAGCTTCTATCAAAGTTTTACAGGATAAAAGAGTTAAAATATACCCAGACTTCCCTACAGGTGGTCTCATTGATGTAACAGATTACAATTCAGGACATAGAGGAGGAAAAGTTAGAGTAAGAGCTAAGATAGACCAAATAGATAAATCAACACTTGCCATAACTGAATTGCCTTACGGAGTGACAACCGATAATCTGATTGACAGCATACTTAAAGCCAATGATAAGGGAAAGATTCAGATCAAAAAAATAATTGACAATACAGCAGCTAAAATTGAAATAATTCTTGAGTTACCATCTGGTGTTTCTCCTGATGTCAGTCTAGATGCGCTTTTTGCTTTTACAAATTGTGAAGTATCTATTTCACCTTCAGCTGTAGTGATTATTGATAACAAACCAATATTCAGTGCTGTTGAAGATCTGCTAAAAATGTCAACATTTGCTACAAAGGATCTCCTGCGTCAGGAACTTGAAATAAAAAGGAGTGAACTCCAGGAAAAATGGCATAGCGTAAGTCTTGAAAAAATATTTATTGAAAATAGAATCTATCGTGATATTGAAGAAGCTGAGTCTTTTGAAGAAGTCATTAAAATAATAGATAAGGGTTTAAAAAAATATATTTCTACACCTTCGGATAAAACAACCAAATCTGATAAGAGATTAAAGCTTAACAGGGAAATCACCGAAGAAGATATCGTTAGGTTGACGGAAATTAAAATCAAGAAAATTTCCAAATACAACAAATTCAAAACTGAGGAGCAATTAACTGCGATAGATGATGAGCTAAAGCAGGTAGCTTTTGACCTTAAACATTTAACAGATTATGCAATTGCATACTTTGAAAGCCTTTTAGAAAAATATGGAAAAGGCAAAGAGCGAAATACAGAAATAACAGAATTTGATACTATAAAAGTACAACGTGTTGCTGCCAAGAATACCAAGTTGTATGTCAATTACAAAGAAGGATTCATAGGGTCAGGACTCAAAAAAGATGAGTTTATCTGTGACTGCTCAGATCTTGACTTAATCATAGCCTTTACTAAGGAAGGTAAGATGAAAGTCGTTCCCATCGATGATAAGGTATTTATCGGAAAAAATATCATTCACGTCGATGTATGGAAAAAAGGCGATGAAAGGACAACCTATAATATGATTTATGTAGATGCCAAATCGGGCCGCTCTATGGCCAAACGATTTAATGTTACTTCCATCACAAGAGATAAAGAATATGACTTAACAACCGGAGTCAAAAACAACAAAACGCTTTATTTTGAAGCCCATAAAAATGGTGAGACAGAAGTCGTACAAATTCAATTAACCCAAGCCTGTAAAGCCAAGAAAAAAATATTCGACTTTGATTTTGGAGAAATCGATATTAAAGGTAGAGGTTCAAAAGGAAATATTGTCACAAAATACCCCGTAAGAAAAATATCTCAACTGGAAATAGGACAGAGTTCACTAGGTGCCCAAAAAATCTGGATTGATGAAGTAAGCGGTAGAATCAATAAAGAAGAGAGAGGGAAATATCTGGGTGCATTCGATACAGGAGATCAAATAATCGCTGTTTATAAAAATGGTACTTACGAAGTAACTGAGTTGGATTTTAATAAAAAGTTTGATGCCTCTAATATTGTAGATATAGACAAACTAAAAGAAGATACTGTCATCAGCTGTGTATACTTTGAAGGTAGCAAGTCCTGGTCAATGGTTAAAAGGTTCCAAATAGAAACTAAATCGCTCAATACACCTATAAACTTTTTAGGGGATGATAACACGTCCAAATTGTATATCGCCAGTTTGTCTGATAATCCTATAGTTCAATTTTCCTATATGGAGAATAAGAAGAAACAAGTAGATAAGATCAAACTGAAGGCTTTTATCGATGTAAAAGGATACAAAGCTTTCGGCAATAAGCTAGGAGAATTTAAAATACTTAAAATTGAAGAAATAGAAACTCCCAAGAAAAAGGCTAAAAAAGAAAAGCCTGAAAAAGGAAATTCAAAAAAAGATTTATCGCTTGGAGACACTATAGAATTTGATTTCTAATTTTTGGCTTTAAGCCAAAATTGACGAATTATAATGAGCTGGCATATTCATATCCTTCTTTCCACCAAGCAGTCATCTGTTTGGGGTTAAAGTAAAAGGAATGTTCGGTTAGCTCTCGTGGCGAAAATATAAAGTTAACCTTAACATCTTTATTATAAATGCTTTCCAAATGACCTATGAGAATATCATTATAAGCTATTTGTTTTTGCATAAACAACATTGTCTTTAATAATAAATCAAAGGCATTATTCACTTTGATACCACTTTGAGATTTTCTTCTTGGATTAAGAACAATAACATCAATCTCCTTAGCCCCCAGGTCTATTGCTTCTTCAATAGGAAGGTAATTACCAAATCCTCCATCAGCATATTGAAATCCATTTTTCTCAACCAAACTCATAAAAGGGATAAAGCTTGATGATGCCCACATCCAGTCTAGAAAATCTAAATATGAATAATCATAAACATACTTGTATTCCACTTTCGAATTAGAAATATTAGATACAGCAATAACAACTTTCTTTCCAGACTTTTGTATGATCTCGTAATCTGCTTCACTAATCGTTCTTTCTATAGTTTTGCGCAAAGCAAAATGCTCACCAAATGTTTTTTTACGTTTTAAAAACATTTTAACTGTATTAAAGTGGTTTATAGAAGAACTTTTAACAGACCCGTCTTCATTTTTCGTTATAATAAAAGGAGAAGTGCTGTATACGTCCTTTTGTGTAACAGAGCAAAAAGAATTTTTAATTTTGTCCACCTTACCTATAGAAAGCAATGGAATCAACAGACTGCCAGTGGAAGAACCTACAAAAATATCATAGTTTTTCTTTTTAACATTGATAAGATATTCTGCTACTCCACCGGCAAATGCTCCTTTACATCCACCTCCAGAAATCACAAGTGCTTTCATTATGTAAATTGTTATACCTGACTTGTTACAATTAATTCATTTTCCGAACAAATATTATGAAAATTTGCGTATAATTTTTAATTGCTTTTCCCCGCTTTCATATAAAGTAATAAATAAGGTATATTTTTGATCAGATCAATTTTCAAGTCATGCCTCGTGATACAAATAAATCAATCATTGCAGATCTATGGAACAGGCGCGTTCCACAATTGGTTGCCACCTATGTTGGGATCTGCTGGAGTATTCTGCAATTTCTACTTTTTACCACCAATCGGTATGAAATGAATGCATCATTGGATGACAAATTTATGGATAATGCCTACAATTATAATATAGCCGCTTCACCTCAGGAGCCAAAAATTGGTTCTGCCTTTCAACAGCTCCAATATGGTTCGCACTATGCCATTATGGGACAAGAAGAAAGAATCTGGGAAATCGGTGACATCATCAAAGAAAATGCGCCTCAGCTTCAAGCTACCTATGATTGCGTAGCCAATTTTTTAATTTCAATAATCACAGAAGACAAAAAAGACATTGAACAACAACTAAATTCCTAATGGCCGAAAAAAAAGACAAACATTTTATTAAGAAACCAAGCTATCCCGGTGGGCAAGAAGCATTTAAGAAATTTATTTCCACCAACTTAAAATATCCAAAAGAAGCCAAGAAAAATAAAATTGAAGGTACTGTGATTGTGAAGTACACCATCGATTACAAAGGAAAGGTAACAGATGCTAAAATCATAAAAAGCCTTGGCCATGGTTGCGATGAAGAAGCCCTTAGAGTCATCAAACTCCTGGAATTTGAAGTTCCTAAAGAACCGAGAAAATTAAGAGTACTATTTCATAAAGAAGCCAAGTTATACTTTAAAATTCCTAAGTTAACAAAACCAAGTACCCAGCAAATCCAGTATACCATAAAAACAAAAACAAAAACTCCAGATCAAGAGACTAAACCATCGTCCGGATATTCCTATACAATTATGTGGTAGTCAAATTCCTTAAAACCTTATACCCGTTTCGTGATTAAATTACTCAATGTGAACGTATATAGAAAAAATACCCTTGATCATCTATTTTCAGAGTAGTTAATTGGCAATTTATTCATCTTGTATATTATCTAGAATCAACGAACATAAATCTTATGAAAAAAGTAATTTACATTATCTTTTTTTCCTTCCTAATTCTTAATCTTCAAGCACAGTTTGGTGGTTTTGGAGCAAATAAAACTTCAAAAATAAAAGGCAAAATATCTGGATCTATAATAGACTCTCTGAGCCTTGAACCTATTGGTTATGCAACTATCGTTTTAAAGAAATCTGGGCGCGCAAAAGAAATTAATGGCGTACTTTCAGAAGAAGATGGTGGGTTCAAACTAACAGAACTAGAAAACGGCAAATATGATCTTTACATATCATTTCTAGGTTATGAAAACAAAGTCGTTTCCGAAATAGAATTGACACCAAAAAATCCAGATTCGGACCTTGAAACAATAGTACTTGCAGCAACAGATTATCTGCTCGATGAAATCGAGGTGACAGAAAAACGTGCGCTCATTGAATCGAGAGTGGATAAAATTATTTTTAATGCGGAAGATGATAGCTCTATTGCTGGTGGTGATGCTACTGAGGTGTTAAGAAAAGTACCTTCTCTATCTGTGGATCTTGACGGTAATGTCTCTATCAGAGGTTCTCAAAACGTAAGGATATTAATAAATGGTAAACCTTCAGGAATGTTCTCAAGCAACGTTGCAGATGCTTTGAAAATGTTTCCTGCGGATCAAATTAAAAAAGTAGAAGTCATCACTTCTCCAGGTGCCAAATATGACGGAGAAGGAAGTGGAGGAATCATCAACATCATTACTAAAAAAGAAAATATCGAGGGCATTGCAGGAAGTATAAATGCTTCTGCAGGAAATCGACAATCCAATGCCTTTACCAGTCTAAACATTGGCAAAGGTAGATTTGGGCTAACTGCCAATACCTCTGTCTTTTGGTCATTGCCCGTCGATGCACAAAACAGCTTTCTAAGGACGGACCTATTCAGTCAAGATACAAGCTATTATTATACTGGTACTACAAATACTGAAAGACTAGGATTCAATGGTTCCCTCAGTGCTTTCTATGATTTCAATGCCTATAATGCAATTAACACTTCCTACAGTTTAAGAGGCTTTGGATTTAATACAGATGGTAGCTCAGATGGAATTATATTCGATAATGCTTTCAATAGAACTAATGTTGGAACTAGCCTTTTCAGTGGCTATGACTGGAATACGGATTATACCAAAAAATTTGAAAGCAATGAAGTACAAGAACTCAGCTTTGCCGTTCAAGTCTCAACCAACATACAGAATCAAGAAAACAACATACTTGAAAACGGTTTCCTGACCCGAGATGAAGAAATTGAAAACGATGGTGACAATTTGGAAATCACAGCACAAACCGATTATGTACATCCAATTGGGAAAGCGAACAAACTGGAAGTAGGTGTAAAATCAGTTATTAGAAATATCAACAGTGATTCCAAATACAGAGTTTTTGACGGAAACAATTATGTTCTTGACGATGTCAGGTCAAATGTTTTTCTCTATGATCAAAATGTATATGCCGGTTATGCCTCTTACAATTTCTATATAAACAAAATAAATGTTGTTACAGGACTGAGATACGAAAGAACAGAAATTGCTGGAGATGGTGAAACTGGAGAAGAACGATTCAGCAATGATTATGACAACTTTCTTCCCAATATTGCCTTATCCAAATCTTTCAAAGGATTTAAGACTTTGAAACTTAGCTTCAACCGTAGAATTCAACGTCCTAGTTTGTTTTACATTAACCCTTTCAGAAACACAGCAGATATCGGAAATATCTCGGTTGGTAACCCTTTGTTGGATCCTGAAATCACAGATCAATATGAAATTGGATACAATACCAATATACTTGGCTTTACGATATTCAGCAGCTTGTATTACAAAAAAACAACTGCAATAATAGAGCAGATTACAGTAACAGAAAACATGCTCACATTAAATACTTATAATAATGTTGGCTTAAACAATTCGTTTGGTGTCAATCTATTCACTTCAAAATCATTAGGTAAATTTACAATTCGAGGTGGAGGTGATATTTATACCTATGATGCAACAGGGATCATTGAAGGCAATGAAGTCTCCAACTCAGCACTCTCTTATAGGTTGTTCACCAGTGGAGAATTTTCTTTTACAGGAACTCTTAAAGCTGACTTTTTTGGATTTTTCCAAGCACCTAGATTCACCTTACAAGGAGAAAATGCAAGCTTTTCAATATTTGGGATGGGATTCAGAAAGGATTTTAAGAATGCTAGTCTTGGCATTAGAATCACTGAACCATTTTTTGAATATAAAAACTTTGATTCTGATATTACCGGAAACGAATTTAGGCAGGTTACCAGATTCCAAATCCCTTTTAGATCAATAGGAATCAATTTCAGATACAAGTTTGGTAAAGTAGACTTCAAAGAAAGAAAATCGAAAATCAAAAATGCTGACCAGAAAGGTGGCGATGGATCCCAGGGAGGCGGTCAAGGTCAACAATCTGGTGGTATAGGTAACAGTTAGAACTAAAGCCCAAGGAATAAAAACAAAAAGGCTTCAAGAAATCTTGAAGCCTTTTATATATCTTAAATCAGAAACCTAATATTAAGCTCCGTACATTTTTTGTCTGTATTCTGCATTAAGGATTTCATTTCTTCTTCTAACAGAAGGCTTAAGAAAGTTTTTTCTGTTTCTCAATTCCTTTAATACCTGTGTTCTTTTGAACTTCCTTTTGTATCTCTTAAGTGCTCTATCTATTGATTCGTCACTCTTTACATTAATAATTAGCATATCCTTAGATTTAAATAGGGCGCAAATATATAGATATAAATATTTATTTGCAATAAAAATTGCAGCAATAAATTGATTTTTTTCTCTCAAAATGGAGTTATGCTCGGTGAGAAACAAAAAAAGACCAGTTTTTGCAAACCGGTCTTCGAGATTGAGTAAATAAATCTTTAAGTAAACTGGAATTTTTCATCCTGATTTATAATGCTAATATATAGGAATTATATATTTAACCATCATTTCTATGTATCATTTTTCAATCCAAAAAAAAATATTTAATTAGAACACTTAGTATTTGCCATTTGAAGTATAAACAATAACTTAATCCTAAAATTAACTTGGATTTTAATCCTATCATATTAGCAATTCCAATTTATTTCATTCTAATGTCTGTAGAATGGATGTACGAAAAGTTCAATAACCAATCTAGTTATAGAGCTAATGATGCCATAACCAACATATCCACAGGTACGCTTCAGCAACTCACCAACACATTTATCAGCCTTTTTAAAATTGGCATTTACACCTGGGTATATCACAAAATAGCTGTCTGGGAATTAGGACAGACTACATTGACTTTTATTCTAGCAATGATTCTATGGGACTTATGCTACTATTGGGAACATCGCATGGCGCATTCGGTTAATCTTTTCTGGGGAGGCCACATCGTTCATCACCAAAGTGAAGAATACAACTTATCGGTAGCATTAAGACAGACTTCCACTGGATTTATCTGGGGTTTCCCTTTTTATTTACCTATGGCCATTATCGGCATCCACCCTATCCAGTTTGTTTTTGTAGGTGGTCTTAATCTGTTGTACCAGTTTTGGATCCATACCGAACACATCAAGAAACTGCCAAGCTATATTGAATTTGTATTGAATACGCCATCACATCATCGTGTGCATCATGGAAGAGATCCAAAATATATTGATAAGAACTATGGAGGCATCTTTATCGTCTGGGATCGTTTGTTTGGTACTTTTCAGATTGAAGAAGAACGACCACACTATGGCATAACCACTCCATTGCAAAGCTGGAATCCCGTGTATGCAAATTTTTCTCACTATCTGAATTTGGGAAAATGGCTAAAGAAAGTCAAATCTCCAAAAGATGGTTTCTTGCTTTTATTTAAAAAGCCAGGATGGTTCCCAGAATATATGGGTGGCGAAATGAAACTTTCCGAAGTTCCAATTGATTACCACAAATACGACCGTAAAATTGAAGGCATTCAATATTATGTCACTATTCAATTCTTAATTGCTCTTGTGCTCAATGCATTCTACTTTTTCAATCACAGTAATTTTGACTTAAGTCAAAAAAGCCTTTTTGCTGTGTGGATCGTCATTTCAACTATAATATTCGGGTTGATGTTCGAATCACAAAAAAAGATTATCCTCTTGGCAGAGTTGATAAGATTGATTTGTATTCCTTATATACTAGGAGGCATCATGTTTGTTAATTCTTCATTATCCCTTCCTATGTTTATTTCTGGAGCATTTATAGTTCTAATCAGCATCATTGCATTATGGCAATGTATGAAAACCAAAAACAGTATTGATCTTTCCTATCAGGATAAGTAGCTACTGAAATTATTTAGTGCCACATCCCATCTCCTCAATACTTCCTCTTTGCCCAAAACCTTCATAATCTCAAATAAGTCAGGGCCCGTCATCGCACCACACATAATTATTCTAATGACAGGTAAATAAGCACCCATCTTCAAAGAATTATCGCTAAGATATCCCTTAACAGTATCGCTTAAGTTTTCGGCCGTAAATTCTTCAAGCATAGAAAGTTTGCTCCTTATTAATTTAAGTTCAGTGGCTAACTCATCATTATATCTTTTGCGAACTTGCTTCTCATCATAAGCGTCAGGACTTTTGAAAAAGAATAAAGCTTCACCAACAAAGTCAGAATATTTTTGAATTCTTTGCTTCATCAATTCAATTACACTTAAAAGATAAGCCTCATCAAAATTATTAGTAATGCTTTCTGGCAGAAATGAAGACATTCTATACAGTATAACGCTATTCTCATAGCTCATTATATACTGCTGATTGAACCATAAGGCTTTATCAATATCAAAACGTGCACCACTCTTTACAATAGCTTCAAGACTGAAAGCAGCTGCCATCTGGTCTAAATTCATAATTTCTTGATCATCTGCTGGATGCCATCCCAATAGGACTAGGAAGTTAAGCAGTGCATCTGGGTCATAACCATCTTCTTTGAATCCTGCATAGGTCTCTTCGCCCTCATTCCAAGCCATAGGGAAAACTGGGAAACCAAACTTGGCTCCATCTCGCTTACTTAGCTTCCCTTTGCCGGTAGGCTTCAACAATAAGGGCAAATGTGTAAAAACAGGAGCCTCCCACCCAAAGAATCTATACAACAATATATGATGAGCTGTACTTGATAACCACTCTTCTCCTCGTATTACATGAGTGATTTCCATTAAATGGTCATCGATGATATTAGCCAAATGATAGGTTGGCATTCCATCACCTTTAAGAATCACCTTATCATCTAATAGATTGGATTGAAAACTAACTTCGTCTCTGACCATATCGCTAAAGACTATGGTTTCATCATTAGGAATTTTAAGGCGAATGACTTTATTCTCTGAATTCTGAATAAGATCCGCTAGTTCTTTTCCAGAAACAGTCAAACTGTTTTTCATTGAAACTCTGGTATTTGAATCATATTTGGCTGAATGATTTCCCAAAGTCTCCTGCTCCGTTCTCATCTTATCCAAGTCTTCAGCAGAGTCAAATGCATAATAGGCGTGTCCCTTGGATACAAGTTCTTCAGCATATTGGGCATAAAGATGCTTGCGTTCAGACTGTCTGTAAGGACCATAATCACCACCAATTCCTGGACCTTCATCAGGAAATAGTCCCAACCATTTAAGGCTTGACATAATATAGTCCTCAGCACCTTCAACATATCTGTTTTGGTCAGTATCTTCGATACGAATAATGAATTTGCCGCCAGTTTTCTTGGCAAATAAATAATTATACAATGCGGTTCTTACACCTCCGATATGAAGAGGACCTGTAGGACTTGGCGCAAAACGTATTCTAAATTTTGAACTATCCACAATAAGTTGTTTTAGGTGGATTGCAAATGTCGTAATATTTTAGAACATATGTTTATAAGCCTTATTCCTAAAAAACTCAACATGAATAAATTCATTGGACTAGCACAATTCCCGCCTGTCAGCCAGACTAGATTATGGAAGATAGGATTTAGAATCAGAATAGGTGGGACAAAAGAAATTAAAAAAGAAAATCCTAAAAATCACTCCTCCTCACCCCATAAGAAATAATCCTCGAGCTTCATAGCAATAGACTTGCTAAAATTCACTTCCACATCCTCAAAACCAACTTCCTTCATTTTAATAACGGAACCATAATGTTGTAATAGTGCTGTTGCTGTTGCCTCTCCTATCCCCTTTATATTGGTCAGCTCCGTACCAAGTGCATTCTTAGATCTTTGATCTCGATGGAATGTAATAGCAAACCGATGCGCTTCATTTCTTAATTGCTGGATCAATTTTAAAGACTCAGACTTCTTATTGATATACAAGGGTACTGGATCACCGGGAAAATAAATTTCTTCCAGCCTCTTGGCAATTCCAATCAAGGTAATCTTGGTTTCCAGACCCAAAGATTTTAGGATTTCATAAGCTGCATTCAATTGCCCCTTACCTCCATCAATGATAATAAGCTGAGGCAAACTCTGTTTCTCTTTAACAAGTCGCGAATATCTTCTCAACACAACTTCCTTCATAGAAGCAAAATCATCTGGACCAACTACCGTCTTGATATTAAACTTCCTGTAATCGGATTTAGCTGGTTTAGCATTTTTGAATACTACACAGCTAGACACAGGATTGGTGCCTTGCAAATTGGAGTTGTCAAAACATTCTATGTGAAAAGGAACTTCCTCCATCTGTAAGTCTTCTTTCATGGTACTGAGTATTCTTTCAGATGAACTTTGCTTTCTGGTTTTGTTCATCTTATCCTTCTTGCACTGCAAGATGAAATACTTAAGGTTCTTTTCTGCTAAATCGAGTAGGTGCTTTTTATCTCCTCTTTGTGGCACTGTTATCTGTACGTCATCAATCAGCTTTACCTTCTTCGCCAAGATTACCTCAGGAGATATGCTATTATATTTTTCTCTAAGGTATTGAATTGAAAACACTAGCAGATCATCCAACTTGTCATTAAGGTTCATCTTTAATTCAAGATTATCACCATTGATCAAAGAACCATTGATAATTTTGAGGTAACTCACATACGCAGATCCCTCTTCCATCCTGATGGCAAATACATCACTGTCCTTGATTGAAGTATTTACCACCTGTGATTTCGATTGGTAATCCGTCAACAAATCCAATTTGACTTTGAATTCCTGAGCTTCTTCAAATTCTAGCTTCTCGGAACAGCGTTCTATTTGTGCCTTTAGATAATCATTTACCGGCTTGATCTGTCCCTTTAATATATTGACAATCTGCTTGATCTTTTCATTATATTCATCTTCAGATTCAAAAGCCACACAGGGAGCCATACAATTTTTAATATGATATTCTAAGCAAACGGTAAATTTTCCTCCTTCAATATTTTTCTCACTCAGATTCAGATTGCAGGTACGAAGTTTGAATAATTTTTTAATAATTTCTAAAAGGATATTCGCACTATATTTAGAAGTATATGGGCCAAAATATTGAGATCCATCTTTATAAACTCTTCTAGTAAAAAATACTCGAGGAAAGCGTTCTTTCTTAACAACGATATAGGTGTATGTCTTTCCATCTTTCAACATTACGTTATATCGAGGCTGGAATTTTTTAATGAAAGTATTTTCCAAAAGAAGTGCATCATGCTCGGAGTCTACAACCGTGTATTCAAACCTTGTCGCATTCTTTACAAGAGCCTTCGTCTTGTGTGGCATATACTTCTTATCGCCAAAATAAGAAGTTAATCTCTTTTTTAAATTTTTGGCTTTGCCTACATAGATTATAACTTCTTTCCTATCTAGGAACCTGTACACGCCTGGTTCATTAGGAATTTCAGAACTTATTTTCTTATAATCTTCAGTAGTCAAAATTAAATCTGTATTTATTGATTTTCAAATACTGCCTTGATCCCTCTGATCAAATAATAAGCGCCTTTAGGATTGGTAGCCAAAGGAACATTATGGACATCACATTGCCTCATCAACATCTGTACATCCGGTTCATGTGGATGCTTGTCCAGTGGATCCCTGAAAAAAATTACTAAATCGATATCGCCAGTAGCTACCATGGCAGCAATCTGTGCATCGCCTCCTAATGGCCCAGACAGTAACTTGTTTACTTCAAAACCTTCCATTTCTATCTTAGAACCTGTAGTGCCCGTTGCATAAATAGTAGCATCTCCCAAAAACTTCTGGTGGTTTAGAATAAAGGATACCATCTCGGCTTTTTTACCGTCATGGGCGATTAAAGCAATATTTAGTTTCACAATAAATCGTTTTATATTAATTACTATCTAAGTTCAAAAACCCAATGTTTCTCATCAGTCCTTTGTACCCAGCTCTTTTTACAGCTGAACCTTGAAAAAGTTCATTAAATTTTTCTTCAGTTAGACCATTCCAATCTTCCTTTGTCATCTCCATGAGTTCGGGCTTTGGAAGGAAATCTTCTTCATAATGTTGCTGAGCAAATCTGTTCCAGGGGCAAACATCTTGACAAATATCACAACCATACATCCAGTTTTCCATTTTCCCTTTATATTCTTCAGGAAGGTCATCATCCTTTAACTCAATAGTTAGGTATGAAATGCACTTAGAAGCATCCAGCACATAACCTTCCTCTAAAATAGCATCCGTTGGACAAGCATCAATACACTTGGTACATGTGCCGCAATAGTCAGCAATACTGTTGTCATATTTCAATTCAAAATCAACAATCATTTCAGCAAGAAAAAATTTAGATCCTTTCTTTGGATTGATCAATAAGGTATTTTTACCTACCCATCCCAATCCAGCTCTAAATGCCCAATCACGTTCCAAGACAGGAGCAGAATCTACAAAAGATCTGTGTTCGAATGCTCCATAAATTTCATTAATTCTAGAGGCTAAAGTTTTCAATTTTTTCTTTATCACTTTATGATAATCACGACCATAAGCATAACTTGATATTTTGGGAGATTGCTCAACATTTAGTGTCTCATTAGAATGATAATTATAGCCTAGACTGATTACAGATTGGGCACCAAGAACAAGTTTTCGAGGATCAACTCTTTTGCCAAAATGGTTCTCCATATAAGCCATTGACCCATGATATTCAAGGCCTAACCACTCCTTTAGGTGTACGGCCTCATCTTCCATATATTCAGCTTTCGCAAAACCAACAAGTTCAAACCCCAATTCCATTGCCATTGCTTTTATAGCTTGTGACCTTTCCATTACCGATAGTTCAGCACTCATTTTTGTGAATTTATTTCATTCCAAGTTTGAAAGAGTGACTCCTGCTCTGGCAAGTCCTTAGGGACAACAATCAATGCTTGGCATTCTTCCAAGTGCTCAAGAAGATCAGCAGGAAGCCTTTGATACAAAGCCGTCCCCTTAGTCTTCCACGCTATCATTTCATTAGAAATTTGCTTGACCACTTTAGCAGGATTACCCACAACAAGTGAACGCTTTGGAATGACCTCATCGGCTTTGATAAATGTCAAAGCGCCAACAATACATTCATCTCCCAATTCAACATTATCCATAATCACTGCATTCATCCCAACCATACAGTTTCGCCCAATATGAGCACCATGAATTATTGCGCCATGACCGATATGTGCTGACTCCTCTAGAATTACTTTTATGCCAGGAAACATATGTATGGTACAGTTTTCCTGAACATTACAGCCATCCTTAATAACAATACCTCCCCAATCACCTCTGATGGCAGCACCTGGCCCTATGTATACATTTTTACCAATGATAACATTTCCAGTTACAGCAGCTTGAGGGTGAACAAAAGAACTGGGATCTACTACAGGTGTGAAACCCTTAAATTTATATATCATAGATGCAATTTATTGTATTCTAATTTAACAATATATTGTAAACGCTTTTCCAAAAACTCAATATCATTCTGTTAATTATTTATTGGTCCCACAATACCGCGGGCTGATCACTAACCTTCCATATATTGAGTGCAGACAGATTCAACTTAAAACTCACACGGCTGAATATATTATCACTACTATAAGCCAATTCCAAATCTCCAGAATTAAGCAGAGGTAAATAGATGCCGATAAAATCCGCTATTTCCAACGCCAATCCTCCGCTCGAATAAGCTTTCATCTTCAATGGTTCAGACGCAAGAGATTTCGTTCTTACTCCAGCTATGTCAAAGTATGGTCTTAGTTTGAATTCTCCTGGTAAGTTTATAGGCAGATCAATTTTAACATTGACGGCAAAGGAATAATCATTACTCATGCCAATGCTTTGTCCAGGACCAAAGGCAGTCTTAAAGCCTGAGAAACGCTCTGTAATCTGACTTGGTGTATTGCCCATTCGGTCAAAATAGTAATCATCAAAACCTTGATCTGTATATGCTTGAGTTCCTAAGGCAATTGACCCTCTAGTAAAAATCGATGAATAACTACTTGAGTTCCGTTGTGTATTAATAGGAAAATAGGCTGCATTAAACCTTATGAAAAAACTATGATTAACACTATAATTGATTCTATTGGAAACAGTCAGCATTGTTCGGACATAATGTTCCTTTCGATCAAATGGCCTTTCATAGTTTTCATATTGCACTTCAAAATCCAAATGTGTTCTTCGCAATGCATTCAGGTTCATTTTCCTATAATTCAATCGATGTATAGAATAGTTCTGTTGCCTGACCTTAAATGCATTGTCTTCAAAATCCGCTAAGTCTTGCCTGATAAAATTCCACTCATAGCTTAAGGAAGAGTAATGGAACACATCTCTAGCAAAATGCAAACTAGCGGAGGGATTGATTTTGGTATAGGCAAGGGACAATGGAAAAGTTTCTTCAGATTCAAAATACCCAAACCTTCTACTGTTCAAAGTAACCGTTATTTTTCTGTTGTTAGTTTGCTTTTTATCAAAATAAAAATCTTTTTCTACTGCTGCTACATAGGTAAACCTTTCGCTGCCAAAAGCATATGATGGACTAAATAGATAGCGTATGTCTTGCTGTGGAAAAACCGCACTATAAAGTGATGTACCTAACATCAGTCCATCACTCTTGTTATAGAATAGGTGAGGAAACAATCCTATGGTATTTCGACTGGTCGATTCCAAAATGTTCACCATCCTTAACTTTGGAGTAAACTTCTTTCTTTTACTATACCTATTGTTCTTCGTATTTACCTCATACAATTCCATTCCTTCATTGATGCTAAATGAACCGAATTCACCGTCTGGGATAGACAAACTTTGTTCCTCCATACCATTACTTTCATACCATGAACTGTAAGCAAATTGACCTGCTTTCTGATAAATACTTAAGTGAACCGGCACATTCAAAAGCATATTACGTTTAATGATTACTTCATTCTTTTTATGCTTAGCTATTTTTATATCATACCTGCCATCTTTGTTCAGATAATCATCAAAGAACCAGTTTAATTCCTTTCCTGAAACAGATTCAAAAACTTCTTGTACATCCTTGCCATTTGGATGCTTGAAACTCCAATGCCTAAAAAGCCTTTGAATGGCTTTGTTAAACAATGACTTTCCTAAATACGCCCTCAAAAAGAAGATCCCTCCACTTGTCTTAGCATAGTTATTGCTCATATAATTTAATGCATCCGAACTGCTAATTGATTCTTTGATAGAGGTTCCATAAGCAATACGTTCATATTCCCTGACACCCTCATCAAGAAAATTAAAATCACCATCGATAGGAAGATGATTCAGATCACCGAAATACTGGTCATACACAGATGCATCATAATAGTAATCATCATAAACTCTGTCAAAGTAATTGCTAAATCCCTCGTCAATCCAAGGCTCATCACGTTCATTGCTGCCAAGAATTCCATAAAACCATTGATGAGCAAATTCATGCACAATCAGATGATCTGTGTGTTGATCATTATCTCCGATATTCAAAATGGTAATCATAGGATACTCCATACCACTTCCATCTTCCTCAGAAGACTCTACTACTGTAATTTGATCATAAGGATATGTACTAATTTGTTCACATAAAAATGACAAAGCACGCTTGGAGAGTTTCATCACTTCGGTCCAATTGCTATTATCTTCTTTGACGAATAAATTGACAATTACTTTTTTCCCGTTGATATCAACCGACTCTCTATAAGGAATATAATACTCACTGGCAAACCAAGCAAAGTCATGCACATCATTTGCTTCTATTTGTATAAGCCTCCTTCTATTTTCCAAATCCAGTTTAGACGTTGATTCAACAGGAACACCTGTAGAGGCCACTGAAAAAGATAAAGGTAAATCCAGATTAACTTTATAGTCACCATACTCAGAATAATATTCACCAATCTCAAGATAAGGCATAGGATGCCAGCCCTCTCTATCATATACTGCCGGCTTTGGATACCATTGTGTCATCCTGTATAAATGATCTTTAATTCCAGGCCTGCTGAAAGCATAAGGCATCTTTACTACAAAGTCAATGTTGATTTGTGTAATCGATTGCGGTGTTATAGGTTTGTTTAATTTTAAGATTACGATATCCGAATAGATGACACCATCTTTTACATATGGATGAGGTTCAACTGAATTACCATTTATTACAAAATCTAATTTCTGGTATCCACCTCTTTGATCATGACTAACAAAATGAAAGCTACCATCAACCATATCAATTTTTTGACGTGCGAAGGCCGATCTTTTGGAATAAAAAGCATTCATCCACACATGAAAAATGAGTTCATTTAAACTATCTGGAGAATTGTTATAATATTGAATAACAGATTTTGCGCTAAGCAAATGATTAGTAGTATCTAAGGAGGCCGTAATTTGGTGATTTACCTTTTGCTGAAAATAATCTTGACATATCAGTAGTCCTGATTGAAATACAAAACTCATTGTCAATAGAATAGATATTCTCATCGTATATTAATTTAATATTGTAATCTAGGATTCTTAATAATCAATAATAGCTATTTATGAACAAACGACTAATAATCCTACTTTTAATTTCAATCTTTTTTGTGTCTTGCAAAATAACAAAGCATGCCAAAAACAAAGAGAATGAAAAATTTGATTTCCCCTTAGATTGGATTGGGGAATATGATGGAAAGCTAATTATTCATCCTTTGGATAAAGATACGATAGAAGTAAACATGCAACTTAACATAGGATATCCAGATCTACAAGGATACTATCCATGGACGATTATCTACAATGAAGAAGATATTCGACAATATGGTCTCGAAGCCATTGATGCTTCAAAAGGCCATTATAAAATTGATGAATTTAACAGTATAAAATTGGATGCCTACTATTCTGCAGGGCACTTTTTGAGCAGATTTGAAGTCTTATCTTCTGACCTACTCATTGATTATGAAAGGGTCAAAGGAGGGATTGAGGTAAGCTTTTTTATTTCTAGCCAAAAAGCTATAAATATAACCGGTGATGAAATAATTGGTTTAGACACTGTGCCACCCGTTAAAAGTTTTCAATTTCAAGCGTACCAAAAAGCATTTTTAAAGAAAAAAAATACAGATAATTAAACCAATACCTACATCGTTTAAGAATTTTATCTTTGCGGCATATAAATGTTAAATGAAAGAAATATCAACGATAATTAAACAGCTCAGTCAGATTTCAATAGAGGCAGGACAAAAGATAATGGAAATTTATAACGCATCAGAAGATATTGTCTATGAAAAAAAAGATGATGACTCCCCATTAACAGCTGCAGATAAAGCTTCTAATGACATTATTTGTCAGGGATTAGAAAACCTTGATTTCAAATTTCCAATCATCTCTGAAGAAAACAAGCAAATAGATTATTCCCAAAGAAAATCTTTCGACTACGCATGGATGGTTGACCCACTGGACGGAACAAAGGAATTCATTAAAAGAAATGGGGAATTTACGGTTAACATAGCGTTGATAAAATCCAATCAGACGATCCTTGGTATTGTCTATGTACCCGCTAGTAAAGAGTTGTTTTATGCCATAAAAGGCTTTGGTGCTTTTCAAGTAATCGATGGTGAAGATATTCCACTAAAAGCCTCACAATTTACAATGCAGGATGAAGGCTTAAGAGTCGTCTGTTCACGTTCACACCTCAGCCCTGAAACAAAAGAGTTTATGGACAAACTCAATAATCCAGAAACAGTTTCAAAGGGAAGTTCATTGAAGTTTTTGGTTTTGGCCCAAGGAAATGCAGAGCTGTATCCTCGTCTAGCACCTACAATGGAATGGGATACTGCCGCGGCGCAAATTATTCTTGAAGAAGCAGGGGGCCAAGTCTTGAATGCAGAATCTATGAAAGCATTACAGTACAATAAAGAAAATCTTTTAAATCCATACTTTATCGCAAGAGGGAGCATCAGAGAAAATTAATGAAACTACTTAAACCAGAAAATTTATTTCAGTTTGCTTTCGTATGCCTCAGCATTGGCTTATTGTATTCAAGGTTTTTAATCAGCATTGGCATGTTACTATTCCTTGTTGCAGGGGTTTCAAATTACCAGCAATCAGGCAAATTAATAGGTTTTATAAATAACAGATATTATCTTTCCGTAACTATTATATTTTTTCTATTTTTAATATCCGGGCTATGGTCAGAAGATACCGACTACTTTCTGAATCGCATGCGTATTAAATTGCCATTCCTATTTTTACCATTTGCATTTTATCTGTCTCCACGGCTATCCAAAGATATAATGCAACGATTGATGCTGTTTTTCATTGGCTTAATCGTTTGTTCAGTTCTTTGGTCCACTATTATGTTTCTAACGGATTATTCTTATTACATTTCTATCTATGGTAAAGGCCAGATTCTTCCAACACCAATTCATCATATAAGATATAGTTTACTAGTTGCTACAGCAGTACTAATGTCTATTTACTTGGTACTTTCTCAACCCGCACTTATCCTTAAAAATCAAAAGAAAATATTATCGATTATCGTCGTTCTCCTTTCGGTCTATCTACACGTGTTAGCCGTAAGATCTGGACTAATGGGCTTATATGTAGTCATTGGAAGTATAATTATATACTTTGCTATGCAAAAACAGTATAGAAAAAAAGCAGGAATCCTACTCCTTGTTTCAATTGTGTCTCTACTAATTGCTATTAATTATGTGCCAACAATCAAAAATAAGATAGGCTATATGAATTATAGTCTTGAGCTTTTCGCAAAAAATGAAAACATAAGACACCTTTCCGATTCAAGAAGATTAGGAAGTATTTTTGCAGGTCTTCAACTGATTAAAGAAAATCCAGTGCTTGGTGTAGGCATAGGTGATATCATGGAGGAAACCAATCAATATCTTGAATTACACTACCCAGAACTGACCGATTTGGAACTGCTTCCACATAATCAATATATTCTTACAGGAGCCAGCATAGGTATTTTAGGTATGCTAATTTTTATCTTTTGCAGCATCTACCCTCTTTTCTATTACAAAGGATACAACGATATCTTTATGCTAGGAAGCTTTCTGATGTTGACAGCTTCGTTTATGGTGGAACATACTATAGAATCACAAATTGGCGTGGCAGCTTATATCTTTGTATTATTGTTTTCTATGAAAAACCTAGAATCTTTAAATAAAGAAAATGCATAAGCTATCCACTGTCATCATGTGCTTTAATGAGGAAAAGAATATTAAAGCTTGTATTGAGTCGGTGCTCAAAATTAGTGATGAGATAGTCGTATTGGATTCCTATTCAACTGATAAAACAGTAGAAATTGCTAGGTCTCTAGGAGCAAGAATTGAATTCCACGAATTCATGGGGTATATAGAGCAGCGAGAATTGTCCATTTCATTTGCCAAAAACAATTGGGTACTTGCTTTGGATGCAGATGAATTCTTGAGCGAGGAACTCCAATCAGAGATATCAGAAATATTAATAGACCCAAAGGCAGACGCTTATTATTTGAATCGCTTGAATGCAATTAATGGTTACTTTCTTAAATATGGATCTTGGTTTCCGCACAGGATCATACGATTATTCAATAAACATAAAATCTATTGCACCGGCAATCCTCCTCATGACAAGATATTGAATCTTGAGAATACAGGGACGGGTAAACTTAATTCGTTACTCCTACATCATTGCAATGAAGATATTGACGACCGTATCAAAACCATAAATAATCATAGCAGTCAAGCTGCAAAATATAGATTCGAGCAAGGCCAGAAAACCAATTATTTTCGAATACTGATTAAACCCCTTTGGAAGTTTATCGTTGAATACATTTTAAAGCTTGGGTTTCTAGACGGTTTCTATGGCTATTTGATGGCTAAAACTACAGCTTCATATATCTACTACCGAGAAAGCAAACTCATGGAATTACAGCGTAAAAAATAAACCTTTCCACAATAACTATTATGGCGACAGAATATTTATCCCCTTTAATAGACAGAGAAATATTTTTTGGCAATCCTAAAATTGCTGGTGCTCAACTAAGCCCTGATGGAAAGTTCATGAGCTTTCTAATGGCCTATCAAGACGTCCTTAATATTTGGATCAAACCCCTTGATCTTCCTTTTGAGAAAGCCTATCCCTTAACCAAAGATTTTGATAGACCCATCCGCTCCTACTTTTGGAGTTGGGATTCTAAATATGTCATTTATGCTCAAGATCGTGGAGGAGACGAAAACTTTGGTCTCTTTGCCGTTGATCCTAGTTCTGCTAATGAAAACTATGTTCCTGAAGCCAGAGATTTAACGCCTTATGAGAATACCCATGCCTATGTCGTATCCCTGCCCAAATCAGATCCAGAAATCATTCTTGTAGCCATGAATGACCGTGACAAAACATGGCATGACTTCTATAGCATCAATATAGCAAACGGAAATATTAACCTAATCCATAAAAATGAAGAAAAACTAAGTAGCCTATATTTTGATCTTGATTCAAGACCGAAACTAGCAAGCAGATCAACTGAAGATGGGGGCAATGAAATATTGCAACTTACTGACAAAGGCTTCGAAAGAATATTTTATGCTAATCTGGAAGAATCCATTCACCCCGTGAAATTTAGAAAAGACGGAAAGGTGTATTTTATCTCGAATATAGGAGAAGTCGACCTTTCTGGACTTTATCTTTATGATCCTAAAACCAGAGATCTCACTTTTGTAGAATCTGATCCCGAAAAACAAGTAGATCTTGAAAACCTGACTTTTTCAATACAGTCAGAAGAATTGATAGCAACCATATATATAGGAGACAAGAAAAGAATATATTGGAGAGATAACGTCTTCCAAACTGATTATAATATTCTAAAAGATAAATTCCCTAATGCTGAAATTTCAATAAGCTCAAGCAGTTACGATGAAAATCTCTGGATTATTTATATTGCTAGCGATAAGGACCCTGGTTCAGCATATTTGTTTGATCGCCATCTTAAAAGCATAGATTATCTTTACAGTCCAAGATCCGATCTACCCAAGGAACACTTAGCAGAAATGACTCCTGTTCGTTATCAATCCATTGATGGTCTTGAAATACCTGCCTATTTAACAATACCTGTATCTAAAATTAATGATCTTCTCCCAGCAGTAATTTTTGTTCATGGGGGACCATGGGCAAGAGATTATTGGGGCTATAATTCTTTTGCGCAATTTCTTGCAAATAGAGATTATGCTGTTTTACAGGTCAATTTCAGAGGATCTACTGGCTATGGAAAAGCATTTTTAAACGCAGCCATAAATGAATGGGGTGAAAAAATGCAAGACGATTTAACAGCAGGTTATCATTACCTGGTTGATCAAAAGATTGCTGACCCTAAGAGAGTAGCTATTATGGGTGGTTCCTATGGTGGTTACGCAACGCTGGCAGGATTATGCTTTACGCCTGATATTTATGCTGCTGGTGTTTCCATTGTTGGGCCATCAAATTTATTTACCCTCCTTGATACCATTCCTCCATATTGGGAATCAGCAAGAGTAATGTTCCATAAAAGAATGGGTGATCCAACCACAGAAGAAGGTAGAAAGCAGTTAAAGAGACAGTCTCCATTTTTTCATGCCAACAAAATAAAAGCACCCCTTTTGGTTGCACAAGGTGCAAATGATCCCAGAGTAAAAAAATCAGAGTCTGATCAAATTGTCATAGCTGTTCGAGATCAAAACAAAGCGGTTGAATATCTTAACTTTCCAGATGAAGGACATGGATTTGCCAAACCAGAAAACAATATGGCATTTATTACAGTAATGGAGAAATTTCTTGCACACCAGCTCAAAGGCAGATATCAAGAAGAGTCCTCAGATAACATCCAGGAAATTATATCTCGTGCTACAGTAGATGTTAAAGCTTTAAAAATGCCTCAAATTGTTTCAAAAGAAAACTTAAACAAAGCCCATATACTTCCAACTAGAGAAATTATTGCTTGTAATATTTTATATGAAATTGAAATTACCATTCAGGGACAGAAGATGAATTTTGAAATTCAACGAAACGTAACAATTGAGGCATCACGTATCATTGTAAAAGACCAAAGCGAATCCCCTATGGGAAATATGTTAGATATCTCAATATTTGATTCCGTTGCATTTACGCCGATCAAAAGAGAAATCAATCAAGCACCACTTAAGGTATTACTTGATTTTAAAGAGAATACAGTTACTGGTGAAATTCAGATTCCAAACAATACAATCGAGGTAAATCAAAAATTTGAATCAGACATTATCTTAGACGGACCCATGCTGGATCTCTATTTAGAACATCTTGAGTTAATTGAAGGAGATTCCTCCTACTTGAGAGTATTTAACAGCCAAAATCAAAAACTTGACTATTTTAAACTGACAAAGAGAGACGTAGTAAATATCAATGCATACTCTTGTGCATTGATAGAAATCTACAGTGCGGACGGTTCTGAATTGATTGAAAGAAATTGGATCAGCAATCAAGCACCATTCAAATTAATTAAAAAAATAAAAATAATAAAAGAAATGAATGGTGCTGAAATGATAATGGAACTGAATGAAAAAAAATAATATTGATTTTAATGTGAATCCATAGCTTTCTCACCGGCTTTAATGTCAACATCCAAAAAATTTCTTTGTGGAGGAATTGGACAAGTAGCAAATAATGTAAAAACACATGGCGGGTTAAAAGCTCTATTAAAATCCAGAATTGCTTTTTCTTCAGATTCCTTAGGCCGTTTTACGTACATGTAGCGCCCACCGCCATAGGTCTCATTTCCAGTGGTCCTGTCTTTGAATATTACAAAGTAAAAATCTGGTCCTCCGTCGAATGCTAACAAACTGAGTTTCCTCTTTTTAATAACAAAAGTTAACTCTGCTTGAATAATATAATCTTGTTTGGATCCTGTTATATCCTCAACGCTTAACATCTCTCCATCGTCTCTTTTGTCCTTCACCGTGGCTTCATGGATTAAATTATAATTAATTGGAAAAGATGGTATCTCCTTTAGGCTATACCTTGCTTTGGCAAGTGTATTTTTTATGCGCAAACCATATTTGTCACCTCGCTTAATAACATAAAAAATAATTGACTTATGTCTAATTTTCGTTAAGACACCATCATCTTGAGTATTCATTTTACCAGATAAAAATCTTTCACCATTGACGGTTGTGTAACTTTCTCCCGCACTTTCAAAAAAAAATGAATCTTGGCTAAGGTGGATTTGTCCAACAACAGAAGAAGCAAATTCTGGAAGCCTAATATCCATATCAGATCTCGAACCGATTGTGTTCTTTCCTTCTTTTAACAATGACAAGCCGATAACGGACAACCACCCTTCAGTAGCCGTTAGTGATTTGATTCTTTGGTTCTGCCAAATGGTATGTTGCTTAGAATAAGAATCTTTCTCATCAACTATAAATTCTGATGATTTAGGAGCACAGGCTACAAAACCCAATATGAAAATTATTGTGATCGGTTTATTCATTCGTAATCTATTTAAAGTCTAAGCAAAGAAAGTCCATTCGAATGGAATGGACCTTCTCAAGGTAATATATTTTTTAATATAATTCTTTAAAGCATAGTTGCTTGCTGTCAAGTTCCAGACTCCTTTAATAAAGCTTATATGTATTTCTAGAATCTTTTATATCATTTGCTTAATATCTGATAAAACCGCATTGATACCATCTGGATTAGTTCCTCCAGCTGTTGCAAAAAACTTCTGACCTCCACCACCACCGTTAACTCGTTGTGCCAACGATTTAATCATAACCGAAGCATCAAGATTTCGTTCGGTAATCAGACTCTCACTAATTTTTAGCAGCAGTTGAACTTTAGAATCGTTTTCTACAGCCAATAAAATAATTGCATTACCTACCTCCGCTTCTAAATTAAATACAAGGGTTTTAACTGCTGTTGAATCTGACAACGTTACCTTTTCCGCAAGCAAATTCACTCCATTAATTATCTGTATTTTTTTGATTAAATCGCCTTTTAGGTCCCCTGCTTTTGAAGCCTGTAATTGTTCCATCTGTTTTTTAAGAGATTTGTTTTCCTCTTGTAGATCATTTATTGAACCAACAACATCACGCGGATTCTTAAACATTTGTGATATCTGCTCTAACTTACCCAACTCATCAAAAATATAATTTTCAGCATATTGCGAGCTGATGGCAGTTATCCTTCGGACGCCAGCCGCTATTCCTGATTCAGAAATGATTTTGAAAAAGCCAATTTGACCAGTACTAGAAACATGACATCCTCCACATAGTTCACGTGAGAAATTTTTATCAAAAGTGATCATTCTCACTGAGTCGCCATATTTTTCACCAAATAACATCATTGCTCCTGCTTTTTTTGCTTCTTCTATTGACATAGACCTCGTTTCTTCTAATGCAATGTTGTCTCTAACTTTTTGATTTACAATTTGCTCAACTTTCTTTATCTCCTCGTCAGACATTTTATCAAAATGAGAAAAATCAAACCTCAACAAACTATCTTTTACCAATGATCCTTTTTGCTGAACATGAGTACCTAGAACAGATCTCAGTGCAGCATGTAATAAATGTGTTGATGAATGATTACATTCTGTCAATCTTCGCTTCTCCACATCGACAAAAGCTGCTATGGGCAATTTTGGATTTGAAGAAATATTATCCACATAATGAATTATTGTATTATTCTCCTTCTTGGTATCCAAAACTCTTATCGAATCAGACCCAAAATGTAAAAATCCAGTATCGCCGACTTGTCCACCACCTTCCGGATAGAAAGGTGTCCTGTCAAGTATCAATTGCGTAAATTGAGTACCCTTTTCTTTCACTACTCTGTATCGCAATAATTTAATATCATCAGCTGCGAGGTCATCATAACCAATAAACTCTGTATCAACACCTTCATTTACAATGACCCAATCTCCTGCTTGCATGCTTGCATCTGCTCTACTTCTTTCTTTTTGTTCATTCAGTGCTTTTTCAAAAGCCTTTTCGTCAACATACCACCCCTTTTCTTCAGCTACCAGTCTTGTGAGATCAAAAGGAAACCCATAGGTGTCATATAATTCAAAAGCATCCTTACCACTTAAAATGCCATCATCAATCTTAAGTGCATCAAGACGTTTCAGCCCATCTGATAGTGTTCTCAGAAATGACTTCTCTTCTTCTAGGATCACCTTTGTTACAAACTCCTCTTGTGCTTTGAGCTCAGGAAAAATATCCTTAAACTGAGCCGCTAACATGGACACGAATTGATGTAGAAAGGGTTCTTTGATGTCAAGAAAAGAGTAATAGTATCTGACAGCTCTGCGAAGAATCCTTCTTATCACATATCCAGCACCAGTATTACTTGGCATTTCGCCATCCGATATAGTAAAACAAATTGCACGTAGGTGATCCGTTAATACTCTCATTGCAATATCTGATTTTGAATCTCCAGAATAATCAGATGTATATTTAATTCCTGATAATTCAGATATCTTATCAATATATGGTGTAAATAAATCAGAATCGTAGTTGGTTTGCTTTCCCTGAACTACCATACAAAGTCTTTCAAAGCCCATCCCTGTATCAATATGCTTTTCTGGCAAATCTTCAAGACTACCATCAGCCTTTCTATTATATTGTATAAAAACAAGATTCCAAATTTCAATCACCTGAGGATGGTCCTGATTGACCAACTGTTTTCCAGATGTTTTCGCTTTTTCTTCTGCGCTTCGGACGTCAACATGAATTTCAGAACAAGGACCACAAGGTCCTGTTTCTCCCATTTCCCAGAAATTGTCCTTTTTATCAAAATAAAGAATACGGTCTTCAGAAATAAACTGTTTCCATATCTCTGCCGCCTCATTGTCCGGATTGGTTCCATCTCGTTTATCACCTTCAAAAATAGTAATGTAGAAATCATCCTGATTTAGTCCATATACCTCCGTTAATAACTCCCATGCATAAGTTATCGCTTCCTTTTTAAAATAATCTCCAAAAGACCAGTTCCCCAACATTTCAAACATTGTATGATGGTAAGAATCACGCCCTACTTCTTCTAAGTCATTATGTTTTCCAGAAACGCGCAAGCATTTTTGAGTATCACAAACACGTCGTGCTTCTGGTGTTTGAGTTGCAAGAAAATAATCTTTGAACTGATTCATACCCGCATTGGTAAACATCAGAGTTGGATCGTCCTTTACAACGATAGGTGCCGAACCTACAATAAGATGTTTCTTTGATTTGAAAAAATCCAAGAAAGTTTTCCTAATAATTTCCGAATTCATTGGTTAAAAGTCTTTAAATGTGTGTTTTTTATATAACAATTATATATAATATGTTAATCCTTATGTTTTAAAATTATTAATATCAGCCATTTCTATATTTTAAAAATCTATATATAATAAAAGAATATCTCACAATTAATTTTGATAATCGAAATCGCAAGACTATTTTTACACTTTATTATAATCCTTTAGACTTTTAATGCCCAAAAAGCAAAACTACTAATTCTAATATTTTATTGATCACATGAGTAAAGAGAAATACGTATTTAATCAAAATTCGCTTCGATATGAAAAACTGAATGCATCATGGAAGAAAAGGTTGATCAAATTCACAGTTTTCACTGTGCTTTTGTTATTATGCTCTTTTGGACTATATACAATAGCCTACACTATCATTCCTACACCAAAAGAAATGGCAATGGAAAGAGAACTTATGCAAATGGAGTATCAGTTTTCTTCGATTTCAAATGATTTTGAAAAAATGACCGAACAACTGGATGAACTGCAATTAAAAGATGCAGAAGTTCACAGAGTCATATTTGGCATTGATCCCATAGACGAATCGGTATGGGAAGGAGGTATTGGAGGACGTGCAGATAATGATTATCTGACAACCATTAGAAATTCTGAAGAATTCGCTTCAACTACCAGAAAAAAACTTGAGAATCTGAAATACAAGATTCAATTACAAAAAAACTCACTTGACACAATATATACACTAGCCAAACAAAGAGAGAAGAAATTACTTTCAATTCCTTCTATTAAACCAGTCCAAGAAGATAGACTTAAAAGAAACATGCACAGCATGTCAGGCTATGGCTACAGAATTCATCCAGTACATGGCGTTAAGAAATTTCATAAAGGCATTGATTTTACGGCCCCAAGAGGTACGGCAATCCAAGCTACAGGAAACGGCGTAATAGTTCGGGTACAAAGAAAAAATAGAGGCTACGGTAATAATGTATTGATTGATCATGGCTTTGGTTACACTACATTATATGCCCATATGAGTGAGATTACTGTCACCAAAGGAGAAGTCGTCACCAAAGGTCAAAAAATCGGTAAGATAGGCAGCACAGGTACTTCAACCGCGCCTCACTTACATTATGAAATAAGGATCAATGAGCATGCTATTAATCCAATAGATTACTGCATGGATGGTCTCACACCAGAAGAATATCAGGATCTTGTAAAAAAGGCTTCTGTACAAAATCAATCATTTGATTATTGAGAGATGTTAAACCACTCAAACTAGTAATCAAAACTCAACGAAGCCAATCTTTGCGGATTGGCTTTTTTAATTTTAGTTTGATTTATTTTTGAACTTATCATAACCATATTTGTTCTCCTCTCAACATTAAAGCTTTCTGGGAAAACCGTCCCAATTATATATATATTTGCAAAATATCTATCAACTTAAAAATGAATAGTAAATTAATATATCTAGATAATAATGCTACAACGCCTACAGATCCTAGAGTTGTAGAAGCTATGTTGCCATATTTCAGCCAATTTCATGGTAATGCAGCAAGTAGAAATCATCCCTTTGGATGGGCAGCAGAAAAAGCCGTAGATAATGCAAGAGAACAAATAGCAAAACTTATTGATGTAGATTCCAGAGAAATAATTTTTACTTCAGGAGCAACAGAATCAGACAATCTAGCATTAAAAGGTGTGTATGAAATGTACTCTAGAAAAGGTAATCATATTATCACTCTGAAAACTGAACATAAAGCAGTCCTCGACTCTTGTAAGAAAATAGAAAAAATGGGTGGTGAAGTGACCTATCTTGATGTTGAAGCTGACGGTCTTGTGGATTTGAGTAAGCTAGAAAATGCTATAAAAGAGAATACTATTCTCGTTTCTATTATGTATGCCAACAATGAAACTGGAGTAATACAACCAATGAAAGAAATTGGTGAGCTTTGCGCAAAAAAGGGTGTGCTTTTTATGAGTGACGCAACACAGGCAATAGGCAAAATACCTGTTCATCCAAAAGAATTGGGGATCCATTTAATGGCTTTCACCGGTCATAAAATGTATGGCCCTAAAGGTGTAGGCGTGCTTTTTGTCAACAGAAAAAATCCTCGTGTCAAGGTAACTGCACAAATAGATGGTGGAGGACATGAAAGAGGAATGCGATCTGGCACTTTGAATGTACCAGGAATTGTAGGAATGGGTAAAGCTGCAGAGCTTGCAATGCTTGAAATGGAAGAGGAAGCTAAAAGATTATCTTACTTAAGAGACAAACTGGAGAACGCATTTTCAGAACAACTTGAAGAAATCTATATAAATGGGTCATTGGAAAACAGAATGCCTCATGTAACTAATATTTCGTTTAAACATGTTGAAGGAGAAGGCCTGATGATGACATTTAACCAAAATATTGGTGTATCTTCTGGTTCTGCTTGTACTTCAGCTTCTCTAGAACCTTCTTATGTTTTGATTGCATTAGGACTTGGTGACGATCTTGCACATTCTTCGATTAGGTTTTCCCTGGGAAGATTTACAACAGAAGAAGAAATTGATATTACGATAAAGCAAGTTTCAGCAGGTGTAACTCATATGAGAGATTTAAGCCCAATTTGGGAGATGTATAAAGAAGGAATTGACTTAGATGCAGTAGAATGGTCAGAACATTAATACTTTTGAACCTAAAGAATAATAATTTTGTTATCTATTAAAACGATGTAAATGGCATATTCAGATAAATTACTAGAGCATTTTAAAACACCTAAGAATGTAGGTACTTTAGACAAAAGCAAGAAAAGCGTTGGAACGGGTTTGGTCGGTGCACCAGAATGTGGAGATGTTATGAGACTTCAAATAGAAGTAGATGATAGCTCCAAAATCATAAAAGACGCAAAATTTAAAACTTTTGGCTGTGGTTCTGCAATTGCTTCTTCCTCGCTTGCAACAGAGTGGCTTAAAGGTAAAACCATCGATGAAGCAATGACTATTGACAATATGGATATAGTTGAAGAACTGGCACTACCTCCTGTAAAAATTCACTGCTCTGTGTTAGCAGAAGATGCTATTAAGAGTGCCATAGCAGATTACCAGTCCAAAAATAAATAGTTATTTCTATGATTTTCGTAGCAGATTCAGCTAAGGATAAAATCACTGAACTAAAGTCAGGTTCAAATATTACAGAGAACCACTTTGTCAGAGTGTCTGTAACTTCTGGAGGATGTTCGGGATTAAGTTACCAATTAGATTTTGATGACAAAAAGCAAGCTGATGATCAAATCTTTGAAGACAATGAAGTCAAAGTAGTAACCGATTTAAAAAGTTTTTTATATCTATGTAATACTACACTTGAGTTTTCTGGTGGCTTAAATGGAAAAGGATTTTTCTTTAACAACCCAAATGCCTCAAGGACATGTGGTTGTGGAGAAAGTTTCGCCGTGTAATCGTAATAATTAAGATAAACTTTCAGGGTTTTGTTTTCACAAAACCCCTTTTTTTTTTGTAAAATTGCATAAAAAATAGATGCGGTATATTGTATTTATTTTGGTCCTTCTTTGTTTGATCAACTGTAAGGAAGAACCGAAGCAGGAAAGAGTACAAGAGGTGGAATTCCGTCTTGACTCTACCTATTTTGATTTTGCACAAAAAGATACTTTCCATAATATGGTAATCGAGCATCTTGAAGGATGGATTAAAGACACCATTCAATCAGACCTTAATACTAATCCAAGCTATATTGTCACCAATTCAGATCTACAAGTTGCTGTCATCTTTTCGAAACTTCAAAAGAGAGCACCAAACTCATTTAATTATTACCAAAAGTTAAAAGACGATAACACATTGCAAGAAGAGATCCTTGATTTGTCAAATTTTATTAAAAACGAATTAAAGTTGACTCAAGTTATTATGAAAAACGAAAATCAAACTATTTTTAAATTGATTTACGATAACAATACGTCTACTGACGAATTAAACATATATATCAGCAACACTCATTATTCAGAAAAAAATATATTGCTGATAGAATCTATTTTAGGACAAACTAATTTCATTAATACTTAAATTTCATTTATGAAAAAATCAATTAAGGGTATCGTATTGTTAATTTGTTTAGCATTTACTATTTCATCATGCTATACCAACACACACGTTGTTGGCGATGGTGCTCAAACAGGTGTTGCCGTTGCTAAGAAACAATGGTATGCAGTATGGGGGCTTGTTCCTATAGGAGAAGAAGTTGATACAAAAGCAATGGCAGGAAAAGATGATTATACCATCACAACAACACACACGTTCGTGGATTTGGTTGTTTCGTTTTTTACACGTATTGTCTCAATTGAAGTAAAAACTGTTGAAGTACAAAAATAATATGAAAAGGGCCATCAAATTGATGGCCACTTTTATTATATTTTAGAAACATTACCTCCTGAATATTTTCCTACATCAACTTGTACATGTTTCGGATCTCCCTTATATTTTACCAAACCACCAGAGCTTGCCTTCGCTGAAAAGGAATCAGTAGCCCATACAATTGCTGCTCCACCACTGCTAGCTTTTGCCTCAGCATTTTCACATTTAAATTTTTTGCCGTCAAATTTACCTCCCGAACTAGACTTAACATTTATTGTACGACCCTCACCTTCTATATCAACAGAGGCACCAGAACTCACAGATGCAGATACAGATCCTGACTGCAGATGTAAGTCAACCCTTGCTCCACTGGAAACACCTAATTCAAAGTCATCACTTTTTACAAAAGATTCTGAATACACTCTAGAACCTGATGAAGCGTCGATTCCTTCAATATTCTGAGCTCCATACAATTTGATTTCTGCCTTTTGCCCTCCATTATTCCAAAAGCCTGAATTCTTTTCAAATTTGATATGTAAAGTACCATTCTTTACTTCCGTAATGAGTCTGTCTAGCTCACCTTTGATTACATTGATCTCTGCTTTAGGTTCACCATCAAATAATTCTATTCTAATCCCACCAGCAACATCGATGAAATTATAATTACTTAAGCCCCGCTGTTCCTTTTGTGCAGAGAGGCAGAAGGATGTAGCTATCATAATAAAAATTAAAGTAAATTCTTTCATTTCTTCTTTTTTAAGTTAGACGAAACTATAATCATTTGCGTTACATTAATATTATTAATGGAATCCTATAAATTCAAGATAAAAGGATAAAGTGCATGAAATTATCGATAACTTTAATTTTTAACAGCGGAATTCTTATAATATCCAGCAATCCTTTTAGACCAACTTGCACATTATTTATAATATAATACCAAAATGGTAAAGACCCTACTTTCATTCATTTTAGTCATTCTCTTTAACTTCTCGTTAAATAGCCAATGTGAATGTACAGACTGTGCCGTCGTTATTCCCAATAATGGTACAGCTTCAAGTCTGCTCGATATTTCAGGTGCCAATAACAATACGTTAGGATCAAATGGACAATCGCTTTGTATGGTATGTATTGAGCTAGTCTATGATGCAATACAAGAGTTAGATATGGTTTTAATTGCTCCTTCTGGAGATGAAATAGACTTAATGATCAATACTGGGATTGCAGTTAACGATAATATTACATTTGAAATTTGTTTTGTGCCATGTGGAGAAAGCGCCGATCCAGATGCTGGGTTTCCTGCAGTATTTGATACAGATGCAGGATATTTACCCAATGAATTCTATAATGGAAGCTATTATCCTGCAATCGGATGTCTTGAAGATTTAACCGGTTCTGTAGATGGTGAGTGGGAACTTGAAATGACAGATAATGTATTTCTTGATAATGGAGAATTATTAGACTGGTATTTGGTATTTACGGATGACTCAGGTTTAGATTGCGCAAATGCAGATGAATGTGACAACCCTTCTAGCTGTCTTGCAAATGGTGGTGAACTTTCTGGATCATCTTTTACAGCTTGTGAAGGAGATGCCTCTTTAGATGTTGATTTTCCTCCAAGCTACCCAAACGGTGGCGAACCACCAGCTGCAGAATTTGACTATACCTATATCATCATTGATCTCGAAACGGATATAATAGAAGATATTTCCACTGATACAGATCTAAGCTCATATGCTTCTGGAATCTATCAAATATGTGGTCTCTCTTATTTAATTGACGATGAAACAGATCTACCTTCTGCAGATGGAAGTTTGGAATTGGATGATATTCAAGATCAGATTGATGATGATTTATATTGTGCCGATATCTCTGATAATTGTATTGATATCACCATTGATATGCCGGTAAGCCCACCAACTCTATCGGGTCCAACGGTAGTTTGCGCAGATGAAGAAGAGATGTGGGAAATACTAAACTATGATCCATCTTTAACATATCTAACTACAATTACATCAGGATCGGTTTCCCAATTTGACTTTGTAGATGGAATTATTACAATCACTTTTGTTAGTGGTCCAGGTGAATTTTGTGTCGTCATAGAATCTGAATGTGGTGATGAAGAAGAATGTATTTCAATAGAGGTCTTAGATATCACACCTGATTTTGAAATTACAGGAGAACTTATGCCTTGTCCAGGTTCGACCGAAATATATACAGTTAACCCACCTCCACCAACAGGAAGCAATTATGAATATGAAGTGACAGGCGGGACCATTCTAAATCAATCGAGTAATACTGTTGAAATAGAGTGGCCGGACTTTGAAACAACTGAAGAATTGTGTGTTGAACTATTAGGTGGTACTTGTGAAATAGATCCTGTTTGTATTGAAATTGATATTGAGCTTACTACAGAATTACCTGATGATATAGATAGTCCATCAGACCTATGCACTAATGAAATTGGCTTAAGTGAAATAAATGAGAATACTGATATTCTAAATTACATCTGGACAGCAACAAATCTAAATATTATATCTGGACAAGGAAGCAATGCGGTAGAATATGAAGCATTGAATCCTGGCATCGCATTAATATGCTTAGAAATTGAAACAGAATGTGAAAGTATAGGACCCGAATGTGATCAGATAAATATATTCCCTATACCTGAACCAGAAATTCTAGAGCCTGAATTATCTTGCGAATTGACTATTGACCTAGAACTAGAATCAAATCCAGACAATGATATTGAATGGACATTAATTAGTGGTCCAGGTACCGTTAGTTTCGATCCAGATGACGAGGCTTTAACAACTGCAGGATTTTCACAATCAGGTATATACGAAATTGCAGCTACTGAAAGCAATGCTGCTTGTGAGGTTACTGATATAATTATAGTTCAAATTTTTGAGTCATTAAGTATAAGTGAACCAACATATGATTGTGACCTTGATTACAACTATACTGTCTCCTTTGAAATAGTTAATGGGACAGCACCTTATTCCATTGACGGTGAAGAAATTACTGGAAATACTTATACATCCGGCCTCCTATCGAATGGCAATGCTTATGATTTTGAAATCATAGATGACCAAGGATGTACAACAGTTCTTGAAGGGGATTATACCTGTCCTTGTCAAAGTGATGCAGGAACAATGAGCCTTACCGTCTTATCCGCATGTCTGGTAAACAATGAACTTATAGTAGCTGAATGGGAAGAAGATGGCGTCCTCGACAATAATGATATAGGCTTATACTACTTGCATGATGGAGATGATGACGAGCTTGGATTCGTTTTTGAAATTAATGAAAATGGTATTTTTGAATATGATGATCGCTTGGTTCCTGGTCAGGTTTATTATATATCCTATGTCGTCGGCAATTCTCTAGACATTGAAGTAGATCTGACAGATGATTGTCTATCGGTTTCTGAAGGGCAACCCATAATATTTTACGATTCTCCTGAAATTGATTTAATCATTCCGTTACCTTCTTGTGACAATAGCGTAATTATAGATAGTGAATCTAGTTTAGATATGATTACTATAATTTTTTCACAAACTGCGGGTCCAGGAACATCTGTTTTTTCAAACAATGAAACATTACCTGTAGAAATAAGTGTATCAAGTCCAGGCACTTACTCTTATAAATATCAAATCAGCAATCAAGCATGTGTTGACTCTATGGAAATTACTATAAACTTTCAAGGTAAACCAACTATATCCGAAGTTACTGAGATTTGTAATAACACTTCAGATTTTTATCAAGTTTCATTTTCAATTGAAGGAGGTAACCTTCCATACACCAGCACTCTGAACGGCATTTTTAATAATAACAAGTTTACTTCAGTCCCTATTCTTAGTGGTACGGCTTATGAAATCGTTATCACGGATTCAATTGGCTGTTCATCAATATCTTTGATGGGCAATAAATTATGCGACTGTAATACTAATTCGGGTAGTTTACCTTCTGAGCTAATCACACAATGTGGAACAATGGATTCAATTGATATTGATAGTACGATCAATAGCTTCTTAGACAATGATGATGTGGGTATGTATTACCTTCATTTATCATCCACATTTGACCCATTAGAAAAAATAGATAGCAGTTTAAATGGGGTATTCTACTTTAACGATACGTTGCTTGATTTAGATAGTATCTATTATGTAAGCTTTATTGTTGGTAATAATACAGGCACCTATCCAGACCCAGAAGATCCTTGTTACGACATTTCAAACAGCCAAATGATCAGCTGGCTTTCAATAGCTCCGTCTGATGTTGGAGTTGATATCTCTACCTGTGACAATGAATTGTTATTAAATGCATCTCCGAATGAAGGAGAATGGTCCCTAATTAGTTACCCTGCAGGACCAGAACCTACCATAAGTAATCCAACTAACGCAACAAGTGTTTTCAATTTCGAACAAATTGGTGATTATGTTCTTGTCTGGTCAACAAATACTAATGGGTGCAGCTCAAGTGATACTTTGAATATATTCAAATCACCAGATCCAAGTGTTGTTAACCTAGAAACAGAGTGCAATGATGATTTACTTAGCTATAACCTTACTATTAAGCTTACAGATGGAAGTCCATTTTTCATTAATCAATTAACATACGACAGCATCTATACCGAAACCATGATACCTACTGGTAGTACGTATAATTTAAATATACTTAATGCTTTTGGTTGTGAGGCAAATATTCAAATCGATGCAATTGATTGTGATTGCCCTTCTGAGATTGGAAGTGTTAATTTATCTGAATTAAATCTTTGCAAATCTGAATTGGTAGATATTTCCATTTTTAATCAAGATTACACATTAGCGGAAGGTGATAGCATATTCTACATCATCCATGACGGCACATCAGCAAATATTGGTAATATTATTGAAACGTATAATAGCGAAATCAGATTCACCAACTCTTTAGAAACCGATAGGCAGTATTTTTTAACAATGGTTATAGCACCAATAATAAACAATGAACCTGTATTGTCAGAAACTTGTACTTTATTCTCTGAAGGTGTTCCAATTTTATGGTATGAAGATAATATTGTTTCCTTTGATACTCAATTTGAAGAGTGTATTGGAAGTTCAGTAAATGTAACGTTTGAAGTATCTAACTACCTACCTGTTAGCTTAACTTTTGAAAATGAACAAGGAGATATAATAGACATTGAATTGGACGATTTTGTCAATTCAGTAGAATTTATCATTGAAGAAGAATCAAATAATTGGCGATTAATAGAAGCAAAAGGGAGATGCCTAGATGCCATAAACAATAACATAGAACTGAGCGGCTATGAAGAAAACACAGTCGAATTTATAGAAGAAATTGAAATTTGCAATAATTCAATATTTGGCAGTACCATAGACTTAAATAATATTTTCATAGGCTTAATTCCTATTGGTGAATGGGATACTGGCAGCATTATTTTGAATAACAATACGGTTGATTTTGATAATTTAACTGCCGGAGTTTACACCTTTACTTTCAGTACTGTAGGCTATGAAGACCCTTGTCCAGGCAACAGCTATGGTGTAGACGTTAATGTTTTGGACTGCCAATGTCCAGTTTTCGCATTGCAAGATTTACAGGACTGCAATACTGGTCCTGCCATTCAATTGGATATAATTGATCTTGGTGGTTATGAAGGTCTATGGGATGTTATCAGTGATCCAGAAATTATGAATCCAATTTTTGTGCAAAACAATTCAGAGATAATCCTTGAGAAAGCAGAGGCGTCTGTCTATACAGTTAAATACACCATTACAGATCTTAACTTTCCTCAAGAATGCAATAATGTAATTTCATTTGAATTAACTCTTGAAGAACAGAAATTTGCAGGCATCCAAACGGATTTCCCCATATTTTGTGAAGATGAAGAAATACAGATTAACTTAAACACTTTGCTAGATAATCAAGACAATGGAGGAATATGGTTAAAAGATGGAATTGCTATTGACAGTATCATTTCCATTTCAGATCTACAGATTGGCGAAAATAATCTCATCTACCATTTAGAAGAAAATAACTTATGCCTTTCTTCTGAAGTAAACGTTCTGATTGAGGTAGAATCTGCACTTTTGTTTGAATTAGTTACTGAAGATATCCTTTGCTTTGGTGATAACAATGGTTCAATAGAAATTATTTTTGATAACGATGCTGGACAGAATATTGAATGTTACGTAAATGATATAATTCAAAATGGTGACAAAACTATTGAAGGCTTAGCACCTGGGAAATACAAAGTATATATCAAAAATGAAAACTGTATCTCTGAAACAATCAGTGTAACTATAAATGAACCTGTAATAATAAATATCAGCCTTGGAGAAGATCGATTAATTAATATTAACGAAGAGATAACGATAACTGCAATTACTAATGTCTTGGATTCTGACATTTCAGAAATCAGTTGGTCAGATCTGTCAGAAATAATCGGTATTGACATTCTTGAACTCAAAGAGAGCTTTAGTAATAGTACTACAATTATAGTTGAACTTACAGACCTTAATGGATGTATCGCATTTGACACAATCAACATCAATGTGCTTGAACCACAACTTTATATTCCAAATGTATTTAGTGCAGGATCATTTGACAACAATAGTTTTGGAATAGTTAATTATGAAGCAGTAAGTCTTATTAATAGCTTCTTAATATTTGACCGTTGGGGAAATAAGATGCTTGACAGACTGAATGTTGACCCAGGCAGCGATAATGCCAAATGGGATGGTAGATATAATGATCAATACGTAGAGCAGGGCGTCTATGTCTTTATTTATGATCTTACTCTTATTACTGGAGAAAATATAATTGTGAGTGGAGACATCACATTTCTAAGATAAAAAAATTAGCATAAGGCAATATAACCTTATGCTAATAGTCTTTTTATTGATTAATAATCAGTGGTAGTCCTTTATCCCCTGACCCAATAATTACAATTTTTGCATTTGGTGATTTCGCCAATTCTAATGTTGCTTCAATTCCTTTGTCCATCAGAATGTTATCAGACAAACTAGCATTTAGTATTCTATTTGCATCAGCTTTTGCTTGTGCCTCAATAATTTTACGTTCCGCTTCTTTGCGTTCTCTGTCCAACTTAAATTCATATTGAAAAGAAAGCTGCTCTTCTTGAAGCTTTTGTTCGATTGCAGCTTTCAAGTTTTCAGGTAATCTTACCTCTCTAATAAGAATAGCATCTAAATAAATAAATTTTTCACCTATTGACTTTTTGGTTTCTTCAAAAATCTCATCCTGGATTGCCTCTCTTTTTGTTGAATATAATTCTTCAGGCAAATATTTACCAATAACTTCTCTAGTTGCAGATCTTATTTCAGGAATTATAATTCTATCCACATAATCGATACCAATTTCATCATGCAATGACCCAATCTGTTCTGCAATTGGCATATAACGATAAGATAGGTCAACATAAATATTCAATCCGTTTTTGGATAGAACATCCATTTCCTCAGAACCTTCATTGATTCTTACATCATAAATAATAAGATCATTCCAAGGAGCAATGATTTGAAATCCTTGATCAAAAATATGCTCTTTATCTATACCCCCAGCAAATCTCTTAAAGATTACACCCTTGTGTCCAGCAGGAATGGTAATTAATGTTGTCTTGGAAAGTATCATTGAAAAAATAAGTAATACAAACAAAATCATTGCATACTTTAAATATTTTCCTTGGAAAGGAAATTCAACATTTCTATTATTAGCCATAATTTAATTTTAGTTTTTTAATTCTATGTACTTAACCTTAACAAGCTCAAGTACAAAAAGATTCATAGTTTAGCTATATCCTCGACTTTTCTCCTTATTTCATCTACGGGAATATCATTCATACACTTAAAATGAGACCTAGGGCACTTATTTCTTCCTTGACCTGTACAAGGGCGACAAGTCAAACTAATATTTTGAATAATATGATGATTAATGCTTTGCTTTCCATAATAAGGGCTAAAACCAAGCATCGGATGTGTACTTCCAAAAATACTAACAGTAGGAATTGAAAGCGCAGCTGCAATATGCATCAACCCAGTATCTCCAGTCAAAACCAAAGTACTGTTTTTAATAATAAAAGCTGATTCATCAATTTTTAATTTTCCAACAAAATTTATTATGGGCCGATCGACTAATTCTGATGTTATGTATTCAGCTTTATCAATATCATCCATGCCTCCAAGGAGTACCACTCTTCCATCATAACTGCTTAAAAAGGATTTTAATTTTTCCTGAGGTATGTCTTTGGTTGCAAAAGATGTTCCTACAGCGATACAGATATAATTTTCGCCTGATAAATCAATAGATTTATAATTGTCAATACTTTTTAAATAAAATTCAATATCTGAATTAATTTCTCCTTTTACAATTGGCCTTACTACATCTATAAATCTTTCAACTATGTGTTTTCTTTCGTACCTAAATAGACCAAATTTAATCATTACAAAATCTCTTACGCTCTGCTTGTCCAGACTATATCGTTTTAATTTTAATCTATTACAAATCCAGTTGGATCTTAAATTATTATGCAAATCGATTACGGCATCGAAACCAAATGAACGAAGCTCATTTATTAAGTCTTGATCCAAAGATTTAAACGGCAATACTTTTTCTATATGTGGATTAAGAGACATCATATCGGTAAAAGCATCTTTCACAAGAAAATGAATCTTATGACCTTCTTGCGCAAGGACTTTAACGGTAGGACTTACCAATACAAGGTCTCCAATAGAATTAAATCTTATTACAAGTAGTTTCACAATCTAGTCTATTGTACATAAATTGAACTCAAGTTATCCTATTTTTTGACAAACTTTCTACTAAATGAACGATCACCATCAGAGATCTGGATTATATACATTCCTGATGTCAAATTAGATAACGATATTTGATAACTATCAAGGTCATAATTGTCAACATTTCGGGAAATTAATTTTTCTCCCCTCATGCTAAATATGTTTATATAATACTTAGAACCTGCTTCAAGATTTACATCCCAATCAAGGTATAAAAAATCTATTGCTGGGTTAGGTGAAATAGTAAACGTATTGGCCAATTCTGGAAATGACTCACTTGATGATAGAATACGTTGTCCATTGCTAAACCATGTCCCCCATTTCCCACCTTGTAAAAGAATTTGGTCAGAATTGGCTACTCTTCCAATTTTATCGGATGTAAGTTGTAATATTCCTAGATCTGTATAGCCTATCAACTCAAGATCGAATACCATAAAATTGTCATCGCGACTGAAGCTAGGATAAGACAACCCTGTATTCGAATAAATGCTGTTGGATTCTTGAGATTCCAAATTTATACCTAATATCTCAAAATCAAAGTTATTAAAAATATCAATTGCAATAATATAGGGTGAATTCTTTGAAAAAGTTGGGTTACCAATATTGACTCCCTCCGGTAAAGATCCAAATAATTTGTCTATAGAACCCAATGCCCATGTGTCAAACTGAGGGTTCCATACCTCGACAAATCCAATGTCCCAAAATTCAAGTTTACCTGAGTTCCCGTCAATGACATTATAAGCATCATAAATGATACTGGTACTTGTTGCATCAAATTCCAAGACATCAGCATATTGCACTTCTCCTGTGCTTATACCGGAAGAATAAGTCGGATTAGAAAGAACAAATTCATTAAAATTATCTAGCAATAAGTCTATTACCAATATTTTATTGTCAACAATATTTTCCAAAAGTGCTATAAACCTGCCATCTTTCGATATTACAGCATTCCGCCAATCAGGAGAAACACTTACAATTTCTTCATCTGCAGTTGGAGGACTAACGGACCAGTCAATATCAATAAGGTGAATATGGTTATCAACACCAACAAATACTATTCTAGAGCCATCATCGGTTATGCTTGGCTTAGAAAGCAATTCCGTTGATGAAAGAGGATCAAAGATTGCTGCTCCAGTTGACAAATCAAAAACATAAAGATTCTGAAGATTCTGATCGGACACTAGCAACAAGTCTGTTCCTGGGTTAGTATTATAGTCTTCGCCAACGCTAGGTTCGGATTCATCCAAAATACCCACTTCATCAAATGCATTTCTTGCACTCATAGCGACTTCGCTTGAAAATAAATCCATAGCAGATTGCACTACTGCAAATCTCAACTCTTTAAACTCTGAAGATCTGATTAAATAAGTAGTTAAAGCTCTGTAAAATACTTGCTCTGCAATCTCTCTGCTTTGTGATTGTGCAAACAAATAAAATGCATGATTTATGATTCCACTATTCCAGTGTACCCCTCCATTATCATCAGGCCCAACATATCGCTCACTGTAATGCATAGGCTGCCATCCAGAAAGAAAATCTCCCGTCGTTGCGTCATTATGTGGATTTGATAAATCGCGTAATGCCCCAGATGGGAAAGCCGATAATTTAACAACATCTTCACCAATAGTCCAATCATCACGATCTATCATAGCCCCAAAAATATCTGCAAAGGCTTCATTCATTGCACCTGATTCATTTCTATATTCCAGATTCGCCGTACTTTCAATTACGCCGTGTGACATTTCATGCCCAGCTACATCTAATGCTCTACCTAAAGAATTAAAAAAGTCATCACCGTTACCATAGTAAATGCCAATCCCATTCCAAAATGCATTGCCCATAGAGTTTTCATATTCATCAACAACATTTACAAATGATAAAATACTTTGACCGTTTCCAGTGATAGAATTCCGATTAAAAGTATTTCTAAAGTATTCATACGCTGAACCACCGTTATAATGTGCAGACACACCTTCAGGTCTATCATTCCAATTATTACTCGCTGAAGCAACATGCGTATAAGTACTATTTTCATTAACAGGCGAAGTGTTATTTAAATCTATAGTCCAGATAACACCTTGGGGATCGTCAGGAAATACCGATTGACTTGAATTAAACATATCTCTTGATGCATCAATCATGAAAAATACCTCATCAAACTCATAAGTATTAATTAATCGCATATCACCATTAAGGTCATCAGCTTCAGAAGTCGCTGGTCCGTCCATAATTGGGAGACTATTTAGATCTTTCCATTGCTTATCGGCTATTTCGGATGGATATTTATTAAATTTCGTATTCCCTTTTGTACAAGGTTTGTCGGATTCTTCATGATAATGAAATTTACAAATAGTTGAATATTTGTCTAAAACCTTACCACTATTCGCATTTAGGAAATATTCTAAATGCTCCGACTGGTTGGGATAAACCCTTACATAATAAGCAAGAACATAATCACTATTATTCTGCGGATAGTATACAAGATCAATTTCCCATTGAGATTTCTCATGAGCAATTTTCAGATTACCAAAATCCAGTGCGCCCTCTGTATAATTCTTTAATTTCTTTTTTACCAATTCTCTAATTTGGTTTTCATTTAAGACATTAGATTTGTCGTCTTTCGTATGGAATGACCTAATCAATTTACCATTCATTGAAAATGGTCTTCCTTCTTTGGAGTGAATGATAAATTCTGCCCCATATATAGGAATGCCCTTATAACTTTGATTAAGTTTCATGTGAAATTCATTAAGCTCATCTTCCCATGAATTTATTTCTTTATAGCCAAACTCATCAAGAGACAATTCAAAATGATCATAGGCACCATTCAGCCACTGAAACGCCCTATCTCCATAACTTGACGACTTATTTGTCTCAGCATATCCTCTTAACCAAATCGTTTGGCTTTTTGAATCTTCTTTAATGATTTGATAATGAGTGTTTTTCTCTATATTAAAATCAATGTTGAGATATTTCTTGTAATCACTCGAAATTTCTGATGCCTCTACCCTATTGCTTACAGAAATATCAGTTTTTAGAATATTTTGAAAGGAGGCAAGCTTTTCCTTTTTAGGATTCTTTATTAGTTTATCCTCAAATTGGGCATTTGTCAAGCCACAGAACGTCAAGCAAAAAACAAGACTTAATATCAATTTCATCATGATCTTTATGTTATTGATTCGGAAATTTAATACTCTTCCTATTGGTAAATAGTTTTTTCAAATTAGCAAAATGAATGGTAAGTTCCTTAGGCGTGTTAGCATCATAGGCACCCCATTGAATCTTATGTTCTAATCCTTTCTTCCTGTATATAAAATAATGATACATATTGCCAGGTTTGTCAATATCCAAGGTGTCAAATTTCATTTGCCTATAAGTATTGAAAATCTGTTGGGTTTCATTCTTTCCTAAAGGAGTGAGCTCATTTTCATAGGACTGCTGATTTTTCCTTCTAAACAATTGACCATTGCTCAACAAGCAATATTCTTCCAATTGCCCAGTAAACCCACCACCAGTGCCTATAACAATCATAGCTTCTTCATAGCTATCTGGTGAATAGCTTTGAGTCTTGCATTGACACAATAATAAAGACAACAATAAAACAAGTATGATTTTGTTCATGACACGTATATGAATACTATAAAAAGGGGAATGACTCTCCTAAGATATCAACTTAAGCTCAATAGAAGAAAAAAATTAGCTTAATATTTGTATTAATCTAATACTTAACAAAATGTTAAATGGTCACAAATAAGAAATATCAGAAGTCAAATTTCTTTAATATTAGGTAAGTTGTAAATAAGGTGACGTTTGTTAGAATCAAAAATCCCTGTTTTCTTATAAGAAATTAATACATTTGTAATACAAAATTAAAATTAAAATTATGAAAAAAGTACTGTTCCTATTTGCCTTCGTGCTTTCAGCAGGGCTAATTACAGCTCAAGATGCCGCTGTTAAGAAATCTTGCAGTAAAACTTGTGCAAAAGCTTGCGAAGCAAAAAAAGCTTCAGCTTCTGTTGATACCGAAACCAAAGTAGCATCAGCCGAAACTGCTGCAGTTATTGCCGCTGCTGAAGAAGCAGGAATCGAAAGAAAAGTATGTGATGTGACAGGTAATGTAAGTTATTACAAAAAAACTACTTGTGAGCATTCAGGTTCAGTTAAAATGACTGAAGTAAAATATGACAATTCATCCAATGCATTCGTAAATGTTTCACCTATGGACCATATGAATGAAGGAGAAGCTAAAGTTGTAAAAACTTCAGAAAAAACCAGTGCAAAAGCAAAGACTTGCAGTAAGTCAGGAGAAAAAGCTTGCTGCGCATCTAAAAAGAAAGGAGCTTAATACTTTTAGTTTCTTAGATAAAAAAGCCATTTGTTCATTAGCAAATGGCTTTTTTTATTTACTACAATTACTATCTATTAGTTAAACCCTAAGAGATTTTTTATATTTGACTTTTTAATATATATAAAACTTTGGTTTATATTGTCATGTCAATATTTATAATCGAAAATGGGTTCAAAGAAAAAGAAGAAAGCTCTCAAGCAAAAACTTGATCAAACCGCGAATAAATCAACTGCATCAAGTAAAGTTTTAGCAAAAGCAAGAAAGAAAAATATTCTTGTTCTAGGCATAATAATCATCTATACCTTTATTTGCTTTAGTCCTAGTCTTAACAATGGCTTTGTCAATTGGGACGATGATAGGAACTTTGTTGAAAACGAATTAATAACAAGTTTAAACAATCAGAATTTTTGGGAAAACACAGTAAATATTTTCCAGTCTGATGTAATTGGTGGATATAATCCATTAACCATATGGACTTTTTTGATTGAACAGAAAGTGTTTGGACAAGACAAACCGTTTTATTGGCATTTAAATAATTTACTACTTCATCTAGGCTGTTGTTTTTTCGTATTCTGGATAGGTCTAAGGCTAAGGCTTGGAATTATAGGAACATCGATTCTAACGCTCTTATTCGCCATTCATCCTATGCGTGTGGAATCTGTCGCATGGGTCACCGAAAGAAAAGATGTTCTTTTTGGTGTATTCTATCTGGCCGCTATGTTTTATTATCTCAAAGGCAAACAAGAAGGCTTCAAATCAAAATACTATTGGATTATTGCAATTTGTTTCATCCTTTCCCTATTGTCAAAAATACAGGCAGTAATTCTCCCTATTAGTTTGATTCTTGTAGACTACTATCTTTCCAAAGACCATCTGATTACGATCAAAAGCATCATTAAAAAATGGCCATATTTCCTTGGCTCTCTAATCATTGGTTTGATGGGGATATATTTCCTAAAAGACCAGGGATCTATCCAACAAGAATACAATGGTATATCGAGATTGTTTATTGGGTCCTTATCTCTTTCTGTCTATTACATTAAGTCACTTATTCCTTATAGGCTATCTCCACTTTACCCCTATCCTTCTTCTCTTGATTGGTATTTTTATGCATCCGTGATCAGTTTTTTGGGGACAGCGATTATTCTCTATAAAGCGTACAAAAACAAATGGAAAGTTCTCTTCTTTGGATTAGGCTTTTTTATTGCAAATGTAATTTTGCTGTTGCAAGTATTAGGTGCAGGACAAGGATTCTTAGCTGATAGGTTTACCTATATCCCTTATCTAGGTCTCTTCTTTATTTATGCTTTTTTTATTGAAAAATATATTTCTGAACATCGGAACAGATCTAAAATAGTTCTAGCATTTACTGGAATAGTCATTTTGGTTTATTCGATATGCTGTTTTCAACAGAATAAAATCTGGAAAAATAGTGAAACCTTATGGACCCATGTCTTAAAATATTATCGTAATACAACCCTACCTTGGGGGAACCGTGCCAATCATTATAGAGATAATGGTCAAATTAGCAAAGCACTTTATGACTACAGTCAAGTCATTAAATTAAAACCTAATAGACCAGAAGCTTACAATTCAAGAGCTCGACTTTATTTTAATTTTAATCATCGAGATTCGCTACTAAAAGCTTTGGACAATTATAATAAAGCGATTGAATTAAAACCAGAAGATTGTGAATATATAGTCAACCGAGGAGCTACATATGCCAAGTTAGGAGATCTTAACAATGCTCTGGCCAACTTGAATAGAGCTGAACAATTAGATCCTTCATTTCCAAATACCTATCTGAATCGATCTGTAATTTATAACAATGCTCAAGACTGGCCCAATGCTCTAAGTGATATCAACAAATACCTTGAATTAAAGCCTTATCATTCAGACATGTGGTATGAAAAAGGTAGAATTCATACTGTTATGAATCAATATCAAGAATTTTTAAATGCCAGCAACAATGCCATCAGTATGGCTCCAAATAAGGGATTGTATCATTATGAAAGGGCAAGAGCTCTATTCCTTTTCCAGAAATATAACGATGCTAAAATTAGTATGCAAACAGCTATAAGGCTTGGATACAGAGGAGATCAGGGATTGGTTAATCAAATCCTTAACAAAAACTAAGATGAAGCTATCGATTATTATTCCTGCCTATAATGAAGCATCCAGTCTGGCAACCATAGTCAACAAAGTCCTATCTGTTCAATTGATTAATGACATTCAAAAAGAAATTATAATAGTCGATGATTGTTCCTCTGATGTAACTTATGATATTGCCTTAGAACTAGCAACAAGAAATAACAATATTGTTTCGTTCCAACATGATAAAAACAAAGGTAAAGGTGCTGCAATTCATACCGGAATTGAAAAGGCCAATGGTGATTATATTATTATTCAGGATGCTGACTTGGAATATGATCCCAGAGAATTCAACCTTCTCCTGAGACCTGTTGTGGAGGGTTTTGCTGACATTGTGTATGGGTCCAGATTTCAAGGTGGCAATCCTCATCGAATTATGTTTTTCTGGCACACCATAGGCAATAAGTTTTTAACAGCTCTTTCCAATATGTTTTCAAACTTGAATTTGAGTGATATGGAAACCTGTTACAAACTATTTGATGGGAAGATCTTAAAGAGCTTGGATCTTAAAGAAAGGAGATTTGGATTTGAACCCGAAGTAACCGCTAAGTTGTCAAAAATTAAAAATATACGATTTTATGAAGTTGGCATTTCCTACTATGGAAGAACATATGAAGAGGGAAAGAAAATCAATTGGAAAGATGGATTTAGAGCATTGTTTTGCATAATAAAATATAACATTTTCGCATAATGGACACAACTGAATTCAATTTTCCCGATTTAGATGAAATAGGAATTGATACTTTGGATGCTATCTCCTTTGCCCCCAATTTTAATAAATGGATGTATCAAACCATAAGCCCACATTGCTCAGGAAAAATTTTGGAAATTGGTTCTGGTATAGGCAATATCTCATCTCATTTTATTCACTCAGGAGCTGATATTCATTTGTCAGAAATTAGAGACAACTACATCGCTATTTTGAACTCTACATTTAAAGACAAAAATGTCTCGGTAATCAAAATGGATATTACCGATCCAGATTTTGACAATCATTTTGCGTCAAGCTTTGAAACTTACGATTCAATATTTGCACTAAATGTAATTGAACACATAAAAGATGATCACCTTGCTATTCGAAATGCAAAAAAATTATTAAAACCTGGAGGCAAACTGATTATTCTTGTTCCTGCATTTCAGTTTATGTACAATTCCTTTGATACGGCACTTGAGCATTACAGGAGGTATACCAAAGCCAATTTGAACAGATTAATGCAAAAAGAATTTTCAATTGTACACAATCAATACTTTAATTTTTTCGGTATGTTTGGATGGTTTGTTTCCGGAAAACTATTAAAGAAAAAGTCCATCCCTAAGAATCAAATGCAACTCTATGATCGTCTGCTGTTTATCGCTAAGATTTTAGATAAAATAGTATTTAATAAAATTGGTCTTTCTGTTATCTCTGTGGGAAAAAAATAACTCTTCATTTCACCGAAGTCTAAAAAACAAGCTGGGATATATTAAAAGAACAACTGGTCTTTGATATTCATATACAATTAAAGAACATTTTCAAAAAATAGAATTGATTTGATTACATATCCAAAACATCAGGACTCATCCCCATGTTAGAGAAACCACCATCATGATATAAATTCTGCATTGTAACCATCTTCGTCAGATCTGAAAACATCGAAACACAATATGCTGCGCAAGTTTCTGCAGAAGCATTTCCTAATGGAGACATTTTATCAGAGTAATTAAAAAATTCTTGAAAACCCTTAACCCCACTTCCAGCCGTAGTCATGGTAGGACTTTGACTAATTGTATTAACTCTAACATTGTTCTTCTTGGCCCAATGATAGCCAAAGCTTCTTGCAAATGACTCAAGCAATGATTTAGACTCAGCCATCTCACTATAATCAGGAAATGTACGTTGTGCCGCAATATAACTTAAAGCCAGAATTGAACCCCATTCATTCATGGCATCCATTTTATATGCTCCTTGCATCAGTTTATGAAATGAAATGGCAGAAATATCAAAGGTCTTCGCCATCCACTCATATTTTATGTCCGTATAATCTCTCTTCTTTCTCACATTCAATGACATGCCAATAGAATGAAGGATAAAGTCAATTTTACCACCAAATATCTCCATTGACTGCTCCAATAATGCATTTAAATCTTCTTCTGAAGTCGCATCAGCAGGAATTAATTCAGCATTAATTCTTTTTGCCAAGTCCTGAATTTCTCCCATTCTAAGTGCAACAGGTGCATTTGTCAGAACAATCTGTGCTCCCTCGGCATGTGCCCTTTCAGCGACATGCCATGCTATTGAATTTTCATCCAATGCTCCGAAAATTATACCTTTCTTTTGTTTTAATAATCCAAATGCCATTTTCTTATTGCTTTAAGAAGACTAAAGTAGCTAATTTATTCTTTAACAAAACTCTAGGACTGGATAAGTTCTTTTGCATTCTCTAAAGCAAAAGTCGTGGGAGGATTGCCGCTTAGCATCTTTGCTATTTCAGTTACTCTTTCATTTTGGTCCAAAGATTTAACGTGAGTAATCGTTCTGTTTTTTAGATCTGATTTATAAACAAACAGGTGTTGAACTGCTCTGGCAGCCACTTGAGGTGAATGTGTAATACAAATTAGCTGATGGGCATTGGAAAGTCTCTTGAGCATATCTCCCATCTTTCCCGCTACATCGCCAGAAACCCCTGAATCAATTTCATCAAATATCATAGTAGGGAGTTCCATTGCATCTGCAACAGTTGACTTCAGAGCAAGCATTAATCTTGAGCTTTCTCCCCCCGAAGCTACTTTTTTGATAGGCAGATAAGAGGCTCCTAAGTTGGCTTTGAATAAAATCTGAATATCATCCATTCCAGTAGATAAAAGATGCTCTGAAGTTTTTTGATCAACCTTAATACTTGCAGACGGCATAGCCAATACCTCAAGCTTCTTATTGATATCCTTTTCCAGAGATGGAAAAACTTTCAAACGTCGTTTGCTTAATTCTACCGCTTTCGATTTTAATAGCTTATATAGCTCTTCCTTTTGTTTTTTAAGCTTTTCCCTTTTTTCTGACTTACCGTCAAATTGCTCAATTTTCTCTTTGAAATTATCTTCGATTTCAATTAATTCTTCAACTGTACGCACTTGATGCTTTCTCTGTAAAGAATAAAGTATATCAAGTCTATCCTTAATTTCAGATAATCTTGAAGGATCATAATCCAGCTTGGAAGCTATGGATTCCGAAGATTTGTATACCTCATCAATCAGAGAAGAAAGCTGCTGAAATTTGTCTATAATATTATCTATCTCAGTATTTAATTCAGTATAGTCCTGCCATTTATAATATAACTCATCAAACCTCTCCTTGATCGATGCTTCTGAATCTGATATTAAAAAGGAAGTTTCTTTAGCCAATACTTCCAAAACTTCTGATTTCTCAAGCAGTTTTAGTTCGCTCTCCAATTCTACTTGTTCATTGGTATCAAGACCAGCGTCCTTTAGTTCAGAATACTGGAATCTTATAAAATCAATTTCTTTAAGTTCCTGAATTTCCTTTTTTTCAATAGCATTTAGTTCTGTCACAATTTTCTGAAAGACCTTGTAATTGGTCTGATATTCATTAAGCAAGTCTCCGTTTAAGGCCAGAGCATCTATCAAGGCCAATTGTAATTTACTTTGCTGAATAGCCGTAACCTCGAATTGTGAATTTAAATCGATGAGAAGGGAGGACAATCCATTAAGAATATCCAATTTGGCAGGCGTGTCATTGACAAAAGCTCTTGATTTACCATTTGCACTAATCTCTCGTCTAATAATCAAATCTTCTTCTACATCATACTCAAGTTCTCTAAGCATTTCATCCACTTGCTTAGGATAAGCCTTAAAGGTGGCCTCAATTATACATTTTTCATCGCTATCGTAAAGCACGGAGCTATCTGCTCTTTGTCCCATAACCAAGCCTAATGCCCCCAAAATGATTGATTTACCCGCTCCAGTTTCACCGGTGATAATATTTAGACTTTCGTCAAAATTTACCTCAACTTTCTTGATGATTGCATAATTCTCTATGAAAATCGAGTGTATCATTCAGAATTAATATTTTACGTTTTTCATTACTTCAGCTCCAATCTTTCTAGCCCACTCTAATTCTTCCGCTTCGGTGGCCGGTAGGTTAAATGCAATTAAATAGACATAATCATTTTTATCCCTCCACAAATATCTATTTAATTCAAAACTATAGGCACCATCAACGCCTAATCCCTTAAAGTCTTCAAATTTAAATTCAAATGAACCGTCAGGAGACTTCTCACCTTCCGTTTTTTTGGCTTGAATAAAGTAGGCTGCCCATTCAGGAAATTCATCGGGTACAGGATTATCCTGAACCTGTAACAATACACCTGAATTTGGTATGCCTCTATGATCCCATCTGAAAAAACAAGATCTGGCATATGGGCTTGAAGAGCTTGAACCGTCTTTTATATTTATGGCGTCTTCGTCTATACCTATCACATCGGCAATATCCTTATCAGAAATCAATGAACAGGCATCTGGTACTTTACGTTTGGCAACCTGAATATTTTGCCTTGCTTCACGTTGCATCTGTGCTTTTGTCTTTGCTTGCTGATTGCCGCTTTGTCCTGTAGGTGGAGGTGGCGTATTTTTATCGACAGGAACAGCAACACGTGAATTATTTTCTATTGCGGTGGGCTTACCATCTGTGGTATGATTGTGCCCTTCATGATCATTGCTTTGATTCTTTTTTGCTTGTTCATCATAGTAAGCTTGCTTTTCAGGAGGTAATTCTTCTCCTTTTTTCACATTATCACCACCACATGATGCCAAAAGCATGGTCAGAAATATAAAGCTTATAATTTTATTAGTCATTATATCAATTTTTATTAACTGTCAAAAATACTAAAGTGAGATAGTACAACAAACTATTTGTAATCAGCAAAGTGATAAACTTATAAATTGTTCTTGCAATATTAATCCCATTTCATTTTTTAACGATAAAAAACAAGCATTTAGCTTCCTTTAATCTTCGTTTGTAGAAAGTTTTTATAAACAGGAATTAATACCTAAATAAAAAGGTTAATTTATAATAACGTACATTTAATCATCTAAAACAATAGATATGAATCCCGCATTTTTAATTCCTATTATCTTCTTTTCTTTAATTGTTCTTGGACTTGGACTTTTTACAGTCAAACAAGAAACTGTAGCCATTGTAGAACGACTTGGTAAATTTCACAGTATTAGAAGTTCAGGTTTACAGTTCAAAATTCCATTTATTGACCGATTAGCTGGAAGGATCAATTTGAGACAACAACAAATGGACGTTGTTGTAGAAACCAAAACTTTTGATGATGTTTTTGTTAGGTTGAAAGTCTCTGTTCAATATCTTGTAGCACGTGAAAAAATATTTGAAGCCGTATATAAATTACAGAATCCGCATGATCAAATAACAGCTTATGTATTTGATGTGATCAGGGCAGAAGTTCCAAAAATGAAACTTGATGATGTTTTTGTAAAAAAAGATGACATTGCCATTGCTATTCAAAGAGAATTGAAAGATGCAATGAATACTTACGGTTTTGATATCATAAAAGCCCTGGTTACAGACATTGATCCTGATGCTCAGGTTAAGGAGGCTATGAACAGAATTAATGCTGCAGAAAGAGAAAAAATTGCTGCAGAGTATGAAGGCGAGGCAGAAAGAATTAGAATCGTCGCTAAAGCTAAAGCCGAGGCAGAAAGCAAGAGACTTCAAGGTCAAGGAATAGCAGACCAAAGGAGAGAAATCGCTAGAGGTCTTGAAGAAAGTGTTGAGGTTCTTAACAATGTAGGAATCAACAGCCAAGAAGCATCAGCTTTAATCGTGGTTACACAACATTATGACACCTTACAGTCTCTGGGTGAGAATACCAATAGTAATTTAATATTATTGCCAAACTCTCCTTCGTCAGGCTCTGATATGTTGTCAGAAATGGTTACCTCTTTTGTAGCATCACAGCAAATTGGAGAGACAATGAAACAAAAGAATCTGCCAATTGAAAAGGGCAAAAAAAGAATAGAAAAATAAATGATTTTGAAGAGCCTTCATTCGATGGCTTTTCTTTTTAAGGCTTTTCTCTTTTGTACTTAATCCACAGCTTTCGGAATTTATTAACCAATTCCCTAGTCATAGACACATCAAATCTGATAATTTCATCTGATTCATCACAGTTTTTCCATACCGCCATACAAGCAACAGGGGTCTTAGAGTTAGGGTCATAAATCGCCAATTCACTCATAAAGGGTATGAATTCTGATGGAGGCAAAAGCAAAAACATTTCCTTCGCTAAGTCCTTTGGAATCGTTAAGTCTTTCTGATATTTATTTAGGTGTTTGTTAACAGAGTTCGTATTAGGCACGATATATCGATATTTGGTTCGATCATGTAGGTTATGAACGACAATGTTCTTAAAAGCGTCATTTTCAGTGTCATAATGCAGATCTGGAGATACAATCCAGACTTCTTTTGCCTTTTTTTCTAATTTATAAACTGTCTTTAATTTCATATTCGTTAATATCAATGAATTAATAACCAAAGCTAACCAATTCAAGCATAAAAATTTGATCTTTGCTCTCGCCAGCTTAACGCAAAAATTATTCTGTATTAGCCAAAAACAACATTTGTATAAGACACACAAATATTATCTTTCTCTGATTATATTCCTATCATTGATAATGCTTGGCTCAGAAAAGCTTTCCGCTCAAGCTACCAGACCTTCCATTAGCAAAGATGGTAATTCCAACGATTCTTCCGACGCTCAAATAGAAACTCCAAAAGAAAAAGCCTATGTGAATTATTATCAAATGGAGGACCTTAACCAGAAGTTTGAATTTAAAGACACCACACTTAATAATTTTGAGATTTATGCTCCACATCGGTCAATGCAAAATGGTGCTTTAATATTAGGAAATCTTGGATCTTCAGCACAAGCCATTTTATATAAAGAAAGAAATAGTCTTTTCACAGACATGGGTTTTCACCAATACGACATTTACAGCTTAGAAAAACAAAAATTTAAATTTTACGAGCTTAACAGAGCTCATAATGATCTTTACTTTAGTCCACTTTCCGGGCAACAGGATTTCATGGTTCACGCAAAATTCAGTAGAAATCTAGCTGATAATATTAATCTGTCCATTGATTTTGAGAGAATCAAACAAGAGGGGTTTTATAAAAACCAAGAGACCAAACTTACCCGATTTGGCATAGGCCTGTCCAAGAAATCAGACAATCATCAATTATATGCTTTATTCATAGCCAATAACTTTAACGAATTGCATAATGGAGGGGCAACTTTAGATATTGACAGTGCTTACGTAGATCCTATTTTCAGAACCGATCGGACTGCTATAGCAACATTTACAGATGATGCCAATAGCAGGCATCAGTACTTCAGTTATTCAATTGATAATTTCTGGAAGCTTAAAATGTCTTCCGTACAATTGCATCAAAGTACCCGACTAGAACAAGGGTATTTTAGATTTAGTGATGATGACACCGATTCTCCTGAGGACAGCACATTGTATAAGTCTTATTTAACCAAAGATCGTGGAATAAGAGCAGTGAATCGTTTTTCAAGATGGTCCAATACATTGGATTTTGCTCTAAAGTTTAGAAGCTTAAAGTTGATTTTAGGTTTGGATTACAGATATCTTAAATTTCAGAATAGTTTAAATACAAATAATATTCATGACCTAGGCCTTTTTGCAGACATCAAATTTGTACATAACAAACTAGGGGACATTCATAGCAGAGCTGAAATTGGTGTTGGCGAAAACATTGGAAATTTTCTGATCGCTGCTGACTTAAAACTAAACCTGACTAAAAGCATATTGTTATATGCAGATTTTGCAACCAATAGATATGATGCCTCTTTAAATCAAAAACAGTTTGTTGTTACAGAACAAATGGTTTTTAATAACGACTTCAATAAAATAACAGAAGCCAATATTGAAGCGGGTTTGAAATTTAAGAAATTAAATCTAAATCTTTCTGCCAAATCAGGCATTATTGATAATGCCATTGCCTATAATAATGAAGCTCTACCCTATCAAAGTAATGCATCCATTGAATATATTCAATTCAACATCAAACATAATTTTTTCTGGAGATTTTTCGGTTTTGAAAACGAATTCAACTACCAAAGTTTCAGTAATAATGTATACCGTTTGCCTACCATTTATAGCAGACATAATTTGTTTTTGCAAACAAGGCTTTTCAAAAGGAGGCTCTTAAGCAGATTAGGTATACAATATTATAATATCCAAAATGACGGTTCGTTAGCATTTATGCCCGTTAATGGTGCATTCTACCCAGGATCAAAGGATCTAGATTATAATCCAATCACTGAAGTGTATGCTATTTTTCAAGTAGAAAAGTTTAGAATATTTTTCAGGATTGATAATTTTGCAGACATGCTAAAACCAAAAGTATATTACCAGATAGTCAACCACCCACAATTTGATTCCAACTTCAGAATGGGAGTCAGATGGATATTGTCAGATTAAAAATCTAACCCTATGTCTAAAGTGAATAATTCGGTTCTAGTTTGTGCTCTGAGGAATCGCCGTAAAACTCAGTAATTATACCCAGTACCTCTTCTGGCGTATCTACTATTGGAATTAAATCAAGATCTTTGGCTGCAATATTTCCGAAATTTTCCAGTACCGTGCTAACAATCCAGCTTTTCAAACCAGACCAGAATTCTGTACCTACCAATATCACTGGAATCTTAGATATTTTTTCTGTTTGGATTAAGGTTATGGTCTCAAATAGTTCATCGAGTGTGCCAAATCCTCCAGGCATGACAATAAAGGCCTGAGAATATTTAACAAACATTACTTTTCTAACAAAGAAATATCTGTGTTCAAGGTTTTTATCTGGATCGATATATTGGTTTCCAGATTGCTCGAATGGAAGTTCTATATTTAGTCCGATCGAAAGCCCATCTTCAAGGTATGCGCCTTTATTTGCAGCTTCCATAATACCTGGACCGCCTCCACTTATAATACCGTAGCCCTCATTAACAAGGGTTCTTGCAATATCAACTGTTAATTGATAATATTTCTGATCGGGTTTGGTTCTTGCCGAACCAAATATTGAGACACAAGGACCTAAGGTATTCAGCTTCTCAAACCCGTCAACAAATTCTGCAATTACTTTGAACATGGTCCAGGAGTTCTCTCCTTTCATTTTAGACCACTTTTTTAAATTATTCGTCCTTGTATCCATAACACTTTAAACACTTTTTGCATAAAAAATATTACACTACAAGATGTTTATACTTTTCATACTCCTTTTCCAGATAACTCTTTAAATCAGCAAAAGAGTTAAATCTATCAAACAAGTCCTGCATGCTGTTTCTTCTATTGCTAACAGAAACCGCATAATCAAGCACATCTTTTTTTGTAATCTTATCTTTACTAAGAATAATTAATCGTTCTACGACATTTCTTAATTCTCTGATATTTCCAGTCCAATTAATACTTTGAAGCTCTTTTACAGCTGCCGTATCGATCTTCTTAGTGTTGACGCCATATTCTTTACAGATTTGGGCATTAAAATGTTCAACCAAACAAGGAATATCGTCTCTTCTATCATTTAAGGAAGGTACTCTAAGGATGATTACTGCCAATCTATGAAATAAATCTTCTCTGAAACTTCCTTTTGCAATTTCCTTTCTAAGATCTTTATTGGTTGCTGCGACAACTCTAACATCGACAGTAATTTGTTTCTCACCACCGACTCTCATTATTCTGTTCTCCTGTAATACTCGAAGAACTTTTGCTTGAGCACTTAAGCTCATATCCCCAATCTCATCAAGAAACAGTGTTCCATTATTTGCCAATTCAAATTTTCCAATTCTTTGCTTATGAGCAGAAGTAAATGAACCTTTTTCATGCCCAAACAACTCAGATTCAATGAGTTCTGAAGGAATTGCTGCGCAATTTACCTCTACGATCGGACCTTCGTTTCTACTAGACAATTCATGCAGCCATCGGGCTACCAATTCTTTACCTGAACCGTTAGGGCCATGAATTAAAACTCTTGCATCCGTCGGGGCTACTTTTTCAATCGTTTCCTTTATCATATTGATTTCGGAAGAATTACCAACGATTTTTGCAACTTTCTTTTTCCTGACTTTACTCTGAAGCGTTTTCTTTTGAACTATTAAAGTGGATTTATCCAGCGCATTCCTTACTGTAATCAGCAATCGGTTTAAATCTGGTGGCTTGGATAAAAAGTCAAATGCACCTTTCTTAACCGCTTCTACAGCCGTATCAATATCCCCGTGACCGCTGATCATAATTACTGGTATATCTGGGCTGAGGTCTTGCAATCTGTCAATGGCATCCATGCCATCCATTTTTGGCATTTTGATATCCAAAATAATTACATCGTACTTTTCTTGCTTGACTTTTACAAGGCAGCTTAATCCATCTTCTGCTTCTTCAACCTGATATTTTTCAAATTCAAGAATATCCTTTAAAGTTCTGCGAATACTTTTGTCGTCATCGACAATTAAAATCTTAGCCATAATTTTCTTATCTACTTCGTTAATAGACAGCTAAGATACATTATATTTTTTTATAAGATATAATATTTTGATAATAAGATATATACAAATAACAAATTTGTGTAATACGTTAAGATTTGTCTTTTAATTTTCGAATTGCCATATAAGACATTAGCCCAACACCAACTTTCAGGGCACTTTCATCAATATCAAAAGTCGGCGTATGAACAGGTGAAACAATTCCTTTTGATATATTTCCAGTACCCAGCCGATAAAAACAAGCAGGCATCATTTGTGAATAGTAAGAAAAATCTTCTGCGGTCATTCTTTTTTGAAGCAAAACAACATTTTTAGCACCTAGAAAATCTGTTGCATATCTCATAGATTGATGCACCAGTTGTTCATCATTTTTAAGTGTTGGATAACCATACTTGATCCTAACATTTACCTTTGCTCCATAAGCTGCAGCTTGCTGTTTACAAAGCTGCTTGATTAACTTATGTAATTTCATCCTATTGGCTTCATCCATTGTCCTTAAAGTGCCTTCGAGTATGACTTCATCTGGAATTATATTGCTTGCGCCACCTACAGAATTTATTTTTCCGATACTTAGCACACTAGGTATTTGGGGATCAGAATATCTTGAGACTACATGATGAAGGGTGCTAACAATTTCCGAAGCTACGAGAATAGAATCAATGCAGTTTTCTGGCAAGGCTGCATGACCTCCTTTTCCAATAACCTTTATATACAGTTCATCAGCGGATGCCATGTACTCTCCAGGAAAGAAACCAACTTTTCCAGCTTCAAGAGGTGGATGTACATGTTGTCCATAAATTACTGATGTTTTGCTCTTTTTTACAGCACCTTCCTTAATCATAATTGATGCACCACCTGGCAGTTTCTCCTCTCCAGGCTGGAAGATGATTTTAATGGTACCATCAATTTGATGCTTCAATGAATTCAAAACCAAGGCAGAACCCAAAACACAAGTAGTATGTACATCATGCCCACATGCATGCATTACACCCTTTATCTTTGACTGATATTCCTTGTCACTTATTTGCTTAATAGGCAATGCATCCATATCACCCCTGAGGTATACAAGCTTTGAGCTCTTGGTGCCTTTAATCTCTGCGACAATACCATATTTACAATAACCAGCTTTGTAAATGATGCCAGCACGATCCAAATGTTTACGAATAAACAAACTCGTTTGCTCTTCTTTAAAAGAAAGTTCAGGGTGAGCATGAATATGACGCCTGATGGTCAATAATTCAGGATATAGTGATTTCACCTTGGATTTTATTTCCTTTATCAAATCCATAATTGCCTTTGATTAGATGATGAAGTTAATAATTTACGCCTTATTAAAGAGCCCAAATATGCCTAATGATCTGCTCGAATTCCATCCAGATATTATAATTCTGCGCATAGTAAACGTTCCACTTGTGATATTGGTTTGGTTCGTTTTCTATATTAAACATTTGAAAAGCAAAAACACCTTTTTTTAGGATGGGCAGACTTTCAATCTTTTCATCTTCTAGACTATAGGAAATCCAAGTCATTTGACCAAAAAGCACTTTAATGAGCTTTGAATATACCCTAGCTAATTTGCCTGTTTTTAAAATCAGGATAACAGGAAACACCAATATCAAGATAAAACAAAAAAGCAGGTCAATAATTCTCTTTGTTCTTTTGTGAAACTCTTTTTTTATTTTAAAATCAAAATCCAATGTATACCACTCTCCAAGAGTGTTTCTGGAACTGCTGCCCAAAATACTTGTATTATCATTATTGGCAATTTTAAAAGAGATGTTCTTATCCAGAAAAGCTATTAGTTTGAATATACTTTCAGTTGCAATATCTCTGGTACAGAAAATTATTTCATTAATCTCATAAAGCTGGACAACATTAGCAAATTGATTTTTGTCTTCAATAATGCCAGGATTTTCTTCAATGTCAATTTTTTGTAAATGACTTATCTTTCTGTAAAAGTATTCGAGGATAGAGTTTACTTTATTGAACGATGACTCCGAACCTATTACGAATATACGTTTGTCTAGCTCTCCCAAAAAGGACCATTCGTTAATTCTGAATTTATTGGCTATAGTTCTAAACAAAAACAAAACCACTGGTGAAAGAAACAAAAGCACCAATAATATCAGTCTAGAAAACCTCCATTCCATAGGAAACAATCCATACATTGATAACAGAAGCAGTATTGAAGAAACAGCAGCATAGATCCATTGTCTTATTGAATATTGCCGATCGAAATGTCCCCAAAAATAATAGATCGCTACGATTGCCAAACATAATAGCCATATTGTAATCTCATTATTCGCATTTTGATAATACGAAGCATCTTTAAAGTGATAAATTGCCCAAAATTTTTGCAGGACCTTGGTCAACCCGAATAGTGCCAAAACGCTTATCAGTGGCAGTAATATCTTCGTAAAAATAGATTTAAACAAACCAGAAATCCCAACAAATAGTATGCCTATATTAAGTATCAAATTCCATATCCAAGAACCGGTAGAATGTCTTTTTGAAGAATATATCTGCATTGCTCCATAAAATCGTCTTAGGTAATTTAAACTCGATTTCTTAGTACTTTCTCCTTTGAAATGTATTATCGTTGATGTAGGGAGATACACAATTTTTTTACCAAGTGACTTGATCTGATAACTTAACTCAATATCCTCACCATACATAAAGTAGTCTTCATCAAATCCAGAAATTCTGTCAAGCGTATGCTTTTCAATAAATATGAATGCACCACTTAGGACGTCCATCTCACTGGTTTCAAATTCATCCAAGTGGCCTAAATAATAACCATTAAACAGTTTAGAACTTGTAAGTAAGGAAGATAATCCTGATATTTTAAACAATGAATTTAGCGGTGAAGGAAAGCCTCTTTTCGATTCGGGAAGGTAATTACCGGTGCCATCAACCATTCTTACGCCAACTGCAGCTACTCCCGTATTGTCAAGGAGGTAGGTTAGACAGGTCGCCAAGGTATTTTCCTCGATAATTGTGTCTGGATTAAGGATAAGAATGAAATCTCCAGTAGCTATTTTAAATCCTTGATTATTGGCCTTGGAAAAGCCCAAATTTTCGTTGTTTGATAGGCAAATTAGCTGTGGAAATTTCTTTCGCACCATATCTGCAGATCCATCAGAAGATGCATTGTCTACGACTATGATCTCAAGTTCAGCATTTACTTTTGTATTTAGAACAGACTGTATGCATTGCCTTAAAAAATATTTGACATTATAACTGACGATGACAACGCTGATCTTTGGCATTCCCTATATTATACTAGGAAGATACTGAATTATTATACACTGTACGGCTATGTATTGAACGACCAAGAGTGAGTTCATCAGCATATTCAAGCTCACCCCCAAATGATACGCCTCTTGCAATCGTAGAGATGGTAATTTCTGTATCAATAAGTTTAGAAATATAATAAATCGTCGTATCGCCTTCAATGGTTGGGCTAATGGCCATTATTAATTCTCCGATTTCTTCATCCTTTAGCCTCTGAATCAAACTATCAATATTCAAATCTTCAGGACCGATGCCTTCCAAAGGACTTATAACACCTCCCAAAATATGATATACCCCACTATACTGTTGAGTACTTTCAATTGCCATTACATCCTTTACAGATTCTACCACACATATTTGCTTATCATTTCTTACCATGTCACTGCAAATGTCACATAATTCGGTATCAGAATAATTATAACATTTTTGACATGTTTTTAAATCATTGGTCAGGGCCTCAAGGGCCTCAACAAGCCTTTTTTTCTTATCTCCTTTATTTGCTGCCAAATGAAGAACCAATCTTAACGCAGATTTCTTTCCGATACTAGGCAATGCACTGACTGCCTCTACAGCCTTCTCAAGAGTTTTAGAAGAAAATTTCATGGCATAAAAATAGTTATTTGATACATTTATCTATGGAGAATTATTGACTTATTATAAGTTTTATTAATATGAGAAGTAATCTGCTCTTAGAAAATGATCTTTTCAATGAATCCTGTGTTAATAGTGATGTAAATTTTAGATTCTTAATAAGAATGCTTTTTTTTACAATGATGATTACATTTGTGCATTAAAAAAATAAAATGGCTGAAATCATTAGAATGCCTAGATTAAGTGATACAATGGAAGAAGGTAATATTGTATCCTGGCAAAAAGCAGTTGGAGATAAGGTTTCACCAGGAGATATCTTGGCTGAAGTGGAAACTGATAAAGCTACTATGGAACTTGAAAGTTTCAATGAAGGAACACTGCTTTATATTGGAGTAGAATCAGGGACGGTCCCTGTTGATGGTGTAATTGCTATTATTGGTGATTCAGGAGAAGATATCTCAAAGCTCCTCGAAGATGTAAAAAATGAATCTACTGCGCCAGCCAAATCGCAGCCAGCTCCTGAGACAGCCACCGCCCAAGCACAAGTTCAAGCGGCCCCAGTCACAAGCACAAGCACAAGCACAAGCACAAAACAAGTTAAAAAAGCAAGTCCAGCTAAATCAACCGCTGGTTCCACTACTAAAGATGGCAGATTAAAAGCATCTCCCCTTGCGAGAAAAATTGCGGAAGAAAGTGGTATTGCCCTTGAAAGAATAGAAGGAACCGGTGAAAATGGAAGAATTATTAAAAGAGATGTAGATTATGCCCTGGAAAATGGAATTCCAGCTGAAGTTTCCACTCAGACTTCCATCCCTTCCATAATTGATCCTAATGTATATGGAGATAAACCACTTTCACAAATGAGGAAAGTGATCGCTAAAAGGTTAAGCCAGAGTAAGTTTACTTCTCCACACTTTTACCTTACCATGGAAATTAATATGGACAATGCTATTGTAGCACGTAATGCACTTAATGAAGATGTTGAAGTGAGGATCTCTTTCAATGACTTGATTATTAAAGCTAGTGCTGCTGCTTTACGCAAACATCCAGAAATCAATGCTTCATGGTATGATGATAAAATCACCTACCATCAAGATATCAACATAGGAGTTGCGGTTGCAATTGATGAAGGATTAATGGTACCTGTTGTCAATAAGGCAGATCTAAAGTCTCTTTCTATGATCAAAGGTGAAGTTGTTGAATTGGCAGGCAGAGCAAAGTCTAGAAAATTAGCACCTGAAGAAATGTCTGGCAACTCCTTTACGATTAGTAATCTTGGGATGTTTGATATAGATGAATTTACCGCGATCATTAATCCACCTGATGCATGCATTTTAGCTGTAGGATCAATCGTTGAAAAACCTATTGTAAAAAATGGTCAATTGGCTATTGGAAATGTAATGAAAGTAACGCTTTCTTGTGATCACCGTATTGTTGATGGAGCCAAAGGTGCAATATTCCTTCAGACTTTAAAATCCTTCCTGGAAAATCCGGTCAAGATTTTATATTAGAATAAAAAAAAAGGCTTAGAATTTCTTCTAAGCCTTTTTCTTTAATATCCCGAAGCCTTATTTCCTTTAATTAATTCTTGTCTATTATCAGCTTCAAATAACTGATCTGTATATCCTTCCGGTGCATCCATGTCTTTATCTGCGGATTCACAAGTTCTGAATTCTACCCTCCTGTTCATAAAGTGATGTGCCTCTGTGCTAGCGGATAAAACCATTGGAGAATCCTCACCTCCATACATCAGCTTAAGTCTTGACCTATCGATTTCATACCTTTCTGTAAGATACTCAATAGCTGCCTTTGCTCTTTTATAGGATAAAATAGTATTATAGGTATTAGAATGGCGATTGTCAGTATGTCCTTGCGCAACAACGCAGATATCTGGGCATTTTCGCATCACCTCTGCAACATTATGTAAGTGACTGTAATATTGAGGCTTAATGTTAGATTTATTTAAATCATAATGAATCATTGGTAAAAACCAGTTACCACAGCCAGAATGCACTATTGTAGTTTTTAGTACTGTTGTACTTTCTTTATCATTTCTAACAAGATTTTCATCCGTTTCTGACAATGAAACATCTTGCTTCGGGAAGTCTGGAATGTTATTTAGACGCAGAATTTCAGGTTCTCTTGGAACTTGTGGTGTATCAATATCATCAACTCCTGCAAAACGTTCAATATTAATTGCATTATCACTTGATAATTCCTCATCAGAAATTATAGAATCGTCATTGCTTATAACAATACGTTGTGATCCATCTGATCTCTGTTTTAGGTTTGTCAGGATTCCTTCAGAATCTAATGCCTCATATAAAACTTCATGATTAGGCTTTTGTGTTGTCCTTGCATAAGAACCATCGACATATTTATGTTCTGTCGTTATGGTTCCATCAGTGTCTTGAACTGTCGTCGTTTCTGTACCATTGACATCGCGAGTCGTCATCGTAAGAACACCATCTTTTGATTTTTCTGTTATTGTTCTTTGTCCATCTGGACTTGTTACCGTCTTTGTAATCTTATCACTAGGATCATTTACAAGGGTCACTAAAGTGCCATCTAGTTGTCTTGATTGAGACTTAACTACGCCGTCTGTTCGCTTAGAAGTCGTTGTACTCGTACCGTCAAGTTCTAGTTTGTCACTCACTATTGTGCCATCAAGGTCTTTGATAACCAAAAGTGTCGTACCATCAAGATACTTGGTTTCACTTTCAATTCTGCCTTCCGGATCTATATTACTCTTAGTAATAGAGCCATCAGGATTCTCTCTTCTTTGCGTTTGAGCACCGTCGGCATATCGTTTAATATTGGTAATATTACCTTCACTATCAGCTACTTCTGCATCAATATTACCATCTAGTCCTTTTTGAAGTTTTTCATAAGAACCATCCTCATATTTACGTGTACTGAGAATTGATCCATCTGAGTTTTGTGTAGTCTTCACAGTAGAGCCATCACTATATGTTGATTCGAAACTCTTTGATCCATCAGGGTTTGTAATGATCGGACTTGATGTTTGGTTCGGTGTTAGGAAATTAGCTGATTCTAAAGAATTCTTAAATGCTTCAAGCCTACTATCCACAAGAGCAAGTACTCTGTCCTCATTTACAGCATCATCTTCTTCACATTCTGCAATACCTAAGGCATCAACAGGACATCCAGGCCTTGAATAAGGCTCTCTATCTTCGCAATCTACGATTCCGTCTCCATCACTGTCTAAAATAACGCCTCTCGTATCTACAGGACAATCCTCAGGAGTATTTATTTGTTGGTCTATTAGATCGATAACACCGTCATTATCCTCATCTGCAAAATCAAGATCTTCTTGGCTTTTCAAATTGGCAATATCATTAAAGGCCTGATCAATAGGATTCATCCAATAAAGAGGCTCCGTAACCTTTTTAAAATTTCCAATATTTATTCCTATTCTAAGGTTTGTATAATGAGCTACATCGTTATTAATTGTTTGATCTATAGCTGTTCTAAATTTGATACCATCCAGATAGTCATTGTCAGAAAGATAGACAGAATGTTCTATAGCTATGTTAATACGCTTATTTACCTTTCTCGACAATCCTACAGTTGGAATAAGAACAAAATATACGTTCATCTCATCTCCAATTCCAAATATTCCGGATTTTATATAACCTACTGTTTCATAGTCACCATCATATAATTCTTCTAATGCGCTTTTAATTCTTCCCCTTCCAGCCTTGGTGTCTAATTCCTCAGGCGTCCATCCAATCAACTCTCTCACACCATCATAAGGAAGACCGTTTGAATCCAATAAATCTAATCGAGTTTTATATGTATTTAATCCTACACCTACACCTATGAAAAAATTCCACTTATTTCTTTCTCTATGAAAAAGTAAATTACCTATATTGAATATAGCCGATAGATCACCTGAAACATAACTGGTTTTGTATGCTGGAAACCATTCCCCTGGTCCACCACGCATTGGGTCATACATTTCAAATGTAGACTCCACCAATCCACCACCAAAGCCGTTTAATCCTGTGTTGTTCTTATGTCTACTTGGTTGTATTTCTAGACCAGTGGCTATCCCATAAACCATGGATGCTCTAATTGATAAGGTATAATTTATTGCTTTGCGCAAATGCAATCCAAGTCCATAACCACCTAACATATTTTTATCAATGTCTCCATCGATAAAGAAATGTCCCATGTGTAGACCAAACTCCCAAGAATGCTTCGGTTTGGAAGGAAATTTATAATCCCCCATTCTCCAGCTTTTATTCTGCTCTGCATCAACAGTCATTTCATCGGTGATATACGGACTTTGCCAGGTATCCTGATAATCAATTGGGCTTGTATCTTCGGAGGAAGCTGCCTCTGGGCTTTGTGCTGAGGCAAGATTAATAGACATTGTAATGGCCAAAATTGCCATTTTCAACTTGTTAGTCATAAGTTGTAAATTGTAGTTATCCATTTTTAATTCTCTAGAGACCTAATAGCTGTTTGTAAACACCCAACAAGGCTTTTTCAGACAGATATATATGCAAAATTAACAATATATGATAAAATTTTATAATATTTAATGCATTTATTTTCAGTAAGTATTATTTTTGAATCATCATAATTAAATAATAAACACATGCAGATAGTTTGGTTGAAATCCGTTGAAGATTTTGTTTCATTAGGAATCAATATTGAAAACCAAAATGGCTCTTCAGGATTTCCATCTTTAGGTCAACGCGCCAAAGGCAAGATTAAAATGATCTTCAACCACAAAAACTCTATGAAGAGCTTTATAGAGCAATTCTGTCGCTTTTCACTTTTGCAAAATCAAATAGAAATCAGTTTTGGTTTGCTTACTGAAAAAGAGTTAAATGCAGAGCACATAAATGAATTTGATATTCAAGACCCATTTGTATTTTTTGGTAGTCAAATTCAGCAAGAAAGTTTTTTAAAGATATTCAAAGACAAATGTGCTTTTATCGAAAATAGCTGCGATAACAAAACCAAAACAATCGCTTATCAAAGACATCTAACAGATAAGGTCCATCACCATTCCGTAAGCTTAGGAGAGTACAAGACTGATTTTAGCAAAGCAGAAAGCACATTAAGATCCACACAAGCATTATTCTTTAATGTGAATGCCATTAGAAGACAAGACAGCTTCCATAAAGATTCTAAACTTACAGGCTTGGATATTTATGAATCCTGCCAGCTATTAAGGTTTTATGCGATGTCAGCGTCACAAAATTTTCTTTTCATCAATATTTCCCATCACAGTTTAAGTGAAGAAACCTGGGAGTGCATTGCCACCAATTTCTGGTATTATCTCGAAGGAAAAAATCAAATTGAAATTGATAATGTCGAAGATAAAGAAAACAAAGTCTACTTGGTTGAAAGTACCTTTTTCAATAAACCACTAAGCTTTATTCAAGCTCAACAGACCAAACGATGGTGGTTTATTCATCCAGAGACTAAGGAATCTATTCCATGCTCTGAAGGTGATTACCTGGCTATAAGGGAGGGAACGATCCCAAACATCCTATTGGATCTTTGTGTGGCTTAAAATAGTTCTAGGAAGCTCTCAAGTTGTATTGATCTTGATGCCTTAAGCAATATGATACAATCTTTAAATTCGTGAATTCTAGACCTATAAATACGCTTCAAGTCTTTAACATTGTCGTAGTGCTCAAACTTATGAATCTCATCTGCTTCTTTAAATAAAGGACCAACAAGGATGAGTTGCCTGAAGTGTTGTGTTTTAAGAAAATCAAGTATTTCACGGTGCCACAGAATTGCATTGTCTCCCAATTCCATCATATCTCCCAAAATAAGTACTTTGTCGTTTTTTAAATCTGAAGCAAACAGACTCTCCAAGCTTGCTTTCATGCTGGTTGGATTAGCATTATAGGCATCCATAACAAAATGAACACCAGCTTTATTAATAATCTGAGATCGATTCATTTTGGGTTTATAATCTGAAATAGCCATTAATGCTTTATACCTGGACACCATAAAATAATCGCCAATGCATAGTGCCGCCTGTATATTCAGAGCGTTATAATTGCCATAAAGAGATGTAGAATATTCCACATTATTGCTTTTATCCTTTATTTTGAGAAACAAACCTTTAGTGTTTATTGAAATATCTTCATTTGGATATAAGTGCAGATCAATATTTTCAGGAATACGGTCAATAAGTTTAGCTTCATTTTTATTGACAAATAATACGCCATCAACATCAGCAATATATTCGTATAGTTCGGTCTTTCCAATTAATATATTTTCAAGAGAACCGAATCCTTCAACATGAGCATTTCCAATATTCGTTATAATCCCATGGTTGGGATCAGCAATCTGACATAACTCTTCGATGTCTTTTAGTCTATTAGCACCCATTTCAACAATTAGAATATCAGTATCAACATCAGTATTGAGCAAGGTAATTGGAACCCCTAGATGGTTATTGTAATTCCCCTCAGTTACATGCACATTATATTTCTGAGACAACACCGCCTGCATTAATTCCTTGCTTGTTGTCTTTCCATTTGAACCAGTTATGCCAATGACAGGGATACCAAATTGGCTTCTATGCCGTTTTGCCAACTGCTGGAGGGTATCTAGCATGCTGTCAACCATGATGGTTCGGTCATCAATGTAATAGTTTTCATCTTCTATGATGGCAAAGCAATTTTTTGTTTCTAATACTTGCCTTACATATTTATGTCCGTCTGTATTTTTGCCTTTAAAGGCAAAAAACATTTGTCCTGGTTGTAGTTTGCGCGTATCGATACAAACTCCATTACAGGATTGAAAAATTTGATATATTTCAGTAATTGATTTCATGTTATGACAAAAAAAAGGCTTTTGATATCGATATCAAAAGCCTTTTATATTTTAAATGAGGAGTATTATTTGTATCTCCTTTTAATGTTTCTTCCTTTTTCTTGGAATTGAATTCCACCCATATCTTCGTTTCCTGTTTCACCACCAACTCTGATCATTGCGCAACGGAATCCCAACTTACTGCTAGATTTGTTCTGTTCTTTGAATCTTCTTGTTCCTGGAGACAACCAATACAATCTGTCTGCCCATGAACCTCCTTTATATACTCTTGAACTATCGGCGATTAGTGTCCATTCACCATATCCATAGTTTACGAATTCTTTGTTATCACCATCTATATAATCTCTTACATCGCCTTTTCTATAGTTATCTCTTAAACCTAAGGTATCGTCTGCTACCAATTGAGTTCTTAATCTACCTAAGCTATCCTTTTCTACTGGCTTTCCTTCTTCATCCAAAACCAACTCTTGATAGATATTCCCTCTGAAAGGATTCAAGTCATGATTTTCAGGATCACTTAAATCAATAGATGTCATTGGACGATAAACATCCTGTACCCACTCTGAAACATTACCTGCCATGTTATAAAGTCCATAATCATTTGGAAGATAAGTACCAACGGGAGCAGGCATTGAAGCTTTATCGTTAAGGTTTCCTGACATACCCATGTAATCACCTCGCCCTCTTTTAAAGTTAGCCATGATCTTACCTTGGTTTTTATTATGCTTTTGATATCTGGCAGTGTTGTCATTCCAAGGGAAAAATCTCTTATCAGTTATATTTTCATCACCAGTTTCAGGTTGATTGCCTTGAAGAGCAAGTGCAGCATATTCCCATTCAGCTTCCGTCGGCAATCTGTATTCTGGAAGTAATATACCATCTTCAAACTTCACTGCTCTTTCACCACCTGTGGCAATATCTTCAAGATTCTTTCTTACACTACCAGTGTACTGTCCAGCTAAATAAGCTTCAGAGTCAAATGACTCGCTATCAACTTGTTCCGTCACATTAGGATTAAAAATTCCTCTTTGAATTAAGATCATCTCGTTAACACGGTTTGATCTCCATTTACAAAATTCTTGTACTTGATTCCAAGAAACACCAACTACTGGATAATCATCATAAGATGGGTGTCTGTAGTAGGCCCGTATTAAAGGCTCATTAAAAGCCAATTCCTCCCTCCATACCAAAGTATCGGGAAGTAAGCTTTTCCAAACTTCAGGATATGTTTTGTAGGTATTTCTTGTCCAGAATTCATATTCTCTCCAATCTATGTTTCTAACTTCAGTTTCATCCATATAAAATGAAGAAACAGTAACTCTTCTTGGAACATTATTCCATTCGAATGTTACATCTTCCTGAGTTAGTCCCATGGAAAAGGTGCCACCTTCTACCAAAACCAAGTTTGGTCCATTAATTTGACCTTCATAGTCAAGTTTTTCAAATCCTCCATATTCTGGATTATTGTATTCCCAACCTGTAGAGGTCGAAAGATCGCCACTGCCACCGCTTTTTTTGCATGAAGCAAAAAATGAAACGACAACCGTTAAAAGCAATAATGATTTTATGCCCTTTGTCATTATGATAACTGATTTATTTTATAATATATCTATACAAAAACAGTTCCGTAAATTAACGGAATAAACCAAAACAATCGTTGTATTTTGATTCTTTCTTTTCCAATGCTTTCAAACTCGTAGAAATAGCTATTTCATGACTTCCTCCAGTTTGAATCCCCAAGTTAGAAGAAGTTAAATCAAAACTATAGCCTATTTTCAAATTTTTGACGTTTACCCCAAAAGAAAAAATGAAAGCATCGATATTATCTATAGTATGCCTTATCCACGCGCCTCCAAAAACACTGTCATACTGTAAATAAGCCCCAGCATTTACCTGTGTAAAACCACTTTGGTGTGCAAATATAACATTTGGAGATATAAACGTACTAGGATTTCCCTTATTGTCTTCAGAAATAATTATTTGTGTACCCGCATTTACAGAAAATAATACTGGCAATCCTTGTCTAGAACCATCTTCATTATCTTGTAAAAAGCCATTATAAGCAGAATTTATATGGTCTAGGCTAAAGCCAACATAGTAATCAGGATTAAACAATAGCATTCCAAAAGAAACATCTAAAAAACCATTATTTAAAGAAGCTGGCCTAACTTCACCAGTGGGAAAAGGTAGTCCTGCAGAGTCAAATGGTCCTGTTTCAATATCAATTTGATCAAAAAATATCAACTTATCCCAATCCAATCGATTTTGTATATAGCTTGCCTGAACGCCAAATCTCATTTGCCAATCATCTTCAAACCTGACATTATAACTATAAATACCTCCAATCTGTGTGGTTTTTAATATGCCGTCTCCTTGATCATCTGTTAATAATATCAAGCCTACACCACTGTTGAAGTCTTTGAAATATTGATCATAAGTAAATGCATAGGTCTGATAGGCATTATTTATCGAAGGCCACTGGTTCCTATAATTGATCGTAAAACTTGGATAGGCCTTTAAACCAGCAAAAGCAGGGTTGATGTGTATAGGTGCGTTGTAGTATTGACTAAATATCAAATCCTGACCTATAATATCGCTTTTGCCGACAAAGACCATTAGTAAAAAGATGATGAAATTTAAAACAATATGTCTTCTTTGCATGTACCTTATGAATAATTGCATGTGATTTTGCTTGAATCACAATACGTGGATTATATTAACGTTTCAAATACTAATTAATTTTGTTGAAAAAATACCAATGACTAAATACCTTTTTGCGCTGATCTTGCTTTTATCATTCAATGATACAATTTTTGCTCAAAACCTTGAATCCTCTGTATTGTCTGAAGGTGACATTTTTAAATTTAGTGTCAAAAATACAGGTATTTATAAAATAGATTATGAACAATTAAGTTCAATTTCGGATTTGGACATATCCAATATCAATCCCAAAAACATTCATATCTATAGTCAACATGGTGGACTTGTACCACAAATCATTGCTGAAGAACGCATCGATGACCTTTCTGAAATTTCAATTTACATTAAAGGAGAGGAAGATAACTCATTTGATCCTGGAGATTATATATTAATCTACCTTGAAGGTGCTGATCGTTTTGTCGTAAAAAATCAACTGGCTCTTTTTGAAAAAAACATTTACGATCTTAAAAATTTTTTCTTTCTAAAAGTTGAAAACAATCCTGGAAAGAGAATCGCTACCAATAAATCCATTTCCGCAAATGAATATTCTGACTACACTGAAAGCATCAGAAGGCATGAAGTCGATAGGTTAAACTTATTGGGAAATTTTGGTAGCACACAAGGATCTGGCAAAAGATGGTTTGGAGAAAGCTTCGCCAACAATCCTTTGCAGACTTTTGACAAGGACTTTACATTCTTAAATCTAAGACCAGGCTCCATTACTGAATTAGAAGTCAGGTTTGCTTCCCGATCGCTACAAAGTGCAAATTATGAAGTTACTGTCGACGGTGAATCATTTTTAAGATCGATTTCACCAACCAATACAGGTGATATTGAAGCAGTATATGCAAGAATAGGTTTCCTTAAAGAATCTATTGATTTAAACAGTACTCAACCTAATGTTAGTATACGATATCTTCCAAAAACAAGTAACAGCGAGGCATGGTTGGATTATATCCAGATGATCTCAATTGAAAACCTGAATTATTCTGGACAAGAAATGTATCTTTTCAGAAGAGACTCTAGACAACAAACCAACTTTGGATTTGATATTACAAGCAATCAAAATTTAAGCATTTGGAATATCACCAAACAAAATAATGTATTTGAAATTACGCCTGAGCAGAATGGAAGCTCTATCAAATTTGCATATGAAACCGAGGGTGAAGTAAAAGTATTTGTCGCTTTTGACAAATCAAGCATTACAAATAAAGCACAATTTGAATCAAAGATAGAAAATCAAAATCTTCATGGTATCGATAGAGCCGACCTGATCATTGTTTATTATAAAGATTTTAAAACTGCTGCAGTTAACCTGGCCGAACATAGAACCAATTACGATAAATTAGTAGCAGTCACAGTTGATGTAGATCAAATTTATAATGAATTTGGTGGAGGTAAAAAGGACCCAACTGCCGTACGAGACTTTGTAAAAATGATTTATGAGAGAGATCCTAATTTTAGATATCTGTGTCTTTTCGGAGATGCAAGCTATGATTATAGGGGATTGGTTAACGGATTAGAATATCAAAATTTTGTTCCGACCTATGAGACAAATGAATCTCTACACCCGGTTGAAGCTTTTCCTTCCGATGATTTCTTTGCTTTGCTCTCTAATAATGAAGGAGAGGATTCGTTAGATGGTGCTTTGGACATCGGCGTAGGTAGAATCCCATGTAAAACCATAACTGAAGCCAATAACGTTGTTAATAAGATAATTAATTATGATATCAGTCCAACAGCTTTAGGTGATTGGAGGATGAGGATAGGATTTGCTGCAGATGATGAGGACAGTAACACTCATGTCAGACAAGCGGATGGCATTGCTGAATTAACAGCTGAAAATCATCCTGAAATAATTCAACAAAAGGTTTATTTTGATGCTTTTAATCAGGAATCTACACCAGGTGGAGCGAGATACCCTGATGCAAATAGTGCATTGAATGATAATTTGCTCAAAGGTCAATTGGTGTTAAATTATTTAGGACATGGTGGACCCAAGGGTTGGGCACAGGAAAGAGTATTTCAAGTAGGTGATATTATCAATTTGAAAAACTTCGACAAACTGCCAGTTCTTATTACTGCCACATGCTCATTTACAGGTTTCGATGAACCAAGCGTCGTTTCCGCTGGAGAACTAGCACTTTTAAATCCAATCGGAGGTGCTATAGCTTTATTTTCAACGGTAAGAGCAGTTTATTCATCACAAAATGAAAGAATTACAAAAGAAGTTTTTAAGAAGATATTTACAAGAAACGAAGGCGATAGATTAAGACTGGGTGATATAATCAGAATGTCACAAAATGCAAATTCCAGTGATACGATTTCAAGTAATACAAGAAAATTTATGTTATTTGGAGATCCTGCACAGACAATAGCTTTACCAAGGTACAAGGTCATTGTCAATCAATTCAATGATATGCCTATTGACACTGGAAGGATAGACACAATAGGTGCACTCCAAAAAACTAAGCTCTCAGGGATTATATCAGATTTTTCTGATAACATAATTAATGATTTTAATGGCACTGTATCTCTTAGCGTATTTGACAAGACCAGCAAATTAAAAACACTGGATAATGATGGTATAGGAAGAACTTTTGAGTTTAACTCAAGAAAAAACATATTATACAAAGGCAGCGCGTCTGTTCGAAATGGTAGGTTTGAGATTGAATTTATACTACCAAAAGACATCAATTTTGATTATGGCAAAGGATTTTTAAATTTCTACGCCTCAAATGGTGTGGATGCTGATGCAGGTGGTGCTTTTGACAATATCATTATTGGAGGTACATCCGGACAATCAATATCAGACAATGAGGGACCTGATATCTCAATCTATTTAAATGACCGTAGCTTTATAGAAGGTGGAAAAGTAGGAAGTAATTCTATTCTCATCGTAGATTTAGAAGATGACAATGGTATAAGCCTGAGCAGTACAAGTATCGGTCATGATATAACAGCAATCATAGATGGCAACAGCAACAACCCTATTGTTTTAAATGAATTCTATACGCCGACATCAGATGCTATTGGTAAGGGCACTGTGAATTATAATTTATCCAATCTAGATCCTGGAAACCATACGATTACCATAAAGGCTTGGGATATTTTGAACAATTCATCGTTTGAATCTTCAAGCTTTATTGTGGTTGACGGGGATGAAGGATTTATTAATAATATAAAAAACTTTCCCAATCCCTTCCACAGGGATGAAGGAACAACATTTAGTTTTGAGCATGACCTTATCAATACCAATATCGATTATGAGATTGAAATCTACAATTCGACTGGTGCTTTGGTAGAAACAATAAAAAACAGTCAGTTTTCTTTTGGCTCGACAATTGTAACAACTCCTTGGAACGGGAATAGCTATTCAAGTCAAAAATTTGCAGAAGGAATCTATTTCTACAAAATAAAAATATCCTCTAAGGAGTTTAATCAGCGTCGAGAGAGTGATTTTGAGAAACTTGTGATTGTAAGATAATATATAATACTATTTTTGCCCCATATTCTAAATAAACTATGAAACGATCAATTTCAATTTTATTTGCCATCTTCTTTGTGGCTACTTTACAGATGAATGCACAATACGATCCCATTAAAAGATGCGTAATTGATGCCAACGGACAGTGTCTTCCCAATGCAATTCTTTCGGCTATGCCGTTTTTAAGAATTGTCCCTGATGCAAGAGGAGGAGCAATGGGAGATACTGGTTTGACCAGCTCTGCAGATCCCAATTCCTTGCATTATAATTCGAGCAAGCTGGCCTTTGTCAACAAAGACATGAGCTTTGCTGCTACTTATACGCCATGGTTAAGAAATCTTGGTCTTCAGGACGTCTATCTAACCTACTTGTCAGGCTATAAAAAAGTAGATGAATTGCAGACACTAGGGTTCGGACTTAGGTTCTTTTCTTTGGGAGAAATTAACTTTACTGACTTTGACGGTAACCCTTCAGGTACTGGTAAGCCTAGAGAACTAGAATTTGCGGTTTCCTATAACAGGAAATTATCTGAAAATTTCTCTGCTGGATTATCGGCAAAATACATCTATTCAAATTTGGCTTCTGGTCAACAAGTAAGTGGCATTCCAATTTCTTCAGCTAATGCTTTTGCTGCTGATATTTCATTTACTTACATAAAGCCAGGAAATCTTACAGCATATGGAAGCCAATGGACTTTTGCTGGATCATTAAGCAATATTGGATCGAAAGTAACGTACACAAGATCAGAGTTTAGAGATTTTCTTCCTGCCAATCTTGGTTTAGGAGCGGGTCTTCTACTGAATCTTGATGATTATAATAGCGTTTCTTTTCATTTGGACATGAACAAGCTTATGGTTCCTTCACCACAATCACCAAATTTATTTGATGAAAATGGTAATGTTATCCCGAATCCTGATTACGATAAGAACAATAATGGAGAGCCAGATTATAAAGAGCAATCTACATTTGGAGCACTTGTAGGTTCATTCAGTGATGCTCAAGGTGGTTTTAGTGAAGAAATGAAAGAATGGAACATTTCCTTTGGTGTAGAATACTGGTATTCCAAGCAATTTGCCGTAAGAACTGGATACTATTACGAACATCCAATCAAAGGGGACAGACAGTTTCTTACTGTTGGCGCCGGTTTAAAATATAATGTATTTGCTATTGATATATCTTATTTGGTACCTACCAACAACAGGAGGAATCCGCTAGATAATACACTAAGATTTACGCTTCAATTTGACTTTGAAGCTTTAACCGGAGATTACGAATCTTCGAATTAAGATTATTAAGCTTCCAATTAATAGAAAAAGCCCTGTCAATTGTGACAGGGCTTTTTTTAAAAAATGTTGCTATAAGCCGGATTCTGTAATCAACAAGTTGATCCTCTATCATTTATCTACTCTGCCTACCCTCCCTAATGAAATTTACATTTCATAAAACGAGCAGCCTTATCGTTTTGACTAAAAGTCAAATCAATCAGGGTTTACATGGCATTTCAACCCGCAAGGTTTGTCCTCTATAAAAGTTGCCAATTACAGATGTGAGCTCTTACCTCACATTTTCACCCTTACCCTAAAGCAGATGCTTACGCTACACTTTAGGGCGGTTATTTTCTGAGACACTTTCTGTCTGCAGCTTCCTACAGCCCATTTATTAGATGGTGCGGTGCTCTGCGTTGTCCGGACTTTCCTCTTCCCTAAAGAAGCGATAGAGCGCAACAATACAAAGTTAGTGTCTTTCAAGACAAAATGTTAGTACTTAAGATTAATAGTATCCATAAGAATCATATTAAAGTAAAATATAATATGTAAATTGCATATTCTTATGATCTTATAGCTGATGACCAAGGCTTTTTACATATCTCTATCCTGTTTTTTTCTGGTTGCATTACTTGACCTTTGGACATTTAAAAGCAGCCCGGCTAAAGACTCTATTGGTAAGCTGGTTGAAATTGCTGACCAAGGCTTTGTTAGCTATAGAAATCAATATTTTAATGATGCATTCCTTTCCCTCCTTGAAGGGGACAAGCTAAGTAAATCGGATTTAAGTTTAATAAAAGATGCAGAGGAGTCTCTAAAAAGAGATGGTGTCACTGTACTTGTAAAAGATAATGAAAGGTATCTGTTTTGGGCTTATAATAAAAAAGATTATCCCAATTGCAAGAGCTTTAAAAAAGCCGATTATAAGATTCAGATATGTCTTGAATTTTTTGATCATAACGGTCATCTTAAAGATGAGATTTACACCAATTATGGCATTGAACATGAGTTGGTACTTTCAGAAGTAAGTGATAGCTCCCAGGTATTATGGAATGATAATGCCATTGAAGCAAGCAGTCCCTATCGTTCCTACAGGGTTAATAACCTATTGATCATAGCTTACCTATTAAGTATCTTTGTTCTGATCTGGCAAATATTTGCAATCAATAAAATCTGGTTATATGCTTTACTCCTTTTGGGGCGTATTTTACTAACCTTTTTCAATACCTGGCAAGATAGGTTTACACACTCTAGTTTGAGCATTGACTTATTTGAGTTTATTGATTATAGCAGTTTATTATTGTCCATAGATATGTTTATGGCATTTTGTGTATTACTGGGAGTCTCAAAAGGTATCGGATATAGTGAAAATCAAAAAAATAAATACACTTATTTAATTAGCCATTGTGTTTTGTTGAGCTTGCTCTTATGCTCTCATATTAGACTGGTTCAGTATGTTGCTCTGTCCGAAAGTTTTAACATTACCATCAATGACATTTCGACAATAAATCTACCAGAAATAAGCATCTTTCTGGCTCTCATTCTTGCATTGAGTGGTATATTCATTTACAGCATAAGTCTTGTGCAATTTGTCAAAAAGAATTTAAAGCGTTCTCTCCTCTATCTAATATTTATCCTTTTAATTATTGTATGTACTCTCGAAGCTTATTTATTCAATCTTGAGATACAGGCTGTCTATTTAGCACTTTTCCTAAGTTGCTATCTCATTCTCATAGATCTTTTCATTGATATAAAGCAAAAGTCTGTCACCTGGGTTATCTGGTGGGGTATATTTTTTGGCATGTACCTATCGGCATTATTCTTTAATTACGATATTCAGAAACAGATCAGACAAAGACAGGATTTCCTTGAAAATATCTATAAAGATGTAGGCAATTCCGAAATCAATAAGCTCATCCAATCAACCGTTCTGGACAGCATAGTTGAAAATATAACCGAGTTAATGGTTTTGCCCGAAGAGGCACAATACCATAAAGAAGATATTCAATATTTTATCGATCAAAAGTACGGTTCCACCAAAGTCGTTTTTGATGTAATTAGAAAAAATGGAGAATCATTATTTAATTCATTTCCCGGAATTGAACAATGCATCATCCTAAATGAAGGGTATATTTATGATCATTTCAGAAATGCCCTATGGACAAAGCGTTCTTCTCCTGACGGCCTTGAAATTTATGCTGGTGTTGTTATCAAAGAAGATCAAATTGACAAATTCCCACTGTTGGTTATAAAGAATAATAATATTATCAATTTCTCCTATAATCCTGATCAAGAAGAAATTGCATTTCTAAAGTCGATGACAGGCAATACAAAAACCATTAACTCAAAAACCTTTATACGTTATCGCAACAATGACAATGAAATTGCATTTTCAGTAAAGAGATTTGAAAGCCTTGTGAAGCCAATCGCCTTATTTTCATTTCTATTTACCAGCATAATTGCAATGTTCATACTGTTGGGAATGGCAAGCAAGTATTTCAATATATTTCCCCAGCAATGGCCATTGCATTTAAGTCAGTTTGAAAGCTTAAATTCAAGAATCCAAACCGCATTAATTCTCGTCATTTTACTTTCCTTTATCCTTATAGCAGTAGTCACGTCTTCCTTTCTTAAAAGCTTTATAAACTCCAAAAACAGTCAATTTCTTTCTGAAAAAATTGAGACGGTTTCCAAAGATATTAAATCAAAAATCAGGGTAGCAGAGACTGGATCGGAAGCCTTTGCAATTGCGGAGAACTATCAAGATATTCTTGAAAAAACGCATGATGTCAAACTTAATTTTATAAACCTTAAAATTCCAAAAATACACTCAAGCTATTTTGCGTTCGCCTATTTCCAAAACCACCCAAATACAAGAGCATTCTCAAGTCATCTGAATTCAGAAGAATATATTAGCTACCTGCCTTTCAGATATGGAAATAGTCTACTTGGTTACGTTGAAATCAAAGAAGCCTCACGTTCTGTAAAAGGGTTTAATGTGTATGATTTTCTGGGTTCAATTTTTAATGTCTATGTGTTCCTCTTTCTAATCGCTAGTGTATTGGCAATATTTATTGCAAAATCTATAACCAAGCCATTGTCTTTATTAAATCAGAAATTATCGGCCTTGAAACTAGGCAAACAAAATGAGCTAATATCCTGGGATCGTGAGGATGAAGTTGGTAAGCTAATTAGCAATTACAACAACATGGTAAAAGAGCTTGAAAACAGTGTTAAATTATTAGCAAAAACCGAAAGAGACAATGCCTGGAGAGAAATGGCCAAACAAGTAGCTCACGAAATAAAGAATCCGCTTACGCCTATGAAAATGTATATCCAACATTTGAGTAAGGCCATTAAGCAAAACCCAGAAAAAGCTACCGAGATCTCGAATAAAATTGCTAAAACTTTACTGGAGCAAGTAGAAAATCTTACCCAGATTGCTGACTCCTTTAGCAATTTCGCAGAATTACCACACTCTGCAAATGAGAAAATAGAATTGAATACCGTCGTAGAATTGGTGCATAATCTATTTAGAAAAAGAGACGATATGGAGATTAAATTATCGGAACCTATAGATCCTATCCATGTTTATGCCGATAAAAATCAACTGATTCGAATTCTAAACAACCTCGTAAAAAATGCTATTGAAAGCATTCCTAAATCAAGGAAAGGAATCATATTTCTAAAACTGTACCTCAAAGAAAACAACAAGGCGATTATTGAGGTTAAAGACAATGGTGCTGGCATTCCATTGAATATGTATGAGAAGGTATTTCAACCCAAATTTACAACCAAGGATTCAGGCTCTGGACTTGGATTGGCTATTGCCTTAAACATGATTGAGTCCATGAATGGTAGATTGTATTTCAAATCGCAAGAAGATCTAGGCACCTCATTTTTCATTGAATTAGATATCATTAGGCAAAAATTCGATCAAAGTACCAAAAGGATTACCTTAGACTAAACTTTTCTACTCTATATTTGTCTCCTATTTAGGAGATTAGAAATTTGAATTATGGATATTTTGATAAAAATAGGCGTTGTTATAGCAACTGTAATTTTTATGGAGTTTGTGGCTTGGTTTGCTCACAAGTATATTATGCACGGCCTGCTTTGGTCTTGGCATGAAGATCATCATGACCCTATGCATAAAACAGGGTTTTTTGAGAAGAACGATCGTTTCTTTTTGGTTTTCGCTATACCTTCTGCTCTATGTTATATGCTGGGTAGTTTTTATGCCAATATGCATCTACTACTGTTTGTCGGTATTGGTATTTCCATTTATGGTTTGATTTATTTTCTGATTCATGATGTATATATCCACCAAAGATTCAAATGGTTCAGGCAGTTGGATAATAAATATTCTAGAGCCGTCTTAAGAGCTCATGGTGCTCATCATGCGGTGCAAACCAAAGAAGACTGTGAATCTTTTGGTTTGTTGGTCGTGAATCCAAAGTTTTATAAGAAACGAAAGGACTGGGTCAAGTCTTAAACGATTAAAGATTAATAGGAGTAAAGCAATCACTGAAAAGATTGTACTTTATTGATACTGTAGGTAAAAAACTAACAAATTTGTTAGTTATAAAACGAACCAGCTTTGGAAAAAGATTCAATTAATTACATATAATGGCGGTTATGGTCACAGTAAGAGCCTCATTGATCTTTTGAATTTCTGGGGTTAACATATTCTATTCCTCAGTTTCGTTTTGACGTACAAAAAGGTTTCAATGGCATTCAAGGGTTTCTGCCCAACAAAACAAATTAATGCTTGTTGGCGTTCGGAATCCACATTCCCATTTGGAACATAGTCTATCTGCATTACCCATTTTTGAATCAATGTCTTCTTGGGTCATCTTTAATTGATGTCTTCGTTTTATTGTTATCAGATTGAAATGATAGTTGAATATGATGATGGTCATTGTTGTAGATTTATAGAATTTAAATGTTTCGATAAAGGTTAATTATTTAACTAAAAACAAGAGATTATGGACAAAATAATATATTCGTTAGCAGTTATACTATTATGTATTTCATGCAACTCAATAAATGAAAAAGATAATCTTCAACAAATAGGACTTAATGATGTATTGGAATTAATACCTATATCAGTATTAGAAAACAATTCTGAAGTAGTGTTTGTTAATTCTGCAAGTATCGATAAAACATTGGATTTAGAATTTTATAAAGGGACAAAACAAGTTAATGACGGTTCGATCCTATATGTAACGGATTTTATTAGTGTTTTATACAGTGATAATCATGATAATAATCTGCGTATGAAAGTTGAATTAGAACCCTACTTTGACAATGGACGTTTAATAAAAAATGTCGTTGTTACTTTATTAGCCAATTCTAGTAATCCAATTCCTATTTTAAGCTTAAGTCCTCAAGGTTCTCTTTTAAACACTCACTACATTGAAATCACTTTAAATGGCAGGTCATTCGAAAATGTTTATTCGAATATTTTGAATGAGACTCAAGAGAACAAAACCTATTCAGAAATCTATTATTCTCTTGAAATAGGTGTAGTAGGTTATAGGGATTTTGAAGGGGAATTATGGGCTTTTAAAGAATTTAAAAATTGATAGAGGAAGTTTCTCATAAATGGGACTGTTACTATAGCAGTCCAATTATCGAATAATTATATATTAATTCTAAATTCCAAACACACTCAGAAAGAGTGTAACGCTCTTTTATAGCCTCAAGAGCTACTTTCGTTTTAAATTAAGACTGAACCTGCCTGCCGGTAGGTAGGTTTTCTTCTTGTTCTTTTCATTTGAATCACAATTTAGTTTTAAAATTTTATGGCTCAAATTTGTCGAGGTATTATACAATATCATTCAAAAACCAACACTACGTGTTGCCTATATTTTTTAATCTTTTCGTTTGTGAAAACTCACTTTCAACACTCAATATCATAAAAAAAAGCCCACTGACTCTGGTAACAGGCATAATCTTCATCGGGCGAGAGGATTGCCTTCAGCGATCCTCAAAATGGGAGAAAACAATCATTCAAAAACCAACACTACGTGTTGCCTATATTTTTTAATCTTTTCGTTTGTGAAAACTCACTTTTACCTCTCAACCATAAATAAAATGCCCCTTAACTCTGGTAACAGGCATAATCTTCATCGGGCGAGAGGATTATCTTCGATGATCCTCAAAATGGGAGAAAACAATCATTCAAAAGCCAACACTGCGTGTTGCCTATATTTTTTAATCTTTTCGTTTGTGAAAGATGGCTTTCAACACTCAATATCATAAAAAAAAGCCCACTGACTCTGTCAGTAGGCTTTTGAATGATTGTCGGGGCGAGAGGATTCGAACCTCCGACCCCCTGGTCCCAAACCAGGTGCGCTAACCGGGCTGCGCTACGCCCCGAAAATATATTTTTAATACTGTGGCGGTGAGAGGGGGATTCGAACCCCCGGTACCAGTTTCCAAGTACGCCGGTTTAGCAAACCGGTGGTTTCAGCCACTCACCCACCTCACCTTTGAAGCGGGCGACAAAGATATAATAAACTATATAATTTCAAAAGTAAAATTTGCCTTAAAAAGGGATTATTTTCAAATGAAATCTAGCATTATTAAAATAGTATTTTTATATGTATAAAGCCCTATCTATCAATTACTAATAAAAATTTCTTAATTTAAATTATAGTACTCAATTTTCATTTTTCAGCTTTCATATGCTACATTTTCAAAATTTAAGTAAAAAGCGATGGAAATATCACCAACCCTATTGATAAATAATATCACTAGAGAAAGAATTCAAAATGGATTGGAAACATACAAACTAGGATTTGGACAGTCTCCATTTCCAGTACCTGAGCTGTTGACAGAAAATCTTAGGCAAAATGCACATCAAAAAGACTATTTGCACCCTCAGGGCCTAATTCCTTTAAGAGAAAAGATAGCACAATACTATTCAGAGCGATTTCAAGTAGAAAGTAAGGAAGATCAAATTCTCGTGGGACCAGGAAGTAAAGAACTGCTTTTCCTTACGCAATTGATGGCTGATCGCGATCTTATCTTACCATCTCCAAATTGGGTAAGTTATTCACCGCAAGCAAACTTAATCAAAAAGCAAACCCATTGGATCAAAACCAAAATTGAAAACAAATGGAATCTTTCAGCCTCTGATTTGGAAGAATTTCTACTAAAATCTGGTAAAGACAAAAAATATCTATTGATACTGAATTACCCCAACAACCCTACTGGGCAATCTTTCGATCAATCAGAGTTAGCCGCCATTGCTGAAATTGCCTATAAATACGATCTCCTAATCATATCAGATGAAATATATGCAGAATTTAAGTTTGACAACAATCACTTTAGCCTAGCCAGATTATGTCCTGAAAAAACGATTATATGCAGTGGTCTAAGTAAATGGTGCGGTGCAGGAGGTTGGCGGCTGGGGTATATGATTTTTAATGAACATCAAAAGTCCTTATTACAAAAGATTGTTGCGGCTGGTAGTGAAACATACTCCTGTGCTAGTGCTCCTATTCAATATGCCGCAATTTCGGCTTTTGAAAATGGACCAGAAATCAGAAACTACACAACTGTTTGTCGCTCAATCTTAAAAGCAACTCATGACAGAATGATTAGTGATTTAGATAGAAATAAAATTGAGTATTTACCTGCAAAAGGCGGATTTTATGTATTTATTAGATTTAAGAAGCCCAAACAAGCCTTTTTAACAGATCTTGAATTGTGTAATCAATTGTTAAAAAAGGAGGGCGTAGCCTTACTTCCTGGCTCTTGTTTTGGGTATTCGGATAAGGCCTTAACTGCACGACTTTCGTTTGTTGATTTTCCTAATCTTGATTTTAATTATTTCCTTCAAAACCCTGATTTAGTTACTTCACTTTCAAACAATTATTATAATTATATAAAAACTGCTATATTTAGAATCAACGAATACTAAATATTTTACAACAAAATAACAAAGTATATTATGAAAAAATTCACAAATCTCATTTGTTTGATAATGCTATTGATAGGTTATCAGACACTAACTGCACAAAGTATTAGCGGTACTGTAACCGAAGATGGAATTCCTTTAATCGGGGTATCTGTTTCGGTTGACGGCACTACAAACGGTACAACTACGGACCTAGATGGCATGTACAAACTCATGCTTGAGGCAGGATCTTATTCCATAACTGCAAGTTATGTTGGTTATTCATCGACAAGTAGAAAAGTTACAATAGCGGCTGGTGATAACCTTACATTGGACTTTGACCTCTCTGCTGGAGTTATGGTAGATGAAGTTGTAGTAACAGGTACTAGATCGTCTAACAGGACTAATCTTGAATCTGCTGTACCTGTTGACGTTATTAACGTAAGCAAATTAACGAAGGCTGCGCCTCAGACGTCACTGAACCAAATCCTTCATTTTACAACGCCTTCGTTTTCTTCAAATACCCAAACCATCTCCGATGGAACAGATCATATTGACCCCGCTTCTCTGAGAGGACTCGGTCCAGATCAAGTTTTGGTATTGATCAATGGCAAAAGACGTCATACCACATCTTTAGTGAATGTTAATGGAACATTTGGTAGAGGTAATGTAGGAACCGATTTAAACGCTATTCCAGCTACTGCTATAGACAAAATAGAGGTACTAAGAGATGGTGCTGCAGCACAATATGGTTCCGATGCGATTGCTGGTGTAATCAATATCAAACTAAAAGAATCCGTAAATACTTTCAATGTTAACGTAACTACAGGTGCTCATTTTTCTAGCGAAATAGGACCATTTGGAGGAGAGAAAAAAAGCTACGACGGTGAAAATGTAGTTATTGGAACCAATTATGGCTTAGCTCTAGGAGATAATGGTGGATTTATAAATCTTACCGGTGAATTGGATTACAGAGCTCCTACAAACAGAATGCAAGATTTCACAGGATCAATTTTTAATGGTATGAATGCTGTTGAAAGATTAGCAGCAGCGGATGGATTTGATGTAAATGCATTAAGCCTTTCTCAAGTTCAAAGTTATGGATCTATGGTTTCTTATTTTAACCAGGACACCAAAAATGCATTAGCTGAATTAAGCTCATTGGATGGATTGTCAGATGTATTATCCTTTGATGCAACGGCAGATGAGTTAGCTGCAAGAGGGATGGAAAGTTCTGACTTTAACATGAGAGTTGGACAATCTTCTGCAAGAGGTGGTAAATTATTTGCCAATATGTCTTTGCCTCTAGGCAATAATGCAGAAATTTATGGCTTTGGTGGTATAAGTTACAGAAATGGTGAATCAGGTTGTTTTTATAGACTTCCAAACCAAAACAGAACTACTACATCTATCTATCCAAACGGAACAGTTCCAAAAATAAACTCTAACATTAGTGACAAATCTCTAGGCGGAGGAATTAGAGGAATGGTAGGAAACTGGAATAGTGATTTCAGCATAGTTTCTGGATCAAACCAATTTCTCTTTCAGATTACAGACACACACAATGCTACATTAGGTTCTTCTTCACCAGTTGAATTTGACGCAGGGGGACATTCTTTTGCACAAACTACAAGCAATATCGATTTCTCTCAATACTTAGATGGTATGAGTGGAATTAATGGATTAAACATTGCGTTTGGAGGTGAATACAGATATGAAAACTTCCAAGTCATTCCAGGTTCAGAACAATCTTATGGTAATTATGACATTAACGGCAATCTTGTTACCTCTGTCACACCCGATAATTTACTTTCTACTGATATGCTTGGAAGACAAAGACCTTCAGGATCTCAATGTTTTGCTGGATTTCTACCATCAAATGAAGTAGATGCAAGGAGATCAAGTATAGCAACATATTTCGATATTGAAGCAGATATCACTGACGCTTTTCTTGTTGGTGCAGCACTAAGATTTGAAGAATATTCAGATTTTGGATCTACCTTCAATTATAAAGCAACAGCTAGATACAAAGTCAACAATAACTTTGCAATAAGAGGTGCTCTAAGTACAGGATTCCGTGCACCTTCATTGCATCAAATACACTTTAGTCGAACATCTACAATATTTTCATTGATTGATGGTGTATCTATTCCTCAGGAAGTTGGTGTTTTTGCCAATACTTCAAGAGCAGCTAAAATCCTTGGTATCCCAGAGCTAAAAGAAGAGACTTCACAAAACATGAGTCTTGGATTCACTTCAAAAATACCATCTGCAAATTTAAGGATTACAATTGATGCTTATCAAGTAAATATTGATGACAGAATAGTACTTACCGGTCAATTTGATCCAGGTAGTGATGCTGAATTGCAAAGATTGTTTGAACAGTCTGGTGCAACGAAGGCTGCATTTTTTGCCAACGCCATTGATACAAAATCTAAAGGATTGGATATCGTAATTTCTCATTCGGCTGCTTTGTCTAATGAGGTCGTATTGAGAACAGACCTTGCTGGTACTTTTTCCCAAACCAAGTGGGATCAAGAAGCAGGCATTAATGCTTCTGACATCTTAAGAAATGCAGGATTGGTTGATACGTATTTTGGACAAGAGTCTAGAATATATCTTGAACAAGCTGTTCCTAGAACTAAAATCACTTTAGGTAATACCCTTTCTGTAGGAAGTCTAGATATCTACCTAAGAAATACATATTTCGGAGAAACTACAGAAGCAACAACAGCCGGAATTTTTGATGCCGACCTTAACCAAATAGACGATTCAATTGATCCTTATTACTCGGGAAAAATTGTAACAGATTTAAGTTTAGGTTATAATCTATCTGATGGCGTCTCAATTACAGTTGGAGCCAACAATTTATTGGATGTTTATCCTGATGTTTCAGATGATGCTTTTACTTCTTCAGGAAGATTTGTATACTCAAGAAGATCACCTCAATTCAGTATAAATGGAAGATATGTATTTGCAAGATTAGCATTTACAATTAAATAGTAAACAAAAATTATTTTGATGATAAGAGATGTCATAATTGGCATCTCTTATTTTTTTATTTAAAAATTTGTTGTCTTGTAAGTTTAGTACCTTGGACTTCAGATGCCTTCAGAATCACCAACTTCTCTTCTTTGGTGAACTTCTTTGTTCCTTTTTCTGTGATATTCATACTCATAATTACTAAACTTTTGTTGTAATTATGTCCTTTCCTTAAATGGCTAAAACAAGGGTTAAAACATAAAGTTGCTCAACCAAGAATAAAAAAATGATTTGAATAAAATTATTGGATCTTAGTGTCGAGTTAGTGAAATACTTCTGGCAAAAGAAGATTAAATGAAAACCATGGAATTTCAGCTCCAACATTACCAAAGGGATATGAATGAATTAACGGATGAATACAATGGACATAAGCTCATGCTACCACATTCACCAACTTCGTGCAGCCTTAGTTTGCGCCACCACTAAAGCTTAGGTGTCAAGAAGTTAGCGATGGCGCAGGCTATGGTGGTTGAGTCACACGATATATAAACAATTCGTTCTCATCAAATTCCTAATATACCATTTAACATTTTTACTAATTATTTAACAGTTCCATAATATCTAGTGTCTTAAAATAAACTATTTTTAGTCATCTGATTAAATTCAATCTTTATGAAAAAAATTAACTACTTGATTATTGGCATCTTTACAATTGGAATTATGGCATGCAATAGTGATATTAAAGACATGACTGTAGTCTTTGAAAATCAACAATATGATTTGTCAAATAAGAAACAATTCAATCTATTAGTCTCAGAACTACAATATGAAGGATATTTAAAATGGGAATCCATGGAGAATGTAGAAGCTCAATTAAAATCTTATAAAAGTGGGGAATATATAATGTTAACTGGTTTGGGAATTACTGACAAAGGATATAAAGAGCCATTTGCAATTCCATTTAAACAATAAAAAACATTATAGCGATTACTAAAAACACAAGTTATATTTAAAGTGCATTCTTCAGGACTAAGATATTGTTTGTGAAATTCATAAAGGGAATCATAACAAGCTTCATTGTCTTTAGCGCATGAAATCAAGAAAAATGCTGCAAGACTTAATGAAATGAGTGAGGGCATTGTATAATTCATCAATTCTATATTAGAGGATTATTATTTAATTACTCCAATCAAGTTCACATATTGCTTGAAAAATTACTATACCTGTTTATTCTGATGTTCAGTTGTAAAAACTTGTTGCTTGTTGCCAGACGCTCAAAAATTAAGGCTCTAAGTCGAAATAGTAGAAGAATTAATGTATTGGGAATTTCAATCAAGCACTTGGTCTAAATCAACTAAATTTCCTGAACCTTTAGGATTTGATATTTTCTTAGAGGCTTTAGCACCAAGGTCTTTGATTTTTTCAGCTCGACCAATCAGGTTTCCTGTCCCAGTTGACAATTTCTTCATCGTATCATTATAGGTATTGGAAATTGTTCCTAGTTGGTTGCCTAGCTTTTTCATATCCTCCAAGAATCCAACAAATTTATCATACATTTTTCCAGCTTCGGAAGCGATATTCAACGCGTATCTATTTTGCTTGGCATTGCGCCACATTGTTTCTACTGTTTTTAGTGTGGCAAGTAAGGTAGAAGATGTTACGATAACAATATTTTTGTCGAATGCATAATTATAAAGATCAGTTTCATATTCTAGGGCCACAGAAAAAGCGGTATCGATAGGAATAAACATCAATACAAAATCTGGACTTTCAATTTTATATAAGTCTTGATATCTCTTTGCAGAAAGTGTATCAATATGATTTTTGACTGCTGTCAAATGCAGTTTTCTGAAATTTTGCTGCTCTTCTTCACTATTGGAATTTACAAGATCACTATATGCAGATAATGATACTTTGGAATCTACAACCAGTACCTTTCCATCAGGAAGATCAATAATAACATCTGGTCTTTGGATCTTGCCATTATCACTCTTTTCTGAAACCTGAGTAAAATATTCCCTACCCTTTTCCAACCCAGATTTACTAAGAATAGATTCTAGAATTAACTCACCCCAGTGGCCTTGTTTTTTAAAGTCTCCTTTTAAAGCTTTTGCCAAATTATTGGCATCTGCTGAAACTTTTTCACTCTTATCGCTAAGTGACTTTATTTGTTCTTTGAGGGACTCATGCTGCTTCACTGAATCAATTGCGGACTTTTCTACTCTATCCTCAAAGCTTTTAATTTTTTCCTTCAGGGGCGAAAGGATATCACTCATCCCTTTATTTTGCTGCTTGATAAAGTGATTGCTTTGCTCTTGGATTACGCGGTTAGCCAGATTCTCAAATTGCTTTATTTGACGATCCTCAAAGGCATCAAATTCCTTGATTTTATCTGATAAATTCCTACTTCTTTCTTGTTCAACAGAAAGATTTGCAATTACCCTTTGAAGCGATCTATTCAGTTCATCCGTTTTAGATTTCTCTGCTGCCAATTCCATCGATATAGTATTGTTTTGGCTATTAAGATCAATCAGTTGCGAGCGCAATAATTTAATTTTACCTTGAAAAAACAGATAACAGCAAATCAATGTAAACACATACACAAGAGCAAAAATAGCGATAGGGTCCATATCAGAAAGTTTATAGCTAAAATAAACTACACAGTGCACCCTATCTGCACGATAACCGGCTCCGTTTACACGGTTACGTATTAACTATTAAGAAAAAGCTTAAGCCTTTCCCTTTCAATATTTTCCAAATGATCGATCATCCTTGCATAATGCAACAGTTCATTTCTGAACGCATGATCGTTCATTCGTAATTTGAAAAACAACTTTTCTTCCTTATTCAAACAATCATCGAAGTATTTTTCAATAATTGCTAAATCATTATATTTGATATCTTCCATTAGCTCATTAACAAATTAACTTCCTTGCGCCAGGCTTTAAAACATCTTGATTTGGTCATTTTTGCAACATCACCAGTTGCAAAACCAAATTCCTCAGCAATTTCCTTCATCGGAATTTTATACACATAAAAGGCAATCAGAATATCCTGACATTTTTCTGACAACTTTCCAAAAGCTTCATTGCTTATTCTTAGCATTTCTTCTTTCGAAATACGCTCTTCCATACTAGTATGAGAATACTCATAGAAAAGTAAACGAATTTCTTCTTCTTTTTTTCTTCGTCGGCGTTCATAATTCCACCCCTCCCTAACCATATTAATGCAAGTAGAATTCAAATAAGCTTTTACAGTGCTTAAATTTTGGATTTTTTCGGAAACAATATTCTGCCTAAAAACCATCAGGGCATCCACAAAAATATCTCCCGCTTGCTCATTAGAGATTTTCATTTTTGCGCAAAGCAAATTAATGCACTCCTCTCTATGCGTAAGATAAATGTCCTTAAGTTTTTTACTATTATGATACAGAAAATCTTTCCGAAGATTGATTAATTCTTCGCGAGTCATAATAATGTTGTTCTATAGTCCAAATATACAAATCAAAAACATAAAAAAAATATTTTTTTTACTGTTTACGATTCGATACTAAGTTCATTTACAGAAGATTATTGCTATCACATTCTTATTGATCATATTGCTTTTGCTTCATAATATTATGCCGCATTGGCAATATGGTCTTTTACATATAAAAAAAGGGAGTCCTCTATGAAGACTCCCCTGTAAATTAATAGCAATTCTAATCTACTTCTTTATGCTTATTTACTCATTACAAGATTCACAGATAATTCAAAATCATCATAAATCATTTTATCTCCTAAACCGTCGAAGAACGAGCCAGAACCATATTTGACATCATATTTTGATCTGTCAATTACAATATTTGCAGATATACTGTCACCGTCTTTTGTAGCCACAAAGTTGATTTCATTAGTAATTCCTTTGATCGTTGCGTTAGCAGTAATATCATAAGTATTAGCTGAAGTCTTCTTAGCCTTTGTAATTTCAATTTTTGCTACAGGATGTGTCGCTACACCGAAAAAATCATCTGAACTTAAATGTCCTTGTAATTTTTTTGCCTGTCCTCCTTGCAAGTCTGTAACTTCAATAGTAGTCATGTCCACTTCAAACATGCCTCCTTTTAACTCTCCGTTTTCCATCTTCAACTTACCACTCTTAAGAGCAATGGTTCCTTGATGCTGTCCGGTTACTTTTTTGCCTGTCCAGTTGATTGTGCTTGATGCAATATCAATCTCTCCACCTGTAACAGGTTCTGTAGATGCAATAGCTGTGATTGCAAACAAACTAAATACTGATAATAATAAAATCTTCATTTCTAATAATAATTTTAATAATTAATTAATTCCCTCTAAGTTTATCTAAAATCTTATTTAAGGTTTCTATTTCTTGTACGGTCAGATTATTTAAAATTTTATCCATTCTCTGACTATGTTCTTTTACTTTTTCCAATAACTCGTATCCCAATTCACTAAGCTCAATATCTACAAGCCTTTTGTCTATAGAACAGACCGATTTAGTAATCAATGCTTTATCGTGCATTCTATCGACAATTCTTGATACATCTGACATTTTATCAAGCAATCGCTCTCTGACAAATGATGTACTAACAGCTTGCTTAGCACCTTTTAATATTCTTAAGATATTATACTGCTTGGTGGTCAAATCGAATGACTTGAAAAAAGTTTTTAACTTTCCTGTATACCAACCGTTGGTGTACATAAGATTCACTCCTGCCTTCTGATATACGCTTTCAAAAGGTTTCGTTTGCTTTATTGCTTCTTCAATTTTCACATTACAAGTAACGATGTTTAAACATTAATGTTCAAACATTGAATTGATTTATTGCTCAGAAATGTCGCCTACCTTACAAAAACAGAGATGCCAAAACGTCAAATCTCAGCAGAAAATATTGCCAAACCCATTCCAAGTATTATGCAAATAACTGTATAAGAGCATCTTACATATCTATAATCTAATATCTATGTTCCCCATTTTGCTTTTTATGATACTCAGGCAAATATTTATTTTTTCTTGCTCGACATGGCTATTTCTGGTTTCATTTCAGTTAGCCCCAATCGATCATCCATAAATCGATTAATAAATGTAGATTTGCAGCAAAATTTAGAAATGTCAGCAGTTGAAAAAATTGATCCCGCTTTGATTAATATGGCCATGGAAAATGCGAGTTATGATAAAGATATAAAGCTTACCATTCACACAAATAAGGGTGATATCAAACTAAATTTGTTTGCTACCAAAACGCCTAAAACAGTTTGTAATTTTATCGAACTAACCAAAGCTGGATATTACGACAATCTCACTTTTCACAGAGTGATTCCAGAATTTATGGTTCAAGGAGGATGTCCTTTAGGAAGAGGTCACGGAGGTCCTGGATATAATTTTGAAGATGAATTTCATCCAGATCTACAGCATGACGGTCCAGGAGTCTTATCAATGGCAAATGCAGGTCCAAATACCAATGGAAGCCAGTTTTTCATCACACATATTGCTACGCCATGGCTTGACAATAACCACACTGTATTTGGAAAAGTGATAGATGATTCAGATATGGAAGTAGTTAATGATATTAGAAATGGAGATGAGATTATCTCCGTGGAAATTCACGACTAATTATCCTTGATGATAAAAAACCTAATCTTTGATTTAGGAGGTGTCCTGATAGATTGGAATCCTAAGGAAGTGTTCAAAACAATTTTTGAATCCGAATCCGAAGTGCAGTGGTTTTTAGAAAACATTTGCACTATGGATTGGAATGTTCAACAAGATGCCGGAAGAAGCTTAGAGGAAGCCACTAAAACCTTACAAAGTAAACACCCTGAATGGTATTCACAGATTGCCGCCTATTATGGTCGTTGGGATGAAATGTTAATTGGACCGATTAGCCAAACAGTAGATATCCTAAGTCAACTCAAAACCAATAATCAAGTTAATCTCTTCGCACTAACCAACTGGAGTGTAGAAACATTTCCCGTAGCTTTAGATAGGTATGATTTTCTCAAGTGGTTCCAAGGTATTGTCGTTTCTGGAGAGGAAAAATGTATTAAACCAGACGCCAAAATCTACAAGATTCTACTTGACAGATATCATCTTAATGCAGAAGAATGTCTGTTTATTGATGACAACAAACAAAATGTTAGAGGAGCGCTTGCTCTAGGAATTCAATCCATTTGGTTTGAGTCAAGCTCAAAATTAAAGACAGATCTCAAAAGTTTAGATGTTTTGTAAATTGTTGCTTTATCCATCTGGATAGTAATATCAAGATTATACTAGCTTAACTCATGCAGATATAATTACTCATATTTTGACATAAAGTATACTTTTATGTATTCTTTTTCTTGTTTTTGTATATGTATTAGTCTACTTTTGATTAATTATTTATACTTGTATGTATGAAAATACAACGCAAATGAGAAACAAAAGAAAACTACTTATAGAACAATTGGACCAAAAACTAAATAAGTTTAAGCATGCAGCAATGGTCCTAGTCCCTCAAAAAGGTTGGATAAATGCCATTAGAATTTCTCTAAACATGACAATGGGCCAATTGGGAAACAAACTTGGATTGACAAAGGGGGCAATCCAAAAAATTGAAGGTCGAGAAGCTTCTGGCCAAATAACCATAAACAAACTAAAAACTGTCGGTCATGCATTGGATATGCAATTTGTCTATGGCTTTGTTCCAAAAGACGGGACAATTGACAACTTGATCAACGCTAAAGCTGAAAAATTGGCGCGAAAGATAGTAATGCGAACCAATCAGAATATGAAATTAGAAGATCAAGGAATCGGATATGAAAAAATTAACAAAACTATAAAGGAATTGAGTGATGAAATAAAGAGAGAGATGAGAAAGTCTTTATGGGATTAGAATTAAAATATATAGATGGGCAAACATCTTTAGATAATGAAGAAAAGGAAGGTTTAAGGATAAAGTCAATAAGCAATCAAGGGGAATTGGATGAATTTGAACAATTAAATATTGAAAGGCAGTAGAGTGGACTATACATACCAATTTAAAGGCAGAAAGAATACTAACAGAGAAATTTGTGAAAGACTTACACAAAAAAATGTTTGGTGATGTCTGGAAATGGGCCGGCCATTTTAGAAAATCTGACAGGAATATCGGCATCAAATGGACTCAAATTGGGATAGAACTAAAGAATCTATTAGATGATACTAAATTTTGGACTCTATTTTCGGGAAAGAAATATTTTCCTGGCATCAATCAAATAAGAATAAAGCAGATGAAACAAGGAAAGAATACATTGCTGCTTTAAGAAAAGCGGATAATGGAAACATAAATGCCTTAAATGAATTTGTAAAAAACTAAAACCTACAAGGTATTTAAGCTATTGTCTATTGCCCTTTGTCCTGAATCAAAATCCTTGCAGGCAATCATTGAAAATCCTGAAATAATGTAGCCTCGTTTTTATCAATGTTTTATTTTATTCAAAATAAACAAATCATACCGATTACAATTTTATCATTTAATCATTTAAGTATTGACAGTAAAAAAGCTGTGTAGATAAGATTATTAAGCATTAGTATTCTACACCATAAATTACAGAATCATTATCCTAAATTAATTACACATCAATGAAGGCATTGCTCCAAGCATGTTTGATTATAAGTTGCTCTTTATATGCAACTCTTTCCAAGTCCCAATGTGACGGTATTATCTTAAATGAAATTCATTATGATAATTCAGGAAGTGATGTTGGTGAATTTATTGAAGTAGCTATTCCAACTGGAAACGGATTAACGCTTTCAGAATATACTGTTCACTTGTATAATGGGTCAGGAGGAGCTACCTATAACAGTGAAAATGTAGACAACTTTACAATTGGCATGTCGGATGCAAACTATGATTACCATTACTGGGAAATTGTTGGTATTCAAAACGGCGATCCAGATGGCTTTGGATTATCCAAAAACGGTCTACACTGCGAACTGCTATCCTATGAGGGCACCTTTACTGCTGCTGCAGGAACACCGGCAAATGGTGTTTTATCTGTTGACATAATGGTGTCTGAATCTAATAATTCTGCAATTGGAGAATCACTTCAACTTGTGTCGGGGGTATGGGATGGACCGATTCCTGAAACAAAAGGAGATACCAATACTCCACCACTGCCTTCAATTACAATAGATGATGTAACCATCGAAGAAGGAGATACTGGTTTAAGCACTTTGATATTTACTACTGTACTCTCTGCAACAGATCCCAACGATGTAACATTCGAAATAAATACTTTAGATGGAACTGCAACTACTTCGGATAATGATTACATAGCTATTTCTGCAGAGATAGGAACAATTTCTGCAGGAAATCTATCTACAACAATTGAGGTGAGTGTAGTAGGAGATTCCATAATTGAGTCAAATGAAGAATTTAATATAATACTCTCAAATGTTTCCACCAATGCGTCAATTTCAGATAGCATTGCCAATTCAACTATAATTAATGATGACTTTGCCAATTGCCCAAATACAGGAGATATTATTATAACTGAAATAATGAACAATCCTGCTGCAGTATCAGACAATGATGGTGAATACATAGAGTTATATAACAAAACAGATATTGCAATTGACATTGAAGGCTGGCTGGTAAGTGACAATGGATCAAATAACCATACGATTGCCAATGGCAGTCCTTTAATGATACCAGCGACCAGTTATTTAATTATAGGCATAAATGATGATTCAATTACTAACGGAGGATTAACAGTTGATTATGAATATTCTGGCATTACTTTAGGTAATTCTGAAGACGAAATCATAGTCACTTGTGCTCTTAATGGCGTTTCTGTTGAAATTGACCGTGTAGAATATGACAATGGTATAACATTTCCTGATCCCGATGGAGCAAGCATGAATCTGAATCCTAACAATCTAGACGCAGTGGAAAATGACAACGGACTTAACTGGTGTGAAAGTACGTCAAGTTTTGGAGATGGCGATTTAGGTACACCAGGTCAGGGCAACGATGTATGTGGTACTGGTCTGCCTACAATATCTATAAATGACTTTTCAAGTGATGAGGGAGATTCAGGTACAAGTAGTTTTACTTTTACTGTTATGCTATCATCTACAAGTTCTAATGACGTTAGCTTCGAAATAAATACAGCAGATGGGACCGCAACAGCAATAGACAATGATTATCAACCATTAACTATGAGTACAGACACTATACTTGCTGGTTCATTGTCTACTTCAATTGATGTAATTGTGTACGGAGATACAAATCAAGAACCCGATGAAAGCTTCAACGTAATTCTATCAAATATATCATCAAATGCATTCATTCTAGATAGTATTGGAGTTGGTACAATCTTATCAGACGAAAGCAATTGCCCTAATATGTGGAACCTTAGTGGGATGATTTCCGGAGTTGAAGATTATGAGACTTCAGGATTAATCCTATCGGATCAGTTGATTAAATCTACAGCGATTGTAGACTATGATGCTACAACTACCATTGAACTATTGCCTGGATTTGAAATTGAGTTAGGAGCAATTTTCGAAGCCTTTATTGATGGCTGCAATAATGGTGGCGGCGGTGTTAATTAATATCAATTAAAGAAATAAGAGGGAAAACCTTTTAGTATTCCCTCATGTCATTATTAATTCCACGCATCTAAAAGTCCTCCCATCAAAGTGAAAGTAAGGAGCCAATAGCCAACATTAATCATTATATTTTTCCAACTGTTTTTCTGAAACAAACTGTTTGTAACCAAAACAGGAATGGCAATAAAAAGTCCCCCAAAAAACCCATGGAGTGATCCATGCTTAAATGTATGAAAACTGCCATACACAAGTTCGCCTGCATCATTGACCTCTTTATGATTCAATTCGATATTGAAGTTAATTGCCATTGCTAAAAAAAATGCGAGAACAAGGCTTGTACCGTAAATAACAATCATATTTCCTCCTTTTAAATCTTCTTTTGTGAACCCTAGAGAATTCATCCAAGCTTTACCCAAAACCGGACCATAATAAATAGCTCCAATTACTAAAGGAATAAATGCGGCAACCACCATTGGTAACCAGTTAATACCATTTTCCATATTGTCAATTTTAATTAGTTAAAAATCAATATTAAAGAGCCCACCGTTTTCCTACTTCAGAAAAATCAATACACCCTTGAAAAGGTGCTCCCGGAAAGGGGTCCCATGCCAGATGTTGAGTAGCTCCTGCTTCTGATGTGCAATACCCAACTACAGCCCATTCTCGCAATTTCATAAAAAATTCATGATCTTCAGAAGCAGAATCACTTGAAATCTCATCCATAATTGCAATCTTTTCTTTAAGTGTGCATTTGTTAAAAGTCTTTCCGTGATCTTCTATTATTCTTAAATCAAATGCATCAAGTTGAGCTAAAAATTTCTGTCTTTCAGCGGGAGGGTAACAGTCAATAATTGCATCTATAAATCGATCAACCATTGCTTCTTTTGCCCCAGGAGTTTCTGTTTGGGGTATTATCATTTCCGAAAGTTCTGCTACCATGAAGGCCTGTTTTGTGGAAAAATTATTAGGCGTCCAATCCAATGAAGGGTCCGCATTACATCCACTTAATACAGCTGCTGCAGTACCAGCTGTAATGCTATATCCCAAGATTAGGGAAGAGGTTTTAAGAGCTTCTCTTCTATTCATTATTCTATTTTTTAAAGTTCATTATTATTTAAAGCCTGTACTGCATAATCTACAGCCCTTGCTGTTAATGCCATATAAGTCAAAGACGGATTTTGACAACCAGCAGAAGTCATACATGCACCATCGGTTACAAAGACATTCTTAACGGCATGAATTTGATTCCATTGGTTTAGTACCGAAGTTTTGGGGTCTCTTCCCATTCTAGCAGTACCCATTTCATGAATTCCTAATCCGATTGCGTATCTGTTTTCAAATGTAGAAACATCTTTAAGCCCAGCTCTTTCGCACATTTCAGCTGCTTGCTGTTTCATATCTTCTCTCATGGCTTTTTCATTCGCCTTTATCTCAGCATCCATTATTAATGTAGGCATTCCCCACTTATCTTTTACTTCAGCATTTAATTTAACATGGTTTTCATGATACGGCAGGATCTCTCCAAAGCCAGAGAAATTAAAATTCCAATCACCTAAAACTGCCAATTGATTTTTAAACTTGGCTCCATATTGAGCCTCGGCGACTTCATGACCAATGCCAGGTCTTCCGCTACCGCCTTGATAGCCATAACCTCGAATAAAGTCTTTCATTTTAGTTGATTTATCAAGATTTCTAAATCTTGGAACATAAATACCATTTGGCCTCCTTCCTTTATAATACTTATCTCTATAATTCTCTGAACGCCCTCTTGCTCCCAATTGAAAGTGGTGATCCATTATATTATGCCCTAATTCACCGGAATCATTTCCCATCCCATTAGGGAATCTCTCTGACTTTGATTGCATTAAAATCTGAGTGCTGCCAAGACAGGATGCATTCATAAAGATTATTCTTGCGAAGTATTGCTTTTCCTCTAGTGTTTCAGAGTTTTTGACCCTAACACCAGTAGCTTTTTGTGTCTTATCATCGAATATTATTTCTGTAACAATAGCATTAGGTACCAAAGTCATATTTCTTGACTTTTCAGCATCAGGAAGTGTTGATGCTTGAGAACTGAAATAAGCTCCAAAAGGACATCCTCTTTGACAACGGTTACGGTTTTGACACTGCCCTCTTCCATTATGAGGAACAGATAGATTGGCAACTCTTCCAATTGTCATTATCCGATCGGAGTATTTGTTCTTAATATGGTCCGCAATATCTTGTTCTACACAAGTAAATTCCATCGGAGGTAAAAATTTCCCATCAGGCAATTGAGACAATCCCTCATTTTTACCGCTAACACCAATGTGACTTTCCACATAATCATACCAAGGTGCAATGTCTTTATATCTGATGGGCCAATCTACAGCCACTCCATCTTTTGCATTTGCCGTAAAGTCCAGATCACTTAAGCGGTAAGATTGTCTTCCCCACATTAGAGATCTTCCTCCGACATGATAGCCTCTAATCCAATCAAAGGGCTTTACTTCTTCATAAGGTTGGTCCGTATCTTTAATCCACCAGTGCTTATAAAATTCATTTATAGTATAACCTGTCCTCGATTGCTTTTCATAATGCTTCATTTCTTCATATGGCAACCTACCACCTCTAGGAAAATCCCACGATTCCATATTTGCTGTTGGGTATTCTCCGTGTTTGACATCTCTACCACGATCCAATACAAGTGTATTGAGTCCCTTTTCTGTAAGTTCCTTGGCAGCCCAACCACCGCTGATTCCTGTACCAACAACTATGGCATCATAACTAACATCTTCCTTTCCTTTAGAAATAAAGTTCATTTTTGTAAAAATTAGAGTTAAACTGAACAAATTTTTATTGCCTTTGATAATGCATCAAAAGGGTTTTCCCATGTCGGGATAAATTCTTGAGCGACATAGCCACTAAATCCGTAGGATTGAATAGCAGATATAATTGCCGCATAATTTAATTCTTGAGTTTCGTCTATTTCATTTCTTCCTGGAACACCACCGGTATGAAAATGTGAAATATAATGCTTGTTATTACTTATGGTACGAATGACGTCTCCTTCCATAATTTGCATATGATATATGTCATAAAGTAATTTGAAGTGAGTAGATCCCAACTTTTCCGACAAAGCTATACCCCATTTTGTACTATCGCATTGATAGTCGGGGTGATCAATCTTACTATTTAACAGTTCCATTGTAATTATCACATTATACTTTTCGCCTAATGCCACAATAGCATCCAAACCTTTAGCACAATTCTCCAAACCTACTTCATCAGATATTCCATTTCGGTTGCCAGAAAAGCAGATAATCTGAGGAATACCCATTTCAAAAGCCTTCTCTATTGCTAGCACGTATTGTTTCAATAATTCCTTATGATTATTTGGATCATTAAATCCTTTTGTAAGTCCCCAATCATTGGCATACCCAACTGCACATTCTAGGCCCTTATTTTGGACAATTCCCCATTGATTGGCATGCAATAGCTCTATGGACTGAATACCAAGATCCTTTGCTTTTTCGCATAACAATTCCAAAGGGGTATCATTGTAACACCATTGGCAAATTGAATGCTTTATGTTTTTTGAGTGATTGGTTAATCCTGAATCTTTGGACCAACTTGGAATAGAAAGAAAGGGCGTAGCTATTCCTAATTGAACAAAATCCCTCCTTTTCATAGGTTACCCAATTTAATGAATAACAATATAAAAAAAATAGATCGTGAAAAATGTAATGATATCTGAAATACTTGAAAAGCCGTTTGGGTAGGGGCAAAAAAAAATGGTCGCTCCCCAGCGACCATCTGCAAATTATAATCCCATGAACATATCCTTAGCTCGAACTAAAGACACTGTTTAAAATTTTTTTAGAAAACCAACTCAAAAAAAATTATATAACAAAACTCAATCTCTTTTAACAAATCCTAAGGAAAACGTGATTTGCTCTTATTAAAATTATGCTAAACTTTATTAGCACCAGTGTCCTTGTTTCGATTACAATTCAAAGATAAGATGAGAACCACCAATTAACAAAGACAAAAAAATAGCATTGTTACATATTTATTTTTATTATATGTTTTATGTCTATTATTAATAAGTTATCGTCAATTATTTCGTTGAATTGATAAATTTGCTAATTACTTTTGTAAAAAAATAAGAGATGAAAATTTCAAAATCTATTCTAGGCTTAATATTGATTGTATCAGGTTTCGTTCTAGGCACTGGTTTTTCAGATACACTATTTAAATTGCTAAAGAAAGATGGTCCAAAAGTGCACCACGTATCTAAAGCAAATGATCATGCTGTGAAAAATGAATTTTCTGATGGATCAATTGGAAAACAAATTAACGAAGAGGACGAAGTCGTTGATTCTAGATTAAACCCAGATGAGTTAAAAGTTATCGATCTATTTGAACATGCAGCACCAAGTGTTGTATTTATCACAACCTCAAGACTGGAGCAATCATATTGGACCTTTGATGTTATGGAAATCCCAAAAGGCTCTGGTACTGGATTTATGTGGGATGATCAAGGCCACATTGTTACAAACTATCATGTGATTGAATCTGGAGAACGTTATACTGTAAGTCTTTCTGACCAAACAAGTTACCAAGCGACTTTAATTGGAGCAGAGCCAAGCAAAGATCTTGCTGTATTGAAAATTATCTCTCCAGCGGAAAAACTTAAAAGCCTTCCTGTCGGAATATCAAAAAACCTAAAAGTGGGTCAATCCGTTTATGCTATTGGTAATCCATTTGGGTTTGACCAAACATTAACAACGGGTGTGATCAGTGCCCTTGGAAGGGAAATAACCGCACTAAATAACCGAAAGATCTATGATGTAATACAAACAGATGCTGCAATAAATCCTGGCAATTCTGGTGGGCCACTTTTGAATTCCTCAGGAGAATTAATTGGTGTGAATACTGCAATATATTCACCATCAGGGGCTTATTCAGGAATAGGCTTTTCAATTCCTGTTGATGAAGTAAAAAATGTTGTTCCTGATTTAATTAATTATGGTCATGTCAAGAGACCCCTATTGGGTATTTCATTGGTTGATGACAGGTACTATAGAGAATCAGGAGCTATGATTAAAAATGTATACCCAAATGGACCAGCCAAAAAAGCAGGACTAAAAGGCATCGCAAAAACCAGAAGTGGCAATTTTACCTTTGGTGATATCATTAAGTATATTGATGATTTTGAAATTAAAACAAGTACTGATTTAATGGAAGTCGTTGAAAAATACAAACCTAATGATCGAGTAAAAGTTGGATATTTAAGAAACGGTGAAATCAAAGAAGTTAGTCTCACTTTGACTTCTTCTGTGGATGATTGATGTAATTTTGTTGGGAATATTACCTTTGTTGACTTAACCCCATAAAATGTATCCTGACTTATCATACTTTTTTCACGATCTATTTGGAACTTCAGTTGACAACTGGACATCTATTTTCAAAACATTTGGCATTTTTCTAGCCTTGGTATTTGTAAGTGCCTATCATATTCTTAAAAAAGAATTGATCCGTAAAGAGGCAGAAGGCATTTTTAAAAAAAAGAAAATTGAAAATATTGATGAATCAGGGTCAGCCCTCAAAGAAGCCATCATAAACGGTATTATTGGATTTGTGTTTGGATTTAAGTTGCCTTACATCTATGAAAATTTTGAAACCTTTAAATCCGATCCCGCGAGTCATGTTTTTTCAAGTGAGGGAAACGGTTTTACAGGAACAATGTTAGCAGTCATTTTCGGCTTTTACTTTTATTTTTCGGTTAAAAACAAACCACCTCTCCCTAAAGGGACTGTATTGTATGAGAGACCTTATGAGAAAGCTGGCAACATCATTATTATTGCAGCCATAACAGGAATATTGGGTTCTCGAATTTTATCTATACTAGAAAACCTTGACAGTTTTTTACAGGACCCTTTGGGCCAGTTGTTTTCTGGCAGTGGATTAACCATTTATGGAGGCTTGATACTCGCTGGAATATGTGTTGCCTTATATGCGAAAAAGTCTGGATTTAGTGTTGCACATATGGCGGATGTAGCTGCTCCTGCGCTACTGTTTGGTTATGGCGTTGGAAGAATGGGTTGTCAATTTTCTGGCGACGGCGATTGGGGAATAGAAAATACTGCACCAAAACCAGATTGGTTTATTTTTCCTGATTGGGCATGGGCCTATGACTATCCTAGAAACGTAGCAGATTTTTATCAGAGAGGTGAAAAAATAGCCGATTGCGTAGGCAATTTCTGTACTCATTTAAATCCTCCTGTCTTTCCAACACCCATATATGAAGTTGTTGCAAGTTTCTTTTTGTTTTTTGTCATTTGGAAATTAAGAACAAAAATTAAGACCCCAGGCAGATTGTTTTTTCTGTACTTAGTTTTAAGTGGAATTGCAAGATATTTTGTAGAGACTATAAGAGTCAATCCAAGATATGATTTGTTTGGTCTTCAATGGTCTATGTCACAAACAATATCTGCCGTTTTAGTTATCGTAGGGCTAATAGGAATGTTTGCTTTGTCAAAGAAGGATAAGCCTGACTATACGATACCAGATCTTTAACAACCTTAGGGCTTAGGTTTTAGCTTTTTAATTTGATTAAAAATCTTTTGGGCACTGTCATCCCAAGAAAATCGACTTAACTCAATTTCTGATCTAGAGATTAACTGCTTACACAAATCATCTGACATCAATGCCATCATACCATTTGCGATATCTTCAACGCTATTAGGATTTACAAGCAATGCTCCTTGCCCAGCTACTTCAGGCATAGAAGAAGTATTTGAAGTCAACACTGGCACTCCTGATTTATAGGCTTCTAAAATTGGGATCCCAAAACCTTCAAATAAGGATGGATAGCAAAGGGCATGTGCTGCAGGTAATATTTGCTGTACGCTGTATACTTCATTATCAATAAAGACTACATGATTTTTGAAATTCATCCTGCTATAAACTTCAAAAATAGATGAGGCTTTAAAAGCGATACGTCCGTAAATCAATAATTTTATCTCCCCGCCCTCCTTAGCCTTAAACTTATCGAATGCCTTCAACAAGGATTCCAAATTTTTTCTGGGATGCAAAGAACCTATATAAATAAAATATGCCGCTCCTGAGGAAATCCTTTTTCTTGTTTCCTGAATTTCCTTATTACTAAATCGTTTAAAGCCTTCAGGTACATCATTATAGGCTACAGTAATTTTATCTCCTGGAATATCATATTGCTTGATGATATCCTTCTTAGTGAAATTTGAGACACTTATAATTTTATCTGCTCTTTTATGGTATTTAGGGAAATAATATTTTAAAAACTGGAGATGTGAAATCTTTAGTCCTTTGGGGTAATGTATATAATTAAGATCATGACTAACATAAACTGTAGGCGTTTTTGAGCGAAGACTCAAATACATGTCTCCAGAATAGAAAACATCAATTTCATTTTTACTAAGAAAATTGTATACTGAATGTTCAAACCACAAATACCATAATACAGGATGCCGAGAAGGGGGTCTCAATACATGAGGAACGACATTATCTCCGTATACAAATTGATCGTCAAATTTTCTATCAAATAAAAAATGGAATTCAACTTCAGGATTATTCATGACCATTCGGCTGGTTGTTTCATGAATAAAACGGGCTATTCCTTCCATTCTATCAGGTAGTAACAATCTCGTATTTACTGCGACTTTTAGCAAATCATTCTATATTCTTATTGCGAATGTAAATAACTATTCTTTAAGATGATTAATATTAAAAATTTACCTTAGATAAAAATAAATATCCTTTGGAAACAGATGTCTTAATTATCGGTTCTGGAGTAGCTGGATTATCTGTGGCAATACAGGTTGCTGAACAGCGCCCGGACCTTTCGATAATGGTGCTTACCAAAACAGAAAGGGAAATTAGTAATACTAGTTGGGCTCAGGGGGGTGTTGCTACTGTTTGGGATTTTTCAATTGACGATTTTAAAAAACATATTGAGGATACACTAATTGCCGGTGATGGTCTTTGTGATCCTGAAATCGTTAAAATTGTTGTTGAAGAAGGACACCAAAGGGTTCGAGATTTGATTGATTGGGGAGCTAGGTTTGATAAGGAAAAAAGTGGAGATTATAATCTTGGAAAAGAAGGAGGTCATTCAGCAAACAGGATACTTCATTTTAAAGATATTACAGGTAGGGAAATCCAAAGAACTCTGATCTTAAAGGCTGATAGTTTTGACAATATTAGGATACACGAAAATTATTTTGCCATTAATATTCTCACTCAGCATCATCTGGGACGAATCAAAACCAGATTACATACCGATATTGAGTGTTATGGTGTTTATGTTTTGAATCTTGAGAATAATGGAATTGAAACTATACTTTCTAAAGCTACGGTTATGTGTAGTGGTGGCGCTGGTCAAGTTTATGCAAATTCGACAAACCCAATAATTGCAACTGGTGACGGAATAGCAATGGTGTATAGAGCGAAAGGAAGACTGTCCAATATGGAATTTGTTCAATTTCATCCAACCTCCTTATATACTAGTACAAGAGAAAATCCTTCATTTCTAATTTCAGAGGCCGTAAGAGGTTATGGTGCAATTCTTAGAACCAAGGATGGCGAAGACTTTATGTTAAAATATGACAAAAGAGCTTCTCTAGCTCCCAGGGACATAGTAGCACGAGCCATAGATAATGAGATGAAAATCAGAGGTGAAGATCATGTTTATTTAGATTGTACAAAATTAGACAAAGAAGGTTTTATCAATCACTTTCCTAATATTTATGAAAAATGTATTTCAATTGGCATAAATCCTATGAAGGATTTGATTCCAGTTGCTCCAGCATGTCATTACATATGTGGTGGCATCACTGTTAATCAATGGGGGCAAAGTTCCATTTCAAGATTATGGGCTGCAGGAGAATGTACGGCCTCTGGACTTCATGGAGCAAACAGGCTTGCGTCTAATTCATTGCTCGAAGGGTTGGTATTTGGGCATCGAACAGGTATTTCAATTTTAGAAATAATTGATAAATTAAGCATACACAATGAAATTCCACATTGGGACGCAGAAGGAACAAGGCAACCGCCTGAAATGGTACTCATCACCCAATCATGGAAAGAGTTGAAAGAAATAATGAGTTACTATGTTGGGATTGTAAGGACCAACACAAGATTAAAGCGTGCTCTCGATAGGTTATCAATTCTTTACCAAGAAACTGAAGACCTTTACAATACAACAACATTGTCACCTCAATTATGTGAACTAAGAAATTTAATTACAGTTGCATATCTCATTTCTAATAGTGCAAAGATGAGAAGAGAAAGCAGAGGCTTGCATTACAACACTGACTTTCCAGACAAATTTGACTACTTGGAGAATACAATAATGTAATCTCTTATTATTGAGATTTAATAACAGAAGAATAATTAAAATGGAAACCATAGAAACAATAATTTCTGAATTTGCAAGGCTAGCTTGGGGTCCATGGCTTGTACTTTTGTTAATAGGAGGTGGTTTCTATTTTTTGATATTATCTAAATTTCTTCCATACCGGTATTTTCTTCACGCCATAGATGTGTTAAGAGGCAAATATGACGACCCAAATGATCCAGGTCAGATCAACCATTTTGAAGCGCTCACAACGGCCTTGTCAGCAACTGTTGGCATGGGCAATATAGCAGGTGTTGCAGTAGCTATTACTATTGGAGGTCCTGGGGCTATTTTCTGGATGTGGGTAAGTGGTTTTATTGGTATGTGTACCAAATTTTTTACGTGCACACTTTCAATATTGTATAGAGGAAAAGATTCTGATGGGCAAATCCAGGGAGGACCAATGTATTTTATTGTTGAAGGCTTAGGCCAAAAATGGAAACCTCTTGCTATATTTTTCAGTATCGCCGGGTTGATTGGCGCATTACCTGTTTTCAATGTTAACCAATTGACGCAGGCCATAAGAGATATTTTATTAACACCTAACGGTATACAAACAGGCATTTCAACAAATTTAGTAACTGGAATTGTATTATGCATTTTGACCTCTATTGTAATTCTAGGAGGTTTAAAAAGAATAAGTAAGACAGCTGCAAGATTAGTCCCTTCAATGGTGGTTCTATATTTCATTTCTGTAATGATAATATTGATATTAAACTTTGAAGCTCTACCCTATTATATCAAACTAATTTTTACAGATGCCTTTGCAGCAGATAATTACAAAGGGGACCCATTGTTTGGTGGTGTATTAGGTGGCTTGATAATGCTAGGCATCAGAAGAGGATCATTTTCAAATGAAGCGGGGATAGGAACAGCACCAATGGCTCATGGAGCAGCTAAAACTTCTGAGGCAGTTCGTGAAGGACTTGTAGCCATGCTTGGGCCTTTTATAGATACAATAATTGTTTGTACCTTAACTGCATTAACGATTCTTGTAACCAATGTTTGGCAATCTACTGATGCTAATGGGGTTAGTCTGACAGCTACAGCTTTCTCAGAGTCAATGCCAGGCTTTGGTTCATATTTGCTCCTCATATGTATCTTTATTTTCAGCATCTCATCCTTGCTTAGTTATTCCTACTACGGCACAAAATGCATGGGATTCATTTTTGGCAATGACAAAGCGAAGTATTACAATTACTTTTACGTTGCAAGTATTGTACTTGGTGCCACAGCCTCAATTGATATCATTCTAAACCTAATAGATGGATTTTTTGCACTTATGGCTATACCTACAATGCTGGCAACTATTATGCTTGCGCCAAAAGTTATTGAAGAGAGTAAGAAGTACTTTTCTAATTTGAATAAATCAGACTAAATTAGGAAGACCATAACATAGCAGCACCTAAAACACCTGAACTATCTCCGTATAGTGGTTTAGCAAAAGCAGTTTCGACATAGTCACTAAAAACATAATCAGACAGCTTTTCAAGGCCATTAGTATACAATTCTTCAATATTCCCAAGCCCTCCACCAATTACAATGACATCTGGGTCAATGATATTAATGACATTTGCAATAGCAATAGGAAAATAATAGAAGAGACGCTCCATTGTTTCTTGTGCTAAAGAATCATCCTTTGCTCGATAATGAGCAAGGATATCTATTAGTTTTAATTTATTACCTGAGTTCTCTTGATAGTATCTTTCTAAAGATGGACCTGAAATAATTGTCTCTACGCAACCAGATTTACCACAATAGCATTGTCCTCCTGAATGGTCAAGAAAATTGTGTCCCCATTCTCCTCCAATACCATTTTTTCCATTTATGATTTGTCCATTCACAACAAGACCCGCGCCAACACCAGTGCCCATAATCACACCAAATACAACACCAGCATCAGGGTAACTTTGATTAATCACTCCCAGTTTGTATTCAGAAAGTGCAAAACAGTTTGCATCGTTAGTCATTCTAAACTCAACCCCTAGCTTCTTTTCAAGGTCGTCATGAAATTTGTGCCCATTCAAGTACACAGAATTGCAATTTCTCAACTTACCCGTGTATGGATTAATTGAACCTGGTGTTCCAATGCCTATTCTAATTGCCCTATGTCCCAATTGATGTTCAATGCTGGAAATAAGCAATTTTATATTCTCCAAAACCTTTTCATAGCCCAGATGGGCTTCTGTCTCGATACGTTGTCTATGAATAATAGAAAAGTTAGTAGAACTGTCTAATACAACAGCTTCAATTTTAGTTCCACCTAAATCAATTCCCCATAGAAATCGATGATTCATTTCCTAGATCTTAGACAATTTACTTTTGAGATAATTAATGACATTTACTTCAATAGCATCAACATTTTTATGTTCAGAAAGATACCAAGTAATCCAATCTCCGAGATGTACAAGATAGAAGGACTTTTCAATCAAGCTATTTCCTTTCGAGTAAATGTCTATGATTGTTGGACAATGCTTGGAAATAATTTCTTGATTGATTTCAATCCTTTTGCTATTTCTTTTAAAGTCATCATGATTTCTTAGGTAAATGACTGCCATTTCTGGATGTGCTTCGGTCCATCCAACCAATTCATTATGGTTCATCTCAGGAATGACATGATGCCAGCACAACATTTTAGCATTTTCGTTGATTTGTTGTCGTAACCTTACGGCTACCGACTCCATTCTATCTGTTGTATAGATTACGGGTAATTTATCAAATATTCTATTTGCCACAGATTTTGCGGCCTTTTTAATGTCTTCAACATCGAACTTTAATAAATCCATAGTTGACTTTAAATGGGTTTTAAAATCATCTTTAATAAAACCCAATTTATTAAGCATATATAATTGTTGGACGATAGAATATCCCAAACATGCTCTTGGTGAAGGCCAATTGTCGGGCACTTTTACATAATCCAACCCCCTGTTTATTGCTTCTTCTATTAATTTGCCTCCTGATGAAATGACTACAATCTTACAAGCTCTCCCAAGCATTTCATTGAATGCACTTAGTGTCTCTTCTGTATTGCCAGAATAAGAAGAACAAACCGCCAAAGTGTTTTCATCTACATAATTTGGAATAGAGTAAGCTTTGCCAATAGTGTAAGGTATTGGACAAGATTTACTTACAAATTCAGCTACAAAGTTTGCTCCAATTCCAGATCCTCCCAATCCGGCAACATAAACTTTGTTAATCGGTTTATCGTGTTGGTGAAAAACTGCATTTTCTCCAATATGCATTGCTTCAGCTAATTGCTCTGGAAATCGAGCTATCAAATCATTCATCATATTTATTCTGTTTATTCTTTGCGATCAAAGTTAATATAACTAATGTTAATTCAGTTTAATTATGATCACAAAGTGTCCATTTTACAATAAGTAAATAGTGAACAGAGACAAATCATATTCCAATACAGAAATAGGCAAACACATAGAAGAATATGCCTGTAGATATCTTAAATCTCATGATTATGAGATTATTGAAACGAACTGGAGGTATAAAAAAGCAGAAATAGACATCATTGCAAAATATGATGAATTAATCGTTTTTGTAGAAGTAAAAAGTAGGTCCAGTACTTACTTTGGCGAACCAGAAACAGCAATAAATGATAAAAAAGAACAGTTACTACTATTTGCGGCACAGAGATACCTAGAAAATATTTCTTTTGATTGGGCAATTAGATTTGATATTATTTCAATTCAGATGGATCTGTTTAAAAGACCTATACTGTTAAAGCATATTAAGGATGTATTTTTTTAACCAAGCCCTTTATTTATATAGATTTTTAAACTATTTTTGCATCCCATTTAGAAGTGGAGCAATAATTACTCAAAAAAAGTAAAAAATGAAAAAAGGAATTCATCCAGAAACATATAGAAAAGTAGTTTTCAAAGACATCTCTGTTGAAGAGTCTTGGTTAGGAAGATCAGCTGCAAACACAAAAGATACAGTGGTTTGGGAAGATGGTACTGAATACCCATTGATTAAAGTGGAAATTTCTAATGCATCACACCCTTTCTTTACCGGTAAAATGAAGTTTGTTGATACTGCTGGAAGAATTGATAAGTTCAAAAAGAAATTTGCTAAATTCTCAAAAAAACCAGAGGATTCAGAGCAAGAAACAGAAGCATAAAAAAAAAGCCCCAAATCCTGGGGCTTTTTTTTTGATAAAATTTATAATCAGATGAACAATATTATTCTATTTGATGACGAATCTTGGAAAGATTTACTCCCCCTTTGCCTAACAAGGCCAGTAGCTGATTTACGTGTCGGTCTGTTTAGGATTAGTGAAAAGTGGGATCATTATCTAAATGGGGAAAGCAGTTACATTACTAAAGATTATTTAGCTGAGAAATATCCAATTAAAATTTCTTCAGACAATTATGTTATCAACTCCAGATGGCTTCCAAATGATCGTCTGGTTTCCTTAATAAAGAACCTTGGCTACAATGATGCACTCTTGGATGGCGATAATCTAGTAGCCGTTAGAATAGATGAAAGTCAATTCCAGCTTTTGGTTAACAATAAAGATATCGAAGAATTAAAAGGTATTGATATAGGTCAAACCAAGGAAACTTTCAGTAAGATTTCCAGGCCAGATGATATCTTTAAGTTAAATGGTAGCGAAATCATTAACGATTTTAAAATTTTAAAAGACAAAAAAAGTGCGGCATTGCCAACTACAGTTAATTCTTTTGGTACATATAGGATTTTTGTAGAAGAAGGCGCAGATCTAAAGCATTGCAGCTTAAATGCTGAAAATGGTCCAATCTACATCGGCAAAAATGCTTCTATTATGGAAGGCTCTCATATAAGAGGACCTTTTGGTTTAGGAGAATCCAGTGTTGTTAAAATGGGGTCAAAAATTTATGAAGATTGTTCTTTTGGTCCTTATTGCAAAATTGGTGGGGAAATATCAAATTCCGTCTTCCAAGGATATTCCAATAAAGCACATGATGGTTACTTGGGCAATTCCGTTATTGGTGAATGGTGTAATCTGGGTGCAGGCACGAACTCCTCAAATCTTAAAAACAATTACGCAGAAGTCAAATTGTGGAATTACACCACTAAGAAGTTTGAAAATACAGGATCACAGTTTTGTGGTCTTATAATGGGCGATCATTCCAAGTGTGGTATCAATGTTATGTTTAATACCGGGACAGTTGTTGGTGTTTCAGCTAATGTTTTTGGTTCTGGCTATCCAAGAAACTATATTCCATCCTATAGTTGGGGTGGATCAGCTGGGTATAAAACATTTGACTTTGAGAAGGCAATAGAATTAGCAGAGATTGTTATGAAACGTCGTTCAATTGATTTTACTGCCCAAGACAAAATCATTCTCGAGCATATTTTCAGATCTACAAGTGACTTCAGAACTTGGGAAAACCAATAATGTCAAGCGTACTGAACAAAATGATTAGCTACTTTCATGAAATTTCACTGGAAAAGGCCAATTCTCCTTATAACCCATATTTGGAAGTTCTTTTAGTCAAGGGAAGGCATCAGCTTATAACGAAAAATGCAATTTATTCGTTTGACGACAAATATGACAACTTCTTTCAAAGTTTTAATAACATTAAATGGGAAACGACTCCTTTTAAAAATATACTTCTTTTGGGACTAGGTCTTGGTTCTGTAATTTTAATGCTTGAGAAAAACTTCGGACAAAGGTTTGACTACAGCTGTGTTGAAATAGATCCGGAGATTATTAGATTGGCTCATAAATATACATTGAATACTTTGGAATCGCCTATAAGTGTTTACCAAACAGATGCAGAGACCTTTGTCAAAATAGATCAAAATCAATATGATTTGATTCTAATGGACGTATTTCAGAATGCTAAAGTGCCTAAAAAGTTTAATCAATTGAATTTTCTTGAAAATCTAAAATCAAAATTGGCTTCAAATGGTTTACTTTTATATAATAGAATGAATGAGAGCAAAGAGGATAAGGCTTTAAATACAGCTTTTGCGCAAAGCTTTCAAAAGATATTTCCTGATTATAAAACATTGAAGGTTAAAGACAATCTAATGTTTTACTCAAATGGAAAGTATCTCATTAAATTTGATTAACAAAAACTAATTATCATGTTTTCAATAAATATATATCTTAAGTTTTTTTTGATAATATTAGGTTTCGTTAGTGGTTTAATTCTTAGCCTAACAATGGGATTTTGGTATTCCTTTCCTTTTTGGCTTTTAGGTGTAGTCATGTTGGCCAGTTACATTTTTCTTGGTACTGTTCAGTCTGCAGCTCAACTTATTCAAGATGGAGATTTTGAATCCGCAGATAGGAGGCTTAGGTTGACCAAATTTCCACGAGTGCTTTATATAACCAACAGAGCATTCTACTATATTATGAAAGGTACCTTGTCTTCTCAAGCTGGAGATCAAAAAGAAGCAGAGGACTTTTTTAATATTGCGCTAGGTCTAAAATTACCTTCGGATAATGAAAAAGCTATGGTATTGATGCAATTGGCTAATATCAAGGCTACAAAAAACAATTGGACAGCTGCTAATAATTATTTCAAACAAGCTAAAAAACTTAATGTCACGCAATCGGATATCAAAGGTCAACTGGATTATTTCGAGAAAGCAATGACAAATAACAAAGGCCAAATGAAAGCTGCCAGATCTATGGGCAAGCAAGGCATGCAGATGATGCGTGGAGGAGCAGGTGGAAAACGGAAAAGACCTAAAATGAAATAAGCTTGTATCTCAAAAGAATTCCCAAATATCTACAGTTGTTTACCAAAGATATCATTTGGGAAATGCCAAACTCTAATAAAATATTTTTGAGTTTCGATGATGGTCCAAATCCAGAATCAACACCACAATTATTGCAGTTGCTGGACTCCTTTGGAATAAAGGCAACTTTCTTTTGCCTAGGTGAAAAAATTGTAGCCTACCCTGAAATTTACAATGATATAATCAAGCGTGGACATGTTGTAGGAAACCATGGCTTTTATCATCTTTCAGGATGGAAAACCAACACTAAAAAGTATATCGAAAATATTAGAAAGTCCTCCTTACTACTAAAGAATAATCTTTTCAGACCACCATATGGTAAATTGACTCTAAGTCAGTTCCTATCTATTAAAAATGAATTCAAAATCATTATGTGGTCCTATATGCCTGGAGATTTTGATTCGAAGCAAAGCATTCAAAACATCATCAAAATGGGTAAATTGAATTATCGACCAGGATCCATAATTGTCCTTCATGACACACCTACTTGTTTAGTCAAAATAAAAGCTTATCTGCAAGAGTTATCTTTTAAAAATAAAGCCTTTGGTTCGTTGAAAAACCTCACCACCTAGAATCAAGAAGCCCATTAATTATTCACAAGTGATGAATTGGAATAAAGCTTAGATTATCCGTTTTTTTCTTGTTGCAACACGCCAATTACTTCAATGATATCCTGTTGCTTAAATTCGAGATCTTGTATAAATCTAGCATAGAAAAAATACCAAAATACCCCTCCAATAATATATGCAGAAACAAGCAAAATTAGGACAGTATTAAAATTAGTCTCTCTGAAAAAAACCAATTTTGAGAGCATTACCAACCAAACTGGAAAGCAAACCATATAAAATAAACGTAATGCTCTAATTCTGCTTGCTTTAAAGCCAATTAAGGCAGAAAGGTATCTAAGTTTATAAAGGGTATATTCTGCTTTACTATGATTTTCGAATGTATTGTATAATGATAATGCTTCACAAGATTTTGACGCCTTATTAATTATTAACCGGTAGGCAATGCAAGACAACAGCGCTATAGCAAATGTTAACTGCTGATAACCATCAAGTACATACAATAAGGTTAACGCAATAAAGAAGATTACAACAAGTAGCCAAAAGGCATTTGTATACAGTCCAATATCTGGATCTAACTTATACTGTTGCAGCAGTTTTTCTGCTTTTGCGTCGATTAAATCAATTTTATCATATTCCATATGACAATTTGCTACTAAAGAACAAAAACTATACCTTATAAATTTAACCAATTCATTTATAGGGATTTATAAAACATTATTATAAAAAAACGGTTCCTATGAGAACATAAGAACCGTCTATATATGTGGTTTTCTATATATCTAATCCTCTATTAGATTTTGAATTAATAGGGATACTTCATTATTCAGTACTTCAACAAATCCTTTATGGATCTTTAGTGTTGTTTTAGTACCATCAGCACTAATTATTCTAACCTCACCTTCTGAAAGAGCAGCTACAATTGGTGCGTGATCTTTAAGAATTTCAAATTGTCCACCAGCACCAGGAACTTTAACCGATTTAATCTCACCGCTAAAGATCTGTTTTTCTGGGGTTAATGCAAGTAAATTCATAGTATATAAATTATTGTACTTCAGCTATTAATTTCTTACCCTTCTCAATAGCTTCCTCAATTGATCCTACAAGGTTGAAAGCAGCTTCCGGATATTGATCCACTTCTCCATCGATGATCATGTTAAAGCCTTTAATGGTTTCTTCAATAGGAACCAAAACGCCTTTCAGACCAGTAAATTGCTCTGCCACATGGAAAGGCTGAGATAAGAATCTTTGAACACGTCTTGCTCTCGTCACTACTAGTTTGTCATCTTCTGACAATTCTTCCATACCAAGGATTGCAATAATATCTTGTAGTTCTTTATATCTCTGTAAAATGTTGATTACACGTTGAGCAGTATCATAATGGTGATCGCCAACAATACTTCTTTCCAAAATCCTTGATGTTGAATCCAAAGGATCCACAGCTGGATAAATACCTAAAGCAGCCAATTTTCTACTTAATACAGTTGTTGCATCAAGGTGAGCAAATGTGGTTGCTGGTGCAGGGTCAGTTAAATCATCAGCAGGTACATATACCGCTTGAACTGAAGTAATGGATCCTCTTTTAGTTGAAGTAATTCTTTCCTGCATCAAACCCATTTCAGTTGCCAAAGTTGGTTGGTAACCAACCGCTGAAGGCATACGTCCCAATAGAGCTGAAACCTCAGATCCTGCTTGTGTAAATCTGAATATATTATCGATAAAGAATAGAATATCTTTTCCTCCGGTAGGATCACTTAAATCACCATCTCTATAATATTCTGCCAAAGTCAATCCAGAAAGAGCAACTCGTGCACGTGCTCCTGGTGGCTCATTCATCTGTCCGAATACGAAAGTAGCTTTGGAGTTCTTTAGGTTCTCCATATCTACTTTTGAAAGATCCCATCCTCCTTCTTCCATCGAATGCATGAATTCCTTACCGTAGTCAATAATTCCAGATTCAAGCATTTCTCTCAACAAATCATTTCCTTCTCTTGTTCTTTCTCCTACACCTGCAAATACGGAGATACCATCATACCCTTTCGCAATATTATTTATCAATTCCTGAATCAATACTGTTTTTCCTACACCTGCTCCACCAAACAATCCAATTTTACCTCCTTTTGCATAAGGCTCAATAAGATCGATAACTTTTATACCTGTATAAAGTACTTCTGTCTCCGTAGATAGATCTTCAAATCTTGGAGGATCTCTGTGGATAGAATATGAGTTCTTGGATCTGTCGAGGTTCCCCAAACCATCAATTGCATCACCGACAACATTAAACAGTCTTCCTTTAATGGCATCTCCGGTAGGCATAGAAATATTTTCTCCAAGGTCAATTACATCCATCCCTCTTGTTAAACCTTCAGTTGAATCCATAGAAACAGCTCTAATGCTATCCTCACCGAGATGCTGCTGCACTTCCAAAGTTAATTTCTCACCACTTTCTCTTGTGATTTCTAATGCATTAAGAATTTCTGGAAGAGAAGAATTCTCTCCTTCAAAACTAACGTCAACGACTGGACCGATGACTTGCTTTACGTGACCAATGTTTGCCATGATATATTTTAATTATTGAGGTATCTAAAATCGCTGCAAAGATAAGAGAATGACAGTAAAACAGCAGCTTATAGATTTATTTTTTTATAATAATGCGAGATTTTACAAGCACGGAAAAACAATGGTTATAATTCGGAAATCCTCTGGTTTTTCAGAAGAATACCCCAATCATATTAAATTGAACCATAGGAAGTTATGTGATATAATACTGGCTCAACAAAAAAGATTCTAAATTATTATCGATAATTATTCTTCTTCACTAGAAATTAGAGGTCTCAGCTTGATCCAAAAACTATTTATTGACCCTCCTTCAATTATTTCAACCAATTGTGCATTGACGAGCTCCAACAAAGCCAGGAAAGTAACTATAGCATGCATTCGGTTTTCTAGATCAATAAAAATCTCTTCAAAATCAATTTTATCCTTATCGGTTAATATTCCATTGATATATTCCTGTTGTTCTTTAACTGTATAAGGCGATTGTACTATTTGGTGGATATACTTGTCTTGAACATTCTTATATCTTTCTAAAACAAGCTTAAATGCCTTAAATAAATTATAACTGGTAAGCTTTTCAAGTTCTACATCTACTAATGCCTTTGCAGAAATTTTCTTTAGCTCATTATTTATATTTCCCCTCCTGACTTTTAATGACCTTTCATCCTCCATCTCTTCAAAAAGATTAAGAACATCTTTATATCTCTTGTATTCCAAAAGTCTATTTACAAGTTCTTCTCTAGGATCAATTTCATTTCCTTCTTCGTCAACTTCTTTACGCGGTATTAATATTTTAGCTTTTATTCTCATCAAAGTAGCAGCAACCAAAATAAATTCTGCAGCTACATCGATGTTCAACTCTTCCAACTGTTGAATATATTTTAGAAAATCTTCAGATATCTTAGCGATTGGAATATCATAAATATCCAACTCATCTCTCTGTATAAAATATAAGAGTAGATCAAATGGGCCTTCAAATTGGGCTATCCGTATTGTATATGTATCCATTTCTATTTTAGGACAATGAAGTGCCAAAAGTAATGACTAAAGTCCATCAAATGGAATTAAATTAGCATATTAATTCATTAATAACTACAGTGATAAAAGGCAAAATACATATCCTTCCAACTTTTATATCTGAAAATAACTTAGCAAGCATTCCCCATGCCACCATAGAAGCCATTCATAAGATTAAATATTTCGTTGTTGAGAGGGCAAGAACTGCTAGGAGATATATTAGCCTAACCAAACCACCTTATAAGATCGAAGAGCTATCCATGGTTGAAATAAACGCCAAACAATTATCGCACATCGAAACAGTACTAAATTGGATTCACTCAGGAAAAAACGTAGGTCTCATAAGTGAGTCAGGAATTCCATCTGTTGCAGATCCTGGGTCCGATATCATATCTATAGCTCATCAAAAAGGCATCTCCGTTATCCCACACACCGGACCTTCCTCAATTATTACAGCACTTTCTGCAAGTGGTTTTAATGGTCAAAACTTTTGTTTTAGAGGTTATTTACCCATAAAAGACAATGAGCTCTCACAGGAAATAAAGAAACTAGAAACAATAGTTAATCGTAAAGATCAAACTCAAATATTTATTGAAACCCCTTATCGAAACGACAGGATGTTTAAAATATTAATATCCTCACTTAATAAAGAATGCAAATTATGTGTGGCCAAAGATATCACTGGGAAAAATGAATTTATTAAAACAAAAGCTATAAAAGATTGGGTCAAATTAAGTTCATTTAGTATTGGCAAATACCCTTGCATTTTCCTTATCGGTAAATAAATCTATCCCTTCAATTATTAAAAATCAAGCATTTACAGAACTCCACTACTGTACAACTATTTCCTATGGATGTAGAGAAAGCCATAAAAAAGGCCGGTAATAAATTACCGGCCTCAATTTCATAAACCAAAATGATTACTCAATTATGAACTAATATTGTGTTTCAAATATATTGAAACAGAGATTAATGAAGAACAACTAAATGTCGTACAGCTGTATGTTCTCCACTTTGTAATCTATAATATATCATACCAGAAACACCTAAATCATCTTTTGTTACTCTTACTGAGTTATAACCTTTATTGTAATTAGCTTTCACTGAATTCAATACTTTTCCAGTTACATCGTATAGCGTCAATGTCGCATTACCAGCTTCTG
>JAJCYH010000011.1 GCA_029262995.1 Saprospiraceae bacterium | reverse complement strand
GGGGAATCGAACAATTACACAATGCCGAGCCTGAGGGCTCGGTTCATACGTTGTCAGAAGCTTGAAACTTCAGACATTCATTCTCTTGCATTTATATTTAGTAAAAATATTCTATATTCTCCGATGCTGAGCCTGAGGGCTCGGTCCCTTGGTAAATTAAGTATTCCTACCTAATTAATATCAACACGAGACTATTTAGCAATCCTAGTTATTGGTTTGAGATATAAGTATTAACTTTCTTCGTATTATCTAAAGTTGTAGCAAATGCTGTAAATCCGTCTTCACAAGAAAATTTAGTTTGTAATAAGTAAATAATAATTTACCTTTGTGTTCTGAAACCAAAGCGAAACTTAATGAAATGTTCTCAACTTTACCGAATATTGACAAAAGATGGTTGGCATGCGGTATCGCAAAAAGGTTCGCACGTAAAAATGCGACACGAAACGAAAAAGGGAACGATAATCTTTCCAAATCACGGGAGCCAAGAAATGGGTAAAGGTTTGGAAAAGAAAATCCTAAAAGACGCTGGAATTAAAAAGTAGAATTATGGCCAAAAAGAAAAAAGTAACGATGACAGTTGAGAAAACAAGCACTGGATTTTCTGCATTTTCAGCGCATTATCCAATATTTACGACTGGACAATCAATTCCCGAACTGATTAACAACACATATGAGGCGACCGAATTGCATTTTGAAGATGAGAAAGTAAAAGTTGAACCGAATGACATCGGATTTGAAATTGACTTCAAGCAGTTTTTCAAATTTTATAAAGTTATAAACGCCAAATTTCTTGCAGAAAAAATTGGAATGAACGCTACCCTATTATCTCAATATGTTTCGGGAAAGAAAAAACCTTCAGCGAAACAGACCGAGAAAATATTGAGCGGAATACACCAAATCGGACAGGAATTAAGCGGAATTAACTTGTTGCACACGGCATAACAGAACGCAGATGCACTTGGGTACAACAACGCTCACATAAAGTTAGTTGATGAAATTAGCCCTCACATAAAGAAATGGATTTATAGATAAACAAGATGCTAACAATATGCTTAACGGCATCTCGATAACTTAGGACATTGGCTGCACGTTAGACATTATTATAACAAATGATTATAAAGCTTAATATATTCCTTTTATATGACGAACTTTTTGTTGAAAGGCCTTCACCTGAATTGACATTTAGACCTTCAAATTTATCTTTCAATATCTTTTGGTTATTAGCGTACAGAAGTAAGTATACGATTAGTGTTTATATCCAAAGAGAATATTGAGTTATCCGAGCTATTGGTATGAGATATAAGTATTAACTTTATTTGGATTATATATACTTAGCAGCAAACAAAAAAGACAGCAGTACATGTATAAATTATTGATGCACCAATGGAAAGATAAAATTCGATCTCCATTCTGGCAAAAGAATATTTTATTAAATATAGTTTTAGGTATTTTAGGTTTGAGTCTGCTATTAAATCTTGTCGCTTTTAGTTTATTTGCCGATAAGATATTAAGGGAGGTTAATAAAGACTGTGATGTTGTTGAGACTTTTACAAGACTATTATTCTACTATTTTTTAATTGACCTAATCGCAAGATTTTTGTTTCAACAAATCCCAACCTTATCCATTCAACCTTACCTTCCTCTTCCAATAAAAAAAAGCACATTAATACATTATCCAATTATAAAAAGTGTATTTAGCTTTTTCAATCTAGTGGCAATACTACTTTTACTCCCTTTTTTCATCAAAATTATTTATCCTACACAGAGTTTTCAGTTCAGTATAACATGGCTAGTTACAATATTATCCTTAATTGCAGGAAATAACTTTCTTAATTTTTCATTAAAGAAATATTTTTCTAACCATGCATTAATCTCGCTCCTATTTATAGCATTTGCCGGACTTTTACTTTATCTCGATATTGCTAAAATTATATTAATATCAGAATATTTTTCTTTAACTATATATTACTTCTCAAAAGTATCGTTCCTGATTTTTATTCCAATTTTATTTGCGGCCTTATGTTATTATTTGGCCTATACTATATTATATAACAACGCTTATATTGAAGATTCTCAAAAGGTTACGAATAAAAAAAAGAATGGATTTTCTTTCTTGACCAATTACGGAGAAATTGGTCAATTAATTCGGATTGAATTGAAAATGATCTTGCGTAACAAAAGACCACGGTCACTTTTATATATAAGCGGATTGTTTATGCTTTATGGTTTTATATTCTATAAACAAGAAAACCTAGATAATTATATAATATTAAGTTTATCAGGTCTGCTGTTGCCAGCAATGTTTTCATTAAACTATGGACAATATTTATTCTCATGGGAAAGCTCTTTTTTCGATAGTTATTTAGTAAATAGAATTTCTCGTTTTAATTATATAAAATCCAAACATTTATTTTTATCTATATCAAGTATTATTGGGTTTTTAATTTTTCTACCATACGCATTGATTAGTTACAAGATAGCATTTATCAACGCTGCTTTCTTACTGTATAATATTGGTATATAATCGATAATAATAATGTTCTTTTGTACTTTTAACACATCGTATATCGATTTAGGAAAAGGTCAATTCATGAACTATCAAGGCACAGGTATAACGCAATTTTTAGTTATACTACCAATAATAGGATTTCCATTTTTAATCTATTATCTACATAAAATACTGGGTATTCTTCCCTATTACTTTTATACAATAGCAGTAATGGGTTTGTTTGGAATTGCATTAAATAAATTCTTCTTAGAGTTGATCGTTAGTCGTTTTAACAAACGTAAATATAAAATGGCTATAGGTTTTAGACATAAATAAAAAACTATGATTGATATATTTGACCTTCAAAAAGTATATGGAACTCAAGTGGCTCTTTCCATTGATACACTTAAAATAGGTAAGAATGACTTTGTCGGTATAGTAGGTAATAATGGAGCAGGTAAGACAACAATGCTAAGTTTGATACTCGACTTGATCGAACCGACAAAAGGATTTGTAAAATCAAAATCAACGAAAGTATCCGATTCTGATGATTGGAAAAGTTATACTGGTTCATTTCTGAATGAAGGATTTCTGATTCCTTTTTTGACACCATTTGAATTTCTTGAGTTTATTGGAAGTCTGCACGGAAAAAACAGCTCTGATGTAAAAGATTTTTTAGAAGAAAATAAACATTTTTTCGATCAAGATGCCTTTTCAGGGAAATACAACCGGGAACTCTCAGCTGGAAATAAAAACAAAATTGGTATCCTGGCTTCATTTATTTTCAAACCTGAAATACTTGTTCTTGACGAACCATTTTCAAATCTGGATCCAAGTTCTCAATCTTGGCTAAAATCAAAGTTAAAAGAACTCAGCAATGAAGGAGTTACGATATTAATTTCCAGCCACGATTTAAAACACGTAACTGAAGTATGTAATCGAATAATTTTACTCGAGGAAGGTCGCATTGTAAAAGACACAAATACAAGTAATGAAACATTAATCGAATTGGAGAAATATTTCGAAATTTAAAAACTATCATTGGTTTGGAATTTGTATAAGTATTAGCGGAGAAAATGCTAAATATCAAGGTTTGTAAACCGCACAAATTGCGAAGCGGTTTGACAGGTATATGCCACGTAATCGGCTACTACTCATACAATTTACCCTTTGATAACATACACTTCATTGATAATATTGCCATTGATATCTATTTTGACAATAAGGATACTGTCCTTAACTACACTTTGTCCAACATTACCAGAAGAATTAATTAAAAATGCTAGACTCCCATCAGGTTGAATTTGTAAGTCACTCAATGGACTTAATCTAGTGCTTCTACTAAAATACCATGTATCAAGAACCTTATTAAGTGAACTATCAACTTTGACTATATGGCCAATAGGAGAATCAGTATTAATATTTCTTCCTTCGCCCCAGACATAAAAGTCAGAATTATGGAAAAGAATTCCATCATTTATAAAACGAATGGAATCATTCTCCAAAAAGTTAACTTCATTAAGTGAATCATTTTTCGGATCAAACTTTAAGATCTTTATCTTATTGAAATTATTAATTTCATCATGACTGGAAATAATATAATGATTTTTATAGCACTGTAAAATTTTATTATTCCCAATAAAAATGCTATCAAATAAATCATAACCATACAGATCTCCTGTATTTAGGTCAAAGTAATTAATGCTAAAACAATTGTAACTGTTGTTGCAAATATGATTCATAATAACAATTAAAGTATCTCCTTTAATATCATAATCCTTTATCAGATGCTAATTATCAAACCCATGGTCAATTATTTTGCTATAACTTTGAGATAAACAAACAATTGAATTACTTGCCAATAATATTAATGCAATAAATTTCACCCCTTCTTAATTTAAATGATTCAAAAATTATATGATTACTTAATTACAAATAAATTATTGTTATACAATAAACTCGAGACACTTTCGAAATTTCTACAATATATTAATATATTCTATCAACTAACATGAGGAACTTTTTTTATTGTATACTGGATATCGTAGGGGAATCGAACAATTACACAATGCCGAGCCTGAGGGCTCGGTTCATATGTTGTCTGAAGTTTGAAACTTCAGACATTCATTCTCTTGCATTTCTATTTAGTAAAAATATTCTATATTCTCCGATGCTGAGCCGCTCGGTTCCTTGGTGAATTAAGTATTCGCTCCTAATTAGAATCAACACGAGACTATTTAGAAATTCTAGTTTAAATGGTATGAGATAAGTATTAACTTTCTTCGTATTATATAAAGTTATGTTTTATCCAAAATTAATCCTGAGAAGTGAGATAAGCATATACTTTAGTAATATATTGACATGATTACCTTATTTTGGTATCTTTAGATAAAATTTACTAAGAATTGAATGTATCAGACTTCATATTTCAACTTCAATCTATTGAAGAGTACTCTTTTTCTTGGGAAGAACTATTGAATAATTGTACCAAAACAGAAGTCTCCTTAAAAAGAGAATTATCAAGACTTGTAGAGAAAAATAAGATCCTTAATCTTAGAAAAGAATTCTATCTAATTATTCCTCCTCGGTATTCCAAGCTAAGACAAATACCAATTCAACTTTACGCAAACAAGCTTTTTAAATCTCTAAACAAAAATTATTATTTAGGTTTCTATTCAGCAGCAAAATTTCATGGAGCAAGCCACCAACAATCCCAACAAGAATATGTAATGATTGATTATCCTAAGATCGGTGATATTGAAAGAAACCAAATAAAATTAAGATTCATTACAACCTCAAAGTGGCCAAAAAACAACGTAATCGAAAAAAAGTCAGATGCAGGAGTTTTTAAAATATCCAGCCCAGCACTTACAGCTGTCAATTTAATTCAGTACCAGAATAAAATCGGTGGAATAAATAGAATGTTATCAGTAATCGAAGAACTAATAGAAGAAATTACAGTAGATGATATTTCTAAGTTACTTGAATGGTATTCTCACAAAAGTACATTACAAAGGTTTGGCTATTTACTAGAGGAACTAGGGGCAGGAAAAGAAAAAAAATCACTTATTTCGGACTACCTAAAGTCGACAAAATACTTTCCCGTTTTATTAGTTCCTAACTCTAATCAGAAAGCAGGTAAAGTAAATAATAAGTGGAAAGTCGATGTAAACACCATACTTGAAAACGACCTATGATCGCAAAACCCTACTTAGCAAAATGGCAAGAACATGCACCTTGGAAACAATTTTATCAAATTGAGCAAGATCTAGTTATTTGCCGAGCCTTAGTGGAAATATTTAAAGACGAATTTTTAAGAGAAAATTTGGCCTTTAGAGGAGGAACTACCTTACACAAACTCTATTTAAAACCAGCAGCAAGATATTCAGAAGATATAGATTTAGTTTAAATAAAAGAGGGCCCAATAAAACTTATTATGCAAAGACTTCGAGAAGTTATTACCTTTTTTTAAGAGCCTAGAAAAACACAAGTAAAAGGTCATGGAGCAAAAGCATTATATAGATTTACGTCTGAACATGAAGAAATAAGATTGCGGTTAAAATTAGAAATCAATTGCCAAGAACATTTTAATATATTAAACTGGGTTGACTTTCCATTTAAAGTTAAAAACGAATGGTTTTCAGGTGAAGCAGAGATAAAAACATACAACATCAACGAACTTCTAGGGACGAAACTAAGAGCACTTTACCAAAGAAGAAAAGGAAGAGATTTATTTGACTTATATTATTCAAGCATAAATAAAGAGATAAATCCAAAAGAAATAATTGATTGCTTTAAAGAGTATACTACTTATTCTACAGGCAAACGCTACCCAAGCCAAAAAGAGTTTCTCAAGAATATTGAGGAGAAAGAAAAAAACGATAAATTTATAGGAGATATGGAAGCTTTATTAAGACCTGGAATTGAATATGATCAAGAGGAAGCATTTGAGTGGCTTAAAAGTGAATTGATAAATAAAATATGAGTACAGAATAAGGACGAAAACATAACAAGCCATGAAGAATGAAGAACTCCTAACGTCGTTCTTCATCTTGTGGCTGGAAAGTTGTAGCAAATGCTAGCAATCCATCTTCGCAAGAAAATTTAGTTTGTCAATAAAAATATAGTTTACCTTCGTATTCTGGAACTAAAGCGAAAATGAATGAAATGTTCTCAACTTGCTTAATATGTCCAGCTTGCTGTGGAGGCATTACCGCTACTGGAGTAGGTTTAGCAGCGTGGTTAGCAGGGTGGGGAATTTCAATAGCTGGTGCTTCAGGTTGGGTCGCTATAAAATGTTATTTTAATCCATAATTTCTAATGACATTTAAGAAAAATATTTTATTGTTTTTGATTGCATTGTTATGCTATTGGTGTACCTATAAGGTGCTAAAAAATGAAAGCCTGTTAAATATTAATAATTCTGATATATTTCAAACTTTATTCTCAACTGCTTTAATTGTAATTACACTAAATTGTGTTATTACATTTGCTTTGAAACAGAAAGAAAGAAACAAATAATTAAACACAACACCTAATAGCACGACTAAAGCTACTTGCATCCTTGAAATAAAAACTCATTTAAAACATTTGTAAGCTTCCCTATTCCACAGTTGATAGCTTTAAGCTTCAATCCCTCGTTTTTGATTTATAATTGATGTGAATAGTGGTGTCTCAATTTCATCTTTACTATTTACACCATTAATATATTCTATCAACTAACATTATGTTTTAGCCCCTTAAAAAAAAAAAAAAAAGACATCATTACAACAAATTTTTAGTAATTTAGACTTAAAATACCGTAGTTATGAAAGCTTCTGTTCTAATTTTATTTTCAATGATCATCTGTACAATTAGTTGTAATAATAGTCCAAGTCAGGAATTGAAATTGTACAAATGTGCATGTGAGGAAATACCTAATCTAGGTGATTCAACACAAGTAGTACAAAAAGTGAAATACATTTATTTAGTAAAATCAAAAGAATTGCCGACATGTTGTGATGAGCCAGTCGAAACAAGATATACTGGTTATAAAGAAATTTGGGAGAATGAAGCACCAAATCATCCTACTGTTTGGGGAAGGTCTACATCAAATTTAAGTAAACTTGACGGAGCTGAAGCTCAAAGCTTAGGGTGTGCTTTAAAAGATAAAAATGTTACTGTTGTTGATATGGAGAAATATCCATTAAATGCAAAAGAGTATTATCCTGAATTAGTTGAATAATTTATACGGTCACTAATATGGGATAGTAGCAATGTTCTACACAACTGACTATTCCATCCAACATAGGTGGACAATAGACATAACGCAAGACGTCACCAACAAGCTTTTAGACGAATTAACTGCATTATGAAACTCGCATTAACTACAATGTTGTGCTTCACTATTTTGGTCTGTAATAGCAATGCAGAAAAAAATAATGGGAATAATATTGAAATAAAGAATTCTAGGGCTTTAGATTGTATAGATAATGTAATGCAATTTGATCAAGAATTAGGTAAGATCAGAAATCATTCTTGCGAACAAATATCACTAAGCGAAACTATTAATGAATACACTAATGGCTTAAAATATTTGGATTATGAATATTGTCCAGAAAAATTCAAATTGGCATTTAAAGAACATATTAACGCTTGGCTTAATATTAAACGCGTAACAGATAACTATCCGGAACTACGTGGAGAAATGCATGAATTATTTAATGTCATAGAAAATGGGAAAGATTCAGTAGAATTTAAAAGCTTAAATAAAAGAATTTGGGATACTTGGTGTGCTATTGAAAATAACATAATAGATTAAACTATAATTTATCAAGATTGCAGATTCCTAATCAAGCTATAATTTTAGACCAATTCCTAATGATTTAAATTAACTATAAAGCAGAGCTTCTAACTATTAAACATAGTTGAACTAAATTTATATAAACAAACTAGTTAAATATCTTATTATAGCTGGAAACCACATCCAGAAAGTAGATCAGCTTCATGGTTATCGTATTTCTCTGACCTTCATTGAATACAGACTTCAAATTATCAAAGTATGATAATTGAATATCATTTTCATCTCTTTGAAGGTCATTTTTATAAACAATATTTAAGAAACTGCCTGGTGCAAATTGCCATGCAAATATTAAATCTGTATTAAATGCATTGAAATTAAAATCCGCATTGCCGACAAACGAATCATCTTTAATAATATAACCTTCCGAATCCAGATCTCCGTAATAATCGTAAAGCCCATAGGACCAATAATGCCTTACCCTAAGTGTTAAAGACAGATTATTCTTAAATAAATATTTTCCTTGCAGAATATTGGTCAAAGTTTTGACATCCCTGACCCCATACTTCGGTATGCCATCAAAATAACCTGCAAAACCAGCTCCATTTAAGAAGCTAGAATAGTTTAACGAAGGTGTCAATGTCAATTTATCATTTACTCGAATTATGGGTGATAGTTTCGCCTCAAAATAGTGATTGACAACATAATCAGTAAAATAGCCTTCTCCATAACCAATGCTTCCATCTAACGCAAAGGTTTTTCTATAGTCAGTCGATATTCCAATTCCGTTAAAATAGAATTCTGGAATTACAAACTCTTGTCCTGGCACTCTCGATTCAAACAGGTCAATACCGTCACCAATTTGCGAACTCATATTGATGAAAATTGCGGTGAAGCTTGGAAAAAGAAAGAAATATCTGGCACTGTATTTTTTCTTTAATATTTCATCAGATGAATAATCCTGTTCCAAGCTGAATGTAAATGAATTACTATTACTGTTTAAGATCCAAAATGGATTGTATTTATTGTATTGAAAATTTATAGAATGATTCCTGATATTGGTCCTGAAGTTTACGCCCAGATCATTAGGGTTATAATTGGGAGACTTACTTTCACTTGATAGAGAAAACTTAAAGTTGCCCTTTATTTTAGAAATGTTTAGCAAGTAGCTTAAACCATCATTGGCATTTGCTACAAGAATATTCTCTAGCAAATTGGTATCTCTCTGAGAAATTTTTATGTTCCCTGAAATAGAATATTTTAAGTCTTTTGAAACCAGATTAAAGCCTGCCGCAGTAACATTAGCATCTATAAAATCCCCAAATCGTGAAGTATTTAGATTAATAAAATATACAGAGCTGTTGTTTTTCAAGTTTTGATCAAAAGAAACAATACTGTAATTCACCAATGGATTAGTCTGTATCTCTCTGGTATTCCCCGTTTCAGTATCTTCAATTAAAGCATTACTCGAAGCTGTTATGGCATTCATTACACCTATACCCAAGCCCTTATTGTTTCTGCCAGAAAGCTTTGTGACGTTTACTAGTCTGGAGCGTATTGGGTTTTTAATTAATTGTTCGGTAAGCGTTAAATCTGTATTCGATTCATTATATCGAATTGGAAGACCACCTATACGTCGTGAATAAAATAGCTCACCTCGATTAAATAAATCCACCCCTTCTTGAAAAAACGGCCGCTGTTCGTCAAAAACCACTTCAAAAGCACTCAAGTTTTTAACAATATTATCAGAACGTACCTGGGAAAAGTCGGGTAATAAAGTCATATCGACGGTGTAACTTTCGTTCAGTCCCAATTTGAGATCTGCACCTGCACCGTAACCTATGGAACTTTCACCATCAAAAAACTCTGCAAAAGATGAAACATAGGGAGATAGTGATAATCGAAGAGGGTCCTTTATTTCATTTAATCCTGTTAAAAGTCCCCAATAATTTAGCCTTGTTTCTATATTTTTTGGTACCAAACACCATTGCAATACGGTCCTACTCCGTCTTATCTCCCTTTCAAACTGTACTCTCCATAATTGTTCTTCTCCTTTCGGAAAACGGAGAGTATAATAGGGGATCTTAATTTCAGCAATCCAGCCATCATCTACAATTTGAACTGCACTTTCCCACACAGCATTAAACAAAGGATCTGTAACCTTGGAATCTGACTGCACACCAGAAGAAGAAACTGAAAATGTAACTGCATCCAGCATCTTATTATACGTGTCAAAAGAAACGGCAAATCGGTCTGCATTCAATCTGTCATCCCGTTCGCCCAATTGTGTTAAAATACTATCGGGATGTTCATCATAACAGTAGCCAAGCACATAAATATTATTGTCATCAAATAGCACCCGAACCTCTGTCTTATAAATTGGCTTATTGCCCTCAGTTGGATTGTTCTCTAAAAAGTCTGTTGCAACTTCAGCATGAGCCCAATTGCTTTCTAAAATTTTGCCATCAATATTTATCTCTTCATTTGTCCTGGAAGCAGAGATCAATTTATTCAGACCCTGAGCCCATGAATGAGTAGATATAAGTGAAAAAAGTAAGATATAAATGCCTTTGTTCAGTTCAATAGATTTAATATGGCACAAAAGTAGGTATAAGAGCAGTTTTACTTTGCAAAGAATTGCCTATTATTTACAGTATTTCCTGATTGTTAATGTTTTTAGATTGAATCATAGTGTCATAAATCAAGAGCCGCTTTTCAAAATATAAATATTTTACACCAAGCATTAATATGATTCCAGCACCATTTACTAAAGCTGCATGTGACCTCTAGCTAGCGTGTTTTGAAGTTTCGCGTAGAGCCATATCTCTCTTGTTTAAGCATGTATTCGTTCCGTATTAATATCAACATAAAAATATTAAGCAATCCTACTAATTGGTTTGAAGATATAAGTATTAACTTTCTTAGGATTAAATATAGTCACCTACTCAAGAGCACAGATTAGTATATAAAATATCAGATAAAAAAGGAGAAGATCAGAAATGTACGATTATTCAATGTAGGTATCATTATGATCAATAAGAATACGGTAGCTAATAATATGTATAACGGCATCTCAGACGACAATCTACCCTACTACATTCAAGAAAAATGACTAACTTAACATTATGAACACGTTCAGTCGCCTGCAACGGCGCTCTCTATCAACGGTTGCTCTGTATGCCTTGAACGTTATCAAAATAAAAAAAATATGATCAAAACAATCTTAGTCTATCTTTTTATCTTTTCCACATCTATAGCTTATTCACAGAAATATTCATCAATAGACTTTTCTATCGGAGGAGGAAGTTCATTCCGAAGTTTTTCTGGTTATGAAGAAGTTTTAATTAGTGACCCAATTTTTGATTCAAGAAATTTACATGAACGGAAAATGAGCCATAACATTGAACTTACTTATAGTTTAAACCTAACAGAAAAAATTAAATTAAGAAGTGGAATTAATTATTCCCAATACAATTATTCCACTACAAAATTAAGTGGTTTAAGGTGGTCAAGTGAACATAATGAAAATGGTGAGTGGGTGTTTGACCCAACATTACCTCATGAAATCATAAATTCAGTTTCTTATAGTTTCATTGGCATTCCAATGCTTTTAAGGTATGAAATAGGAAAAAGCTCTCTCAAGCCATTTGTTGAAATCGGTCCTTCAATAAGTATATTAACAAATTCAGTTTTAAAAGAAGGAACTGATATCAACTCAAGCGAAGAGTCAATAAGAAATGATCGAAGTTCTATTAATTTATTCGCGAGAATTTCAGCAGGTGTTAATTTTAAAATGAATAAGAGTCTACAATTGTTTGGAACGTTTAATTATGAAACACAATTAAATAATATACGAAACTCTTCTATAAGCGAGAAACTTTCAAACTATGGAGCGACCATAGGAGTACGACAGACAATAAATCGAATAAAGGGAGATAATAATGAGTAAACTGTACCATAATGGTACTGCGATAGGGTTACAGTTTGTTAGCTCAATATAATTAAACTATATAAATAACTTACATCTTATGGAATCATCTGACCTACTAAAAATTATTCAAGGCATTCCCAAAGCGGAACTTCACATGCACATCGAAGGGAGCCTTGAACCCGATCTAATGTTTGAAATTGCCAATAGAAATAATATAGCCTTGGCCTATGATTCCATTGAATCACTAAAGAATGCCTACAAGTTCAATAACCTTCAAGAGTTTCTAGACATCTACTATACAGGCGCTCAGGTACTAATTTATGAGCGTGATTTTTACGACCTGACATGGACCTACCTATGCAAAGTGTACAGTCAAAATGTTGTCCACGTAGAACTGTTTTTTGATCCACAGACACATACTGACAGAGGGGTTGAATTTGATGTTGTTATTAATGGAATCTATAAAGCCCTTGTCAAAGCAAAAAAAGAATTAAACATTTCCTTTCAACTCATCATGTCTTACCTTAGGCATTTAAGTGAAGAAGAAGCATTCAAAACACTTGAGTCTTCTCTCCCATATAAGCAATGGATCGATGGTGTAGGTTTGGACTCATCAGAGAAAGGTAATCCACCTAGCAAGTTTGTCAATGTGTTTAAAGAATCTGCAAGTCATGGTTATAAATTGGTGGCCCATGCTGGAGAAGAAGGCCCTGCAGACTATATATGGGAAGCACTTGATCTTTTGAACGTTGTGAGAATAGACCATGGAAACCGTTGTTTAGATGACGAAGCTTTAGTTCAAAGAATAATTGACAATAATATTCCTTTAACCTTATGTCCTCTCAGTAATGTAGAGCTCAAAGTCATCCAAAGAATGGAAGACCATCCAGTTGCAAAAATGCTCCAGAAAGGAATATTAGCAACTATTCACTCAGACGATCCAGCTTATTTTGGAGGCTATATGAATGAGAACTATTATGAAACAGCTAAAGCCTTAAATTTAAATAAAGAGCAATTGATGCAATTGGCCGTTAATGCTTTTGAAGCGAGTTGGCTGAGTCGTGAAGCCAAAGAAAAGCATATTTTAGAAGTAAAAAACTATTTTGATACATTGAATTTATGATAAGAGATAAATCTTAACTTGATCCTAGGGTACAATTTTTTATTAAAGTTTGTAATTGAAATATAGCATTACATGAAGATTCTTATCGCCAAATTTATAGTAATTTTTTTCGGGATATTCATCATTGCCGTTGGTTTGCTAATGCTAATAAGACCAGATAAAGCTAGAGCATATTTGAGAAAGGCAGGAAGTACTAATTTTATTAATTACTCTGAGATAACGCTTAGGATGATTCCAGCTGCAGGATTAATTCTTTATGCAGAATATTCCAAATATCCAGATATATTTAAACTTTTGGGATGGTTCATGATAGCAACGTCCTTAGTTCTTTATTTCGTCCCTCGAAGAATTCATCATAAATATGCAGTTTGGTGCGCTGATATTCTAGGCTCAGCCACTATGAAATTTATATCTCCTTTCGCAATGCTTTTGGGTTGTGCCATAATTTATTCTGTACTTTAAGAAAATGACAATTCCTTGAAAAATTGAAAATTGCAATATCAGATAAAGCGCGAAGTTGATGTATCATGTGGGTCGTATTCAATATTATTTTTTTTGCCTATAGGCAAAAAGTTAGAATTTTAAATTAAAATCCAATCGAATTCTGTTGCTCGTTTCCAACTCTGCTTGACTGGGTAATTCTTTAATAATTTCTTTTACAAAATAACTACGAAGAACAATATTCATATCACTCCTTAATGCATAAGCCAATCGAAATTCATGACCTTTAAAATTACTGGACCTAGTCCCTGAATTATTTCCTAAATCCCATCTTACCCAATCATCTTGTGCTAGAAAATCTATAACCGCATATTTTTGGATATATGAATAATAGTAAGCAAACATGACATCACCAGTCTTGCTAATACTTCCAATCTTTAAGTTTGCTACCCAAGCAAATTTCTCATTTTGCAAATTGTTGCTAGTGATCAATAAGTCTTGATCATAATTGCTCAAATTCCTAATGTAATCAAACCCAATAGCAACAGGTGATTTAAAATCATATTTCACAGACATGCCTGCTATCAATAATTGATAGTCCAATTTATGAACTTCTTCTAAAATATTCTTATCTTCAATTTTTCTAAAATCAAAAATTCCTAAACTGGTAATCAAATTAAATTTTGACGATTGCTTCTCTAATTTAAGCTGAAATGCTCTTAGTGATGAATCATTTGATAGTTGTTGACCAAGGCTGTTAATAATAAAATACCCAATCGAGTATTTGACTTTCACATTATTATTTAATGAAATGTTTCCATCAAATGCAGCACCCTCAGGTGCAATATTATCACTCCAGTACAACTCGTTTTGCTTCCAAAAAGGAAAGGTATTTTTACCTAACCAAAACGAATATTTGTTTTTATTAATTTTAACAAATGCCTTATCAATTGACATTGAATGATTATCGTTTTGACCGAGAGTAATATGTGGAGATTGCAAATTATTCCTTGTACTTGTTCGTAATCTAGCACCTATAGTTACAACTTCATTGTGCTTGTAATTAAAGCCTAGTCGAAGTCGATACCGTAACCTACCTCTATCATTTCTAAGGCTTCCATCTTTTCGATAGGAGTTCCAATCTTGTTCGACACGGAATCTAAAGTCACCCGTAAATTGCAGTTTCCTGTTAGAATCATCAATTTGTTCTTGTGCCACAGCCTTAACAATCTGTTGGTCGTCTACATTCACTCTTGTAGTTTTCCCTGATTCTATGGATACCAATAGTTTTTCTCCATTATTGACTTTAGCTGTAGTGGTCCAAATCAAATAATTACCAGCAGGCAAATTTACTATAGTAGGATTTTCATCTATGGGATCTAAGTGATTGCTTATGCTTCTGATCAAAACATTGTCACTGTTGAAGATGTCATATGGTTCATGTGGATAATAGTATGTTCCAGCATCTTCAACAGCATTCGTTCGAGTATACACTATTAACTTACCGAATTTTTCGGTGTTGCTTTGAGCTTTAGCAATAAATCTTTTCTTTATAATATCTTGTGCTTCCTGAGATTGGGTCCAATCAATAAAATCCGATACTGCTTTCCGACCTGGCCACCATAACAAGTAAAGCGGTCTAGTGATCGGGTAGCTTTGGTTATCTACTGTTGCTCTTTGACCATCGATCGACAAGTCTTTAACTCCTGTTATTCTATCTTCAAGAAAGGATAGACTAATTTGTCCAATTGCCCCTGGTGTCTCAGCAACTTTGTTAATTATATTTCTGTCAATAGAAACCGTCTGGCAGTTTACATAATCTTCTTCCTTCAAGATGGAGGATCGAAATACCTTCCTAGTAGCAGATTGTTCTTCAACAATAAAAGGCATTATTGTCAAATCAGGACCTCCCAAGGAATTCCAATTCGTTATTTGATTGGTAAATATACCTTTCAGTTGTTCTTTGGTGAGATTATCAACAGGAATTTCAGAATTTACGATAAGGGCAATGGCATCCCAGCCGATCAAAGTGCTGACTACACCTTTACCAAGAATTTTAGGACTTGGAATCCTCGCGACTCCACCAATATCTGCTACTCCTTCTAAAATCGCTAATTCTCCACCTGAACTCTCAGTCTCTGTATTAATGTCGAATCTTGTTTTACCATACACTTGTTCAGCATCTCTAATAAAATGTGCGATTGTTGAGGATCCTTCATAATGTATGATCGTTTCTTGACCACTTATGAAATTTATTTGAAACAATAAAACAAATAAAGAAAAACAATACTTAGATACAGCTTTGTTATTGATATTAAGTTTCAAGACCATAATAATTAAGAATTTTTAGGCAAAAACGATAATCATTTTAGCAAACAAAAAAATTCCAGAAATTGACAATTTAAAGAAAGTGTAATATTACTTAAATATTAAGCTATAATTAAGAACCGAGTATATATTTTAAAGTGATAATTTAATTGGTCTTGAGTCTTTTATTATCAAAGCAGGAATCTGTTGTTTTAAATCTATTGCTTTCGTATCAGATATAAATATTAACTTTCTTACATGAAAATTTTGAAAATTATAATGAAAAATAAATGATATGAAATCTCTAATAAATATTCTCTTTTTCATAGTTCTTTTAGCTTGTGGAAATAAACCGGAAAAAGAGCAAGCACAAAGCACTCATCCAGTATGGTCCCCTGATGGTACTAAAATAGCTTTCATCAACAATAAGATTGGTGTAGAGAATGACAATCCCATCAATTTTGAAGTATATACAATGAACGCCGATGGGAGTGAAGTCAAAAGGCATACTCATAATTTAGCATTTGATGCAGATATTAACTGGTCCATAGATGGCAATAAATTAGCCATTAAATCCTACCGCGATGATAATGACGAAGTTTATATTATAACACTCGTCAATAATGAACAGCTAAACATTACAAATCATCCAAGTGCAGATGGTAGTCCTGTATGGGACTCAAATGGAGAATTACTTTTTTTTCAGTCGAAAAGGGATAATGAAAGTGGTGAATTATATTCCTATTCGTTAAGCACCAAACAGATAACTCGATTAACCAATAATGATTTTAACGAATCTAGTGCAGTTTGGTCACCAGATAACACAAAAATTGCATTTGTGTCAAACCAGGATGGAGATGATGATATCTATGTGATGGATGTATCGGGAAACGACATTATTCAATTAACAAATAATGAATTAAACGATTGGTATCCACAATGGTCTCCAGATGGGAGCACATTAATGTTTACTTATGGCGATTGGAACACTGATATATGGGAAACCAGATTTATCAATGCGGATGGTACTAATGAAAGGACATTGATTACACAAGTGGATAGTGGAAATGCAAGTTGGCATCCTAATGGAAATATAATAGCTTTCGGATCTGCGAAATTAGGCTCTGGTGAAATATTCATTTATGATCTCGAAAACAAAAAGGAAACTCAGATTACAAAGAATGAATAATTGCCTTTTTTATATTATAATGTATGTATTAACTGAATTGATTTATAATATTGACATGCGATTTATATGCTAAAATTACGTCGCAATTTCATAATAATAAATAAAGTTTTTTGAATGAAATAAAAAAGACAATACTTGTATTTGGAAGTTTGTGTGTTGTAATACTGCTACTGTTCCAATTGCAGCATTGGTCACTGTTTGCATTAGGTTATTCTGAAAATATATACATTATAATATTAAGTTTAATGTTTTTAATAACAGGTATTCTTAGCAGTAGGTATTTTTTTATTAATAAAAAGAAGAAGCAAAGGGAAAAAATAAGATCAAGTTTAAGTAAGCAAGAACTTAAAGTTTTAAATCTGATTGCAGATGGGAAATCCAACAAAGAGATTGCAGACATGCTCTATATAGCAGAAACAACAGTTAAGAGCCATGTTTCAAACATATTGATGAAGTTTAATGCAAAGAGAAGAACTGAAGCTGTGAAAGTGGGAAAAGAACTTAGTATTATTTAGCTCATTACAGTGATGAATGACAATTACATACTCCTACTTTGGTACATTTTTATATCAAAACTTTAATATCCTACTTAAGTATGATGACTCAATTCAATTAAAGCGATAGATTTCGGAGAATTAAAAACTTTATATTATGAAGAATTTTATCATCAAGTATGGAATTGCAGGAGGAATTGTATCAAGTGTTTTAGGAACACTCAATTGGTTGTTAATAGCACAGAGTATAGGCGTTGCAGGATCACAAATGATAGGTTATATTTCCATAGCGATATCACTTTTGTGCATTCCTTTAGGACTTCGTTATTTTCGAGATCAACTTAACCAAGGCTTTTTAAGTTTTTTGCAATCATTTAAAATTGGAACAAGCATTACTATAATAGCTGCAATTGTAATGGCAATTCATAGCGTATTGTTTTTTACTTTTCAAAAAGAAGAGTTTCTAGAATGGCAAAGGAAAGGCTTAACTCAATTAGAACTCACAGCCTTTAATGAACAATTAGCTCAAATGCCTGATTTTGCTTATACACCTTGGTTTCAGGGAATTGTAATGTTCATTATGGTATTATTAATAGGAGTTGTGGTTAATTTAATTAGTGCTTTGGTATTAGTTAAAAAGAGAAGCCATGATGATATCATTAAAGCTTTATAGACAAATACCGCTATCAATTAAATAGCACTATTAATGAATTGAGATTCTTGTTTTATCTATTTGACTTGGTTTTAAAGCAAAATGGAATTTCGATTCTTGACAATTTTAGGAATTATACTTTTGTCAGCTATTCGGTCATTGTTATGATAGATTTTATATGACAGGCGAACTACGAAATATTTATAAGAAACATAGTTATTGAAAAGAGAGGTACTGAACGCAACATTTAGCATTCAAATTTTTCTATAAACTACAAGCATATAGATAATGTTATAATTAACAAATAATAATAAGTACATAGGAATATTTAAGAATGAAACATAATCAGTTAATTAAGCAAATACTATTTCATATTGATTTAACAGAGCCGGAAATTGAATTGGTCATTTCTAAGTTTACATCACATAGGTATTTAAAAGGACAATACATATTACAAAGTGGTGCTATTTGTGATCGCTTAAATTTTGTCACTAAAGGAAGTCTTAAATCAATTTTCCTTGATTCAAATGGCAAAGAGCATATTGCTTTATTAGCAGTAGAAGAATGGTGGATTAATGACCAAGGAAGCTTTATCAATAACACTCCAGCTTCTCTTGATATTCAATGTTTGGAAAATACTTCATTACTTTCTATCAGCAAGGAAAACTTAGAATTTCTATTTGCAGAAATTCCAAAATTGGAACGATTTTTCAGAATTATAATTTTGAAGCATTTGGTTTTTACTCAAAAGAGATTAATAGATAAGCTTAGTCTAAACGCTAAGGATAGATATCTTAATTTTTTAAAAATATATGGAGATTTTGAACAGCGCTTCCCTCAATATCTTATTGCTTCGTATTTAGGAATAAGTAAAGAATTTTTAAGTAAGATTCGAAATGAAATTAGCAACACATAATAACATTAATATAGCTTAAGGTAATTTGTTAATCTATCTTATTTTATTGTTCCTATAATCATATAAACTTTGTAGTAGTTAAAATTAAAACTATTATGAATTTAAAAAATAAGAATGTACTTATCACTGGTGCCTCTAGTGGTATTGGAGCTGAATCAGCAAAACTATTTTCACAACAAGGAGCCACTGTCATTTTGGTAGCAAGAAACGAAAGTAAATTAAAAAGAGTTTCTAACTCCATCAAAAGCAATAATGGAAATTCTTATATCATAAAATGTGATATTTCAGACACAAATCAAGTGTCAAGAATGGTAGAAGAATCTATAGAACTGTTTGGAAGAATAGATGTACTTTTTAACAATGCAGGAACGTCATTCACTGGAGGAATTTTAGAGGATGATTACATCGACAATCTAAATGAAATGATAAATATTGATTTGCTAGGAACAGTATATTGCACTAGGGCCATTCTGCCTTTTATGAAACAACAAAATAGCGGTCATATAATAAATATGTGTTCAGTTGTAGGTTTTAAATCATTTGTAAATTTCTCCGCTTATTCTAGTGTAATGCATTCAATCACAGGATTTACAGATGGACTCAGACAAGAACTATATGATACTAATATTAATGTAACTATAGTACATCCAGCTCTGACTCAAACACCTTTACTATCACTTTCAAAACCGGAGAAAATGCCACCTATATTTAAAGCTATGAGTCCTATTCCTGTCAAAGCTGTCGCTCATGCGATATTATCCGGTCTTCACAAAAAGAAATCAAAAATAATTGTACCATTTCAGCCCAAACTACTACAATTATTAAATTCAATATCTGTCGATTTAGGAGACAAGTTTGTTAGATTATTATCCAATAAAAGGACAAATGCCCTTCTTGGAATGTATAATGGAAAACTATATCATGACTATATTCTTGAAACAGAAAAGCATACAGTAAACAAGTAGCGAAATTTGGTCTTACCCCAATTGAATTAATTATATCTGCAATTTGAAACGCCATTCAACTATAGTAAATAAATTGAATAGACACACAATTTTAAATGTTAAGTCATAATTTCTATTTTGTACACAATTGCCATTGAATGAATATATTAATTTACTTAATTGGGAATATTTCAGATTCCTTTAAAGGCATTAATTGATCAGTTATTTTATACATCTTGACATTCTCCTAACATAGTCATTTCAAAAATGAACATTCAAGAAATACTTCATAATACAAAGCACAGACTTTGGCCGCTTCCTGAAGGGAATTGGAAATATTATCAAGAGTGGAATAATGTAATTTTCTTGCATTGGGAAGTAAAAGAATCTGAGCTTGAAATGTTTATTCCCGATAATATTGAGATTGATTATTTTAATGGCACTACGTGGGTTTCTTTAGTTGCTTTTACTATGCAAAAAACAAGACCTAGGAACCTTCCTTATCTTCCACCAATATCTAATTTTCATGAAATCAATATCAGAACCTATGTTAAATATAAAGGGAAATCAGGCGTATACTTTTTGAGCATAGAAGCGAATTCTAAGATATCTTGTTGGCTAGCTAGAAAAATGTCAAATCTTCCTTATCGCTTCTCGCAAATGGGTAGAATGCATAATTCTTTTACATCTAGAAATGAAGAAAGTAAATACCGCTTAAACCTGAATTATTCGATTGAACAAAAAATGAGTGACAAGTCAGACCTTGATAATTGGCTAACCGAAAGATATGCCTTATTTCAAGATACCAAAAATGGTATAAACACATTTGACATTCATCATATGGAATGGCCAATTTTTAATGTTAAGTTAAATCAGATTGATATTCATTATCAACATTTATCAAATTTAATAAATCTCAACCCAAACAAATATCACTACTCCCCTGGCGTTCAAATATTGGCTTGGGAAAATAATAAATACTAAGCTTTTAAAATAAATATTGCTCAAATAAGTTCAAATATAGTACAACTAGAACCAAAGTTTAAATTCAATTAATAGATAGCCCTAGTCACAGCTTTAAAAATTATGGGCTAACTTTAATTTAAATATTCCTATATCGTAAACTTAATCTTCAATAAATTGGACAATGAAAATTAGATTAATGTACACCTTCATGTTAGTAATTCTATTTCTAACCAACTGTTCCGTTGACAGAAAGATAGCACTATTAACAGAAGATGAACTCATTGAGTTAAATGACTACATGAAACTTAATAAGAAAAATAAAGTTACTATAAGCGAAGAAAATGAACCTGGTCAAAAGTTATGGTTATGCCTAACTTTTGTTTCAAAAGAAACAAAGGAAGCTGTAATAAATCAAAATATTCATTTGTATCATACATCAACAACAGGAGACTATGAGCCCTCGGATCCTAACAATGAGTCTACCGCTAGACTGAATGGTCAAGCTTATACCGATCGTAATGGAAAATTATTTGTTCAAACAATTTTACCTGGTGATTACGGAAGTTCTATTGACAACCGACATATTCATACAACTGTTATAAACGCATCACCTGAAGCCTATGACATCCATTTTAAACAATACACGAGTTTCTTTGGTGAAAAATTCAATGCTAATAGTGATCAATTTTTTCTAGCAAATTTGAAGCAAACAAAAGATAGTGTTCTGGTTACATTTTTGACTATTGAAGTTAAATCACCATTAGTCAATAGAGCAAATTCAGCGAGGCCTGATTGTGAATGGTGTGGTGCATCAGAAGCTCCATCAGATATTAGTTGGCAAACGATAATTGCAGATAGACAAGAGCCAGGAGAACCATTGATACTACAAGGAACTGTTTATTATCCAGATAAATTAACACCTGCCAGCAACATTATCATTTATGCCTATCATACCAATGATAAAGGCTTATATGAAAAGAAAGGAGATGAAACTGGAAATGGTGTTCGACATGGCTACTTACGTGGATGGGTTAAAACCAATTCTGAAGGAAAATATAAGTTCACAACAATAAAACCGGCTCCCTACCCTAGTCGTACCGAGGCTGCACATATTCACATGTCTCTAATGGGTGAACAATTTGATGAGTATTATATTAATTCTACATTGTTTAGGGGTGATCTTTATCTAAATGAAAAAGATGATCATGGTAAATCAATAAATGAGAAATATTCTAATGTTATTGCATTAACCAAAGACACAGATGGGAAATGGTATGGAGTAAGAGATATTATAATTGATCCAAAGAAGATAAACTAATAAAATTCCGTATACACCAAAAACCAAGGAATTTGAATCTATATTCAAAACATGACTATGACAATCAAAAAGTTACTGCTTTCAATATGCCTTATCCTTAGCTCTAGTATGATCACAAATCTACTTGGTCAAGACATTTCAAAAGAACCTGAAGTATTCAAGGTGGTAGAAGAAATGCCCATGTTTCCAGGCTGTGAAAACAAAGATATTTCTCAAGAGGAAAAATATGATTGTGGCAAGGATAAGATGATCGATTTTATTTCAGAGCATTTAGAATATCCAAAACTGGCCAAAGATAAGGATGTTGAAGGTATGTGTGTTGTACAATTTATAGTTGGCAAAGAAGGAAGCCTTTCCGATATTAAATTAGTAAGGGACATAGGTGATGGTTGTGGGCAGGCATCTCTTGATGTTATTCATAAAATGAATGAGTTGGACATTAAATGGATTTCAGGCAAACAAAGAGGAAAATCCGTAGAAGTTCTGATGACAGTCCCAATCAAATTTGTGATTCCTAAGGATTGAATGAAAAATAGATTAGCTATTCATTGTTTCTCAGTTTAAGCAATATAGCCTCTTGACTTTCAGTTAGCCTGTCTGCCGTAAATAGTGAAACACCAGCTGTACCTTTGACTTTACATAATTGGATGGCTTTTGCCAAATCTTTATCATTCTTAAAAGCTGGAATATACAATCCAGCTCTAATGGGAAAACTAGATTCATTTATACCTTGGTCGAGGGCAAAACCGATCCAGTTTATATTTTGATTGTAAAAATTTTGATAGAGCATCGGAAAGGCAAGATCTAATTCCCATACACTCCAATTTTGACGAACCATCTGTCTGGACATCTCTGGAAATGGAAATACCGCTGCAGATAATTTAACCTCGTAGGCATTAGTAATTTCTTTAATCTCACCTACCAGTGATGTTACCGCATTTAACCTAAACTGTCTCCACTCATTGCTTAATTCGGGATTTGACATTAGCATTGGATCAATTCCAAATATGCTTTTAAAAGAATCTAAAGCAATTGGATGATATCCATAATCATACTCGGGCATTTCAATAACTTGTTTCAGCCCATATTTCTCTTGTAGATTTGACCCCAATATGACATCTGGAAATCTGACATAATCAAGATGAACAGACTCAATACCATCGATTTGACATAATTTTTCAACATTTGATTTGATATAGTTTCTAGCCCTGGGATGAAAAGGACTTAACCATTGGTAGTAATTTACATAGGCTCGATAGTCTAATGAATTATCACCAAGCCTATTCACAGCATACCAATCAGGGTTAGACATGGCAATACTGTAATTCGGGCGATTAAGTGTCCATAGCCATGCATGTATTTTAATTTGCTTATTTATGGCTAATGGTACTAGCTTTCCAATGCTCTCTGCCCTACCTCCAACCAATAATTCTGTAATCCCCAATGAGTCAAAATAATCAAGTTTATTTACCCATTTAATACTATCAAAATCGGATTCTATCTGAGTCCAACTGCTTAGAATAAAGGTTTCTTCCTTATTATCAACTGGTAATTGAACCGTTGTATCCATATTGCATGCATGCAAAAAAAATATACTGACAATCAATATCATCGTAACTAAACTAAAGGCATTCATAAAGTGATTTTTTGCAACTTATTAGCAGATTTAAGCTAAAATTAAACAAGACTTAATAAAAACCAAGTAAGAGAATCAATTCTACCCTCTTGTGCTATAATTTAAATCTTCATTTCATAAAATTCTGTAACATGCAATTCAAAGAATATCTGTATTTTAACAGAAACGAATTACTTAATCAATAAAAATAAACAATGGATCGTAGGAATTTTATAGCAAGAACATCAACAGCAATAGGTGTAAGTACATTTTTGCCTATAACTGGAAAGAAGCTATTCACCAATCAAAAGGAAAATGAATGGGAATCTGTAAGGTCTGAATTTCTGCTAACAAGAGAAGGCATTCAAATGGCGCAATTCCTTTTGGCATCGCACCCCAAAATCGTAAGGCAAGCTATTGATTTACATAGAAGAAAACTGGATGAAGATCCTTCAGAATATTGGCACAATGCTAGAGAAGAAAATACTCAAGGCGTATTAACATCAGCAGCTAAATATTTGAAATGTGACCCTTCGGAATTAGCTTTAACAGATAGTACGACTATGGGTTTGGCTATGGTGTACTCTGGATTAAAATTGAAAAAAGGGGATCATATATTAACAAGTACTCATGACCATTATTCTACTGAAAAGTCATTGGAATTTGCAGCCAAGAAAAATGGTGCGAAAATTACCAGCATAAATCTGTATGACAATGCTGCTACAGCCAGTGTTGATGAAATTCTTAGCAATTTAAAATCCGGGATAAAAGATAATACAAGAATTGTAGCGGTAACGTTTGTACATTCAATTACAGGAGTAAAATTACCATTGGCCAAAATGTCCGCCGTTATCAAAGCAGTAAATAAGACAAGAAACGAAAGTGATCGAATATACTTCTGTGTTGATTGTGTACATGGCTTTGGTGTAGAAAATATAACGGTAGAAGAATTAGGAATAGACTTTCTGATTGCAGGAACTCATAAATGGCTATTTGGCCCTAGAGGTACTGGAATTATTTGGGCTAAAAAGGATGCATGGCATATGGTTGATCCCATTATTCCGCCATTTAGTATTGCTTATGCTATGTGGATGGGCACAGTTCCAGAAGGTGAATTAAGTTTTTTTGATAGAATTACACCAGGTGGTTTTCATTCTTTTGAACACCGGTGGGCATTGAAAGAAGCTTTTGATTTTCATCTTGAACTTGGCAAGGAAAAAATACAGAACCGAACGTATGAGTTAAATACATTAATGAAAGAAGGTATGTTAGCCAACAATAAAATAAAACTTCATACGCCAAAAAATACAGAACTTTCGTGTGGCATCAATGCCTTTGAAGTTAAAGGCATGACTCCAGAAGAAGCCATTTTGAAATTAAGGAAAATGGATATTTATGGAAGTACAACTCCATATAAAATAATTTATGCTAGACTTACGCCATGTATATTAAATACAGAAGCCGAAGTCCATGAGTGCATTAAGGCACTTGAAATGCTTTAATAAAGTATGAAATTACATGGTGTATGATTATTCAGCAAATTAAATTACTAAGTGCTTTTATAATATGATAAAAGAAAGAATCAGAAAGCTTCAAAAGCAAGTTCTTTCTAAAAACTGGTATACCCTATACAAATACAGTTATGAATACTTAAACGATGACAACAAATGGGAAAAACAGAAAAGAGAAGCTTACGATAGAGGAAATGGTGCTGCCATCCTCTTGTATAACAAACATAAAGGAACAGTCATTCTCACCAGACAATTCAGATTGCCATCCTATATCAATGGAAACAGTACGGGATTACTCATTGAAGCCTGTGCCGGACATTTAGAAGATCAAGAACCGGAAGATTGTATTAAAAAAGAAACAGAAGAAAAAACTGGATTCAAGATCACCAAACCTAAAAAGGTATTCGAATGCTATATGTCTCCAGGGTCCGTAACAGAAATACTACACTTTTTTGTATCAGAATACACAGATGAAATGAAAGTAAATGAAGGCGGAGGAGTTGATGAAGAACAAGAGATTATAGAAGTTATGGAATTATCTTTTGAAAAGGTTTATGGGATGATAGCAAATGGACAAATTAAAGATGCAAAAACGATGTTGCTGCTCCAACATGTCAATATAAAAAAATTAGTCTGACAAGAATTGTGAATGAATTTATAAATAAAATCTATGCATCAATATTATCTTCAAAGGCTTTTTCCAGCAATTAAGGATGTAACCTATCTAAATAGTTGTTCTTATGCCTTGGGTAATATTAAAGCCCAAAAAGCTATTGAAACCATTACTAACGAGTGGGTTAATGGACAATTTGATTTCATGAAAGCCGAATCTTATGGGGAAATAGCAAGAGATTACTTTGCAAATTTCATAGGTGTAGACAAACATGAAATAGCAATGACTTCATTTCTAAGCAATGCCAGTGGATTGATTGCCAATCAGTTATCGCCTACAGTCGACAAAAACATTGTCGTAGCGGAATGTGAGTTTGCTTCCAACTACTACCCATGGGTTCAGCTTAAAAACAAAGGCTACGAAATTAGATTGGTAAAGCCTCACAATGGAATTCTAGATCTCGAAGACTTTAATAAGTTAATAGACAAACATACTTCTTTGGTTGCCATTAGCGCCGTCCAATCATCTTCAGGATTTAAAATAGATCTGAAAAGCTTAGCGCAAATCGCACATAAAAATCAAGCACTGATCTTTGTTGATGCAAGTCAAGCTCTTTGTGCAGTTCCATTAAATGCAAAAGAACTGGAAATTGATATCCTAGCATCGGTAAGTTATAAATTTTTACTTGGTGTAAGAGGTCAAACTTATATGTATATTAAGGATGAGTTAATAGACAAGTTCAAGCCTATGACTCCAGGCTGGAGAGCTGGAAAGAATCCAATGAAAAGCTTTTACGGTCCAAGGGTCGAATATGCATTAGGTGCATCCAAATTGGATACAAGTCTTAGTTGGTTTCCAGTAGCAGGCGAATTAGCATCATTCGAATTGATAAATGAAATAGGCCTTGAGAATATCTATAAGAAAAACCAAACACTAATAGAATATACCATTCAATCTTTTGAAGATCACAATATTGATTATCAAAAATATCCAGAGGAAAATTGTTCAACTATATTTATAATTCCTGTAAAAGATGAAGAGAAAATTAAAAACCGTTTGTTTGACAATAACATTGAAGCCTCTTTTAGACAAGGTAAATTAAGGATTGGAATGCATTTTTATAACGAGAAAGAAGACATTGACCGAGTATGCCAATTGCTTAAATAATTTTCTCTATAACCTGAGCTTTATTTAAGCTTACAAATAGTTATTAACTATATTCTCTAACAACTCCTGCTTTCCACTAATAACACCAGGTTCACCATTTTTGAGCGCTATCTTAGAAAGAGTTGTTAATGTCATTTTCCCTTGTTTATATTTTATTGCATTAGTTGTATTGAATGATTTATACCTTGATTTGATAATTGACTTATAATCTGATTCTTTTAAGATACGTTCAGCGATTAGGATTGCCCGGGCAAAAGCATCCATTCCTCCAATATGAGCGTAAAATAGATCTACTCGGTCGGTAGAGTTTCTTCTCACTTTAGCATCAAAATTTACACCTCCCCCTTTTAATCCACCAGATTGAAGAAATACCAGCATTGCTTCAGTCAACTCATAAAGATCCATTGGAAACTGATCTGTATCCCAGCCGTTTTGATAATCTCCTCTATTGGCATCCATTGAACCCAATGCTCCAGCATCAGCTGCTGTTTGTAATTCATGCGCAAAAGTATGGGAAGCCAATGTCGCATGGTTAACCTCAACATTAAGTTTGAAGTCATCCAATAGATCAAATTCTCGCAAAAACCCAAGAACAGTCGCACAATCAAAATCATACTGATGCTTGGAAGGCTCCATTGGCTTAGGCTCTATAAAAAAGTACCCCTTAAATCCATTCTTGCGCGCATAGTCTTTTGCCATATGAAGAAACCTAGCCATATTCTCTCTTTCCAACTTCATATTAGTATTTAAAAGTGACATATAGCCTTCACGACCACCCCAAAACACATAATTTTCACCTTTGAGTTTTATAGTTATATCTAGAGCGTTTTTTACTTGAGCACCTGCAAAGGCCACAACATTAAAATCAGGATTGGTTGAAGCTCCATTCATATATCGAGAATTACTAAATAAGTTGGCTGTACCCCAAAGAACTTTCACTTTATTTTTCTTCATCTTATCAATAGCATAGTCAGAAATTACATCTAATCTTTTTCTTGACTCTTTCAAAGTATCCGCTTCTTCAATCAGGTCATAATCATGAAAGCAATAATATCCTATGCCCAATTTATTCATGAATTCAAATGCTGCATCCATTTTATCCTTTGCTCTTTGAATAGGATCAACCGAAACAAGCCAAGGATATTGTTGCGTTCCACTACCAAAAGGGTCTCCACCCAGATTACAGAATGAATGCCAATAAGCAACAGCAAACTTAAAGTGTTTGTCCATTGTCTTACCCATAACTTTTTTTGAAGGTTCGTAGTATTTGAAAGCCATCGGGTTTTTAGATTTATTACCTTCAAATTGTATCTTTCCAATTCCTTTAAAATATTCCATTGTTTTTCTATTATAGAGTCTATGTGCTAATTAATTTTCCAAGATCCTTTCTCCAAAGTTCATATGCTTCATGATATGCAACATTTGCATCATTTGGTCCAATCGTCTTCACTATATGATTCCTATTAAATGCTTCTTCCAGTCCACCGTATTTTCCTATGCCAATTCCTGAGGCAATTGCTGCCCCAGCAGCACCAGTAGTATTTAATACTTCAATCTCTAGATCAAGAAGATTAGCTATCGTATTCGAAAAAGTGTCTGACTGAAACAGATTATCATTACCAACTCTAATTATTGTAGAATCTAATCCCAGTTCATTTAAAATATTAATGCCGTAAACAAATGAAAAAGCAACTCCCTCTAATGCTGCCCTGTATAAATGGATTCTAGTATGTTTGTTAAATTGCAAATTATTTATTTGAGCACCAGGACTTAAGTGATTTAATATTCTCTCTGCTCCATTCCCGAAAGGCAATACTCTTAATCCTTCAGAACCTATAGGAATAGAACTTATCATCTTTTCTATGTCAGGGTAAGCAATTCCTTCTCTAGCAATTTGATTTTTGAGCCAAGAGTATTGTATTCCAGCACCATTTATACACATCAACAATCCAATTCTAGGATTCTCCACTGTATGATTTACATGTGCAAAACTGTTAATTCTTAATTGCTTGTCAAAAATATTATCCTTTGCAATCGCATAAGCGACACCCGAAGTGCCACCTGTTGCTGCAAGCTCCCCTGGCTTATTAACAGAAAGTGACATGGCGTTATTGACTTGATCACCTGCACGGTATGTAACTGGTGTATTATGCTTTAGACCTAACCGTTTTGAAGCAGTTTTGCATACTTTAGCTTGAACCGTGAAGTTGTCCACAATTGGAGGAATTATACTTTTGTCAAAACCATAATATTCCATTAAATTGTTAGCAAGACAATTTTCCTTGAAATCCCACAAAATCCCTTCAGACAAACCGCTAACTGTAGTGTTTATATCTCCAGTCAATTTCATTGCAATAAAATCACCTGGCAACATAACATACTGAATTTTATTATATATTTCAAACTCATTATCACGAACCCATTTTAATTTTGATACCGTAAAATTTCCAGGAGAATTTAGGTAATGGTTTAAACAATAGTCCTCTCCAATGTCCATAAATGCCTTTTTACCAATTTCAACCGCACGATTATCACACCAGATTATTGAAGGCCTAAGCACATTTTGATCTTTATCTACAAGTACTAATCCATGCATTTGATAGGATATACCAATGCTCAGGATTTGATCAGTTGAAATCTTTGACTTCTCAAACAAATTATCGGTGGCTATACAAAGATTTTTCCACCATAACTCAGGGTCTTGCTCTGCCCATCCTTCTGATTGGCATAAAATATCCATTTCCGTTTTTGGGTATTTTGATACATCTACAATCCTCTTTGAATCAGCATCGATCAGTGCTGCTTTTATTGATGAACTGCCTATATCATAACCTAATAAATACATTTGAAGAAATTAATGCGTGTTATATCAAATGAATGGTGAATATGTAAAACTAATTTAAAAGAAATGCAGCAGAATTATTTGATTAGGCAATTAATAATTACAATTCTATTCACAATTATCACTATTCTAATTGTCTCCATAATCAACAATTTCATACTAATTTTAATGTATCTATCTACTTGATAATCAAAATAATCACATTCCATTTTTTAAAAGAATAAAAAGACAGGTCATTTCTCGACAATTAGGTAGGATAGTTATGATTTATCATCAAAACATTCTCGAGTGTCGTCACAAACAACATGGGTCGACCCAACTGTCTTGAATGGCATATGAAATAAGTGACAAAAATCATTAATTCACAATAGAGACATAAATTCAACTTTACTTCAATCTAAATACACTATCATGAAAAAGATAATACTTTCATTATGCCTTATCTTAAGCTTTATACTTTGTGATGCCCAGAACAGAATGTACGCTATCAATCCTCAAAGCCAGTGGAATCAGCAAGATGCTTCTATTGAAAACATTGACATAACCATTAGACCGTTAGGTATATATGCTGAGGTAAAAATCGCATTTGACCTGATGAGTAATGATGATTATTACAGTGGAACCAATGTCCCATTGGAGTATGTCTTTCAATTTGACATGGATAAGCAGGTGGTATTTAATGACTCTTGGCTCTGGATCGAAAACTATATTTCAAAGGGTGAAATTTATGAAGCATTTGAAGGAACTGCAATCTATGAAGGCATTGTGGATAGACAACAGGATCCATCTATACTCAAAAAACACGACTCAAACTCTTATAGTCTAAGAGTGTACCCTCTTGATCCCGATAGCACTCGACGCGTACAACTTAGCTATTTACAAATTTTAGAATTTGATCAAAAAGAAGCAATAGTAAAATTACCGATGCATTTCATTGAAGCTTCGAATACACCGATATATCATTTGAATATTCACATCATTGACAGTAACGATTGGTCGCATTATGAATTAGATGGATCTGAGTATAATTTAATCAGCAGTAACTCCAATCTTACCAGTTACAAAGCGATTAATACAAAAACAAGTGAGAGTATCAGGTTTATGGCAAATAATGCAAGTCAGAATTATTACTTTGGCACTTATGAACAAGGCAATGAAAACTTTTATCAACTTGCCTATTTCCCAGAAATAGAAATTATGAGAACTGGTGAAAGCCATCTTATTGTTCTGGATTATGATCAATACATGACCACCTATTCCCAAGCAGTTTTTATAAATGAAATCGAGAAAGTAATATCAAATACCTTATACGCTACAGATTCGTTTAATATATGCTATAAAAAATTTGCTACACGCTTTTCATACAGTGATTATGTTCCTGCTACAACAGAAAATATTAGCTCAGCATTTGAACGCATTAGAGAAATTGGATTATCCAATGTAAGCAGAATTGAAAGCTTATTACCGGATGCTCTTGTATATTTAGAAGAAAGCAATCAAGACGCCACTTTAACACTCATTAGCAATAACACAGAATATTACAGAGAAAATAATGCCAGTCAGTTTTTAAATGAAATGAATGCATATATTTCAATGATGGAACATCTCAAATCCTTAGACATCATTGATTATGCGAATAGATCAAGGCCTGGTAGATGGATCAATGGTATCTACTATACAGGAAATTCTTATTTATTCCAGAGTTTGAGCAATCAAAATAATGGTCTCTATTATGAAGCTTCCTCAATTACTAAACTCAACCATTCTCTAGAAGCAATTTTGAGTTCTATAAACCAAAATTTAGAAGAATATACTATTGACTTGGAAGCTACAAATGGATTTACATATAGTAATTACTTCAACACATTTAATGAGAATAGTATAAACATTAACCAACCAATCTTGCTGTCAGGTAAGTTCATAGGTACATATCCTTTTGTGTTACAGTTTAGAGGTATCATAGAAGGTGAAACGTTCAATAAAAACATACAAATAGACAATACGCAAAATCTAGAATTAAATTCTAAAGCAAGTAAAGTATGGCATGCAAATTACCTTTTAAACAACGAATTCAAAAGCCAACCACAAGTCATTCAAAAGGTTTTGGATATTTCACTTGAAGAAAGTTTGCTTTGCGCAAAAAGTGTTTTCCTTTGTTTAGAGCCAGACTCTATTGGCATAAGTAATGAAAATTTTGATCTTGATGACAACAACACTGTTGCAGTTGAAGAGCTTTTACTTTCCGATGACAAATTTAATGTTTTCCCAAATCCCTTTGTTGATGAAATAACGATCAAAATAGATGTTAATAGTTTTGATGTAACGAAAGACTGCATACTTACCATCTATTCAGAATCCGGCAGTTTGCTATTAAGAAGTGAAACCGAATATACAATAGATGGAACCTTCGCAATCATTAAGTGGAATCTATCAAACTTAAACACTTCTGGTTTTTGTGTCTTGAATATTTCAAATGGAGATTATATCATTTCTAGAAAATTAATCAGTTTGCACAAATAGAGCAAATCAATTTACTTTAAACGCTGAAATGCCATAAAGCAATTTTCCTTCTTCGGAAATCCCTTGCAATACGATCTTATAACTGCCTTGAATCCCAGAAGAAATCAATTTTAGCTTTTGAGCTTCATTGGATCGTATTTGCAACTTAGGGTTCCAATACATTGTTGTTCTTGTATCAGGAACGCCAAATTCTCCATATTCACTACTTCGTATAGGAGAATAAAATTCTTTAGCTCTATAAAATCCATTTAAAGTAAAGTTTATAATGCCAGATCTACGCTCATCAGACGCACTAGATCGATATCCGGTATATACTGCAATGACTCCGTTAGAACCTCGTTGTCCAAATATTGCTGCCCTTCCATCTTTAAGAACATCAATAAAAATAACTTCCCCAGGTGACAAAGTATTTATATAAGACTCATCTACCGGCATTCCATTAATCAAATACAAGGGAGTTGTACTGGCATTAAGACTTGCAACTCCTCTTATTGTAACCGATTGGTCAGGTGGCGATCCATTAACAGAAACGCCAGCCACTCTTCGAAGTAAATCAAATACAGATTGTACGCCTCTAGAATCATCATCTTCAATGATTAACCTGACTGACGGCTCTCCATAAACACTTAATCTATTCTTAATGTCGTTCAAACTGTCATTTTTAGTCATTTCCTTTCCGGTTATAACAAACTCATCCAATTCGACTTTCATCATGTTATCGTATTTTTCTTTCATATACAAAGCTGTTCGAAACTCTTTAAACGATTTTTCATTAGTTATAATAACTTGATCCTTATACTTACCAATAGCAATGTCAGGCGAATAAGAAGGATATTCTGGTTCAGCCAAATAGATCATTACATTTCTGTTGCCATTTAACTTATCACCGTCTCTTGAAGATTTTGACTTTCTTGCTTGTAAAAAAGCATTAAATGTATCTTGTGTTACAAAGGGTCCAAATTCAAAATTCCCTTCAGTATCTGTCCATTTTTCTTCTTCATAAAACCTTTGATCCATTAGGTTTAGAATCACTTTAGAAGGAATGTACTTATTGCGATTTAGCGTGGCTCCAGTGTGTCCTCTTACCATAAGACCCAGTTCATTTTTATAGCTCAAAGCTTCAAAATAGTTTTCATCTCTCAGTTCCTCCCAGGTGAATCTATTCCAACCATGAGTCATCATAATGATATCCAATAAATACAATCTGCGGAACCTATCTTTATCTTCGAAGAAGTATGCAGGATCTTTAATTTCACCGTGCAAGTCAGAATTAAGCAGCAAATAAGTTCTTATATTTTGTGATGATTTCTCTTGTCCTTCAAATTCTTCATTATAGATTGAAATTGAACAATTGTATTCTTCTTCATGAGAAATTATAAGCTTCTGCTGTTCTAAATATAAGGTCAACTCGAATTCTGTACTCACCGCTATATCATCCTTGTCCATTGTAATATCAATGGAAGGAAAATCTTTATTTATATACACAAGCCTTTCTACAAGTGGTCTTCCAATATTGTCAAAGAGCGTAAATTGAGTTACACCTGCAACAAGAGAATCAAGGGGTAATATTCGAGTAAAACTATTATTATCATCAAATTCAATACTTGCATTCCAACAGAGTAAACCTCTTTGATGAGCTACTATGTAAGTCTTAGGATTTTTTTCATAATTATGCTTAAGCTCTATAATTAAATTGTCTTTCCTTTGGTTTAAATTAATTACAAAACCTTTTTCAATAACGTCAGGTAATTCACACTTTATAGTATCTTGATCCAGATAAACAAAAACTGTGTAGTTTTCTCCTTTTACGGGTTCAAGATTAAACTGCCCCAATCCTCTTTCATAAAAATTAAAGGTAGTAACCAAAGTGCTATGATTATTGTAGACGTATGCAATTGCACCAATACTTTCGGTATCAAGATTAATCAATTGTGCCGCTACCCTACACTTTAGACCATTGACTAGATTTCCACCTTCAGGAAACAATCTCAAATTGACATTACAACTATCAACGACAGGTTTCGATAGATTATTCGTTTGACCAATACTGTGATCACTTCCTTTTAGCGAAAGCTGATTGAAGTCATTAAGCACAATAGATGTTTCAAAGAAAAACGCTTCCGACCAATTCATCATACTTCTTGTATATGACCTAAGGTGATAATTACCGTTCTTAAGCCCTTTTGACAATACAAAATCACCATTGGCAACAATATCTTCACCACATAATAATTGGTGCCGAAATATTAACTCCCCTAAATTATCAAACAATTCAACATACAGAACGGTGTTCTGTGCTACTGGAAGATGAGATACGGCATTGACGACGTATGCTTTATACCATAAAGTATCGCCCTTTAAATAATTACTCTTGTCTGTATGTATAAAAACCTTCTCTGGAGAATATTGAGAAGAATAGGTATTAAGATTTTCAATTATTTTTTCATTCAATACTGATTGTGCGTCCAAACTACCGAATGCAAAAACAAGAAGCATAAAACAGAAGAAAGCAGAAAGTAATTTCATCAATAATTTTTGAAGAACAAACTTAATTTAATAAGAATGAAATATTCTAAATATTGTCTGCTGTCTTTTTTTTATCTTGATTTAGTGTTAACTGAAACACCTCCAATACTTATTAATCCATAACATTTATCTGAATTGCACTCGAAGGATATTGTATCCCAATGAGTTCCTAATGTACTTTCACAATGTATTTTGTTCTGATCTAGTTTGAATGAAAAATGGAAATTAGCTAACCCTTTGTTTGTTTTCATATCATCCTCATTCATAGCAGTTCCAAATTCATCTATAAATTTTGGTTTGTCTTCATGTGAAAGATCAAAGCTTAGTTCTTTCCATGCACACCCATTTTCGCAAACTAAGTACAAAGTGCCATGTTTATGACTTGCTTGAATATTGAAATTTAGTTGATCTTGCATGCAATTATCATTAGTTACTAAGTAAGAAACCAATATCATTTTTATTAATAGTAGGTATGTCATATTATTCTTTTTTTTTGATAGCAGAAAACGTTAATTACATGCGGAGCGACTGTTGTTAGGGAGTGCCGTCGCAGGCAACGTAGTACGTTCAGAATATTAAGTTAGTCATTTTTCTTGAATGTGGTTGCGTAGATTGTCGCTTGAGATGCTGTCATGCATTATTTATGTTCCATACAATCTAGTCCAGTTGAAATAACTTTCCCTTTTTAAGCAGATCTTTCCAGACTAATGGCTCTGATTTAATTGATTCCAAATGATCCTTTAAAGCTTTTTTACTTATTTCCTTTTCTGCATCTATGGCCAGTTGTGTCTTATATCTGCCGGTGTCAATATCAAAATTTAAATTATTTAATGTCTCCGATTGGAGCGTATCATTTATGTATTTATGATTCATTTCATATTTAAATTCGTGCTTATCCAAAACGAAATCATATGGACTACGCTCTGATATTAACTTGACTAGAATTGGAGCCAACTCAATAGCTATAAATAAAAGCATAATAAATAAGCCAGCATAATAGATGGCATTACTTTTTGACGACAGACGATTCATGGCTTCAATCTTAGCAGCAAAACCATTGAATTTAGCATCCTCTAATGAAAATAATGCTTGTTTAAGTTCAGTCTGCCTCTCTTGTATCATAGCTTCTCTAGACTGAATTAATTTATGATTATCATTAACGAGGCTATTCAATTCTGACTCTACGCGTTCAGCTTCAGCACGCTTAACTGCATATATAGGTCCCATATTCCTTCTTTGGGAACCTCCACTTCCATCGGCTTCCGCCAAAGCATTTTGAACCAAGAGATCTCTTGATTCTGTTTTTGAATTAATTTCGCTTTTTAAATTAGCGATTTCAGTATTCCAGTTGTCTATATCTGGTTGAAATCTTGATTTAACCAATGCTTCTTGTTCTATTTTATTTTCTTGTTGCATCAGTGCAATTTCTGCATTGATTTCGGATTCAAAAATCTTCAATTCAAGTGGTTTAGCGATCACAACTGCAATCAATAAGGCCAGCATTATCCTTGGAAATACCGTAGCCATATCTCTAAAAAACTTTCCTTTCTTTCGCATGGTCGACACGATAAATCTGTCTAAGTTAAAAATCATTAAACCCCAAAACAAGCCAAATAGCATTGAAAAAAATACAGAATGAAACACACTATAAAGAGCATAACTTGCTGCCAGAAATGCAAAAAATCCAGTAAAGAATATGGTAGCACCTATTCCAACATAACGATTAATCTCAATGGGTGTTCTTTTTAAGATTGATTTACTGGCTCCAGAACAAACCAGAAAGAAATTTTGTACAGCAGACATAAATGAATTTTATATTAATAATGCAAACCTGAATAATCTGACACTTCAACAATAGATGCCTTAAACAACTTTAACGTAGATAATCCTAGATTTAATATATAGATAAATAAATAGCGAAAGCTCACTTATAGATGAAAGCAAAAAACTAAAAGACGAGAAACCAAAGATTAATGTTTAATCACCTTCGGATCATACTTGATCATTATGTGAATCCATAAAGCCCTTGCCCCTCGTAGGATTTTGAAGAAGCATATAATACTGATCGCAATGACAATGCCCATAGAGGCATTTACTGACCACTTAAAATAAAAAACCATCAATAAGGCTAATGGTAACATGATCGTTGTAAATACGATATAAGAAAGAAACATTGCTCCATAATAGTAGCCTGGCTCCGGTTCAAAATCCTGACCACATACGGCACAATACTTAGGCATATCCAAAGGCTTGCTGAATAAAAATGGCTTTATGAATAAATCACCTTTCCTGCACTTAGGACATTTATAATTCCAAATTGACTTTATTGACAATCCCATATGTTTATACTTTAGATGCAACAATGATAATAATTTATTCATTCTGATCTGAACATAAGCTCTATATCGTTTTTATTTAATATTTTATCAAATTAGTGCTATATCTGATTTCTGTGGAAATAACAATACTTATAAATCTTAGCTATCTTTAATCATCCTTTTATCATAACACTGCAATGAATAAACTACTTTTCTGCTATATTCTGATATCTCAATGTTTGGTTTTAAAGGCTCAGAATATCCTAATTGATGAATCATACGAAGACTGGGATGATATAGAGTTTAAAATTATTGACTCAGGAGATTCAAATAATCTTGACTTTCAATTGTTGCAAGTAACAAATGATGCAGACTATATCTATTTTAGACTTAAGCTTAATAACATCATAAACCTACAGAATGACAATAATATAAAGCTTGCCATCGATAGTGACAATGACAGTTCTACTGGTTCAAAGATCTACGACATTGGTGCGGAATTCATTTATGAATTTGGACGCAGGGTTGGAAGCTTAGGTGATTCTAATACAATTTTTCATAATGACATAGGTTTAATAAGCCTACCAACAGTTACTTCAGATGAATTTGAAATAGCGATAGAAAGAAATATAAATAATGGATCTATCTATTTAGAAGGTGATATTAAATATCACTTCTACACAAGCCCTAATTCTGGAGATGTTATTCCAAATGTAAATGGTATAAATAGCTTTAGTTTCAATGAGGAGATCAAGTCATCGATTGGCATAAGTCAAATTCATAAAATTAATTCAACTGACTTAAGAATTCTCAGCTATAATGTGTTAAGAGACAACATATTCAATAGCACATTAGCCAAAGAATATGAAAGAATTTTATCTAGCATTAATGCAGATATAATGTGCTTTCAGGAAATCTATGATCATTCAGCAGAACAGCTTCTATCTCACTTAGTGACTCTCAATGTAATATCTGATAATGAATCCTGGTTTTCTGTAAAAGATGGGCGGGACTTAATAACTATTTCCAAATATCCAATTGTATATCACCAAGAGGTTGATGGGAATTCAGCTGTTGAAATTCAGACTGCAAATGGGCCAATGCTTATCCTAAATTGTCATCTTCCTTGTTGTGAAAATGATTCAGGTCGAGTGAGTGAAATTGATGAATTATTGTCGTTTTTAAGTGGGTCTCTTGAAGGAGAAACAAATGTGCAGCTCGCAGAAGGAACGCCTTATATCATATTAGGTGATATGAATTTTGTTGGTGACGCTAGCCAAGTACACAGTCTAATTACTGGTGATATTATTAGCAATTTCATATACGGACCAGATATAAGGATGGATTATGGAGATGGTGCAATAACAGATTCTAAGCCAATTACAACAGGGTTTCCAGCTTCATTTACATGGTATAACAATCAAAGCTCCTTTCCTTCAGGTAGACTTGATTACTTGTTATTTACAGACTCGGTATTGAAAAAATCCAATTCATTTGTGTTAAACACAAAAGGACTTTCACAAACATTACTTACAGACTTTAATCTTTTAGATACAGATACAGAAAGAGCATCAGATCATTTTCCTTTAGTTGTTGACTTTGAACAAGAACAAAGCACTTCTATTGCCTTAAATAGTATGGTTCAGAATCTCTGGTATCCTAATCCTACAAATTCAATCCTAAACCTCCAATCTAGTGTTGGTATAGAAAACATAATAATATATAACCAGAGAGGACAAAAACAAGAAGCTTTTATAAATACCAACAATGGAACTATTGAAATTGATTTTTCATGGAGTTCTCCAGGTATTTATTTCATCCATTATCAACAGGGAAATGTAGCTAAAGTATCCAAGGTTGTCATAAAATAAAAACAGCTGCCGAGACAGCTGTCTATTGTGTAAATTCACAATATCAATGCGTGTTGAAAGTTTTTCATAAATGGTTTCCAACCGTTACAATTATTGCAAAGATCAGACCATATCAATAATTTTTAAATCAGACTTTAGTTTCTTCTTCAAATAAATAAGGATGTATACAAAGAATTTTAGAAAAGTCTTCTATGATAAATTGTACACAGTTTTTTAATTGCCTTGACATCTTAAAAAAAACCATAATAAAGGGTTTTGTCTATGAGCTTTTTATTCTTCTTTGATAAAATGGAGGTTTGTCCATCTTTTAGAGAATTTACTCACTAATTAGCAAGGATTATACCAATTCTATAGATTCCAAGATGACGCAACTCCTCTTACCATATAATTTTCAAAGAAATTCACCTTAATGAATGCCAAGAAATATTATTTTGCATCAAGCAGAAAAAACATATGACATGATAAACAAGAATATACTTTTAATTGCTGTGGTATTATTAGGATCAAATTATCAATTTGCTCAGGTCCCTCAATCACATGATCTAAGACTTTATGATATTATTGATAATGTTTCAGCCGAAAGAATAGAAATAGATATCAAAAAACTTGTTTCATTTGGAACAAGACATACGCTATCAGATACCATCTCTGAGACGAGAGGTATTGGGGCAGCCAGAAGATGGATTAGATCCGAATTTGATCAGATATCACGAGATTGTGACAATTGTCTTGAAGTATCATACCATAAAGGTTTAATCAGAACAGGTGTAAGCAGAAGGATACCTGTAGACACATGGATCGTAAATGTAGTAGCTATTAAACGTGGGAATTTATTTCCAAACAGTTATGTAATTATGTCAGGTGATATTGATTCCAGAGTAAGTGATCCACTTGATTTTCAATCGGATTCTCCGGGTGCGAATGATAATGCTTCAGGAATGGCTGGAGTAATTGAAGCAGCAAGGGTGCTATCTAAATACGACTTTCCTGTTTCAATAATATTTGTTGGACTTTCTGGAGAAGAACAAGGTCTATTTGGAGGCAAATTATTAGCCGCTGATGCAAAAACAAATGAATGGGATATTAAGGCGGTTCTTAACAACGATATGATAGGAAATATTCATGGGATAGACGGCGTGATTGACAATACTAGTTTTCGAGTATTTTCTGAAGCAATTCCTCCTAATCCCAATGAACAACAATTAATTTGGAATAGGTTCTATGGTGGAGAAATTGATGGCCCTTCCAGACAGTTAGCCAGATATGTAGAGAAAATGACTTCGAAGTATTTCACAAATTTAAAAGCACATATGATCTATCGCTTGGATAGATTTGGAAGAGGTGGTCATCATCGCCCTTTTAACGACGAAGGTTTCCCAGGTGTAAGGATAATGGAAATGCATGAAAACTATAACATGCAACACCAAGACATCAGAATAGAAGACGGTATCAATTATGGAGATGTTATAAAAGGCGTGAACTTTGATTATGCTGCCAAGTTAACTGCTGTAAATGCTGTTTGTCTGGCAGGTATGGCTTGGGCTCCTCAAGAACCACCATTTGTCATGATTGGAGGCGCAGTTAAGGCTTCTACACGACTAAAATGGGATGCAGTTGAAGATGAAAATTTAGCTGGCTATAAAGTTTACTGGAGAAACACGACTTCGCCGCAGTGGGAATATGAAAGATGGGTAGGCAATGATACTGATGTTACTTTGAAAAACATCATCATTGATAATTTCTTATTTGGTGTAGTCAGTGTTTCAAAAGAAGGTAATGAAAGTCTGGTTCAATATCCGAAAACACTTATTCCAAACAGGTAACCGAGAACTTAGATTTGTTCGATAAAGCCTAAGTTACTTTATGGTCTAAAACAATAATGGTAATTAATATCTTAGTTACTATATTAAAGGCATTATAATTCTAATAAATTCAATAGGTATATGCCTGAATTTTATCATCATTATTTGCGATAAGCAATAGTGACTTTTCATCCGACTTTAACACCACAACATCTCTTACGTCTTTGTCTGCTGAAACTCCAGTTCTATTAGTCCTTTTAACAACAATATTATCATTAGCTTCAAACGTTACTAGACATCCTTTTCCTGCATCACTTCTAGTTGTCTCCACTTCCCTGTCGTACATATTGCCTGCCATAAACAAATCTACATTTCCATCTCCATCAAAATCATCTATAGCTATACCGTAAATAGGAGAAATTTGTGCCTCGTTGGGCAAAATGACTTGACTTAATGCCTGACCATCATTTAAGAAAATAGAATTTGCGAAAGTTTGCGCTTCCTTGACAATTGTAGTTTCACTTATCTTACCATCAAGCACATCGCTAATGGTCGCACTCCCGAATGCTGTGTAATTTTCAAATTTCTTTTTCACAAATGGCATTTGTTGAGAGGAGCATTGTCTACCGCGAACTGGGAAACATTTGTCACCTTCATAATAACCAAGATAAACATCATTAGAGCCATTTTTGTCAAAGTCATCAACATATAAAGTGAATGGTTTGTCAACACTGGCTTTGTATTTAATATTAAATCCAAGGTTACCCGCTATTAGGTCCAAATTCCCATCTTTATTCAAATCCGCCACTTCAACAGTATTCCACCATCCTTTTGTATTTTCCAATCTTAGCTCTTTACTTATATCCTTTAATCCAGTGTTAGATAAACTATAAACTTGAATTGGCATCCACTCTCCTACTGTTATCAATTCTGATTTGCCGTCATTAGTAATATCAGCTAATTTAGCATCTGTTACCATTCCATAATTGAGTAAAAATGGTGCTTTGGTGTCTGTTACATCAATAAATTTACCATTATTGTTTTCCAATAAAAATGAACTAACTGGCTTACCATACGCACCAGGCAATTGTCTTCCTCCAACAAACAAATCCAAATCACCGTCTTGATCAAAGTCCAGGGATTGTATCGCAGAAGTACTAATATTTATATTAGGCAAATTGTTTGATAGTATAAATTTACCATTTCCATCATTAAGGTATAGCCTATCTTGATACTTGGAGGAACCTACGGCAAACTCACTTCCTCCACTACTAACGTAAAGATCTAAGTCACCATCACCATCAGAATCAAAAAAGTGAGAATCTCCGTCTTCAATATCAATAGAGTCATTAAAGTAACTCGTTAAGATATCGAAAGACCCATTTGCATTAGCTAAACAAAGTTGGGAAGGACTCCCTACTGAAGAAGCCAAGAAAAAATCTTCTTTACCATCACCATTAACATCTGCACATGATATTTTAGGTCCTTGGGTAGACATCTGATACGGCAATAATATTTCTCTTGCAAAATCATCGTATTTATTTTCTTTATGCACGATATTCTCTAAAGATACTTTAGTGAAAATCTTTTCTATCTTCGGAATTCTGGCACTTTTATTATCCGCTTCACTATAGGGCACGACAATGGACCGATTGACTTCAACATTTTCGAGAATACTGGTTTTGCCATCGGGCCAAACAATTAACAATTCATCTACTTTATCTGCATTTCCTAAACCAAAGTGTGCCACTTTTTGAGAGCTACTCATATACCCTCTGTATGGACTGTATTCATAAGCTTGAGTTTGTTCCCCATGCTTTAAATAGATCTTAGAATTTATCGCATTAATGTTATTTGAGTATCCTTTCAAAGTAATATTCAAATAGTTATTTAATTTGTTTTCATTGGCCATATTCCTATATAGTCCAGCTACCATATTCATATTGTTAATTACCAAATCCAAGTCTCCGTCATTATCAAAATCCGCATAAGCAGCTCCTTGTGACCAACTAGGTGTTTCAAATCCCCAGTTTTGTGTTTGCTTGCTGAAATTTAAATCGCCTTCATTTCGATAAACAAAATTTGGTATTTTGAAACTAGGAGCTCGTTGGGATATCTCCATAGGGTTCACATATAATTGTTTGTCTTTAGAAGCTTCAGCTTCCTCCATTTTCTTTTTAAAAAAATCTTTTCTCCAGATTTCAAAATCTTTATTCCTCATTTCCTTGATCAATCCATTTGTGACAATCAAATCTTTATAGCCATCTTGATCAAAATCAATAAAAAGAGGCGTCCAGCTCCAATCAGTATTTGAGACGCCAGACAATTGTGCAATCTCACTAAAGCTATTGTCACCATTATTTAGGTGCAAGGCATTAAACATATATTGATAATGATAGCCTGCCTCAGCCAGTGCATAAAACCTATCTGGATTCATACCACTCATATTGGTTTTTTGACGAAAATTATCTTCAGCAACCATATCTGCTACATAGACGTCTATTAAGCCATCGTTATTAATATCAGCTATATCGACACCCATACTAAAGTTACTCATATGTTTTAGTGATTCATCTGCAACGTTTTTGAAAGTGCCATCACCATTATTTAGATACAAGAGATCTGGCTCATCATAATCACAGGCAACATAAATATCCGTAAAACCATCTCTATTAAAGTCAAAGGATGTAGCACTCAAACTATAGCAATAATTTTTTATCCCTGTGAAATCGGAAACATCTACAAAGACTCCACCATCATTTCTATACAATCGATCCGTATAAGAGTAGCTAATTTTACCCTTTAATGCTGACTTACCTCTTAATGAATTAGGAGGTTGATTGGCAATATAAACATCCAAGTCACCATCTCTGTCATAATCGAAGAAATTGGCCATGATCCCATATCCCTTATCATCCAAACCTAACTCAACTGCTTTATCGACAAAGGTTCCGTCACCATTGTTTATGTAAAAGATATTGGCTCTACGATTGGAATCATCATAAAGAAATTTGCAAACATAAATGTCATCAAAACCATCGTTATTGATATCAACGATTGATATTCCTGTAGACCAGTTTAAATTCTTTATTCCCGATTTTACAGACTGGTCCTCAAATTTGAAATTGCCTTTATTTATGTACAATTTATCCCCATTCATATTAGAGGCAAAAAAGACATCCAACAAACCATCATTATTTGCATCTAACACCCCTACGCCTGCTCCTTGTAACATACCATCAAAGGTTATAGCATTAAGAACTTCGTCTTCTGTTATAAGGTTATTGAAGTGGAGTCCTGATACACTAACAGGAATTTCTTCAAGTAATTTTATTGAGCTTGTATCTTCAATAAAATTTCTAGGGCTACTGTTTTCATTAGTACATGAAATCAATAGCGTTATTGTCGTAAGAATTATAATATTCCTTAAGATCATTAGCGTTTAAATTTGAGTACAAATATAATTAATGCAACATAGATAACAAGGGATCAAAAACACTACTAAACAATTTGAGATAATACTAGTGGATCAATATATCAATAGAATGAGCCAAATAGACAATTAAAGTATTTTTCTATCAGTTAAATTGAAAAAAACAATAGATGATATTAAAATATCAAAACCTGAATTTTAAAAACAAAACAATCTTTGTTAAAGCAAAAGTAAAAGCTCCATTTAAGTTTTCAGCAAAGATGGAAGATGAGGCCTGCCTTTACTATATTCTAAACGGTAAAGCAAGTATTTATTCTCAGAATAAAAAATTTACGGCTACTTCTGATGATGGTTTATTGATGGAATGTGGCAATTATATTAACAAATACTCTCCCATTGGTGAAGATTACATATGCGAAGCCATTGGCATACATTTACATAAAGATATTATCAATGAGATTTTTTCAACTGAAATTGATCAATTACATTTCTTTGGACCGAAAGTAAATCCACAACTCATTAAAATTGGGTCAGATTTATTGATTAAGCAGTTTATCGAAAGTATGAACTTCTATTTCGAAAATCCTGAGTTGGTAAATGATCAGCTGATTAATATTAAAATTAAAGAGCTAATTTTATTATTAACTAAAACCAATGATCTTGAAATGATAAATACTTTCTTATCATCTCTATTCACACCATTAAATTATAATTTCAGGTCTGTGGTTGAGTCAAATTTATACAATAACATAAATGTTGCTGAACTATCCTTTTTATGTAATATGAGTCTATCTAGTTTTAAAAGAGAGTTTAAAAAGTTGTATACTCGAAGCCCTGGCCAATACTTAAAATCTAAAAGACTTGAGAGAGCAGAATTGTTGATAAGCAATACAGATAAACGTATTACTGACATCTGTTTTGAGTGTGGATTTACCAGTCCATCTCACTTTTCAAGGTGTTTTCAAAAACAGTTTGGCAAATCACCTCAAGAATATAGATTGACTAAAATGGCAAGTTTCTGAACCTATTTGGCAAGAAACAATTCCATTAAAGATTCAATTTTGATAATATATTATTAATCATAAATTATATTATCATGGAATACTTAATCAGAACGGCGATTTTGTTACTTGCAGCAATCTTAATTGTTTATCCACTCTCAGCACAGAAAAAAGCACAATCTTTTACCCTCAGTAAAGTCTTGAATGTACCTGCAGATGAAGTCTGGAAAGCAATAGCGTTAGATTATGGTGCCGTATCGAGGTCACATCCTAAGGTTATTGAATCAGAGTATATCAACAATTCTTTAAAGGGGGAAGTTGGTGCTGAGCGTATTTGCTATTTTAATACTAAAAAGTCCAAGTATTTAAAAGAAAGAATTACGGACTTCAACGACCAAGAAATGGTAATGACCAATGCTGTTTTTAAAGCCGGTAAATTCCCATTGGATGAGGAAAATACTAGAGCTGTTTATTCAGTTGAGGATCTGGGTAATGGGAAGAGTAGAATTGGTTTCGACATGAGGTTCAGAACCAAACCTGCATTTATGGGATTTATGGCTAAAGGAAAGTTTAAGAAATTGATTAAGGATTATTTCATTGCCATAGAACATCATATTAAAACTGGAGAAAACGTTAACGCTAATAATTTCAAGTCAATCAAGAAAAACTACTCCAGCTAATCTGTAAAAACGAGGAGTATGTTTTAATCAAAACCTATTCCTCATTTTATATTTTGAGAATCTTTGGGAAACAATACATGAATAGATTGTGGCTTAATTTTAAATTTTAAATCACCTTCAAAAGTGTAACTCTCACCATCAACATGAAAATAATAGGGTCTTTTAGCGCTTATTGTAACTTCTTTCGTTTTTCTAATGTCAACTAAAGTACTTTTATTTAGACTATTGTTAAGCATCCTCCAAGATGACCCAATTGTTCTAAGAATTGAAGCTTTTTTGACAAAAACGACATCTAACAATCCATCTGATAATTTTGCCAATGGCGCCACTGTAAAATTATAACCATACATCGCGGAATTAGCAACAGCAATTGTAGTGAAAGGACCTTCTATAATTTCGCCATCGATTTCAGCCCTTAAGGTTACAGCTTTAAATCTAACAAGCTCTTTGGATATCATAGAAAGGTACATTTGGAACCCTCGTCTTTCATCATTCTCTGCTTTATAGGCAATAAGAGCATCAAATCCAACACCAGCAAGGTTTAAGAAAAACGCACCGTTTACAGTGCAACTGTCAATACATTTATCGACGGCTTCGTTAAGCTTTAGTATAGCCTTTTTTGTGTTTCTTCCCATTCCAATATGCATTGCAAAACCATTACCAGAACCTGAAGGGATAATTCCCAAAACACTGGAAGAATTTACCAATGATTTGGCGACCTCATTAACTGTACCATCTCCACCACAAGCAACGATAACATCAATATTACGATTAACGGCTTCTGCCGCTAATACAGTAGCATCACCTTTTGATTCGGTGTACTTAAACTCGTAATTAAATTTACGATGATCCAAGTTGGCTTCAATGAGTGCAGGAATATTTTCCCTTTTATTGAAGCCTGAAAATGGGTTAATTATAAAAAATATACTTTGCCTGTCTGACATTGACCTTTATATGTTATTCGGAATTCGAATATAGCTGAATCAAAAATTATAATTTGAAAATTGAAAAATTAATATTATTATAGTTTTATTATCGTATCAGCATAAAGTTCTTCTTTGCTACTATCTTCAATTCGAAAATAGTATACGCCTGGTGATAATTTACTCAAGTTAAGTCTGAAGCTATTTTCTTGTGGCAATAATTTCAAATTAGATACCAATTGACCTGTTCTTGAATAAACGGACAACTCCATCTCTCCTGAATAATCAAGATGAATTCTTATTTCATCTGTAAATGGGTTAGGAAAAACTTTTGAAAGTTTATATAAATCTACGCCGCTGCAATCTTCATCAATTCCATTATCTGCAATGTCAGTTACTGATGGATTGATTCCTTGGTCAGAATCATTACAATCTGAAAAATTATCTACATAAGCTATTGGTGCTATCATCAGACAAGTGTCAATAAATACATCTTCATTTCCAAAGCCATCTTGATCATTGTCAAGGTAATATCTATTCTTTGGCAATCCATCATCTGCAGCTCCACTACAATCATTATCTATACCATCACATACTTCAGCTACATCTGGATTAATCTGATTATTGGAATCGTCACAATCTAGCTTATTGCTAACGTATCCTATTGGGGGAACAGTCAGACAGGTATCTGCGGTTATGGTCAAATTTCCAAAACCATCTTGATCATTGTCAAGGTAATATCTATTCTTTGGCAATCCATCATCTGCAGCTCCACTACAATCATTATCCATACCATCGCATACTTCAGCTACATCTGGATTAATCTGATTATTGGAATCGTCACAATCTAGCTTATTGCTAACATAGCCTGTTGGGGCAATGGACAAACAGGTATCTACAGCCATTGTCAAATCTCCAAAACCATCTTGATCACCATCAAAATAATATGTAAACAATGGTAAGCCATTATCAATAAAGCCATCACAATTGTTATCCTCACCATCACATATTTCTGGAGCGTTAGGGTAAGATTGGGCATTTAAATCATCACAATCAATGTAGTTGTAAAATCCATCTTGGTCTTCATCTTTAAAAAAGTATTGCTCCGCAAGTTCTACAACATCAAATGCAATATCAATACCAATTCGACGACCTGGAATATCATCAGCAGGTGGATGAATCCCTCCCCAAATTCTTGACAGACTTGTCTGATCAGAAGCATCTCTATAGGTTGCCCATTGTAATACGACATCCTCTGATGGTCCATCTTCGAAAACAAGAAATTCGTTCTTTTTAGCTACAAATTCACCCATACCTCCAGGAAAAAACTCATCTCCTGTAATGGTGCTTAATAATTCAGCTGCTGCTCTACTGAAAGTTGAATGACCTGAGACATAGCCTGCAAATGGTGGGGTTACAAAACTAGGTCTTTGGTAGGGCCACCAGTATTCAGCTAAGATCCACCCAACGCCAGCTTGATCGCTATCTGGATTATTTATAAAATCAGGTCCTCTCCAAGCGTACAATTTTATTTTATTAAGATTCTCCATATTATTACCAACTAACGGGTCATTTTCGGAGATTAATTCTATGTAGCCATCAATCAAAGGTAATCCCGCATGATGATAATTAGGCAAGTTTGTATCCGAGGACTGCCCTTTACTAGCCATCCCGCGGATAGCAGAAACGGGACGGATATAATCATAATACCCTTTTATTCCCCAAGCCGTTACTGCACAATCATGCATAGCTCCTCCCAGCATCATATAGGCTTTAACGTCCCACTCTAAAGCATCCATTTTCTCACCTTGTCCTCTATATTTACGCTCAAAGAGTTCATGGTCATTTATATAATTTAGAAGCGTAAACCAATGTCCTGGAGGGGTTTCAGAGTCTGGTCCATCAGCCCAAAATTCAGCAAGCACTCTAGCATAATCACCTCTTTTTACGATGTTTGGCTCATAGGGCTGCATTGTATTAGGATTAACATCGTGACCATTTCTAATAGAACCTCCATCAAATAAATTATAATAATCTCTGTATTCGGCAATACTTTGAGGCAATTGAGTATTATTCCCAAATGAAGCAGGAGAAATATCAATGACAACTTGATCTGAAGTATCTAGATGACTAGACCATACTGAAACCAAAGCAAAACCCCATTTGTACTCTTCTGACGTCTCGTTTATCTCTGTTTCAGATATATAAGGAGGGTTTCCTGGATCATGATATACGTAATATTCATCACCATCTCGTGTATATATGTTTAGGTCATCTTGGGATAGAGCAAAAGCTTTTACATTTCCCCATTCGGGGCTTAAGAACTCGGGCGTTGCCCCAGGAATCTCATTACCTGACTGATCTATAAATACATCAAGGGTAAGCGGTTGCCATCTATTAAGATTAACAATATCTCCAGAACCAGGTCTAATAATTACTAGGGGTTCATTGATTGGCTCATAGAACAGATTGGCATAATCTCCTTGCTGGTTAGAATTATCTTGATAACCGAATTCAATAATTTTGTCTGCTATATAATTGCCTAGAGCTGCAGGATCTCCTGATTGATAGTCTCTAGATTGGTTGTTTACATTATACCCTCTTTCATTCATTCTCTGAGTAATGCTGCCAATAATATTGCCTGCGCCCGGAGACGAAATAAATCTATTAAACATTATTCGATAGATAGCAAAACTTATTGCCTCTTCAGTATCCTCTTTTACTTGATCGCTCGGAGGGATACCATCAAACGCAAATTCAAAACCATCTATATTGTTGCCTAAAAAATAAGGTTTTGCTATAGAATCATGAAGTGCCCATATGTCATACATCGCAACAGACGTGTGCCAAAGATTTCTTGCATGAACCGTAGGTCTAGCGAAATCATTTCTTATGGCATTGAGTATTTCCTCATTCCAAGTTCTGGCAACTGAATGATCTTGGCTATTCAGATTTGAAATTAAAATAATACAGATAACAAGAGAAAAAAGTATTCTATTAATCATAAGTCTAAGGCTTTAAAATTCAAATGAATCAACAAACCAAAGATAACATAATAGGGTATAAAATTATAGCGTATATTTCCTATGTCAATAAAACTATCTATGCATTTCTTTTGCTTTTCCACCTCCAGGTCTTAAACCATAAGTAAAAGACAACATAAAATATCTGCTGAGAGATATTATCTCCGTATTCTCAATGTAATTCTGGTTTTCAGTTCTTGATATCCCTAGATTTCTATTAAACAAATCGAAACCACTTAGTTTTATTTCGCCTTTCTGATCTTTCAAGATAAACTTAGATATACTTGCCTTCAAAATAGGAATGCTTTGTTGCTCTCCAAATTGTTCCTGTGAATAAAAATTAACATCTAAACCTGCAGATAATGCAAAAGACTTTTTAATACTATAAGTTATGTCCGCAAAAGCATTTTGTGAACTATAACTCAAATCATTGGAAGAGTCGTCTGAATACCGGTTTATATTATAACCATAGCTTCCACCAATAGTCCAGTCCCAAACTTGTTTATTTCTATTTTCTAAAGTAAGTCTTACATTTCCATTGATCCTCTCCAAATCACTTTGCCGATCATTGATAAAAATGAAACTCTTATTGTATGAAATTCTGTTTCGCAAATTAATTCTTAAATTGATGAATTTAAGCGGTGTTCCATATGCCTGAGAAGCTGATGAATTAAATGCATAACTTACATTGACCGGCGTCGTTGTCTGCACAAAATTTTCATCAAAACTTGTAATATTCGTTATACTATTCTTGGTGTAATTAATATTCATATAGGCAAAAAAACTACTAAAGCTGAATTGATCATAACTAAAGTAATTAAGTCCCAAAGAATGTCTGTACTCTGGAATTAATTCTGGATTTCCAATGTAAATGTTTAATGGATTTGAGTTATTGGCATTAGGCTGCAATTGAGTTATAGATGGTTCGTTGATATTTGTAGAATAATTAATTCTAAAATTCTTCCCATTCCCTATATCATACCTCCACGAAAATCTTGGTAAAAATCTAATAATATCTGTAGAAATAATTAAATCTTCGTAAGTGATATCACCTGTTAGCTTAGAGTTCTGAACTGAAGCTTCCATTGACAATTGAGATTTGTCGGTATTAAAATGAAATATTGCTGCAACATTATTGTAATAATATTCCCTTAAAAAGGCATTGCTCAGATCAATATTAAATTCACGTTCATTATTTACAATATCAAAAAAGTCTGCTACTACATTATTATTATAATTTCTTCTTTCATATCGAAATTCAAGGTACTTAGTTAAACCAATTGGTTCTACAAAAGACAATCGAATACGGTAATCGGATTGATTATCCTCATTGAGTTGATCTTGTATTAAAAGATTCTGAATTATGGCTCCATTATCTTCAAAAATAGTATTATCTGAAATAAGTTCGGTTAAAGACTCAACTAGAGCTTCGTTATAAAAACCTGTCAATGTTAGTATCTTCTTTTCTGTTTTACCAAACTTTTTTCTATACGTTCCATTAAGGTTAAGTCGAGTATTTTTACCATCAGCAGAAAGATCCGTAACCGATTCGTTTTCAAGTACATTTTGAGAATTGGAAATTGATGTTTGATTATTTGAGATCGTCACCCCGTTGTTAAAAGTTATACCTCCACGTATTCTAATGCTTTGTGTTGAATCAATTTCTTGATCCAATTCAAGAGTTATTTTATGATTTGTATTTGTGTTGGTTTGATTACTACTTTCATTAGTGAAGAAGTTATTTGTTTCATTTCCATAATTCTCCCTTATAGTAGTACTCTCAATCTCGTTCTTAATATCGTTTACAAAATAACTGATTGAAAGTTCAGATTTCTTAGAAAAATCATGATTCACATTTAAGCCCCCAGCATTAGTTGTTACAAATCCATTACTCAATCCATTAAATAAAGAAACTGCACCTCTGCCATTTCCCCAACCAACACCACTCATGAAATTCATATAGTCTCCTGTAGAGAAGCCTTGTTCATTAACATTATTGATATTTCCAATTAGAGATACCTGTGTTTTCTGACTAAACTTACTCAAACTTAAACTGCCTTTATATCGTTCATCAGTTCCATATCCTGCAACAAGATTTCCAAATGCTCCAGCTTTAGCTCCCTTCTTTAAATCAAGATTAATGGTTTTTTGCTCTTCTCCATCATCAACCCCTGAGAATTCAGCAGCATCAGATTTCTTGTCAAATACTTGTACTTTTTCAATTGCACTGGCAGGCAAATTACGCGTTGCTATTTTAGGATCATCTCCAAAAAATTTCTTGCCGTCAACTAGTACCTGGGTAACTTCTTCACCTTGAGCCTTTATTGTTCCGTCGCTTTCAACTTCTACTCCCGGCAATCGCTTTAATAAGTCTTCAACCAATTCGTTAGGTTGTGTCTGAAAAGCTGCAGCATTGTATTCAAGAGTATCTCTTTTCATCATCATTGGAACATGCTCTGCTTTAATTTCAACTGCATCCAAAGTACTGCTTGCCGTTGAGAGCAATATTTCTCCCAGCTCTATTTTTGTACCATCAGCAATTATGGGTTGTGAGAACTGTTCAAAACCTAGAAAGGTAATCTGCAATAAGTAGTCACCGTTATTTATCGATGGGATTTTGAAAAACCCTTTATTATTGGTCAAGCCAAAATTTACTAACGTTGAATCTTTTTCCGATAAGAGAACAACTGTTGCACTGACTAATGGTTCTTCTTCACTAATTACAAATCCAGTTATTTCTGTTTTGCTTTGCGCAAAAATATTAACTGCGCTAATTGTCAGTACTAATAGTACTAAGGTAAATTGCCTCATTGTTTCGTTTTGATATTATCCTCTTCGGAACATAAACCTTCTATTGGAACCTCCATATTCTTGTTCCATTTCTTTCATCTTAGCTTCTTTAAGCTCTTCAAATTCTTCTCTTGTAATTTTTTTACCTTGATCTGGTCGTGTAATGATATTTTCCAATGGTTTTAACTCGATAGATTGAGCCGTAATCGTCCTTTCTCCATCATTAACGTCGATATGCAATATCATTCCTGGCAAACCATAAAAGCTATCAGGACCTGCTGATACTGGAATCATTGGCGTAAACCAAGCAACTGTAGTATTTATTGAATCTTTTAAAATTGCCTTTTGACACAAGTATGAGCCTACCTGTTTTTGATCAGCAGTAATTTTCCATTTTGGCATTTCCCTTGTTCCTTCAATTAAGAATTCCTTGCCGAAAAATTCTTGCCTATCAACAGAACTCATATCTGAAACATTGGTGTAGAATTCGTTATTCTTTCCTCTATTCCCCCAATTGGAGCGCCTACGTCCATTAAATTCCTGCGGTTTTTCCTCTAATTCTTTGAACGCTTTGTATAAGGCTTCAACTCCCTTAAAACTTAACTCTTTTTTAGAACTTCTGAATTCAGGTATCCTGTCCTTCATCGCTTCCATTTCTGGTGGTAATCCCCGGTGAACATTGAATTTGTCCTCATATATAATAACGCCTTCATTATTCTGGGCAAATATTGCTACACTTGAGAGGAATAACAACAGGATAAAATAAAGCTTCATGCATTATAATTTTAGTGGTTAACCATAATAAGACCAAAATAATCTTAATTGGTTTAAACCAAATCACTTTTTTTATATTTTACTCGTTAAATACTTGTTAAACTTTAACGCTATAGATTTTTCCCTTTATAATGAATATCAAGAATCATCCTTACTTTATACTGATTACAGCTGTTTTCATTTTGTTTTCTTTCCAGATTTACAATTTTGTTGAAAAGTCATTTATACCTCCTTCCTTACAAAGGGCTGGAGATGCAACTAAGGGTTATGATTATCTTGTTTCTGGCGATTATGTCAGCTCTGGAATTCCATATGCCTTCTTTAAGGATTTTGGTTTGTTAGATTCTTCAAATGTCTTAAAAAGAAATGGAGAAGCTTCCTTAATACCTCCTCAGTTTAATTTAATTGAAAATACTGAAGGTATAAAAATTCTAACTCCAAATTGCTTAAGCTGCCATGCAGATTCTATTAATGGAGAGTTTATTGTAGGATTGGGAAACAACAGTTTTGACTATAGAATTGATGTACAAGCAACAAATAAGTTCATCGGAGTTTTGGTAGGCAATAAGTTTGGGTTTGAGTCTAAAGAATATAAAGCCTTTGAACCATTAAAAAAAGCCAGTGATGCTCTAAGTGGCCAATTAATTACTAAAATCAGGGGGCTAAATCCAGCAGACAAACTCACGGCGGTTTTAATTGCACATCGCAATAGCAATACTCTTGAGTGGTCCGACTCATTGCTATTGGATATACCAGAACAGACAATTCCAACTGATGTGCCACCTTGGTGGCTATTGAAAAAAAAGAATGCTATGTTCTATACAGCAATTGGAAGAGGCGATTTTTCAAAATTCCTTATGGCATCTTCAATTCTTACTTTAAAGGATACAACCGAAGCCAAAGTTATTGATGAACGTTTTCCTGACATACTTGCATGGATAAATACGCTTGAAGCACCAGAATATCCAGCATATATCAACAAAGAAAAATCTAAGCTTGGGCGCAAACTATTTGAACTAAACTGCTCGTCATGTCATGGCACTTATGAAGAACAAGAAAGCTATCCCAATTTTCTTGTTTCACTTGATTTAATAAAAACTGACCCCGAGTTATCTCTGGCATATACAGATAGCTTATATTCAGGATTTATCGATTGGTATAATGAAAGCTGGTTTGTTCAAGGAAGTCACCCAGGAAGACTAGTCATTGAGCCAGGTTATATTGCACCACCGTTAGACGGCATATGGGCTACAGCACCCTACTTACATAATGGATCAGTCCCTACTGTAGAAGGCTTATTAAATTCAGCAATCCGTCCTAAATACTGGAAGAGGTCTTATAATAGTAAAGATTATGACTTCGATGCGTTAGGTTGGAAATTTAATGAATACCAAAATGATGACAATTGCAATTGCTACGATACTACTGTAAAAGCCTATGGAAATCAAGGCCATGATTTTGGTGATGACTTAAGTCAAAAGGAAAGAATGGCTATCATAGAATATTTAAAAACATTATAATTAATATCCTGATACAGAGTCTTCACCTCTAATATCAGCTGCAGCGTCAAGTGAACCATTTTCAAGTTTGACAATTGTCTCTACCTTTCCAATTGGTATTCTTATATTTACATCATGCCCCATTACTTGTAGACTATTTATCAATTCAGTACTAAAGCAAGAATCTTCAATCATAATCTGATCAGGTAACCATTGGTGATGAAATCTACAAGAATGCGTAGCTTCCGCTGCAGACATCTCATATTCAATGACGTTTATAATAGTTTGAAATACGGATGTTATTATTGTAGATCCACCTGGAGAGCCAACAACCATTTTTAACTTGCCAGCTTTTTCAACAATTGAAGGTGACATTGAACTAAGCATTCTTTTCTGTGGTTCAATGGCATTTGCTTCGTTGCCGACCAAGCCATAATAATTGGGAACACCGGGTTTAATACTAAAGTCATCCATTTCATTGTTAAGAAAAAAACCTGCACCACTTACAACCACTTTGGACCCATAAGCTGTATTAAGAGTAGTCGTAAGCGAAACTGCGTTACCCATACTATCTACTATAGAGAAATGTGTAGTCTGTTCGCTTTCTTTAATCTGACCTTCTTTAATTGAAGTAGAAGAACTAGCTTTCTCCAAATCGAAATCCTCCATTCGATATTTCATATAAGCTTCATCTGTCAGTTGAGCAATGGGCACATTATAAAAGTCAGAATCGCCCAAATAACTTGCTCTATCAGCATAAACTCTTCTTTCTGCTTCTACTATAAGATGTATCATTTCCTTACTGTGAAATCCCAGTTCTTTCAAATTGTAGTTTTCAACTGCATTAAAAAGCTGAACAAGTGTGATTCCTCCACTACTAGGTGGAGGCATGGATGCTATTCTGTATTCCTTATAATCAGCATATATTACATCACGCCATTTAGACTTATATTCTGTTAGGTCCTTGTGACTTATTATGCCAGCTCCACGCTTCATCTCAGAAACGATTTTATCCGCAACGGATGCTGAATAAAAACCATCTCTTCCATTGTTGGCGATTAATTGCAATGTATTTGCTAATTCTTTTTGAGTTAGTGTATCCCCCCCTTTCCATGCTTTATATTTAACAAATGCATGAGAGGCATTGTTGTTGCGATTAAAATATTCTTTGTACTTATTTAGTCGACTAGCTTGTCTATCAGATATTGCAAATCCGTCAGAAGCTAGTTTAATTGATGGCTCAATTAATTTCTTCCAATCCTTTAATTTGGAATATCTATTATAAGCGTTCCACATACCATCCACCGTTCCTGGCACACCACATGCTTGGTGACCAATAAGTGACTTATTTTGAATTACATTGCCAAGTGAATCTAAGAACATATCTTTATGTGCAAGTATAGGGGCGGTTTCTCTGAAGTCTAGTGCATCATATTTTCCATCTGAACTTCTGTAAATTAAAAAACCACCTCCCCCTATATTCCCAGCAACAGGATAGCAGACAGCAAGAGCGAATTGAACAGAAATCGCTGCATCAATAGCATTACCCCCGTCTTTTAGAATTTGTGTACCAATTTCAGACGCTAAATGATGAGCTGAAACTACAGCTGCATTTTTTAGTTTCATTTCTTTGACAATAGGATTATTTTCATTCCTCTGCAATACGTTAGTGTCATTTTGCTTACAAGCATGACAAACAATTACCAAGCAAGAAAAAAATAGAATCAGATTTCGAAAAGTGATTGAGTGTGTCATATTTAATGATCAATAAATAAATAATCCATGAGTATAATTAAAAATATTAGATAAACAGTTATATATAGCAATATACTAATATATAAGCTATATCTTTGTAGCAATTATTAATAATTAAATTGAAAAATTTTATGAGCAAGTTTCAAGAATGCTTAGAGACTTTTGACAAAGAGTTTAAAAAACTAGGAATGAAATACGATGCTGCCTTATTGGCTAAAGTTGCCAAAGCATGTGGTCCAGCATTGTACAATAAAGACTCTTCAAAAGTAGCTGCAACTGACAAGAAGGAATTAGAAAGAATAAAATCTAATTTCTTAATTAAAAAATTAGGGCTTAAAGACACCCCCAAGTTAGATGAAGGGATTCAAACTGTTGTAGAGCAAATTGGAAAATCTAACAGAAACAAGTACAGAGCAATGTTTTACTATTTGTTGGTTAAGAAATTTAGAAAGTCTGCTCTTTTTGCATAGTACTTTCATTATCAGAAAATTAAGCCACTTCATTTATGTTGTGGCTTTTTTTTTGAACTTAAATGCTTTCTAAAAGTTTCATACAAGTAAATACAAAATATGAATTGGATTCAAGTTAAGAACATTGAACAATTAGCGGAAATTTCTGAAAAAAGTGTGCATAACACAATAGCCATTTTCAAACATAGTACTAGATGTGGTATTAGTGGAATGGTATTAAAAAATATCCAAAAGGAAATAGAGAATTTTAAAGAACCGTACAGTGAGGTATATCTCCTAGATCTTATTTCCTACAGGGAAATCTCAAATATGATTTCAAAAAAATGGGGTATCGAACACCAGTCTCCTCAATTAATCTTAATAAAGAAAAACAAAGTTATACATCATTCATCCCATTATAGCATTGACCCTAAATTATTAATCCTATAATTGTTATTTGGCATATTTCTGAGAAAACACCTTTAACATACTACCCTTCTCAACCAAGTCCGTTAATAACATACCGTTAATAATTGACAATTCTTCGTAATCATCCTTATTAACATCAAGGTTGGCTAGAACATTCTGTAGAGTACCATCAACTTTACTTTGCACAATCTTTATTCGTGTTGGCTCTACATTAATTCTAGATAAGTCTGTAAGCCTATTAAAGTTACTCATACATTGCTTAAATGCATTGTTATATTTATTGAAGTCAACATCATTACTCATGCCATGGAATACATAAATCATTTTTCCATCTTGAATGTAATAGTTTAATACTCTAATTGCTTTTCCTGTTGGTTTACCTGTATTAGGATCTTCTTCTTTAATATCTGCCAACATAATTAAAGCTGGAAATCCTCCTATTCGAGTATTTCTCGATTCTATGACTGTAAATTTGAATTTCTCAATATGAGCTTGTGCTGTTGCTTCAAGTGTTTTTTCCTGGGACAAAGTAAATATGATTAGAGCCTTACCATCTTCTGGAGCTATTTGAACTTGAGAAGGTGAATTGTAAAGGTTCCAGTTGGCTGGATATGGAAATTTGAACTTCAACCCAGGATGATAAAAAACATAATTATCAGTATAGCCTTGACGAGGGTCTTCTCCATAGACAATTCCATCAATCATGTTAAGGTATTTGTGTGTATTTATTTTTAATTGACTGACATCTAATCCTTTTTGAGCTTCATCAGAATGACTATGTACTTTCTCAAACCTATCTTCGGGATTAGGGTGAGTTGACAGAAACGAAGGAATATTGACACCAGCTTTTTCTTGGATTCTATTTAGGGTTTGAAAAAAATCAGCCATCTCATGAGAATTATATCCAATCTTAGTGGAATATTGAACACCTAATTCGTCAGATTGGCTTTCATGGTCACGACCAAACTTTAAAAACAACAAGCCCATGGCTTGGCTTGCATCACCTGCTACACTTCTAAAATCTTCACTAGCAATAACACCAGCCATCAATCCCAATTGACCTATCATCTGTGCACTATATTGCTTAGCCGAATGGCGGGCAGTAATATGTCCAATTTCGTGTCCTAATACACCTGCGAATTCTGCTTCATTGTTAAAATGTGCCATTATTCCCCTTGTAAAATATACATATCCGCCAGGTACTGCAAAGGCATTAACAACTGGTGAATCCAAAATTCTAAAGTGGTATTCCAATTCAGGTTTATGAGAAATGACACCCATTTCTTTACCTTTTTCGTTTATAAAGGCTTGTAGGGTTTCATCTTGATATAATCCATATTGTGCAATGATGGCTGGATCTGATTGTGCACCAAGAGCTAATTCCTGGCTCTCAGACATCAACATAATCTCCTTTTTCCCTGTAACCGGATTCCGTGCACAAGAGCTTAAAAGAACTATTACTAACAAACAAAAAAGGCTAGAATTAATGGAAAATTTCATTTTTATATATTTGATTAATAATCGCATGACAATAACTTATTTAAAGTCTTAATATTGCTATATTAAATTGCAAAAGAATTTAAGCTAATTATAGCTATTTTAAAATAGATATCTTCTGAATTGAATATAAAGAATAAAATCCCATCTTTCTTTACACTTCTAAATCTATGTTGTGGATTTTCTGCAATACTTGTAGCAGACCTCCATTTAAGTAGCATTCTTATCCTCATGGGAATGTTCTTTGATGTCATTGATGGGCTAGCAGCAAGGCTGTTAAAAGTACAATCTCAAATGGGCAAAGAATTGGACTCACTTGCGGACATTGTTTCTTTTGGTGTTGCTCCCGCTTACTTATACACATTTGTCAGCCCATATGATCATTGGACAATGTATATTCCTTCAATGTTTATATTAATTGGAAGTGCTATTCGTTTGGCCATATTTAATTTAAAGCCTGATACTAAATATTTCACAGGACTACCAACCCCAGCAAGCTCATTTTTTCTTATCGGATTATTTATTGGTGTGGAGTTTGACAGCAGTATAATGCAAACCTTAATCGATTACCCTTCTATATATGTTTCTATTCCTATTATTTTAATGTTTTTAAACTTAAGTAAGATTAAAATGTTGTCTTTCAAGCAGCTAGGCAAAAACTTTAACTACAACTTGTTTATTCTATTTTGTATTATGACCTTTGCCATGCTTATTATGGTAAATTATAAACTTGCAATGCCCATTGGTGTAATTATTTACATTTTGCTATCTATAATTTATAGTATTAGATTTCACAAGTAAAATTAAGTTTTCAAATGGCCATTATCATTACAGATGAATGTATTAACTGCGGGGCTTGCGAACCTGAATGTCCAAATAATGCCATATATGAAGGTGGTATTGAATGGGCTATTGCAGACGGCACCAACGTAAAAGGAACATTTATATTAGAAACTGGAGAATCTATAACAGCTAGTGAAATGAACGCACCCGTAGAAGAAGACTATTATTATATCGTTCCAGATAAATGCACGGAATGTCAAGGATTTCACGATGAGCCCCAATGTGCTGCTGTTTGCCCAGTTGATTGTTGTGTCCCAGATGAAGATAGAGTTGAATCCATAGAGCAACTACTAGACAAAAAATCAAAATTACACATATAAAAAAAGGTCTCAATTTCTTGAAACCTATTTTTTCTCTTGTGGAGTCGACTATTCGGTAGCTGCTGATTAAATTCCTAACCAGCCTTCATACTCATCATCGTATCTTTTCATAATTATTGAAGAGATTTTTTTAGGTGATTTTTTGAAGAATAAAATGAATGATTTAAAAAACTTACTCATGGGTATATAATAAAAATTTGCTATTTACTTTTATAGACGTTTGAAACCACCAAAAGGTTGGCTTATAATCCATATTTAACGTTTTAAAAACAATGTTTTTATGAATTCTGCAACAAATATAACGCAAGCAACATTCCAAGTCAATATATATTACATATATTTTTAATGTGTTTCTTTCACAATTAAGTATAACTTTGCATTTTTGATGACGATTTCGTTGACAGCAAACGCAATCAAACAAGTTATTTTGACTAATATTGTAAAAAAATTAAATATGAATAAAATAGTATTCTCTTCATTAATTATTCTGGTATCAATATGCGCCTGTGGGCAAAATAAATCACAACCGACAGCGAATGATTCTGAGAACGCTAAAAACAAGAATGAAGGCAAGATGGTTTTTAGTACTCCAGAAACTCAAAATGAATATAAGAAGACTGAAGTGAAAAAAGTGACCGTAGCAGAAGCCATTGCTTTAGCTAAACAAGGCTATCAGTTTGTTGATTTAAGAACACCAAAAGAAATTGCTGAGGGCAAGATTGAAGGTGCACTAGAAATGGATGTAAAATCGCCAAGATTTATTATTGATGCCAAAAATTTGGATTCAGAATCAAAATTAATCCTGTATTGTCAATCTGGTACCAGAAGCAGTTTGGCTGCCAAGCTGTTCAGTGAAATTCAATTTCCAAATGTTGTTGATATGACCGGCGGATATTCTGCTTGGGTTGATTATAACAACAAATAACAATTTATAGTAAATTAAAAACATTAAAAATGAAAAAAATCTTATTCATACTTCTAGTAGGTTTTTACACTTCTCAAGTGGACGCTCAGAAACTTGATTTTTGGTTGGATGCAGGTGTCAAAGTGCAAACCGGCGCAAGTATGCTTTTTAATCAAGCGGCTGGAGATGATTCCAACTTTGATTTAACAATTGCAACCAGCACTAAGCTTGGTGGTAAATTAGGTATTAACTGGAATTATACCGGTGTTTCTTTTGATGTAATGGTTGGCAGTTTAAATGGTGTTTTCCAAAATACAAGCGGAACAAATGCTCCAGATACTGAGGTTAGCGTCAACTCTGTTGATGTTTATGTTTTATTCAGAGACGCTCGTAAAAAAGGTTATTTTGAAATAGGACCTAAAGTATCGTTTATGGGAGATGTAAAGTCTGGACCTAAAGGAGGAAGTAAAGAAATCATCAATCCTGATTTTTATGAGAAAAATCCTTTGGCGGCTGTAATCGGTTTTGGAACTTATGTTATAGGTAATGATGGAAGATTTAGCGGTATATTAGGTCTTAGGTTTGAATATGGTTTTACTGATATTGTATCTAGTCAAGGTGCAGAGGCTGGGAACAGACAACCCGTAAATTATACAGGCAACATATCTAGTACTAACCCTATTTTTGCAGGAATTGTTTTCGAATTGAACTGGGGAATTGGAGGTGTAGGCCAGGCAAGATGTGGAGAAAAATCAAAGTTTATCTGGTTCTAATCAAACTATCAGTTTACATAATAAACAAAAACGGTTAGCTTCTTTAAGTTAACCGTTTTTTAATACCTTTAATAACACCCTTTGTATTATAGACAAGAAAACGACACTTCCCCCCTATCCAATATTCAAATTATCTTCATATTAATTTTTTAATATCCATATCCAGCTGAGAACAAGACTGTTATACCTCCATGTTTATTTATTATAATTATTACAAAAAGCGTAAACAGTCTGTCTATTTTAATGTTCTACAAATATGAAGACATTCAAACTACACAAAGAGCAAAAATTAGTAGCCACAATAGATCAGGTATGGGATTTTTTTTCAAGTCCAAAGAATCTTGATCAGTTGATTCCAGATAATATGGGCTTCAAAATAATAAGTTCAAATCCATTAGATGAGATGTTTCAAGGGCAAGTAATTGAATATAAAGTATCCCCCATCTTTAATATTCCTCTTTATTGGAAGACTTTAATTTCTGAAGTTGAATTCAAGAATCACTTCATAGATGTCCAAATTAAGGGTCCATACAAATTATGGAAACACAAACATGTATTTAAACAAGAAAATGGATATATTATAATGATAGATAAACTGGAATATGCATTACCGTTTGGACTTCTAGGATCACTCGCCAATCAACTTTATATTAAAAACAAACTAGAAGAAATATTCCAATATCGATTTGAAAAGGTAAATCAGCTATTCCATAACTAATTAAAAAGAAGCGATAATTTGACTAAAACTTTCACTCTCTAATGAAGCTCCGCCTACTAATCCTCCATCTACATCTGGCTTAGAAAATAACTGCTGAGCATTCCTAGCATTTACACTTCCTCCATATAATATAGAGACTTTACTTGCCGTTTCACTGCTATACTTTTCAGTGAGTAGCGTTCGTAAAAATAAATGCATTTCTTGGGCTTGTTCTGGAGATGCTGTTAACCCTGTTCCTATTGCCCAAATAGGTTCATAGGCAATGATTATATTTTTTAGCTTTTCCCCGCTTAAGTGAAACAGACTGTCCACCAACTGTTGACTTACATAACCATTTTGACCTTTGGCTTCTCTTATTTCTAAAGGCTCTCCGCAACAAAATATCACTTCCATTTCTGCTGCCAACAATAGGTCAATTTTAGTTTTCACCATTTCATCTGATTCATTGTTTAAAGTCCTTCTTTCCGAATGACCAACAACAACACAATTAATACCAATTGACTTAAGCATATTTACGCTGACCTCTCCAGTAAAGGCGCCAGACTCCTCATAGTGGCAGTTTTGTGCAGCTACAAAAACATTTTCCTTCTTCCCTATCAGTTCATTAACGCTCATTAAATAAGGAAATGGACAAGCAAGGATCACATCTACCTTGTCTGGGATTTCAAAATTTATGATTTCAGAAACCAATTTAGTAGCTTGAACTAAACTAAGATTCATTTTCCAGTTGCCTGCAACAATATTTCTTCTCATTCCATTATTTTAAGAGTACAAAATTAACCATTAGAAATTAAGTCAAGACTCAATCTCCGAATAAACATAAAATTGTCATAACGATGGTTTAATCCAATATATAACGTATAAAATAGCTTCAAAAAAATCATTTTTGATAAATTACAGCTCTGAAAACCACTAATTTATGAAACAACCCTTGCCTTATATAGACAGAGACATCAGTTGGCTGTCTTTTAACTATAGAGTTTTACAGGAAGCAAAAGATCCAAATGTCCCATTGTTAGAAAGGGTAAAATTCCTAGCTATATATTCTTCAAATCTTGATGAGTTTTTTAGAGTTCGCGTTGCCAACCATAAAAACTTGGTACGTCTAGGTAAGAAAACAAAAAAGAAATTAGGACTTGAGCCTAAATTAATACTTTCACAATTATTGCAAATTGTAAATGATCAACAGGTTGAGTTTTCCAGAGTTTTTGAAGAAGAAATAATTCCTGCCCTTAAAAAGGAAAATATAAATATTTTAAGGCAAAAGAAGTTAAGCCAAGAACAAAAGCAATTTACAGCTTCCTTCTTTAGTGACAAGCTGTTGCCTTTTATACAACCTATGTTGCTCAAGGAAAATAAAGTGAAGCCATTTCTTCTCAATGGTGCTTTATATATGGCATTGGACATGCGTAGCAAGACTGAAGGAGACAAGCAAGCCTATTATGCAATTATCAAAATACCATCTGAACAAGTAGGTAGATTTTTAATAATGCCAAGCAAATCTGATCAAAATGATCTAATTATTATTGATGATGTTGTAAGAGATAATGTTGATAAAATCTTTCCAGGGTTTAATATCATTGGGAGTTATTCAATAAAACTCACAAGAGACGCAGAGCTATATATAGATGATGAATTTTCTGGTAACTTAATTCTTAAGATTAAAAACAGTTTAGAAAAAAGAAGTGTAGGACCTGCTTCGCGACTAATTTACGATAGAGATATCCCTGATGATCTTTTAAAATATTTGAAAGATGTATTTGAATTGAAAGAAATTGATTTAGTCGCTGAAGGAAGATATCATAACAACTCTGATTTTTTTAGTTTTCCAGATTTTGAAATGAAACATCTTAAGGATTTGGTAATGGCCCCCATCGCTTATAATCCTTTAGAACAATCTGAGGACCTGTTTGAGGCTATTGATAAAAAAGATCACTTACTATATTATCCATACCACAGTTACGAATCTGTTATTAGGTTTTTCGAGGACGCTGCTTCAAACCCAAAAGTAACGCACATTAAATTATTCCAATATCGTGTAGCAAAAATATCAAGGATAATGGAGGCGTTAAAATTATCTGTTAAGAATGGCAAACAAGTCACTGCATTTATCGAAATCAAAGCAAGATTTGATGAAGAAGCAAATTTGACATGGGGTGAAAGCCTTGAAAAATCAGGTGTAAGGGTGCTCTATAGTATGCCAGGCTTAAAGGTACACTCTAAAATTGCTCTAGTAAGAAAGGTTAATAATGGAGATGAGAATTTCTACACCTATATGAGTACAGGTAACTTTCATGAAAATACTGCAAAATTATATTGTGACTTTGGCCTTTTTACATCAAACAAAAAGCTCCTTAAAGAAGTCTTGATGATATTCTCCTATGTAGAAAATAAAATTAAACCAAAAAAAGATTTCAAATATTTAGGGGTTGGTACTTTTAATTTGAAGACCAAACTGATAGATATGGTGGAAAGAGAAATCACAAACGCCTCCCAAGGAAAAAAAGCCCGAATTTTTCTAAAAATGAACTCGATACAGGATCAAGAAATGATTGATCTCTTATATAAGGCCAGTCAAGCAGGTGTTAAAGTTGACATTATAGTAAGAGGGATATGCTCACTGGTTCCTGGCATCAAAAATATCAGTGAAAATATAGAAGCTTTCAGTATCATTGATCGCTTTTTAGAGCATGCAAGAGTATTTATTTTTGCCAATGATGGAAATGAGGAGATATATTTATCCTCAGCAGATTGGATGGTAAGAAATCTACACCACAGAATCGAAACCATGTTTCCGATACTGGATCCTAAATTGAAGTATTTCGTTAATGTAATAATGAGAATACAGTCAAATGACAATGTAAAATCAAGATACATCGACTTTAAAAGAACCAATGATTACAAGAGAAATAATGGAATACCCGTAAGGTCGCAATATGACACTTACTATTTTATCAAACGTCAAGAAGAAAACAGATAAGTCTTGATATTTTGTTGTATCTTATCTAAATAATATTTTTGAAGTAATAATTTTGAATATGCAATTTGATTTAGACAAAGAAATAAGCGCAGCATTAGCAAATTGGAAGTCAATTATTGCCATATACCAGATTCCTAGTACTAAGAAAGCATTATTACAAATATGCACTTCTTTTCTGCCCTACATTGGACTGTGGGTATTGATGTACTTCTCTTTTAACTGGTCTATTTGGATTACAATTCTGCTCGGATTTATCAATGCATTCTTTTTGGTTAGGATATTCATAATTCAACACGACTGTGGACATCAATCCTTTTTAAGCTCTAAACGATGGAATGATTTCATTGGATTAGCATGCAGTCTATTTAGCTCCGTACCATACAAGTATTGGGCTAAAGTGCATAATCACCATCATGGACATACGGGACAATTGGAAGAAAGAGACATTGGAGACATTAACTTCCTTACAGTCGAAGAATATAGAAATAGAAGTGGGTTTGGCAAATTAAGATATAGGATTTTCAGAAACCCTATCATATTGTTTATCATTTCACCTATGGTATATTTTACAATTTCCAACAGGATTCCTTATGTAAAATTCAAAGGAATGATTCAAAGAATTAAATGGTCTCAGGTTCGAAATAATATAATTATTCTAGTTGTTTATACTTGCTTAGGGTTTTTACTTGGATGGTCAAGATTTTTATTCATCCAATTGTTTACAATATTCATATTTGCAGTTATTGCATTTTGGTTTTTCTATGTACAACACCAACATGAAACAGCTTATAATCAATGGAGAAAAAATTGGGACTTTGTCATTGCAGCTATTCGTGGTGCTACTTATTATAAATTGCCTAAAACCATTCAGTGGTTAACAGGAAACATAGGCTTACATCATATTCATCACCTTTCTGCAAGAATCCCTAATTATAATCTTGAAAAATGCATGAAAGAAAATCCCATTTTAAACAAATACGCTAACATCATTACGTTCGCAGATAGTCTTAAATGCATGCGGCACAAACTTTGGGATGAACAGAAGCAGAAAATGATTTCCTTTAAGGAATTCTATTTGTCTGAAAAACGATTGTTTGTTTAAAATTATTCGAATTTAGAATAACATGTCCCATCATTCATTGCTTGAATTTGAGTGATTTCTTTATCTATATTCTTCTTCATTTTATAATAGGAAGAGTTGTCCATATTTAATTCCGATCTTAACTTTTCAAGAAAAGATACTTCTGTATTTACAATAGAATATTCTATAATTCTGTTCGCTATTGCTCTCTCTGCATTTGTTTCTAAAATGTCACTAACAAGGAGTATCGTCACAAGACGTTCCATTTCAATTTTACTAACTATTCTTTCAGAGTCCTCTTGATTAAAATACCCAGATTTGAATTTATACCATTCGTCAGAAATTTTTTCGACTTCAAATTTTAATTTATTAACCTTTACTCCAGAAGAAATGCATTGTTCACAATTCTCCTTTGGCCTAATACTGAGGATATGTTTAGCCAAACAATTATTAGGTCCAATTGTATCAAATTCAAAAATCCCATATTCGCTAAAGGACATTCCACGAAAAAAAACTATTTCATCCTCACAAATAAAATACTCAAACCTTGTTAAATCATTATCCATAGAAACAATGTTAATATTGATCAAGCTATCACAACCATTGGAAGCAACAACTATTTGTTCGTATAATCCACCACTATTGTAAGTTTCATTATTAATTGTGATAGAATCTCCGTTGCAAATATCAATATCCAATGAGGAAGAAGAATTTGTTATTTGATTAACAGTTATAAGCAAAATACTGTCACAACCTGAAGCAGCAGGAATGATATGCTCATATATACCTTCTTGAGTGTAGACTTGCCCGCCAATAATTGTAACATCACCAGGACACAGGAATACGCTTGTATCTAATATCGAATTAAATATTTTCTCAATATTAACAATAAGCATACTATCACAGCTTCCGATTACAGGAACATTTTGAACAAAACTTCCTTCTTCCGTATATATTGAGTTTCTGAACTCAATAGTATCGCCTTCACAGATAACAAAGCTATATTCTCGCTCAGGGATCGGTTTTACTTGGACAGTTAATAATACCGTACTATCACAACCGAATGAATTGACAGTTTGATAGTTATATTGACCAGGATCTTGTATTATTATTCCATTAAAAAGTACAGAATCTCCTTCGCAAATTGAATAATCAAACCTTGTTGTATCATTATCCATAGAAACAATGTTAATATTGATCAAGCTATCACAACCATTGGAAGCAACAACTATTTGTTCGTATAATCCACCACTATAGTAAGTTTCATTATTAATTGTGATAGAATCTCCGTTGCAAATATCAATATCCAATGAGGAAGAAGAATTTGTTATTTGATTAACAGTTATAAGCAAAATACTGTCACAACCTGAAGCAGCAGGAATGATATGCTCATATGTACCTTCTTGAGTGTAGACTTGCCCGCCAATAATTGTAACATCACCAGGACACAGGAATACGCTTGTATCTAATATCGAATTAAATATTTTCTCAATATTAACAATAAGCATACTATCACAGCTTCCAATTACAGGAACATTTTGAACAAAACTTCCTTCTTCCGTATATATTGAGTTTCTGAACTCAATAGTATCGCCTTCACAGATAACAAAGCTATATTCGCGCTCAGGGATCGGTTCTACTTGGACAGTTAATAATACCATACTATCACAACCGAATAAATTGACAGTTTGATAGTTATATTGACCAGGGTCTCGTATTGTCATTCCATTAAAAAATACAGAATCTCCTTCACAAATAGTTCTGTTTACTATTTTTACAGCAGGGTCTCGGACATTCAAATTTAATTCAATAATACTGTCACAACCAGTTTCTTCTGAAATTAAATGAAAATTGTAAATTCCTGATTCTGTTAATGCTTCGTTTTCATAAAAAAATGCATCAAAAGCACATATAGATTGTTCCAAATGAGTAATGGAAAATGGAATCTCTACGAGAATTTGTTCAGAACGAAAACAAGCGTCACCATTATTGACCAATAGCTCATAATAGCCTACACTTCCTGTAACCAAGAGTACACTAGATGTATCACCATCTAATTCAAAACCATCCTTCATCCATTGAAAATCAAATAGATTCTCATCCAAATTACTTCTCAGATACAATCCTTCCCTACAGATATTACCTTCTAATAAAACTTGAATGTCCGTACTAAATTCACATGAACAATCAGCATCATCTTCATCTATAAAGCCATCATTATCGTCATCAAGGCCATTGAAACATTGCTCAAGATAATATTGACTAGTGCCGCATATGGCATCAATATCAGCACCAGGTGTAGTACCAGCACATGTAGAATTAATTATATCAACTATTCGAACCCCGTCAAATAAAAGTCTATTTCGTTCAAATGAGTCAATAAAATTTCTATCAATATCAAATGATGTTCTCCCTCCATCAATTTCTCCAAACTCCCAAAACCCATCACCATCTAAATCAGATATTCCGGAGTTATTCAAAACAGATTCTGTATAGACGTCATAGGGTCGTAAAGACAAACTAACCCCTTCTCTGTCAAGACCAACTTCATAAACCCAAAGGTCGGCCAAAGTATCACCAGAATTGGCGATTAGATTATCTTGGAATCCAAATTGTAATGATCCTCCAGTTCCAATACTAACAAATTTTGCACTGTCATGAAATCCATCAAAATCGAATCTGCCCAGTGCCTGAAGAAAATCTGTATAAAGGTTATTTGAGTCTGGGCATGTCTGAATAGACATTTCTATTGTGTCAGCAAATGCCAAAAGATCATTAAAGCAGGGCCGACAATTGGAGACTCCATTTTCAACACATTCAGGATCATCACAATCAATAAGCCCATCACCATCATTGTCAATGCCATCTGTACATGTTCTCAATGATGTTTCAGGTTCTACCTGAGCAATTGAAGTTTGATATAATAACAAAAAGCCAATGAAGAAGAAAAGTTTTTTAATATTCATCTATTTAATAATTTATAGATAATATTAAAATTACATAAAATTTCACTATACAATAAGGTAAACAATTACTTCAGGTAATTAAAATAATCCATTAACACTGTATCGTTTATCTCTCTAGGTGTGAATATTTCCAACATTTTGACACCTTTACTATCATCCAAAAATTCTGGTAATATATGCTTTAGTTCATCTTCATTATGAGCAGATTTATAGTCAATATTATTGTGCTTTGCCAAATAGTGAGCATCTCCTTCCTGATAGGCTTCAAAATAATGCTTAAGCTGATGTGTAGAAGATGGCCCTGGAATAATGCGAAATATTCCTCCGCCTTGATTATTGACAACAATAATTCTAAAATAGGAAGGAAAGTGATGATTCCAAAAAGCATTTGAATCGTAATAAAATGCCATATCTCCAGTGATCAAGATGTTCTTTTTTTCTGATTTAATTGTATAACCCAATGCGGTAGACGTGCACCCATCGATACCACCAACTCCCCTATTTCCTAAGTACAAAATTTGGGGATTCTGATTAAAAAGCTGAATATATCTAACAACTGTACTATTGCCCATGTGCAATACCATATCATCTTTGAGTTCTTTTAAGGCAATATCAAAAAGCTTTAGGTCGGACCAGGCAATATTATTGATAAATTCATTATGCCTTAGTGAAGTATGTAGCCTAACCTGCTCCCAATCGTTTTGAAATGTGAGTTCATTAAGAGATTCATCTGGTTCAATTTCTTTAAAAAAGTCAATTGCCTCAGTTGGTATATAATCTGTTAATGCTCTGAAGGTGTCTTTCTTTGACTCCCTAGAAACGTGCCAATGGTATATTGGCTTATTATTTAAAAAATAAGACAAAATCTTTTTCGAAACAATAGGACCACCAATACTAATTAACAAGTCTGCTTGGTACTTAGTCTTAGACGCTCCAAAATTTGTTATTACCCGATCAATATTCTGGATGGCTCCATTTACGTAACAATTGCTGCTTGTCTCTGTCAAAAGAATGACTTCTTTGTTCTGTACCCAATTATTAAGCATATGATGCAACATTGGCTTAGGGGTAGACTGCCCCATTAGAATAATTTTCCTACGAGAAGATTTCCATATTTTTTGGAGTCTATTTAATTCAGGTATGTCAACACTCTTTTCAACAATATCCGAAATCTGAATCAATGGATGCTCAACAAAAGGTGCTTGGTTATAAAGTGGTTCTTGCAATGGTATGTTGATGTGAACTGGTCCTGGCCATCCATTTAATGAAGTTTGAATAGCATCTATCGTATATGTATCATTTGCTATTAGATCTTGCTCTTCGCTGGCCTCTTCAGTAAACTGAAATGATGATTTTATAATATTTCGAAAAACTTCGTTTTGACGAATTGACTGACCAACACCTTGATCTATCCATTCAACAGGTCTATCCGCAGTAACTACCACCATTGGAATCCCTTGGTAGTAGGCTTCACTTATTGCGGGTGCATAATTTAGTACAGCAGAACCTGATGTACAACAAATGACAGTTGGATTTTTAGTTGCTATTGACATTCCCAATGCATAAAATGCTGCAGCTCTTTCATCTGGTATGCAATATGTATTAAACAGTTTACTCTCAACAAAAGCAATGACCATTGGTGCATTTCTTGAACCTGGAGAAAATATCACATCTTCAATACCCAATCTAGAACAGATTAGAACTAACCTTGCTACACTCAATTTATCGGTCGTCAACATATCAAGCCTCTCAGTTTTCTTATGCATTAATAATAGCTTTCATTGTTGTTGCCTTCAGCTCTGTTTCATTCCATTCCGCTTCAGCAGATGAGCTCTTTGTATAACCACCACCAAGGTATATTAAATAGCCTTCCTTACAGATTTCCATACATCTTAAATTAACATACAATGACCATTTTTTTAGAGGCCCAATAGGTCCTAAAAACCCTGTATAGTATTTCCTGTCATGATTTTCAAAATCATTTAAATAGTGGATTGCTTCCATTTTAGGAAAACCAGTTAATGCAGGACCTGGATGCAATTCCCTAATTAAGGTGTCGGAGTCTAATTTTGAAGAAAAGCGATAGTCAGACTTAATATGAAACATGGCTCCCGCCGAGGAAGTATATTTTTCCGATTTATCAAAAGAAACTAAATTGATAGACAATACACTGTCTAGATATCGTTCAATATATGAGTGTTCGTCTAATTCCTTCTGACTCCATTCGACAGAATCAATATTATTTTCAGTACTCTTTGTACCTGCCAGTGCAACTGTCGCATATTCGTCAGCATCACGTGTAAGTAAAATTTCAGGACTTGCACCCATCCAACACATTTTCCCGGGTATGTACAAGAAGTAACAAAATGCATCTGGATACTTATTCAATAAATCATCAAAAAATTTGGTAATTTGAATATCTGTTGAATAAACACTAGAAACTCTTGAATATACTAGTTTATTAATTTCTTCAAACTGCAATTTCTCAATAATAATCTTCCCCTGTTCTAGATACTCCTCTTTCGAAATACAATAATTATCCATCATCGATAGTTCGAAAGCATCCACTAAATTCTCTATAGGCTTGATATATTTTAACCACAGAACTGGCGTGGATTCAATGTTATATGGTGCAAATACAAAATCAAAAGAAAGCAGACTATTTTCAGAAAATGCCTGTTCTTCAATTGCACATTCAAAGGTATTTACCATTTGTTCAGAAGGAAGACGATAGGACAATATTGCTCCGTTAGCACATTGATATGACTTGTGTTTGGTATTCATAGTCATCAATTAATCCCTAAGTCTATTGCCTTACTTAATTTAATTCGATCGATCGTTTTTTCTCTCATTAGTTTCTCATTTCCTGTGTATTCAAATTTATCCAAAAAGTAAACTTTCTTAGGCCTTTCGTACTTATCCAATTTTGTCATTACAATCCTTAGCTCAGCAATCAATGCATCACTTCTTAAACCTTCAATGCATAAGCTTAGACTTTGACCAAGTACTTTATGATCTTCTCCAAATAACATTAGATTTTCGGAGAGATACAAATTCAGAACGTTCTCAATGGACTCAACATTAAGCTTTATACCCCCTGAATTTACGATATTATCCTTTCTTCCTTTCCAATAAAATTGTTGATCATTTAACAATTCCACAATATCATTACTAATAACTTCTTCAGGTAAATGAGGCGCATTGATGACCAAACAATTTTCAGCGTTTGTTCTAAAGCAAAATTCTGGAGAAATTGCTGAATAATAATCTGTTTTATCAACACCATTTAACTTTCTCAAGGCAACATGAGTTAAGGTTTCAGTCATCCCGAAACCTACATATATACTGTTATTCCAACTCTTTATCATACGCTCTAATGATTCATCAACCGCAGAACCACCTAGCAATATCGTCTTTACTTTTTGCAATTGAATGCTATTTTCAGAATGTGCATTGATAAACTGCATAGGTGTTAACGCCAGAAAATCAATATTTTGATCTATATTTTTTAAAGGATTACTTGAAATATTTTGAATTATAAAATTCAATTGAGACCTGATGGCTCTTATTAACATCATCTTACCTGACACATAGCTTAGTGGTAAGGATAAAAGACTGTTATCATTGCTTTTATACTTAAAAAAGGACTGGGAGTAGTCTGCGCTTTTGAGCATTGCCATTTTGGAATGAACAATTTCTTTTGCTTTGCCTGTAGAGCCAGAAGTTGTAAAAATCAGCTCTTGCCCTTCATCATACCAAAACTGTAGAAAATCAATTACTTCTACAACAACTGGATAAGAGGACCTGTAAATATAAAGAGATTTATAATCTTCAAACTTAATTTGTTTATCTCCAATTTGGAATCCCATATCAAAACTTTAATAATTCAGTATTCCATTGTCTTGTATTATCCAAGAATAATTTCCCACGTTCCATATTTAAAGGAGAGTCTATATTATTAGTAAACAACTGACCTGTACCAAGACCTTGAGGCATTGAATTGTTTTGTGTCGACACCCATTGTGCAATCGCATTTAAACCAACATTACTTTCCAGAGCGGAAGTTACCCACCAATCAATATCATATTCGCTTGCAAGTGCTACCCACTCTTCTGATGAAGCTAGGCCACCGATCAAACTTGGTTTTAATATCAAGTACTTAGGCTTTATTTCGTTGATTAAATGTTCTTTGTCCTTACGTTTTACTATACCTATCAGCTCCTCATCCAAGGCAATATCCAATGGACCATTTGCGCAAAGCAAACACATTTCTTCAACATTCCCTTTAGCGATAGGCTGTTCAATAGAATGGATATCTAAATCCGATAGTCTTTTCATTTTTTCCATTGCTTCTTCAACAGAAAATCCGCCATTAGCGTCTACCCTTATTTCTACATCCTCTTTGGAATACTCCGATCGTATATACTTGATAAGTTCAAGTTCATCATCAAAATCAATAGAAGCAATTTTTATCTTGATACAATTAAACCCATCTTTTAATTTATCTTTTATTTGCTCAAGCATGAACCGAGATTCCCCCATCCAAACCAAACCATTAATTGGAATTTTAACACCATCGTAAAATGGAGACTCAAACATTTTAAAAGGTACTTTATTACTTAAATCCAATAATGCCATTTCATAAGCAAATTTCAAAGAGGGGAATGCATTTAATGTGTTTATATCCACTCTAATGCCATTATTAAGTTTGACACAAAGATCTTTAATAGCTATTTCAAGTTCATCAAAATTTTCAACGCTGAGGTCTTTAATAATTGAACATTCACCTATTCCAATATTACCATTCTTCCTTAGTATAATAAACCAACTGTCTTTAGTATGAAGTATACCTCTTGAAGTGCCACCTGGCTTTCTAAAATGTAATGGATGATAAATAAATCTAGCTTTCAAAAAATTAGTTTGATTGTAGTCCGGTAAAATCTAAAGTTAAACAAAAGCCAATTGAAAAAGATTATAGAATTATACTGTTTTAATCAACTTTGAGTACAAGTTTGCCTAATTTTTTACCATTAAATAGCCTATTGAAGGCCTTTGGAAAGTTTTCGATACCTTCCACGATATCTTCTTTGGATTTAATGCTTCCTTCACTAAGCCATTTTGACAATTTAAGTGAAGCTTCTTGATATCTGTCCTTATAATCAAAAACTATAAAACCTTGCATAATAGCTCTATTGACTAGGAGAGATAGATAGTTTTTAGGGCCATAAGTAGAAGCTGTAGTATTGTATTGAGAAATCGCGCCACAAATGATTACTCTGGCAAATTTATTTATTCGTGTAAGCAATAGGTCCAACATCTCTCCTCCTACATTATCAAAATATATGTCGACGCCTGATGATGTAACTTCAATCATTCTTTGAGCAAAGCTATCGGATGTGTAATCAATGCATGTATCAAAACCCAATTCTTCAACCACATAATTACATTTTTCTTGTCCTCCTGCAATTCCGATAACATTTAATCCCATTGTTTTAGCAATTTGTCCTACAATCGAACCTACCGCACCGGCTGCAGCAGATACTACAATAGTCTCACCAGCAACTGGCTTACCAATTTCCAATAATCCAAAATAGGCCGTATAACCTGTCATGCCTAAAACACTTAAAAACTTTTCAGCAGGCACAATGAGTGATTGCCCTAAATTATGATCCAGTTCTCCCGAGCTAATGTCATAGGACTGAACACCATGCAAACCTAAAACATAATCTCCAAGCTCAAATTTATCATTACAAGATTCCACAACTCTTCCAATAGTACTTGCTCTCATTACCTCCCCAATTTTCACTGCAGGGATGTAAGATCTCTTGTCGTCCATCCACCCTCTCATTGCAGGATCAAGTGAGATATATTGGTTTTTGATTAAAATTTGCCCTCTATTAAGAACTGGAATTTCCTGCTCCTGATAGGACCAAGTATTATCATTTACTGCACCGTGGGGTCGCTGATTTAAGGTGAAAAATTTATTGAGTCTTTCCAATGCTATGGATTTGATTTATACAATAGTACAAAAATAAAAAAGAGCTTGATCAAGTAGACCAACCTCTTTAATTCAAATATATTCTACCCTGATTATTTAATCATAAATAAATTGGGATCAATTTCAGAATTCACTTTATAAGAAGTGGCGGTCATTTCAATAGGCATTGGCATTGCTCCTGTAGTTTTTAATTTATGAGGAAACATAAACCCATCTACGTATTTATATTCCATAAAATCTGTTGTAGTCGTTACCTGCTGCCCTCCTGGTCCTTCAGATACTTCAATCTCTCTCAACAACAAGCTTGTTTTAATGCTATAATATTGCGTTTTCTTTCCCCCATCAGCATCAGTAACAGATACTTTATAACACGACTCTCCATCAATATTATCAATTCCTTTTAACTCAAGCATATAATCATCTGTCAGGTAAGCCAATTGTTCAAACATCACAGCTTGATTTTTTACCTCTTCAAATATAGGTCCTTCAGTAGCTGTTTGTGATCCTTGCATACCACCAGATTGAGCAGTTTTACCATCAAATCTCATCTCTTGCAAAGTCATTTGAGCATTACCCACTTTTGTATAAAACTTGTTGCCATCTTGATAATACATATCTATTGAGATGTTCTGCCCCATCATACTCATTTCCATATGCTTCTCTAAAGACTTAACCGCCTTTAATTTGGCTTCTCCTCCCATAGCAGATAAAAAGTCCTTTATAACGATCTCTCCAGTCATATCGCTAGGCAATTCTGCTGAAACCTTTTCAAGCTTATTACCAAATGCATCAAAATATTCAATTTCACCATCAGCATCAAAAGCCAATAATTTCTCATTGATTTCATCTTTGTTACCTACAACAACAATATTGGCTTGATCAGCTGTTACATATTTTTTTGCTACCCTTTGGACATCCATAACACTCACAACATCCAATCTTTCTAAATAGCTTTCGTAATAGTCCTTAGGAAGCTTGTATCTGTGAATATTTCTAGCAAAAGCGGCTAATGTTTGTGGCGACTCCAATGATCGGGCAAAACTTCCTGCCAATGAATTTTTAGATAACCTTAAGTCATAATCACTTACTGGTTCATTGGATATTCTATCCATTTCATAAAGAAACTCAACGATAGAACTGTCTGTAACTTCTGTTCTTACAGAGGCAAAAGCATTGAAAGTTCCTACTTGTGAGTCTGATGATAAACTAGATCTTGCACCATAGGTGTAAGCCTTGTCTTCTCTAAGGTTTTGCATTAATCTTCCAGAAAAGATGCCACCACCTAAAATAGAATTCATTATGCTTGCAGCAGCTATATCTGCATTTCCAGGTTTGTTTTCTACGGGATATGTAATTCTAATTACTGATTGTACTGCACCTTCTTTATGTGCAAGGCAAACTCTAGTTTCTTCTGGTCTTACAGGTTGCTTATATTTAGGTTCATTTACCAAACCAGATTCCCATCTTCCAAAGTACTTTTCAGCCTTCATTTTAGCTTCTTCAATAGTAATATCACCCACTATCGTAAGGTATGCGTTATTGGCTTTAAAATAATCTTTAATATAATTCTTGCAATCTTCTATTGTAATATTATTGTAAGTCTCGGCGGATGCAACTTCACCATATGGATGATTAACACCATAATTTACTACTGCCGCAACATTCCTAGCCATACTATTAGGATCAGTCTTTGAAGCTTCAATTCCTGAAAGGTTTTGCTTTAATATTTTATCAAACTCCTCTTTAGGGAATGAGGCATTGTACAGTATATCGCTCATAATTTCCAAAACTGCATCCTGATGCTTGGTTAGTGAACTTCCGAAAATTCCTGTTCCTCCAGTATTGAGGCTAGCTCCTAAAAAGTCAATTGCAGCATCAATTTCAGATTTTGTTCTATTGCTTGTTCCTCTACCAAATAGATTTCCGGCCATTGAAACCATTCCTGATTTTTCATATTCATTAATAGGGTCATTTTTTAATGATAGAGAATAAGATACTCGAGGTAATTTATGGTTTTCAACCACAACCACTGTTAATCCATTGGAAAGCTCTACTACATTAAAATCTCCCATTTTTATCTTTCGAGCCGGTCCAGCTTCTGGAGAATTAGATCTCCATGAATTATCTACCACTATTCCTTCAGCCTTCACTGTTTTATCTTCAACAACAGTAGATGTCTTTGGACTACATTGAACAAGAAACACAGAGGTCAATGCGATGATTATATATTGTAATTTCATTTTATACATTTTTTGATTTGTCTGAAGTATTTAAGATTAAGGTTGGTCATTTTCTTTAGGAAGGTAATAAAGTACTACCCTTCTATCTGGCGATAAATATTTTTGCGCAGCTTTCATGATGTCCTCTTTAGTAACTGCAAGATATCTTTCTATCTCATTGTTAATCAAATTAGCATCTCCAAAATACATGTGATAATTGGCCAATGATTCTGCAATACCAGCCACTCTAGAATTTGAACTGACAAAATCATTTTCAATTTGATTCTTTAATTTTTGAAATTCTTCATCAGAGATTAATTCATTTTGTATTTTAAGTACTTCAGCGTCCATTGCCTTTTCCATATCTCCAGGGTCTACACCCATATTTGTTATCCCAAAACCAAGAGACACTGAATAATCTTCAAGTCCAATAGGAAAAGAACCAACTTGAATAGCGAGTTGCTGCTCCTCGACAATTGATTTTCTAAACCTTGACGAACCTCCTCTAGACAATAGTGTAGATACCATTTCCATCGCATATGAATCATCAGATCCTTGACCGGGGGTTCTGTAAGCTTGAATTACGGCAGGCAATTGAATGTTGTCATAAATCGTGTCTCTGATTTCACCAGTCATTTCTGGTTCTACAATATTAGGTCTGTATATTTCGCCTTTGCCTCTTGGAATTCCAGCAAAATATTTCTTAACCCACACTTTAGCTTGTTCAATATCTATATCTCCAGCAATACTCAATACCGCATTGTTAGGCACATAAAAATCATTGTAGAAGTTGACATAATCGCTTTCTTCTGCTGCATTCAAGTGCTCCATTGAACCAATTACGGGCCAGCGGTAAGGGTGTTCCTTAAATACTCTTGCCATTGTTTCTTGAAGGATAGTTCCATAAGGTTGGTTATCTATTCTTTGTCTTCTTTCTTCCTTGACAACCTCTCTTTGTGTCTCAATGCCTTCATTTTCAACTTTTGCATGAAGCATTCTTTCGGATTCAAGCCACAAGCCAAGTTCAAGTTGATTACTCGGTAAGATTTCGTGATAGTAAGTTCTGTCATTTGAAGTGTTGGCATTTAGTGTGCCTCCTGCTTCTTCTATGTAGCTATCATACTCTCCTCTACCAATATTCTCGGAACCCTCAAACAAAAGGTGTTCAAAGAAATGGGCAAATCCTGTTCTGTTTGGATTTTCATTTTTAGAACCAACATGATACATTACAGAAACGGCAACGATTGGCGTTGAAGCATCTTGATGTAAGATTACATGCAATCCGTTATCCAGATCGTATTCTGTAAATTTAATTTTATTCATTTGGCTGCTGCCAATCGTAAGGCTTAAGCAAAATAGAAAGGCTAATATTAATCTCATGACTATTTATTTTTTTGCAAATAAAATTAAAAACTTGTGCTTTTTGTGGATATTTTAGACAAATTATAGCATTATTCCGTCCTATAGTCTTATTAAACATTTGTGGAAAGGAATACAATGGTATTATAAGGTCTAAACAAATACTTAGACTACCTTGTCTGCACAGCTACTGCTGGCAAAAGCGTTTGGTTTAGCTTTAAAAATAAAGCCCATTGAAAGAATATATCCCATTGCTTCTTTTAAAGCTATATTGGATTTAAAACTTGGATCTGTATTAATATCTGCATGAACCTCTAACTCTACATCATAAGTATCCATAATATCACAAAGGGCATAGGCCACCTCTACCGATTTGGAGACTTCTACTATCATTCTTTCCTTAAGAGACATAGTCTGGTGAATCCTCTCATTGCGGATATACATAAAGCCTCCTTTTTTTTCTCTTAAAAAAACAATTACAGTGGCAAATTCGTAGGATCCGGATCGTTCTTGTGAATCGGAACCTATACAAATCTTTATTCGATTACCTTTAGCCTGCTCTTCTATTATCGTTTGCCGTACGGCATCCTCAATTGGCTTCTCTATTTTATTACCGTTTAATCTACGCCATCTCATTAGTATGATTGTGTTGCTTTAAGATAAAATTTATAATTACTATATCAAATCATTTTGCGTTAAGCTTAAAATAATATCACATAAAGCAAGCTATGTTGTATAAGCTTATATTTGCGACTTAAAATCACAGTAAATTAGTTTTCAATGAAACGTTTGTCTTGCTTAATTATCCTAGCCACCATTTTCTTACAATGTCATACATCTATGAATTCAAACAATAAAAAGTCCAATAGACTAATAAATGAATCAAGCCCATATCTGTTACAACATGCTTATAATCCTGTTGATTGGTATCCTTGGGGAGAAGAAGCTTTAACCAAAGCAAAAGATGAAGACAAGTTATTAATTATCAGTATAGGTTATGCTGCGTGTCATTGGTGTCATGTGATGGAACATGAATCATTTGAAGATTCATTGGTAGCTGCTGTCATGAATGAACATTTCATATCCATAAAAGTGGACAGGGAGGAAAGACCCGACGTCGATGATGTCTATATGACTGCTGCACAATTGTTAACCGGTAGAGGAGGCTGGCCATTGAATGCTATAGCTCTTCCTGATGGTAAGCCTGTATTTGCAGGCACCTATTATCCTAAAGATCAATGGTTGGATATACTTAACCAAATTGTCAGCATAAAAGCTTCGAATCCTGAAAAACTAAGAGAGTCAGCAAATAGAATTACAGAAGGGATTGCGAGTACTGCTGTAATTGAAGTTAATAAAAATGACTTAAATCTTACAACCAGTGACTTAAAAGATCAATTAACGCCTTCATTTAAGAATTATGACACCACTTATGGTGGGCGTATAGGAGCTCCTAAATTCCCAATGCCTAATGGTTATGAGTTTTTAATGAAATATTATTGGCTATCAAATGATCAGGAGGTATTTGATATTATTAAAACAGGATTAGACAATATGGCAAAAGGAGGCATCTTTGACCAATTAGGTGGTGGATTTGCAAGGTATTCTGTCGATGCTTATTGGCTTGTTCCTCACTTTGAGAAAATGCTATACGATAATGCACAATTGGTTAGTGTATATGCTCAATTCTATCAAATTACCAAAGATGAATCCTACAAGAATATTATTGATGAAACATTGGCTTTCGTCGAAAGAGAACTTAGTGCCAAAAATGGTGGGTTCTTTTCTTCTTTGGATGCAGATAGTGAAGGTGAAGAAGGAAAATTCTATGTTTGGAGCAAACAAGAGATAGATTCCATTCTTAATAATGAAAAGGCGAGCAAAGTTTTTTGTGAATACTATAATGTAACGGATGAAGGCAATTGGGAACATAATAACATTTTGAATGTTACCAAAAGCAAATCTGAAGTTGCCAAAAACAATTCATTAACACTGGATGAGTTAGAGGCATTAATATCTGATTCGAGAGAGAAATTAATGACTATACGCGATAAACGTATACGACCAGCTTTGGACGATAAAATTCTGACAAGCTGGAACGCTTTGATGATTTCAGGGTATATAGATGCCTATAATGCTACAGGAGAAGAAGCCTACATTCAAAATGCCATTAAGAATGCTCAATTTTTAATCAACAATCAAAAAGATAAGAATGGCAAACTAAATAGGAATTATAAAAATGGAAAATCAAGTATCAATGGTTTTCTTGATGATTATGCCTTATCAATACAAGCATTCTTGAAACTATACCAAAGTACATTTGACCTAAAATGGTTGGATGAATCAAAGCAATTGATGACCTATTGTATAGAACATTTTTATAATGATGAATTAAAAATGTTTGACTATACGTCCAAAATTGACGAACCACTGATTGCTAATAAATTGGAATACGAAGATAATGTAATACCATCAAGCAATTCTGCAATTGCGAGAGATCTCTTTACGCTTGGAACATTGATGTATAATGAAGAATATATACTAATGTCAGAACAAATGATCAAAAACATGATGCCAAGGATTGAAACCAGTGACTACATCAATTTCTATAGCAACTGGTACCAATTACTATTTGATTTTCTTGTTCCACCTTATGAGGTAGCAATTGTTGGATCTGATGCTAAACAAAAAAACAAGGAACTCCAATTAGAATATCTTGGCAATACCTTATTTCTTGGTAGTGAAAAAGAAGAGAATCTAGAATTGCTTAAAGATAAGTATCAGGATGACATAACAATGATCTATGTTTGTCAAAATAAAACATGCAAGCTTCCTGTCAGTCAATCTGTTGATGCGTTACCTTTAATCAGCCATCAATTCGATTAATTGATTTTCACTTTGCGCAAAACGACGAGCTCTCATAAGATTGGTCAAGGATTTACTTGAGGTAAAGTTAAGGATAGCCATACCAGTTTTATTGGAATAGCGTACAATAACTTGTAGTATTTTTTCGAGATCTTCCTCTTCAAAAAGATCAAGGGCTCTATCAATGATTAGTAGTTGGGGTGAATTCATAAAAAGAGAAACAAACAATCTTTTGTATTTGGAAGGCAATGCATCACCAATCATTAAATGATCGAGAAACAATCGAGTTGTGAATTCCTTTTCATTATTTCGTGTCTCGATTAATTTGCGCTTTAAGGTTAAGAAAGCTTCCGTCATTATTTCTTCATGATCGGACGGCCAGAAGGAAATTTTTTGTCTTACAGCTAATTTGGTCTTTAAACTTAATTCTACAGGAGATTCGTCGAAATATTTAAATACGGCTTTGGGTTCTCCCTTTAGCAGTAACATATTCAACATGTCAATTATCAAACCATCTTCGAGGTTTTCTAAATGACACCATTCCCCAGCATGCATGACTAACTTGGGTATGTGCCATTCTGAAATTGGCATTTCCTCAATTTGTAAAATTACTTTGGGGTTTTGCATATGCATTAGAACAGCTTGATTTTTATTTTAACAAAGACTTCCCGTAAATTAAAAGATATTATACTTAACGATTAAACTATCTAGAAATTGGGCTTCTGTTTTCCCTAAGCAGTTTTTCAACAGTTCTATTAAGGCTTTGAATCAGTTTGGATTGATCTGCAATAGTATCTTTTAATAAATCCACTTCATTATGCAATCCATTTCGGATATTGGAAGGTGATGGCATGAAGGGAGAAATCTTCACAGACACTATCCATACTTCAAGTAAATCCTTTAATTCCAACTCATAGGGAGCGTAGAAATTATTATCAGAAATTAAAAGCAAAGTCCCGTTTTTCTTAAGATTATTGGCTACACGTTTGACGACAACGCTGGATTTAGTAATCAAGACATAAACGTAGTTATTTCGGACTCCAGTTAACCAGTTGTCTGGATCAACAAAACTGCAAATGATTTTATCTCCTGTATAAAGCGTAGGTTCCATACTATCACCAGTAACATCAAAGCACCTATGTGTACTGGATTGGAATTGACTGCCGGGCAAACTAAATGTTGGAAGGTTTTTTATAAAAACAGAATCGTGCAATTGATTGCCATATCCTGCTTGAGCATCTACTGGAACATAAACTATACGTTCATTGTTATTTTCGTCTGTAACTACAGTCAAAATCGGGTTGTATTTTTCTTCAATTGAAGGCTGACCTAATAAAAAAGATCCTTTTCCAGTAAAAAGATAAACAGGATTTAAATTAAAATACTGAACAGCCTTTTCAATAATATCATTATTGACCTCTCTTTTATTTCTACAGATATCTGAAATACATTGAGGATGAATGCCGATTGTAAGTGCAAACTGCCTTGTTGAAGGTATATGGTAATTGTCTTTCAAGTAGTTAAGACAATTGATAAAACGCTTAGTAACTTCGCCTTGCATCCGTTTGAATTGATTTCCACCCAAAAATAGAGAATTATATATATTAAAAAAAGTTAATATATATTTAATTTCTACTTAATTTTACAATGCCTTGTAATCAGCTGATAAACAAACGTTTGTGATAATAAATTAAAAATATTTAATATATGATTTTATATTAAAAAAATTGAAATATATTTTTAACCAGCACTTTCCTCCTCTTTTGGTATAATACCTGTAAACTCACCAAAATACTGAACGAAGCTTTTCATGTGATTGGAGAGTTCGTCATTTTTCGTAGCACTAAAATAAGCCTCTGACAAAGCGTTCAAGCTATGAAACATTAATCTGTCCATTTCGGCAATTTGCATTTCTGTTGTCCACAAATCTATTTTGAATGTTTCCAAACTTTCTTTGTCAAAGAAAGATAAAAGCATGGCTTTACATTCTCTTTTCACTGGTCCTTCCGGAGACGCTGCTGTCCATTCTATTTTGTTTGGAATATTATTATCACCTAATGACACTTCTATACTGATAATTGATTTTTTTTCTTCCATTATTTATTTTATAATTAATTATAAATTGGGCACAAAGTTAATCCCAATGATTTTAATTTCCTCAAGACGCCATGATAACCTGCAAGATGAGCAGCTCCAATAGCAAAGAAACTGCTTTTAGAAGTATGTTCTGCAATAAAATTAGAAATCTGTTCATTGCGTTGGTATAATAGTATTGATCGCAACTCGCCTAGACTTTTTTGAGATTTTTTATACAATTTCAAAATGCGTTGATCTCTGTATAAGTTCTTTAACACGATTGTCTCTTTTCTGAATTTACTTAGGTTTTTACATGCTTTGCTCAACATTTTAGTCTGCAAATCTATCGGCATTTCTTTTAATACCTCCAATTGTCTTTCTACCGATTCTACACCACCCAATTCAAGGCCCATATCCTTTGCTTTATAGTATAAAAACTGATCCAGAGGCCACTCTTTATCTTCAAGCATTATTGTTTCTGCTATTTTATTAGCGGTTATCAATGGGTAGAATCTGTACCAATGACTTAAGTCGAAGTTAAGAATACTAGAACAGTGTCGTAGCATTCTTTCCAGTTTGATCCTTGGAATAAGTAGGCGTAGATCCAAAGAGTCTGGCATAAGATAATCTTCCATTACAATATTATTCTGTGCCAAATCCAAATCCATTTCGGCATAATAACATTGACATTGTTTAAGATAACAAGTTGCCAAATCAATAAGGCCAAAGGCTGCATTATCACGTACATGCATTGTTCCAAAGAGAAACGATCTGTTCCCGTTAGGGTAAGTAATTTGCCACAATAAAGCATTATCAAGCATAACTTTACAACGATCGGTATTAATTTAAAAAAAGCTGATTCTATTTCTAAAATCAGCCATCAAAATCTTTATTTATTAAAACTCTAATCGTAATCAAATGGTAACAACTTGGTTTTTTTGATTTTTGATAAAGTCATAAAAGTCTTTAATCTTTCAACCTCCTCAATTTGAGATAGTTTTTTGAACAATAACTGCTCGTAACTTGGAATATCTTTAGTAATAATTTTTAGTAAAAAATCCCCATCTCCCGTAATGATATAACCTTCAGTTATTTCATTTATTTTACTGATCCTCTCCAGAAAATTTTCTAAGGCATTTTCCTTACTCCAAGCAAGGGTTACCAAAACAAATGTCCTAACATTCAATCCAATTTTTTCTGCATTTACCTTTGCGTGGTAACTTTCAATAATTTCGGTTGACTCCAGCTTTTTAACTCTTTCCAGAGTTGGTGCAGGAGAGAGACCTATTTTCTTAGAAAGTTCAAGATTTGTAATCTTACTATTCTCTTGAAGTATTTTTAGAATACTTAAATCGATTTTATCCAGCTTCTCCGCCATATTTTCAATATTAATTTAAAAGGCAATATTAAAATAAAATTCTAAAACATACCCCAGATACATGAAATAAATTCTTTAAAAAATTAATTAACCGTCATTTATTCTTTAGAGTAAACAAAAAAAGCCGAAGACTGCAATCTTCGGCTAGAAACCAACTATGAAAAAACTCTCTATTACGACCTTAAACGATAAAAACGAGCAATTTGTTGGGTCAAATTAAAAATTAAGGGAAAACACCTAAAGCAAGGTAATCCGAGGCGACTTTATTGATAGCCGTAATAAAGGCTGCGGTCCTCAAATCTGTAACATTTTTCTTCCTTTTATATGTTTCCCGAATTTGTCTATACGCTTCTACCATTGTCTCTTCAAGACCTGATCTTACTAAATCGACTTCATCTGCCCCTCTTGTTAAGAAATTCTTTTCCTTCATTCCAATTGATTTTCCAGTCAATTTCTCTACAGCACTTACTATATTGACATAAGAGTTCTGATCAAATCTCTTTTCTATTCTTCCGTATCTAACATGAGATAAGTTTTTCAACCACTCAAAATAAGAGACTGTTACACCTCCTGCATTCAAATACATATCCGGAATTATGACTATGCCTTTGGCCAGTAATATAAGTTCAGCATCAGCGGTAACTGGTCCGTTTGCAGCTTCGGCTATAATTTTAGCTTTAACTTTTTTGGCGTTGCTTTTATTTATTTGACTTTCCAATGCTGCGGGAACAAGAATGTCACATTCCATAGAAACCCAATCGTCTCGGTTAGCCAATGTTTTAGTACCTGGGAAATTTAATATACTGCCAGTTTCTTTTCTGTACTTCCCAAGCTTTACAATATCAATACCTTCTTCACTATAAATCGTACCCTCTAATTCAGAAACGCCAATAACTTTTACACCACCTTCTTCAATTGAAATAGCTCCTGTGTAATACCCTACATTTCCCAATCCTTGAATAACCATGGTCTTGCCTTCTATACCTGGCTTCATTCCAACTTTCTTGCAGTCCTCTGGATAATTGAAAAACTCTCGTAAGCCATAGAATACACCTCTACCAGTGGCCTCAGTTCTACCATTAATTCCGTTTTGTGCTACTGGTTTTCCTGTTACACATGCAGCAGAGTCCAATTCTCCATTTCTCAATTGTTGATAAGTATCAAGAATCCAAGCCATCTCTCTTGCACCTGTTCCATAATCAGGAGCAGGAACATCTACACCAGGACCTATGAAATTTTTTCTAACCAACTCAACCGTATATCTTCTCGTTATCTTTTCTAACTGTTCAGGAGTATACTCTCTTGGGCTAATTCTAACACCTCCTTTTGCTCCTCCGAAAGGAACATCTACAAGTGCACATTTGTAAGTCATTAGAGTTGCTAATGCCTTAACCTCCTCACTGTTTACCAAATGACTAAATCTTATTCCTCCTTTAGTAGGCAATCTGTGGTGACTGTGTTGAACTCGGTAAGCTTCAATAACCTGATAAGTGCTACCAATTTTTACGGGAAAATTCATCTGGTAAACCGCATTGCAAACTTTGATTTGCTCAAGCAATCCTTTCGGGTGCTTCGTGAAGGCAGCCGCTTTTTCAAAATTTCTATCAACGCTCTGATAGAAACTAGCTTGTTTGTTACTCATCTTTTTGATGTTTTTCAAGTCTTCTCAATCTTTTATCCAAACTCACCAAAAAAACGATCAGAACAAAAAACAAGATCAATACCACTGCAAGCACAGTATTTATTTTCCCTGTACTTCTAAAGAAGTCGTCTGTTAGACTTTGCCCCAATAAGCTATGCTGGGAGATAGTAATGATGGAAAAGATATAAATTAATTTAGATTTCATATAACTATGCGAAACTCGTTAAATTTTTAGTAATCGCCAATGTTTTCATAGAATCAGTTTATAAAATAATGTAAATTTTATACTTGTAATTTTTCTTTAAGTATCAGGTATCGAAAATTTAGTTCTGCCATCCAATAACCAATGAGAAAGTAGGCTATAATTGCAGGGTAAAATACCATTCTCATGACATTATCCATATCATAACTACTGAAAGCTGGATTTCCTCCATTCCCGGGATGCAAACTATCCGTTAACCGAGGAATAACCATGACTAAAACCATCAAACAAACAAACGCAAATAAATTAAAAACTGAAGATAATCTAGCCCTTGCATCGGGATCCGACACTGAAGCTCTTAATACCCAATAAGCCAAATAGATCAATAAGGAAACCGCAGTCATATTTAGCTTAATATCATCCGTCCAAAAAGCTCCCCACGTATATTTAGCCCACATACTTCCGGTCAGCAGTCCTGCAATACCAAAAACGAGAGCAACATTTGTCAATGAAGAAGATTTGGCATCAAAACTGATCTCTTTTTTGATTAGATACATTACACTATTCCAACAAGAACATATCAATAATGCGAACATGGCCATCCAAATCGCAACATGAAAAAAAGTATTCCTACTTGTTTCATAAAGAATGTGCTGAAATGGAAGTGCAAAGCGTTTCTTTGTACGGATTACATCTAAAGAAGCATATTCTCCTAGCTGGATTTCACTTCCTTCAGATGCTTTTATATTTACTGCATTCCTGTAAAAATAATGTCCCTCTAGTTCGTTATCAAGGAGCAAACTGACCATTAGACCATTTTTAGAATCGATAGTAAAGTCAGTAGGAATGGCATGAAAATAAGCTTCCATTCGTGTATCATTTAATACTACAATACTATCTGCTTTAATCAACTGATCTGACGGAAGCCATAAATAAACATTTAAATCTTCAGCTTGTCGCAAAAATGAATTGTAACAATCTACGCTTGTCGCAAATGGCTTTCCTTGATATGCCTGGCTATTACTATTGCTTAAAACTCCTGGATTCAAAGGGATTTTGATCCCAGCTATTATTACATAAACCATCAGTATAACAGCCAATACCTTCCACCAGTCACGTCTAAATTTCATAATTATGATTTCCAAATAATAGGTATAAAGATCAAGGATAAACTAAACAAGAGCAAATCTATTCCAAAAATCATGGAAAGATATTTCCCAACTGCAGAATCCAAGAACATTCGCTCAGAAATCAAACTAACGCGCATCGATAAAAGTAAAATTGGTATTACCAATGGCAAAGATAAAATGGATACAAGAGCATTCTGATTGTCACTGTAAGAGGAAATTGCCGATATCAAACACATAATAACCGTCAGTCCAAAGGATGCCAACACAAAACTCTTATAAAATAGCTTGGGATTAACCAATGATTCACCACTGAAAAGTGCCTGAAGCAAAATTAAAATAGTCCCAGCAATCAAGACTTTAATAAAGTTAAAGAGCAACTTAGCCATCAACAATTCCACAGGATCATACAATTGATAATATTGTATTTTCCTACGAATGCTTTGACTACTGAATGATGTTCCAATGATATTGATACATGTAAACAGAAAGATCACCCAAAACAAGGCAACTTTTGTTGGTCCTTCTAATGAACCGAAAACCTTAAAGACAACGAAAGTAATGGCTACCAGATATAATATGGAACTAAGGAATCCATACCTCTCTCTGAATTCCATTTTAAATTCCTTATAAACAATATGAAAAATTCTGTTTATCACTAAGCCTCAAATTTAATCATATTTAATCGATATAAAATCTCAGAACTACTACTTCGTTCTATTAAAAAGCATTATAAATAAGTCTGGAGGAATAAAAGCTCAAAAAGATCATATTAAACTTTAATATAATATATAACTCAAACATTTTGAATTTAATACATTATTCAATAAGTTTGTTCCAGATAATAATTTTTTAAAGCGATTGCCCTAAAATCCGATTCATGAAATATTTTTTGTCGTTCCTAATGCTATTGGCATGCTTATCTTTACAAGCGTTCGAACCTTATTATTTTTCTGTCAAAGCTGCCAAGGGTGAAGGCATCTATTCTCTTTTAAGAAAATATCAGCTTTTAGAGTATGATTGTAATACAAGTAAATTCCTAGAGCTTAATAAAATCAAGATTGATGATCACCTAATAATTGGAAAGGAATATTTGCTTCCAGTAAAAATTTATGAATACAACGGAATGAGTATCCGAACTACCATAGGCATAAACCAATGGGATCAGGCCGTTCGCATTAAAAATTACAACGAGAAAATACTAAAGAAGAATTTAAGATCTACCCATTATGGTGACAGCAATATCTTATGGGTACCTCATCATGAACTCGAATGCGTAGAAGAGGAATCTGGGAAAGTCAAAGAAAAACCAAGTCTTGAACAACCTAAGGTCTCAGAGAAAAAAGGAACCTATCGACAAGTAGAGCTTTTCGGAGATGAAAATAAGATGGTAGAGATACTTTCACAAAATATGAAAGGCGAGGTATATTACCTTGTTTCAGGACACGGTGGGCCTGATCCAGGTGCTCAATGTACGGAAACCTGCTCTCATACATTATCCGAAGATGAGTATGCTTATGACATCGTTCTCAGGTTAGCAAGATACCTAATAGCTCAGAGTGCTACTGTTCATATTATTGTTCAAGACAAAAATGATGGCATTAGAGAAGAAGAATACTTGAATAACGATTATGATGAAACATGCTTAGGTCAGAAAATACCTATTAATAAAAAACTTAGACTTCGTCAAAGATCAAATGCAATAAATGATTTGTATTATGCTTATATAAACAAAGGAATATCTAAACAAGTAGCAATTGTCATTCACGTTGATTCCTATTTAAATGCAGATCATAAAGTAGACACTTATTTTTATCATCATAAAACGAGTAAATCAAGTAAAAAACTTGCTACTTCCCTTCAAAAAACCTTTAAGGAGAAATACAATAGCTATCAAAAAAACAGAGGTTACAAAGGCACTGTAAAAACTAGGAACTTACATATGTTAACGCAAACACTTCCAACTTGCGCATATGTTGAATTGGGCAACATTCAGAATGAATATGATCAAAAAAGGATTATTCTACCTAGCAACAGAGAAGCTTTAGCTAAGTGGTTATACGAAGGAATTGTTGCCGCTCAACTTTGATAGAGTAGATTACAGCCTCGAATATCCGACTCACTAATTCTGCCCAGTACACTAAAACTTTGATCTTTATTTAATACAATGAGATCATCTGTCAGAACAAAAGATAAGGTATCTATATTGGCAAGATCAATAAAGGCTAATTGTCCCGTCTTTCCTATTCGTGAATGACTAAGTGGATCTTGTAATTCTTGACTGAATACCTTAATCGTTTTACCACATTTATAATGTCCTAATTCATGGTTTAAACAATAGGATTGAGAAAACATTTCAGTCATTCCGTACTCTGAATCAATACTACTCAACACAAAGGATCTTTTAAGGATACTATACATTTCCTTATAGCTTAATTCTTCACCACGACTTTTCATACCACCCGTAAACACAATACGCAATCTTTCATCTGCAATTGCATACTCTTGGCAAAAGTCCAATAATGCAAAACTTACTCCGAACAGAATTATTTGCTTACTGCTATTCTTTAATATTTCTTGAATTCTATCATTCAATGCTTTGAAATCATAAAGATAAAAAGCATCAGATTTATTATTATAAATGTCCATTAAATGTTTGACCATCGCCACCAAGGAAGAATCTCCATTCTCAAGATAAGACGGCAAGAGGGCTAAAATTTCATAATTGTTATCTGGATAAAATTCTTTAAATAGAGTTGAGCTGATCTGTTCATAAAAGCTTAAATCTTTAACCAAATGTTTTGATCGTTTTCTGCCTAGAGTCGTTCCACTGCTATAAAAAGTTGCTTCTGCATTCCAATCACCAGTTTGCACTTCATATTCCTTAAATAGTCTGATTGGAAAGAAAGGAATTTGCTCAATCCTTTTAACTGTTGACGGGTCAAGAGATAAAAGTTGAAGGAATTTATTATATATTTTATTCTCGGTCGCTTGGTAATTGAATACCTCAATTGCCAATTGCTCGAAATCGACATTAGTGTCTTCATTAATAAATTCCCGTATTTTTAGTTTGAGATTCAAGTGTAAATGACTTACTTTAAATTACAAATGTAGAGTATTGAGATTAATACATTATTTATTTTCCTTCATTCTGATCGCTATGTGGTTGGCATGTTCCACTGAACCTGGCTTTAGTGATGTTCCTGAGATATCATTTGTAAGCGTATCCAAGGACACATTAATTCAGAACAGCTTAAATACCGATTCCCTTTTCCTCACTATCGCCTTTAGAGATGGTGATGGTGATTTAGGAACAGGACAAGAAGGTGTCTTCCAAAATATTGTCTTAACCGATACAAGAACAGGAGTCATTTTTGACAGATTTAAAATTCCAAATATTCCAGTTAGTGGATTACAATCGGGAATTGAAGGTCAGATTATTATGAAGGTATTCACTACATGCTGCATATTTCCTGATGGCACACCACCCTGCTTGAACCCGAGTGAATTTCCTAGTAATGATTTGGTTTTCTCTATTCAAATGACAGATGACAATGGTAACCAGAGCAATGTTATCAATACCGATTCTATACTGCTTATTTGTGATTAATCCAGTCGATCTCTTTCTTTAAGAGATCCAATGTGATTTGCTCTCTTTTGTTTGGCACAAATTTATAGGTCCACTTGCATTCAGGTGGTAAACTCATCAAGATAGATTCGATGTTCCCATCAGTATCCAATCCGAATTTAGTACCCTTATCCAATACTAGATTGAATTCCGCATACCTACCTCTTCTATGCAATTGCCATTCTTTCTCTCTATCCGTGTAAGGCATTTCATAATACTGCATGAATACATCAGAATAAGCAGGAACAAATGCATGCCCCACATCCAATGAGAATTCTAATAACTGTTCTTTTGTTCCCCTCGATTCACTTAGTCGATCATAAAAGATCCCTCCTATTCCTCTGGTCTCTTTTCTATGTTTGACATAAAAGTAATCATCGGCCCATGTTTTAAACTCTCGATAGAAAGTAGAATCATGTTTGTCACAAACTTGTTTAAGCCTTCTATGGAATTGTATGGCATCTGAATCTACGATAAAATGGGGTGTTAGATCAATGCCTCCACCAAACCACCATACACCACTGTCGGTTTCAAAATATCGCACATTCATGTGTATAATAGGAACCAATGGGTTTTCGGCATGCAATACTATCGAAACGCCGGTCGCAAAAAAACGATTTGCTCCTAGACCCAATGCATTTGCAATGTTAGATGGCATTTCTCCTTCAACGGCAGAAAAATTCACACCTCCTTTTTCTATGTGTCGAGAATTAATAACCCGCGTTTTTCCGCCCCCGCCTCCATCTCGTTTCCATATTTCCTGACGAAACTGTCCTTGACCATCCAATGATTCAAGACCACTGCAAATATGATCCTGAAGTGCCATGAATTTCTCTTTTATTATATTTCTATCTATCATCCCAAATATGATTTTATAGCTTCTACTGTCTTTGCAGCATTTCCAACAAATGATTTATCCTCGAATACAAACACAGGTCTTTTCAGAAAAGTATACTCGTCTAAAATCAAATCTCTGAAATCATCCTCTAAAAGCTGCTTATTCTTTAAACCCAAAGACTTGTACTTCATCGCTCTTTTTGAAAACAGAGCCTCATAAGAGCCATGTTCTTCTGCTAATAATTTCAAAGTGTTCTTATCTATATTCTTTTCCTTTATGTTCTGTGTTTCACCTGACCAATTAATTTCCTTAAGAATACGCTGACAAGTAGAACAAGTGTTTAGAATATATGCTTTAGCCATAATTCAAATTTGCAGCGAAATTACATTAAAATGAACGGAGAGAATTAATTTAGATATATTAAAGTTTTAAAATATATTACTCAAGCAAAATGATTAAATCTTCAGAGCTTATTTTAAATTCAGATGGATCAATTTATCATTTGAACGCCAAACCAGGTCAACTTGCGCATACTGTAATTACTGTTGGCGATCCCGATAGAGTTAAAATGTTTGAAAAGCATTTTGAGCAAATCACAGAAAGAATAGAAAATCGAGAATTTAAAATCATCACTGGGGTTTATCATTCTAAATCTATTTCTGTGCTGTCAACCGGAATTGGGACGGATAACATTGACATCGCTATCAATGAATTGGATGCCTTGTTTAACATAGATTTTAAGACCAGAAAAATCAAAGACAATTATACTGAGTTAAATATTATTCGTCTAGGAACTTCTGGTGCAATAAGAAAGGATATAGCTATAGATTCCAAGGTAATTTCTGCCTTTGCTATTGGGTTTGATGGTTTGCTACATTTTTACAATTCAGATTCAATAAGAGAGACTGCTCTTGAAAGCCAATTGGAAGGAATTATTGATTTACATGCCGTTTATGCAGTAGAATCTTCTGTCTATCTAAGAGATAAGTTCTCCTCAATTGGAATCAAAGGAATTACCTTAACAGCTCCTGGGTTTTATGGCCCGCAATCAAGAACATTACGCTTGCCTTATAAACTTAATTTAATGGAAAAACTAAAAGATCAAAATTACAAAGACTTGCATTGTACCAACCTTGAGATGGAAACTGCTGGCATATATGGTCTGTCTCGTTTATTGGGTCATAATGCTATATCCTTAAATGCCATATTAGCAAATCGTTCAACTGGAGAATTTTCTTTATCGCCGGAAAAAACAGTGCATGAATTAATAGATCAAGCTCTTGATATCATTAAACACTTGAAGGAATAACAAACTTATCCATTGCTTTTTTTATGATCAGCCAAAAATTGTGCTAGACCAATATCTGTTAAAGGGTGCTTGAATAACCCATTGATAGTAGATAAAGGACAAGTAGCAATATCCGCTCCTGCTTTGGCGGCGTCGATAATATGTTTGCTTGATCTGATTGATGCTGCAAGAATTTCTGTCTCATACATTTGAATGGCATATAGTTCTGCAATTTCCTGTATTAAAGCGATACCATCCCAATTGATATCATCTACCCTTCCAACAAATGGAGAAATATAAGTCGCTCCGGCCTTGGCAGCCAAAATAGCTTGCCCAGCAGAAAATACCAATGTACAATTGGTTTTTATTCCATTTTCACTAAAGTATCCTATCGCTTTGATGCCATCTTTAATCATGGGAACTTTTACAACTATATTGGGAGCTAATGAAGCTAGATATTCACCTTCTCTGACAATACCCTCATAATCGGTTGCAATAACTTCTGCACTTACATCACCATCAACGATTGATGCTATAGTTTTGTAGTGATCTTCAATGTTTTTTGCACCGGTGATACCAGATTTAGCCATTAACGATGGATTGGTCGTTACACCATCCAATACACCTAGGTCTCTGGCTTCTTTTATTTGATCAAGGTCCGCAGTATCTATGAAAAATCTCATGCTGTGAAGGGTTTAATGAAAAGTGAGGAAACAAACCTAGCCGCTCAACCACCTACCCTTGCTGCATTTCTGCCCTGGGGGAGTTCAGCAGGAGCTGGCTGTTTGCCCCTCACCGACCGCAAAAGTAAACAGATAAAACAAAATATGTAAAACATCATGAATTATTTTACAAATTCCACCACATTTGTTTTGGATAATCAGCGATGATTTTGATTTTTTCTTTGGTAACTGGATGTTCAAAAGACAATTGTCTTGCATGAAGTGCGATTGATTTATCAGGCAAAGGTTTCTGCTTTTTATACTTCACATCCCCTAGAATTGGACATGATATAGAATTTAATTGAACGCGTATTTGGTGCGGACGTCCTGTTTGTAATATTACTTCAAGCAGGTGATGGCCTTGATTTGATTTTTGTAAATATTGATAGTTCAGAATTGCTTTTTTTGCACCTTCTTTTGGATTGACAAAACCAGTTACGAAATTTTTTACTGTGTCTTTTATTAAATAAGACTCGACCTGCCCAGACTTGTTATCTGGTGCATTTAAACAAAGGGCATGATAGATTTTTTCAATCTGCCTCTGCTTAATCATCTTGTTAATTCGTGTAAGCGACTTACTGGTTTTACAGCAAATTATAGCTCCACTAACAGGACGATCTAATCTGTGAGCTAGTCCCAAGTAGACATTTCCAGGTTTGTTGTATTTGACTTTCATATAAGATTTAAGCAGATCAACCAAAGAATCATCTCCCGTATGGTCCCTCTGAGACAATATTCCTGCCTGTTTGTTTACAATTAACAAGTGATTGTCTTCAAAAATGATGCTGTTTGATATTTTATTTAATGCTTCCACACATTTCGATATTATTGATTATCAATATTTTATATATTATATAATTTTATTATTTATAAAAAGCTGTAAATAAAAGACTTACACATTTGGTAATATTATAATATGTTCTATATTTGAGATGTGTAAGTTTTGGTTATTAAATTGTAAAATTCGTTTTTGCTCGTGAAAAGTCACGAGCTTTTTTTATACATATATGATAAATCATTAATGTTTGGCATATTATTTGAGATATATAAAATATTGAGTTTTGGTTATTAAATTGAGTAATGCCCGTGAATTTATTCACGGGTTTTTTTTATTTCCTACCCCACTGGCTTAAAATATTACTTCTTAATTTGAGTCCAAATTAAAAATTTGCAAATATTGTTTTAAATAACTCAAATATTTTGTAATTTTCTTTAGTTAACTTCATTTACCTATTAAATAAAACCTGTCAGTTATGATCATAACCTACAAAGAACTACGTGATATCAAACACAGTCTTCCTACCGGCAGCATAAGCCGAATCGCTCAGTCACTTAATATTGACGAACAATCTGTTAGAAATTATTTTGGTGCCAACAAATACAACAGTGACAACATAGTAGGCCGACACATACAGCCAGGTCCTCATGGTGGCATTGTAAATATTGAGAATACTGACATTCTTGATATGGCGAAAAAAATCATCGTAGAAAGCACCAATTAGGAAAAATTAAAAATGGGTATTCAATTTGAGTTCCCATTTTTTTTACTTCTTAAGTTTGGCTTCATTCCATAAGTCATCCATTTCCGTAAGTGTCATTTCCTGCAATGGCTTAGGAGCTTTATTTTCTATATATTCAAATCTTTTTTTGAATTTTACATTTACTTTTTCCAAGGCATTTTCAGGATCTAGATTAAGGAATCTCGCATAATTGATCATGGCAAAAATAAAATCTCCAAATTCTTCTTCAATGTCTGCTTGTATTCCTGAATGAACAGCTTCCTCAAGCTCTAGCTTTTCTTCTTCTACTTTTTTATAAACGTCCTCTAGCTTATCCCATTCAAAGCCAACAGTAGCTGTTTTTTCTTGAAGCCTATAAGCTTTTACCATTGCCGGTAATGATTTAGGGACACCTTCTAATATCGATTTCTTACCTTCTTGTAACTTAATTTGTTCCCAGTTTCGCTTTACATCTTCATCTGAATCTACCTGTACATCCCCATAAATATGAGGATGCCTTTTTATCAGTTTATCACAAACATCATTTAATGCATCTTCGATTGAAAAAAGGTTTTTTTCGGAGGCAATCTTTGAATAAAAAACAAGGTGTAAAAATAGATCTCCTATTTCTTCTTTTATACCGTCATAATCTTCCTCAGTTATTGCATCAACAAGTTCATATAATTCTTCTATGGTTAGTTTGCGTAAGCTATGAATGGTCTGCTTTCTATCCCAAGGACATTTTTCCCTCAATTCATCCATGATTTTTATCAATCGCAGAAATGCAGCAGCTTTAGAGTCCATCTTAAACGAATTAGGTATTTTTACGTTATCTAATAAATGTAAATTAAAGATGAATCAATTTCTTATAACCTTTGCAATAATCTTCGGCTTTTTCGGATTGGCCTTTGTGATGATCAATATCAGACAGATATTTACTGGAAAAGAATTCAGAGGCACCTGTGCCACCAACAACCCAATGATCAAAAATAGTATGGGAGATTGTACCATTTGCGGCGCCAAAGCAGAGGAAGAGTGTAAGATGCCCGAAGAGGCCTAATTTCAAAGACTTAGTCTATAAAAACATTAGAATGAATAAGAATCTGTTCCTAGTAGGTCTAATCCTATTGACTTTTAGTAGCATTCGTGGACAATACCAATCTCAATCTCATTCAGGAGAGATTTACGAAAATCTTGAAAAATTCAACTTTTTAGGATCTGTACTTTATGTAGCTGCACATCCTGATGACGAAAACACAAGACTTATTTCTTATTTATCAAAGGGATTAAATGCACGAACAGCCTATTTGTCTATTACACGTGGCGATGGCGGACAAAATCTTATTGGTACAGAAATAGGAGAACTTCTCGGCGTCATTCGATCACAGGAATTACAGATGGCAAGAACCGTAGATGGTGGAATGCAATTTTTCACCAGAGCCAATGATTTTGGTTTCTCAAAGCATCCTGATGAAACGCTTGAAATCTGGAACAAGGATGAAGTTTTACAAGACATTGTGCAAGCCATTAGAAGCTTTAAACCAGACATAATTATTAATAGGTTTGATCACCGTTCTGCTGGTAGTACCCATGGGCATCATACAAGTTCTGCTGTTCTTGCATTGGAAGCTTATGAACTTGCTCAAGATAAAAATAAATACCCTTCACAAATTGCCAACTATGGAACTTGGAAAGCTACTAGACTCTTCTTTAATACTTCTTGGTGGTTTTATGGTTCAAGAGAAAAGTTCGCAGAAGCAGACAAAAGCAGATTGGTGCCAGTAGATGTTGGCGTGTACTTTCCTACCATTGGATTATCAAATAATGAAATAAGTGCATTAGCTAGAAGCAAGCACAGATCTCAAGGGTTTGGCTCTGCAGGTGACAGAGGTAATTATCAAGAATATCTTGAACTGTTAGAAGGAGAAATGCCAAAGGATAAAAGCAACCTGTTTGATGGTTTAGACACAAGTTGGTCCAGAGTTGAAGGAGGAGAAATAATTAAACAAATAATGGCAGATGTCATGGAAAAGTTTGACTTCAGAAACCCCTCCAATATTGTTCCGGACTTACTAAATATCCATAGTCAACTCACTTCATTGAAAGACTCGCATTGGAAAAGGATTAAGCTTGTTGAACTCAATGACTTGATCATTAACTGCCTAGGGCTATATATAGAAGCCAGTACAGATGAGCAACATTATACCCTTTTGGATACTGTTGAAATTGCTATTGAGTGGACAAACAGAAGTAGGGTTAATGTCAGTGCAGAATCTATTACCATCAATGGAATCACCACTGAAATTAATTCGATTTTAGAACCATATACAACGGTTAAGGAATATCAACAATTTCCAATCGACCAACAAACGCCCTTCACTAACCCCTACTGGCTTGATAAAGAAAAGGAGTTAGGGATGTATAAGGTATCTGAACCATCGTTAAGAAATCTTCCTGAAAGCCCTGCGCCAATAATATGTGAATTTATACTAAATATTGAAGGCCACACGATTAATTCCAAAAGAGCTTTAAATTATAGATATGTGAATCCTGCCGAAGGCGAAATCCGTGAACCTATTTCAATTTTACCTCCAGCAACAATTAGTTTTGACAAAGAGCTCTATTTATTATCATCAGAATCGGAACAAATCATAAAGCTCAAAATAAGGGCTTCAAGAGAATATGTTTCAGGCAAACTGAAATTAGAAGTACCTCCACATTGGAAAGTTATACCTGATTCTATGGATTTCAGCATTAACAACAAAGGAGCAGAGGAAACATTTTCTTTTGTGTTGGTATCTCCAGATAAGATTTCGGAATCGCAGATAAACGCAATGCTTGAGATAGATGATAAAATATACAATAAGACATTAACCACTATTGACTACGATCACATCCCATTCCAAACTATTTTAAGTACAGCTAAATCGAAGATTGTAAAAGTTCCATTACAAATTTCAGGTAACAAAATTGCCTACTTGATGGGTGCAGGTGATAGAGTGCCTGAAAGTTTAAGTAATATAGGCTATGAAGTACAACTTATTGAAACCTCTGATTTACAGCAATTGGATCTAAGCCAATTTGATGCAATAGTCATTGGCATTAGAGCGTATAATACATTGCCCGAATTAAAATTGTACAAAGAATTACTTTTTGGGTATGCAGAAGAAGGAGGGACACTAATTACGCAATACAATACTTCTAGAAGGTTGAACTTTGATGATCTTGCACCTTATACAATAAAGCTATCCAGAAAAAGAGTTGCTGACGAAAATGCAGAAATCAGAATTCTATCTCCCAATCATAAAGTATTAAATTATCCAAATAAAATAAGTGAAAAAGATTTCTCTAATTGGGTACAGGAAAGAGGCTTGTATTTTCCTGAAGAATGGGACGAAAGATATGTTCCTATTCTCTCTTCAAATGACAAAGGTGAAGAATCTCTTGATGGAAGTTTATTGATAGCAGAATATGGCGAAGGTTATTTTGTGTATACTTCCCTATCTTGGTTTAGGCAATTACCAGCAGGTGTCCCTGGTGCCTTTAGATTGTTTTCTAATATTTTGGCTTTAAGCCAAAAAGATAACGACAGACCATAATGGACAATGTAGATAACTCTACAACAAGAGACGATTCTCCTGTATTCAAAAATTGGAGTAGTTGGTATTGGCTTGTTGTAATTGTAAACCTTATCGTTGTCACCCTTATTTATCTCTATTTCAATTCACTTTAAATGGCGTTACTCGATTGGATTGTATTGATTTCCACTGTTGTCCTAATTGTAGGCTACGGAATTTGGAAAACAAGGGGCAGCAAAGATATGGAATCTTATTTCCTTGGCGGTAATGAAGCAAAATGGTGGACCGTTGGACTTTCAGTCATGGCTACTCAAGCTTCCGCAATTACCTTTTTGTCTACACCTGGACAAGCATACCACGATGGAATGGGATTCGCTCAGTTTTACCTGATGTTACCCATAGCAATGATTATCATCTGCGTAACATTCATACCACTTTACTATCGGCTTAAAGTCTATACAGCTTACGAATTTCTAGAAAAAAGATTTGATTTAAAGACCAGATCATTAACTGCAGCATTATTTCTTATTCAAAGGGGTATTGCATGTGGTATTACAATATATGCGCCGGCCATCATCTTATCTTCTGTAATGCATTGGGATTTAAAATCAACTACGATAATCATTGGATTCATTTCGATTCTCTATACCGTTTTGGGTGGTACTAAAGCCGTCCATGTTACGCACAAACACCAAATGATAGTTATTCTATCCAGTCTTGTTGTTATCTTTTTTGTCTTGCTAAACTACATAACAGATGATTACAGTTTATCTGAAAATCTGCTTATTGCAAAAGCGAGTGACAAATTGGAAATTATCGATTTTAAATGGGACATGAATGAGCGTTACAATATCTGGTCAAGTATAGCTGCTTTATTCCTATTTCTTTCTTATTTCGGCACCGACCAAAGCCAGGTACAAAGATACATTAGTGGGCGATCCATAAAAGAAAGCAGGCTCGGATTGATTATGAATGGTATCATGAAATTACCACTCCAGTTTTTTATACTTTTTCTCGGCATTCTTGTATTTCTATTTTATCAAACCCATAAAGCTCCAATATTTTTTAACGATCAAGTGAAAGAGAAACTAGAACAATCCATTGTCGCAGAAGAGTTCAATGATTTAAAAAGCGATTATAACCTCCTAGTAGAAACAAAATTAAACGCTCATCAAAATCTGATCATTGCCAAGCGAGAGGATAATTCACAAAATTTATTAAAATACAAACAGGAAGTTTTTACGCTCAATCTACAAGAAAGGCAATTTCGAAGTGACGTAAAAGATTTAGTCAATCAACTTGATCAAGGACTAGAATCCAATGACAAAGATTATGTATTTATAAGTTTCATTCTAAAGCATTTACCAAATGGATTAATAGGATTGTTACTGGCCGTCGTATTCTTTGCAGCCATGTCATCAACATCTTCTGAACTTAATGCTCTTGCCAGTACCACAACTGTTGACATATACAAAAGAAGTGTGTATAAAAATGGTACAGAAGAACATTACTTAAAAGCTTCAAAATTATGGACTTTATTCTGGGGTCTAGTTGCTGTTTCTATAGCCACCTTTGGCAAGCTCCTTGAAAACCTAATCCAATTTGTTAATATTATTGGCTCGGTATTTTACGGATCCATATTAGGCATTTTTCTAGTGGCATTTTATCTTAAAAAGATTGGAGCTAATTCAACTTTCTTTGCCGGAATTTTAACTCAAATAGCTGTAATCATTATCTACAAAATGGACATCATTCCTTACCTATGGTTAAATGTCATAGGTGCATTTGGTGTTATATTAGTTGCCCAAGGGTTAAGCTTTTTCTTAGACAGAAAAGTATTAATGGCAAAGAGGTAAATTAATTATCTCCTTGTACTCTACTGGCTTCCTCTTCAAGACCACTCTTTCGCGACTTGGACTTTACCTTTTGATTACCAAAACTATATGAAGCACTAATCGATCCTCTTCTAGAATCCCAATTGCCTTCTCCTGTTGAAATCAAACCGTTAAAGTTAGATTGTCCACTCCAGTAAGCCTGAAAGAAAATATCCTGAACGCTAAGACGCACATTTAATTTGTCGTTCAAGAATTTCTTTTGCAAGCCGAAATTTAAAGCCCAACTTGAATCAAATTCGAATACACCACCCCAAATTCCAGGACTATTAAAATATCCTGATAATTCAACACTCCAGCCTTTTGGTAAACTGAATGTATGTTGTTGAAAAATATTATAAGAGTATGCCTGTAGGTCTATAACACCACCATCACCATAATCTGCTTGATTATCCAAAAAGTTAGCACTTAAATTAAAGTATCCAGACCAAAAATCAGTAAATTGAACTGGTGCACTGATGTTCATAGAAACGATTGTTTGCATTGCTAGATTATCCCAATTTATAAAACTTGCTCTAGGATCAGATTCATCTGGACCAATCAATCTGGTGATTTGATCTGACGTTCGGCTGTACGCCAATTTAAAGTTATATCTATACTTCCATAAAAAACCAAATTCAATATTGTTAACAATTTCAGGTCTTAAAAATGGATTGCCTTTTCTGAATGAAAGTTCATTGATCTGGCTTTTAAACGGATTAAGGACATTATAGTCTGGTCTATTGATCCTACGTCCATAGTTCAATGAAAACACATATTCAGGCTTGTAGGTATAAGAAAACCCAGCATTTGGAAATAGACTAGTATAGTTCAAATCTACAGGATCTTCTTGGAGCTCAGGCAAAAATGCCTGCAAATCACCACTAGCATCCGTTTGCTCAACACGTAAGCCTGCATTAAAACTTAATTTTTTACCAAATGATCTAGCGTAGCTCGTATAACCGGCAATAACATTTTCACTATACAAAAACAAATTGGACCTTCGATTGTCCTGAATATTTTCTTCATCAATCACATTAAAAAACAAGAAAGTATTATCTGTTTCTACCTTACTTAGCTTCGCTCCTAAACCAAGTCTACCACCTGCAAAATCCGTTTCATAATCAGCCTTAAACGTTAGAATATCAATATTATTAGGTGTATCAAATGCAGTGTTTACAAATGTCCTAACTGTTTCCCCATCAGATTCAAAGTAGGTATTAGGTTGAACGGTATTGGCATCTCTTCTATATTTACCATAATCAGCATTTATGGTTAAAGAAGTATTCTCTTTATTGAACATATAATTAACATTATAGGTCTGGCTATTAAAATCAGTATATGTTCTATTCGTCGCGATAAGGATACTATCGATATTGTTAGGTTCCGTATAACTAGAGATTATACTTTTCGAATCAGATACTCCTAGTCCGTCATTAACATTTCCGCTTACTAAAAATCCTATAGTCTGATACTTGTTAATCGTAAAATCTGTACCCCATCGAAGGAATACCCCCTTATTATCATTAAAGGTTACCAAGTCATTAACAATGTTAACACCATTTAGGACATCATTAAACACCATATACTGGTATGTTTTCCCTTTATTCAATGAAATTTGGCCGAAACTATTTAAAAAATCATTTTTACTGTTAAGACTCAAATTGATATTGTTCCTCCAATCTGTAGCCTTAGTAGTATTCATACTAATGCTGCCATTGGTGCCATGATTTTCATTTTTCTTAAGACGAATATCAATGATACCAGCATTCCCCTGAGCTTCATATTTTGCACCAGGGTTAGTGATTATTTCAATTTTATCAATTTGTTCAGAATTAAGATTCTTAAGGTAGTTGGTTAAATCTTCACCTGAAAGAGGAAGCCTTTTGCCATCTATATAAAACAATACTCCAGATCTTCCTAATACAGTTATATTCTCATTGTTATCGATGAGCAAGCCAGGGGCTTTTCTCAATAAGTCCAATCCATTATCGCCGGAGCTATTAATAGTCCCTTGTACATTGAATACCGTTCTATCCGACTTTATTTCGACAATAGCTCTTTTTGCAGTTACTATAGCTGTTTCTAATTCTATTGATGATGAATTCATCTTTATTGTACCCAAATCCCTAGTTTCTGATTCTGATATTGAAAAAGCAGTACTCTCATAATCTTCTAAACCGATGAAACTCACATTGAGTTTATATGCCCCATTATTAAGACCAGATATAATAAATACTCCTGTTTCATCTGAAGTTTCAACTTTAACCAATGTTGAATCAGCTGTATCGTATAAAGCAATATTTGCATAAATTACTCCAGTACCTTCAGGACCCAACAATTGCCCTATCACTGTTGCCGTTTGTGAATGCATTTGAAATACAAGAAAAATAAACAACCACAGAGTTAAAAGTTTTTTCATATTGTGCGTGAATTATTGTACAAAATTAGCTTAATAAGCATTGGGTATTCATCCCATTTATCTAATACAATGCTAGGTTGGTAGAAATACTATATTAAAGATCTTATAAATGTAAAATCCACTTTACAAACAGAAAAAGCCAGAACAATGTTCTGGCTTTTAAGTTCTTTATTTTAAAAACTGATATTTTTTATTTGGACCACTCTGCAATAGAGTCTTTGTTCATTTTGACGTAATCGTCATTACCTGCTTCCATTGCTAAGTTCATAGATAAATTAGCTGCTTCAATAGCCATTTTTTTCTTTCCAAGATCGGCTAAGATTAATGCTTTTTTTCTCACTTGCCAGAATTTTGGATTATCAACATTAGTTGCTTTATTAATCCATGTTAGTGCTTGGTTCAAATCTTTTCCAGCACTGTGATAATAAGAGGCAGCTGCATAATAATCATTTCCAGAAGGACCAGCCATTGTACTTTCAATAGCAGCCATTACTTTAGATTCAACTTCAACTTCCACATCAAGACTTACCCAAGTTTTATCCCAAGCAAAATTCAAGTCCGCTGATGTATCCGTGATATTGTGGATACTGATAGTGAAGTTTTCCATTTTCATTGGTATTGTACCAACTTCCGCTCTTACTGTTAGATCTGGTGTCTTTTCTACATAAGAACCGAAACCTGCAGCTTCAAAAGCATAGAAATTTACATCCCATGCATCAGCATTTGGCACTGTTAAAACAGCATATGCTCCACCCTTCAATTCTTTACCATTGATTTTTACATCATCAGAAAATTCAATTTTGGTAGCTAAATTAGCTCCTGTTCTCCAGATTTTTCCAAAAGGAACCAATCCGTCAGTAGCAAAAATAGTACGACCTTTTACTGAAGGTCTTGAATATTCCGCTGTAATTGTGGTTAGACCTACAGTTTGTTCAACTTTAGCAGCAGGACTAGCAGCTGGTGTTTGAATTTGACCAAATGACATACCTACAAATAATACAAATGCAATTGTTAGTATACTTTTCATATTTATTTTTTTTTGCAAATGTACATTAAGTTGTATAAAGATGCTGCCTCTAGACTATTTAATTAAACGATTAGAACACCTGCAATAGAAGCTGTAATCCATGATGCTAATGCTCCACCAATCATGGCCTTAAATGCTAATTTGGCAATTTCTTTTTTCCTTGATGGCGCAATACCACCGATTCCTCCCATTTGAATGCCTATAGATGCAAAATTGGCAAAGCCACATAATGCATAACTTGCAATAATGGCAGTTCTGTCTGAAAGCTCTCCTAATTTCCTAATATCGCTTAAATCTTTATAAGCAATAAGTTCCGTAAGTACAATCTTTTCGCCCAACAATGTGCCTAAAGTTCCAGCTTCACTCCAAGGAGCACCCATGCAGAAAGCTAAGGGTTTGAATATTATTCCTAAGATTTCTGATAATGATGTATTGGCAAATCCCAGTACACCATCGACCATAGCAACCATAGCGACTATAGCAATAAGCATTGCTCCAATATTCGCTGCTAATCTCATACCATCGGTGGCTCCATCCCCTAATGCTTCCATTACATTATCTGCAGGTTTTTCTATTTCAACTTTAAGCGTTCCCTTAGTCTCAGATTCCTCTGTCTCCGGAAAGATAATCTTTGCAACTACGATTGCAGCTGGTGCACTCATTATAGAGGCAGCCATCAAGTGACCAGCAATACCAGGAATATCTTCCAACATTTTGACATATAATGCCATAACACCTCCGGCGACCGTAGCAAATCCACCAATCATCACCGTTATTAATTCTGACTTTGTCATTCCTTTTACGAATGGTTTCACCAATAAAGGTGCTTCTGTCTGCCCCACGAAAATACTTCCTACAACACTGAGCGTTTCTGAACCGCTAGTTCCCATTGTTTTTTGTACAACTTTGGCAATTATTTTAACAACAAACTGCATAATTCCAGTATGGTATAAAACCGCCATTAAGGCAGAGAAAAATATTACAGTAGGTAGTACTCGAAAGGCAAAATTAATCAGAGGCACTTCAACTTGTCCTGTTATGAAAGAAGCAAACAGAAAATCCCCTCCTTTATCAGAAAATGACAATAAATTCTTGATCAAAACATCAAAAAATTCGAAAAAGGGTAAGCCAAGTGGAGTTTTTAATATAAAAAGTGCAAAGGCAAATTGAAGTCCAAGTCCCCATATTACCAATTTGTAATTAATTTTTTTTCTATTATTACTCATTAAATAAGCAATGCCTAATAGAACTACTACTCCTAATAGGCCTGTATATCTCTCCATCTAATAATATTTCGAATTAAATAAATATCGATTATGCGGGGAAGTTAATCAAAATTATAATTTTGTTGTGTGTATGAATAAAGAACATTATGTGATCGGCATTTCTGGCGGGAGTGGCTCTGGAAAAACCACTTTCATTCGAATGCTGAAAGAAATATTTGATGAAAATCAAGTGTGCTTCATTTCGCTGGACAATTACTACTTGCCCAGAGAGATGCAATTTATTGACGACAATGGTATCCGCAATTTTGATCTACCGCAATCTATAAAATCGGAAGACCTTATTAAGGATCTTGACTGCTTAAAAAATGGTGAGAGCATTATCAAAAGTGAATACGTTTTTAATAACCAACAGGCCTTAGCAGAAGAACTTACCGTTATTCCAGCTAAAATCATTATCATAGAAGGCCTGTTTATCTATCATTATCTTGAATTGAGAGATGTCTTTGATCTCAAGCTTTATATACACGCAAAAGAAAACCTCAAACTAATTAGAAGGATTAAAAGAGATAAATCAGAGAGAAACTATCCTGTGGAAGATGTAATTTACAGATATGAACATCATGTGATGCCCGCCTATGAAAAATATATAAAGGCATATAAGGAAGACGTTGACATTATCATCAATAATAACACTGACCTTACTAAAGGCTTGGATGTCATTAAAGCATTCATTTATTCAAAACTATAAGCTTTAGGATATTCAATTGATACAAACAAAGTATCTACTTTAAAGTTTCCTTAATACTTCCGCTCTGATATAATTTATATCTTTGCTTGCATTTTATATATATTAAATAATTTTAATATTATAGCTTTGTTTGTATTCTTATGAACTGCCATTAGGTCAAAGCGTTAATAATTATTAGAAAATTAATAAAAATGAAGATTCACTATTTGCTGTTTGTAATACCTTTTATGCTTTTGTTGTCTTGTAATTCAACTCCTTCAGGACTTACTGTCACAGGAGATGTCAGCAATGCAAATGATTTAAAGGTATATTTCGATTCTAAAGCAATGGGTAATTCCATACAAGATTTAGGTGTCCAAGATGTCATTTCTGGGAAATTTGAATTTAATTTTCCAGAATCTCTGGAACCAGGAATGTATAGAATAAGAATTGGTGCTAAAAGAATTGAACTGGTATTAACAGGAAATGAGACTAATATTAATATCACAGGAGATGTCAATACAATTGACAATTTTGACTATACAATTGAAGGTTCTGAACTTTCATCAAAGTTTCGAAGCTCTGTTAAAGATGTTATAGAGCGAAAGATAGGACTAAATGAACTGTATGCTACTGCAACCAAAGACTATGATCCATTATTAGCAATGGCTATAGTTTTAGGAACATCTCCAGCAAATCCTGCTTTATATCAAGTATACAGTAGCATTGCTGAAAATTTAAAAACGCAATATCCAGACAATTCTGTTTCAGCTGAATTTTCAAATTTCGCTGCCAACATGAAGAAGAACTATGATATGCAACAATCCAAATACAGAGTTCGGTTAGGGGAAATGGCTCCTGATATTGAATTGCCTGATGTAAATGGTAAATTAAGAAAACTATCCGATCTAAGAGGACAGGTTGTACTTCTTGATTTTTGGGCCAGTTGGTGTGGTCCTTGCAGAAGATCAAATCCTAAAGTTGTTGAAACATACCATAAATACAAGGACAAAGGATTTACTGTATTCAATGTATCTTTAGATGGTATTGATGAAAGAACAAAGGCTAGGTTTCCCGTAGATCAACTAGACAATCAGCTAAAGACATCCAAGAAAAGATGGATTGACGCCATTAAAAAAGACCAATTGGTTTGGGATAATCATGTAAGTGATCTTAAAAAATGGGATTCCGCAGCAGCTGCTCTTTATGGAGTAAGAAGTATTCCTTCAACATTTTTAATTGACAAAGAAGGTAAGATCGCCGCTCTAAATCCGACAAAAGGCAACCTTGAGCAAGAAGTTAAAAAACTTGTGTTTTAGTTCACATTATCTTAATGAAATAAAATGGCAGGCTATGCCACAGGCTACAGAGGCGTTGAGAGATTCAGCGCCTCCTTTTTTTGTTATTGTCACGTGTTGAGTTGAAGCCTTTAAAATCTCGTCTCTAACTCCTTTGCTTTCATTGCCGACAACAAGGATACCTTTGGGTTGAAAAATATAGCTTTCCATATTTTGACCTTCTAAAGACATAACAACCAATTGATCTTTAAAGCTTGTTATTAAATCATCACATTCCAGATGGTAATATGATACCCTGTTATGGGCACCCATCGCAGATTGAATAATCTTAGGATTATAAAAGTCCACTGAATCTGAGGAGCTCAGTACACTGCTTATTCCAAACCAATCGGCAACTCTCATAATAGTACCCATATTTCCAGGATCCTGAATTTTGTCACAGTATATTGCCCAGTTATTATCCAAAGTGAAGTAATCCAATTCTAAAGCATTCTGATGACAAACTATTAAAATTTTGTTAGGACTTTTTAAAGATGAAATAGATTTTAATTCCTTATCATTACATATAATAGTTCTTCCCATAAATTGAGAAAGTTGTAGTTCGCTTTCTTGATAAAGAGTTTCTGTGCAAATAATGTAATCAACCTGAAATTTCTTGGATTCTAGAAATTCAAAGCATATTTTGGGACCTTCGGCAACGAATTTGTTATACTTTTGCCGAAATTTTACATATTGTAAAGATTTTATATATTTCTTTAATTCTTTAGTCAGAATCATTTGAGCTCAGTTATAATTCATGAATTTGTTAAACGCTTGCCCATAAAGCTCTTTTTGCTTGTGGCTGGACTTCTTTTTTTCAACTCATGTAATACTACAAAATATCTTAAAGATGATGAAGTGCTACTGGATAATATGGAAATTGTTCTTCAGTCAGATGACAAACTCCAAAAAACAGGAAACTTAAAAGATCAGTTAGCTCAATTTTACAAACAAAAGCCTAACGGTAATTTCCTCTTTGTTCCTAGAGAATGGTATTATTATAAAAATCAGGACGTCGATGATACAAGTTGGATAAAAACCTGGTCGAGAAAGTCATTAGGAGAAGTGCCAACTATATTGGACACTAACCTTATTAGAAAATCTGCTGTAGATATGCAAAACTACCTCAGAAATAAGAAAGGATTTTATGATGCAACTGTCAACGAAAATATTTGCTACTGCAATAAAAAGGCATTGGTTTCCTTTTTTATTAACCCAAATAATCAATATAAAATTAATAGCTTAAAATATATCTGTAAAGACTCTGTTCTAAATTCAATTACAGATTCAATTTCCTCTGAAAGTTTCTTGAAAGTTGGAGATCCTATTGATGCATTAGCATTCGATCTTGAAAAACAAAGAATAGTATCTACCCTACAAAATTCAGGTTTCGCCAACTTCAATTTAAATAATATAGCCATTAAAGGCGATAGCACAGGCCTAGACCATGCCTGGGATATCTTTTTCGAAATATTGCCTCCAAACGAAATTTCCAATCACACCAGATATAGAGTTGGTAATATTGAAGTGTATACTGATTTCCATCAGTTCCAAAAACCAAATCAACTAAAAACAGAAGAAATATTTGCAAAAAAGTATTTGAGGCAATCCAATGAATATATAGTCAAACCTTCTATTATAGATAAAAATATATACTTGCAACCCTTTGATGTATTCAAATCGGAAAACTACGACAAAACGATTCGTAAATTATTTAATTTGAACACATACCGATTTGTAAAAATACAAGCTAACGTAAATGCTACAACAGATACTTTAATCGATTATAAAATACTTCTTACACCGCAAAAAAATCTATGGATATTCGACCTAGGTACTGACTTATTCTTTTCAAATATTTCACGTGTAGACAGAAACCTAGTTGGTTTGGCTGTTGGTACAGGGCTTGAAAACAGAAACGCTTTTGGAGGATCAGAAAGGTACAAATTTAGCTTAGAAACCGGAATTGAATTTAGAGCTGAAACCCAGGATATAAATACATTCTCTTTAGGACTTAACAACTCTTTAGATATCCCAAAATTTACTACTCAATTTAATATCTTGAAATTCGGAAATAAAATTGGAATAATAAAAGACAAGTCGATAGCAAAAATGGATGAAGAAGGAACCAGCAGAATTTCTCTTGGTTTCAATTATATAGATATTATAGATAATTATATTATAACCTCTTTCAACACCAGTTATGGTTATGATATTAAATTTAACCAAAAGAATCGCTTGGTTTTTAGCCAGATTGGTTTCAATTATGCTGATTATGTGATTAGGATAAACTTCGATACAATCTTGATGAATAATCCATTATTAAAACGAAGTTTTCAAACCACTTTATTCACAGGATTGGTGTTCAAAGATCTCTCCTATTTTTATCAGAGTGATAGAGGCCTTTATAATTCTAACTACGCATTTATCGCTAATCTTGAAACATCAGGACTCGAAGTGCACTTAGCGAATAAAGTAGGAAATTTAATTCAAGCCAATTCCAACTTATGGAGATTATATAATATAGATTTTGAAAAGTATGTCAAACTAGAACTGGACGGTCGATGGTACAAAAACATCAATAAAGATGCACAACTGGCTGCAAGGTTCAAAACAGGTCTATCGGTACCTTATGGATCTAATGCACTAGGTGAATCAAATGTAGTTTCATACATCAAACAATTTCTAATTGGGGGACCAAGTAGTTTGAGAGCATGGAGGCCAATGCAGTTAGGTCCTGGTTCATATGAATTTACAGATCCCAATCCAATATCCTTTTTTCAACGAGGCGATATTCTCTTAGAATTCAATTTAGAATATCGATTCGACCTATTCTGGTTAATGGATGGTGGTGTGTTTTTTGATGGTGGTAATATATGGACATTAAAAAATGATCCTGACAGACCAGGCTCAAAATTCAGCAGCTCATTTTTAAAAGAAATTGCACTTGGATATGGTTGGGGAATCAGATTTGATTTCAACTATTTTTTAATTCGCTTTGATTTTGGTTACAAATTAAGAAGTCCGTATAAGAGTTCAGAAACAAATTCACATTTCATTCCACTTGATGGTCAAGGTCTTTTTGGAAATTTAAATGTCGCTGTAAATTATCCATTCTAATTGAACAACGCTTTTCTTCCATACTTTGAACAGATCGGACATCGTTCTGGATTATGTGCTTTCGCAGAGCAATATTCACGACCAAAGAATATCATTTGTAGATGCAACTTATTCCATTTTTCGATTGGAAAAAGTCTCTTCAAATCTTTCTCTGTTTTAGTGACATTCTTTCCATTACTTAGCTTCCACCTCCAGGCTAATCTATGGATATGAGTATCAATAGGGAATGCAGGGACTCCAAATGCCTGAGCCATAACTACAGATGCCGTTTTATGACCTACACCTGGTAATTTTTCAAGTTCCTCCATGCAATCTGGAACTTTTCCATTATGATCATTCAATAATATCTGAGATAGACCAAATATCGCTTTGGACTTCGCAGGACTTAAACCACAAGGTCTAATGATCTCTCTGATTTCCTCAACAGTCAGTTTAATCATATCCTGAGGTTTAGCCGCTTTACTAAATAAGTGGGGCGTAATTTCATTCACTTTTTTATCCGTGCATTGGGCGGATAACAATACTGCAATTAATAATGTATACGAATCAGTGTGATTTAAAGGAACTGGAACTTCAGGATAGAGGTCTTCCAGAATATTCATGATATCCTCAACTTTCTTCTGTTTATCCGTCATTATATATTTATTAAAAAATCAATAGTATCAACCCCATCGGCGTAATCCCAAAGATGAGGAGATTGCGCTTTACCAAAAGGAACACAATTAATATTATCAAATACTTGATTACTTATTATACATTGTATCGCTTCTTTATTTGTTTGTAGTTCCTCTACAAGAGAAGTTTTAGATTTAAAATATTCATAATTGATACTTGCAATTCGAGAGCTTATTGTTTTTTCATGCCTTAAATGAATAAAATCATTGCTATAAAATTCATCTCTGTTCAATAAAAATAAAGCCTGATTATAGTCAAAGTTATTTTTATATTTATTATGAAATCGAACTTCAGAAAAAGCTTCTAAAATTTCGAATATCATACTTAACTCAACACCTTCTTCTAAATAAAGCTTTGATATATTTCGGCAACCCAAACCAAAATAATTAAATATATCTTTTGCAATACCTTGTAAAGCAGGCTTATCATCATCTTTAAAAATAACGCCTACACCATGTCTGTTTTTCCTAATGATATGTGGGACAAAGGAGAAATATTTTTCAAAATAACGTGAACTGGTATCGCTTCCTGTTGCAATAACAGCATCGAATCCTGAGAGCCGGTCAACCAAATCAATTGCAGTAGTAAAGTAATTATCTATGTCCTGCAATTCTGTAATCAATAAGCTCATTAAAATACTATCCTTTTCAGATAATTTCACCTGTGCTCTATGTCCAACAATCAATACAGAAAGTAAATCGTGAAAACCGACACAAGGAATGTTTCCTGCCATCACTATTCCTACTGTCTTTTGTGAAGTGGTCACAGGAACCTGATAATCACCAATCCATGTCGTCAAAGCTTCTTTGGTTAGAAACATCTCAGATATCCCTTTAAATGCACTTGAAATAAAATCCGCCGTAAACCAAGGATTAAATGCAATAGCTCTTTTAACCTTATCGGAATGTTCGATATCAAAACTGTTTAAGTATTGTCCCAATTTGACAAACGATTCTATACGTTTTTCAATTGTGTTCACATTTTTGATTTTTGGTGTAAAACATAATGCTTCCATTTGTCAATTAATTCAAGCATATCTGCAGGTAATTCAGTTTCAAAAACCATTTTCTCTTTCGTCCTTGGATGAATAAAGCCTAAGGATCGTGCGTGTAGTGCATGACGCGGAAGAATATTAAAGCAGTTGTTAACAAACTGACTATATCTACTGAAAACAGTACCTTTCCTGATGCTGTCTCCACCATATTTGGCATCATTAAAAAGAGGATTTCCTTTATGCGCCATATGAACTCTAATTTGGTGCGTTCGACCGGTTTGCAATTTACACCTAACCATACTCACATAGTAAAAGTCCTCAACTGTTTCATAATGTGTGATGGCATGTTTTCCTTGTGAATCATCTTCAAAAACGAATTGTTTCAACCTATCCTTTGGATGCCTTCCAATATTAGCATTTATTGTTCCTGAAGGTGGCTCTGGAGCTCCCCAAACGAGGGCGATATATTCTCTCTCAATACTATGATCAAAGAATTGCTTGGCAAGGCTTGTCATAGCGTGATCGTTTTTAGCAACCACCATAAGTCCTGAAGTATCCTTATCAATCCTATGAACCAAACATGGTCTATCTAAATTATTTCCTTCCATAACTGGAAGTTTCTTACTTTCTAAATAATAAACCAAACCATTTACTAAAGTCCCTGTCCTATTACCTACTCCAGGATGTACCACCAGTCCAGGAGGCTTGTAAATTACAAGTAAATCATCGTCTTCATATCTTATGTCTAAAGGAATATCTTCTCCAAGTACTTCAAATTCATAAGTATTATCTTCAGAGAAATAAACTTTAATGACATCGTCGGGTCTGACTTTGTAATTTGATTTCACGACACTGTCATTTACCAAGATTTTTCCATCAGAAATTCCATTCTGGATAATATTTCTTGATGCTTTTTCCATTCTTGTCATCAAAAACTTATCTATTCGGATTGGGGTCTGCCTTGGATCTACGACTATACGGTAAGCTTCATATAATTCCTCTTCTTCCATAATTAGGAGATTTCTTTAATTGCTTGTATAATTAAAAACTAACCGTCAATCCCAATTGCCAATTAATATAATTTATTGCTGATGTTTCCGGATCAAAATTATCGATGGGCAACCCTTGATCATATTCTTGTGGAACGTAGTAAGTCATCGCAGTACCATTGTTAAAATTGACCTTGGTCAATAAGAACACTTGACCTGTGAGATAAGTTGTAAATCCCAGTCCGATACCATACACCAAACCAAAATCCGATTCATCAAAATTTAAACTTGAGGTGTCATCTAAAAAATAATTTGTGCTGGTTACCGTATAAATAACTTGGGGTCCAATTCCAATTTCAACAAACGGTTCAATTCGCCAGAAATAGAAATTTGGAAAATAGCGATACAGGAACTTAAGGTTCATTAACTCCGTACTTGTCCTGTCTTCAAAATCAAAAAAGGACTCGGTAATAGATCCTATATGAGCATAGGAAAACTGGATACCAAAATAATCAAATCGCTCTGGTTTTCTCTGCCTAAGGTAGGCCATAGAGATACCAAATAGATTCTTGTTTAAATTTTCTTTAAAACTGTATAATGGGATTGTGGGATCCAAAGTAAATTCAATAAAATTAACCAAGCGCTGGTCTACGATTGAATCTTTAACATTTTGCGCAAAGCAAGTAGAATTAAATACCAAAAACACAATCAATGAATAAATAAAAAATTTAAAAGTTTTCAAACCAATGATATCTTTAATTTAAGAAAACATAAAGATAATGTATATTCCTATGCTATGATTTAAATGGCATTACTTTTACCTAATGATAATATTTTTGTAAATTTCGAAAAAGCCAAATGGTGAAAAAAAATAAAATAGATAGCATTTGCGCCAGCGAAAACCAAGAGATCAAGAGTGGTGAATCGCATGTTCTTCCTATCCACTCAAGTTCTGCATTTTCTTATGAAAGTATAGAGGATTCAATTGCCGTTTTTACCGGAGAGAAATCAGGTTTTGTATATGGTAGGTTTGGTAATCCTACAATTGATTCCGTCGAACGTAAATTGGCTGCTTTAGAAAGTCATTCCATGGAAACATCTGCCTATTGCATACTAACCAGTTCTGGAATGTCTGCCATTTCTACTCTTCTATTGAGCTTGTTAAGTCCCGGAGATGCTGTAATGACTCAGGGAAACCTGTATGGTGGATCAACAGAATTACTGAATACTATAATATCAAAGAACAATATTGACATTCTATTAGAGGATTTAACCAACCTTAGTAAACTGGAAGAGATTTTCAAGCAAAATAAAAACATTAAAGTAATTTACTTCGAGAGTCCTTCCAATCCAACACTTTCATGTACTGATATAGAATCACTATCTAAGCTTTCAAGAAAGCATGGAAAAATTCTCGTTATGGACAATACTTTTTCAACTGCTCTTATCCAACAACCTCTATCACTAGGTGTTGATTATGTAATCTATTCAACAACTAAATTCCTTAATGGTCATGGCAACTCTATAGCGGGAGCCATATTGTGCAAGACTGTTGAGAAAAGAAAGCGAATCTGGAATTACATGAAGCTATTGGGTACCAATTGCAATGCCTTTGATGCGTGGTTATTGCATAATGGGTTAAAGACTTTAGCGATAAGAATGGAAAGGCACTGCTCAAATGCATTATCGTTAGCCAAATATCTAGAAGCACACAGTAAGGTAAAACGTGTTAATTATCCAGGTTTGGAATCTAACACGTCTCATGATATCGCTCTAAAACAGATGAAAATGTTTGGTGCAGTGCTAAGTTTTGAATTGGAGGGAACTATTGAAAATGCTATGAAATTCATGAATGCCTGTGTGTTATGTACAATTGCATCTACACTAGGTAATGTTGATACATTACTGCTTCATCCTGCAACATCCTCTCATCTTAACGTAGACAAGGATATCAGGATCTCACAAGGCATTTCTGATGGATTGATAAGGGTTTCTGTGGGGATAGAAAACATTACTGATATTATTGAGGATATCGATCAAGCAATTGAAAATGCATTTAAATGAAAAGCCTCAAAAATGAAGCTTTCACTTTTATTTAATACAAATGATTTATAATTTTTACCCATTAAAGATCAATTGAAACAATATGAATATAGTGAATTATAATTGAAATGTTATTTAATCATTTGTATAATTTTGATCTCAAACCAAGCTCTACTATCTTAACATTTGAAATCTTTGATTCGTGGCATTCCAAGAGAATCATGGTACGCATTAGGTGAAAGCCATTATAACCGCATGCTCCTGGGTTCATATGAATTATTCCTCTTTTATTATCCCTGACGATTTTACATATGTGAGAATGGCCACAAATATAAAGATTTGGCTTTTGATCATCTAATAATGACCTAACTCTAGAATTGTATCTTCCTGGATAGCCACCGATATGTGTCATAAACACTTTAACTCCTTCGCAATTAAAACTTAAATCCAAAGGACATTGAAGTCGAACCTTATGGTCATCGATATTACCATATACTGCACGAAATTCTTTAATAGATTCCATTTGATCAAGCGTCTCTACAGAGCCCAAATCGCCTGCATGCCAAATCTCATCTGCATCCCTTAGAAAAGGCAAAACATCTTCTGGAATCAGACCATGAGTATCAGAAATTAATGCAATTTTTTTCATAATAAAAAAAGCCAACCGCAATATACGATTGGCTTTCGAATACAAAAATATAACACATTTATTTAACCATAATCATTTTCCTTGTGATACTAGATGACGCAGTCTGCAATCTGTAAAGTAGTAATCCAGAGCTTTCTAGATCGTCTGCGTCTAGTACAAACTTGTTCATACCAGAATCAAATTCCTTTTCTTGTTTATACATCAATCTTCCGTTTGCATCCATGACAGTTAGTTTTACTTCCTGTCTAATTGGATTAAAAAATGATATTGAAGTACTCAACTCAAAAGGGTTTGGTTCATTCTGAAATAATTGAAATTTATTTTCACTATGCTGAACTGGACTCTTTACAATGAAATCAATTCTTTTAATTTCGTCATTGGCATCATAAGATTGAGCAGACGTTATTGAAGAGTTAATGTCAATTACATCTTCTACATTTATATTATTCTTGGATTCAAAATATACTTTGAAAAGAATATCTTTTTCCACAAGTTGGAGAGCTTCAATCTGACTGTAGGAGAACGTAATTTTACCCTCTTCTTTATTGAGCAAGGCAAAATTATCTTGAGATAAATCTATTACTCCTGAATCTATTCCTTGAAAAAGCAATTGATCAGCATCAAAATCTAGAGTGAATTGCAAGCCAATAACTTCTGTGCTATTCTCAATTAATAATGGAATTTCAATAAGCTCACCAGAATTATAATGACCTCCAATTGTACTTATGAATAGAGAATTAACTTGTTCATCACCTTTGTTTTTTCTATTTGTCAATTCAACACTATTATTTACATCTCCAATTTTCATGGCAATAAAATCATCTTCATACCTAGATTCTGCAACATTTGAAACAGTTATATAGTCGGGATAATTCCAAGGACTTAAGGGGTCAAGAAATACATGATCTTCCGGCACAAATGTCCAGGATCTAGATTCTGGAAGTTCTTCATACACTCCTAATATTAATTTCCTCAATTGTATAAGATCCACAGCAGTAATTGCCCCAGAAGCATCGACATCTGCTGCAATCAGCTTATATGGGCTATCTAAAGTTTTAATTCCAAGTATATGTCTTTGTATATGAACAAGGTCAAGCGTAGATACTCCATTTAGGTGATCTTTATTGTATTGAGGCTTTAGTTCGTATTCGGCAAAATACTGCAATCCTTCGAATGTGAATCCTCCAGTTAACCCTGTCATATCAGTCATAATCTCATCATTAGACATATCTTGCAATTCAACCATCACTTGTTCTAGGGGTTCGTCCATCTCTGAATGAATAGACCCACCTAATGTTGGTTTATTAGAAATATCTGTGCATATATCTCCCGTATCCTGTAATTTTAATGTTGATAGACATGAAGCTGATCTGCCAGATTCGTCTACAACAAAAACTTCTATTGGAATATCAGCTGCAGTACCGTTAGGTAAATCCGCACACGAAAATATATGAGATAATTGAGGAAAGTCAGTATTGGTAGGATCAACGAATGAAAAGATTAGTTCATCAAGACCGCATCCTCCTTGACTCTTGAGGTCAAAGTCTGAAGCCCAAACCTGAGTCTGACCTGAACCTAAGGACCAGATAAGCTCAGCATAACATATAGGTACAGGAGGCTTATCGCCTTCTACTGTAAATCTATAAGTACAACTCGCTGCGGTACCTCCGCAGAAGTTCCTTCCTACAAATGTAATCGTATGTTCCCCAACAGGATATACGCCAGATGCATCATTTCCTACTCCTGTAAAATCAACACTACCATCAGAAAATGCATCTATGGACCAACTAACATCAAAGCTGGTTGGACAAAATGAGCTAACGTTCACAAGTAAGTGTACTTCTGCTTCGCATTCAAAACCAGAAGTATTCACTGTCATGTCAGAAGGACAGTTGAATTCAGGTACAGCGGAATTGGTTACTCTTATTTCCTGTGTAGCCTTTAAAATATGTTGATTAGGTAATGATGGATGGTAATTACACCAATCAACAACTTGCCATTCTCTTAATATCGTATAACATACACCAAAAGTGTTTTGTACATGTGGAGCACTATCATTGTATGTAAGAGCAATATTGGCACAACCAAATGATTTATTCGTTGTTGGAATACCGGTGAATACTGGATCTATTGAACCCCCAGAATTACAAATATCTATTGTTACATCATCTGGAAACTCAAAATCACCTGGCTCCAGTTTAGTGGATATATTATCCGAATCAAAAATAATATCCTGATAACAAATTTTAATAATTTTGCCTACCCCATTCTTTACTTCAATTGTTCTTTTGATTACCCCTACACCACAAGCAATATCATAATCGCTAAGGTCAAAGGTTTCTTTACCTAATTTTATACCTGCATCACAACCATCTTCACCTGTTGGTAGGCCTATCAAATCATAATCTTTATAATCATCACCACACTCAAGTTCTACAATATCGTCTGGACATACAACCACAGGCGTAACAGGATCAGATACACATACTAATCCCAGACATTCACTGAAATTGCCTGCATTATCAAAAATTCTCAATCGAATCGTAATAGTATCTCCTATGTCTTCACAGCAGAAATGGACACTTTCATGCCACCCAAGATTACCATTTTCAAAATAACCAGGACAAGAATGAGATTCTCGTCTCACTTCATAATGAGATATACCATCACATGGATCAAAGCTATGATCATCGAAACTCTCAGCCAATACTACAGAGATTCCTCCAGCACCTAGAGGTACTTTTGTAAATCCTTCACAAATCGCAGTTGGAGGCGTTAGATCTTTTGCGTCGATTTGAAAATAACAACAATAACCTAAAGAATCCGCATACAAGGGATCGTCGGGAATTTGAGTTGCATTTCCACAAGCATCCTTAAAACAATACCTTATCCAGGCTGAGCCTTCAAACTCAGGCAATTGAAATAGCCCGTTTGTATCAGGTAAAATTGTATAGTATGGTGAATTTAATGGTTGCTCCTTCCCTTCTTCTGCAATTAAAAAGCCTACCTCAACAATAATGTTTTCAGGGCATGTATCAAGAATAGTTACTGCACCCAAAGTATCAAAACCCATCACTCGCAATGGATTTAAAATTGGGCTAGCCACACATGAATAATTTGCTTTTGGAACCATTAATGTATCCAACTGACATAATACTCGAGGTGCAACTTCATCTTTTATTTTGATTATTTGACCATCAGATAATGACTCTCCTGTACACCAATCAATCACAAACCAATCTCTTAATATTTTGATTTGTAAACCACATTGAGGATAGTTGATATCAGTATAATAATACATGATATTTGGGCAATAAATTCCTGTCGGATAGCCTGTTCGTTCAGGAGATACATCCATACTTTCATTACAGTCAGCGTCCGGGTCTATATTAACGATATAGTCGTTTGGTATAACGACATCTTTTAGGTTAAATCTTCTAATATTAATAGCCTGTTGGCATTGAGTAGAATTTCCTGAAGCATCGGTTGCAGTCCATAATCTACTTATCGTTAATGCAAATTCATCCACACAATTAAGAGAAGTTGTATCATCCTCAAAACTTAGGACATCAAGAGCTTGACATATTCCTCCTAGCAAAGGGTCAGGAATAATAAAACCATTACTAAATTCATCACAATCAACGTCGATATCAGGTAAACTTCCATTTAAGCAATTCCAAAATTTTGGTCCTATTTTATCTTCCACATGTATATAACCCCAACAGCTAATATTACATGGCACTAGAGTTACTGTAGCTTTCAATGTCTGACCGACATATCCTTCACCTACTTGATTAGAGGGAATGATAGGAAAACCCTTGTTATCTTGAAGTGTAATTTTATAGTTAAATCCATCATCATAAAAAATATTAAAAGGTGGAGCTTCTAAAATAAGGTCTGCATTTATTGAAGCATAACAATCCTCATTGATTGAGACATTAATCAAATCATTACATGCCAGGTTTATTGTTTCACATTGAGTCCAAGCATTTAAGCTCAAGGACATTGCAAACAATACGACAGCAATTTTTGACTTGAAAATCTGCGTTGATTTTAATGTAAAAGATTCAATCATCTTATGGTTTTTTATAATGCTGTTTGTATTCATGTTATTTCTTGAATTATTCATTTTCAATAGCATTGCTGATTTATTGAATTACAATCATTTTCTTAGTAGCTGTATGCGTTTCAGTTGAAATTTGATAATAGAGTAAGCCCGTTGCAGCAATTGATTGTGTATTGAAATGAATTGTGTTTCTCCCAGCGTTTCTAAAGCTAGAATCAGAATATAAGAGTCTACCTGTCTGATCAGTCACAGAAAATTTAATTTTTCCAGATTGATTTAGTACAAAGTCAATTCTTGTCTCATCTTTAAATGGATTTGGTATATTTTGATACAGCTGGAAATCAAACTCTGCAATATCCAAGTTTCCAAAAGTCAAAACTTTGGTAATAAGTTTTCTATCTATTTCATCATAGAGTTCATTTTCAAAACTGGCATTGAAAGTTTTCGTGATCAATCCTGCTTGCTTACCACTTAAAAGCAGTTCAAACAAAATTTCTCCTGCTTTTATTTGCCGAGCATTCTGATTATTCCAGCTAAGTCTAACCGTTCCTTCGTTTGTTTTATCCCAAGCGACATGTTCGTTTGTTATATCCAATAACATAGGAACAATAGCCATTAATTCAGAAGCTTCACTATCATAATTTACTTCCAATTGCAATCCAGCAAGATTGACTGGCTCTGTAGAAATAAACTGAACTCTAGTGTTTCCTTTTGCAGTAACATCTCTTTTGATATTTACTATATATTCTGGATTATTAGATCTCCCTTCAATAGTATTCTCTCTAAGTTTGGTATTCGCTGATTTATTAACATCGCCAATTTTAACAGCGACAAAATCTGCATTACTGATTTTCTTATCCAAATTAGATAACTGAATATTCTCAGAGAATGGGAAAGGGTTTAGAGGATCTAGGAATTTGAATTTTTCCTCAACAAATCTCCAGGAATAATTATTGGGGAATTCATCATGTATCCCTAATATTAACTTACGCAATTCAATAAGGTCAATTGCACTTATAGATTGAGAATTATTAACATCGGCAGCTATAATTTTATAAGGAGAATTTAAAGTCTCCAAGCCAAGTATATGTCTTTGAATCATAACCAAATCCAATGTTGAAACACCATTAAGTGGGTCATCATTTTTAAAGGCTTCTATACTATAATCTTCATACATATTAATATCTCCAAAGGCAAACTCTCCGTTAGGTGACATATAGTCCATAGCCATTTGGCTTGACTCCAGATGCATATCAACTTTGTGAACCATATTAATATCTTCTGTATATATCATACCTGAAACAGATGTTACTGGCTTGTTGGAAACACCACTACATACGCCAGAATTATCTTGAACCGTAATGATTACTTTACAAACTGATTTATTTGCTAAAGTAGGATTAGTGCTATCCCAAACCCACAATTCAGTTTCAATCCTTCCGACATTGCTTGCACTATCAATATCACTACAACCAATTGTCATAAGCTGAATCAATTGATTTTGATCAAATGAAAAATAGACTGGATTTCCTGGACAATCATCATAACTTCCAAGATTAAGGTCCGATGCCCATACTTCTACCCCATCAAGATCACTGATAGGAATTACAATTTCACCATGACAATATGGTGTTGGTGCACCTTTATCAATAATAGTAAATATCTTATTACAAGTAGATGAATTTTTGCAATCATCAATTACAGTCCATTCAATAATATGTGTGCCATATGGGTAATTACCGCTTGCGTCATTACCAAAACCATTGATTTCATAATTTCCATTTCTGTTTAAATCTATCCTATAAGACCATAATGGACTTTCTGAACATACCAAATCACTTTCAATCAATTCAGCTGTCAGATCATCTATAACAACGAGGCAGTTACCTATTGCTTGCGCATTGTTATATGTCTTATTAGCACAAGTGGAATTGCTTATTTCAGGCTTTGTGGTGTTTATCATTTTAATAACTTGACTATATTCCCACAGCACTTCTCTCTGGCACCAATCAATGACGGTCCAGGTCCGTACAAGTTTCTGACAAGCACCTTCTGCTATATAAAATACCAGATCATCGTAGGTATAGGCGATATTGCTACATGGAAATTTTGCTTCATCCCAAGTTGGAAATCCAGTAATACTTGGATCTATTCCATCAATCTTACAAGCTTCATTAGTCAAGAGAACATCATCTGGCCAAATAATCTCAGAAAAGTTAAAAGGATTTTCATTTTGTAAAGTCACAGTTTGTGTACATTGACTCTTATTCTTTGCAACATCTTGTGCGGTAAATACTCTTGTAATAATATATTCTCCACAGTTTAATGCTACAACATTAGAGGATTCTGATATTGAAACGGTTCCGCAATCGTCTATTGCTGTAGCCTCTCCAAATCCTGATAAATCTGATTCATCAAATCCTTCGTCACAATTTGCGGTTACATCATCTGGACAAGTAATCAAAGGTGGAATAAAGTCCATTACTTTTACATTAACCATACACTCATTATGATTACCATGCCAATCAAAAACTCTCATGGCTACCATGGTTTCTTGACCAACGTCTTCACAGCAAAAACTGATTTTTTGTGACCAATGACATTTTTGATCGAGCTCAACCACATAATAATTATCTAGATGATTTCTTCCTTCAACATACCATAAACCATCTTCATCAACAGAAGTATAAACTCTTTCATTCGCCTTTAGGCTATAGCTTAAGCTAGGCTCTGTGTTATCCCAATTGGTATAACTTGACGAACCTGACTGCCAAGCAAGAGAATTTACACTGACTCCACTTAATCCTATATAATAGTCACTATTTGTGAAGATACTTACTCTTGATCTTAACCAAGTATTTTCTTCTACATTGTCAATCCTAGCAACATAAGCGTCAATAGCTTTAGCAAGTGCAAATGCTTTACCTGCATGCATCTTGTCTTTCGACAAATAATAATAATGTCCATTATATTCACCTAAAGATTGCAAATAATCAAATCTAGGTTCTGCACATTCACATTTATCTTCCATTCTTCTAATAACATGTTGATAAATTCCACAATTATCCCAACTGTTATCATCAAATGTAGAAGGTCCAACCCATGCTTCCCCATATTGATTTAGGGTTACAAAGTTATTGAAATCACAAGCAGGTATAGGCTGTTCATCATCAACTAGTTCAAACTCTGCAAAACACTGATTTGCTTTATTACCACATGCATCTCTTACTATATACTGTACCCAAATTGAATCTGTATTAAAAGAAACATCATGAATTACGTATTGCTTCTTATCTGAATCATAACTTATATTATTGGCAGTAAATAAATTTGGATCAAAACCAAACTGATCTTTAAGTTTATATCTTATGGTATACGTGAATTCATCGCATTCACCAGTAACAACTGGAGGTTCAACATAAATATCAGCACCACATTCGTGAATATCAGTAGTCACTTGTGTTTCTATAGGTGGAGAACAAACAGGTGGAATGGTATCCATCAATGTAATGATTTGTGTATGCATGATATCTGTCAAGTCACAAGCATCCCAAATCGTCCACTGTCTTAAAATCTTTTTAGAACTACCACAAACAGGTAGAACTTTATCTTTATATCCTATAAGTGTTAAGTTAGGGCAGGAAAAACCAAAACTAAAAGGTGCCCCTGTACAATCAGGAGACGGATTACCATTGGCATCATTATACCAAAAATCACCACATAATAATCCAGAGTGAGGTGTAAGATTACAAGGATCCAATGATGGCCATATGTCATCTGTGTCCATAGCGCCATTTGCATCAGCATCCAATGTAGAATCATAATCTTTAGGCCAAACAATTGAATTGTGATCGGTTAGTGCTACATGAATTAGTACTTCGCATGTTGTAAATTCACCATTATTTATATCCACTGCTGTCCAAATCCTTCTGATTATTTGTGGGTCATCACATACCTCTGTAGATAATACCTCATCATCGAATGACAACAATGCATCAGAACAATTATCAAATCCAGAAACCAACCAATTGCCAGTCTGTGTGTTATACACCCAGCTTGCATCATCAGGGAAATCAGGAAAACCAAGAGGCTCAGCCAAGTTTAAGTCAAAATCATAACAAGTCGTTATAATTGGACTTGTAGAACAATACGGATCCAAAGGTGTAACAGACTTATCTTCAACAACTAGATTGCCCCAGCATGAATTACCACCACACTTTTCAATTACAGTTACTTTAAAAACATGACCCAATTGGTCCTGTGTTACCATATTATTAGGTAATACCTGACCATTGGCATAATCTTCAATTATAATATCATAAGCTTCATTATCATTAATATTACCTTCCAAAATCATATCTGGAAGTAGTTCAAGGATACAATTGTTGTTTAAACTTACATTTACAGAATTATTACATGCTAAGGATGGCACATTATTACTAGGAACCGTAATATCCAATGATGACATAAATGTACATCCATCAACAGTTGTCCCACTACCAGTTAAGGTATAGTTACCTATTACGTTATACATTATTTCCACAGACTCTGCCATACCATCCGCAGGGTCCATAACTGCATCCATCGCTGGACTAACTAACCATTGTAAGTTGGTATATGATCCTGCATTAGCAATTGTATAAATTGCAGTATTGCCTTCACAAACATATGACTCTCCAATAATCTGAACTGTATCTATTACATCTACTACTTGAACCACATATTCAACATTATCAATAAGGCAGCCATTTACATCTTCATTATTTACTTCCAAAGTATAAGTTCCAGTATTAGGGAAAGTAACATCAACGTCCGAACCCGACCCAGTCATTGCATTTCCTAAAAAAGGAGAAAAGCTTACTGTCCCCAAATCTGTAGTCCATACAATTGGATAATTATCAGGGTTAGATACTGAATACATTACATCAGTCGCATTAGCAAGACAGATATAATCGGGTCCACTTATCTCCATCCCATCTGCTGCATCAAATACTTCTATAATAAAATCATCTGAAATATCGCAATTGGTTGAAGAAGTAGTTGTAGCGGAAATAATATAAGAACCGGGCATTCCATATTCAACTCTCAATCTTAAATCATCTTGTCCATATGGAACCGCAGATATTGCACCTGGAGTATTCCAAACTGTAGTGCCTGGAACAATGTTATTGGCTGTCACATCAAACAGTAATTCTGCTGTAGTTCCCAAACAGATTGAATCATCCCCTATAATCTCACCTTCTGGAATAACACAAGTAATCATATTTACATCAAATATATTACCCATTCCATCTCTAATTGTGACAAATGGCGCAACACCATTAAAAGCAAAGCCGCTAATCACATATTGTGAAGGATTCATTGGATCAGCTTCCAATACTGTTCCATTACTAAGAACGATTAGAGGTTCAACACTTCGATAAAGTCGAATGACATTGTCTACCGTCCAAGTCTCACCTGGCGCATCACCAAAAACAGTAATGTTAAATCCTAAAACGCCTTCAGGAAAACTATCGTCACAAAAGCACGAATAAGAAACCTGGGAATTAAGGCTAGTTAAAGAAAACATTATCACCAGTACTAATGCTGATAGTGTTTTTAAAATGTGTGTAAAGTAAGTTACTAACATTGATCTTAGTATTATGTATTCGTTTTTGCTCATACAAGCAATTGGAACTTGGATAATCCAAGCCCTTTTATATCAGGCTACTAAGACCAAGATTTATTCCAAAAGATCGATCAAATTATAACTATCTATAATGTGTTCATATATTATAATTCATCACAATATATAAACCGCAAAGGATCAAGAGAAAGTGTATAAAATAAATCGCATTGATTTATTAAATTTTTTTATGATATTTAAACAAATTAGCTTTCACGCAACGAATTGCTATAAATTTGGATATATATTAATGTATCATCATCAAACGCTCAAAAGAAACACAAATGAAGAAATTACTTGCTGGTTTTTTAATAATTATGACCTTGTTCGTCATTAAAACTAATGCTCAAGATTGTAGTATATCTGACGTTTATACAGAAATTCAAGATTGTAATGAAAACGATCAATTCTATGTCGATATAGAATTCAACTACGAAAACACCTCTTCCGGGTTTATTATTAATGGGAATGGGAACAACTACGGTCAGTTTGAGTACGGCGAACCATTTTATACGGTTGGTCCATTTGAAGCAGATTGCAATACTTTATTAGAGTTTGTTATTATAGACTTGGGTAATGAATTATGCACTGATTTTTATGCTTTTACAGAACCTGTATGCTGTAATGCAAATTGTGAAATTGAGGTTTCCAACATTGCTATTGCAGAATGTGACAGTACAGGCTATAGGGAATTACAATTTGTTGTTGAAAACGACTCTCCTGGCAATTCAGGATTTGACGTTTATTACAGCAATGGTTTTGTAATGCACTTTGAATATGGAAATTCTCCTTACTTTATTAATATACCTGGCTATCGTTTCGCAGATTTTCTTTCCATAAGGGATACCGATACACCAGAATGTGAAACCTATTTCGATTTTGATAATGAAGATTGCGAAAACGCTCCAGAATGTTCATTTTCAAATGGTGAATTTGGTTCATTGAGAGAGTTTGTTTGCACATCAGATTCAACATATGAGGCCTATATACTTATTGACGATTATCATGGTAATGATGACAGTCTTTGGGTTCATTTTTATACAGGTGATGATTTAAATTCAGAAACCAATTTAGTTGCAGTAACAGATTTCCCTTTCTTGGTAGGTGAGTTTGACATTAGTGGTGAACTTTATACCTTTTATATTCAAGAACAAGATAATCCCTTTTGTATTACAGGTAGTGAATGGAACGATGCACCGGATTGTTCTAACTTTGAAGAATGCCAGATATTTGAACTCATCGTTGATCCACAAGGGTGTGATGGCAATGGCTTTTATTCATTGTATTTAAACTTTGAATATGAAAATCCAGGAAATGATTTTTTTGAAGTCTACTCAGGAAACAATTATTTAGGATTTTATTCTCTTCATGAGCTTCCAATAATTATAGATTCCTTTCCTTCTCGAGATGTTGAACATGACATTATAACCGTTTGTATAAACGATAATATTAATTGTTGCCAGACATTAGAGTTTTTAGGACCTGATTGCGAGGACGACGAATGTAGAATATTTGAAATGATTGCTGAAGCACACGAATGTGACAGTGCTGGAAGATTCTTTGTGGATATAGCTTTCGAAATCGAAAATCCTGGTGATGCAGGCTTTATCATTACCGGTAATGGAATTGTATATGATACTTTTGACTATGGTCAAAACTTCTATACAATTGGACCTATTGATGTAAATTGTGATCTAGCTTATGAATTTATTGTAATCGACCTGGCTCTTGGATGTGAACAAGAAACTGGACTTCAAAATGTTATTCCTTGTTGCCAATCGCAATGTGAAATTTCTGAAATTGAAGTATTTGATTTTGAATGCAATAATGATGGCACATATAATCTTAGCTTGAACTTTAACTACGAAGGAACGACAAACGACTTCTTTGATGTATTCGCTGGTAATCAGTTTGTTGGATTTTATGCCTATGCCGATTTACCGATTAGAATTCAAGGTTTTACACCAAGGGATGTTGAATATGATTTGATTCGGATCTGTGACAATGACAATCCAAATTGTTGCGCTGTTCATGAATTCTTAGGTCCTGACTGTGATGCTGAACAAGATTGTGAGTTTTTTGATGTTATTGCAGAAGCTCATGAATGTGACAGCCATGGTCAATTTTATGTAGATATAGCCTTTGACATAGAGAATCCAGGCGATGAGGGATTTATCATCAGAGGCAATGGAATCGTCTATGATACATTTGATTATGGCCATAACTTCTATACAATTGGACCAATTGAAGCCAATTGTGACCTAGCTTATGAATTTATAGTTATCGATTTGGAATTAGGATGCAGTAAGGAAGTAGGACTGCATAATGATATTTCATGTTGTCATTCGCAATGCGAAATTTCTGAAATTGAAGTATTTGATTTTGAATGCAATAATGACGGAACTTATAACCTAACTTTAAATTTCGGATACAATGGAAATACCAATGACTTCTTTGATGTATTCGCTGGAAATCATTTTATTGGATTCTATGCCTATAGTGATTTACCTATAAGAATTCAAGGCTTTACGTCCAGGGATGTTGAATATGATTTGATTCGGATTTGTGACAATGACAATCCAAATTGTTGTGCTGTTCTTGAATTCATGGGTCCTGATTGTGATGAACAACCTGACTGCACCTTAGACAACCTGACAGTTATTGAAACTGAATGTCTTGACAATGGAAATATTTTGGTTGTTGTTGACTTTGATCTTTCTAGAGATCAAAACAGAGGGCTGGATATCTTTGCTAATGGGCATTTCCAATATTATGAAAGAGTCTCTGAGACGCCACTTGAGATAATACTTGAAGGTATTGATAAAAAAGATTCAGTATTGTTAAAGATATGCGTTAATGACATGCATGACTGTTGTGAAGAGATTGCATTTTTACCTCAAGAAAGACATGAGTGTGAATTAATTGAAATCAATGCCATACAAACATTATGCGATGATGATTTCTTTTATATAGTAGTAGATGCTGAACATAACTTTACCAATCCTCAACAAGAATTTATACTTAGAGGTAATGGAAGGTTCTATGGCGAATATACAGTTTCAAATCTTCCAGTAGCTCTAGGTCCTTTTCATATTGAGGAAAACATCAATGAAATTGCTATAAAATTTAAAGGTATAGAAGATTGTGTCGATGCACAGGAATTAGAAATAAATTGTGACTGTACAAGCAGTATAATAGAGATTGAGTCTGATATATTTATGATTACAGAAAATGCTCATGAAATTTTAATTGAATCAAAAGATCCCGGAACGTTTCAAATTGAATTTCTTAGCCTTGACGGCCGAAAATTATTAAGTGCAAGTGCATATAACCAGTACTCAATTAATAAAAAGAATTACTCTACTGGAATATATATCTTAAAGTTGAGTGTTAATGGAAACTACAAATCCTTTAAGCTCTTTATCTCGGAATAATATATATTGCAGAAAAAAAATTTGGCAAAGAAGAAAAATACATCATTAAATTGGGATCAGTTTCAGTCCTTAGGGAATCCAGAAAATGCTCCTCAAATGCCTGAGGATAAAAAGGAGAATTTTAAGTCCGATTTCTTTATTAAGAAGTCGGTCATTAGAATTCATCTCGAAAAAAAAGGCAGAGGAGGAAAATCAGTATCTATAATTAAAGGATTGGATATGACTAATGCGTTAATGAAAGACTTAGAAAAGCAATTAAAATCTCATTGTGGCGTAGGAGGTTCCCAAAAAAATGGAGAAATCATCTTACAAGGAGATCACCGAGACAAAGTTATTGCCTTCTTAAAAACAAAAGGTGCTTCAGATATTAAAAAAGCTGGTGCCTAAGATTTTAATTATTATATACTTTCAACATTCGCCATTTTTCTTGCATGTCCTTTCTGAATTCATAGCGAAGATTCTTTGTATTCAAATAATCAGATAATTCGTCATGGTATAGGTCACTCGTTTCCATGTAAACAACAGCTTGACTATTATTACTTGACACCAACAGTTCTATTAGCCTATAATAGAAGATCAATGCATCTTCCCCATCAACGAACAATGCTATTTCAGGCTCAAAGTCAAGAACTGAATCGTCCATTCTTGACTTTTCAGATTTAAGAATATATGGTGGATTGGAGACAATCACATCGATTTCCTCTAAATTAATGGGTACATCTTGAGATAATATGTTCCAATTTACCAATTGTATATCTTTATCATACCTGCTTGCATTCTTAGATACTACATCCAATGCTGCTTGACTAATATCCACAGCTATCCCATTCCAATCAGTCAATCGATTAAGCAGACTGATTAAGATACATCCACTACCAGATCCTATATCCAATAGTTCTTTACCCTGTTCCAATTTATGGTCCTGATATATCCAATATACAAGTTCTTCGGTTTCAGGTCTTGGAATTAACACCCTGGGATCGACATAGAATTCATTCCCATAAAAATACGCTGTGTTACAAACATATTGCACTGGCATTCCAGAATTAAGAAGCTTAATATCTTTGGCATGATCTCTAAGCAAAACATCCTTGCAATCGAGATAAAATCTCACTACAGAATACAATTCCCGCTCAGAGAAAAAACCCTCCAATTTATTCATCAAATGATTATGTAGTTCAGCTTCAGTCATTACTAATTAATAATGGAAAATTAAAAGCATTAAAATAACGCAATCCTAACGTACGTTTAATTTTGTCCATAAGCATTTCAAACCTTAGCTTAAATTTGAAAGAAGGATTTACTTCTTCACTCCTGTAATTATAATTTAAGTTTTTACAAATCCCCTCAAATGAATTTATATTAACATGTAATTTAGATTGCAACACTTGCATTGTTAGTATTATTTCTCTCTGTTTGTCTTTCGTCAGTGTATCAAACTTATTAATGCTATTTTTACCAATAGGATCAGTTTCCTTATATTTCCAACCTTCGATATAATTGTTTTCATTAAAATGATCGTCACTTACCAACATTTGAGATTCGAATTCGTATCCCAAAAAGCCAAGTAAGTTTGTTAGATTTTTTTCTGGGTAAAAAATCAAATCTTCAAACTTTATAAGAAAATGACTAGAATGATTTTGGAGTTTTAACAATTCACAGGTATTTAATAAACAAACGGCAGAAGACTGATAAACAGACATACCTCTACTGACCAGTGAAGCAATAGTATCATAAGGGTTTCTTGTAATATGGATAAGTTTTCCTCCCTTAAAATATTCAAGAAAAAGTTTTGCCGTAAAGGCATTAGATGGTGTTTTTTCAATCCATAACTCTTTATCATATTTTAAGAGTGGAAATTTAAAAAAACCTTTAAGAAAGGAATCAAAGGCATTAGATTCTTGTAGTAAATGGTGGAAATCTTTTTCTGAGACTCCAAATTCTTTATCAATATTAATGCCTCTAAAGTGATGCCAACCCCTTTCCTTTAATCCAAAGAATCTCTTAGACAGAAGTCTATTTTTGTGTAGTGACCAATTTGCGTAAAGCTCATCTTTCGATAATAAAGAAGATTCTGGGCCGCAAAACAGTTTTGAGTGTCTGTTAAGCAATCTTCGTAGTAGAGAACTTCCAGTACTTGGGCTACAAGCTATCATTACTCCCATATAAGGCAGAAGTTAGAAAAGTAAGTTAATTGAAAACATAAAACTATATTTATATGAAGAAAACAAGTGCATGAATTCAAAATATAATTTCGAATGTCAAATTTACAATTCATTAGACGAATTAGATAGTGAAATCCAAGAGCTAATCAATTCTGCTAAGCGTCAATTGAAAAGAGCTTATGCTCCTTATTCTAATTTCTATGTAGGTGCTTCACTATTATTAGATAATGGCAATATATACCATGGCTGTAATCAAGAGAATGCATCCTACCCTCTTTGTATGTGTGCTGAGCGTGTAGCACTTTATGGTGCTGGAGCTTCAGAATCTGAATTTACTATTAAGGCATTAGCAATAACAGCGAGCTATCCAACAAAGCCACTGAAAGAAGTATGTATGCCTTGTGGTGCCTGCCGACAAGTGATACAGGAATTTGAAATGCGGCAAAACTCAAAGATTTCACTCTACTTGACCAGTGAGAATAACGAAATTGTTGCTATTCAAGGCATTGAGGTTTTATTACCACATTCATTTAATAAAGATTTACTTCTATAAATCATTCAGTAATTTTCGCTGAAATCATTTGCATTCGTATCGTTATTTATAATTTTGCAATCTAAACTTAGGAAATGCAGTTTTTTGAAGAATTACAGTGGAGGAATATACTTCATGATTTTATTCCTGGAGCAAAGGAAGCAACAGAAAGTAGAATGTGTACAGCATATATTGGGTTTGACCCAACTGCACCTTCAATGACCATAGGAAATTACGTTCAAATCATGGCTTTGACACTATGGCAAAACTGCGGACACAAGCCAATCGTTTTAATGGGAGGCGCTACAGGAAGAGTTGGTGATCCTTCAGGAAAAGATAAGGAGAGAGAATTGAAGACTACCGAGGAACTGGATCGAAACGTTCAATTCCAAATGAAGCAAATGGAGAAATTTCTTGAGTTCGGAAAATCCGGAAACCGGGCATTAATGAGAAATAATCTAGATTTCTACAGCGATATGAATATCCTTGAGTTTTTAAGGAACGTCGGCAAAACCTTAACTGTGAATTACATGATGTCTAAAGACTCTGTAAAAAATAGACTTGATTCTGGGCTATCATTTACCGAATTCAGCTATCAGTTGTTACAATCTTATGATTTTCAAGTACTTTACGAAAAGGAAAAATGTCATTTTCAGATGGGAGGTTCCGACCAATGGGGAAATATTACATCAGGCGTAGAGTTTATTCGAAGAAACTTGAGTGGTTCGAAAGCTTATGCCATAACTACAAAATTACTTACCAAATCTGACGGCAAAAAATTTGGTAAATCAGAAGAAGGGAATATCTGGCTAGACCCTGAGTTAACCAGTCCTTATCAATTCTATCAATTCTGGATAAATGCCGATGATAATGATGTTCCAAGGCTTACAAGATATTTTACCTTAAAGGGTAGAAATGAAATTGAAACTATGGAGAGTGACTTAAAAGATAATCCACGGGCAATTAAGGAAATATTAGCCGAAGAAATTACCAAACGCGTTCATAGTGAAGAAGACTTTAGTGCGGTCAAGGAAGTGTCTGAAATAATATTCAACAAAAAACTCGATACGCAATCTCTTCAAGCTATGTCATCTACTTCCCTAAATATGGTAAGTAAAGAAATTCCATCATTTACAATTCCTATTGACAAAATAGCATCAACCATCAAATTAGAGGATTTGTGTACTAAAGAGACAGAAATATTCAGCTCTTTAAGTGAGTTCAGAAGGGCCGTCAAAGGAAATGCAATCAGTATAAACAAAAACAAACTAACGGATCAAGAACAGACTGTAAGTGTAGAAAATCTTTTGACTGGTAATCATATGTTTATCGAAAACGGAAAGAAGAATAAGTATATGCTGATATTTAAGTAGAATTGTCAGTATGTAATTAGTTAGCCACAAGCAGAAAAAAAATACATAACAATGAATTTAGATAGAAAAAAACATTGGGAAACAGTCTATAAAACTAAAAACCCAGACCAAGTAAGTTGGACACAGGAATCACCTAAAACTTCGCTTGAATTTATACATTCATTCGAACTAAAAAAATCTGCGAAAATAATAGATATTGGTGGTGGAGATAGTAAACTTGTGGATTACTTGCTTGATGAAGGATTTGAAAATGTTACTGTACTTGACATTTCGGCTAAATCACTTGAAAAAGCAAAAGACCGACTTGGAAAAAAAGCAAATAAAGTAAATTGGATAGTCAGTGACATTACAGAATTTGAACCAAATATGACGTTTGATGTTTGGCACGACAGAGCCACTTTTCACTTTCTAACAAAGGCTGACCAAATAAAAAAATATATGAAAATCGCAAGGAATTCTGTCAGCGGATTCTTGACAATCGGAACCTTTTCAAAAAATGGACCCGAAAAATGTAGTGGTCTTGAAATAAAACAATACAACGAACAGGAATTAACATTAGAGTTGAAAAATGGATTTGACAAAATCAAATGTGTAACAGAAGACCATTTAACACCATTTGACACAAAGCAGAATTTCTTGTTTTGTAGCTTTAAAAGACAATTGAACTAAAAAAGCCAGTGGCTAAAGGAGTAGACGGCCGTGAGAAATAAAGCCCACGGTTCGCCTCTCACATTTATCTGCCGAAAGGCATGACCACCGTACGTACGGACCTTCCCGCTCAGCGAGACAGGCTGTATATGCTTATGCCGAAGCTTCATCATATGGTCTTAGTCATTGATGCATCATTTATTTTCGCTAGAATCCTGCATAATCAGGAATTTCACCTGATTAGTAATATCTATTCTTTGTACTTTTGCAAAGAATGAGGTAGTAGCCATTCAAGGCACACACAATGGATATGACGGTATACTTCGTACAGCCGCATATCATTCACCGTTTCGTTATATACAATTAGAAAACATCATTTAATACAATGGAAGAATTAATAGACATTGAGTATAAGAAAGTTAAACAGCATACTATTCAGCTTTTCGTTTACAATTCAAAGGTTAAGCCTCTTGGAACTGGGGTTTTTGTTAAACTTAAGGATGATTATTTTATTCTATCTGCTTCACATGTTTTAAAGGACATCTCCAATGAAAACTTATTGTATATTAAAACTAACTCTAAGCAAATATTATCACTACAAGGTGATATAACTTCTAATCGAATTGAATCTAAAGATCATTTAGATGCAGCATTTTTTAAACTAACAGATCAAGCTTCAATAGAATTATTAAAGTATCATAAGCCTCTAGAGTCAAAACAAATAATTATAAACTATTACCCAATTGAAAATGAAATACTTATAACTGCGGGTTTCCCAGAAGCCGCAACTTCTATTTCAAGTGAAGGAATTGATAGTAGAGGTATTATTATGGAGCTTAAACATTCAAAACCTAATTCATATAGTCACCATAATGTTACAAGTTCAAGGTGCATTCTAACCGATTATAGAATTAAAGATCTTAATACAAATAAGTACATAAAGCTTGAAGATCCTCATGGATATAGCGGCAGTGGTCTGTGGACAATTAAATTAACTCAAGTAGATGAAAAGCTGATTCCAAAATTATATCTAATTGGAATTTTATATCAATATAGTAAAAGCAAATACTACGTTTTGTTTGCAGAACGTATGGAATTTATTACTAGAGAAATTACTCGGAAATATGATATAGATTTTACTATAATAAACATGGCATTGAAACAATAGATAATAAAAAACAGCACATAATATGCATAACGGCATCTCAGGCGAAGCACTACTCCACTACATTCAAGAAAAATGACTAACTTAATATTGTATATAACGAAACGGTGCTAAAACACCGAGTCTCTAAAGTTAAGCACAAAAAAATAATATCCCAAGTTGTAACAACTAAAGGTCCGAAAAAAAAGTTGTCAGAACAGGTGTTTGTCTAATTTTGAAATATTATACTATTGTATTCGGGGTAGCATTTGCTCCACCATTTGGTCTTCCACTAAAGCGCCCAGCTCCGAATTCTGATGAGGTTGATCCAATTTAATGGAAACACACTATTTAAAACATCGAGCTTAAATCTGACTTTATTCTAAATATATAAAGAAAGTTTCGATATACAAGTGGTCTTATTGGGGTAGGAAAAATTCGTAAATTTTGTACGTATTTTGAAGGCCAATTCTAAGGAATTCTGAACAACGTTAAGACCAATGTGTGTAAAGTATTTTTAAAACGAATAATAATTCTACGGATTTTAAAAAATATCGGTTTTATAACAAAAAAAACTTCTGACTGACACCAAGTAAAACGATAATGTTGGGGCTGAATGACTTTGGAAACAGTAAATAAAAACCAACTTTGACTATAACAAAACGTAAAAGCAAATGCTTGACCGAAAATTATCATACATTCACAAACTAACCATTCGTAAACCTTTACTAAAATTAATTAAGATGAAATCAACTTGGAGTAAATTACATAAAACATTAAAGATTGGAATAATAATATTCATTTTGGGGACTGGACCTTTATTAATTTTATTAGGACTTGATGTATTAGGTTTAATTGATGCAGGAAATGCTGTAGGACCTGGAATTTTAGCAATGTTTAGTTTTTACCCTTCAATAATTCTGATTATTATCGGTAGTATTCTAACATACCGAAAAAGAAATAAAGAAAAATTGACATTGTAAAAACGTTTGCTAATAAATAAGGGTTCAAGTGGTCGGAACGACCGAACGTGAATCTTGAACACCGTGTATAATTAATTGCTTGGTCACTGCCGACTTACGAACATTCCTGCGGAATATTCTATCTGTGATTTATTTGCTAAATTAGGTGCTTTACCACGCAAATAACCATACACAACAACGTTAGCAACTATGAAAATTAAAGAATTAACCCCTCTCTTGCTTTTGATGTAAATATGGTGTAAATTAGCACCAAATAGGCAAATAATGACTAGACAAAGTATAACATTTACTGAACCAAACGATGAATGGTTAAAATCATTGATTGAAAGTCAAGAATATTCTAGTAAAAGTGAAGTAATAAATGATTTGATAAGACAAGCAAGAAAACAGCAAATTCAAATAGATTGGATCACAAATAAATTAGAAAAAGCTGAAAAAAGTAATTTTACAACTGATAGCAAAAAACAAATCTTGCAAGAGTCAAAGTCTAGATTAAATGGTTAAATACAGATTAACCAATGAAGCTAGAGAAGACTTAATAAGAATCCATCAGTACGGAGTTAAAATGTTTGGAATGACACAAGCTGACAGATATTTTGACACCTTCTTTAAGTATTTCGAAATAATCTCAAAAAATCCTTATTCATTTGAATCTGTTGCATTTATACGGAAAGGTTACAGACGTTGCATTTGTGGTTCTGACAGTATTTACTTTAAGATCAATAATGATGTAGTTGAAATAATGGCGATAATTGGCAAACAAGATCTAGAAAATATTCTATAGTTTAAGATAAAAACACAGTTGCTAATAATATGTATAATCGCATATCTTCCTTTCGTTGGAGACGACGACATACTATCATCCGTTATTAAAACCAATTGGAACAAATTATCATGAAAACTAAACTTTTAATTTTAACGATACTTCTAATAATTACAGCGGCAATGACCGCTTGTAAGTCAGACAAAGAGAAATACGATAAACTGGTCGAATTTGGGCAAGCTTATACCGATGCTTGGAATAGCAAACAACCAGAAAAAATGGCGTCATTCTATGCCAAAGACGGAACACTTACCGTTAACAATGGGACACCCGCAGTTGGAAGACAACAATTGGCTCAAACTGCCCAATCCTATATGGAAGCATTTCCCGATATGGAGTTGACCATGGATAGCTTAACCGTTGAGAATGGGACTTATAGATATTATTGGACTTTTAAAGGAACAAATACTGGACCTAGTGGTACTGGAAATAAAGTTGATTTTAGTGGATTTGAAGAATGGACAATAAATGACAAAGGACTTGTTCAAAAATCCGTCGGAACTTATGACGCAGAAGATTACCAAAGACAACTTAACGGCAATCAGAAAAATCTTTAACCGCTATTATAACTAGCGGTAATATGATCTCATTATTTATGATCCGTATTCTTTAATTTATTTCTTTCCACAAAATCCAGACTTACTGAATTAATGCAATATCTTAAGCCGGTTGGTTTAGGTCCATCTTCAAATACATGGCCCAAATGTCCACCACAACGAGAACAAAGGACTTCTGTCCGTGCATAACCAATTTTATAATCTGTATCTTCTTTTACATTGGTCTTATTGATTGGCTCAAAATAACTTGGCCACCCTGTTCCTGACTTAAATTTAGTATTGGAATCAAACAAAGGAAGTTTACAGGCTCTACATACATATATGCCATCGCTTTTGTGATCCCAAAGATCGCCTGTAAAAGCAAGTTCAGTCCCAGCTTCCCTTAAAACATAATATTCCAACTCATTTAATTCCTTTATCCACTCTTCACTGGATTTAGTGATTTCATAATTATTTGAATCTGATTTTTCCTGCCCTTGAAGCTGTGAAGAATTGTCTTTGCAAGAAAACAATATTAAAACGATAAAAACAAGGCTGTAAAATTTCATATAATGCTTTTTAGGTTTAACATACCAAAGATCATTTAAGTTTACGATCGGAATTTAATTATTCCTCTCCTCTTAATCTGGCATCTTGCTTTTTCACCAACTCGATAATAGTTCTCATCATATTAACAATGCTAATAAATACCAAATATGAAAATGTAAATACTATATAAAGCCATTTAAATGAATCTGCATCGTCTAGTCTGATGCCTGAGAAATAATAAGAAGCAAATCCTCCAAACAATGCTAAGAATACATATGACGCTAAGCTAATTATAAAATAACTTGACTTTTTTTCATAAGAGTAACTAAAAATGCTGTTGAACAGTGCAAATCCCATTAAAACAGCAAAAGATATTTCCCAATAAATTATCTTATCAAAATCTTCTTTGCCATTTGCGATAAGCATAGTGAACAACATTGATAATAAAATCATAATCAGACCAATTACAAATTGCTTGAGTGGGTGAATTTCCCTTGAAAAAATTGATCTGTATTCTTTACGCATATCTAAACTAATCTAATGCAATAAATAGTAAAAATGGCTATATGTTTATTGAAACTTAAAGTATTTCTCCAAACAAGTCATAGGTCTCCGCATTCGTTATTTTTACTTTTACAAAATCTCCAACACGAGCATAATTTGTGTTTGCATCAATCAGCACTTCATTATCTACTTCTGGAGAGTCATATTCTGTGCGACCAATAAAGTAATTCCCTTCTTTCCTATCTACGAGAACTTTAAATTCTTTTCCTATTTTTTCAAGATTTTTTTGGAAGGAAATGTCTTGCTGGATTTCCATTAATCTGTTAGATCTTTCTATTTTTATTTCTTCTGGAATATTATCTTCAAGCTTATATGCTCCTGTATCTTCTTCATGAGAATATGTAAAAACGCCCAATCGTTCAAATTGCATTTCACTGACATAATCACATAAGGTCTGAAAGTCTTCTTCAGTTTCCCCAGGAAAACCTACAAGGAAAGTTGTTCTAACTGCAATTTCTGGCAAGATGTTTTTTATTTCAGAAATTAAATCTATCTGATCTTGCTTGGTAATCTGTCTTTTCATTGCTTTTAAAACACTATCTGAAGCGTGTTGCAAGGGCATGTCTAGGTAATTGCAAATCTTAGCTTCCTCTTTCATACATTCAATAATTTCCAGCGGAAATTTACTTGGGTAAGCATAATGCAATCTAATCCACTCGATACCATCAACTTTACACAAAGATTTAAGCAAATCAACCAAAGCTCTTTTTTTATAAATATCCAAGCCATAATAAGTCAATTCTTGAGCGATAAGCATCAGCTCTTTTACACCATTACGGGCTAGATTCTCAGCTTCTTTAACCAAAGATTCTATGCTTACTGAGATATGTTTACCTCTCATGATCGGAATAGCACAAAACGAACATGTTCTGTTGCAACCTTCAGAAATTTTCATGTAAGCATAATGTTGGGGTGTAGCAGTCCATCTCTCACCAATTAACTCATGCTTGTAATCCACATTAAACTTATGAAGCAATGCAGGCAACTCCATAGTTCCAAAATAAGCATCAACTTCAGGCATTTCCTTTTGCAGGTCTTCCTTATACCTCTCAGAAAGACAACCTGTTACATAAAGCTTTTCAATATGACCTTTCCTCTTAAGTTCAATACTCTCTAAGATGGTATCAACAGATTCTTGTTTGGCTCTGTCAATAAATCCACAAGTGTTTACAATAAGTATATTAGAATCATCAGAATGATTGTCGTGTTCAACATCAAAGTCATTAGCCTTTAGCTGGGTAATCAGGTTTTCGGAATCAACAAGATTTTTTGAGCAACCCAAGGTAATGACGCTTACTTTATTATTTTTTGGTCTCGTTTTCATAGGTGCCAAAGGTAACGCAATTGCAAGTATAAATCCAGATAGTCAGTGACAGATAAAACCTTGCATTTACAAAATTGTTAATACCTTAGTATTAAATTGAACAATATGAAGCTTACTATTATAAACTTTGTGGTATTTCTGATTTTTACAACATCTCTGAGCGCTCAATTTGGGATCTCCGCTAGAATTCAAAATACAACCAACAAAACATGGAACACTACATACCAAAATGCCGCTGATACTACACAAAATTTGTTTTCAAGAAGCTATGAATATGGCATAAATTACTGGTTCAGACTTAAAGAATACCGTATTGAATTTCTTCCAGAGATTACTATGGCTAAATCTGAGGAAAGTATGTTACACAGTAGTCTGGATGTCACTGCTCATAAAAGGACGTCTTACAACTTCAATTTTAACGTTCAAGTTTATCCCTTAGATTTCCTTGGAGATTGCAATTGTCCAACTTTTTCAAAAGATGGCAATTTAATCTCAAAAGGATTTTACTGGTTGTTTTCACCAGGTTTAACAAAGCATACTATTGATACTGAATTTACAGACTTGAGTCCAAAAGAAAATCAAAGTGCAAGTATCACCAGCCTCAGATTTGGAGTGGGCGCAGGTGTAGATGTAGGATTAACGGATCTAATTACGATATCACCATTTATTCAATACAGTATGAACTTTGGAAATGGCTGGACAGAACAGTATGCTGCCTATGATCTTCCCCTTCCCGAAAATGAAAGCAATAGGTCCAATATCAATCAATGGCATTTTGGTTTAAGGTTAAGTTTCAGACCTGATTATAAGAATTAAGTTGAGCTTAATTTAATTTGGCGTATTGCTTCCCATAAAATTATTCCCAAGCAAACGGAAACATTAAAGCTGTGTTTAGTGCCAAACTGAGGAATTTCAATACAATGATCCATTTTCATAAGAGTTTCGTCTGATACTCCTTCTACTTCATTGCCTAAAATTAAGGCATATTTTTTTGATTTCTCAAAATTGAATTTTTCCAATGAAATTGACTTGTTTGTTTGTTCAATGGCAAGCAATTCACAATTTTCTGAAGAAAGGAGTTCAATGACATCGTTAATGTTCTCATGGTAGGACCAGCTTACTGAATTTGTAGCACCTATTGCTGTCTTATTGATTTCTTTGTGAGGTGGTTTGGCTGTTATCCCACAAAGATAAATATGATCTATTCTGAAACCGTCAGAACTTCTAAATATTGAGCCTACGTTGAGAGCAGATCTTATATTGTCCAGAACTAGTACAACTGGTAGCTTAGTGCTTTTTGCAAATTCATCTGTGCTAAGTCTATTTAATTCGTCGAGTTTAAGCTTTCTCATTTAGCTTATTCTTTAAAGTCGCTTTTACAAAAGCTACAAATAATGGATGTGGACGTTCAACGGTACTTTTTAATTCAGGATGGAATTGGACACCAAGAAAGAATGGATGGTCTCGCAATTCAATAATTTCAACTAACTCAGTGATTGGATTAATGCCTGACATATTCATTCCTGCAGACTTAAAGTCTTCTATATACTTATTGTTAAACTCAAAACGATGTCTATGTCTTTCGCTAATTTCTGACCTTCCATAAGCTTTGTAGGCCAAAGACCCTTTTTCCAATTTGCACTTATAGGATCCAAGCCTCATGGTTCCTCCTTTTGTTTTAATGGATTTTTGTTCTTCCATCAAATCTATAACGGGATAATTAGTCTTTGCATTTACTTCTGTTGAGGCTGCCTTATTCATCTTAAGAACGTTTCTTGCAAACTCTACTACTGCACATTGCATACCAAGACAAATGCCAAAAAATGGCATTTTATTTTCTCTTACATATTTAATGGCTCTAATCTTTCCTTCAATACCTCTTTCTCCAAATCCTGGTGCTACTAATATTCCATCCAAAGACTTAAAGTAACTCTCTATATCATCAGACTCAAGTCTCTCAGAATGAATAGGAAGTACATTTACTTTACATTCATTAGATGCACCTGAGTGAACAAAAGATTCATATATCGACTTGTAAGCATCTGGAAGTTCGTTGTACTTACCGATCAGACCAATATTTATTTCATGAGTTGGGTTTTTCAATCTTCCCAAAAACTCTTTCCAAGCGGTAAGGTCTACATTTTGGCTGGTTTTAAGTTTCAATTTTTTCAACACCCTTATATCTAGCTTTTCTTTAAGCATTAATAGAGGAACATCATAAATAGTCTTAGCATCAATTGCCTCAATAACAGATTTTTGATCGACATTACAGAAAAGGGCTAACTTTTGTTTTAGTTCTTTGTTAAGCGGTTTTTCTGTTCTGCAAACAAGTATATCTGGTTGAATACCAGCCTGTAACAACTCTTTTACTGAATGCTGCGTCGGTTTGGTTTTTAACTCTTTAGCTGCACTCAGATATGGAATAAGTGTTAAATGAACATTTAAACAATTCTCAACACCTAGCTCTCTTCTCAATTGTCTTAGAGCCTCTAAATAAGGCAGAGATTCAATATCTCCGACAGTTCCACCAACCTCTGTGATAACGATATCAAATTCTCCTTTCTTTCCCAGCAACATCACTCTTCTTTTTATTTCATCGGTGATATGTGGTATAACTTGAACAGTCTTACCAAGATAAGCACCTTCCCTTTCCTTATTGATTACTGTTTGGTAAATTCTTCCTGTGGTTACATTGTTTTCTTGAGATGTAGGTGTATTGAGAAACCTTTCATAATGGCCTAAATCCAGATCCGTTTCAGCACCATCTTCAGTTACGTAACATTCTCCATGTTCATAGGGGTTTAGAGTGCCGGGGTCAATATTAATATAAGGATCTAATTTTTGAATGGTTACTTTGTAAGAACGTTCTTGAAGCAACTTGGCAAGAGATGCAGAAATGATCCCTTTTCCTAGAGAAGAAGTTACACCACCCGTAACGAAAATATATTTAGTCATTGCTAATTGTGTTAAAAATTAAATTTTTCACTACGGGACACAAAGATAAGAAAATCTTAAAGGCATCTACTTTTTAAAAGAATTTTACACAATTGAATTATTTTGCCGGAGTAAAGATTCAAATTACACTTTAAAACAATCATGTATTATAGTTATATTTTGTACAATAACATTTCTTATATCATTTTCAATCAATAATTTAATATGAAAAATTGTATCATAATTCTATTCCTTGTTGCTTGTTCTATTTCTATATATAGTCAGGAAAACCTAACTTATCAAAAACCATCAAAAGAAATTCTAGACCTTGTAGATATTGAATTAGCTCCTTCTGTCATGATGGATGACAATAAGACAGTCATGATCTACTCCTATAGAAGTGCTTATAAGACTATAACTGAGTTGTCAGAAAAAGAAATGCGCTTAGGAGGATTAAGGATAAATCCAAAAACTAATATCGGGAGCAGGACCAACTATGTCAGCAATCTGAAAATCCGAATTATGACCGGTAAAGATGATTCGGTTAAAGACATTAAAAACTTGCCTTCAAATCCAAGAATATCAAATCTCCGTTGGTCTCCCGACCAAAAGAAAATAGCCTTTACCCAGACAACCACACAAGGGGTAGAATTATGGTATGTGGATATTCATAATGCTATAGCACACAGATTAACAGATTCAAAAATAAATGCAAACATGGGTGATGTCATCAATTGGTTTGAGGACAGTAATTCAATTTTGGTCAAATTTATTTCTAAGGACAAAAAGTCTTTGATAGACGTTCAATCTTCAGTTCCCGTAGGACCTACAATTTCTGTGGCTGATGGTAAAAAGGCACAAAATAGAACATATCAAGATTTATTGAAAAGCCCAAATGATGAACATAATTTTGAACAGCTAGCTTTGTCAGAACTTTACAGAATTAATTTGGATGGTAGTTCGTCTCTTTGGAAGGCCACAGATATGTATGGAAATTTGAGTTTTTCTCCGGATGGTCAATATATAATGATAACAACGATTAAAAAGCCTTTTTCATATCTCGTTCCCTATAGAAGATTTCCTTCTAAAACGGACACATATACTCAAGACGGTAGTTTTGTAGCAACAGTTTCCGAAGTGCCTTTAATTGAAGATCTACCCAAAGGTTTTATGGCTACTCGTGAGGGCAGACGATCATTATCCTGGAGGTCAGACAAGCCAGCAACTATTGTTTTCGCCAAAGCACTAGATGGTGGTGATCCAGAAAATAAAGTTGAATTCAGAGATGAATTATTTCTATTGAATGCTCCATTTACTGGAGAAGGATCTTCTCTCATTAAAACCATTAATAGATTTTCTGGTATTACATGGGGCAATGATAGAGTGGCAATTGCTTCTGATTATTGGTGGAATGATAGGAATACAAAAAGTTATCTATTCAATCCTTCCAATGCAAATGACGAAGTCTCAATCATTGAAGACAGAAATTATCAAGATGTCTATAGCAACCCGGGAAGATTTGTAATGAAAAGGAATAGTTATGGATCTTACGTTCTTGAAATGGAAGGAGAAACAGTATTCCTGATAGGTGATGGTCATACAGATCAGGGTCAATTTCCTTTTTTAGACAAGATGAATTTAAGATCGGGTCACAAAGAAAGAATTTACAGATCTGAATATACAGACAAGCTTGAAGGTCTTAATGAGTATGATCCATCTAAAAACCAATTGATGGTTAGAATCGAGTCACCTACAGAATATCCTAATTACTATTACAGGAACCTTGACGATGGAACAGTAGATCAGATTACGGATTTTGCCAACCCGTTCAAATCTATTCAAGACGTTCACAAAGAAGTCATCAGCTATACTAGAGAAGATGGATTAGAGCTTTCCGGTACTTTATACTTGCCCGTTGGTTATGATACAATTCAAAAGGAAAAAATGCCAATGATCCTATGGGCGTACCCAAGAGAATATAAAGACAAATCCAGTGCATCTCAAAACACTCAAAACCCTAACGAATTTACTTATCCGTTTTGGGGTTCAGCGCTCTACTGGGTTAGTAAAGGGTATGTTGTTTTGGATGATGCAGCTTTTCCAATTGTGGGAGAGAAGGAAAATGAGCCAAATGATTCATTTAGAACACAGCTTGTTGCAAATGCAAAAGCTGCTATAGATGCTGTTGATCAAAGAGGATTTATTGATCCTGATAGAGTTGCAGTGGGTGGACATAGTTATGGTGCTTTTATGGTTGCCAATTTGCTTAGTCATTCAAACTTATTTGCTGCAGGTATTGCACGATCTGGGGCCTACAATAGGACATTAACACCATTTGGTTTTCAAAGCGAAGAAAGGTCTTACTGGGATGCTCCTGAAGTATATTATACGATGTCTCCATTTATGCATGCCGATAAGATGAAAACCCCTTTGCTTTTGGTCCATGGTGAAGCAGATAACAATTCAGGAACCTATCCCCTCCAAAGCGAAAGATATTTTAATGCGCTAAAGGGGTTAGGTGCTACAGTTAGACTCGTCATGTTACCAAAGGAAAGTCATGGTTATAGAGCAAAGGAAAGTATCCTTCATTTACTTTGGGAGCAAGATCAGTGGCTTGACAGATATGTAAAAAACAAAAACGTACAAATTGATAAGCCTTAAGTTCATGTTTTTATATCAAAAACTAATAAAAATCAAGATGAAACAAAAGATCATAATTATTATAACTTTTCTATTGACTGTTAATGTTGTTGTTTTTACACAGAGTGAAAGCGATGATTTATGGAATGATGAAAAATTTAAAGGACTTGAAATGCGATCTATCGGACCTGCATTTATGGCGGGAAGAATTGCAGACATAGCTATCCATCCAAAACATGAAAACACCTGGTATGTTGCTGTAGCCTCAGGAGGTGTGTGGAAGACTACCAACGCAGGAACAACTTGGGATCCTGTTTTTGATGAAGAAAACGTTTTTGCAATTGGATGTGTTACAATTGATGCAAATAATCCGGACATCATTTGGGTAGGCACCGGTGAAAATGTTGGAGGTAGGCATCTATCCTATGGTGATGGTGTATACAAATCTATAGATGCAGGAAAAACATGGAAAAATATGGGATTAGCTGAATCTAGGCATATCTCAAAGATCATTGTTCATCCTGATAATTCGGATATAATTTGGCTAGCTTCTCAAGGTCCATTATGGAGCTCTGGTGGCGATAGAGGTCTCTACAAATCAACAGATGGAGGCCTCAATTGGGATCTTGTGCTAAAGGACAATGAATGGACTGGCGCAACAGACATACAAATTGATCCTAGAAACCCGGATATACTATATGTTGCCACCTGGCAAAGACACAGAACCATTGCTGCTTATTTAGGAGGTGGAAAAGGAAGCGGAATACACCGTTCTGATGACGGTGGGTCTACTTGGAAAAAACTTTCTTCCGGTTTGCCCGAAAGCAATATGGGTAAAATTGGACTTGCAATCTCTCCTCAAAAACCAAATCACATCTATGCTGCCATAGAATTAAATCAAAGGACTGGTGGTGTATACAAGTCGTATGACAGAGGAGAGTCTTGGACAAAACAATCAGATGCCGTTGCTGGTGCTACAGGACCACATTATTATCAAGAACTCTATGCATGTCCTCATCATTATGACAGACTTTACTTAGTAGATAATAAAATGCAAATTTCAGATGATGGAGGAATAAATTTTCGTCTAATGAACGAAAAGAATAAACATGTAGACAACCATTCCGTAACTTTTAAGTCTGATGATCCAGATTACCTTTTGGTTGGAACGGACGGAGGTGTCTACGAATCATTTGATTTGGCTAAAAGCTGGAGGTTCGTAGAAAATATGCCAATCACACAATTTTACAAATTGGCAGTAGATGACTCGAAACCATTCTATAATATTTATGGAGGCACGCAAGACAATAGTACCGAATGTGGTCCTTCAAGAACAGACAATGTGCAAGGTATTCAAAATTCAGACTGGAGTGTTGTTCTCAATTGGGATGGTCATCAACCAGCGACAGAACCTGGAAATCCGAATATTGCTTACGGTCAGAGGCAAGAAGGTAACTTAGCAAGGATTGATACAAGAACAGGAGAAGTTACAGACATTCAGCCACAGCCTGGCAAAGGCGAAACAGCAGAAAGGTTCAATTGGGATGCACCAATATTTGTAAGCCCACACTCTCCTACCCGATTATACTTTGGATCACAAAGGTTATGGAAATCAGATAATCGTGGTGATTCGTGGGATTGTATATCTGATGATTTAACAAAAAATCTAAACAGGATAGAACTCCCAATCATGGGTAAAAAACATAGTGTTGATAATGCCTGGGATCTTTCTGCAATGTCCAATTACAACACCATTACTTCTATCTCCGAATCACCGATAAAAGAAGGGTTACTCTACATTGGAACTGATGATGGGCTTTTTCAAATTAGCGAGAATGATGGAGACAGCTGGACCAGTTTAGACTTAGGAACTATAGCAAATATTCCTTCCAATATATACATTAATGACATAAAAGCTGATATACATAACATTAACAATGTTTATATGGCACTTGACAATCATAAACATGGTGATTTGAAACCTTACTTGTTGAAAAGTGCAGATAAAGGTAAAACTTGGAATTCCATGCTTGGTAATTTACCAGAACAAACGATTGTTTGGAGAATTGTTCAAGACCCCATAAATCCAAAGTTGTTCTTTATCGGAACCGAATTTGGTTTATATTTTACAATTAATAAAGGCAAACAATGGACAAAAATAACAGGAGGACTTCCAACGATATCTTTTAGAGATTTAGTAATTCAAAAACGAGAAGATGATTTGGTGGCAGCATCCTTCGGAAGAAGTTTTTACATCTATGATGACATCAAAGTTTTTAGAGAAATCTCTGACTCCATATTAAACGGAGAAGCACATTTGTTTTCACTACGTGATGCATGGAGGTATATTCCTAGATCTCACCTTGATTTTGAAGCTGGTAAAGGGACTCAAGGAACTGATCATTATATTGCAGAAAACCCTGAATTTGGTGCATCATTTACCTACTATTTAAAGGAAGATTATCATACAAGAAAGCAATTGAGACAAAAAGCTGAAAAGGACTTGGGTTCAAATGACAAAGACATTCCATTTCCAGGATGGGAAGAGTTAGCTAAAGAAGATGATGAAAACGAAACACAAGTATATATTAAAGTCTATGATGAAAAGGGTCAACTCGTAAATACTGTTATGGGTTCTAATAAAAGTGGTTTTCATAAAATCAGCTGGAACTTAAGATTTCCTTCCTCCAGTGCTGATAACAGTGAGACACTTGCAAGTGGAATTCTAGCACAACTTGGCAATTACTATGGCGTTTTATATAAAAACATAGATGGCGTTGAAACAAAACTTAGTGATGCTGAAAACTTTAAGGTGAAACCATTACACCAAAACTCTATTGCTAACCCTCTGGCAGATAAAACAGAATCATTTTGGAATAAATACGCCGAATTGGTACAAAAGTCATCAGCACTAAATATGGCATTTTCAGACCTAGAAGAAAGGTCCTCTAATCTAAAGATGAAATTCATAAAGAGCAAAATTTCAAATACTGAAAATATTGATAAAATGTATAGAGTTGACAGTGCAGTCAATTCTTTAAAGCAGAACATTTATGGCAATTCGACTAAACTTAGGATAGGAGAAAAAACTGAACCATTAATATCTGAACGAATTTTCAGTCTTTCAAAAGTGTTGTCCAATTCAACTTATGGACCAACAGAAACAGCGTTGCAAACAATAAATATTATTGAATCAACGATTGATGAAACAATATATAAAGTAAATTCACTCAATAAAGATATCGACACTCTTGCAGATTTACTCTATTCAAGTGGAGGACCCTTGATAAAAGGCAGTAAAATACCAAAAAACTAATCTCGATAAGGCCAGGACAAATGTCTTGGCTTTATTTATTTAAATTTTATCCTTACTAGCATCTACTAGTCAAGAGTTGACTCATCTACGATATCTTCGATATCATCAATATTTTCGAATTCATCTTCATTGTCATCTACATCGCTATCATCATCCAAATCGAAATCCATATCTTCTAAATCACTGTAAATTTCCTTAGCTTCAATTTTTGTCATTTTAATCATATAAAATGAATGTTCATTTTCATATGGTAATGCACTGATTAATTCACCCTTATGATTTTTAAAAGTGATTAAATTCCTATCAAATCCGAAAGGAAACAAAGTCAATAATTCTGACTTTGTATTATCATCAAGATTTTCAAAATATTTTATTACCCTTGGCTTGTTCATTCTTCTTCAAATAACTCGTTATAAAAATGTTTTTTATTCTTTGGCTTTTCATGAGACTCATAACTCAATTTAGCCTTCTTTTTTTTAGGAGAACCTTTTGACGTTTTTTTCTTTAAGTTCTCTGTTTCTTTTGATTTAAACTTTTTAAGATTTTTCATTACAAAAAATTTACCAATCTAATAAATATGCGAATATTAAAGGTGCTACTATGGTAGCATCTGATTCAATAATAAATTTAGGTGTTTCTACATTTAATTTGCCCCAAGTAATTTTTTCATTTGGTACAGCTCCAGAATATGAGCCATAACTGGTTGTTGAATCACTTATTTGACAAAAATATGACCACATTGGGACATTTTCCAATTGCAAGTCCTGATGCAACATAGGTACGACACATATTGGAAAATCGCCAGCTATTCCACCACCAATCTGAAAAAATCCTACTCCATTTTGACCACAGTTCTTCTGATACCAGTCTGCCAAAAACATCATGTACTCAATTCCTGATTTCATTGTAACAGGTTTAATATCATTTGTAATACAATAGGAAGCAAAAAAATTACCACATGTTGAATCTTCCCATCCAGGAACGATAATTGGAATATTTTTTTGAGCTGCAGCCAAAAGCCAGCTATCTTTTGCATTTATTTGATATTTGGAGTCCAACTCACCACTGAGAAGAATCTGATAAAAATATTCATAGGGAAAATATCTTTTATTATTGTCGTCGGCCTTTTTCCATGCCCTATAAAGAAATTCTTCAATATGCCTCATGGCTTCAGCTTCTGGTATACAAGTGTCGGTTACTCTATTAAAGTGTGCCTCAAGTAGTTTTTGTTCATCTTGAGGAGAAAGATCTCTGTAATTGGGAATACGCTTGTAATAATCATGTGCCACGAGATTAAAAACATCCTCTTCAAGATTGGCTCCTGTACATGTTATGATATGAACTTTATCTTGCCTTATCATTTCCGCCAATGATTTTCCCAATTCCGCCGTACTCATTGCTCCAGCCAATGTAATCATCATCTTATTGCCCATTACCAATTGTTCCTCATATGCTTGAGCAGCATCAACCAATGCCGCAGCATTAAAATGCTTATAATGCCTTAGCATAAATTGAGTAACAGGTCCTTTATTGTTGGTCATTTGTTTATTATTTCAATAAATTGATTAATGTTTTCAATAATTCCAAATAGATTAAACAAAATATTTGTAACTAAGCATTTTGTAGTACATTTTAGATACTAAAAATGGTGCCGCATGAAAATCATTTAATGGCGCTAACTCAACGATGTCAAAGCCAACAACATTCTTTTCTTCAAAAACAGATCTTAAATATTGCATTGTCGTGTACCAATTCAATCCTCCAGGTTCAGGTGTCCCTGTCGCAGGCATTATACTTGGATCGAATGCATCCAAATCAAAGCTGATATAAACATTATCGGTCATTTGTCCAATCGATTCTTTCATCCAAGATGATGATTGGACCATTTCATGAGCAAAATAACACTTGAATGCATCCATATGCCCCTTTTCCTCAATATCCATGCTTCTAATTCCTACTTGAATTAGATTGGTGTTTTTACTGGCGTCATACATCGCACAAGCGTGGTTATATGGTGTTCCGCCATAAGAAGGTCTTAAGTCAGCATGTGCATCAATTTGCAAAACTGTCAAATCTTTAAATTTTTCATAAAAGGCCTTGATAATACCTATGCTAATTGAATGCTCGCCTCCAAAAAAAGTAAGGAATTTATCTTCATTAAGAAGTTTTGTCGTTGAATTGTAACTTGCATTAAACATCTCTTCAGGAGAATCAAACCCTGATAATTCTGGAATAATACTGATCCCTTCTTTATAAACTTCAGAGTCCGTTTCGATGTCATAGAGCTCCATATTTTCAGCAGCTTCAAGGAATGCTTTAAATCCCTCATCGGCACCTTTGCCCCATGTACTGGTTCCATCATAAGGAATACTTTGCAACAAGACTTTTGCGCTGTCTCTCAAGGCAAATTCATCTGGAATTCCTGCAAATGTTTTCATATCTAATTTAAATTATTCATATCCCAAAATATTCAGCATATCCTTAACTGTCTGCTCATTCCTATACACTGTATCTACAAAATTTCCCTTATCATCTCTGTCTATCATAATCATTTTTGGAGCTGGAATAAGACAATGCTTTATTCCTCCGTATCCGCTTATCGAATCCTGATAGGCCCCTGTATGAAAAAAGGCTATATAAAGTGGTTCGGTATCATCATCCTTGAAGTTAGGAAGAAATATTTGTTGGTTCATATCTTCAGAATTGTAGTAATCAGAGTGATCGCAACTTATTCCTCCAATGTTGACACGTGAGTATTCGTTATCCCATTTATTAATAGGAAGCAATATGAATTTCTCAAAGATTGACCAAGCGTCAGGAATTGTGTTCATCAGGCTGTTATCAACCATATACCATTTCTCAGCATCGTTTTGTTGTTTTTGCTCGAGGACCGAAAATACTATGGCACCACTTTCTCCAACGGTATATTTTCCGAATTCTGTAAAAATATCTGGATCCTCTAATTCAGCTTCAACACAAGCGGATTTAATATTGGAAACAATCTCATTAATAATGTTTTCATAATCATATTCAAATCCTAGGTTATTACGTATTGGAAATCCTCCTCCCAGGTTTATGGCCCTAATACTTGGACAAGCTGTTTTAAGTTCTACAAACAACTTGAGTGCTTTTTGAAATTCTCCCCAATAGTACATATTGTCTTTAATTCCTGAGTCAATAAAGAAATGTACCATCTTAAGTTCAATCGAAAGATTTCCCTTAATTTCGGATTCATAAAAGTCTAAAATCTCTGTGTGTCTAATGCCTAATCGAGAAGTATAATATGCTGATTGTGGTTCTTCATCAATAGCCATTCTAATTCCAATTTTAATTGGCTTCTGACCATCCGTTATTGTTTGCTTTAGTCTATTGATTTCAGACTTAGAATCCAGCACCATAACTGAATTGATAAACCCATCATTATTTAATCTAATGATTTTTTCTAAATAGTCCTTTGTCTTATAACCGTTATGGACAATTATACATTTTTTATCAATATTACCCTCTGCTAACAACTCATAGATGATATCGATATCAAATGAAGATGATGTTTCAAGATGAACATCTTCCTTAAGTGCTGTTTTGATTACATGAGAAAAATGGCAACACTTTGTACAATAACAGTAATTGTAATTGCCTTTGTAGTTATGTCTCTTAATTGACCTATTGAATAGGTTTTTTGCTTTTCTGATTTGTTCTCCAATTCTAGGCAGGTACATTAACTTGAAAGGCGTCCCATATTTTTCAATAAGATATTTAATGGAGACTCCATGAAAACTTAAATAGCCGTCCTTTAGGTCAAATCCTTCCTGGGGAAAATAATAGCTTTGATCGATAAGATCAAAATAAGTGTTCTTCATCTAATAGTTCGAAGCAAAAATGATTTGAATAAAATTGTTCATCACTGCAAATTAAAATCTAAATATGCATATTTACAAGGTACAATATCAACTAAATAATAAAAATAAATCCCAATTTCCACGAGGAAATATATTTTATCTTTGCTTTACGCAAAATATTATCCAAGTTTAATTTTTGTTGATATTCCTTCTTAATTAATACTAATTCTAGGAAATAATTCCTAAATGCAAAATTCTTCCTCCTGTTTGATTCACTGGATTTACACTCTTACCAATAACGACACCTTTTTCAGGTGAAAGAAAATCTTTTATTTTATTGCCAAAAACATCACGCAGACTAGCCAGTACATGGCCTTCTTCAAGTACTTCCAACAAATTGGCTTGCACATTTAATATACCTCCTCTGTCTGTATATAACCAATAAGATGATCTGCACATATGGGTCATCTTTTTGGCGGAATAAATCTCATCTTGAATCATATCTAAATAACAAAGTACATTATGAATACCTTCAATACCACTTCTAATTAAGGTCTTTTGAAATGTGTTTGGGTTGCCTACTTCAAGCGTAATTGAGGGGATACCTAATGCATCCGCTGCTCCTCTAAGCGTACCATCCAATGGAGGGTTATGCACGATTACATCTGCATTTTGAAGAAGAGCTAATTTCCTTGTTTCTGCCTGATCCATATCTGCTCTCACATAATAGGAATTAATCCTTCCGAAACTTGCTGTATGAAGGTCCAATAGTACATCAAAATGCTTAACCAACCGATTGATAAACCTATAAGCATAAACTTGACTTACGTTGCCATCAGACTTTCCAGGGAAGATATGGTTTATATCTACCCCATCTGTAAACCGTCTTTGTCTTAGCATAAAAGAAGGAACATTTACGACCGGGACACCAACGATCATTCCTTTAAGTTCATTGAGATCAATTTCACCGAACAGTCTCTGAATAACCGGTATTCCATTTAGTTCATTTCCATGAACAGCAGCAGTAACACCTAGAATTGGCCCACTATATTTACCTTTTGCTACAATAACAGGAATTGATATTGGGTTGGAGAAACTATCAGAGACTATTTGTAACCAATAATAACTAAGGCTTTTATTTGGTATGGAGTCTGGGTCAAAATCTGTAATAAATTTAGTTTCATTTTTTGTATCTTTCATCTGCTTTTCCAATTATCTGAGTTAACAATACATCTATAGGAGATTTATGATTTTGTTCATCAGCAGCCTTAAATCCACCAATGCTTAAGGTATTTATTTCTGATAATACACGCTTATTATTATCTCCCATTAGCGTGTCAACACCATAGATCAAAATTCCCAATGCTTGAAGACTTGGGTTTATTTTATCTACAATCTCCAATTCTTCAGGATCTGGTTCAGAACTTACAGCAAAACCACCTTGGGCCACATTACATATCCATGATTCTTTCGCAGGCATTCTCAAGGAAGAAGCAAGAATAACACCATTTACAACAAGTAACCTTTTATCTCCTTTATCTACATTGGTTAAATATTTCATAGCCAAATAACCTTCTTCCTGAATAAATTGTGTTTTTTCAAACAAATAAGCTCCCGCATCATAATTTTGCAAACCGTCATTAATTACTCCTGATTTTAAACGCAGTATTCCCTTTCCGCCATACTCTTTTAAAGGTTTGAGTACCAAGTCATATTTTTCTGAAAAAGTCATAATCTCCTCAATGGAGTAACATAATTTTATTGGAGGACAAAGTGCCTGAAAATTTAAAAGGAATTTTTTATTACTGCTTTCAATTATTCCCTTTGGCTTATTAATAATTAATTTATCATGAGAAAATTTATCAAGACTCATTAAAAAACCATCACTAACAGGTCTAGGCAATCTCATCAAAATAATGTCGTACTCTTCAATCCGAACCAATTCCTCCGATATAAAATCATCAGGGTTCTCTTTGAACTTAAATTCGCCTTGAATTCTACTGGCATATACACTTACATTAATGTCGCCTCCAAAGAATTTTTGATTCGCTCTTACTCCTCTACTGACAACATCAATGCGTTCAATTCTTTCATGTAAATGCATTTTACTCAAGATGGCATAGATTGAATTCTCATCAGTATGTCTAGAGTGGTCAGTAAGTGCTATAACTCTATACTTTTTTTTATTATAATAAGATTTCATTCAAAAAGCTTTCGTCATTGTTAAGTGATTTAAAGAGTTTCATCCTAAACTTGCCTTTTGAATTTAACAGGTTTATGCACATTTTATCTATAGCAATAGTTGATAGAACTGTTTGGATATATCCTTCAATAAGGTCATCTAATCCCAGCCCCAGTTTATTAAAATCTCTTCGGTCCATTAACAATAATCGATTAGTGTCTGATTCCCATGAATTTTCACCCAACTTAACAGAAAGATTTGTTCCTAACATTTTCCATGAGTCACTACCGTCTTCCAAAAAATCGACCAAAGGCTCCTCTGCACGTCTGGAGTAAATACATAATGGTTTGATCCCTTCTACTGTACTACTTACCATCATTCTAATATCAGCCACATAGGTATCTCCAGTACTTGTAGGTATTGTGCCTACATGATAAAACTTTCCATAACTACTTCTTGAACTCCAGTTGTAGTTTCCTATAAGGCTTTGCACAATATATTTCTCATAATGAAAATCCGTTGCCATAAAATTCTCTAACTCATATTCATTAGTGATCGTAAAAACACCCTGACCTGCATTAGAGTATGGGATTTTAACCACAGCATGTCCACCCAATTTGTTAACCCATAGTGGAATTTCTGCTTTGCTAATATCCCAAATCGTTTCAGGCATACTGATTCTTAATCCATATTTTTCGAGTTCGGCATTATAAAAGTCGTACGCCTTTGCGGCTACCATTTTATTCCTACCCCCAGCCAAACAGACCAAAATTGGATTTAATATTTTTGTTTTAGTATGAAGCGGCAAGCGAGACCAAGGTTGCTGAGTCACATATCTAAATGCTGCTCTTATTGGAATCCACTCTTCGTTTACCATAATAAAGATAATTCCATCTTCAATTTTAATATGACCATTATCGGAGTCATTGTAAAACGGCACTAAATGGACATTTTCGTCCATAACATCAGCAATGATTGCCGCATAACCTGAAGTCTCCATGTGGTTTTTATCATAAATAACAGCTAGGTCACCTTCTATTCTTGCCTGTCCTTTCTTAGGTTTTATAAATGGCTTAAATGTTCTTTCAATTAATAATCTGTAAGCTCCATCTTCCTTATTATCATCTAAAAGCGGCATTGACTTTTGTCCGGAAGGACAAGAATTATTCTCTATGATTACCATTTGCCTTTTGCCATCTTCTGAAGTGGCGTTAAAAAGGTCCGCGCCACCCCAAAGAAAGTGCTTACACTGATAAGAGAGTATCTCTTTTAACCTAAGTTTATCTACTTTAGGGTTCAAATGGCAATATCGATTTATAATTCTTTCGCTATCAAGATTAAGGAAAAAATTAACCATCGGATGAATGGTAGCGTTAAGTGCTTTTGGATACCAATGGTCCTCATTCTTAAAAGAACCAGGGCTATATGTTTTTATTAAATCTCTAGTTTCCATTATACTTATCAATTATAGAATATTCTATAAAATAAATTAATCCAACTTAGTATTATCCACTGGAATTAAATGTAAACATAAGATTAATGTTAAGGATATTTCTAATTTATATTGTTGGTATAAATTGCAGATATAATTAAAAAATGAAATTAATAAAGTCACATGAGCAGGCAAAAAGTAATCATATTGATGATGCTTATAATCATCATGATTCCGTTTCAATATCTACTTCTGAAAATCGAAATCTACAAGTCAAAGAAAGAGATCCCAAATCGATTAAATTTAAAGCTTACCATCCCAAAATGATGATTGTTTACAACTGTAAACAAAAGGAATTAAAAGACTAATTTGGAAAAAAGCAAAATCTTTATTCAAGATTAATAGCTACAATACAGGAGTCCATTCTTATAATCCAAAACCAAGGAAGAGAAAGGTAGACTATCTAAGGAGATAATACCACTTACATCAACATCAAAGAGCTCTTGCATTTCCGTCAAATCTAATGGTGATACCTCTACATTACTGAATATTATATTACCAATATTCACAGCATTACACTTATAATAGAAATGCGATGATTGTTCTCCTGATGCCGTTACTAGATCAAAGGAGCTATCTGTTTTAATAAATAGATCATTTCTCTTGTCTAGAATCTTTTTATCAATAAAAGATATTGAAGCCCCAGTATCCAATATAAAGCGATAGGAATCACCATCCAAACTTAAGTTAATAATTGGAATATCATTTTCGAAAATTACCGGTATCTGAATATTGTGTGAAGAGAAAAGTGCCTTTAAAGTCTTTCGATGTAAAAACTCTATCACTCGATCTTTTTTATTAATATGCATAATTTCTGAATCAAGCATCTTAGCACCGATGATTCCTAGTATCTTGGACCCAACATGGGATTCTAGCTGGCTTAAATCCGTAGCAAATGCTTGAAAATTCTCAATCTCAATTTGCCCCAATCTAAAACTTGAAATCTTGATTTTTTGAGTCTTAACTTCACCCTGAACAGTTGAAAAATCAGAATCGCAAGCTTCTAAACTTATGGCACTATTTATTAAAAGTTGATCTGCCCCGGTATCAAAAATAAATTTGCCACATACACCTTCAATACTGGCAGAAACTAATATAAGACCTGATGCATTTTCAAAAGGAATAGAATTCAAAGAATCAAATTCTTTAGAAGCACTAATGCTATGTAAACTTAATGTTAACAAAACAATAGTGAGACAAACCTTTATAAATATCTTATAAACCATTGATTTTCAGCAATTATTTAAATTGCTTCTATTCAAATATAAGAACTCACTAACTTTAATACAAGTGGCTTGTTAATATTTAGGTAACATTCATATCGTATTCTATTTAATTGGTGCAATATGTAGTATTCTAAGCAAAAGCCCCGACTTTTCAGTCAGGGCACTACACTCCGATTACGGAAAAAATTGCATTATAAAGTTTCGCATAAAAGCGAAACTTTTTTTTATATAAACCTATAAGATAAACCTATAGAAAAATTTCGGCGTGGTGCAAAATTCTCAAACAATTGATCTTGTGCATTAAATGACTGATAAACTTTTCTTTTGTTAGAATCAAGGACGTTTTGTGCACTTAATGAAATCTGCAATCTCTGATCTGATAACAGCTTTTTAGATACTTTAAGATTTAAACTATGAAAAGGTGTTTCAAAAACATCTGGAACTTTACCTATCCCAACAATTGACAATCTTTCTCCTTGGACATTATAAGAGACATTGGCTTCTAGTCCATCAATTGCATCCAAGTATGTAAGTCCTGCGTTAATCACATATGGTGATTGACCTACCATTTGTCTCGAATTCTTAATCACTTCTCCTTCTCGTGCCGTTAATAGTCTTCCTTCATATTCGTTTTCTGTCATTTTTACACTTGAATAAACAAATGTAGTGTTAGCATTAAAACTAAAAGGTGAAAATGCTTTACCCAGAAATTCCAAGTTTTTTCTCCACTCAAACTCTATTCCTATTAGATTGGCGTCACCAACGTTTCTAGGTGTAAAACTATTAGGTGATGTTGCATCATAGGATGTCATTTCAATTGGGTTATCAAATGACTTATAGAAAGTGCTGGCTGAAATCATTTCTCCTCCATTCATAAAATACTCCCACCTTATATCTAAGTTGATTACATTGGTTTGCAAAAGGTCAATATTCCCAATAAATGTTCTGCCTGAAATTCTATCAACTATCTGAGCAATAGACTTTTCTTTAAATGTTGGTCTTGCCAAAGTACGTGAAGCAGAAAATCTTAAATTCATCGTTTTTTCATCCTCATCAATCACAGGTAAAACAAGACTCAATGAAGGCAAAAAACTTAATTCGTCAAGAACTTTTCTATCATCATATAAGTCAGTTTCAGGATTGTTAACAATTTGCTTTCTTCCTGAATACCAATTATCGGCTTTCTCCACTCTCAATCCATATATCGCTTTAAATCCTCCTTTGAACACTGTTTCATTCATTAAATATGTTGCATGAATGGATTGTCTTGCTTCATATGATTTAGAAGGCTCAAATGCACCATCAACAAATAATCCACGATCCTCTTCAGGTGTCCATAGATTTTCTTCTAGAAAAAGTTCATTAGGATCTCCTGTCAAAGGAAAAGTACCTCTCTTGTGAAGCGCAAAATTATAATCATAGATCGTAAATTCTCTGTCCTTATAAACACTTGAAAATCCAAATTTTAATTTATGTTTGGTTCCACTTTCTGTTTCCAATTTCTTAGTAAAATCTATCCTACCTGCATAATTTTTTTCATCCAAACTTCTGTAAGTTCTTGTTGGTAATCCCGCAGTTGAAGGATTAAGTTCAAAAACACCAGAATCAGGATTTATTTCATAAGCTGTTAATCTTATATCGGGTTCATCCATTAGAGAGACAGTTGGAGATAACTTCCAGTCCACCTGGAATCCATCATTCCTAAAATTATGATTCCCTTTTAACATAAGATTTGTAACACTTCTTTCGGTGTATTCCAAGTTATGTTTCTCAACAATAGCTTGTCCAAATTCTTTTCTCACACTATTAATAAACGCAGCCCTTGTCTCTCCATTCTGACTATGTAATGCACTTAAGCTTAATTTATGCTGTTGGGTTTTTAATGATACGCCTGCCATAGTAGACCACAATACATTGTTGAATCCTAACTGTCCTTTATCAGATCTGTCATTTGGCAATTCAAAAACTGAATTATCGTTTTGATCTTTGAAATAAACACCAAATTCTGCGTTCTCGTAGTACTCCGATTCATTTTTATAATTAGCGGATAAGGTATAGCCCAGATCAAACTTAGAGGTATTGATTTGATTTCCATAGGACATGGACATTGCTGAATTTATCCCGCTCTTCTCACGCATTGTACCCATCACTGGATTGAAAGATCTTGTTAACCCTGTTAATAATGTTTTATTTTCGGTACGTTCTGGTATTTCCTGCTTTATATTTAAGGGGTTACCTCTTGTCCCATCATCAAAACCCAACCAATCTGTTCCACCACCTTGGTAGGTGATATAATCATTATTTAGATTCATATTGGGATTATACCCTGCACTGATGGAAATATTAAATGTTTCTGATTCAGGAAAATCTTTGGTTTCAATATTAACCATACCACCGGTAAAGTCTCCGGGAAGGTTAGGTGTAAAGGATTTATAAACTATTATATTATCAACCAGATTTGTTGGGAAAATATCCAATTGAACTGAGTTTCTATCAGGGTCCAATCCAGGAACATCTAAACCATTTAAAATTGTCTTTGAATATCTATCGCCCAACCCTCTAACGACAACATGTTTGCCACCTACCACAGATACTCCAGTCACTCTTTTTATTGCGGACCCAACATCACTATCTCCGTTTCTTTTAATAGACTGTGTTGAAATACCATCCAATAGTCCAGGTGATTTTTTCTGGATTGTCATCAAAGCTGCTTCTGTTGTTCTTATGGCTTTGGCAGAAACAACAATTTCATCTAATACTTCACTTTCCTCTTTAAGCCTAAGATTAACCAATGTAACTTGACCATCAATTACCTCAATTTCCGAAACAGATAAATCAGCATATCCAATATAACTTGCTTTTAAAATATAAACACCTACAGGTAAATCAATAGAAAATTTTCCATCGAGGTCCGTTGAAACACCGTTTCCTGTTTCAGCAATGAGGATATTAGCAAATGGAATTGTCTCTCCATTATTGCCATCAATGAGATTACCCCTGATGGTTCCTGATTGTGAATATGTGAATCCAATATTTGTTAAAACAAACAATAGAATCCATAAGTTTTTGTGCAATTTTTTCATTTCTTGTTGTGTAAATTTTTTAGCAAAAAAGAAAATCACCTAATGCATATAAGCACTAGGTGAAAGACTTTTGTTTTATTATAGATTACCTGAATTAGCAACCCAAGACCATCCTTCAAATACTGATAAGTCTGCACCTTTAGTAGCAGTATTGCTTATTGTATTTCCATTATTGGAAAGAATCGAAATTGCAGCATCTTGCATTTCAGTTGTAATTGTACATGGAAGATCTCCAGGGCAATCTTTATCACCGTATACTGAAATCCAGTCTGCAACTATTGCGTTACCAACCCATTCTGAATTTTCAATTACCAATTTTCCTGAAATAAAATTCGCATAACTGTCAGATTTCTCAGTAGTACAATCATCTTCACAAGAATGTCTCATTTTGATATTATCACTAAAGCCAATCCAAACTGTATTTCTAATAGTACCTTGAGTTTTAGATTTTAGATCAGCTGCAGTATCAGCGTTTCCGTCCTTGTCAATTACTGTAGCTCCATCAATTGTGAAGAATCCATCTGTAAGCGATCCTTCTGGTCCATCAATTTCAAAAGCATTATCACCAGCCGTTGCCCCAGATGTTATAACTAGAGCATTACTAATGGTTCCTGAATAATTTTGATCAATGTCCAAACCGTCATCCTCTCCATATGCCACAACTACATTCTTTACATTTACCGTACCTCCAAACCATTCAACACCATCATCAAGGTTTGCAACAACTTCAATATTTTCGATTACAGTTCCGTTCCCTACTCCACCTAGAGTTATGCCGTTGATTTCATTATCTGCGCCGATTGATATTCCCCCGTGTCTTACAGATATATATTTTATTATACCTGAGTTATCAGCTGGATCAGATCCTCCGTATTTACCGAAGTCTTCTCCCGGAGGAAGTCCTTCAATTAAAGATTCGTTATCACCATCACCAGCAGAGATAGGTGCTCTGCCCAAAATGATGAGTCCACCCCATAATTTGTTATCAAATTCATCTAAGTTTGGTGAAAGTAATTCACCTGGCATAATCTGGTCAGTCACAGAGGTAAAAATGATTGGAGATGTTGCAGTACCTTCTGCCATCAGTTTTCCTCCTTGCGCAATAATCAGAGCCGAAGCTAAAGTACCTGGATCATCCTCAGCTTTAATTATGGTACCAGGTTCAATAGTCAATGTACAACCATCATTCACGACTACCTTGCCTTGCAAAAGATAGATATTCTCCTTAGTCCAAGTTTCATCACAAACAAAACCTGTCTTAGCAATCACTTTAACTTCTCCGCTATTGTCAACTATACAATCGCAATCTGCAGTTAGAATTTCTCCAACAGCACACGTTATACCATCGCAAGCATTGGTAGAAACACATGTACAATCAACAAGTTGATAAGTGCCTTCTGGACAATTGGTGTCACAAGCGTCATCGCCACAGGAAGTCACAAAAAAGCCCAAAAACATTATAAGGCTGGTCATTTTAAGTATTGAGTTCATATCGAAAGTTTTTTTTATATGATTAAAATTCGATGCAAACATAAAGAGCTCTTGTTTACTCTTGATTAATAGGGTTTTACGACTATGTTAATAAGTGATAAGTGGTATGTAACATTAAGGTAACAATGGGTGGATGTCGAAGAATATTGGTAACACTAAGTTAACAAAGGGGTTAACTCCACTTAATGGGATAAGTTGATATTTGTATATAGTAGGGTCAGAGGCTTTCATATCAATTGGGACAAAACTTTGGTATGCCTTTGATCCTCTTTTATATCCTAACACTTAGGTGCTAAGCCACAGTGAACCTAAAAATAGTTCGTTGAAAATGCAAATTTAATATTCAGTTAACATGGGACTGTTAACTTGCGGTCCAATTTAAAAGTTTTGTCCCCATGTTTAAATTAATAAGCTCCTTGGTTATTGTATTTTTCTTTGTAACGAAGAATACAACTGCTCAAGTTACTGCTCCTAAATTCGGTTCTGGAATCCATGTCTTAGCTAATGATTCAAGTTTTTATTTGAAACTTGGTTTTAGATTTCAAAACCTTCACGTTAGTGAATGGAAAATCTCTGACGGTACATTGAATGATTATCAAGCTAACTTTCTTGTCAGAAGGTCCCGTTTGAAATTTGATGGATGGATTCATAATTCAAAGTTGAAATACAAGCTTGAAATTGGGCTTTCCAATAGAGATATAGGCTCTCAAGGCGATGAATTTCGAAACGCCAACAATCTAATACTGGACGCTTCCCTTTCCTATAATTTTTACAAAAATTGGACGATTCAGTTTGGTCAACGCAAATTGCCTGGAAACAGAGAAAGAATAATATCTTCAGGAAACTTACAGTTTGTTGACAGGTCAATGCTAAATTCCAGGTTCAATATCGATAGGGACATTGGATTACAATTAATCAACCATCATACAATTGGGAAAAGTTTTCTTATAAAAGAAACAATTGCTTTAAGTCAGGGTGAAGGCAGAAATGTTACAGAAGGAAATTTTGGAGGTTTTGGATACACTTTCAAGGCTGAATTTTTTCCATTTGGAGATTTTGCTTCCAAGGGAGCTTACGTGGGTTCTGCCATTAAAAATGAAGAAAAATTAAAACTAGCTTGGGCATTTGCTTATGACATAAATATAAACGCTGTAAGAGAAAGGGGGCAATTAGGTCGTTTTATTGTAGACGAAAATGAAACCTACTATGGCAAAACTCTAAAAACTTTTTTTTCAGATATCATGCTTAAGTATAAAGGCTTATCCATTATGGCGGAGTATGTTAATAAAAAGACATCTGACGACAATCCCATTGTGTATGCTGATAATGATGAGATAGTAGGTGTATTTTTTACCGGAAATGCTTTGAATTTACAAGGGGGATACATGTTTGATAATAACTGGGAAATAGCCTTACGATATACAGATGTAAACCCTGATGCAGTAGTAAGTTCGTCTGAAGAGCAGTATACATTTGGTTTATCAAAGTTTATTGTAGGCCACAAACTCAAAATTCAAAGTGATCTTACGTATCGAAACCTTACAACTTCAGACAATAGGATTATTTTTAGAACACAATTAGATGTTCATTTTTAATACGCAAATAATAATACAATGGAAGTAGGAATTGCTAATATTCTACAGATTTTAGGAGCCCTTGCTTTTTTCATATTTGGTATGAAAATGATGAGTGAAGGCATTCAGAGAGCTGCTGGTTCGCAGTTGAGAAATATCCTTAGAACCATGACTAAAAACCGATACCTCGGTGTATTTACAGGTTTTTTGACAACTGCACTTGTACAATCCTCATCTGCCACAACTGTAATGACTGTGAGTTTTGTAAACGCAGGATTATTGACGCTTGTAGAATCTGCAGGGGTTATGATGGGGGCAAATATTGGAACAACTATAACAGGATGGCTTGTATCAATATTGGGGTTTAAAATCAAATTACATACCTTATCAATTCCATTGTTTGCGATATCAGTTCCATTGCTTTTCTCAAACAAAGGTAAACTCAGATACTGGGGAGAATTTTTAATTGGATTTGCAATTCTATTCCTAGGATTAAGTTATTTAAAAGAATCTGTCCCCGATATTAAGGGTAATCCAGAAGTATTGGCTTGGTTACAAAATTTTACGAATTGGGGATTTTTCTCAAGAGTTTTCTTTGTATTGGTTGGAACCTTGATAACAATTATAGTTCAGTCTTCCAGTGCGGCTATGGCCATTACACTGACAATGTGTGCACAAGGCTGGCTTCCGTTTGATGTTGCAGCTGCCATGATCTTGGGAGAAAATATTGGAACTACCATAACTGCTGAATTAGCGTCTTTAGTTGGTAATGTCCATGCCAAAAGGTCAGCAAGGATTCATTCTATGTTTAACATTATAGGTGTTACATGGATGATCATACTCATGCCTTTTTTCTTGAAGCATTTGTCAAATTTAATGCAACATCTCTTCAATATTGAAGATCCATTTACAAGTGCGATTGACATGCCCTTGGCGTTATCGGCATTTCATACTGTCTTTAACCTGACCAATGTTTTAATCCTTATAGCCTTTGTCCCATTTCTTGTTAAGGCTGCTATTTACACCGTGAAGTCCAAAGGTGATGACGATGAAGACATCAGGTTGACTTTTATTCAATCAGGCACCAGAACACCTGAACTTGCTACCGTGGAGCTACAGAATGAGACTGCTCATTTTGGAGAGATTGTTTATAAAATGACAGACTTTACACGAAGACTTGTCAATGCTACAGATACTAAGAAAAGAGAAAAACTTTATAAGAAAATAAGCAAATACGAAGAGATTACCGATCGGATGGAAATCGAGATAACAGAATACATCACTGCTTTAGCTGGAGAAGAAATCACGAAAACTACCAGCATCAAATTAAGATCAATAATTAACATATCAAACGATCTTGAACGTATCGGAGACATATTCTATCAAATCTCCAAGACAATCCAGAAGAAAAACGAAGACAAAGTATACTTTAACGAAGAACAAAGAGCTTATCTAAATAAGATGATGGATCTTGTTGATACCGCTTTTACTGAAATGATTAGAAACCTAAAATATCCTCATTACAGTAAAGTTGACATTTCAAAGTCACAAGAAATTGAACATGAGATTAATAAGTTTAGAGATCTTTTAAAAGATCAAAATTTAGATAAACTGGGCACAACAGGATACAACGTTAATTCAGCAATGATTTATAATAATCTGTTTTCTTCCTTTGAAAAAATTGGAGACCATATTATTAATGTTAATGAATCAGTTGCAGGAAAAATTTAGTCAGTGAATAGTAAAATGACTGCTATCTAATAAGATTACAATGAACTAATGAAATACCACGAAGGCGTTTTACTTCAGATAATTTTCTATACCCTATTATGGTTATATGATGATTATGTTGGACTTTTGATTTGCGTGGTAATGACAGCTATTATGGCTGCACTATTACTATTTTCCTTGGTAGTAGAATTAATAGAAAAGTCAAAAGTTCCTCGTTCATACTTTCTTTGGATGTTATTATCTATAATTCCACCGGTATTAGTCAGCTTACTATTTCTCATTCTCTCGGAGGGACAATTTGAATGGATGAATCAGTTCTAAAGCATCAGTTTCTAGAATTAAAGAACTTTATATTCTGGCTTCTATTGGACTTTGTTTCAACAAGATGTAAAACCAAAATGCCGGTTGGAATATCTCTCAATTCATCATTAAGAATGGTCCCACTAAATTCCTTAGTCCATATTTTATTTCCAACTAGATCAAATAGAGACAAATTATAACTAGCAAATTCTTCAAATATTATTTGCACTTGATGCCCATAAAAGGAGAAGTTATTAATAAATGATCTTCTATCAGGAAACTCCGACAATGTTACGGAACTTGTCTCATCGAAAATCTCGCAATCATATTCAATAGGTTCGAGTTCAATTGGAGCACCACTATTAAGATTGATCTCAACAAAACCAGGAAAATCAGGAGCATATCGCTCCGATCTAAATACTGAACCTACAGATTGACCTGAAATATCAATACCTTGAGTTAAGGGTCCAGATTGACCTCCCGTATTTTCATAATGCCAGACTGTTTGTCCCAAACTATCCACTTCAAAAAATCTTCCTTGATTAGCTTCACAAATTAAGAAATTACCATTTTCTAGATATTGAGCTCCTGCCATATTATTGGAAAAAAAACTATTGGGAGGGTCAGCAGTATATTGCCAGGATAAACTATCTGGATAATATCTTCCAAACTCGTTTCTCAAATATTCTCCCTGATTATCTATCTTTGGGAGGATTACGTCAACACTAGAATAATTTATTCCTGATCTACCAGAACCGTTATTAAATACACTGATCGATCCTTTGGGAAACCTGGGTCCCTCAATGAATTTTGCATCATGCTGACCATAGAATACTTGATCTCTAAAATCACCACAATCATATGCTTCCTGGTTTCCCCAGCGAAATAAAAAATCTCCTCCTTTTCCTCTTCTCCCTCCTGAACCAGTTCTAGCTTCTTCGGTTGTTGTACTGTGATCGATGATGAGAACTTCACTGGTATGGCGTGCACTTATTAGAATAAGGTCTTTTTCCTGATCATAATCCAAGCCATTGAAGTGTAGCCAATCACCACCACCGCCTGGTCCATTTAAAGATGGAATTTGATAATTAATATTTATTTTCCCCGGATTATCTTTGATTACGCCATAATTGATTTTAGTAGAATCAATATCCTGAACAAGATGATCCCATAGATGCCATTCCCATACTATTTCTCCAGTAAACATACCATCTTTCCTAATTTCATATATCACCTCTGGCCAATAGGTTCTTGGCATAAGAGCACCAGCTTGCTCAGCTTCGAAATCAAATCTTCTTTCCCATGCGATAAAGAGTATATTACTATTAGGCAATGGTTCTATATCATGATGCTGTTGGAAATCTTGTGTGGACACGTCGAACTGCCAGATTAAATTGCCCTCCCAATCAAATTCTTCAATAATGCCACCAGAACCAGCACCATTATACTGCCCAAAAGTAGATCCTGGACGTATCAGAGTAGATTCCTCCGTTAAATAAACAGAAAGACCAGGGTTAAATTCACTTTCCCATCTATTAACTTCATAACCACAATTATCAATAAGATAGGTATTATGACCAACCGTCCACAAAGTGTATCCATTAAAAGATTCTTCTGTATTCAACATTAACCCAATGGTTTGTTGTGAAAAAAGACCAAAATGGGTAATTAAAATAATTGCGAATATCAATCTCATATGAACGAAGCGTTAAAACAATAATACCTTAGCTACTAAATCTAATTACGATAAAGCTAAATATCAAGAACTTTTCCTCTGTTTAATATATTATTTGGATCTAATGTCTTCTTGATTTTCTTCATCAATCTAATTTCATCTTTGCTCCTGCACAAAGAGAGGTAATTCTTTTTATGGGTCCCAATACCATGTTCTGCTGATACGGATCCCATGAGATCCTGTAAAGGGGCATATACTATATCATTAATCCAAAGCTTTAATTCTTCAGAATTATTTGCTTTACCTATAACAAAGTGAATATTGCCATCTGCTACATGACCAAAGGGAAAGACATGCTCGATTTCAGGCTTAGCTTTTAATTTTTCAGTGACATCATTGACATAATCTCCAATCAGATTAATAGCTAATGAAATATCAAAATGTTGATCTACAGTACACAAGGAAACAAACACATGCACATCCTCTCTGATTTGCCAAAACCACTCTAGATCTGCTTCTGTATATGCCAAAGCTGCATCTACAATTATTTCATTATCTAATGCACGCTCCAGTATATTTTGCAATAAAGCGAAATCCTTAATTTGATCGCCGCCTAGTAATTCAATCAATACATAATAGTTATTGCCATGCGGAAGTGGAGGCGCATTTTTTGAAGGAGGTGTAGTCATAGCCTTATATGTTTGTCCCCAAATCAATTCAAAACCACTTAACAAACCAGCAGAGTGTTTATCCACATACCTTAGAAGTTCTACGACTTGTTCATAAGCATTTAGGCTAACATATGCAGAGCACCTACTTTTGGGTTGCTCCACCAATTTAAGCACAGCTTTACACACTACACCCAATGTGCCTTCTGACCCCACGAAAAGCTGTTTTAGATCGTATGCTGAATTATCTTTTATTACTTTCTTTAAAGAAGATATTATTGTACCGTCAGCAAGAACTACTTCAATACCTAATATTAGATTTCTTGTCATACCAAACCTAAATACTCTAAGGCCACCTGCATTGGTAGAAATTACACCACCGATTTGAGCAGAGCCCTTAGCTCCAAAGTTTAATGGAAACAATAAATCTTTAGCTTTAGCAGCCTCTTGCACTTCCTGTAGAATTACACCTGCTTGAACCGTTATTGTCCTACTTTGTTCATCAATTTCCTCAATTTTATTCATTCTTTCTAGTGAAATAACCAGATCGTTTTCTGTTGTTTCAGTAGATCCTACTAAATTCGTTAGGCCTCCGTGTACGACAATAGTTTGCTTATGCTTATCGCAAAATTTTAAAATCTCAGATAGCTCTTTTGTAGATTTAGGCAGCACAACAGCCTTTGCAATTAAGCCATCGTTCATTTTCCATATATGATTGTAACGATCCTTCAAATCATCACCAAGCAAAATCTGGCTAGTTCCAATAATAGACAGAAGTTCATCCATCAGATATTTTTCCATGGTTTAAGATTGAGTGTATGAACTAGTATTTATGCTTTCCGATTTCCCAGTTGTTTTTTCCAAGATAATTTTCGCCATCATCTGCAGCTGGACTTTCAAGCTGGGTACCCATACTGTCATTCCATCTGTTAAGGTATCCGAAAAGAGATACAACACCAGCAATTTCGACAATTTCACCTTCATCCCAATGGGCTCTCAAGTTATCGGCTATTGTGTCATCAACTGCATTTGGTACTGACGAAGCCGCTACCGCAAAATCAAAGGCAGCTCTTTCTGCATCGGAAAAAGCATCATAAGTCTTATATTCCCAAATATTCTGCAATTTATCTTCATCGGAACCGTATCGTACAGCGGCACGGATAGCGTGAGCTTCACAGTATTTACAACCAGCTGTCATACTAGATAAATAAGCAATCTGTCGTTTAAGAGCAGCATCGAGTCTTCCTTTATTCTCCATAACGGCCTGATTCATTTCCAGAAATGCCTTAGCAATACGAGGACGTCTCATCATGGTAAACAAACTATTTGGCGTAAAGCCTAAAGTTTCTTTATAAAATTCTGCCATTTCTTTTGCTTCGTCGCTGGCATTTTTATCGATTGGATAAACTAAGGGTCTTTTCATTATTCTTTGTTTTAATCTTTAGTTTTTAAGATATCTAAATATTTACGTCGTGACTTCTATTGATTGGATTTTTGAAACCAAATTTTAGCCTTCACGTTGACAATAAGTGCTAAAATAATCATAGCTATTGCCAAAAATGCTATTATGTTTTGGCTTTCGCCAAAAATAATCCATGCAAATAAAATAGTTAAAACAACTTCAATATACTTGAAAGGAACAATTTGATTAGATTCTTCCATTTGCATGGCTTTGGTCATAAACAGTTGAGCATAATAGCCAAAAACCCCCATACTTAGTAGCCATGGCCATTCATGCAACAAGGGGGATCTCCATTTAAAAAAGCATGCAAATGATGAAACCAAAAGAGACAAACACATAAAATAATTAACTACAACAACTGGGTGTTCCGTGCTGGCTATCTTCCTAATCACCATATAAACCAATCCACTAAAAAAAGCAGAAGTCAGAATAATAAACAAAGCATGCATTTCTATTCGCAAATCAAAGCCCTTCAAAATAGCAACACTTACAAAAGCAATGACGAGGCAAGCCCATTGTATTTTTAACATTTTTTCCTTTAAAAATATAACGGCTAGAATAGCTGCGAAGAAAGGAGAAATATATCTTAGCGTAACGGCGGAACCGACTGGCATCATCTGCACGGCCTTAAAAAAAAGAGACATAGAAACCAATCCGAATATAGCTCTTAATATTAACCATTTTGGACGATTTCCAAGGATCGGTATTTTGGCTTTGTATATAATTACTAGGCAAAATAAAACAGAACCGAATGCTCTAAACAACACCAATTGAAAGGTAGGCATATCATCAACATATCTTACAATACTGTTTAAGAAAGTAAAACAAATGCCAGAAATAATCATGTAAATTATAGAGCGTGGATGCTTAATAATCAATTATATTTTTACAATAATACGGAATGGATAAACCTAGACACAGATATTTGAGTTTAATTTGCACAACAAACTATACTAATTGATTAGGATATGACCAATACTATAGATTCTTTACATTTAAGGAATGTTGCAGGAGCATTTGCAACAGGTATAGCGGTAATAACCATTGTTACTGATCAATCTGAAGTAGTCGGAATGACTATCAATTCATTTTTATCTGTATCTCTAGATCCGCCACTTGTTCTTTTCTCTGCTGAAAATACTTCCAATTTGTTGCCATTTCTCGGGAAAGACCTTAAAATTAGTATTCATATTTTGTCGGAAGACCAAAAATCCTTAAGTGATTATTTTGCTGGGAATTCCTCACTAACTGATGAATTTAATTTAAAGATAGAAGGCGACTTAATTAATATCGAAGATGCCATGGCAGGTTATCATCTTAAAATTCAGAGTCTAATTCCTGCTGGAGATCACAATTTGGTTTTATGTGAAATAATAAAATGTTGGAGATCTGATCATAAACAACCAATAATATTTTATGATGGCTATAGAACAACAGGTAATCTAATAATCAGCGAATAAGATTCCATTGAAAGGAAGTAAGAATATACCAGATCACATACTACCTACAGGTAATTCTTCATTTATTATTAGACCGGTATTAAAAGAAATCAACAAGAGTGTCCTAGATGAAAAGGCTCACCGCCATAGGTTTCAGGAACTAATTTACATTAAATCAGGGACAGGTAGTCATTTTATCGATGACAATACCATAGAATTAAAAGAGCGTAGTTTTTATTTTATTGGGCTCAATCAGGTTCATGGGTTTAATTATGGTAAAAACCTCGATGGCGTACTCCTTCGGTTTGATGAAGACTTTCTTCCTGTATCTCATGCAGAAACAGATATTCTCAGAGATTATACCAACACTATATTGTTAAAAAATGAATTGCAGTTATGTGTTCAGGATCAAAGTCGATTTGAACTATTACTTGATCTGATGTTAAAAGAAAACAGCAGCTCTGTAGCAGGAAAACAGACAACAATGCAATATTTATTGTATGCTTTACTAAACAAACTCACAAACAAGCTACTTGAAGCATTAAACCAAGAGCCCTTGGTTCAGGAAAACCGAGATCGTCAATTATTTAACAAGTTTAATTTGCTTTGTAACCAATCTTTTACGCAAGAACATAATCTACAATTTTACGCTCAAAACCTTGGAATCACAGTAAGGAGGCTAAGTGATATCTGCATGAAGTATAGTGGCAAGACTGGTAAGTCTATCATTTTAGAGAAAATCATTTCTGAAATCAAGCGATATCTAAAGTTTTCTACCTTTTCAATTAAAGAAATCGCTTTCAGGTTATCATTTGATGATCCAGCTTATATGTCACGAATTTTTAAAAGATATACTAATACGACATTATCTGGCTATAGAAAATTGGAACAATCCAAAAGAAATTAGCTGTAATGACAAAATTGTAATGGCGTAAGAATTATGATTAAATTCGCTTTTAATTAAGTGCTAAAATGTCAAATAAAGCTAAATCTGCAATCATTGGTTCCGGTAATATCGGCACTGATTTATTAATCAAAATAATTAGACAATCTGAGGTTCTTGAAGCTTCAGTTTTTGTAGGCATTGATCCCAATTCTGATGGATTACAAAGAGCCTCAAGAATGGGCATTGATACTTGTTCTGGAGGAATAGATGAGTTAGTAACAAAAGATGTTTGGTCAGAAATAAAAATAATATTTGATGCCACATCTGCCAAAGCACATCATTACAATTGGTCCATTATTGAGAAATTTACCGACAAAAAAGTTATTGACTTAACTCCTGCTGCGATAGGTCCTTTTATAGTGCCTCCAGTTAACTTGGATTTTAACCTAGATCATAAGAATTACAATATGGTAACTTGTGGTGGTCAGGCAACGATCCCTATTGTTGCTGCAGTAAGCAGAGTAGCCGACGTACATTATAGCGAAATAGTTGCTTCGATTGCAAGCCTTTCTGCAGGGCCTGGAACTCGTGCTAATATTGATGAATTTACAGCGACAACATCTCATGCTATAGAGAGTGTTGGTGGTGCTAGAAAAGGGAAAGCCATCATTGTTCTTAATCCAGCTAATCCGCCATTGGTAATGCGTGATACTGTTTTTACCTTAAGCAAAAAAGCGAATGAATCTGTCATTAAGGAAAGTATAGACCAAATGATTGCAGAAGTTCAAAAGTATGTCCCCGGTTATCAATTGCATCAAGAGGTTCAATTTGATTACATTCCTGAAGACAATCCTGTTTATATCGAAGGTCTTGGCAAATGCCATGGCTTAAAAACCACTGTGCTTCTTCAAGTAGAAGGAGCAGGTCATTATCTACCTTCATATGCTGGAAATTTGGACATCATGACTTCTGCGGCCAAGGCAACTGCTGAAAGGCTAATCTCATCCAATCAGCAAAAACTATAAACTTCAGAACCATGAATCATAACTTATACATACAAGATGTTACGCTTAGAGATGGCATGCATGCTATCCGTCACCAATACACAAAAGAGCAAGTTACATCCATTGCGATTGCTTTGGATGAGGCAGGAGTTGATGCCATAGAAATCTCACATGGCGATGGTCTAGCAGGTGGAAGCTTTAATTATGGATTTGGCACTTGCACAGATTGGGAATGGTTAGAAGGTATTAGTGACAAACTTAAACATGCGAAGCTCACTACCCTATTACTACCGGGAATAGGCACAATTGAAGATTTAAAAAGGGCAAGATCCCTAGGTGTAGAATCTGTAAGAATAGCAACGCACTGTACCGAAGCAGATATTTCAATCCAACATATAGAAGCGGCTAAAAAGCTTGACATGGATGTTGGTGGCTTTCTGATGATGGCGCACATGAATACACCTACCAAACTAGCTGAACAAGCTAAAATCATGGAATCTGCAGGAGCTGACTGCATATATGTTACCGACTCTGCAGGAGCCTTACTGATGAGCGATGTCACAGATAGAATCAAAGCTTTCAGAGATAGCTTAAATCAGGATACTGAAATTGGTATTCATTGCCATCACAATCTGTCCTTGGGTGTTGCCAATTCAATTGCTGCTTTGGATTGTGGTGCAAACAGAATCGACGCTTCTCTGGCAGGAATGGGAGCCGGCGCAGGAAATGCTCCTCTTGAAGTCTTGATAGCAGTTTTAAATAAAATGGGGAAAACTCACAATTGCGATCTGTTCAAACTAATGGATTTAGCCGATGATGTAATACGACCTTTGCAGAGCAGACCTGTGAGGGTTGACAGAGAAACTTTGTCCTTAGGCTATGCAGGTGTCTACTCTTCTTTTCTTTTACACTCAGAAAGAGCTGCTCAGAGGTATGGACTAGACACAAGAACAATTCTCAAAGAACTCGGCAAACGTAAGATGGTAGGAGGACAAGAAGACATGATCGTAGATGTAGCTCTTGATATGTTAAAGCATAAATCTTAAGCTAAGAAAAAGTAACAGGCTTAGATGATTGTATAATATTTAAAAGACTTTCGTAAGACACCATCTCCAATCCGTAATTACTTAATTTTTCCTTTCTTTCTTCCATAGCTATATCAGAATATGATTTGCCTGAAAGTACTCTATTAAGTATTTTTATAAATTGTCTGGTTCGTTCAAACTGATCTTCCTTAAGATATTTATAAGCATATTGATTTAATGCATCTAACTTGTCTATGAGTTTATCCGGATCATTTTTGTAATAATAAATAGCTTGTGCGATTAAAAAAGGCACATGCATTCCTTTCTTATCCTGTTTAACCCTGTTAATATTATAAAGAATCTTTCTGAAATTCAATTTGCTGTTCGTAAGAATGGCCATATACATTTCATAGATGATCAATCTGTCAAGCGTATAGATATTGGATAATTTTCTGATATTTTTAACCAGGTAATCATATACTTTTTTTGCTTTTTGAATATCCATTTCAAAAAGGTAAACCCTTAACAACAATTCCTTATACCTATAATAAGAAGCATTTTTTGAATCTACCTGTTCAAGGAAAGAAAGGATGAGTGATTTTGCTTCTTCTAGTTTGTTATGATTCAAATAGACTTCAATCAAATGGAAGGTAAATATATGTTTGGCTGAATTATGAGAGAATGGCAGATGATCGTAATAAGAAATAGCCTCTAGGCAGGTGGTGACCATTTGATCTATGTCCTTTTTGATATAAAATTCAAAAAACCGCAATTCATAATGATAGAAACATAGTCTAGAACTGTTTAGGTGAAACAAATCCTTTAATCCATTTGCTGTAGTAGAAAATTCATCTACACTAGATTCAAACTCGGGTGTTCCGTACAGACTTCTGAAATAGGAATATTTCCACCCGTATTCAAGTTCTTTTCTATAAATATCAAAGCAATGAAGGCTCAGCTCATAATATGTTTCCGCTTGTTTAATTTTTTTGGCAAATACAGAATAGTGATCCGATAATATCCGAGAAAGCTCTGCTGCTTCATGGTAAAGGTGAAATTTCAGGCATTTCTGCAATGTCTTTTCGGCTATACTTACCATTAATGACCTTTGTTTTAAAACTGACAAGACCTTTACAACAAGGAACTCTCTACCCAGTTCAAGACGTTGTTTTTGGTAAGATTTACCTACATTTGATGTAAGCACTATTGAATATAGCTTTTCCAGCAGGCTTTTCTTTAGCGATTGGTAGGACTGATGAGAAGGTGAGCTATTGTATAATTTCTTAGAAATTGTATTCTCAGATACCGATGTTTGATAGTGATTAAAAAGTGCTTCTTCCTTTTTATTAAAACTTGATCTAATGAATTTTGAAGTTTTATTCTTCAGCAGTTCATCATAAATTCGTACCAATTTTCTGAGTCCTTTCATGCCCTAAGTAACTAATTTACAATATTTTAGGTAAAGTAGTTTACATATCTATGCAAAAATCATGTCATAAACAACGATATATAAAAAAAGAACTGGCACAATTATTACATTTAATATTGTAACCAGTTCGGTTCAAAAAACATTCTAAATCATATCACATGGATATAATTATCTTTATTTTGGGTATTATTGAAGATACAGCCGATATTTAATCATCCCAAATTGAAAAAAGCAAAATTGGCGAGGAGATGATCGATTTCATCTCCTTTTTTTATTTAGTGTTAGCAGTGAAATTACATTAAACTAAATAACTATGCAAAGTAATGCAAGACCTACATAGTCATGTAATCAAATAACTGCAAATTTGGACATGCATTTTTGGACAATATCTCGTAAATCCTTGTTTTATTAAATTCTGAGTTCTTCGCTTTTAACGAGATGTTCTGATTGGACTACCTTATATCGTTATACCGTCATATTGTTAATCATAAGAGTAATAGAGACTAAGGAGCTATGACTGCTTATCTATTATTTAAGATTCACGTTCGGTCGTTCCGACCACTTGAATCCTTATTTATTAGCTATAGTTTCTTTTTCAATTTAGAATATATAATATTACCACTAAAACTATTGATATAATAAAAAATAGGAAACATGAAATCATGAGAGTCTTAGAAGCAATTGACAAAAAATTTATTCCTTTGGCAGAATAATTATCATAAATTTTATTAATTTTTTTATCAGAGAGATTGAAAGAAGTTTTCATAGCATGTTTTACTTCTTTTAAGCCTATTTTAAAATCGTTTTTTGCCCATTCATGGAAATTTTTATAATAGGTCTTTAATGAGTTAAGAGTTTCTATTTTTGTATCTCCTTCAAAATCTTTATAAGACTTTTTCAATTTAGAGAAATCAAGTCCAAAATTCTTATTTAGTAAATATAAAATTTCATCTACATTTTCAATACTATCAATATCAATGTCATTTAATGACATTGAATTCCACTCAGTTAAAAGAAGCTTAAAGTGATTCATAGAATTTCGAAATTTCATTTGATAAAAGAAATATATAATTCTATAAACTACACCTGATATAATTGTCAATACAAAACAGGTCAATATCAGATGTATTTCAAATGTTTTATAGTAACTAACAAAATCTGTAAGGTTTGAGATTACAAGGGTAATACCAGTTATTGAATATCCAATTAACCAAACTACTAGGCTATCTGATTTGTTAAAAATATATTCAATATCATCTTTAGTATTTTCAATACTACTCAGACATAATTGTTTTATTGTTTTTGATGGACTTGCTCTTTGATTCATACATATAATAATTTAAATATGAACAAGAAAGTTCCATCATGCTTTTAGAAGAAAAAACATTAATGATTGTAGGATGTCTGCATAATGTGTATGCAATAAATTATAGCTAACGTGTTCGTGTATGAGTAGTAGCGAGTTTTAGCCGACTACTTTTCGGAAAGTAATTTACAAAATTAAAAAGAATAGCGATTTGAATTATGACTCAAATCGCTATTACTTATACACGTTGTAGCACGTTATTCTACCTTTTTTAAGGGTGAGTGATGTTCATGAACCATTTTCCATCCATCCTTAGTTTTGACAAATAATAACGTTATTTGATCGTTTACTATTACTAAATCTTCATCAAATTTTAAATGAAAATCAGAATGAAAAGTTAGATTTGCTACATCTCCGTAAACTGCTATTTGTAAATCTTTTGCATCAAACTTTATAACTTCTGAAACGGAACCAAATACATTTCGTTCATGGGCTTCATTTGCTTTATCACCATTACGTGGTTCCCCATTTTTAAATTCTGTAAACTTTGGGCCGTAAGCATGGAAGGAAATAAGTTTGTCTAAATCTTTGTCCTTTATGCTTTGTGCGATTGCGCCAAAAGTTTCCATTACTTCTTGTTTAGCTTCAGGAAATTCATCATTTATAAGGTCAGCTTGAGCATTGCAGCTAGCAAAAAATAAACCTAAAGTCATAATTAGTGTAAATGTTAATCTTGATTTCATAATGTAATTCTTGTTTAAATTAATACAACAAATTTCACTTAAAACAAAAGCATAGAACTTTCAAAAAAGTTCAAAAAACATTCTGAAAAGTCCAAAAGTTTGAATTAGAATTAGAATTAGAGTACTTTATTAGTAATACGGAATTGATGAGGAGGAATATTAAATTGTTCTTTAAAGGACTTGATATAATGTGAAGAATTTACGAAACCACATTCATAGCATACTTGATTTATATTTAGGTCACTTTCAATAAGGAGATTTTTAGAATACTCAAGGCGTTTGGTCTTAATCCATTTAGAAGGTGTAGTATTATAAGCAATTTTAAAATCTCTCTTGAAAGCTGAAAGACTTCTAGCACATAATTTTGCAAATTCTTCAACTTTCAAATTATATAGATAATTTTCAGACATAACAATTTTTAGATCAACACCTAATTTTTTATTTTCTTTACTATTACTGTGAAAATCTGATCTATTAGGACGAATTCCAGTAATAAATTCTTGTATTTCAGCTAAAATTGGGAATGTGTCTCCTGTCCAAAAAAGATGATCTTTTCCTTCAAATTCGACAAATTTAGAATTTGGTATTCGTTCAGCGATATATCTACCTTCTTCAACTAGGATTTCGATGTCACCTTCTCTAAAAAGTAGAAGGGTTGGAACTTTAATTGAACCCAAAATTTCAGTCACATCAATATGTGTACATTGTTTATGTAGAATTAAGGCAGCTTTTGGGCTTCCTCCTGAACGTAAATAACTAGCTAACCAATCCATGAATCCATTATCATGTCCAAGAGAAGGTACAAGTGTTCGTAGTTCATCTAATTTACCATGTGCCCAATTGTCTTCAATTAATTTATTCGAAATCTCACGCTCTTCATCCGTAGGTGCCCATGGATAATCTTCAGAAAATCTACGTTTTGCAAAAATTCCAAACCCAATTATTCCCAATGTCTTTTCTGGATAATTTAAAGAGAATAATAAACTAACTGAGCCACCTTCTGAATGACTAAATAGGAATGCTTTTTCAGAATTTGTAGCATCCATTACAGCATTTATATCATCCATTCGTTCTTCCATAGTAGAATACTCATCAGATCTATCAGATAATCCAGTACCTCTTTTGTCAAATATTATTAACCTTGAGAAAAATGTAAGTCTTGTTAAAAATGCAGCAAGTCTTGGCTCTGACCACATCATGTCAATATTTGAAACCCAACCTGGAATATAAATAATGTCTACAGGACCCTCTCCAATTACCTGATAGGCAATATTAAAAGTTCCGCTTTTTGTATAATTGGTTCTTGGTTTCAAAAGAATAATCTCAAAATATATTGACTTAATAGTTTGTTTTCAGAATGTGCTACAACGTCTGGTGGATCCACAGCAAGGACGCCAGTCGCGTGGTAGCGACAAGGACGCAGCGCTGTTGCAGTCGATATAGACTTTGAGTTCAAGATAATTATTTTAAACGATAAAAGATGTTAAAACGTGCTTCGACTGCAATGGTGTGATCCCACATTGTTATATGCATACCTTTATTTAATAATTTATAGTCTAAATCTAACATACAATGACATTGTTGATTCAATAATATCACCACATTCGTTTTTCCCAGGAATAAAAGTCATCAATTTCACTAATCGTACAGCCTCTTCATCACATCCATAACCTAGTTCCATTATTACTTCATGATTTATAGTATTGCCATTTATTCCAATTTGAAATTGCACTACTACATCCCCTTCAATCATTTCTAATAATGCTACTTGAGGATAAACCAAATTTGCGTACAAAAATCTTAACATTTCTTCAGTCCCGCAATCAACTATATCTTCATCTCCTAAACACTCAATTGAATTAAAGTATGGAATTTCATGTACTACATTTTGCTCACAATCCTTGCAGCTTCCGAAGAAAAATGATGATATTATCAATAATGGCAAGATTTTACACATAGTTTTCAGTTAATTAATTACAGGTTGCATATAACGTTGAATGTAATCACTCGTGCGAAGCATGAGGATTACATATTGTTATAGCACTTTATTCTTTTGTTACAGTATTGTAAACATCAATCCAATTTAATGATTCATTGTATGTCTCATATATTTTTGTTCCATTCTCGTCAAAATATTCAAATTTTCCAATTGGTATATCATTTTTGTATTTTCCAGTTACTTGTAAGTTTTTTGTTTTGTAGTGTCGAGATATATATCTCCCTTCTCGTTTCCCATTCTTAAATCTTTGTCTATACCAGGGAGAGAAATTTAAGCCATGCCGTTTTGAATTTTTATACCTTGAGCAACTAATTATTTTGTTATTCTCATTGAATTCAATTTCCTTTTTTATATATCCATTTTTATCATAATATTCTATTCGACTTGGTTTTATTCCTAATTTATTATTAGAAGTGACTTTGGAATAGTATTTCCATCTTTTAATCTTATGTCCATTTTCGAATTTGCCTACACATGATAAAGTGCCATCAAAATTGTAAAATTCCCAATATTTGTTTGGCTCTTTATCGCATATCTCCCCCTTTGCTAATAATGTATTGTTAGAAGAATAGATATTAATTAGACCATTTCTTTCAGAAAGTAGATTAAGCATTTTAATTTCATGTTTACTAATTGCAGATATTTGAGTGTTTCTGTAACAAGCATCAGTGTAAAATACATTGTCCTTCATAATTCCCCATATAAACCATTCATCTCCTTCTTTAAATCCAAATTGTGGACACATTACATCACAAATAGTGTTGCTATAAGCTTTACTTTTATCGATATTTCCTTTAAACTCCTTTAGTACCTTGAATTTGACATTACAATCGTCAATAGATTCAATGTTAGCTAAAAATATATGTTGAGCGTTGAAATAATCAGAAGGTAGAATTTCGCTCTTTTTGCATGAACATCCTACACATTCTACCGAAATAAAAAGTAGTAATAAAAAGAAAGAGTATTTATGAAATAAAGTCTTGGCCATTATAATTATTAACGGACTTTATGTTTTTTTAATTGCTTTTATTTAATGTGCTCCAATGTCTAGCAGATCCCCAACAAGTCCGTTGTCGTGTTGATAGCGACAGTATGAAGTGTCGTCTCTGGCTTACTAACAAGATGTTCAAGTTACTAAATTAATCTTATTGAGTATGTTAAATATATCGACCGCCTGAGAGATGGGGTGATCCTGCGATGTTATGCATATGCTAATAATATTCATATATCACAAATGATTCATAAATGTTTTCAACCTTTCCATTTCTAAAAGTACGTCTAACTTTAAACTTAATGTGATTCTCATAATCGTATGTATATTCTTCACTTTGATTAAGCATCCATGATTTTTCATCCCAACCATATTTCTCTTCTAAATATAATTTACCAGATTTAAAATAACCAACTTTCTTGAAGGGGTGTTGACCATTATAATTATTTGACAAACTTGTGATAGTTTTATAGTTATTTGAAAGCCTTAATTCTGTAGATAAATTAAATGAGTTGTATCACCATTCTCAATAACCATTGTTCCTCCAAGAACTTTATATTTTGTATTACTAGAATCAGGTCGTATTGAAATATATTTTGTGCAATTTGAATCACATGGTTCCAAATTATCATTCCCCAAACCAATCTGAGTAATCCTTTTACTCCTAAAGTTACTTTTAAGGTCACGAACTTCCCGAACTGATATACTTGGGGCAATACTATTCTTGTAAGAGTATTTATAATGATATACTGTATCTCTGCCCTCGGAATACAAAATCATTTCTGTCAATTCATTTGATTTATTGAATTCCTTCTTCCTTACTCCAACAGAAATTCCTTTTGAATACTTTCCTGACATCCACCAACCGAAGGTTTTAACTTTTAGCTCAAGTTTTGCTTCGCCACTTTTCAACAATGTTATCTGTTTTAAAGTGTCAAATTTTGCAGTACGATAAAGTTCAATAATTGTATCTCCATTATATTCAATATCTATTACACGAATAACTCCATCATCATCATTGGCTGGATAACTAATAACTCTATTTTTTTGTCCTAATGAATCATAATGGATTTCATATTGAAGAATTGTATCACTTTTTTTATTAAAGTTTGTAATAGAGTAACCCATCTCTTTCTTAACAACGATCTTTGAATCTTGAGAATTTAGATTTGAATTTATTAGAAATAATATAAGAATAATTCTATTCATTTAGTCTAGCTTATGCATAACGTTAATGCTACGCGGTGTTACATCTAAAGTATTAAAATACGACAATAAAATATAGTAGGTCAAATAGATTAACTGAAAATCTCGAATACCGCCGTAGCTGTTGTTATAGATATGTGTGCATTTATTTTTTTTTCATGAACACGTCCTACTTAGATTCATTTTAAAATTTCTTATGAACTTGAACACGTCCTACATGCGATGAATTTGTATGTTGAATATTGTGGATGAAATGTTTGCTTAAATGCGGTATGAGTGTTTGTATTAATAAGTTTGCTATAGTTTTAAATTTTATTCACACAAGAAGAGGAGTGAAAGCTACTGCTTGACGAAAAGCCTTTAAAATGAGACCACAAAATATATCATCATTTTATTAAAATATGGTAACTGCATTGCAGGAGCTACAGCATGCGAGGAGCATGATTTTTTAGATTTTTAAGCATGTGTTTTTTATTGTTTGATCGATTCAATTTTCATTTGATTGAATCTAAGGTTTGAATAGTACCAAGAAATTTATAAACCCATTTTGGCACATTATCTATAACGTCTGGTACATGCATCGTATGAAGCGTTAGCGAATATGATGTCATGTACATTGTTCTCACCCGTTAACCACTTCATAATCTTGTATTAAGGTTTGAGCGGATATACCCAGTTTTTCATTGAGTTTTCGAATCATTCCTATACTTAACTTTCTCTTACCTTTTAATATTTCACTTGCTCGACTTCTAGAACCTAAAAGTTTACTTAGTTCACTTTTACTCATTCCCAGTTGATCGAGTCTAAATAGAATTGCTTCAATAGGATTAGGTGAATCAATTGGATAATTTTCCTTTTCATATGCCTCAATAAGTATGCTTAACACTTCTAATTCATCCGAATCTTTAGAATTAGGTTTTAGTTCTTTTTGCATTAATTCATAAGCACGAGCAAGGTATTTTGCGTGCTCTTTATTTGATTTTATTGGCTTTAACATAAGTTACAGTTTTTGAATTTATTAAATCATATTCAGCATGAGTTCCAAACCAAACAACAAACACAATTTTTAACCTGTATTCTATATCTACGATCAACCTGTATTTGTTTCCATTGATGTTGAAGACAACTCGCTTCCCAGTTAAGACCGAAGCATTTCTATACTTCAATTTTAGTGTTTGAGGTGTTTCCCAATTTGATTGCTCAACTTCCTGGAGCCAAGATTTTAATGATTGCTCAGTTTTTGGATACTTTTCCCAGTAATCCTTTATTGTATTTGTAGCAATTATTCTCATAAACACAATAAATATACTAATTGTTCCCAATTTGGTTGCAAATTAGTAATAATTTTTTAATGGGTGAGAACTCAAAGGAATGTATCACCATCTCGCACCACCTTCTACAAGTTTCCAACTGTTTATGATTGGGATACATTTCAGTTGGACGAACCCTGTGATCGTTTGCCATAGGGAAAGTCATAACTCTGGTTGTTTTTCTTTTTGTCTTATTTTGCTTAGTAAGATATTAAGAATGGTGTAAGTAGTGAAAAAAATGGTGCAATAATCACTGTTATAGTTTGGAAGTGATAGTTTTCTGCCAAAACTGTGAAATATTCGTCTCGTGAAGCAAAGGGCTATCAGTCCGATGGTTATCAGACGAGTGTTTTTGATGATATGCCCTATGGTACAGAACGGGATCTTTGTTGTGGGTCGGGATGGTAATCCAGGTTTGTATCCATTGACGATGCGCATCTACTTTTTGAACTTCAAAATCATCATGATTGCATTGAGTACATTGTAGGGCTTGCAGGCCCATCATAGCTTTGATAATTTGCATCACTGTTCGTACTGTGTTACCATTGTTCTTGATGGTTTTGGGAAGTTTACTTTGGTATTTTTTATATGTAGCAGAGGAATGCAGACCGTAGTATCTGCATTTTTGAAAGTACGATGGCAGACAATGCTGTAGGATGTGATGAATGGCAGTGAGGGGATGCATGGTTTTAGTAGCTAATAAAGGTCTGTCCTCGGGTTTTTGGTTTTTGCGATAGTCTTTGTAGGTTAGTGTAACTTGATTGTGAACAGCATCGTAATGAAATCGTTGTTTGCTCAGTCCGATACGGCAAATGTATTTTCCTAAGTATTCCTGGATGGTTTTACTGTTAGCAGTGGGCGGCTCTTGATGAACACACCAGGCTTTGTTATATAGCTCTTTACAAAGCACATCGAAAGATATTGTAGTGTGAAGTGTACTGAAATGCTGTTTGAGTTGCTTCATAAAATGGGCTCTAAACCAATTTTTCGTTTAGCATACTTCTTATGATGAACCTGAGTTGCTTGCTATCCACAATATACGCACTGCCAATTATCTCTTATAAGTACAACATATCTCTTACGCTTCCAAGCATCTGATTTCAAGTAAACATCACGATAGTATTTCTAACGTTGCTTTCGTTTGTATTCAAAATGCAATCGCTTAACCAAAAAGCCTACCCCAATTACTATCAATAGTATAACTTGATCAGACATATTTAGAATTACATTTCATTTTTATAAACTTGCACATAACGGCATATAAGACCATACGTCTCCGACGAAGGAGGATATGGTCTGATCATCCAATGTTATATGGCGTACACGTTTAAAAGTTATAGTCTACTTTTTAATGTAGGCACGACAAACATTTCCTTTATATCTCCAACTAACTATCCTATCTGATGAATTCGTAGTAAAAGTAGTTTTACAGTACTGAGTAAAGCCTGTTGTTTGTATTTGATTCAAATAATAATTATAGTTTGAAGAGACATATGAATTCCCAACATACAGCCAAGTGTACATTTTATTTCCATTAGGCATTGTAAAAACATCAGCGGGAGGTCCCCAGCTTAGCATGAGTTTATTAACATCTGACCCTGACCAACTATTTAGTATTTGTTCATATCCAGCTGTTGTTGGATATAAAGAAGCACAGGATTGAAGCAAGATTGTAGCCAACATCAATATTGAAAATTTTAACTTTGAATTTGTATTCATTCTTTGTTGATTTATAGTTATTAGTATACTATTTTATTTCATAAATTCTAATTTTGAACAATTGGAAATTCATATTTATTTTAATCTCGACAAATTGGACAGTACGTGGACAAAAATTTGATTCTATGTGTAAATATGAAAATAAACTTCTTACGCATTCTGAACACTTAATTACAGCAAGCTAAATCTCTGTAATTTGAATACGGGATTCTTTTATGTACTGTAATCAAGTTTCTCATATGTATTTAGGGTTAATTTTATTATTTATGCCATATAACGGTTTCGCTGCATGCTTCGTTCCGAGGAAGGAGGTATGGAGTCATCGCAGCCTGTTAGCTGCTGCCTTCTAGTAATTCTTCATTTGGGTTAAGTCAGTCAACTTTTGTCCGTCATATTTCCATAAATTCCCTTTCCTGCCACCGAACCAAATATTTCCTTGTTGGTCTTCTATTATTGTTCTTATTGAAATTCCTGACAACTCTTCAACAGATGTGAATTCTCCATTTTTATAATAACATGTAGCTTCTCTGTCACTACCCAACCAAATCTTTCCGTCAGAGCTTTGTAAGATAACAGCAATATTGTTACTGCATAATCCATTTTCTTCATTGAAGTTTGTAAAAGTGTTTCCGTCAAATTTGTCCAATCCACCATTTCGATTTCCGTTTGTCCCAATCCAAATATTCCCTTTTTTGTCTTGATAGAGATAGCGAACCATATTATCACTTAATCCATTATTATTGAAATCCTTAAATGTTTCACCATCAAACCGAGTAATTCCGCCATTACTCATTGAAGCAAACCAAATATTACCGTTCTTGTCCTGTATAATATTTTGTATGACGTTGTGATGAAGACTGTCTTCATATCTTCTGCCTTTGTCAGCTAAAATATTCTTAAATGTTTTTCCGTCATATTTATAAGCACCTCCACCCGAAGTTCCAATCCAAAATATTCCTTTTCTGTCTTGAATTATTGAATTTGCTTGGTTTGGGTTTACCGTTGGATAAATGTTTTTGTACCATTCGCTACTTGTCTCAATATATGGAAGTGAAATTTGAGTAAATGTTTTACCATCGTACTTACACAAGCCTTTATTTGTTGTCAACCAAATTATTTCTTTGTTGTCTTCAAAAATGCTCCATATTTGGTTGGAACAAAGACCATTTTTTTCATTAAAATTTGTAAATTTTCCGTCCTCATATTTATAAAGTCCTTCGGTTGATGTTCCAAACCATAAGGTTCCATTTTTGTCAATTAAACTACTTGTAACAATGTCAGCATCAGTATAAACTTTAGGTTCTTTTGTTTCAACAGATTTGTTTTTCTGTCCGTTACAAGAAATAAATAGAAGTAAAGTTAACGATGAAAGAAGAAATTTCATTTTTAAGTTTTTGTGTTTTTGGTGTGCAGCTAACGAGTTTGTATAAGATTTGTGGCGTGCGGCTTGAAGCGGCGAACCCGACCAACTATTTCTTAGTTCCAAATTAATTGAGCCGCGTGCGAATCTGCAAGGCAAGTTTCTCAGAACTTTCGGAAGTTCAATTTACAATTATTTGTTCGAAATAATCAATCATTTCTGAAGTGAGCCATAAATTCTTATACTTTGTTGGCAACAGTTTACGTTGTTCTTTATAGTATTAACTCTTCTTTTAATTCATAATGTTCAGCTGTGTTATCATACCTTTTTAATACTCGCTTTGCATTTTCTGGAATGTACGCTTGTTCATAATTTTCTCCAGCAAATGACTTCACAGCATCAAGAGAATCAAACTGAAGAGTTAGAAAGAATTCTACTTCATCTATTTTACTTTTCGTAGAAATACTAACTTTTTCTAATCCGGTAACTCCGTTCTTTTTTACAGTCGGAAATACCTCATTAATTAGCATATTTTCATAGATAGAAGCATTTTTTAATGTAGTCCAGCCCTTCCAAGTTCGGATGATTTTCGATTTGCTCTGCATTTTTTTAGCATGTAACTTGTTTATAGTCGCACATTTATTGCGTATTGACCAAAGATAATAATTAAACATAATAATTTTGCACGAATTAATGCTGCGCTGAAGATCGCACTCGAGTTATTGTAGAGTAAAGCAAATATTGAGAATTGCGCTATCAACCGTTAGGTTGAGGATGATGCGAGGAAAGCTGGCCAGCCATACAACCCAAGCTTCTGTGTATTTAATGCGGATATGCACAAAGTGCATTAAAGTAGTTTACTAGCAACTAAATCCAACCAGCCAATCCATTTTAAATATAGAGAAAGATAATTTGGTTTTTCCTACGCCTGCCTGCGATACGGTTCAACACAAGATTCACGTTTGGTCGTTCCGACCACTTGAATACTTATTTATTCTATGCAGTCATTATTTTGTTAATATTTCCTAAATCTAATATTTGTCTACTATCTTTATAATAATTTGATTTGCTTAAATCAACCTTAATTTCTATCTCTTGATTTATGTCATTCACAGTGTATTTATATTCATCCACTATCCTTGAAATAAGTTTCTTTCTTTTAATAAAGAAGCTTCCATTTTCAATTACTTGAAATGTTACTTTTTTGAAGTGTTTTGATTCCTTTATTCTTTCTATTATTTCACTAATGCTATTAGCTTTAATTTTTATTAATGGCTCAATTGTAGATAACTCCTTAATTGAATTAATAGGAAAGCCTAAGTTTATTAATTTTTCAGAGGTTTTGTAAAACTCAATTGCTAAAAATATTAAAGACAAAAATATTACTAGAATAATATTTTCTACTATGTTAAATTCATTATAGAAAACTAAATCCCAAACTACAAAAAAGGTAAATCCCAATGGGATAGTTTTCACTAAGTAATCAATGTGATATCTAAATTTATTTAGCATTTATATTTTTTTAGATTACATAGAACGTCCAAATGTAGCCGGAGGCCGAAGTGATAACGAGGCTTACGAGCTACACAGTGTTGTGGTGTCGTTAATTCTTCTCAGGGTGCTGATGGATTTATTTGGATTTTGCCGCCAATAGCTTTCAAAACTTTCATTATAGTAGCAAATTGTGGTTTTGCTCCATCTGACAATGCTTTATATAAACTTGGTCTACTTAGACCTGTCTCCTCCGCAATCTTTGACATCCCTATTGCTTTTGCAATATATCCAATTGCGTTAATAATATCAGAATTGTCTCCCTCTTCCAGTACAGTGTTTAGATATTCTGCTATCATTTCTTTGCTGTCTAAATAATCCGCTATATCAAATTTTAAAGTTTCCATGTTTCTATTTATTTAATTTTCCCCATATTTCTTTTGCCTTTTTTATATCATTCCTTCGAGTTGATTTAATTCCTCCATTCAATAGAATAATAATTTTATTGTTTCTCTCTTTAAAATAAACCCGATATCCTTTAGCATAATTCACTCTCAATTCCTTAATACCTTCTACAACTGGTTTACAATCACCAAAATGTTCATCGTTTGAAAGCTTTTGAATCCGATACAATATTTTGGCTTTGGCTTTCAAGTCCCTTAACTTTCTTAGCCATTTGTCGAATTCATCCGTTTTCTCGATAAAGAACATAAGTAATGTATCTACTTGGATACAAATCTAGGTATTTTTTTAATCTTTTAATAGTTAAACTGGGTTGTTTATTTTGTCATAATGCACCACAACGTATAATGATACCCAGCGTCTCCGACGAAGGAGGATATGCTGTGGTCATCTATTGTTATCGGTGTTTTTTTTTGTTCTTTTCATTTCGTATTTTTCTCAAATTTGATTCTTGAATCCTTAATGTCTACTAACTCATTTAATTCATAGATATTTCTATATCCATAGCCGTAAAGGTTAATGTAAGTTGGAATATTGAGTGCTAGTGATATGAATTTTGAATTGTGAACTGTATGGCTTTTATCTACAAATGTTGCATTCTTGTTATACTTTTTTCTTTTTTCTTCATCTTCAGTTGAATAGGTTTTACTGCCAAAGTAAATTGGATCACCTTTTATATTATTATTGCAGTAGATCAATATTCTAGTGTTGGTATCTGGAATTAATTGTCTCAATTTTATAGTTGTGAATTCTGTAAATGACAGATTGATTGCACCTTTTATATGAATTGCTTTATAATTATGGCTAGATCTTGTATCTAGTATTATTGTATTCTCCTGCTCTTGAAATGCTAAAAATTCACTTAGATTAATTAATCTATCTTGCCTAATATCTTTTACTTCTTTTAACAATTCTTCATAATCACTGAAGTTTACAAGTGCCCTATTGTAGTCACTAATTTCTTGAGAATTCGAGATATTAATTTCTTGAGAATTCGAGATATTAAAACAAGAAATTAGCATGAATAATATTAATGGATATTTCATACCTTTCATTTATTTCACATAATTGTGTTTGAATATATGTTTTATTTGTTTTATCGTATGCTTTAAAAGATTGACCTTATTTCTTGATTTGTATCTCAGTCTATATTCTTTGGACACAATAAGTTCATTATTTTTGATATTTACCGCTAACGTTGAATGTAATCGCTCGTGCAAAGCATGAGGATTACATATTGTTCTCAGCAGTATTATTCTATTTCAAATTTCGCTTTAATTTCATACCTGATTTTAATTGTTGAAATATTTTCAATGTCTTCAGTATTTGTGTTAGTTGTAACTGTAGTATTACTTATAATATTTTGATTACTGCGCCAATAATAATTTTGGTTTGGTGGTAATTCTTCAATGGAAATGACTTTCCCTAATTTTTCGTCAATGCTTTCTAATAAGTATCTAGCTTTATCCTTAGCGGCTTTTATCGCAGAAATTTTTACTTCTTTTCTAATTTTTTCAATCTCTTTGTTTGATGTATTAGAAATTCTGATTGAAGCAACACCATTTATATCTAGATCCTTAACAAGATTTAAAAAGTCTGTAGAAGCATCTAAATTAATTTTATAAAGCTGTTGTTTGTAATGAGTATTTCTGAAGCTCCACCAGTAGTACCAATAATTGTTTGAATTTCCGTAATATAAATTTGTACTGTCTATATTATTCTTTTCAAGAATGTCAATCAAATTTTGATGTACTGATAATAATTTTTGAGTACTATATTCTTTTAGAATTATTTCCAGTTCAATTTTATCAGGTTTAAGAGTTGCTTCAGAACTTCCCGTAACTTCAATAAATCTAGAATTATCATTTTCAATGCTTTGAGCAAATCCAATATCCCATAATGAAAAAATTAGTAATGTTTGAATTAGATACTTCATGTTTTTATTTTATTGCTGAGAACGTGATATCTGCATCCAGAGTCCGACCGTAGGGAGGATTATGAGATCGCAGCATGTTATAGATCGGCTTTAGCTTGGCTGTAATTCTGTTGAACTAAGTTGTTTGCCAATTTTCCTGATTGCATTTTCAATCTTATTTACCTGTTTAAGGCTTGGGAACTTGATTCCTTTAGCATATTGTCTAAGAAGACTTGAATTCATTCCAATTCGTTTAGCAAGAGTTGAAATGTTTATGAAGTCATTAATTATGAAGAATTCTTGAATATCCATCACCAATTCAAATTCATATTTGGGTATTGGTTTTTCTAAATCTTCAAAGTATAATTCCAAGGCTTCCTTCATGCTTGATCTTAAGTGATCAATTGTTTCTCCGAAAGAAGTAATTAAACTATCATTATCTTCAATCCTTCCCCAAAATCCATCTTCACCTTTTTCAATTATTAATTTATATGTTTTCATTTTAATCCAGCTTGTTTAAGAATACTGTTTGCTGTTCCAGTTGGAACTTCTTTGCCACGATGATAAGGGAAAACAATTGTATTTTTTTTCTCCTTCCTTTCGAAGTATCTTATGACTTCCTTTTTGACGGACTTCCCTCCAACCATTTTTCTTTAGCTTTTTAAATAGCTCATCACATTTCATTTACAAATGTAACAAATATGTTACTAAATGTCAATATTTTTCTCATTGAAATATACATTCTTTATTTGAAGAAGATCGCCTAACATTTTCTTTTGATTTTTTTGAATTTCAGCTTGAGTTAAACCATCAGAAGTCATTTCCATGATCGCATGGCAAATCATTTCGATCTCATTCCATTCTTCTTTGGCATCCATTCCTATTTGATTTTCCAGCCATTCTTCCCACAGTCTAAATTCTATTGCTATTCCTTTTGAGATTGAATCATCTGGCAATGTTGGATCATGTCCATAAGTATTGGAGAAGTTTGTCTCTTCACCATCTTCCCAATGTCTGTCCATTTCCAATACTATATTAGATTTCTTTGGTTGGATAGTGTTTAGCTCAATGAATACGATTCTATACGATTCTATATCTTCTTTTACTTCTGGATAAAGGTCTATCAAGATATATTGGACGCTTAACCATTCTGTCGAGTATATTAAATCTTTGAGTTTCATATTAGTGTCAGTTGTCTAAAATTTGCTGATTTATAACGTTAATTGTAGTCAGTCGTGCGATTATAGCCGCCATAGCTTTTTTGATCTCTGAAGCTTTAGCAAAAGAGATAGCATAGGTGGCAGCATGGCGACTACACATTGTTCTGTGACGTTACTTTTTTTATTCTGAAATATTAATACTATGATTACAATTACTGCATCCTATTATTTTGAAATTTTTATCTTTAATAAAATCACAATTTTCATCATTGGTAAGGTTACATGAATGCATAATATTGGTTCTATCAATAAATATTTCCTGATCAAGTCGATCTAACGTAAAGGCATAAATTTCTTTATCATTTTGGTTCTTTGCCATCAAATAATTGTATTCTCCAGATGAGATGATTTCTAAGTTTTTGAACTTAACGTTTCCGTTAAAAAGATCAGTATTAACAAAAAGGTCTAAATCTGAATTTGATATTAGAATTTCATTTGGATTATTCATGTTTGCAATAAGTAATATGTTAGTGTTTACTTTAGTAGAATTACATCCTGAAATGACAAATAAAGCGAATACAAAATATAGAATAGAATTTATTGATTTGTTCATAGGAGTCCAATTTGTTTATTAAAGTAGTAATTATTAATCAATTATTTAATTCATTGATTTCTATTTGTGCTTTATAAAATTGAAGCCTTAATGGATTTCAGGTAATGACACAGAACGTCCAAGTACATGCGAAAGACCGACGAAGGAGGTCTTACATCATGTACAGTGTTACTTTCCGCTCTTCCATTTTTCGATTTCAAGTATATATTCTGGAATTGTCATTTCCTCTATTTCCTTTTTGGCAAATCTTTCTGATTCTGTTGTATTATGTTCTGATTGATACTTGACCATCTTAGTTTGAAAGAGTTTTGTGTTGAAATCGATAAAATCAATATAGACTTTATCAGACACATTAAGATTTGTTAATTTAACGGTTTGGAAAACCATGCCCTTATACATTCAATGAGTTTTACTGGAATATCTTCGTGATTCTTAATATCGAATCCGTTTATATCTGAAATAGCTTTCATATAATCATACTGTTCTGTTTCCAGAATTAGTGATCGTTTATCCGAGTAGTCTTTATTAAATTTTCTAAGCCCATAGTCTATTCCAAGTTCAAAGGGCATATTTAGCCTATAATATTCATTTGCAGATTTTGATTGCAATCTTGAAAGGTCGTGTATAGAATATTTTGATTCTTCGATTAATTTGACAATTTTCTCAAGCCGAGGTTGTCCTGAGTCAGAGATTTCAAGACTTATTCTTGGAATGTAGCCATAGTAACAAATTGCAAAAACTAACGTTTGCAACAGATCAAAATACTTGTCATCAAATGGACAATTAATGAAAACATTTCGCTCGTAATCTATATGTTTTGCCATTTACTTATCCCTTTGGTGGGAAAGGGTCTTTGCCATAAGAATTTCGATCCTGAATACGTCCATCCTTTTTATGTATATACAGTTCTGTCTTCTCTTTTCTACTGAGTTCGCGACCAAACTTTACAGCATCCTCTTTACGATCAAACGATTGGGAAGCTCTTGTAGAACCTGATTTTTTGACGGTCCAGCCACCTTTTTCCTTGGATGGCACAACGTGATTAGATCTTTTTGCCATAATAATTCTTTAACTTTTTAAACAGATTTCTTGTGATATAAGTTCCTTTTTTTTAGTGGAAAGTAAGGTCTTGCGCATATCCCCAACGAGTCCGTCGTCGCGTTGATAGCGACAGGACGAAGTGTCGTCTCGGGCTTACTTACAAGATGTTCAAGTTACTAATTTTATCTAAATGACTATGTTAAATATTATGACCGCCTGAGATGGGGTGATCCTGCGATGTTAGTAGCGGTAATTATATTCTAATCAGTGATCTTTAATTTTAAGTAAAAATCTGAATAGCAAACTAGTTCTAAAACTTGGTTATTATGATATTGTCCTTTTTTGTAAAACTTATCGGACTTGAAACTTCCATAGCCAAATATTTCTTTTTCTTCTTTACTTATTACTTTCCCTAAATTTAAACTAAATGAATCCAAAGGCCATGATAGTTCATTAGTATATTCATCTCCCTTTAAACTTAAGATTTCATCCTCTTTATAATATTCCTCGAAGTCAAATTTAAAGTTACCGTCTGAATACGAAATTTTCATACTGTATTCACCAAAGATCATCCCAAATAAAGTTTGCATTTTACTTCCGATCTTATAAGTTGGCCCAAAAAGAATATTTTCATGTTTATGCAATTCACGATACTCGCTATCCTCTTCAAGTAATTCACCGTTCATCGATAAAATTTTTATTCCGCTGTAATCAGGAATTTCAAGATCCAATAAATTTATTGTATCGCATTTTAACGGTTTAAATATAACGTAACTTACATCGCACCCAAAACTTTCATTACTCGAACTTTCAAGACGATTTAAAAACTTAATGAGGCTCGTGTCTAAAATAGATTTAGTTTCTGTGAATTTTCTCTTTGCAGATGAATCAATATTAATTTTTTGAGTTTCAAAATCATCATCTTCAAATAATTCATATTGTCCTTTGCTTATATGAGGTAAACAACACAAAATGATAATCAATCTTAAAACTTTATTCATCGATTCTTCTTTTTTTCTTTATCGCTACTAACGTCCTCGTATAAAAAACGTAGCCGGGATATTGCATCGTTTTTTTCCGCGCACGTTTAATTTTTGTTTTAAAAGGGGAATTATAAATATAGCCAACTTTGGCTATGTTATTTCATACGTTAGCCTTTCGTTATTTCTTTATTTATTAATTCAACTACTTTTTTGTTCAAATCTTTCATTCTTTTATAATGATCAATTATTAATGAATTAGTAAATACTGATAAGACAAATCCATTCTTAAACACCTTGTTACTTAAAAGCATATCTAATTCCTGTCTAGAGAGCGAAATAGTTTGATCAAATTCTCCATTATCAGCATAGAAAACAAAGCTTTGAGCTAAAGGGTCCAGATCAACAGTTTCAAACCAAGGGTTATAAAAATATTGCTCTAAATCATTTCTTAAATGTTCTCGATTGGATATAATTGTTTTATAAATTAAATCTAAATTGAGCAGACCATTTTTTATTGAATCATTAGAGATTAGGGTAAAATTCCCTGAATTTATTAACTCCAAAAATGTGTTATTATTTCTTTGGAATTCTTGCCAAATACCCACATTAAAAGTGTGATAATTAAACATTTGAACGTTCTCTACAGGCTTGCCATTAAAGTGTTCAAGAGCAACTTGAGCAGAATTCACGATACTTTCTCTAATTCCGGTGTAGCGTGCAAGTTCGCTTTCTTCAAAAAGTAAAAATCACACCTTCTGAGAAGGTGGCTTTGGTTAACCCCCAAAGGGGGCGACAAGAATACGTTCAAAAATCAAACTTTTGCTGCTGATCCTCTACTCGTTTCTCTTCCTTTTCTTGATATTTGACATATTTTTTGATCATTTCTTCATTAAGTCCCACGGTACTTACAAAATATCCACGAGCCCAAAAGTGATTTCCCCAATAAGGCTTCTTCTTTAGTTGAGGATAACTCTTGAAAAGCTTTATCGCAATCTTTCCTTTTAATGTACCCATCAGTCTTGAAATAGAAACTTTCGGCGGTACTGATACCAACAAGTGAACATGGTCCTCTTGTACATTCAGTTCCTCAACATGACAACTTTTCCATTCACATAACATTTTTATATCGTGTTCTACTAATTCCTTTATGGCTCCCTTCAATATCCGAAGCCGATATTTTGGCACCCAAACAATATGATAGTCACATTTATAAACAACGTGGTTAAGTTTCTTATATTTAGTCATAATACAAATATAAGGCACAGCCGTCAGAACATTACCACCTGCAAAGCAGGTGGATTTTTAAGGTAAATTAAATCACTTTTAAGGTTTTTCAAGAATTGAACTTCTTTGGCCCTTTGTTTATTTAATTCATTGGAATTATTTATTTGTAGAGCAATTAAGATACCAATTACTACAAGAATTATCTCCCCAATTGCATAAAGCAGATATTTACTGAATTTGTTTTCAGTCAGCAATTTTTGACGAATTTTTCTAAAGAATTTTATCATTGGTTAAAGTTTGGTCTTAATGAAGGCTAACGCTCTAGTGGATGCATCAGTCCACAGCGTTAGCTGGGATTGTGGCATCCACAATGTTACATGGAGTTATTCATTTTGTTTATTAGATTCTCTGAAAATTTGAGCAATTACAACTTGACCAACTGCTTCTAAAGTTGTTTTGTCTATAATTCCGATATTGTCACTGTGTTTATGATGGTAATTCCCAAATTTGCCAGTAGATTGCACATTGATTATATCAACCATTGGTGTTCTAGTCTGTTCAATTACAAACCTGTGGTCATCAGTTATAAAGCCTATTGGTTTATTAACGAAGTATTTCTCTTTACCCATATTCTTTGCTAAATTCCAAATTTGGTTTACTATTTTTTCAGCTGATTGCATAGAAAATCCTTCTTTTCTGAATGTAGCATTTTTTGATCCAACCATATCAAGTAAAATTCCGTATTTGTATTTGTAATCTTTGCTTAATTTTTTTGCCCAGTATTGAGAACCAAGGCCCCAAGTGTAATCTTGATTTGGCTTGTCAGATCCATGGTCTTCAGCATCGAAGAAAACGATATCTACACCCATAGGTAGATTTGATTCATTAATTAGTCGAGCTATTTCTAAGATTACTGCAACTCCACTCGCTCCATCATCTGCACCATCAATTGGAATGTCGATATTTATTGTGTCCTTATCAGCGATATGTCTAGTATCATAATGAGCACATAAGATCACTCTTTCTTTCACATCTTTATTATATATTCCATGAATATTTGTTCCTTTCAACAATTCACCGCTGTATGCTTTGACTTCAAAATCCTGAAATTCAGTAGAAAAATTATATTCAGTAAGTTTATCTAATAGCCAGTTTTTACAGTTTTCATGAGCGTCAGAGTTCATTCTTCTTGGGCCAAAATGGATTTGTTTTTGAATGTGGGTAAATGCATTTTCACTATTGAATCTAGGAATTTTTACAATTCTATCTTCTTGAGGTATTAGATTAGGTTTATTATTGCAGCCTATAAATAGAGTAATTAATGCTAAGAATTTAATTGTTCGCATATTCATATTCTTAATTCCATGTAACGTCTAGCAGATCCCCAACGAGTGCGCTGTCGCGTTGTTGCGACAGGACGAAGTGTCGTCTCAGTGAAGAAGCACTATGAGTTCAAGATAATTAAATTAATTGAATAATTATGTTGATATAGCACATGAACTGAGATGGGGTGATCCTGCAGTGTTAGCAGTAGGCCTTACTCAACTAATTTCCAATATTTATTATCTCCAAAATCTATATAAATAGGTCCAAATTCTTTGTCAAAATAAAATTTAGAACCATTTTCATTTTCGAACTCGTAAATTTCAAAATAATTAACACCAGATATTATTGTATCTCCAGTGTATTTTGCTTCATTTAATACAGCTTCTTTATACTCAGCAGAGACTGAATTCGTTATTTCGTTTGTCAATATATCAAATCTAAATAATTCAAATTTTTGGTTGATATAATTAGAGTAGTAAATATTTAGGGACTCAAAGACTACAATCGAATCACTATTAACAGGCTTTTCAATTCCTATAGTTAATTGGAATTGCATTACTATTAATCTGTCATCTTGAAAACCATAATTTATTTTTTCTGTTCTAATGTATTCATATGCCGAGTTACAATCTGTTGAAGATTGGATTTCTCTCACTATAACTGTATCTATCTTATTGATTGATTTTGAAATAGATAATTTTATTTCTTCATTTTTATTATTGAGGAAACGAATTGTGTCATTTTCTTCATAGTTAACAATATCTAATGTTTTCTGACTTATTTGATATTCACCTACTTTATTATAATTTACACAGTCTCCACAGCTCCAAAATGAGAAACTAGTTACTATAAATGTTAATATTTTGATTTTTCTTTTCAATATAAGACTTTTAGAAATGAAGCTTACTGCTAACTTGTTTGTATATGAGCTGTGGCGTGTCTCGGCACAAACCTCTTTAAATAAAAACTGGCTTTGGAAAATCCGCAGGATTTTCCAAGTGAGGACAGCCCAAGCCATAGCTTATATACGGTGTTGTAGCCAGTTAATCCTTTTATTCAAAAAATCCAATCTCTGGTGATACATTAATTTCGTAAATGATTCCTTCACATATTATTTTAAATTTTCTTAGGCTATCATAAATTGTTTCCATTTCATCTTTGGGTTTAATTTTTCCGAAATTCTTTAATTTATGAGATACTAAATGATACGTATATTTTCCTTTAACGTCTTGGTTGTAAACCCTAACAGTTATTTTAGGTTTTTTGCTTTCGCCATAGTTGCATATATAGACATAGCTCAAAGTGTTAGTATCAATTTTATTAATCACTTCTAATAGACTTGTACGTAATTTTGGCAATTTTGAGTTTATAGTCGAATCACTTGAAGTTAGTTTAAACGTATGGCAATCATTCATCCATTTATAGGATATTCTTTTTGTTTCGAAACTGTCTATTTTAGTCCAATAGGATTCATTTTCGTTAAGTGGTATAAATGAATTAATGCTATCTGTAAGTAAATTGAATAATAGTAAAATTCCTTCTTCATTTTCATTCGAAAATTTTACAAAATCTTCTTTATTAAAAACAAAATGAGAGTCAATTATTATCTTGTCATGATTTAAACACGAATGGAATACTGTACATAGTAAGTATAAGAAAGGTATCATTATTAATTTCATTCCACTTTCTTTATTTTAATTGGCTACAACGGTTTCGCTGCATCAGGACGTACGAACGATAGTGAAGTATTCCTGATCGCAGCCTGTTATCCTGCGTACTTATTCTATTTCCTCCATGTAAGTATACAAATTTTGACCGTCGAATATTTCGATGCGATATTTTCCTTTATCAAGAACTAACTTCTTTTGGTCGTATTTGTGTTTAAGTTCGATTCTATCTACTGGAACTGGCTCTCTCTCATTCTTAAGAAATGCAGAAACTAAAATTGGATAATCAAGCTCGTAATCTGATTTATTTATTTCTACTGATTTATGATCCTTCGATTGATAAAGCCAGTGTGGCCGACCATTATAGTAGATAGTTTTCGGATGAATAACCTCAATATCGACATGCTCAGATAGTCTAGCTATTTGTCCCTGTTCGTCAACAAAGACCGAAGGCGATTCAATCTGCGCTTTTCTTAAGAAATTGTGTTCATCTTCTACTATTTTCTCCGTGAAGTTATCTTGATATATTGTCAATGGATCAATTTGCGATTTGTCCTTTAAATGTTTCGCCATCCAATTGTAATTTCTACCCTTATTTATATTTGATTCTATTGCATGATGGAATCCACACAAAATTATTAACTTTTCTTCTGGATGATTTTTTAGATAGGCTAAGATATTGATTGCCTGAATTTCATCACGATCCATTCCTTCTATATCCATTGCTCTTTCATAAGCAAAAAGTTGGTAGTCATATTTGACTGCTGATCGAATAAGGTTTGCCATTTGAGGTTCGTGCGAATATGTTCCAGTGAAAGGCGAGTTGGTTGGATATCCTCTCTGTTGAAGCATAGTATCTAATAGAAGTCCAGTTTCAGGATTGTTGGTCAATGTTTCAATTCCTAAATGTTTGAATCCCTTTTTTGCAAGTTCCGTTATTAATTTACTGGCGAAAATTCTATGTTGCGGTTTGGAATGACTTTCGCTGATAATGATGATTTGGTGTTTGTCAGCGATTTGAACGATTTGCGTCATTGCGTCTTCGAGATTGTAATTTTTTAGCTCTACTGAGTCCATTCCCCACGAAATTGGGATTTCAGATAATTGGATAGAAGAGATATAATCTCCGATAATTGAATATAGGAGAGATGCTCTTGAAGAACTTATTTCTCCATTGGCTAGTTGAGATTCAATTTCGTAAGAGAATTTCTGCTCGTATGGATTCTTTTGTCCTGTAAGTTGAGCGAGGACTAAAAAAAAGGCTATAATCGGAATCGTATTTTTCAAAAGCTTAAATTTTATGCAGGATAACGTCTTGCCGATAGCCAGCCGTCCGACAAAGGAAGATGGAGGCTATCGAATGTTATAGCCCGTCAATTTTAATTATTATTTATTAGTCTTTTTAGTTCTTCTTTCCAATCTAAGTTCCAAAGCAATAGATAATCTTCTATTGGATCTAAACCGACTTCTTTTCTCCTAGCGTTAACTTTTTCTGGGTTGTGCAATGGAGCAAGATAATTTTCTCCAGTTCCTTTATCCTTGTAGATTTGGCTGCCAAAGATTTGTTTTCTTCCTTGGCGTAATGCTACTCTGTCTTCCAATAGGGCTAAGTCTTGTTTATTTGCATTCCCTAATTTGACTGCTTCCTTCATCATCGGTAAGTATTTTACTTGGGTACTTAAGTCACTGTGTTGTATTACCAAGAATAATGCTGCATTTCCTTCTTCACTTACTTTTTCAGGACTAAGCCAGCCATGTCTATCAAGTATATTTTTGACTTTAATTAAGTTTAAAGAATCAGATCTATTAATTTTCTTCCAATGTTCCTTCAACTCATCTGATTGTAAGCCGTGATTTTTTTCTATTTCTTTTATTTGAATTCTAAGTGATTGATCTTTGGTGTAGATTTCTCTAAGAATTATCGCATTTTGATTTTGTCCATATTTCAACTCTTGGCCATCTTTGAGCAATCCAGCATATGTATATTTAGTTGGATCTTCATTATTATTTTTGAGAAATCTCAATTGATATAGAATTTCTGACTGGTTGTTATGATAAAAGTACTTTAACTCATCCTGAAAGGTTTCTATATTAAATTTTCTATCTTTTACGATGTTGCTGTAATACTTTGGATCAACTAAGGTGTCATTAGAGTAAAGTTTTATTGAATCACAATCAACAATAATTATCTCAACTCGTCTATTCAATTCCATTTCTTCTGAGTTTTGAGGCTTATGATATAATTTAGCTGAATCACCATATCCTTTGGCTAGCATTCTTGACAAATTTATTCCAGACCTTTTCAACTTTTCATAAATTATCAATGAACGAGCAATACTTAAATCATTCTTAGGTGAATAATGAGGACCTCCAAAAGAGTTTATATGACCTGACAATTCAATACATACCTCGTCATTAATAGACATAAATTTGATTAAATTCTGTAATGAAGTTTCGGAACTAAGAATTAGAATGTTTTGACCACCCACGAAATTGATGTCTTTTAAAATTAAATTGGTTCCTATTGATGCTTTTTTAAGTAATACCGAATCATTGGAATTTGAATCAATAACATTTATTTTATTTGTATCAAAAAAATATCCTTTAGCAAAGAAACTCAGAGTAATTAATTTATTGCGTGGAACGGCTATTTTATAAAAACCCTTGTTATTTGTTATTACAGATGAATATAGAATTTTTGACTTCAGTTGTACAATTCCTGGAATACCTTTATTTGAATCGATATCAAGTATTTGACCAGTTACGTAAATGAATCTTTCTTTCGTGATAGCTTGGACTACAACTCTTCGATTTATTTGTCTGCTGATCGAATCTTTATTATTTGTTACTGGATTTCTTTCGCCATGAAAAAGTGAAATAATTTGATTTGCTTTAATTCCATTCTCAAGAAAGTGGTTATATACCGATTGCTTGCGTTTGTTTGACAAGTCTATATTTGACAAATCTGTGCCAATGTCATCTGTATGTGCATCAATTAAAAAATGTACAACTTGCTTTTGATTTGATCTTATCAAGAATTTTTCAAGCTTTATAATACTTGAATCGACGAGTTTATGTTGACCTAAACCAAAGTATATTATTTCTTGAAAGCTTACAATAGAACTATCAAACTCAACTTGGCTATTTAGTTTTGTACATAATATAGTTACTTGAAAGACGATAATGATATTTAGTAGGATCTTCAAGGCATGTTTTTTATATAATAAATTTGTCTTTTACGTCTCTGTGTATTTAAGATGTACTAATGGGCTATAACGGCCAAGTACATGCAGAGGACTGACGAAGGAAGTCTTATGTCATGTACACTGTTCTCGGTAGTATATCCTTTGAAGGAATTAGTTTGACCTTTCCATTGTCTGAAACTACCAGCGGTGTTCCTTTTTCCTTTTTGAATTTGACCATTTTTTCATATGCTTTCTCGAGTCCTTTTAATATGGCCTTACTTTCTTCTTCAAATGTTCTATTTTCCATATTCATTTTTGATTTTGTCCCAGTTTGCTTGTTGGAATATTATTTCAGATTGTTTGCTACCTTGAGCAATTTGTTGATATGATGATCCAGAATTGTTTATAAACATCCAATTATCTACCTTTTCTTTGTATAATTGAAAAAAGTTGGACAACCCTCTATGGTATCTTCGTACAATAGTGTTTGTTGGAATATCGTGACCTCCTTCCATTACTCTCACTTTTACTCTTTCTATTGCTAAATCTTGACTATTCAACCAAAAAAATAGAAGTGTAGTTTCATATCCAAGCAATTTGGCCTTCTTAATATAATTGACAAATGTTCTTGTTGACAAAGTCGTTTCAAATGCAAAGTTGACATTTTCCTGTAGTAGTTCTTGAATTCGTTGAAGCATGATCCTACCAGCTTCGAAGGAGACTTTTTCTGGTTGAAATGGAGACAAGCCTCTGGCAATTTCATCTGCATTTACAAATTCTTTACAATCTAAAATTTCAGGTAAAATTGTAAAGGAAGCTGTTGTTTTACCCGCACCATTACAACCTGCTACGATATAAAGTTTAGCCATTATCTGGATTTCAAAGCAAAGATAAGTTATTCTTATCCAACTTGAAATTTTATAGCCTTATTACCGAGAACGGTTTTCGCATAGCCACCGTCTGGAGCTTTATCAGAAGATGGAGAGCTATGCGATGTTAGCTACAGGCACTTTTAAGTTGTCAAGTACTTTAATTCTTTCATATAGCTCATTTAATTCTATTTGATCTAAATGTATTTGGATTGTTTGATTCAGAGATATTGTAATTGGTTCAATATATAAAAAATAATCACCGTTTATTCCTAACGAGATAATAAAAGCTTCTTCTCCAATGGGAATAGGAAAAGATTCAAAAAAATTATCATTTTGATTTAATCTTAGAACTGAGTTTATATTTTTTAGGACTAGAAATGTATTAACATCTTCAATGTCAATTGATCGATTTAATATTGAAACCTTTAGTTTGCTTAATTCTGAGGTAGATTCAAAAATATGATCACAATTAATCCAATTATATGCAGGAGCATTCATTATGTATTCTTGACTTTCACTATTGATTTCAACATTTGCCCCACTCCCACTGTTGGTAAGTGATATCTCACGCCAAATGTTAAATGGTCTAAGATTGCCCAAAAGAGCTTCACCGTCTCCACGCCAAACTGACATGTTTGAAGTATCAGCTATACTAGAATTTATTGGAAATTCAAGTATAATGTTTTTATCAAGAAAAATGCTTTTCCCGTTTGAATCTTGTATATGTAAAAAAAATGATCCTCCTGTTTCTAACCATGAATCACCTACTGAATTTGTTGGGATATTATTTAATATAAGATCACTTTTCTTAATAAATTCTTTGAATGATATTTTTATATCCCCAATGATATATGATATTGCAGCTTTTGGAATGGTTACACGAGTTCCTTGCTTTCCAAATATTTTAATGTCTTGATTATTCTTAAAAGTATATACTTCAGGTTCTAAATTTGAGGAATAAAACTCTTTTAAATCTTGAAATTGGTTATCATCATTATTATTACAAGAAGTGAATGCAATTAGTGCAATAAATAAAAAATATATTTTGAAATTATCCATGATTAGTAAACGATTTCGTTGAGTTAATAGTATTCATTTTTAATCCCATATCAATAAAATCACAGGCTTGTAGCTAACGTCTAGCAGATCCCCAACGAGTCCGCTTTCGCGTTGTTGCGACAGGACGAAGTGTCGTCTCAGTGAAGATGCACTATGAGATCAAGATAATTAAATTAATCGAATAATTATATTGACATATTGCATCCACTGAGATGGGGTGATCCTGCAATGTTGCCATTACGTTGTTTTTATTAATTTGTGTTATTCTATAATTTATTTTAAATATAGTTCCTTAAAATACTGTAAGCGTTTAAAAGGAATTATCAATTTCCAAATATCTTTTTTTAGTATCAATTCCTTGTCTAGAAGCCTTTTCCCATCTACAAAAGTTCTGAATATAAATAGATAGAAAAATAGAATTGCAACAAAATATATTGAACTTATCGTTTCAGTTTTAGTCAGCCAAATGAGTATGGCTATTGGAATTGTAATTGTTAAGTAATAAATGTAAATATTTTTCATATCGTTTTTATTAAGTTTTATTCATCTAGGTATTTCCTCAACTAATTCAATACTTTATTAATTACAATTTTAGTTTTCTATTGCTAAGATTTGCTAATTAATTTGCAGTGGTTTACATTTTAAACATTAGTTTGAATTTTACTTATTTTTTTTAGCGTTTTTCTTTTTGATTTCAATTAGGTTTCATTTACTTTTTATGAGTTTGTTCAACAATGAATGGCAACTTGTTTATAGTCGCACATTTATTGTGTATTGACCAAAGGTAATAATTAAACATAATAATTTTGCACGAATTAATGCTGCGCTGAAGATCGCACTCGAGTTATTGCAGAGTAAAGCAAATATTGCGATCTGCGCTATCAACCGTTAGGTTGAGAATGATGCGAGGAAAGCTGGTCAGCCATGCAATCCAAGCTACGATGGATTTAGTGCGCTTATGCATAAAGTGCATTTAAGTAGTTTACCAGCAACTAGATCCAACCAGCCAATCCATTTTAAATCTAGAGAAAGATAATTTGGTTTTTCCTCCTGCATGCGATACGGTTCAACACAAGATTCACGTTTGGTCGTTCCGACCACTTGAATCCTTATTTATTGTGCTTAGTATTTTTATTCAATTTCGGTTCCTAAAGGGCTCTCGTTACCCTTTAGATATCCTGTGTTGTTACAATGAAGTCTGACAAAATCTAACAAATCATCTAAGTTCATTTTATTCTTCTTTAAATCATTTGGGTGAATACAAATTGTCAACTGTTCACAGTAACTATCTTGACTTAATGACACTAAGAAGGAAAGAACAATTTCTTTAATTACTTCCTCTCTTTTCAAAGGAATTCTCCCTCGTCCTGTACCTACAATTGGTATAACAAGATTGTCTTTACTACCGCTATGTGTTAAATATGCCCATAGCTCGTTTAAAGATAATCTAAGGTCGTCTACAGTTGTTTTGGAACGTCCTTGCTCATTAAGTGTAGAGCTACATAACATGTAATATTGCTTTTCGCTCCTAAAAATTGGAACTACAGTTCCCACTTTATATGTTTTCGGGTCATTTTCTTCAACGAACTGATTGTACCACTCAGCATTATCTTCTAATTGTTGACAAATGTCTGTATTCAGGTGAGCAGAAGTTTTGTTGTAAGCATGGTCAATGAAGAGTCTTAAAATGCTACTAGATTTTTTAACGATTCCATTGTTTTCACAATCAAGTCTGTTATTTATAGGGACAATTAAAGCACCATCAATTTTAAAAATATCTCCAATCATAATGGATAAAGACACATCCCTGTTATGTACTTTAAAAGTGAAAAATGATTTAGGCCAATTGCGATAAATAATTATGATTGAGCCTATTAGTAAGAAAACCCACCAAATTGATTTAATATTTTCCGACCAAACTGTTTGTCCAAAAAAAGCTAAGATTTCAACTAACAACCAAAGTCCGCCAAATACGGATAAAATGCTCTTTCCAAAACTCTTAAGATTAAGTCTATCCCAAAATAACCATACATTGTATTTTATATTTTCAAACCAATTCATAGACCTAAGTTTGAATAAATTTCATCTTTGTAATAGAACGCTCCGTTCTTACCTTCCTTCAAATATGAATAATACAGAGTGCTCCATTTCTCCAATGCTAATTGAATTATTTTAGCATTAAAACTCACATGTAAGGTAAGTTTATCTCTTATTATGGCTGGACATTTATCACTATCCATAGACCTTTTTCCATTCAGATTAACTACTACAATTGGTAATTCTGATTTAATGGCTTGCTCTGTTTCCCAACGCACATATTTGTGAAGAAATTTTGTCTTTTCTCCAACAAGTAAAATGAACATTTTAGAATTATTCATTCTTTCCCTAAGATTTCTCTTAATGGTGTCTTCACTACTATGTTGCCATATATTCAACAAGTCATGAGCATTATTGAAATTAAAGTCATGATTATCACTTTGCTTCCAAGCTGTCATAAGTCGATAGTATCTTATGTCACTGTCAGCGTCAAAAGCAACGTATGTCTTGTTTTTATATGCCATTATTTTTTGATTTTATATTAAGCACAACATGTTCATAGTACTAATAAATATACTAAATATCTAAACATACGGATATAACTCCTTATTAAGTCATGATCTATTGGCTGCGCCACAGCTGGCACGAGCATTATGGCAGAGTGAAGCAAATGTTACGGTCTGCGCTATCAACCGTTAGGTTGAGGATGATGCGAGGAAAGCTGGCCAGCCATGCAACCCAAGCCACGATGGATTTAGTGCGCTTTTGCAGAAAGTACATTAAAGTAGTTTACTAGCAACTAGATCCAACCAACCAATCCATTTTAAATCTAGAGAAAGATAATTTGGTTTTTCCTACGCCTGCCTGCAATACGGTTCAACACAAGATTCACGTTCGGTCGTTCCGACCACTTGAATTCATATTTATTAGAGTGCGTATTTATTATTGATCATAATGGTACCTACATTGAATAATCGTGCATTTCTGATCTTCTCCTTTTATTCCTGATATTTTATAGACTAATCTGTGCTCTTGGGTAATCCTTCTTGACCAAAATCCTTTTAAGCTGTATTTTAATGGCTCCGGTTTTCCTAACCCCTTGAATGGTGTATTGATTATTGACTTTAATAATTCTTTTATTTTAAGTACATAGGTTTTATCATTTTTTAGCCAAAATGTAAAATCTTCCCAACCGTTTTCAGTAAACTCAATGTTCATATTTTAAGGGAATCAGTCTATTAATTTATATTTTACTGTTTTACCTGAGCTCAATTGATCAATTGATTTACTTAATCTCTTTCTGTTTGCATCAGTAGAAAGTAAGTATTCAGTTTCTTTTAGGGAATTGTATTCTTTAATAGACATTATCACAATTGCATCGTCATCATTATTGTTACGTGGTATTATGATCACTTCTAACGATTTGCTTACTGAATCAAAGTATGATTTCATCTTTGACCTTAATGACGATATTGTTACTGCTTTCATAATGTTATTGTACTTGATTATGTACAAATATACGTACAAATATTTATTTAGTCAATATGGACTTTATTTTTAATTACATCACTGATTAACAGGCATTCATATTTGATTTGTTAGGGGAAATCTATCTTGTAATCGAAAATTCAATTTTATGGTAGGTAACGGTCCAGCTATCCAGCGTATTTTTCTGTGTCGCGCCTGCGGCAGAAAATATGCTGTGATCAGCGTTTGTTATGTGCTGGTTCTCTCTACTCATAAAAAAGATATTCAAATTTAAATTCCGATGAATTAGTCGAAAGAGATTTTACCAACTTTGAGTTATGATAAGAGTATTTTTTAACTCGACCTTTATCTGAGTCAATTTCTTTTTCAATTTCTTTTATTAATAATCCATGTTCATCGTAAATATAGTATGTGCATATTATCCCGTTTGCTACATATGCCTTACTTTTAATATAATTTGTATATACAATTTTGCTCTGTAATTTATAGTTATCATCATATTTGAAAATACTTCTTAGAGTTATTTGTTTTGAAGTATCCATATAATAGTGTTCAAATAAATTCTGAGAATTTACGTAATTGGTAGTTACTATCGACCTTTCATTAACCATACTATCAATTCTAAGATCAGGACCGTTTAGTATTAATTTTAATGATGTTTCTTTATCTTCTAAAATTTCTTGATTATTGAATTTATTAGTGATCCATCTTTTATATGAATGTGAGTTAGGAGGTGGACAAGACATCATCCAAGCTGGGTGAATGAATTTTGAGGAATCAATATTTCCTAATTTAGAATAATATATATATGCAACTTCAACGAATTCATCCCCAAATTTTTGCAATTTTATTTTTGCTTTGACGTCATTTGCTTTTATAATACTTTGCTCGTGGATATGTTGAAGTTCTACAATTTCAAATTGGCTTAGGATAGTAGTTTGGATTACTAAAACAAGAAAAACAATTCCATTTATTCTATACCATTTTGTATTCTTCACTTATTTGTAATTTATTATCCTGCGTGCACATAACTTCTAGCAGATCCCCAACGAGTCCAATGTCGCATTGATGCGACAGGACGAAGTGTCGTCTCAGTGGATATGCGTTATAAGTTCAAGATAATTAAATTAATTGAATAATTATATTGATATAGCGCATGAACTGAGATGGGGTGATCCTGCAATTAGGTGCTGTCATTCTAATTCTTGTATCATTTCTGAATCCAATTCACTTTGCAAATACTTATCCATCCTTTTCAATACATCAATTCTATTCAAAGAATAGTCTGCATGAATTAAACTACAGTGATGTAGATTGTTTCTAAACTTATTTAATTCAGTTAAATATTTAAAAAATTCTGAAGGAGCCTTAATTACTCTATTAAAATCATTTTTCTCATTAAGTATTTCGCTCAGTGAAAGAGTATTCTTACTTACTGCAGATGGAATATTGTTAGAATTTATTTCCTTTATTTTATTTATTCGAAGAATATCATCAATTAATATGGGTTTGTTAGTATAGAGGTCTTTGTAAATACTTATATTTTTTACTCTATTTATCATATAACCCTTAACTAGTAATTTGTATTTAAAATAATTCTCAAAACAAGTGCAGATATTAATGCAATCAATTAAATAATGCACATTAAATAACTGCATATTTATTTGTTTTGGCTCTTTATTTTCTCCTTGAGATTCAAGAGCGATAATTTTATCTTTTAAATCATCAAGGTTGAGTAGAAGATAAGAATGTTTGAATGAACCATATGTTAAAACAAACATGCTTCTAGCAATACGTCTAATGTTTTCAATTTTATATATGTCATAAATTGACTCTAATTCCACAAAGCACCCTTGTGGAACCATTCCAAATGAATATGTCATTTCACTTTTTTCCATTTCAGATAGCACCTAACGTTCAGGATAGCCGTTGTGCTTTGCATAACGTGCTATCCGTTGTTGTGAACAGTCGAGTATCAAATTAAGTTTTTTTTTTAAAAATGAAATCTATTTTGTTGTATAAATTATATACAAAGTATGGTTTCAAGTAATTTTATATGACCTATGCAGGGAGTTCTTTTTCTTTTTACGCTTTTTACACAATAAATTCTCAATTTTAACGTTATAGCTTAATCTTTATGCATATGCTATTCAGCATATTTATATTGCTTTATAAGCTTATCTCGTTTCATCAATTATATTGCTTCACTAGATTTTACTTATTAATCATCGCTTCGCTTGAGATTAAGCTAAAGCCTTTAAAATCCCATTTATTTGTGGAGAAGTGGTAAGGAGTAAAATAATCTGAATAGGCGATTGAGCACAACGTCTGGCAGATCCCCAACGAGTCCGTCGTCGCGTGTTAGCGACAGGACGAAGTGTCGTCTCAGTAGATATGCTCTATAAGTTCAAGATAATTAAATTAATTGAATAATTATGTTGATATAGCGCATGAACTGAGATGGGGTGATCCTGCAATGTTATAAGTTACAGAGCGCGTGACCTACTTAGCAGGTTTAAATAGCTGTCTCTTATGAATAACGCTTGGGTTTTTACAAGTAACACATGCATTCTTTCTTGAACCAATAAGTAAAGATGCAGACGGTAAAGCTACTGCTTGAACTAAATTGATCATTACATGTCGCTTATGATCTTTTTTCTAGATTTAAATTTTTATAACTACTTAGGCAGGAGCTATTGCTCGTCTATTTATATTTTATGAACACGATTTGCATGCATGATTCAGTTTTATAAATACTGCTAAGTGTCACTTTTTTTCATAATGAATTAGAGCAAGGAGAATAATGTTTGTTTACTTTAAAAGTAATCATTACTAATTATTAATCATTTTTTGCGCTCGATTACTTATAACGTTAATTGTAGTCAGTCGTGCGAAGCATGGCGACTACATATTGTTCTCTGTCGTTATTTTTTTATTCTTTTGGTGGTTCAAAAGGTTCTCTTAATTTGCAAGTAAAATATATTTCGCCACTTGTTATGCCTTTTTCTAATGTAGTTTCTCTTGAATATCCTCTGAAATTTGAATCAACAAAATACTCAGGAGAAGTAAATTTTAAATGCCCATTTAATTGCTCACCAATTCTTAGATATATTTCATTACTAAAAGCCAAGGATACATTTTCAATCTTTAATTCTAAATCTGAAACAAAGGAAGTATCTGTTTTTTTATATTTGAATGATTCCGATTTATGTGCATCTTCTATATAATCTAGTTCAAAAGAATTGTCAATAATTGAAATATTATAGAAGAATCCTCCGAAGACCCATATTCCCATTTCAATTTGAATTGAATCGTTCTTTAATACACAACGACAAGCACTAGAAAGAGTATCAGGCATTGAAAATGTTTTGTCTACTATTATCGAATCATTCTCTATGTATTCAATAAAATACCTTGCTCGATTTTTTTTGTAATTCAGTCTCGATTTTAGTTCGTATTCTTCATAAATGAATTTTTTTCTTTCTTTCGACAACGTATCTAAATATAAACTATCTGATATGAACATTCTATCTATCCTTTGATTGCTTTCCTCAGTTAATCTATGATGCTTCGCTTCTAATGATGTTAACTCTTCAAATTCTTGCCAATTTTCTATTTTCGAAATTTGGTATTCGTTACCAACCTGACCATAAATAATTAGTACAAAGAAATTTAGAATTAAGGTAGCTATGATGTTTTTTACTTCCATTTATTTTAATGACAGAGAACTTGTTTATAGTCCCAATAAATATACGGATTATCTCTATATACGGATTTAACTCCCAATTTAGTTACGCTATATGTAGCTGCGCCACAGCTGGCACGAGCATTATGGCAGAGTAAAGCAAATGTTGCGGTCTGCGCTATCAACCACAAGGTTGAGGATGATGCGAGGAAAGCTGGCCAGCCATGTAATACAAGCTGCGGTGGATTTAATGCGGATATGCAGAAAGTGCACAACATGCAGAGGAGTAGCTGAGTTCGGAAGTTGACTGATTGAAAACTATGACAAAGCTTGCAGAGCATGCTGGTACTGATTGTAAACATCAGTATGGCATACGTTTTTGTAAGAAGGAACCCTGACGAACGCTTTTTCACCAATAAAATTCCATAACCCATTGATTATCAATGAAATTAAAGGAAATAAGGAGAAGTGAGAAGAATGTAAAAGTAGCCCTACCTGGACATTTCCACCTCCGTCCTTGACTTCGGTGGATAAACTTCTCGTCCAGGTCAAATAATACTCCAATAATTTATTCAAGTAGCCCTACCTGGACATTCCACCTCCGTCCTTGACTTCGGTGGATAAACTTCTCGTCCAGATTTCCTCCATTAATCATTCAATATACTTTAGTAGCCCTACCTGGACTCCCGCCTGCATTTACATTACGGCGGATAAACTTCTCGTCCAGATTTCCTCCATTAATCATTCAATATACTTTAGTAGCCCTACCTGGACTCGAACCAGGATCTATGGTTTAGGAAACCACTATTCTATCCCTTGAACTATAGGGCCATTTAACTTTAACTTAGAGAAAAATAGCAAAAAGAAGAAGAAACCAATAAAATTATATTACAATTCAAACTAAATTGCTTGCCAAATAATAAAAATTCTGAACCCAATATTTTAATAACTTTAGGCAAAATTCTAAAAATGGCTATTGATACAAAAGACAGCACTGGTAAGGCATTAGAGAACGGTGATACCGTTCAACTTACAAGAGATCTGAAAGTAAAAGGAAGTTCTACAAATCTAAAAAGAGGCACTGCAATAAAAAATATAAGATTAACAAATAATTCTGACGAAGTAGAATGCAGAATTGGAAAATCTACAATCGTACTCAGAACAGAATATTTAAAGAAAAAGTAAACTGGAATTATCCTGCTTCCTCTACCCTAACCTTTCCATTTCTCTCCGGATCGCCAACTTCGTATAAAATCACGGTTTCACCATTCTCTTCTGTTAATATTGGCTTTAATATCGGCACAATAAAAACATCTTCCTGAACTGTAAAACTTAGATTATTCGTAGACTTCGGGTTTAACATGGCTAGAGTTTTAGAACCCTGACCAATACTCATTATTGCCACATAAACTTGCCCTCGATTGGTATCATAATTAATACTAATCGTAGCCGTATTGCCTGGACTCGCCAATACCTTCAGAAATTGTTTTACACCAGTAGCTCCTACTGGAGTGTCATTGCCTGAAACGGTGAGTACTTTTGTCTTATCCAACTCAAGCATAAAGTCTGTCTGTCCACTTGATTGTATTGGTGTGTTGGGCGTATCATAAGAATATATAACTCTTACATTAGCATTAGACTTATAATTTTCTGCACATGTTTCTGAGAAAGCATACCTTTTGCCATCAGCGGAATTGACAACCGATTGAAGCAAAGCGGTACTTATGATATAGGAAGATTCGCCTTGATCCATAGGATTAATGCCTTCTTGAAGTTGCACAGCAGATTTCCCTGGATTACAAGCAAATAAACTAATACATTCACTTCTTAAAAAAGTAACATCATAAACTGTTTCTCCTTCTGCCCCAGGTGACGAACTATTTACCAAGGTATTATCAATACGAAGATTGACTTGTTGCGCATGCGACACCTGATTGGCAGTAAATAATATCAAACAAATAAATGAATAAGAAAGCATTAAATTTTTCATAGCGGGTATTGATTTAGGTTTTGTATTTATATAAATGTAATCATCCTAGAGCACTTGTCAAGCATTCAGATAATACATTTTCATCATGCCTTTATTCTTCATATGAATTTCACCTCTGTATACAAAGTCAAATTCATCTTTAGTTAATTCATACGTGGATTCTGAAACATTTATCCTATCTGGCTCACAAGCAGATTCCATCCTCGAAGCAATGTTTACCGTATCTCCCCAAATATCATATTGAAACTTGTGAATACCGACAACGCCTGCAACGATAGGCCCTGAATTAACGCCAATTCTAATATCAAAAGGATGAACGTTTTCAGGTGGATTATTTGACGTTTCTTGAACAAAATCTAATACTTCTTTGGCTGCTTTTAAAACATTATGCGCATGTAGTTCATCTTGCTTAGGCAAACCTCCTGCACACATATATGCATCACCAATTGTCTTTATTTTCTCAATACCATGAGCTTCAAATATCTGATCAAATGTTTTAAAGTAATAATCCACACTCTTGACAACATCTTCAGGCATAACATCCTCTGAATAGTTAGTGAAATTTACAAAATCTGTAAAAAGCACCGTTGCCAATTCATAGCGTTGCGCTTTGACAAATCCATTCCTCTTTAGTTCTTCTGCTGTTTCTTCTGGTAGGATGTTTTTTAGCAATTCTTCGGATCTCTCTTTTTCAACAGAAATAATCCTATTCTTCTTTCGTGTAAAATTGAACAAATAAAGTACACCAATTGTCCCAAGCAATAGAAAGGCTGTTACTAATCGCATTAACTTCGTTTGAGAATGTGCATTATCAATATCAGCTTGTTGAAGTTGGATGTCTTTATTGAGAAGATCAATAGAATCTTCTTGCATTTGAAAATCATATCTTAATGTATACTTGGCAATACTTTGTTCTTGTTCTGACTTATTGATGCTGTCTTTTAAGATCGAATATTGTTCATAATTTTCAAGAGCTAAATTTGTTCGTCCTGACTTTTTGTACAACTCATAAAAGCTTTTATAAACATTACTTCTAGCTTTGATGTCTCCATCTTTCTCTGTCAATAATTTGGCTTTATTCAAATAGTATTCAGAAGAGCTAAAGTCATTTCTTTGCGTTTTCGTTTTTCCTAACTCTATATAAACATCCGTAGAGATATTAGACTCTCCCGACTGCTCAGCAAATTCCAAGGCCTTATTGTAATAATGTTCCGCACTATCAATTTTTCCATTTTCAGAAAAAATAATCCCCATATTTAGTAGAGCTTCTGCTGCAGAATAAACCATTTCCAGTTCATAGAATTTATTTAAAGCCATTCTTTGATAATATATGGCTTGCTCATTGTTTCCGATACCTGAGTATAGGTTTCCGACGTTTTGATATAGCAATGCAAGAAGTTCAGGCATACCTCCCTCATCAGCTACTTGACTGGCATCCCCATAATACTCTAAAGCTTTATCAATATCATTTAATTCCTGATACACCAAACCTATATTAAATAGAGTATTAGCGACCATATCCGTTCTACCTATAGAATGATAGTATTCCTTTGCCTTCAGATATGTTTCAAATGCCTTCTCATAATTGCTTATTTCCTCATAAGCATTGCCCATATTTAGGTATATATTGGCTTGTCCCAGAGTGTCGTTCAGATTGACTTTTATACTTAGAGAATTTTCCAATGCATCAAACGCAGCATTAAAGTTTCCTAAAATTTGATAGCAGATTGATAAGTTATTGTAGTTACGTGAAATGCCTGTAGAGTCATTTATTGCTCTATTAATTTCTAGAGCACTTGTATAATAGGCAATCGCCTGTTCACAGTCACCTGACCTTCGTGACAATATCCCTAACATATTATTAAAGTAAGCTTGCTTTTCTTTATTATTCAACTCTTGAGCCTGGACCAGCCCTTCAATGCAAGCCTGAAAGCTTTGCTGAAAGTCACTCAGGTAATACGATGATCTTGCAATCAAATACAAACTTTCTAGCGTAGATTCCGGACTTGGAGAAATCTTTAATAATTCCCTTGCTTTAAGAGCCAACTCCCTAGCTGAATTATATGACTTTTGATCCAGACTATCTGACCCTATAATCAGATAGTTTGATATAAGAGCAGTTATCTCATCTTTACTAAGCACAAGAGAATCTTCGTTATTTGTTTGCGCAATTAGAGTAAAACCCAAACAAACATATAAGGCAATGAGGATAAAAGACTTGACGGAGGGATATTGCAAAACGTAATTCAAGGGGATTAAAGATTATTATTGATATCTTGAAGATACGGCTTTGTTTTAACTTTCAAGATCAAATAATACAAAATTGCGGTTAATGCCGTGATAATCAATTGATTAATCAAATAATTGCTTGTTTGATATCACCCATTTTAATAAAGAGTTTTGCTGACCATCAAGAGAAAGTTTCTTGCTGATATTGGATCTGTGGTTTGAAACTGTTTTAGGACTAATAAACATCATATCCGCTATTTCTGAAGTTGTTTTATCTTTTGCGATAAGCTTCAAAATATTAATTTCATGATCTGTTAAAACGGATAAAGCATTGTCATTTGAATTATTCATATTTATTAAAACAGAACTTAATGCTGGACTTACATAAGCTTTACCTGAATAAACGGAATATATGCATTCAATAATTTCTTTTTCACTGGAGTCTTTTAATAGATAACCTAGAATTCCAGTATTCAATGCAGACTTTATAAAGCTAGCATCTTTAAACAGGGTAAGGACGACATATTTGGTTTTAAGCTTCAATCCTTTGAGTTTTTGAACAACTTCAATTCCAGACATGATAGGCATTTCAATGTCAAGCAGGGCAATATCTGGTTCAATAGAAGATATCTTCTCAAATGCTTCTTGACCATTAGCTGCGCTTCCAACCCATTCCAACTCATCTGATTCCATAATCAAATCAACAATACCTTTTCTTAATATTGGATGATCATCTGCATTAAAAACCTTAATTGCCATTTGAGTATTGATTATACTGGAACGCTAAACTCTACAACAGTACCTTTTTCCGAGTTTGGCTTCATTTTAAATTTTCCATTTAAGGTAGCAATTCTTTCAAACATTGTTTTAAGACCAAGGCTTTTTGATTTTGCCAAGGTAACTTCATGATCAAATCCTTTGCCGTTGTCCATAATTTGACAAGTTAGAATATTATTTACTATACTCATTTCAACTTTAGCTGCCGTAGCTTCTGAGTGTTTAATAATGTTACTCAAGGCTTCCTGAATGACTCTATAAATATTGATTTCTTGTTTGTCTGTCAATTTATGTTCACCAAGATCAATGTCATTAGTCATAAAAACGTCACTTACTCGAGTAAACTTTTCCATCATATCTTTTACTGCTGTAAGCAAACCAAATTTTTCCAATTGAAATGGGTGCAGGTCATGAGAAATAGACCTTACTTCATCCAAAGTTTCCGAAATCATTTTTTGATTTTCCAAACTGGTATCTAAGGAACTGTCCATTTGCTTTTTGATCATTAACAAAGTCTGTCCGATACCATCATGGAGATCTTGCGCAATTCTCTTACGCTCTTGTTCTTGTGCGAAAATCAATGCCTCCGCAAAAGCCTTCTTATCATTCCGATCCTTTCTCAACTTATTCAATTTAGATATAAAAAAACCAACAATCAAAACTATTAAACCTATTCCTAATATGCTATTACGCTGTTTTTTGATTTTAGAATTTCTATTCTCCAGACTCAATATTTCATTGCGCTGATCAAGGATTTCATTTTGTTTTTTAACGTTCTGATATCTAGCTTCTGCGTCAGCAATGACTTTTGTCGTATTTTCTTCGCTTGTTTTTAAAATATAGGTGTTGATTGCTTCATGTGAAACCAAAGCATCCTTAAATCGACCTAACATTTTATATGTTTTATGCAGCTCATTATGAGCAGCAGTAATCTGGGCGCTCATTTTATTATTACTAGCTAGTTCCAAGGCTTTTAGACCATACTTTTCAGACATTTTTCCTTTCCCAAGATTCCTATAGGCGTCTGACAGATTTACTGAATTCATAATGATTAAGTTTACATCTCCAATTTCGTTTTCAAGTTTTTCCGCTTCTTTACCGAGCTTGAGTGCTTCATTATAAGATCCTCTATTACTGTAGGCTTTCGCCAAATTTACAAGCACTCGCATCACGGACCTTCTATCATCAATGCTTTTTGCGAGACTTAAAGATTCTTCATAATTCTCAATAATTTGACCTTCATAATACTCTGCAGAATCACTATATAACTGTTTCATTTCAGCGACTGTATCTGCTTTCAATCGGTAATATTTTCCGAGAGCCGTCAGATAGATGCCTCTGTTGTTAAGAGCGTAGCCTATTGACCTTTTATCTTTTACTGCTTTAGCTAATTCAAGTGCCCTATTGTTATAGGTCTGTGCTTTATAATTTTGATTAAGCCTGTAAAATATCCAGGCTATATTTAAAGTAGGTTTAAAAATATTAGCTGTATCCTTCAATTCTTCCCAAAGTTCAAGTGCTTTTATGTATTGCTTAAGTGCTAAATCATTTTCACCTTGCCCAGAATATAAGGCTCCCAACTTATTACAGGCATAGGCTATTTGTCCTTTATTGCCTAATGACTCATAAAGTTCTTTTCCTTTTAAAAGTAACTCAGAAGCTTTTTCTGAATCTCCATAGATTCTGTAGGAATCACCTAATTCTAAAAGGGCATTGGCATAAATGTTTTTATCAGTAAGCTTTTTACCCAATTGAATAGATTTCTGCCCTAAGGTCAAACAAGAATCTTTATTTGTAAAGCTATAATTGATGCTCAGAGCTACTATGGAGTCGACTTGACTGCTAGTCCCTTCATCAAGAGACATAGCGATATCATAGTTGCTTTTAATGGCTTGATGATAAATAATTAAACTGGTATCGGATTGTGACAAAAGCATTGTCAGGTTTAACAATAGAAGGAATATAATTTTCACGTTTTTTACTTTAAGAATAAAGAATTCAATTAAGATAAAAAGAATTCAATAATTCATTAAAATGGCGTCAATCTAAATTTGATCGGCACATAAACAGTATAGTCATTATAGTATGGGCGCAAATTACCTATAGGCTTTTCAATGAGTAAGTTTTCAATAGCAGAATCAAAAACCTCATGAGACGACTTTAAGAAATTCACTTTAATAAGCTTCCCACTTTTCGAGACTTTAAGTTCCATAGTAGTGCTTCCTTGAATACCCTTTTCTTCTAATTCTTTTGGGTAGACCAAATTTTCAACAATATAACTTTGCACTATTTTTGAGCTTAGCAACTTATAGTTTTCTGCGTAGAACTTATCATCAAGTTGTGCGTCTATGATTTTTACTTCGGCGTTTGCTGTGTCATATTGATCTGCTTGAGCAAATAGATTCAATCCACAAAGGAGAAGAAAATTAATTACGATTAGATTTTTCATAGCATAGGAATTTAAATAATTATAATATTGTAAAGTTATTCCTCTACCCTCAAGATATTAATAAGGGCAGCTACTTAATTTCACTAGGGTCTTGACCCTATAGTGCCTGCAAAATAGAATGGCTTCAATGGTTGAACAAAACTATGGTGTTAACTACCAATATACAGGTTGGAACAACGGGAATCAGGTCATAAAAAAAATCATCATAAGGTATGGTGCCTCAATTTATTGCGAGATGATAACCTACACCTCTTAAAGTAGTAAGTTTAATAGAAGAATCTTTTTCAAAATAGATTCTCAACTTACGTATATAAACATCCAGATTTCGAGAGTTGTAAAAAGAGTCGTCGCCCCAAAGGGTTTTAAGTATGACCTTTCGATCTACTTTAACATTTAGGTTTTTTACAAGTAGCCTTAGCAGTTCATTTTCCCTATGAGAGAGTGCTATATGCTCTTCACCCAAACGCAATTGGAATTTATTATAGTCAAATAAATATTTACCCAAAGGCACAACTTCATCAATAAACTCTTTTGTATTGCCTATCTTCAAATTAAGGAGATTGTCAATTCGAACGATGAGTTCTTCCATGCTAAATGGTTTTTTCAAGTAGTCATTGCCTCCTGAATGAAATCCTTTAATTACATCTTCCGTTTGATTCTTTGCCGACAAAAAGATGATTGGTATATCTGCATGTAACATTTTTATCTCCTTTGCAATTGAATAACCATCAACATTGGGCACCATAATATCTAAGACACATATATCTGGTTTAAAACTCATAAAGGAATTCATAAATAGTGCACCGTCATTAATCAATTCAATATTATAATTCCGGCTTGACAAACTTTCCTTTACAATTCTTCCAAGGAAATGCTCATCCTCCAAGTATAGGATTTTAATTTTTTCAGTCATTATACTTTTTCATTCATTTTTGGAAAAAACAATTTGAAGCTGCATCCCTCTCCTAACTTACTATCCAACACAATGCTTCCTCCATGGCTTTCAACAACCTGCTTTACATAACTTAGTCCTAGTCCATGTCCTTTAACATTATGTATCTCACCACTCGGTACACGGAAAAACTTATCGAAAACAGAAGATTGATACTTTTCAGCAATCCCAATTCCATCATCATTCACTTCCAATACCAAATCATTAGCTTTTTCTGTTAACCATATATGTATATGCGCAGTGTCTATGGAATACTTAATAGCATTTTCAATCAAATTGTGAATGACGTTAACTAAATGCATTTTGTCCGCGAATATCAAAAAGTCACTTCCTTCAAATGAGAATTTGATTTCAGCGTTTTGATTGTCTAGTGAAAATTGCAATATTTTAATAATTTTCTCAAGTTCTACCTTCAAATCAAATCTTTGATTATAATAAACAAATTTTCCCTGTTCAAAAAGATTAAGGTTTAATGTCTTATCAACCAAAAGACCAAGTCGTTCAATTTCAAGCTTCGAAATATTTATATACTCTTTTCGAAGTTCTGGTTTGTCCGCAGCGTCAAAATTACTCAGAGCTTCTAATGCTACACTTATAGTACTAACAGGCGTTTTTAACTCATGAGACATATTAGACATAAAGTCATTTCTCAATTCAGAAAGCTTCCTCTCTTTTAGTAAACTCTTAGAAATTAAATAAAACGACAAGCACACACTCGATACCAAAATCAAGGAAAAGAATATTTGAGGAATGATCGCTTTAATAATACTACTTGATTTAATTTCTAATGTTGGGAATTCCATGGATTGCGTATCTCCTTTTTTTAGAATTTTCAAAATTCCATAATCCTGCAAAACGTCATTTACCTTATCTTCCATTTTGAATGCTTGTTTGAATTCGTTACTATCGACATCCATAGACTTGTGCATGAATTTTATAGTACTATCTCTAGGCTCATCCATAAGAATAAGTTCAATTTCTTGTTCTCCTCCAATTATTCGTTCTTCAATCAATTCATGATTCCTGAAAGTCTTACTAATCTGTGTAGGAGAGTTATAATTCAAACTATCGGAGACAAAACTAAGTGTATAACTAACTGAAGCACCTAAAGTATCTTTCACCCACTGAACATTGCCTTGCATAGAATTTGGATCAGATCTATGATGTAAAGTGTCAATGTGAGTAAACAAATTTTCATAAACGGCTTCTTTTTCTTGCGTTATTAAAAGCTCCTTTGCTTTATCATATTCAGATAATAAAAAATACACTACAAAACAAAGCAACATTAAAATGCTTGCAAGCATTGAAATTTTAAAAGCTTGATTCTTTCCCATTTGCAACATGACTCAAAGATAAGGTATTATAATGCTACTAATCCTCTGCATTAACCTTAATTAACCTTATATCTATGTTAATTAACCTAGTTCATCAACTCGCTGATTTAGTTTTGTGATGTTACAATCTACAAAAAATAAATTTCAATTAATTCAAAAATAACATCATGAAATACCTATTTCTAATTCTAACTGTTGCAGCCTCAATAAATATTTCGTCTGCCCAAAAAGAAGGCAAGATCAGTTATACTGAAACCGTCAAACTTGATATTCAATTTGAAGGCATGGATGAATCCATGAAGTCAATGATACCACAATCTCAAAGCCTTCAGAAAGAACTTTTGTTCAAAAACAATACTTCTCTTTATCAAACAAAAAAAGGAGAAAGTCTTGATGACCTGAACATAGAATCTGATGATGGGGCCTTTCAAATTAAGATCATGATGGATGATGATGTTGAGGACATCCTCTACAAGAACTTGAGTAATAAAACAATAACACATCAAAGAGGAATGATGGGAAAGGCATTTTTGGTTAAAGATGAACTTCCTAATCACATATGGAAAATAACCAATGAAAAAGTAAAGTACATTGGTTATGAATGTCAAAAAGCTGTTATGGAAACCGATAAAGATTTTGTCGTGGCATGGTTTACTTCACAGATCCCAGTTCAGATAGGTCCCGGAAATTACCATGGACTTCCTGGTGCCATTCTAATGTTATCAATCAATGATGGCGAAAGAGATATTAAAGCAAGTAATATCGAACTTGCCTCTATAGATGACAAAGAGATCAAAGCACCTAAAGATGGCAAAAAGGTCAATGAGAAAGAGTTTGAAAAGATAAGGATTGAAAAAGAAAAAGAATTGGAAGAAATGTATGGCGGCAGAGAAAGAAGAATCATAGAACACTAATTAAACACATACTTCCATTCAACGACTCAATTATGAAAAAGTATATATACCTAGTCTTTCTATTACTCTCTACAAATATCTTCAGCCAAAACATTATTGAAGGCTATATAAAGAATGGCAGTAGCGAAGCATTGATCGGTGCTACTGTAGTACTTCTGGAATCAAGTGATAGTACTATGGTCTCTTTTTGCCTAAGCGATGATAATGGTAGATTTAGATTATCAGAGCATGAACTTAAAGATTACATACTACAAATCAGCTATCTAGGACATTCAAACTATGTGGAATTAATTTCCGTAAGTAACAGCAGATTAACCATCCCAGAAATAGTACTCACTGAATCAAGTGAGGTGCTTAAGGAAATTACAATATCAGCAGAGAAAATACCAATGGGCGTAAGAGGTGATACAATAAGTTATAATGCCGCAGCATTCAAAACACGAGCTAATGCTACTGTTGAAGATTTACTAAGAAAACTACCCGGAATAGAAGTTGAAAGAAATGGAAATATCAAAGCCCAAGGCGAGGATGTTGACAATGTGTTGGTCGATGGCAAAGAATTCTTTGGAGGGGATCCCAAAATGGCAACCAAAAATCTAGAGGCAGAAGCTGTTGAGAAGGTAGAAGTCTATGATAAGAAATCCGAAATTGCTGAATTCACAGGAATCGATGATGGTGAAGAAGAAAAGACCATAAACCTCAAACTTAAAGAAGACCATAAACAAGGTGGCTTTGGGAATGCCAATCTTTCTGGAGGCACTGAAGATACCTATGAGTCCAAACTAAACTATTTCAGATTCAGTCCTAAACTTCAGGCTTCCTTAATCTTAGCTGCGAACAACATAAACAAGGAAACTTTTTCAATGAATGATCGTATTGAATTTATGGGAGGAATTGGAAATATGATTTCAGGCGGTGGAATGATACTTGGAGGACAAGGAAGGATTTCGGATGGTATTAATACTTCATTTTCTGCTGGCGCAAATTTAAATTATGACTTTTCTTCTAAAATTGAATGGAGAAGTCATTATCTAAAAAATAAAGTAATTAATAATTTGTCTAGAAATACGGACATCTCTGGATTTACTCAAAACTTCAATTACAGCAATATCGACGAACTCATTTCTGATCGGACCCTAGATAATCATCAACTCAATACACAATTAAGGCTCAAGGCCAATGCTTTTACTGAAATCTTGTTCAAAAACAATTTCCTATGGAATGACAGGAATAATACAGAACGTATTAAAAACAACTATTACATAGAAGATGATTTCCAAGGATTTTCTGAATCATCAAATTTTGCGTCAAGCACAAATAAAAACTTTGAGTCCAGAATTCTACTAAAGAGAAAATTTGCTCAAAAAGGAAGGAATTTTATTGCTTCAGTGACTTATAAAAATACAACTGATGAATCGCAAGATTCAATAGAGAACATTAATAGAATAGCACTAAATCCTTTCAATGTCTTTCAAAATCAATTCTATGGCAATGATAGTGAAGAATTAAATGTATCTGCCAAATACACAGAACCTTTAAGTTCAAAATACTTCCTTAGTTTGGATTATACTTATGGACGCAATATTGAAAGTCCATTTAGGAATTATTTTGACCTTACTGAAAATAGTTCCACACTAAACAACGACTTAAGTGCTCAATTTGAAAAATACTTTAATTTCCACAGCTCTGGTATTAGCTTGAGGCGTAATTCTAAGAAATTAAAACTATCAGTAGGTCTCACAGTTCAGTTAACTAAGTTAGAGGCCATTACAGAAGGAACAATAACTGGAGTTAATGACAACTATACACACCTCTTGCCTAATATGGTATTGGATTATAAAATAAAAGGAAGTAAAAATTTAAGTATAGATTATTTCACAACAATCGCTGCACCTCAATTGCAACAAATGCTTCCCTTTCCAAATAACTTAAATGCCAATTTTGCTATTATTGGAAACCCCGAACTTATTCCAGAATACAGGCACAGAATAGGATTTAATATTAATTCATTCGATAATTTTAATTTCTCTAGTTTTTGGGCACACTTGAATTTTTCTTATGTTAAAAACAAAATCGTTAACAAGGTTCAAGTAAACGAACAATTGTTTCAGACTATAGAAGCAATTAATACTGATAACCAGAAGGAAGCATCCGCATATATTAATTTTTCTAGACCATTCAAACCATTGAAAATCAACTACCGCGTTAGAACAAGATATAGATATGCCTCCTACAACAGCTTTATAAATAATTTGGAGTCTTCAGTAGTAGATGACAATCTCAATATCAAACTTAGTATCAACAATAGGAAAACAGATAATTTTTATGTTGAAAGCGGTGTTTCGTACGACCTCAATCATAGACGATATGGTATAAATTCAGACTTCAACCAATCCTACTTCAATACCAATTACTTTATGGATTTAGACTGGTTTATTGGAAAGACATGGACCTTATCGTCACAATACAATTATACCATGTTTTCATCAGAATCATTTGCAGATTCTCCTAAATATAACATATGGACTGTTAGTTTGAGCAAATTATTCCTTAACGACAGGTTAGAAATTACACTTATCGCATTTGATATTTTACAGGATAATATTGCATACAATCGATCCGGTGGCACAAACTATATTCAGCAAAGCTATTTCAACCAATTAACATCATACTATATGCTTGGTATCAATTACAAAATTGGTAAAACAAGGAATGATAAAGGTGGATTCAATATTGAAATAGACTAATTGAAGTCAACCCTAAAGGTTTAAAATAATTTAAGGTAATAAGCTAAATCAAAGGCAATTACTACTACCTTTGCCAGCATGAAGATAGCAGTTATAGGTGGTGGTGCAGCAGGTTTTTTTGCAGCGATAGCGGTTAGAACCAATTACGCAGATTCAACTGTTGTTATTCTTGAAAAATCACAAAAATATTTGTCAAAAGTTAAGGTATCCGGAGGTGGAAGATGTAATGTTACGAATGGAGAAAGCTCCATATCCAAACTGGCTGCTGCCTACCCTCGTGGTGGAAAGTTAATGAAAAAATTGTTCAAAGAATTCAATACCAAACACACTATGCAATGGTTTGAATCCAGAGGCATTCCCTTGACAATCCAGTCTGACAACTGTGTTTTTCCGGTATCACAAGATTCACAAACCATTATAGACTGCTTTTTGCGTGAAGCAAAACAACTAAATATTAATATATTGCTTGGCCATGGCGTGCAATCTATAAATATTGAAAACGATAAAGTTGTATTAACTTTTAACAAAGCCAATACAACAGAAACGATCTATGACAAAGTCATCATTGCTACTGGTGGTTCACCAAAGAGATCAGGACTAAGTTGGCTTGAAGAAATGGGTCATAAAATCATAGATCCTGTGCCCTCACTGTTCACTTTTAATATGCCGAAAGAAAGCATACCGGAGTTGATGGGTATTGTCGTTGAAAATGCACTCGTCAGAATTCAGGGCAGCAAATTAATATCAGAAGGTCCCCTTCTAATTACACACTGGGGAATGAGTGGACCTGCAATACTTAAGTTATCAGCTTTTGGTGCGAGACAACTCAGTGAATGGGGCTACAATTTTAAAGTACAGGTTAATTGGGTTAATGTTATTAACAACGATGATGTTGTTGTTGAGTTAAAAACTATATCTAGGCAGCATGCTCAAAAACTGCTGTCAAATTTTCGCCCATATGGGCTTCCCGTTCGATTGTGGCATTACTTAATATCCAAGGCAGGATTTAAGGAGGATAAAATTTGGGGGGAATTGGGAAAATCAGGAATTCATAAGATTACTACCCTGCTGACCAATGACGTTTATGACGTTGAAGGCAAGACCACTTTCAAAGAAGAATTTGTGACTTGTGGCGGTATAAGTTTGGAGAGTATTGACCCTAGAACCATGCAAAGTAAGATACATCCACAATTGTATTTTACCGGAGAGATCATGGACATAGATGGCATTACGGGAGGCTATAATTTTCAAGCGGCTTGGACAACTGCATATATAGCGGGGAAGTTAGGGTAGGAAAAATATTAAATTTGAATCACAATAGTCTACAGAGTTCCCTAAAAACTAATGAGTTAAGAAAACAATTATTTAGTTAACAATACACTTTCAGTGTAACTCTTACCATTGCTCTTCAATCGAATAAAATATTGTCCACTTGGGTTATCATTTAAATTCAAAACAGTTTTAAATGATCCAATAAAACCATTTTCATAATATAATATTTCCTCTTGTCCCAGAAGGTTAATAATTGACAAGGTCATGTTTTCCAGCTTCTGATCGCTCGTGAAAATAATATGCAATAGATTATTGGTTGGGTTTGGAAATACGGACCAATTTGAAATTGATAATTCTTCCAATCCTACTGATGTATATATTACGGTTTCTGATCTTGATTTACATCCATTTGCATCAGTAATTTCCACATAATATTCACCATTTTCTATAGCTACATATGATTGATCCGTTGCCCCAAAAATTTCATTACCCTCAAAATACCACTGATAAGCAACAGCAGTACTTGAGCTTAGCGTATCATCTACTTGTATAATAATGGGAATTATCACATCATTTACAACCAACGTTGTGCTTGTAATCACTTTGCAACCATTTGTGGCCGTATTCTCAACAGAATAAATGCCATCTTCAGTTTGCCATGCTCCAGCAAGAAAGATACTGTCACCCCTACATATTGAGGCATCTAAAAACTCATCTTGCCGTCCTAGTGCCTCTATTTTTTCACTTAGTACTATGGAGCAACCAAATTGATCACTTACTGTAACCTCATATGACCCCACTGTTAAATCTTCGGCCAAAACATTGTCCAATGAATTATCATGGCTCCAGCTATAGTTCAAAGGAGAAGTTCCACCGGTGACATCAATCGTGATAGATCCTAGTGTCCCAGTTGAACAATCAAGATGTTTCACTACAGATATATTGTCAACCAGAGTTGGGCTTATATGTATATAGTCTTCCAATACCAGAGTTTCGGATAATCCTAAATCTGAATTGGAGACAATCAAACTTATATCATAGGATCCAGGTTCGGTGTATTGGTGGATGGGTGAAGTTTCATTACTTATAAATCCATCACCAAAATACCAGGTATAAAGTAAATTTGCGGTACTTGTATTGTTAAATTGTACTAGACCAGTCCCATCACAAAAAAGTGTATTGTCAGAAACAAACTCAGCATTTATACAATTGTCGCATTCTTCCAATGAAATTGATTGACTCGCAGAGCATCCAGTAAATCCTGTTACCGTGACATTATAAGTCCCGGCGGTTAAATTTTCTATTTCAGAATTTGTTTCCCCATTGGACCAGACATATGAATATGGGGCAACGCCGCCCTTAGGCATTGCAAATAATCTTCCATCGTTTTCTCCTATTGAACTTACGGCTTGTTGTGCTATATCTATACTTATCTTCTCTACATCCGAAAATAGCAATGTATCTCTGGCTTCACATCCTGATTTATCTATAACTAGAACAGAAATAGAATTGTCATCCATGGATAATGACTGTGATGTAGTATGACTAGCTCCTGTGGACCAGGCATAAGAATAAGGACCACTACCACCAGTCACTTCTACTAAAGCCTGTCCTAACTCAAATACATTGCATGATAAACCTCCATTTATTTTCGCCTCAAATGATGTACAACATGCTCCTATTTCAAAACTTTCCATGAACTCAAATCTTCCTCCTGATTGTAAAAGCTCACCATTCCAATACACTGCATATAAACCTTGGCCGGGATGTAAGCCATTGCCTTGACTATCTTCAATAGTAAACTTATAACAATGATCTAATTCTGCACAAATGTTTGTTTCAAATGACTCATTGGAAGCTAAGTTATCTGCTTCGTCAATGATTCTTCCTCCATCACTTTCATCTGTAAGAGTCCAGCTGGTCTGGTCACCCCAATTGTCAGTAAATAAAACAATTCTGATTTCAGCGTCACTTTCCTCTGGACAAGGTGATTGAAAATGTTCGCAGGTATTGGAACCATGCTCTCCGCATTGGGCACCAATTGTTGTATAAGCCGAATTTATTTGGCAATATGTCATTACTGCTAAAAAAACAAGTACTGCAATTAATAAATATTTTTTCATTTCAATTTGACTATTGTTCAATTAAAATTTATTTATCGAGCCTAACATATACCCCATTTGATACAAACTCTGCGCCCATTCCCTCTGGATCTGTATCAACTATTGAACCACTACCATATACAGTGGCGGTTTGCTTAAAATATCCTTGTACAAAAGTTGGCTTTGGTAATCCTGTTAATTCAACATATCTTTTCCCATTTGCACACAACGCAAGTTTCACAATTAGTCCAACAGAATTAGTGTCTCCATTCAAAGTCTTATCAACCAATTTATTCATTTGATGCTTAAGAATGGATTCTGTTCCCTTTATAAAATAGCCGCTTGGAATGGCACCAACAATATCAACACCGAGTTTATCATTAATATTTAACGAAACCCAATCAAAGTTTACATTGTATTGATAGGTATGACATTCAGTACAATACTCCGGTAACATCTTTGTAGGATGATGATCATAAATGGCATGAAATCCATTTTGGTCCTTACCTTTTATCCAGACACTATTAATATTACCTGCTTGTAAATCAGATTGAATTGATCTTGCCGATCTATCAAAACTAATATTCCCAGATTCTACTTTCGCAAAAATTAGGTTATGGCGTCTAAAAGTACGCGAACCGTCAGGATTAGTAATCGCACTATCATTTTTCCAATCGAGGCGTATTGTCCAATCTTTTTCTACCTCAGATGGAATTGCACCCGTACCGAAATTACCATTAAGAAGTTTATTATTAAGATCTTCCTTTCTCATACTCCATGTAGCAGGAGTAGGACGTAGTTTGATTTCAAATTGTTTACGATTACTAACAATCCAAGAAAACCCTCTATTTGAAACTTCAGAAAATTCAGCTTTAACTTTTGTTGTCCCAAATGGATCGTTCCAGTTTCCTCCAGCAAAATATCCATTATACAAAGACATTCCATCAACATATCCAGTTGGATCTCTAGTCAAGAAAGATCCAGTATCAGAATTATAAAATCTTCGTCTATAGTAATATAATCCAGATTCAATATCCATCCTTCTTCCTGTGTAAAAATATGGATTGTCCACTTTAGATTTAATTAGGCGATTAAATTCAGCATCATATATGATAGGTTTGCCATGAGACTCATATTCTATACGTTCAACCACATTCCCAGTAGTATCGGTTAGTGCAACTATTGAACCAATAGAATTATTATGATAATAATATCTATCATCATGTCTATCCATTGTAATGACATCATCAATCCAATCTCCGTATACATATGTTACTTCAAGATTATTGTCAGCATTTCTCTCTTCCAATACTCTCCAACCGTCATAAAAATATTTCGTCGTAGAATTGTTTGATTTTTTTTCAATTCTCCTCCCTAAAGGATCGTATACATAATAAGTACTACTGTCTCCTGAAACTTCAACTAATCGATTTGCAAAATCATAAGAATAATTAAATAAAACATCTTGAATTTGATTTCCATTTGCATCATACGAATAGTTATTATTTAAACTATTTGTAACAGCAGTATACGCATTCATCGAATTTATTGTATAAGCATCTAAAACCCCATTCTTAATAACACTTGTCCTATTCCCAACACCATCATATTGAAAAAAAAGATCAATTTTTGGATTAGCTATTGTATCATCTTTTAAAAATCCTTTCTTAAATTCTGTTAAACGATATAATTTATCGTATTTATAAATTTCAGAAATAGCTAATTTATGAATATTTTCCTCGACTAATTTATTTCCTTCTTTATCATACTCATAATTAAATCCAACAAGTATTCCATTTTGAAGTTTATGCTGAATTGTGCTGATCCAATTGTTTTCATTGTAATCAAAAAAAGTTTGGACTCCATTCGCTAATGTTTTCGATATTTTTCTATTACCATTATCATATTCATATTCAACAATATTGACATCATTTTCACTTATATTGGATATTTCATGACGCAAATTCCTACTTTCTACAATCACTCTTCCACTTGGATATGTTATTGTTCTGTTGCGATCTGAAAGATTATAATTATAACGGGTTGTTAGTCCGTTAAGCGTTTCATGAATCAGTTTTCCACTTTTGTCATAATCATACATTACAGTGGCATCTTGATTAATAGCAGTTAATATACGACCAATCTTATCATATGAATATTGTACATCATTACTACCTGGAAAATCAATCATAACTAATCTATCTCTTTGATCATATGAATAGTTAATTACATTTCCAGCATTGTCTTTTAAAGATAGTCTATTTCCTAAGGCATCAAATGTATATTCTAGAGTTGAACCGTCTGCAAATAATTCTTGTTCAATTTTATTATTGTTGTTGTACTTATACTCAGTTTTATTGCCTAAGGCATCTGTAATACTTGACAATTTGTCTATTTCATTATACGCATATATCGTAGTGTTCCCGAGTTGATCAGTTTGGCGAATTCTACGATTAAGTTTGTCATAGGTTTGGTAAACAACATTTTCTTCTCGGTCAATCAATTCAACTAAATTTCCATTTGAATCATATCTATATGCTGAAATTTGCCCTTGAGGATCTGTGACAGATGAAATTCTATTTAAGGCATCATATTTATATTCATATTTATTGCCAATTCCATCACTCTCTCCAATCAGATTTCCAAGAGAATCATAGTCTTTAATACTAATTATTCCTAATTCGTCATAGACAAACTTCAATCGGCTTTCTTTATCATAACTTAGATGTATTATATTCCCGCCAACTTCTGTTATTTGTTCCAAATTTCCCAAATTATCATATGCAAAGTTTGTTGTTTCGTTTTCAGGGTTAGTAACAAAAATGTTTTGATTCAAAGCATTATAATAATAAAATGTAGACTCCCCCTCTTCATTGGTATGAGAGATTATATTGCCATTGGCATCATAGTCAATTTGTGTAGAAGATCCATCCGCATATATTGAAGTTATAATACGATTTAACGGATCGTAATTATATATAGTACTTCGTCCTTTCTTGTCAATATTTTGAATTTGATTCCCATTGGCATCATAAACAAAGATCTCTTCTCCTATAGGTTCTTTCACTAATACAACTCTGTTCAATTCGTCAAAAACAGATTCTGTAATATTACCACTCTCATCTATTCTTGATATTGGGTTACCAGCTTCATCATAAGTATATTCAAAACTTTTCCCATTCGGGTTAATAGTAGCTATCATTCTATTTAAAGCATCGTAAACATAAGATGTTACATTTCCGCTTTTATCAGATTGAGAAATTTTATTTCCATTGGCATCAAATTGAAAGTGCATGGATTCTCCAAGTGCATTCAATATTTCAACAAGCTGATCATTTGCATCATAGATATATGTTGTTCGATTGCCTAGTGCATCATATTCTTTAATTAAATTTCCGTTCTTATCATATTCGAATGTGCTGCTTTTAAAAGGATGTTGTTTGCTTAACAGCCTGCCGGAATTATCGTAATCAAACAATGAGGATATACCATCAGGGCTCGTTATACTTATATTATTATTTTTAGCATCAAAGGCGTAAGTTGTTGTTTCTCCTGAAGCTGAAGTTGTTGCACTTTTTCGATTGAGAGAATCAAAAACAAAGTCAGTTTCATTACCGTTGAAATCTATGGCTTTGATCACATTCCCATTGATATCGTACTCCCAATATTTAGTGTTCCCTAAGGCATTTGTTTCAGAGGTTTTTAAATTTCTTTGGTTATATGTGAATTGGGTTAAATTTTTATTTGGATCAACTAGGGATATAAGATTACCTTTTTCATCATAAGAATATTGAGTTATTTTATCCTGAGGTTCAGCTATGACTATTCTTCGATTATGTGCATCAAAAAATTGCATCGAAATAAAATTTCGTTCATTCTTAATCCAAACAAGGTTACCGTTCTCATCATATTTATATCCCCTAAAGTTCCCTAATGCATCTTTTACTTTAATAAGCCTATTGAGAATGTCATATTCATTATATGAAGAATGACCATTTGGAGAAACAGAAACAAGTTGATTTCCATAGGAGTCATATTCAAATAAATATTGTCCAATAGGACGCTCCTCCAAAACTAAATTTCCATACGAATCATATTCATATTGAGTTACATGCCCTTCTCCATTTTTATAAGTTTCTAATAAACCATTTCGAAAGTAGCTGTAGGATCTAACTACGTTATTTGGCAAATTGATCTCTATTACATTACCGAATTCATCATATACGCAAGAAGATTCATAACCACCCTTGTCCTTTCTATATGAAAGTTGATTATAGTCTTCGGTGTATTCGAATTCTTGAGACAGACCTAATGGCGTTTCTTCATAAATCACATTTCCAATTAAATCATATCTATAATTATATTCATTATTAGCAGAATCAATTATCTTGGTGATATTGTTAAACTCATCATATTCAAACTTCTTATCATATCCACAGCAATTACCCTTAATATGAATTACTCGATCAAATTCATCAAAAACATAAGATGTCTCTTGAATAACCCCACTGACAAGTTCAGATACATTTGTTTGATTATTTATTTCGTCGTATAGAACATTTAATTCGCTTATACTTGATTTCATACAAGTAACTGCATGATTTTCATTATAGTCTATATCAACAATATTTGAACGCCTATCTGCAATTTGAATAATATTTCGATTTATATCATATTTATAATTCCTACTAAGTCCTGCAGGGTCGATAATCCTTATTAAATTTTTATCTAAATCATATTCAAATTTTGAAATTCGATTAGATCCTGAATTTGAATCCACCAATTCAGTTAGTAGTCCATCATTAAACCGTAACTCAAGTACTCGTCCTGATGCATCGGTAATTTTAATTGGCATATTTTCTAAATAGTCAATTGTGAGTTCATTTCCGTATCTATCTTCTACACTGGTAACTCGATAATGATTAGCATCATCAAAATAATATTTCATACCAAATTTAGTCTCGACAACATATTTCCCAATATCATATTCACGTAAAACATCAAAAATCCCAAGAGGAGATATATAGCCTGAACCATCATTTACAAATAGGTCAGCTCTACCATCTCCTCGCCTTATTAATACATTATTGTCTACTTTGCTGAGTATCAAATTAAAATTAAAAGTCCACCCATTTCCGTACCCATAATTAAGCCTAGTATTACCACTGTTATACATCATTGAAAAGGATAAATCCGGACCCAAACTTGATACGTCAAACAATGGAATTCTGATAAACAAATTACCTGTAAATGAATTAAAAACACACTCACCAGGAGTTAGACCTTCAACTGTTGGTTTTGCTATTTTATACGGTTGAGATAATGCATTGATATGCCTAGGAGGAGGCATCGCCAATCCAGATACTGAAGATTCCTGATTACATTGAACACAAGCACAAGCAGAAGATTCCGTTTCCTCTGTATCAATATAAATAGGATCAGGCGTACTTCCGTTATCCACTTCTATCGTTATTCTTTCACATAGACAATCCTCATTGTAAAATAATTTTGCTTTCGGATCATTTGAGCCCCTTTCACACCTGCCTCCCGTTAGATTACAGTGGCACATACAAGAAAGGCTAATTATGCCATCTCCTGGAACTGCGACAGTACATCTACTGCCAAACGTACCACATATACAATTACAAGATTCATCAAGAATACCATCATCTGTAAAAAGAAAATCACAAGGCTCATCATCGCCAATACACACGCACTCACAATCTTCAAATATTCCCATTCCCTCTACTTCAATAAATTCACATGGAGATCCATCAGTTTCTCCAGTACAATCACATAAGCAATCTTCACTAATTATTCCATCTCCTAAGTGATCGTCATATACATCAATATCACATGGTTGTCCGACATCCTCGCATATGCAAATACATTTACTATCAAGTATTCCGTTAAGTACAAGATTATCAAACTCAATCACACATGGGTCACCTGCAAAATTACACACACATTCACAATCATAGTTAAATACTCCAGGATTAACAGATATTAGGCAAACTTGTCCTCTTTCAGTACACTCGCATTCGCAATCATCATTAATAATCCCGACACCATCATTGATCTCACATGGGTCGCCCACTTCAAAAAATGGACATGGTTGGCATTCTGTGGATGCAATCCCCACTGGTGGATCAAGTGGACTTACACTGTGTGCGCAATTTGGATCGTTTGTATCACTTACAATAATTTGATATTCTCCTGCAAATAATCCAGTAAAATGTGGGTCATCGATTTGAACAAAATTAATAAATCCGTTATCTGAAAACCATCCAAGTTTATATTCGATACTCGCACAGGTGCTACAGCTTACATTAATTATTACTTCACCATCATTAGCATCTGGACAGGATGCATTTATGATATCATATGTTGGAAAACTCAGATCACAAGCACCTTGACTATATCCATCCAGAGCTTGAAATAAAACAAAAAACATTAAAACAAATTGAAATATCAAACCATACTTATTGAAGAAATAAGGTTCTAGCTTTACTGTTTTGGATTGATTAATCGATATCATTAGCCTGAATTAAAGAGTATAAAATGATAATTCGGCTGATGGGCTATTAACAATATAATAATAATTGAAATAAATTCATAACTTATTAAATACTTTTGAATAATATCATCATCAACATGACTAGTAAACTCCACACCAAATACTAATTTACATGAGAGAATTATGTACATAGATGGCATTACGGGAGGGTACAATTTTCAATCTGCTTGGACGACTGCGTATTTAGCGGGGAAGTTAGGGTAACAAGCGTAGTAAACATAAGTAAACCTATTTATATGCCATTCTCTTTATTAAACCCAAAATGACACTAACATCAAGCAAGCCATTGGATGACCATTACTTATATTCATACACACTTTTCGTATAAGTACATATTCCCATCAAAGGGTGTTCCGTAACCAAACATGTAATTGCTACAGAATCGATTAATGTTAACATTGTTTTACAAAATTTTCGACATGAATTTCATCCTTAAAGGTCATTATCAGACTAATTGTACCAAAGAGTCACAAAAAATTTATTGCAGTAGAATTTGACAATCTTGCTATTTTTAAGCTTAAGTTTATTTGTATTATTCGCAAAATATCTTTGACTAGGTCGTAAACCCTAAATTGATAAAGTAAAAACTTCTATAAACTAGCATCAAATACTTAATTTTACAGCTTGTTTATAGTATATAGAACCTTTTTTTTGGACAAAATATTGTAGATATTCTTACTCTAACTTCAGGATTAATGTTCCATATCAAAATTTCAAAAAGCCTTAATGTAATTATCGGGACCGTATTGTTAATGCTATTTTTTAACAATGGAGTATTAGGACAACAACTTTTTAATGTCTCATCGATTACTCAAGATGATGGACTTTCCTTCAGACATGTCAATTTTATTGCTCAGGACAGTAATGGGTTGATGTGGTTCGGTACAAATAATGGACTTAGTAGGTATGATGGTTATAGGTTTTTAAATTTTGGGATAGGCCCTAATTTTGAAAAGCATTTTCCTGCCACTGAATTCAAACGAAATGGCTGTATCGTTAAAAATGATTCAATTCTTTGGATTATCGGTGATAACAAACTTCATGAGTTAAATTATCTCAATTTTAAAGTCAATGCAATAAAGGAAATCTCAGAAGAGGTATTCAACATTTGCATCGGCAAACACAAGGATATTTGGCTATCTTCATCTAATGATACAATTGCATCTCTTTGGTATTATAATGATACAATTGGCTTTAAAAAAATCGCTTCCGCAAAACACAATATTTTAGAATTATGGAGTATATCAGTGGATACTTTTGGCAACGCTTGGTGGTCCTCAGCCACCAAAGGGTTACAGCAATTTAATACCGAAGGTAAATTATTGTTCGAAACGAAGTTAGACAGCTTTGACTGGTATGGCAATAAATTGTATCTCACTGAACTGTTTCACGACAACAATAATCAAATATATTTCTTCAAAAAGGGGGAAATAAACCGTCAAGGGATTTATAAATATTCTTCAGAATCCCTTAATAAGGCTCCTATCCTAACAGATATAGAAAATGAATTTTTAATAGCCGCTAAGGATAATCGAGGCCAAAGCTGGTTTGCTCATGACTCTACAATTAACTCCGTGGATTTAGTTGGATTGAATACTAACTTCGATGATAATTTTACTGAGTTCTTAGATTATACAAACATCAACGATATTTTCTTTGATCAATTTAATATTCTATGGGTTGCAACCGATGGTGGTTTGCTTAAAATGTCAATAAGGAAAAATCAATTTGATCACAGCTTTGCAAAATCAGGAGCAGGATGGGGAAATGCCATGCGGGGCATAACAGAAGATTCAAATGGCAATTTGATTTTCTATTGTGAAAATGGAGACATTGGTCTTAACAAGAAAGTAAATGATAAGATCATTTCCATTAATTGTGGATTGGTAGGAGAAAAATACTATAACATTTTTGGGTCAATTAATCATATAGAGTTTGACTCTAGAAGAAATTCTTTGTGGGCAATGACACAATCGCTTATTGAAATAAATATTGACAATAATTCATATGAAATTATTCCAGGAATTGCTTACAGTCCAGACGTCAGTAATTTCAACCCTTTACTTTTATTAGAAAATGGAAATTTGTTGATAGGAAATACTTTGGATCAAATGGTGATTTATAATCCTATTTCTAAAACAGTCTCAAAGGTCACGTTAGAAACCAAAGAAGATATTTCAACAATTAAGCCTAAAGTGTTTATTGCACAGGATGATAATAGTTATTGGGTTGGAACTGAAAAAAATGGAGTTTACTTAATTCATGTAAACGGAGAAATATTAAGACATTATGATATTAATTCAAGACCTGCACTTCAAAGCAATTACATATTAAGTTTGTATAAAGATCCTATTACAGAAACCCTATGGATAGGAACTTTTGGAGCGGGATTAAATTCAATCGATATAAGTAATGAATTTATTGAGGCGTATAATGACAATAATGGATTAGCAAACAACTATGTGGCTAGTATAGAAAACGATGGTCAGAATTTATGGCTTGGCACATACTATGGCTTATCGTGTTTGAATAAAAAAGATAAAACTTTTAAGAATTTTTATGTTGAAGATGGACTAAAGCATAATGAGTTCAATTATGCCAGTTCCTACCAAAGCAATGATGGAAAAATGCATTTTGGAGGTATGAACGGGATTAACTCCTTTAATCCAATTGAACTTTTAGAAGAAACAATAAATCCACCAATTGTAATTACAAAAATCACCTTCGATGATCAAGAACTCGAAATGTCTTTAGATAAGATTAATTCAGTTAATCAAAATATAGAAATATTTTCAAATGTAAGTACACTTCAGATAGATTGGACGCTGCCAAACTATTATAAACCTGAAAAAAATCAATACTTCTATTGGTTAGAAGGACTAGAAGAAACTTGGTCCTATTTAGGAAATCTTCCCAGCTTAAGATATAATAAACTACCCGCAGGAAAATACACATTGCATTTGAATGCAAAAGACAGTCGCGGAACATGGGCTTCAGATTCAAAAGAAATCAATTTCCTTGTCCTAGCCCCATGGTATCGAACGTATTGGGCATATTCGATTTATTTAATCAGTTTTGTGGGGCTATTAGGCTTTATACGAAAATTAGAATTAAAGAGATTTAAGCTTCAAAACCAATTGCACCTTGAACATATTGAATCAGAAAGGTTGCGAGAATTAGATCTGGAAAAGTCTCAATTTTTTGCTAATGTTTCTCATGAATTCAAAACACCACTTACTGTCATTTTGGGCTCAGCTAAAGAAATATCGAAACCTAAAGCTGCAAAAGATTTAATTATAAGAAGTAGTCAAAAATTACTGCAATTGGTCACTCAAATTTTAGATTTAGGCAAATTAGAATCTGGGAAATTATTAGTCAACCTTCAAAGAGAAGATATAATTTCATTTCTTAAATATCTTTTGGAAAGTTTTAATTCCCTAGCGGAACACAAACATCAAAACATTCATTTTGAATCCTCAGTAAGAAAGCTTGAAATGGAATTTGATGAAGAAAAGGTGCAACACATTGTCTCAAATTTGCTTTCTAATGCCATAAAGTTTACACCAAAATATGGGATGATTAAACTAATCGTAAATATTAAGTCAGATCAAAATCAAAACTTACTTGAAATTGCTGTTACAGATAATGGCATTGGTATTGATTCAGAAAATCTTCCCAAAATATTTGAAAGATATTATAAGATAAATGACAACAAAATTAATGCTTCTGGTACGGGCATTGGATTAGCCTTTACAAAGGATTTGGTTCAACTTCTTCAAGGATCTATCTCCGCTGAAAGCACAAAAGATATTGGTACAACTCTTAAAGTAATATTGCCTATAAACAAAGGGTTTAAAATTGAACACGGCACCTCCACATATACCTCGATAATAAATTCTCAACATGAACATCAAGCAATTGAAGGCTTAACCGAAACTTCTGATGGAAATTATGAAAATTTGCTTCCAGTACTTCTTTTAATTGAAGACAATCCAGAAGTTGTAAGTTATATTCAAATCATACTTGGCGATTTATACACAATTATTACGGCGGAAAACGGGGAGGCAGGGATATCCAAAGCTTATGAATATATTCCCGATATTATAATCAGTGATGTTATGATGCCTATTAAGGATGGATTTGAAGTAACTGATACACTTAAAAATAACGAACGTACCTGTCATATTCCTATTGTTCTTCTTACGGCAAAAGGAGATACTGATTCAAGATTAATTGGATTGGAAAGGGGTGCAGATGCTTATTTATCAAAACCCTTTGATAAAACTGAATTAAAAGTACGGTTGAGAAAATTACTAGAATTAAGAAAGAGGCTCCATGAGAGATATAATGATTTCTCGGATGACACGATAAACCAATCCCAGACCATTTTTGAAGATGGGTTTATCCTGAAATTAAAAAAGATCATTGAAGAAAATTTAGCCAATCCAGATTTCAATGTACAGGATATTTGTAAAGAAGTTAATATGAGTCGATCACAGCTTTATAGGAAACTTCATGCATTGACGGGCAAGACTATTGTTCCATATTTAAGAAGTATGCGGATGCATAGAGCGAAAGAAATGATAATTGATACAGATATGAATATTTCTGAAGTGGCCTATGCTGTAGGTTTTAATGATCCCAGTTACTTCACTAGAGTATACTCAAAGGAATTTGGATATACGCCTTCGGAAGAGAGTAAAAACTAGCAGTATTTTCTGATATGTACAATAAGTCCTAGACTTTGAACATAGTGTTCAAGTGGTTCACCTTTCCCATAAGCTGTCTTAAGTCATTGATATGTTATATATAGGGAAAAGATTTGTTAACTAAGATTTAGCAAGGATAAGAATGACTACTGTACTTATGCTAGCATTAAGTTAGGAAGATTAATTACAAAATGGAAATTGCTAACCAAAACCTCAATAAACATTGAAGATTGTATGGCCTAAATTTGAATAAAATAAAGAACCAATTTAAGAACCTTGTCAAGCATTTCTTTATAGTGAAAATTATTGGTCCAATTCCAGCCTTTAATGGAATATATTTACCACTTGCTTCATTTTGCGTTCTTTTAATCTAATATTATTTCTGTATTGCATTTATATTGGAATATTTTTGCCTTATATTTACGTTTAGTGGAAATAATTTACCTACAGGTTATAAAGCATCAAATAAGTGGAAAATAGTTTACCGATACATCTACAAGAAGTAATATTTGGTTCTTCAGATTCAAACATCTCTAAGAAGGTATCAAAACTAGAAAAGCAAGGAAAGATTAAGAAAATTGCGCCAAGACTTTATACTGGCAATTTAGAAGAAAATCCAAAAACAATTGTTAGAAGAAATATTTTCACAATCCTGGGAAAACTTTTTCCTGGTGCAGTCTTGAGTCACAGATCTGCATTGGAATTTCAACCAACATCAACCAACCAAATTTTCTTAACACATACGTATACTAAAAAAACAAAACTACCCGGAATAACAATAAGATTTTTAAAAGGCGCAGGAGCAATCGAAGGCGATAACATTCTATCTGGACAAGTGTATGCTTCCCAACGAGAACGTGCCTTTCTAGAAAATCTGCAAACATCTAGAAAAACAGGACCTGATTCTAAAACTTTAACATACTCTGAGCTAGAAGAAAGATTAGAGCAAATAGTAAGGATTAATGGAGAAGAGGAGCTTAATAATCTAAGAGATAGAGCACGAGATATTTCTATTGTATTAGCTATGAAAAAGGAATTCATAAAGTTAGACAAAATAATTAGTGCAATTCTAAATACGCATTCCTCTAAGATTTTGAAATCACCAATAGCAACCGCAAGAGCTTTTGGTATTCCTTTTGATCCATTTAGATATGAATTATTTGAAAAACTGTTCAGAGAATTAAAACAATTTGAATTTAAACAGTTTGAAGAAAAGAATGCAGATCTAGATGATTTTAGAAATTTTGCATTTTTTGAAGGGTATTTTTCAAACTACATAGAGGGAACTGTTTTCAAAATAGATGAAGCCAAAGAAATAATAGAAAAACAAACACCAATTCCAACAAGAGAACAAGATTCACATGATATATTAGGAACCTACAAGATTGTTTCCAATAAAAAAGAAATGAGTATTACTCCTAAATCTCCGGATGAATTAATATCAATATTAAAATACCGACACAAGACACTTCTTTCTGCACGAAAGGATAAAAAACCAGGGGAATTTAAAAACAAAAACAATTTTGCGGGACAAACTGCCTTTGTAGATATAAATTTAGTTAGGGGTACACTAATAAAAGGATTTGAGTTTTATGCGGCATTGATTAATCCATTTGCTAAAGCTGCGTATTTGATGTTTATGATTAGCGAAATCCATCCCTTCTTAGATGGCAATGGACGATTGGCTAGGATAATGATGAATGCTGAATTGGTAACAGCAAAACAATCAAAAATTATTATTCCCAATGTATATCGAGAGGATTACATACTAAGTCTAAGAAAGTTAACAAGACAAAAAGATCCAGATGCTTATATCCGAATGTTATCAAGAGCACATGAATTTAGTTCAACAATTCATGGTAGTACAATGGATGAAATTCAAATTAAGTTAGAAAAATCAAATGCTTTTCACCTACCGAATGAGGGTAATCTAAATATAATAACTACAGATATTAATATGTAAGATCGAATATCTCTCCTTCATCGAAAGACTGTGACATTCGATCATCTGTTGCTGGCAATCATAAAGAGTTACTCTTGCACAATTATGTTAATTGATCACTGAATCTAAAAATGACATGAACCTATTGGTCTAACTGAGTATTCTAAACAACATTTTGCTCTACACCACATTAATATTATTACTAACTTCATGATTTACAAATGTACAATTGTCAAGAAACTATATCATTCTTACTATGGAAGAAAACAAACTATATTCTGGAGGCCAAAAGCAACACATTAAAGAACTTAAGTTAGAAAGAACACAAAAGATTAAAGAGATAAAAGAAACTGATGACACTATTATCAGTTCAAAGGACAAAAAATCTCTTATAAGACGTATTAAGTTAAAGTTTAAGAAGTTCTTGGAACAGACCAATGACTCTTTATATCTCACTAATATTAAGAATGAGATACAATGATCCAATTACTTGTCAAACAAGTATATTCAATAGCGTTTTTTATTGGTCCGACATCAATAGTTTGCATTACTAATAAAATGTAGTAGCAATTAAAACTATATCAAAATGATGCAATCAATAATTGGAGGTGAAACCAGTACTATAGTTCATGTACCTGGAAAAATTCTTTTTACAAATGACCCTAACGCTATTATAAAGGGCAATTCTGTAACATTTAAAGAAAATGTTATTGATGTTTTACTTTTAAAGCAATCAAACAACAAAATTATCAAGTATAAAAAGTAAATTAATTCCCTCAACTTATTAAAGGATGATTAGCTATTACATTGTCTTTTGAGCTTAACTAGCAAGCAAGTGAATTACAGAATAGACTCAAATATTGTTATCCATTACAAGCTTATAGCCAATTCCTCGAATATTGACAATTTTCACACTTGTATCTGCTTCAAGCTTCTTGCGTAATTTGGAAATAAAGACATCTAGTGTCCTACCCACATAATCTCCATCATCCCCCCATACTCTTTGCAGGATTACTTCACGTTCAATTGGTGTATTAACTGAATTATGCAATACCGAGAGCAATTCAGCTTCTTTGTTGGATAGCTCAACTTTGCTATTTGCATATGAAAGAGCCATGTTCCTTTTATCAAATTGAGAAGCACCAATCAAAACTAAATTTGGGTCCGATACTTGGGAGCTCCTATTCTTAATATAAACAAATGCAAATGTAATCAAGAATAGTAATGGGATATAAATGATCCCAGACTTAACGATGTTGGTTGGTATGAGCTTAGATGAAACCAGTGGCAGTGCATCAGAAGAGAGCTGCATTAGATCTTGATTCCCACCATTTATAGAATTTGTGGCTTCCATATTTCCAAATAGTATCTTTTCATCAAATATAGTTACGAAAAGACTATAACAATCTACGGGTAGAGCTCTGCCCCTGCACGGAACCATCCCTGAATTAGCTTCACCACCAATCATGAAACTGTGAACTACTTTCTTTGATTCACATTGCACTACTTCAACCAAGTATCCACCAGACACATTTGCCTCCTTCATGACTTGGTCAACGATAGAAACAATATCATCAGGATCAAAACCAAAATTAAATTCAAAAGGGATCTTATAGTATCCATCTACTTTTTCAATGGGCATAATTCGAGATTCACAATCACCAAGGCTCATTAGAATTTCATGACCGATCATTCTCATTGCAATTTCGATCTTCTTTTCTCCAATTACCTCTTCCATCGTGCTCTTACCTATGATAGGTAATATGCAAACGATTACAATTAAAAGGAGCCTTTGATATACTTTTCTAATTTGCCTCAAATTCATTGTACTAAATTATTGGATTATAACATTAATTGAACTGTTTTACACAAAATTTACATCATTTTACAATTGATTTAAACATGGAAGCACCAAAGCAGAATAGATTTAGGGATAATTAATCATTAAAAATTTTAAAAATGAAAAAGAACATTTTAATTTTTTGCACGATACTCTCAACGTTTAGTTTGACTGCTTTTGGCTATTTCAATTGGAATAATAGTACAGCCCAGAAAGAAATAAAATGCAAGACAGTCGTAAAATCCGTTGAAGATTTAGAATTACCTACATGTAAATCACCCAAATTAGACTTAATATATAACGTAAGTTCTAGATTTATTCATACTGTAACGAAAGAAAATCTGATTTCAGCAAAAAACATTTTCGATATTCTACCTCAAAAGGCCTTTGTATCAGTTGAAGACTATCATTCTGTTCAAGTTGCTATTCTTGAAGATAATGAAGAAATTACTGAACATGGAGAAAATGATATATTAACAACCAATCAGATAAAACTGCTAAAGTCGACGGATTACTCAGGAAATTTATACGTTAGAGCTGATTATAAAGTTAAGAATAACATCACTGGATTATTAGAAAATGATTATTTAACCTACTACATGACAATTGTTCCAGAAGAAGAAGCAGAATACTTTGGTGGCAAAGAAGGACTAATTACTTACCTCAAAGAAAACAGCAAGAGAGAAACAGAACACATCACACTAGAAAATCTAAAGCCCGGAAAAGTAAATTTTACCATTTCTAAAGAAGGAAGAATTAAAAATGTAGAATTGTCTTCGACATGTGGATACAATACGGTAGATGATTTCTTGGTGAACTTAGTGAGCAATATTCCTGGCAATTGGAAGCCAGCGTCAAATTCAGTAGGAGATAAAGTAGCCCAAGAATTTGTTTTCTTTTTTGGCTTGGAAGGCTGCTAGTAATTTCATCAAATAGATACATACCTAATCTTAAGATAGCAATATAAATTTCAACGCTTTACATTTTATAAAAATACTGATAACAAGCTGTGCTAGTTATACTCTAATCACAACCAACAATTAAGTTAATCCAGCTTATTATTGATTAGAAGTATAACTGCAAAGAGTTCAGATACAACTTCACTAATGAAAATTTAATTAATCATTATAATAATTGACAAATATTAATATGAGAAATGTTGAAATTGACAGATTTTGCTTAAGCAGAATGGCACTATATGTTACAATTATATTTTCTGTTTTCATCACTTCGTGTATGGGACAAGAAGTAAATAGAAGCCAACAAATTTCCCCTCTAGACGGTATATCTGATCAAGAGAATCAGACAAAAAATAAGAAATATAAGGATCCTTATTTCTACATTGATGGACAGCTGTGTCAACATGTAAGAAAGATAAATCAAGATAGCCGAGGAAATCTCTGGTTTGGCACAAATGTCTATGGCCTTATGCAATATAATGAAGATTCATTAAGGTATTATCATGATAGAGATTCAATCAAATTTGGCAGAATAACAGCCATCGTAGAAGATAAGGATAGTAATGTTTGGTTTGGCAGTTACTTCGGACTAACGAAATACGATGGAAAATCATTTACAAATTATAACGAGAAAGATGGGCTTTTAAAAGATGAAATTTGGAGTGTTATAATAGCAAAAGATGGCATATTTTGGATAGGCACTAATGAAGGCATCTGCTTATTTGATGGCAATAAATTCACAAACTTTCCAATACCAAAAGCTCAAGTTAAAGATACAACTACTATATATGGATATGATAGGATCACATCTTTAATGGAAGATAGAAACGGAACGATTTGGATTGGCACTGACGGCTTTGGGTTATGTAAATACGATGGTAAATCATTTACGCTTCTGACGAAAGAAGATGGTATAATTGGCAATAATATTGGTAGTTTTTTTGAAGATTCAAAAGGGAATATTTGGATGGGATCCAGTTTTGGTGGAATAAGCAGGTATGATGGAACAACATTTAAGAATTTCACACAGGAAGGTATCATTACTGGAATTGAAGCAGGTGCTTTCTTTGAAGATAATCATGGCAATATTTGGTTTGCTGCTGAAAATCATGGCGTGTACCGCTTTGATGGAACTACATTTACCAATTATAACAAATCAGATGGTCTTAACACCAATGGGGTGTTGTCCATTTTTAAGGATAAAGAAGGAAGATTCTGGTTTGGTGGCTGGGGAGGGTTATTTCGTTTTGATGGTGAATGCTTTGTCAGTGTATCAAAGGAAGGACCTTGGAATTAGTTACACAACATTAAATTATAATGAACCGTACCATATGGGAATCTCTTGACTTCTCATTGTAAATCTTTATATTTCAGATAAATAGTAAATAAAAATTTGGTAAAGGAAACATATTAGTTATTTTTATAATATAATATCGATTTATGCCAAAACTTTTCGTCCTAGACACATCTGTTTTACTTTTCGATCATAACTCTATTAACAATTTTGAAGATAATGATGTTATTATCCCCATTACTGTATTAGAGGAATTGGATAACTTTAAAATTGGCAACGAGACGAAAAATTTTGAAGCTAGAAATGTAATCCGGTTTTTGGATAAATTATCAGAAAACAAAGGGTTAAACAATTGGCTTTCGTTAGGCAAGAACAAAGGGAAGATAAAGATTATAATGGATGTCAACGGTTTGAAACTTGACGCAGAACAAGTTTATGGACCAAATAAAAATGATCATAAGATCATTAATGTCGCTTTATCCCTATTGAAAAGACATAAGAAAAAAAACGTAATCCTTGTAACGAAAGACATCAATTTGCGTATCAAAGCCAAAGCTCTTGGCTTGAGTGCTGAGGATTACAAGACAGGAAAGGTCGAAGACGTTAGAGATCTAAGCGAAACTTTCAGTTCCTCAATTCACGACCTTGATGCAGAAGTAATTAAGAAACTATACAACGATAAATCTATTAAGGAAAATGGTTTGTTAAAAAATACCAAATTACCAAATGGGTATTATATCCTAAACAATTGCTCACAGTCTGCCTTGGCCAGATACAACGGCAAATCTGAGTATATTGAACTTGTTGAAAAGAAATATGCTTATGGCATAAATCCCAGAAATGCGGAACAAACTTTTGCCATGAACGCTTTGCTTAATAAGGATATCAGGCTAATTGCTCTTCAAGGAGTTGCCGGTACTGGTAAAACACTCCTTGCTTTAGCTGCAGCACTAGAACAAAAAAATACTTACGACCAAATTATCTTGTCAAGACCCATTATCCCTTTGAACAATAGGGACATCGGTTTTCTTCCAGGTAATGCCGAAGAAAAGATTTCGCCTTATATGCAGGCGCTTTGGGACAATCTTAAAGTTATCAAATCACAGTTTAAAGAAAATGCTCGAAAAACCAAATGGATAGAGGAACTGCAAGAAAATGGAGATCTTTCTATCACCGCTTTGAATTTCATCAGGGGAAGAAGTTTGACCAATGTCATGTTTATCATTGACGAAGCTCAAAACCTTACGCCTCATGAAATAAAAACAATTATTACTAGAGCTGGAGAAGGAACTAAAATCGTCTTCACGGGAGATATACATCAAATCGATACACCATACCTTGACGAAAACAGTAATGGTTTATCGTATGTTATCGACAAGTTAAAAGGAAATGATCTCTTTGCACACATTAAGCTAGAAAAAGGCGAAAGGTCTGAATTAGCGGATTTAGCAAACAAGATGTTATAGATTAATCACCAAAAGAGTTTATTCAAAATCCAGTATATTGACCATTTCCCCATCTCGACCAATAACAACTGGTTTGAATATTTCCTCTACTTCAAATCTAAAGTCTTCAGGATCTCTATATCGAGAAGAATAATGTCCCGTTACAAGAAGTTTAGCATTTGCATTTAATGCCATAAGGGCCGCTCCCCTACTCGTTGAGTGACCTCTTCTCTTAGCCTGATCTAGCATATCTTCCAGGTAAGTTGTTTCAAAGTATAATACATTTACATCTTGTATGGAAGAAAGTATTCTTTCATCTGGAGCTGAATCCGAACAATAAGCATAAGAAACGCTTTTAGGAGCCGTTAAAGTAAGCTCGCTGTTGGCTATGACTGTTTCACCTCTCAATAGATCAGCTCCGTTCTTAACCGACTTGATTTCTTCTATACTCATCGAGTATTGTTCAATGACTTCCTTCCTTATATTCTTTTGAGACAATTTTTCTTCAAACAAGAATCCATAAGTTTCGATTCTATGAAAAACAGGAAACAAAGAAACCTTGATATCATCAAGTTCAAGAATGACTAATTTTCGATCAGAAGAATATTCATGAATATTTAACTGATAACTAAAATAAGCCTTGCTTAACTCAAAGACGGTGCTTAACAGCCTTTTTAATCCAGGAGGTCCAAAAATCTCCAACGGTGTCTTTCTTGAGTTCAAAGACATTGAAGTCAACAAGCCAGGCAAACCATAGACATGATCTCCATGAAGATGACTTATGAATATATAGTTAATGGAGTTCTTTTTTATTTTGTATTGAGACATACGGATTTGAGATCCTTCACCGCAGTCAATGAGAAAACTCTTGCCATTAACTTTTAATATTTGACTTGTAGGAAAACGTCCGTAAGCAGGAATCGCTGAATTACTCCCAAGAATTGTAAGATGAAACTGGCGATTCAAAATGCAGGGACTTATTCTTCTTCAGAATTTAGTTCTTTTTCAATTTCCTCCATGAATACGAAATCAATCGATTCCTCAACTGTAGGAATAATCTTAAAGATACTCTCCAATCTGGAAATCTCAATTAGCTTTTTAACACTTGGATGTACTATACCCGTTAACACAAAACTACCCTGGTCATGCCAAAGTCTGTTAGCTGTTAATATAGCACTAAGACCCGAAGAGTCTACGTACTTTACTTTCGAAAGGTCCAAAATCAAATTTTTTACACCTTCGTTACATAAAAATACAAACTCTGACTTCAAGTCTGGAGCAATCAAAGAATTCAGATTATCTTCATTTAGCTGAAGCAAAGCGTATTTATCTTGTTTGTCTATTACAAATTTCATTTCAAATCATTAAGCCTGCAAAGTTATATCTTCGTTGCAAAAAAACACATATTCAAACTATTAATTATTTGATGTGTGTATATTATTTTAAATATCTGCATTTTTCTTAGATAATGTTACAAGCAATTATCAACATCTATTGAGTTTGGCCGTTGAATGGACTAAATTGCAGATTTTTTATTCTATCTAAAATCAATATGTCATAAATGCGCAATTTTTTGCCAAAATCATCATAATGATTCGTTAATTAATAAATAAATAAATAATAAATCTTAATTTAATAAAAACCAGGGCCATCATAAAAGAGTTTCTTATATGAAACGGTTTTTTATAAAAGCATTTAATAAGCTTAGGTATATATAGGATTTTTTTATAATATTAGACATTCAAAAGAAATCATAAATGAATAGTAAGTTTTCGCCAAAAGTGAAAAAAATTATCTCCCTGAGTAGAGATGAAGCCATTCGGTTGGGCAACGACTTTATTGGTACAGAGCATCTTTTACTAGGAATGATCAAGGATAAGGACAGTCTAGCTATAAAGGTTCTGGACTCTCTGGATGTAGATTTATATGAATTAAAATATAAAATTGAAACTTCAGTTCAAGACAAAAGAGGGGCAATTTCTGAACAAAGTGTTGGCAGTATTCCATTAAACAAACATGCGGAGAAGGCACTAAAGGTTTCTTTTCTAGAAGCCAAATCAATGAAGCAAGAAGAAATTAATGCTGAGCATATCATGCTTTCAATTTTGAAGATTGCAGAAAATACGGCTTCAACAATTCTCGATGAATTTGAAGTTGATTATGCCATTTATAAAAATGAACTTGAATATGTAAATCAGGAAGACGGTTCTAGTTACACTGATATTTCTGGATCTGCTGGTGATAGTGATTTACCAATGGATGAAGAACAAGAAGAGTCCTTTTCTAGAAGAAAGGGCAATACGAAGTCAAGAACTCCTGTCTTAGATAATTTTGGTCGTGATATTACAAAACTTGCAGAAGAGGATAAATTGGATCCAATCATCGGGCGAGAAAATGAAATTGAAAGGGTTTCTCAAATTTTAAGTAGAAGGAAGAAAAACAATCCCATTCTTATTGGTGAGCCTGGTGTTGGTAAAACAGCTATCGCTGAAGGCCTCGCTTTAAGAATCATTCAAAAGAAGGTCAGCAGGACATTGTTCGATAAAAGAATAATAATGCTAGATCTTGCGGCTTTGGTTGCCGGCACTAAATACAGAGGTCAGTTTGAAGAGCGGATGAAGGCCATTATGAATGAATTGGAGAAAACGGCTGATGTTATCCTTTTCATTGATGAGATCCACACTATTGTAGGTGCTGGAGGAGCCACAGGTTCATTAGATGCATCAAATATATTCAAACCAGCATTGGCTAGAGGAGAGCTGCAAGTTATAGGTGCTTCAACATTGGATGAATATAGACAGTATATAGAAAAGGATGGCGCATTGGATAGAAGGTTTCAAAAAGTATTAGTGGATCCACCTAGTCCAGAAGAAACCATTGATATATTGAAAAATATAAAATCCAAATACGAAGACTTCCATAATGTTCAATATTCTGATGAAGCGATTAAGGCATGTGTTAAATTAAGTACACGATATATTACGGATCGCTTTTTACCTGATAAGGCCATTGATGTATTGGATGAAGTAGGTGCTCGAACGCATTTGAAAAACATTCATGTGCCTGAATATATTGAAGAACTTGAAACCAAAATCGAACAGATCAAGGACCTTAAAAACTCCGCTGTAAAAAATCAACAATATGAAAAAGCTGCAGATTTAAGAGATCAGGAATCTAAGTTGATTAAAAAGCTTGACGACAGCAAGAAGAAATGGGAAGAGGATGCTAAAACGGCAAAGTACCCTGTTAATGAAGAAGATATAGCTGAAGTTGTCAGTATGATTACTGGAATACCTGTAACTAAAGTTGCTCAAAAAGAAAACAAAAAGTTAGTGGGTATGGCTAACGATTTAAAGAAACATATCATTGGCCAGGATAACGCTGTTGAAAAAATAACAAGAGCAATCCAGCGAAACAGACTTGGATTGAAAGATCCGTCTAAGCCTATTGGAACCTTTATCTTTCTAGGTCCTACTGGAGTTGGTAAGACTGAATTAGCAAAAGCATTAGCCAAACATGTATTTGATTCTGAAGACACATTAATCAGAATTGACATGACAGAATACATGGAAAAATTTTCACTTAGCAGATTAATCGGAGCACCTCCAGGATATGTAGGCTATGAAGAAGGAGGTCAGCTAACAGAAAAGGTGAGAAGAAAACCCTATAGCGTTATTCTTTTAGATGAAATTGAGAAAGCCCATCCAGATATCTATAACATTCTTTTGCAAGTATTTGATGATGGACAACTTACTGACGGTCTTGGTAGAAAGGTGGATTTTAAAAATACGCTGATCATTATGACATCCAATATCGGGGCCAGACAACTCAAGGACTTTGGTCAAGGCGTTGGATTTAATACCCAGGCAAGATCACAATCAGTAGAAGACAACTCAAAGGCTGTAATTCAAAAAGCTTTAAAGAAAACATTCTCGCCGGAATTTTTAAATAGAATTGATGATGTTGTCATTTTTGACAGCCTTGAAAAAGAGGATATCTTTAAAATTATTGAAATAGCACTTAAAGATCTTTATCACAGGTTAGAGAATATGGGATTCAAACTTTCATTGACAGCTGGTGCAAAAAAATATGTTGCAGAGAAAGGATTTGATCCTCAGTTTGGTGCTAGGCCCCTAAATAGAGCAATCCAAAAATACATTGAAGATCCACTTGCTGAATTCATTCTTAATGAAAGCCCTGAAGAAGGTTCTGAGTTGAAAGCTGTATTATCAAAAACAAAGGATGGCATTCAAATCAAGGCTACTAAAAGATTAAGTGCTGAAGACGTACAATAATTGTGACGAAAACATATATTTATGCCTTGTAACTGCTTACTTTAAGTATTTACAAGGTATTTTTTAGCCTTTAAGGCAAAAATGCAACTTTGAACCACTATTATGTGGTTTAAATATTTAAAGATTATTTTTTAACAAACAACAAACATTTGAAGAGGAGAAATTACAGAGCTTTTGAAGAGAAAAAAGCAGAATTTAGAACCAATAATGATATCCGAGTACCAAAAGTAAGGCTGGTCGGAGATAATTTTGAAGAGATTAGCGAAGTCGCAAAACAAAGTATTGAATCAGGCGTTTTTAAAACGCAAGATGTAATCTACTGGGCACGTGAGATGGAACTCGATGTAGTAGAGATTAGTCCAAATGCCGAACCCCCTGTTGTCAAAATCATTGATTATAATAAGTTTCTCTATCTAAAGAAAAAGAAAGAGAAAGAAATTAAAAATAAAACGGCTAAAACCGTTATCAAAGAAATCCGTTTCGGACCAAATACCGATGAACATGATTTCAATTTTAAACTGAATCATGCAAAAAAATTCTTGGAAGATGGTGCAAAAGTTAAAGCATATGTACATTTCCGAGGACGAACTATTGTATTTCAAGACAGAGGCCAGTTACTACTCTTAAGATTTATCAATGAACTTGTTGACTTTGGAGGTGCCGAGGATTTGCCAAAAATGGAAGGCCGTAGAATGATCGTAATGATCTCCCCTCTTAAAAAGGCCAAAAAGTAAGTTTATTTATCAATCTCTTTTATTAATATTTTTAATATGAATCGTGGAATTTATACTAAAATTAGTATAACTTTGCACTCCTAAATTTTAGAAATAATGCCAAAGATGAAGACGCACTCTAGTGCGAAGAAAAGGTTTAAAGTTACTGGTTCTGGTAAAATCAAAAGATATCAGGCTGGAAAAAGGCACCTTTTAAGAAAAAAATCTAAGAAAGCTAAACTTAATCTTACTGGTTCTACACTGGTAAGTAAAGCTGATGAAAAAAGAATCAAAGCTTTATTAAATATTTAATTGTTCACTTGGTTTGAGGTCAAGTTTGTCTAACAAACCCTTGAAACCATAAACTAAACATTATGCCTCGTTCCGTAAATGCTGTAGCATCTAGAAAAAGAAGAAAAAAGATCTTAAAATTAGCTAAAGGTTACTTTGGCGCTAGATCAAATGTTTATACAGTAGCAAAGAATGCTGTAGAAAAAGCATTGCAATATGCTTATCGTGACAGAAGAAACAAAAAACGTGCCTTCAGAAGATTGTGGATTGTGAGAATCAACGCCGCAGCTAGAGTGGAGGGACTTTCCTATTCTAGATTCATGCATGGTCTAAAAACAAATAACATAGATCTTGATAGAAAGGTACTAGCTGATTTAGCAATGAATCATCCAGAATCATTTAAAGCAGTTATAGATCAAATAAAATAAAATTCTTTAAACAAGAATTAAGACTTTAAACCCATTCGAATTTTCGAGTGGGTTTTTTTTATTTCCGAATTGCAACGACTGGATCTAACCTTGATGCCTGAACTGCAGGAATAATAGCAGCAATCAATCCAATCACAATGGACCAACCAATGCCGTAAATAATATTACCCATACTCAAAGTCATCTCAAAAGGAGAAAGACTACTTACCAGAAGTACAACGCCATACACGAAAGCCAAACCCATAATACCTCCGATTACACATAATATTATTCCCTCAATCAGAAACTCCCATAAAATCACTTCTTTCTTAGCTCCTATTGCCATTTTAATACCGATCTGACTCGTTCGTTCCTTTACAGATACAAACATGATATTTGCTACACTAAACATCCCTACGATCAATGCAAAAATTCCAATTATAAATCCACCCAGATTTAATGTACTGAAAAAGCCTTCCAGAGATTGATTGATCTGTGTCATTTCCATAAGAGAAAAATCATTTTCTTCAACCGGCTTTAATTTTCTTTTAGATCGAAGGATTCCTGTTAGCTCATTTTTAAGTGCCTCCAATTCAACATCTTCATAAGGCTTGACAACCAAAGACCTCTGCAGACCTTTATCTTTAATGTTTATAAATTTTCTAGCAGAATTCAATGGAAGCCAGGCAACTTCATCAAAGTTTATAAAATTAAACAGGCTTTCGCCCTCTTTCTTTAAGACTCCAATCACAGTAAATTTCTTTCCTCTCATTTTAATTTCCTTACCAAGAGGTTCAATTTTAGGAAATAACTCATTTGCCAAAGTATTGCCAATTATCACTTTATCCAAACCATCTCTGACCTCTCTAGGCGTAAAATAACGGCCTTTTTCAATCTCCAATTTCTGAATTTCCTGATAATCGTATGTTGTTCCCATTAGAAATGAACCAGACACTGAACTTGAACGATAGCTTATGTTTTTGCTATCAGCTGAAATAACAAAAGAAGTTAAATGTGCAAGCTTTGATTTTTCACGGATTACCTCATAATCCTCAAAACTCACTTCTGGCCTTTTCATGAATTTCCAATAATTGTTCTCATCCGTACTGGTCCATGGCCACTTTTCCACATAAACAACATCAGAGCCCAATTCTGAAATCCCACTCATTACATTGGCTTGTAATGAATCAACTGCTGACCGTACTGCTACAATTGCAAATATTCCTATAGTTATCCCTAGTAATGAAAGAAAGCTTCTCAGTTTATTCGAAACCAGTGAATGCGCCGCCTGACGTATGCCTTCATATAGTATTTTGAACAATATTATCATGCTGCTAAATTAGAAATATCAGGACTTTTGGAAAGATTTATTAGATGAATGAACTTTTCGGCTCTTCAAACAATTAGTGTTTATGAAAATTGTCAAAATTCTCATTCCAAAAATAACATCATTAATATAGACACATTAAGGAATTAGAATCTATTTTTCTATTTTTGCCGATCTTAATCAGGATGCCTGAAATATAGTCAGGCAACAAACCTTTTATGAAAACCTAGATATATGAAAACGAAATTATCAAGCTTTGATTTTAAATTACCAGAGAAACTAATAGCCAAATATCCTTCTAAAGAAAGAGATGAATCTAGATTGATGGTTATTAATAAAGATTCGGGTAAAATCGAACATAAAGTTTTCAAAGACCTTATTGACTATTATAATGAAGATGATGCTTTAATCTTTAATAATACCAAGGTGTTTCCCGCTAGGTTATTTGGTAAAAAAGAAAAAACTGGAGCACAAATTGAAGTTTTTCTACTAAGAGAACTTAATAAAGAATCTCGATTATGGGATGTTCTTGTTGACCCTGCAAGAAAGATAAGAGTAGGCAATAAATTGTATTTTTCTGATAGTGAAGGCAATGATATCCTTATTGCTGAGGTTGTTGATAATACTACCTCTAGAGGCAGGACCATCAGATTCTTTTTTGACGGAGAAGAAGACGAGTACCAAGCAGTATTAAAGCAATTGGGTAACACACCATTGCCTAAGTATATAAGCAGAGAACCAGAAGATCTTGATTCAGAAAGATATCAGACAGTATATGCTTCCAAATTAGGTGCCGTAGCTGCCCCTACCGCTGGTTTGCATTTCAGCAGAAGTCTAATGAAGAGATTGGAAATAAAAGGTGTTAATCTTGCCGAAGTCACTTTACATGTAGGATTAGGGACCTTCAGAGATATTGAAGTTGAAGATCTTTCCAAGCATAAAATGGAAGCTGAATACTTTCAGATTACAAAAGCTACAGCAGAGATCGTTAATAAAGCCAAGAAAAACAAAAGAAGGATTTGCAGCGTAGGAACAACTTCTATGAGATCAATAGAATCTGCAGTATCTGCTGGAGGATTTTTAAAGGAAGCTGAAGGATGGACAAATACTTTTATTTATCACCCATTTGAGTTCAGCATTGCCGATTCTATGATTACCAATTTCCATTTACCTAAGTCATCACTAATTATTATGGTGTCTGCTTTTGGTGGAAGAGAATTAATAATGGATGCTTATCATGAGGCTATAAAAGAAAAATATAGATTCTTCAGCTATGGAGACGCAATGTTAATTATATAATAAATAGGAATTACAAGTTATAAAAATTGCAGTTTCGCGAATGTAAAGTTTTGATAATCAATTTATTACACATATTTAATAAATTTATTACTAAAATCTTTTTTAATTTATTTTTTTTAATACATTTGTGGAAAATTCAGGCTTTAAAAACCTGGCAAATTAATTCACTTTTCAATTAAATAGAAGATGTATTGGACACTTGAACTGGCACATCACTTAGAGGACGCACCATGGCCTGCAACTCGAGATGAACTTATTGACTATGCTATCAGAACTGGAGCGCCCCTAGAAGTTATTGAAAACCTTCAGGAAATCGATGATGAGGGAGATCCTTATGATAATATGGTTGAGATATGGCCAGATTATCCAAGGAAAGATGATTTTCTCTTTAACGAAGATGAATATTAACAAAAGATATACACACACAAAACCTCTTAATCAGATTAAGAGGTTTTTTTATTTCAGAACTTTTCTGCTATTTATAAGAAATACGCCGAATAACATAATTACAGCAGCTATAACCGATTGCCATGTAATCAACTCATTATTGAAAAGATAACCCAATATCATCGCTATCACCGGGTTGACATAAGTATTGGTTACCACCTTCTCGGTGGATACTTTTTTGAGTAAATAATTAAATGCTGTAAATGCCCCTATAGAACCAAACAGTATTAGAAATACCATTGATAGTATTGTTTTCATTGTTAAGTTTGACAAAACAAAACCGTCCTCCATAAAGACGAAGCTAAAAATCAAACCAGCTACTCCTCCGACTATCAATTGTAATCCTATATTGTAAATTTGGTTATTAGGAAATCTTGCACCTGATACGAATATGCTGCCCATTCCCCATGCCAACATTGAACCAAAGATGGCAAGGATTCCAAACAGTTGTTCTCTTCCCGTTACTATTTCATTTTGGCAAACCAATATAAACATACCCGCTATCCCTAAAGCAATACCAAACAAAGTTTGTGGTGCTGGTTTGGTTTGTTTATAAAGCCATAACATAATCACTATAATAAGCGGCTCTCCTGAAATTATTAAAGCACTAAATCCAGAATCCAAATAATTAAGAGACCATATTGCTCCCCCTGTCCCTAACCCCAAGAATATGAACCCCGCAATCAAGGAATTCTTAACTTCTTCTCGTGTAGGCCTTGGCTTAGAAGCCATTATAAGAAGCAATCCAAAACACAATATTCCAGCAGTAATAAATCTTATGGCACAAATTAAAAATGGCTCGATTTGCTCTAGAACAAATGCCGAGAATAAATAGGTAGATCCCCAAACAATATATATAGTAACAAAACTTAGTACAATCAATAACTTTTCTCTATCCACTCTTATTTTTTTATAGAGCAGCAGCCAGATAAGCCGCCTCGTTTATTGCTCTTTTGGCATCTAATTCAGAAGCATCCTTAGCTCCACCTATGACATGTACCTTTACACCATTTTCAATAAGTTTGACAGAGTAATTATCCAACATTTCTTGACCAGCGCAAATAATGATGTTATCCACATCTAAAACTTGAATATTCTCGCCTTGCTTAAAATGAAGACCCTTATCATCGACCTTAAGGTATTCAACCTTACTTAGCATATTGACATTTTTATTAGCAAGACTAGACCTGTGTATCCACCCTGTTGTCTTTCCTAATGCTTTACCATGCTTACCCGATGACCTCTTTAATAAATGGACAGTTCGCTTCGGTTTCCCTGGATCTGGACCTATATAAAAACCTCTGGTTTTCATTGTCATATCTACTCCCCACTCCTTCATATAGCTTTCGGTCTCATTGTCTTTATTGATTGTATCAGTCAAATATCCAGCAACGTCAAAGCCTATCCCACCTGCTCCGATAATTGCAACACGTAATCCAGCATTCCGTTTGCCAGACAACAGTTCCGAATAATCCATTACCTTCGAGTGCTCAATTCCTTCTAGTTTCAATTTTCTTGGCTCTACACCAGTTGCTATTATTACTTCATCATACTGCATTGCAAGCAACTCATCAACAGAGATTTCCGTACTAAGAAATACATTTACTTTAAACTTCTTTACCATTGCCTCAAAGTATCTTACGGTTTCTGAATAGTCTTCCTTACCTGGTACTTTTTTAGCCAAATTAAATTGTCCACCCAATTCTTCCTTTCTCTCATATAGGTCCACTATATGTCCTCTTTCGGCAGCAATGCTTGAAGCAGCAAGACCAGCTGGCCCTGCGCCGATAACGGCAATTTTTTTTATACTTTTTGCAGGATTATAATTTAATTCTGTTTCATGACATGCCCTTGGATTTACGAGACAACTACAGCGCTTCAAAGTAAATGTATGATCAAGGCACGCCTGATTGCAGGCTATACATGTGTTGATTTCCTCACTTCTCCCTTCTATAGCTTTCAATACAAATTCAGGATCAGCTAAAAAAGGTCTAGCCATCGATACCATGTCTGCATTGCCTTGTGCAATAATTTCATCTCCTAATTCAGGCGTATTAATTCTATTTGTTGTAACCAAAGGAATAGAAACTTCACCCATCATCTTTTTGGTCACCCAAGAAAATCCTCCTCTTGGGACATTTGAGGCAATCGTTGGTACTCTTGATTCGTGCCATCCAATTCCCGTATTGATAATATTTGCGCCAGCTGATTCTATAGCTTTTGCCAATTGAACCACTTCTTCCCAACTACTTCCCTCTTCAACAAGGTCAAGCATTGACAACCTGTATATTATAATAAATGCATCGCCAAGCTCCTTCCTAATACCCTCAACTATTCTCAATGGAAATTGCATCCTATTGCTATAAGCTCCACCCCACTTGTCTGTTCTCTTGTTGGTTCTGCACACAAGGAACTGATTGATTAAATAGCCTTCAGACCCCATTACTTCTACACCATCATATCCTGCCATTTGTGCAAATTTAGCACATCTGACAAAGTCCGATATCGTCCGTTCAATATCATCATCAGTTAGTTCTTTTGGTTTGTTTATATTTATAGGTGCCTGAATTGCTGATGGAGCAACACATTCCTTGTGATATGCATATCTCCCTGTATGTAGAATTTGCATACAAATTTTGCCACCTTCATTATGAACAGCATCTGTTATCAACTGATGAGCTACAATTTGCTCTTCACTATTAAAAACGGCAGATCCCGTGAAAACAACACCTTCTTCATTGGGTGAAATACCTCCAGTAACGATCAAACCCACTTGTCCCTTTGCTCTCTCTGCATAAAATTTGGCAGCCATTTTATGTCCGCCAGGAATTTCTTCTAGCATGGTATGCATAGAACCCATCAAAACTCTGTTTTTTAGTTGTGTAAATCCAAGATCTAAAGGTTTAAGAAGATTCGGGAAATGTGAAGACATGAGCGTTTATTTATAGTATAAAAATAAATATTAATACCAATGATCAAGCAATATACCATTATGCTATAACTCAACTATTCGACGCAATGTTCTTAGCTTGTATGTATATCTTCTTGTCTCAAGGTCATAGATCCCTTGCTGATCAAGGCGGTCAATTTTCACTCGACCATGAACATGAATAATTTGATTTTCACCTATCACTATGCCTACATGATGTACTTCATTATTGCTTTTCGCAAAAAATGCAAGATCACCAATTTGCGCTTCACCAATAAATCCAACATCATCACCAAAACCGACTTGATCCTTAGCATATCTTGGTAATTGAACATCCAAAAACTTGAATAGCAATTGAACAAATGCTGAAGCATCCATTCCTAATATGCTACGTCCGCCTTTCATTTGAGGAGCATTCAAAAACTTTTGACCCAGTTTGATCATCAAATTAGCATTGATCTGGGATTGGGTCAAACTAAATGCCTGACCTGAATATAGGAATTTACCAAATGGCATTTTTACATTTATGCCATCAAAGCTGTGCAAATCGGCGCCAATTGTAATGGGAATCGATATTTTTTCCGAGATAATACCATAAATCAATTCAAGGCTGTAATGCTTATGGTCGGTAATCTTTTTAAATCCCTTTGCATCGAGAAAATGCAAATGCTTAGGATCCATCCATCCGACTACATCATCCCAGAGACAAACAACCCTAACCCATCTACTGTTTTTAATATTGATAATTTTAACGGCCTCACCAAATAATGCCTGTGATAGCAATGAAGTATCTGAAACTGCATTTTTCCAGATACAAGCAACACTTAATTTGCAAACACCATATTCAGGCATGTTTTGAAATTTCACCAATATTAAATTTTGAAGAAGCCAAAAATACAAACTCATTGCTTAATTACAGTGTAGACATATCAAATCCTGAATTATTCCGTTTAAAGTGAAGCCAATTGATCGACTTATTTAAATCAGTTTTATTGTAGTTTTGCACCATGATAAATAAATCACTATACTTTCTGTTTATCATCTTTATTTCCTCCAAGATGATTGCCCAGGATGAAACTTTTTCACAGTTTTATGCCATTCCAATTCATATGAATCCAGCTCTTACAGGAGCTTATGATGGAACTTACAGATTAACAGCGGTTTACAGAGACCAATGGAACAATAATCTAGGTTCACCATTTAAAACTTTTGCCGCAGGCGGTGATACCAAATTCCAATTAAAATTTGGCAATAGAACATTAAAGGACCACTTTGGAATGGGTCTGTTTTTTGTCAGCGATAGAGTCACGCTGTATCAAGCCTCAACCAATAAAGTTTCTGGGTATTTTGCTTATCACAAAAAATTAGGCGATCGTATGCCTTCTTACCTAGGTGCAGGTTTAAAGTTGGGTATCATTCAAAGAAACATCAATTATGACAATATCACCTTTGGTGATCAATTTAATCAAATTGATGCCTTTGATCAGGCCACACAAGAAACTCTACCTCCTAACAATATTGGCGTATTTGATGTTTCTCTTGGCTTAAATTATTACATCAAAGTTGACAAAACAAAATACTACCTTGGCTTTGCAGGTCATCACTTAACCAATCCTAATATTTCTTTTTTTAACAGATTAGATAATATAAATCCTAGCACAATTACTGATCAAAAATTACAAAGTAAATATGTTGCTCATTTTAGCATGGATACAGAATTGCAATATAGACTGGAATTACAACCTAGAATTATTTATCAAACACAAGGACCAGATAATTCTTTAAGTATCGGTACGAATGTTCAATATACTTTTCGTTCTGAAGATACCGGATTGGTATTAGGCCTTTGGTTAACTGCTATAAGTGATCTTGATGGAACACAAATAAGTCATGTGACGCCATTGGTAGGATTAATAAAAGATGCTTTTATATTTGGATTTTCCTATGATGTAGGAATGAGGGATACCTTTAACAACCCTTTCAATCTGAATACCTTAGAATTTTCAATAAGATTTTCTGGAGAACATGAAAATCAGTCAAATTTTTGCCCTAGTTTTTAAATCTTTACCTTATTGAAGTTTTAGTTATTACTACAAAACTTAATTATGAAATATTTCTCCTTTCTATTGCTCCTAACCATCTTTTTAAATTCCTGTATTGAAACTCCAAATCAATATGAAAAACTACCTCCTGGTAATTGGAGAGGAATTCTTAAGCTTTCAGATAGTGAAATGATATCTGACGAAGCCGAGGATCTAGGCTTAATTGAAACAGATAAAAAACTTATCGACTATTTTGAGCTACCATTTAACTTTATTGTAGAATACGATCAAAATGAAGAGATGAAAGTATTCTTAATCAATGGGGAAGAGAAAATTGAAATCGACGAAATTAAATACGGAAGGGACCCTGCTACAGCTAAAGATACAGTTCAGTTTAATTTTAGTGAATTCGATTCCTATTTTGATGCTTTTTATGAAGACAATATTATTGAAGGTTACTGGAAGGTTCCATACAGAGCCAACAATTATCAAATCCCCTTCATCGCTTTTTACGGAGAAAATCATCGATTCGATATGTCGACTTCATCAAACAATTACGACTTTAGTGGCAAATGGAAGGTTGAATTCTCATCTGGATCTGATGATGCTTATCCTGCAATAGGTGAATTTGTCCAGGATGACGATAAAATTACTGGTACCTTCATGACAGAGACTGGTGACTATCGGTATCTTCAAGGCAATGTGTCTGGTGAAAAAATGAAGTTGAGTGTTTTCGATGGCGCTCATGCCTTTTTAATTTCTTGCAAAGTAAATAACGACACGATTATAGGTGAATTCAAGAGTGGTTCTCACTATACAACAAACTGGACTGCTGTCAGAGATGACAATTTTAATTTGACCAACCCGTACGATTTAACTGAATCCTTAAATTCTGATCCAATTAATTTTTCTTTTGAAAATTTAGAAGGAGACACTGTCCAACTTTCAGATGAAGCGTTTAATGATAAAATCAAACTTATCAACATTATGGGCACGTGGTGTCCAAATTGCAAAGATGAAATTAAATTTCTAAAAAACTTAGCCAACGAAAATCAAGACATATCCATTATTAGCATAGCGTTTGAGAAATACAAAGAAAAAGAAAAAGCCATTGATGTTCTAAAAAAGTATAAAAACAAGATGGAAATAACCTGGCCATTACTGTACGGAGGTTATGCTAATAAATCAGAAACTACAAAATCATTTGACTTTCTCGATAAAATATATTCATATCCAACACTTATTATAGTTGATAAAAACAATACAGTTGTAGACATACAAACCGGATTTTACGGTCCGGCTACATCTGAATATGATAACTTTAAAAAAGAATTTTACAGTAAATTAGATCAATTAAGAAAATAGAATTATGTCTAAAATAGCTTTAATTACTGGAGCAAGCGCAGGCATAGGAAAAGCTACTGCTGAAAGGTTTGCCAAAAATGGTTACGATCTAATCATTACAGGAAGAAGGAGGGTAAAGCTGCAACAGTTTGCAAAAAAAATAACAATCAAATATGCTGTTAGAGTTTTGGATTTGACTTTTGATATCAGGTCATTTAAAGAAGTGAAAAAAGCGTTAAGCAGTATAAAGTCAAATTGGAAGCCAATTGATGTGCTGGTCAACAATGCAGGATTGGCAAAGGGATTTCATGAAATACATGAAGGTATTATAGAAGATTGGGAAACCATGATTGACACAAATGTCAAAGGCTTATTATATATGACCCGATTGATCACTCCTCAAATGGTGAAAAGAAAGAAAGGTCATATAATCAATATTGCCTCTATAGCGGGTAAAGAAGTCTACCCCAAAGGCAACGTTTATTGTGCAAGCAAACATGCTGTAGATGCTTTAACAAAGGCAATTAGACTAGATCTTCATAAATACAATATCAGAGTAAGTCAGGTTGCCCCCGGCCATGTTGAAGAAACAGAATTTGCGATAGTAAGATTTGAAGGTGATGAGAAAAAAGCTAAAATCTATGAAGACTTTACACCTGTAAATGCTAAAGATATAAGTAAAATAGTATATTTCATTGCGAGCCAACCCAAGCATGTAAATATTCAGGATGTACTTGTAATGGGTACACAGCAGGCATCTAGCAATTCTATTCATAGATCTGGAAGATAAAAACACCATTATACTGAAATGCTGGCTAATTGAATATATTCTAATTACGCCATTCTCTTCAATCGGTATTTTTGCGCAAAGCAATTTAGAAATTGGTCCTACAAAGGGTAGGACAAGTCATGGTGGAAATGCCACAAGCTGGGGAAGGCACTGAATATCAGTTTTGTGAGGTTGAATTAAAATATGGGCTTCAAACTATTTAAAATCCTGAAAAAAGCTTTTTAAATCGGTGGCATCCTCTGGCTTTAATCTTCCACTTAGGATAAGCCTTACCTCCCTTCTTCTTTTGGCACTTTCAAATAATATAATTTCTCCTGGTGTTATAGGATTTAACTGAGGCACTTCAATTGGCCTTCTATTTTCATCATCTAGAGCAACAAAAGTCATATAGGCATGATTGCTTTTAACGGTATTCAGCCCAGCAAAATCTGATACATAGACCTCAAGGTAAACTTCAACAGAAGTATTAAATGCTCTGGTTACTACTGCATTTATACTAATAACAGAACCTAGCTTAACCGGATGTTGAAACGAAACATGATCAACCGAGGCTGTCACTACATGTGCTTCACAATGTTTGCCTGCACATATTCCTCCAGCAATATCCATCCAATGCATAAGATTTCCACCCATTAGATTTCCCAAAGGATTGGTATCATTAGGCATGATTAACTCGGTCATCGTTGTCTTACTCCCTTCTACTTTCTTTGCTCTTTTCATCGTCTTAATTCAGGAATTCAAAATTAAATGTATCCGCTAATATTGTCTTCAGTTTTTCGTAAACCTCCTTCTTATCAATTTCTCTTCCCAACTCTACTGACAAAGAAGTAACAGATTTGTTCAAATCTTCAATACCACAAGGAATAATTGCATTAAAATATTCAAGATCTGTATGAATATTTAGTGCAAACCCATGCATACTTACCCACCTGCTTAAGTGAACCCCAATGGCACAAATTTTTCTCAGATTACTTTCATCTCCTAACCAAACACCTGTATAGTCCTTGATTCGGAAGCCTTTTAATCCATAATCTCCAAGTACTCTGATAATAGCCTCCTCAATATCTCTCACAAAACGATGTACATCTCGATAAATTTCTTCAAGGTTAAAAATCAAATAGCCCGTACATTGCCCTGGACCATGAAAGGTTATATCACCACCCCTATTGATTTTAAAAATCTCTGTTGATCTTTCTGAAAGTTGCTCTTCATTAAGCAATAAATTATCGTAAGATGCTGACTTTCCGAGTGTTATTACAGGCCTATGCTCGCAAAATATCAAATGATTCAACAAATTATTGTTAACTTTGTTATTGACTTGCTGAAAGCGTTTTTGGGCTTTTATATCGTTATGTAGTAGAGACTGGAAGTCCCAAACGTCTTTGTAAGAGGAATTTATAATATTGTGAAATTGGACTTTCATATTGCTCATTAATTAAACCTAATAAAAAATGCTTGAGATACTAAAAAGTTCTGCACTGATTATAATTTTTAGTTTATCCTTGCTTGCCTCAACTCAATCACAACAAGCACCTAATTTTACAATCTCAGATACAGATGGTCAGATTCATCGTCTTTATGAAGACTATTTGAATCAAGGAAAAACAGTAGTTATAAAAATGTTTTTTGTTAATTGTCCTCCATGTACTGCCATCGCTCCAGCATTCCAAAACTTATATGAAGAATGGGGAGAAGGCCAGTATGATGTAGAATTTTTTGAACTCAGTACTAAATCTTTTGATAGTAATGCAGAAGTAGCTTCCTATAAAAATGGCTTAGGATTAACATTTCCAGCAGCAGGAGAAGATGGTGGAGCTTATAGTGCTTTACAACCCTATCTCACTGGACAATTTGGCCCTTATTATGGTGCGCCTACCTTCGTTGTCATTGCTCCAGATAAAACTGTTAATTATGATGTAAGTGGCAATGGACAAACCAATACCATCAATGCAATCGATCAAGCTATTACTAATACTGGTGCCCAAAAGCCAGGTTCGATGGTCTTACCTTCGAGCTTTACCATTGTAATAGAAGATGTATTTGGAAATGAAATTGAAAGTCCTGAAATCTATCTGTCTCAGCTAAATTCATCTCTAGAAATTCCAATTAACCTTAATTCCAATAGTGCTTTCGAAATTACTGATCTCAATCAAGAATATCCTGGGTTAACCAATCCGGTTATCAGGGTTAGAAAAACAGACGACTTACAAGATAAGTTAAGTGCTATTGACATTCTGGTCATTGTAAGACATATATTAGGCCTGATTCCAATTCAAAGTTCAGAATTACAAATTGCTGCTGATACAAATGGAGATGGATTTATCAATGCCATTGACCTCATTACCTTACAAAGAGCAATTCTTGGTCAAATAAATATGTTTCCTAATTCGGATTCCTATATGATTACGCCTCTTGAGATACCTATTTTCTTGAGTCCAGGAGATAATCAACAACTCAATTTCGAAGGTATTAAAATAGGAGACCTAAATGGTTTCTAGTTAAAATGACCCATATTGGTCCAAAGCCATCAATTCAAGATTTTTATTTCGATTTCAAAGGAGCGTTTTCATCTTTCAGAACGTATTGACAGTATAGATTCTTAGGAAAGATTTTCCTAAAGAACTGCAATAGTCCAATACTAAACATATCATAATGAAAACACTTTTACATAATGTGTCGGTACCAATGATGTACTTGACAATGATTTTAACCTTTTCAATACAAAATCAAGCCACTGCGAATAATATTGATCTTGAAGACATGGAACCATGTATGGAATGTCTGACTGCACCGCTATTATTTTGCCCTTCTACCTATTTTGGTTGTCCCGATGATAATATTGATCCCTCTTTAACAGGAACACCTGTAGCCTTGCCTGGGGACCCAAATTGTCCGACACCAATTGTAAGTTATACAGACACATTGGTTATTAATACCCCTTGCTTAAAAAAATATCATCGCATCTGGAAAGCTCAATATCACCCTGATTCAGCTAGTGTAAAGTTGTTTTCTCAATGTGTCCAAACACTTTATCTAGAAGATGAAACACCTCCTGAGTTATCAGCATGTCCTCAAGATATCATTATAAATCTTTTTGATAGTTGTGACAGTACGGCTACATGGACATCGCCTACTGCATTAGATGATTGTGGTGTTTCAACTATAAGTGCCAATTATAACTCTGGAGATAATTTCCCTCAGGGATCTACAGAAGTCCAATACATAGCTATAGATTTCTGTGGACGTCAGGATTCATGTAGCTTTTTTGTTAACGTTATAGGGGTTTGCTGTGAGAACCTTACGCTTATTTGTCCTCCTGACACGACGGCTTGTGTCAATTCTTCTTTAGATCCACTGGATACCGGAATGGCTACTATTATGATGCCAGACTCCAGTTGTGTTGACCCATTAATAAGTTTTACCGATAGTATCCTAATGAATAACCCAAACTGTATCAATGGATACATCATACAAAGAACCTGGACTGCCTCAGATTCCAGTTTGTTTAACATTTACAGCAGCTGTACACAAATCATTACTACTCAAGATAATGACGCTCCACAAATACTTAATGTTCCTCAAGATTTGACACTAACGGGAAATGGAGATTCTTGTTCGGTATTAGTACAATGGTCTGATCCTGTAGCTTTTGACAGTTGTGGTATTTTAGCCTTTTCGTCAAACATTCCAAACGGCTCTTATTTTATTGAAGGGACGTCACTTATTACCTATGCTGCTGTCGATTATTGTGCAAATACAGCTATAGCCTCCTTTACTGTTACCATCGAGTGTGAGATTGTTTGCGATCAAAATCCCATCCTGAGTTGTCCGACGGACTGGATTTCATGTCCACTTGACACAATACCTCATCCAGATATTTCGGGTTGGGCGATAGCACTCCCAGGTGATTCTTTATGTTTAGAGCCTCTGCTAAGTTACAGTGATAGTATCTTATCTTCAGGACCTTGCCCTGGTTCTTTTGTCATAGAAAGGACTTGGACTGCAATTGATCCCGATAACGACAGTTTATATACTACATGCATCCAAAATATAATTCTTGAAGACTTTGAAGCACCACAAATTAGCAATACACCACAAAACATCACAGTTACAGCTACCGGAAGCAACTGTTTAGCAATGGTGGATTGGGTTACACCCATTGTGAATGATAACTGCGGTATAGCTTCCTTTGCTTCAAATATCCCAAGTGGATCTCTTTTTTCACAAGGAACAACCACTGTTGTTTATACAGCAATTGATAACTGTGGGTTGATTGCTACATCTAGTTTTGAAATATTTGTTGAATGCCAGAGCTTATGCAACACAAACCCTACGATACAATGTCCTAATAATTTTTGGACCTGCCCGGATGGCAGTATTCCTGGACCAGCTACAGCTGGATATGCTATCGCATTCCCAGGATCAGTAGATTGCAATATGCCTAACTTATCTTTTTCTGACCTTATTATTTCTAGTGGGCCATGTGCCACTTCAAAAGTCATTGACAGAACTTGGTTAGCAACAGATCCTGATAATTCAAATATTCAATCATCTTGTGTTCAACGAATCAATCTTGAAGATTTACAGCCTCCTAATATTTGGTATTGTCCCAACAATATAACTGTTGTAGCAAATTCGAGCAATTGCACTGCTCCAGTATCCTGGAATTCTCCATTAGCAACCGACAATTGTTCTGCACCTAATTTAAGTGTGACGGATCAATACGGAAATAGTGTTCAAAATGGTCAATACTTTCCGATGGGTGCTACCTATGTCACTTATACGGCTGAAGATTATTGTGGCAACACAACTGATTGTCAATTCACCGTGACGGTACAATGTGCAAGTCAATGTACATCACCTCCAATGATACAATGTCCTCCAAATAAAACAGTTTGTCCAGGAAGCAGTACTTCCACTCAAATTATGGGTTGGGGAACAGCTACTTCCTCTGCTTATTGTCCTCCACCATCTATCAGTTATACTGATTTGATAAGCTCTACTGGGCCATGCTATGGTGAAAAAGTAATGCACAGAACTTGGACTGCTAGTTATGGAAATTCGAATAACTTAAGCAGTTCGTGTGTACAAACAATTAAACTTGAAGATCATACCGCTCCAATATTCTATAATTGTCCAGCAAATATAACTGTCTTCAATAGCGCAACACCTGTCAATTGGAGCCTTCCTTATGTCTTCGACAATTGTGGAAACCCTATAGTGAGCAGTACACATTCACCAGGTAGTTACTTTCCATTAGGAGTGACTTATGTAACATACACTGCTAGAGACAATTGTTGGAACACAAGTACTTGCTCTTTTAGTGTAACTGTTCAAAATCAATACAATATCGACTTAGAATGTCCACAAGACCTGTATTTAAACTGTAATAATAATAGCGGTGCCATTGCCAATTGGTCTCCGCCTAGTTATAATGGATCTTGCGGAAATTGTGACGGAGCAAACAGTTTTCAAGGCTTCGTTTATATGGGTTCGTACAATGGTCACCAATATTATTGTTCAACATCAACTGCAACTTGGCAAAATGCCAAACTGATCTGCGAGTCAAAAGGTGGATATTTAGCATCTATTAATGACCCTCAAGAAAATAACTACCTCGCCAACGTATTAACCTTACAATCGGCCTGGATTGGTTTGTCTGATTATCAAAATGAAGGTCAATTTGAATGGGAATCCGGTGAGAGCCTTAATTACACAAATTGGTATACGGGCCAACCGAACAATTATAATAATAACCAAGATTATGTTGAGATGCTCAATGACGGGAGATGGAATGACCAGTATAATAATTATAGTCTCGAATTTATTATGGAAATCCCTTGCAGCTTTGTTCAACAAGTAAGCGGACCACAGCCGGGAAGTATTTTAACGGGTGGAACTTATAATGTTGTTTATGAAGTTCAAGATGCCTGTGGTGGATATGGTACTTGTGATTTTAATATTTATGTAGATGGAGGATTAACTGTAACGTGTCCTGACGATATTGTAGTATCAGCTCAAGTCGGAGGACCTGGAATTCCTGTAAGCTGGTTAGAGCCCGAAGCCAGTACTTGTTGCACACAATGCCAAGGTCAAAACAACACTAATATACCTGGATTTGTCTATATGGGTACTCTGAACGGACATGACTATTACTGTTCTACTTCTACTGCTAGTTGGCAGAATGCCAAACTTAACTCCGAATTAAAGGGTGGTTATCTAGCTATTATAGAAACAGAAGAAGAAAACAATTATCTGGCCAGCGTTTTAAGTTTGCAATCAGCATGGATTGGTCTTAGTGATTATCAAATAGAAGGAGAATTTAGATGGGTTAACGGTCAATTGCCCACTTATACAAACTGGTATCCTGGTCAACCAAATAATTATGGTAACAATCAAGATTATGTAGAGCTTCTTAATGGTGGACAATGGAATGATCAATACAATCATTATTTACTTGAATATATCATGGAAGTACCTTCCTGTATAAATTCCACCCAACTTAGCGGACCTCAATCTGGAAGCACCTTAGCACCTGGCACCTTTCATACGGTTGAATACCTTGTAACAGATGGTTGTGGCAACACAGCAAGTTGTAGTTTTAATATTGAAGTTCAAAGCACACCTAACAACAAGGTTTATTGTGAATCTTTTTCCAAAAACTCATTCGACTTTCATATTAAAGATGTGACTTTTGGACAGATGGAAAACAAAACAGGAGATGATGGCGGATATGGAGATTATACCAATATTTGCGGGTCAATCAGCCAAGGTAATTCCTACGAGCTTTATTTAACGCCGTCCATAACACAACAGGATAGAACTTATTGGAGAGTATGGATTGATTTTAACCAAGACGGTGATTTTTATGATCATAATGAAATGGTTGCTTATGGATCTGGATTTACAACAATCTCAGGAATTGTAACCATACCAAATATCATAACTCCTGGAGAAACAGTAATGCGTGTAATTATGAGCCCTGGCTCCTACCCATTAGATCCTTGCGGTGAATATGAATTCGGCGAGACCGAAGATTATTGTTTGCTTACATGGGGTACTGGATCATTGAAAGATGATGATCAACTGGAATCGAGGAACAATTCAATATCCTTACTAGAAGAACTAGATTTTATAAATTTAGATGCCAAAGTTCAAGTCTATCCAAACCCAAGCAGTGACTGGATCAACTTTAAAATTGACAAGGATCTTGAAATTAGAAATCTGAGCCTTAGTGATCTTAATGGAAGGTTATTGTATCAATGGTCTGATGATCAAATTAAGAACATACAAGCATATTCATTAGAAAATATTAGCTCTGGTGTTTATATTCTCAATTTTGAGACCGTGAACAATAAGAATATTTTCAAGAAAATAATTGTAAGTAAATAAGATTTTAATCTCAATCTCTTGAAAGCTTGCCTTTTACAGGCAAGCTTTTTTTATATCTATCTTTAGAGCAATTCAATGAAAACTTAATAAAATAGCCTTAGTATATTTGCAACTGTTAAAAATGTACTGCACTGGCATAAATGCTTGCATTTATAAATATCAGTGATTATTGCATCTTTAATAAATGGTGCTTAGATTAACTCTGGACCACTTAATTAATCCTTGGATACTGTATGGGAAAAATAATTACAATAGCAAACCAGAAAGGAGGAGTTGGAAAAACTACTACAGCAATTAATTTAGCTGCAGCTGTATCTGTTTTGGAAAAGAAAGTTCTTTTAATAGATTTAGATCCTCAAGCAAACGCTACTTCTGGATTCGGTATAAATCCGGACACCATCGGAACCAGTATTTACGACTGTATAATCAATGGTGCCGATCCCCAAAAAGCAGTCATCAAAACCGAAATGGATAATCTATTTATCATCGGATCTAACATCAATCTTGTAGGAGCTGAATTGGAATTGGCGAATTTTGAACAAAGAGAATACGCCCTGAAGAAAGTACTCGATCAAATAAAATCAGAATACGACTATATTTTCATTGATTGCCTCCCATCTCTAGGAATTCTCACTATAAATGCACTTGTAGCGGCAGATAGTGTCATGATTCCAGTCCAATGTGAAGTATTCTCATTGCAAGGGCTAGGCAAACTGAAAAACACCATCAGATTGGTTAAAGAAGCTTACAACGAACATCTTGAAGTCGAAGGCATCGTATTATCAATGTTTGACCGAAGGCTACGATTAGCTAAAATGGTTGTCAAAGAAGTTCATAATATGCTAAGTGATAAGATATTCGAAACCATAATTCATAGAAATTCAAAAATCAGTGAGGCGCCAAGTATGGGTAAACCCATATTAATGTATGACATCAATAGCAAGGGTTCTAGAAATTTCTTGAATCTGGCTCATGAATTCATTAAAGGCAACCAAATGAATCAAGAAACTACAAATTCAACGAAGGATGAGTAAAAAGAAAGAACAATTAGGACAAGGACTTCGTGCCCTATTAGGAAATATTGAAAAAGTTGAGAGTTCTCAAGAGCTCAAAAAGGAAGTAGTCCAAGAATTGACTAAAAATACTGAAGAAATACTTTTAGAAAATATAGAAATCAATCCTTTTCAACCAAGGAAGGAATTTAACCATGATGAATTGTTAGATTTGGTTCAATCCATAAAAACACTAGGACTTATCCAACCCATTACAGTCCGGTCGATTTCCAGTAATAAGTTTCAAATAATATCTGGAGAAAGAAGATGGAGGGCTTCAAAACTTGCAGGCCTAAAAACCATACCAGCTTATATAAGACTTGCTGACGATCAAGGTATGCTAGAAATGGCCCTTGTTGAAAACATACAAAGAAGCGATCTTAATCCACTTGAAATAGCCTTATCGTATCAAAGATTAATTGATGAATGTCAGCTTCAACATGAAACACTGGCAAAAAGAGTTGGAAAAGAAAGAAGTACAGTAACCAATTATATTCGCCTGTTAAAATTGCCACCTGATATTCAATCTGCTTTAAAAAACAAATCACTAAGCATGGGCCATGCTCGTGCTTTATTGGGCATTGAGGATACGGCCAAACAGCTTCATCTTTTTAAAAAAATTATTTCCGAATCGCTGTCCGTAAGAAATGCTGAACAATTGATCCGTCAACAGAAAAAAGACGGTAATGATATCAAGTCCTCTCCTAATACAATTGAACATCCTGAAGTTAGAAAGATGAAGGATAGACTGGCGTACTTGCTTGGAAGTAAAATAGATATTCAAAGATCTGCAAAAGGCAAAGGAAAAATTGTTATCCATTTCAATTCTGATGATCAACTGAACAATATAATTGATCAAATAGAAGATTAATATTTAATGAAGTGCACAATTACTTCTTTAGTATTACTTTTTTTAGCAATGATGACTGGTTGGTCACAGTCAACGCCTATAGTATCAACTACAACAGATTCTACAAGTCAAGGTCAGCAACAAGATGAATATGGCATATTTGATACCTTCTCTGGTAATCCTGGAAAAGCAGCACTCTATTCATTAATTTTCCCAGGTGCAGGTCAATTTTATAACAAAAGATATTGGAAAGTTCCACTAGCTCTCGCAGCGGAGGGAGCAGCCATTTATTTTTTACGTGAAAATATAAATGAATTCAAAAAATGGGATGGTGAATGGAAATTTCAATTGTCCGAAGGAACTTTTAACCCTGCAGTAACAACCGTTTATAATCCAAATGCCATTAAAAAGTTAAGAGATAATGCTAGACAACAAAAAGACTATTCCTGGGTTACCTTAATTGGCGTGCATCTCATCATAACAGCTGAAGCATTTATTGACAGGCATCTTATTGAGTTTGATGTAAGTGAGGATCTAAGTATGGATGTTATTCCAGCTCGAAATGCTATAGGAGCTGGTGTTGTTTTTACTTTTTAAATTAGTAAGTATGAGAATAATCTTCATGGGGACACCTGATTTTGCTGTTCCTTCTTTAAATATACTTTATGAAGCAGGATTCGAAATTGTTGGTGTCGTAACATCTCCTGACAAATACGGAGGTCGCGGCAGAAAAACAGTCATAGAATCTGCTGTAAAAAAATACGCCGTATCTAAAGGACTAAAGGTATTGCAGCCAGTAAATCTTAAATCAACGAAGTTTAATAAAGAACTTGATTCCTTAAAAGCTGATATACACATTGTAGTTGCATTTAGAATGCTTCCAGAAATCGTTTGGAACAAACCACCTTTAGGAACTTATAACTTGCATGGTTCTCTTTTACCAAAATACCGGGGTGCCGCACCGATTAATTGGGCCATTATCAAAGGCGAAAAGAAAACAGGCGTAAGCTTTTTCAAACTAAAACATGAAATTGATACCGGATCTATTTTGCTTCAAAATGAAATTCCAATTCAAATTGATGACAATGCTACTTCGCTTCATGACAGGATGATGATTGTTGGTGCTGAATCAGTTTTGGAAGGCATAAGCAAGATTGAATCAGGTGATTATAGTTTGATTTCACAAGACGACGATGAAGTATCTCATGCGCCAAAACTGACAAAGGAAAACACGAGAATAAACTTTAACGAAGATGTTCATTCCATTCACAATTTTATACGAGGCCTAAGTTTATATCCAGGTGCATGGTTTTTACTAGGAGACCAACCCGCAAAAGTTTTTTCTAGCGAAATTCAACTGGCAGATCACAGCCACAAGCCTGGAAAACTATTAAGTGATAATAAAAGCTATATTAAAATAGCTAGCAAAAATGGTTATATCATGCTGAAAGACATTAAATATCCAGGAAAGAAAAGTATGGAAGTAAGAGAGTTCCTAAATGGGTTTGATGTAGAGAAAGTCCTTTAAATAGACTTTATTAAGAAACGTTACGCTTCGTCAAAAAATCAACCACCTTGTTAAATACCATTGTAGCTGACTGCAAACTTAAAACCATTTTATCTGTTGTTTTTGCAAGCTCTTCATATTGTTGACTGATACTTACTCCATTTTTATTATCGTAATGATTTACGTAACTAAAGCAACTAATACTCACCAAAAGAAAGAGAGATACCGTAAGTTTTGTAATGTATTTTTTCATAATAAGCCTAGAATTGTCATGCATTTAATGTTATAACGTTAATATTTAATTAAAAGTTACATATTGACGTATTATTTGAAACTTTTTCGAAAACTAGATTATCTGTATTGTTTTAATCAAACAAAAATACACTTTCTTTAGAAATTTTATTTCTAACAGGTCTGTTTGTTTTAATACAGACGTACATTTACAAACACAATACTCTAAATACTCCGATTGAACGTAAGAAACCACATGACTTACATTGTCATTACCACTTGTCTTTTAACCAATAGTAATCTTTTGAACTGCATTTCTTGCAAATCACTCCTTGACTTTCTCTGGCTGATTTAAAATGATTACGACTACTCTTTTCATCAGGAAGTAATTCGTTAAATTTCAATATATTCATATCAACTTTTTGATATAAACTTGAGTACTTCCGTGCACTTTATTAGCACTTAGGTAAGACTACAACTACAGAGACTCAGTTAAGTATACGCATTATTAGAAAATACCAATGGGATCAAATACATTAAATAAGGCTTTAAATAGATCAATTCTTCTAAATGTTTTTCTAATAATCGGAATTTCATCTTGCAAGAGATTCGAGACTGTAGTTTCTAATACCAACGAAATAAATATTGAAGATCAAAATTTATTCATTCAACAGATATCAAATGTTGATACTTTTTATTTAGAATGTGGATCGTCCATTAGTAAAATAATAAATAGGAATTACAAAGCCAGTTTTTTTTTTAAAAACGATTTATCATGCTGCATAATTGATTCAGTATTTGAAGGAAATAAATTCTATATTGACTTGGTAGTTGATTACATTGAAAGATTAGATCCAACATTGGCAATGGGACAACTTGCCTGTAGTCAAGCCAGTACCGATTTATTAAAATCATATCGTGGTGAGAAAATATTTAATGTTCTTATTAAGAAATTATTGGATAATATAGATTTCTTCGAATGCTGGACAATAAATAATTCTGGCAATTCTAAAGGGGGTTTTTTATTCACACAATTAAAATCAATGATAAAAAACAATTGATGAAGAAAGTATTGATTCTTATCTTAGAAAAAAGATAAATTACCAAGATTTGATTTTTGACATGCTGACTGTAGAGTGTGACGGTAACTTAATGAGAGTTGAGTTCAATCTTATACTACAAGAATATCAAAATAATAATATAAAAATCAAGGACTTTGGTGAGTATTAATATAATCACAATTAATAACCTGAGTATCCTTAATCATGCCAATAGGATTTTGCGATCACATATCCTGTCAACAATGCTGATATCATGGGATATAAAAATCAGACTAAAGTCCTGCACTCTCTTCAAGTTAAACAGCATTTCAATGATTTGATCTTGCATTTCTGAATCCAAACTTGACAATATCTCATCGCAAATCAATACCTCTGGTTTTCCAATCAATGCTCTTGCAATTAATATACGTTGTCTTTGACCACCAGACATCCCAGATGCTTTCCTATCTAGAATATCTTTTTCAAGTCCAAATTTTGCAATGTATTCTTCTATTTCTTCTTTTTTTGGCTTTAAGCCAAAAAGCATAAATACTTCTTTAAGTAAAAAACCTACCTTCAAGTGAGGACTTAAACTAGCCAAAGGATCTTGAAAGATGATTTGTACTTCTTTTCGAAATTCAGCTATCTCTTGCTTACTCATCTCCAACACATTAACCCCTTTGTAGTAAATGGTACCTTGTGTAGGCTCAATCAAATTGCAAAGTGCCTTTGCAAGGCTTGATTTACCACTTCCTGAAGGTCCTACAATACCAAGAATTTCACTTTTATATAATTCAATATCTAAATCCTTTATGACTTCAAATTTATCCGAAGACATACGCCACTGTTCTTTTGGGTAGGATATATGAAGATTTTCTGCGCTTAGTATTAGGTTTGTATTTTTTTGATCGGCATCACGTTCTACAAATGTATGATCTTTACTTGCAAGCATTTCTTCAGAAGTCTTACTGCTTATTTTTCTATCAAAAGTCTCTTCAATCAATTCTCCATCCTTCACTCTTAACAAACGGTCGCAATAGCTGTTTACAATGTCAATTTCGTGAGTCACTATTAACAATGTAAAACCAAACTTCAGTTTAAGTTTGCTCAATAAGTTTAATATTTCAAATTTCAATTCCACATCTAGATTGGAAGTCGGTTCATCAACCAACATTAAAGCTGCATTTTTCATTAAAGCTGCCGCAATTAATACCCTTTGTACTTGCCCTCCTGAAAGTTCATGCGGATATCTTTTAAGGATCACCTTTGGGTTCTCAAAACCTACATCCTCGAGAATTTTAGTCATCACGGAAATATCGACCTTTTGATGTGTTAATTCTGCTGACATCTTAAGTTCCTCCCCAATTTTTCTAGACGGATTTAAAACATTTGTGGATTGCTGGGGGACGAAAGAAATCTTATCCTTTCTGAATTTTAACAATTCAGTATTGTCCATAGAAGTTAAATCGTAATGTTTATCATTTTCAACAAAACATATAGAACCACTGCTTCTAAATTGTTCTATATCCTCAAATAATGACAGAATTGACCTAATGACCATCGTCTTACCAGAGCCCGAAGGTCCTACGATTGCAAGGGTTTCGCTTTTATTAATATCAAAAAATACATTATTGAGAATCTTTTTCCACTTCCCATTTGTTATAATTTCAAGAGTGTAGGCTTGACATGTAATCACTTTTTCCAAAGAATGATATTTTTAAAGCAATTTAATCGATAATTATGATACTGATACAACAACAGTAGCTTCAATCAGGGTTTCCATTGAATTATATACATTTAATCTCTGATTAATGCTTTCTGAAAAAGAATTTATATCACTTTCCCGTTAACTATAGTAAGAATACAGACCCTTATTTAAAAACATTTATGAAAAAAGCACTAAAAATAATTTTTGCATCACTTACAGTACTTATACTTGTATTGTTACTCTTGCCAATTTTGTTCAAATCTGAATTGGTTGATGTCCTAAAAAAAGAAATTAATAATAATATAAATGCTAGAGTAGATTTTGAAGATGTTAATGTTTCATTGTTAAGAAATTTTCCAAAAGTTGAATTACAACTGCTATTGTTTAATATGGAAGGCATTGAGGAATTTGATTCCATAACTTTGTTGACGGCTGATATTATAACCGCTAGTATAGACATTAAATCATTTATAAAACCGGCGCAAGGCATTAATATCAATAGCCTTTCATTTGAGAAAGCAAACTTAAATCTATTGGTAAACGAACAGGGAATTGCCAATTATGATATTCTACCCAAAGAAGATAGCTCGGATCAGATTTATTTTGGTCAAATTGAAAATTATGAAATATCAGAATCGACTATCGCATATCATGATAAACTCTCCCAAAGTAAAATGAAGCTACAAGGATTTAATCATTCAGGAAGTGGTAAATTTGCAGACAGCGTATTTGATCTAGTAACACAAACAGAAATAGATTCACTTAGTTTTTCATATGAGAATATCCCATATTTTCTAAACGTTCACTCTATTGCAGATATGATTGTAAGTGTAGATTTAAATGAATACAGATACGTTATAAAGGAAAACAAAATTAAACTAAACCAACTTCCACTTCAGTTAAACGGTGGATTTACCTTAGGTGAAGAAGAATACAACTTTGATTTGATAGGTCAGTCGACCAATAATTCCATAGCTGACTTTCTATCCATTGTTCCTGGCTTCTATGTAAATGATTATAAAAACATTCAATCAGAAGGTCAAGCTACAGTTAACATGAGTTTCAAGGGGCGATACAAAGAGTCCGACAATATTATGCCTGCAATGAAATTGGATGTTGTCTTGAGTGATGGATATCTGAAGTACCCTGATCTCGTCTTTCCTATTAAATCAATAAATGGTGATTTAAAAGTTACGGCTCAAGAAGGCAACTGGGATGATCTTCAAGTACATATGAAACAATTAAACTTTATAGTAAACGACAGACCTGTTGGTTCACATTTTTTAGTCGATAATCTTTTTGGAAATACTGGTTATAATGGAGCCATCACAGGAAGTATGAATCTGGAAGATCTTAGCAAAGCTATTATTTTTGAGAAACTAAAAAACCTGAAAGGCATTATCTCCGGAGACCTGAAATTGAAGGCTAGTCAACATGACATAGTTAACAAGAACTACGCTAAAATAGACTTCAATGGTCAATTTAAAGCTACGAATGCTTCTTTAACTTATGACGACATCAATTTTTCCTTAAATTCTGCATCTGCGCTTTTAAGTCCTCAAAAAATTGAATTAGAAACAACTCTACTAAAAATTGGAGAGAGCGATTTCAATGGACAACTTAGAATACAAGACCCTTTAATGATGCTTACCAATGGCAGCGTAAAAGAATTATTTATTCAGGGTAATTCTAATTTTATCAATGGCGATGAACTACAGAAACTAGGACAAAGCGAACCCAAGAATAATAATTCACCAAGCACAACTACACAAAGAAAAATTGAAAAAGTACATTTCAATTATGATCTTAAAAGACTTAAATATGCGGACAATGACGTCAATAGCATAATCCTCAGAAGCAATTGGTCAAATGATTCTTTAAAAGTCAAAGAATCAAAACTTGAATGGAATGGAAGTACGATGAGTCTTACCGGCTATATCGCAAACATCAACACCTATCTCTTCAACAAAGGGACTCTAGGTGGTAAGTTATATTGGAAGGCAGACAAATTAAATGTTAGCCAACTATATCAAAAAAGTGAAAGCAAAGAGGAATTGCAGAGGATACTTGTGCCTGACAATTTAGACATTGAACTTGATGCAGATATAGGACAATTAATTTATGACGATCTAAATTTCAATGCGTTTACAGGAAAACTGCTTATTAATGAAAGCACGCTATTGTTATTAAACACTCAGGCCAATATGTTTAACGGTAGAGTTGCCTTTCAAGGAAGCTATGATTGCAAGGATACTTCTAATCCAACATTTGATTTCAAATATGACATGAGTCAAATTCCTTTCAAAAGTTTATTTGAAAAATCATCTCTGTTTAAAAAATTAAATCCTTTTGCCGAATACCTTGATGGCAAGTTTAATTCGACATTGGTTATTTCAGGTCCAATTGGTGAAGATATGTTTCCTGTACTTAATAAAATTGATGCATCTGGATTTTTTGAAACCTTACAAACAGAATTATCAGGATTACCACTCATCAGTGAGCTTAAAGCTAAATTAGGATTTGAAGCTGCAAAAAAATGGTATTTGGAAGACTCAAGGAATTGGTTTGAAATCAAGGAGGGCAAAGTTCTTTTTCAACCCTTTACTCAAACCATAAATGACATGAAATATGATTTTACAGGTACTTATGGCTTGGATCATAATATTGACTTTAAAGTAAGATCTTCAATCCCAAGGGAAAAACTAAATGCCACTAAGGCTTCATCACTTCTTGGAAAAGGTCTTGAAGGGTTAGACAAACAAGCTAAAGCATTAGGGCTTAATATTGAAGTAGGACCCAATATATATTTTGATATCAATATTACTGGCACGTTTAAAAAGCCAAAATTAAGTATAGTGCCAACAGGTTCTGGAGGTGAAAATATTGAATCTGTAGTTCAGGATAGAATTAAAGGTGAATCAGACAAATTAAAGGACAGCATTAAAACCAGGGTTAATAAGGAATCTGAAATTATTAAGGATAGCATTAAAAGAGCTGGTAACGCCAAACTAGATTCTATAAAATCTAAGGCTAATGATAAGATAGACAAAGCCGAATCTAAAATAAAAGATAATATCATTTCAAAAGCAGACTCTACCCTATCGAAAATAGGTATTGACTCTACAAAAATCATAAAAGATAAAGTCGATGATATCTTAGGGAAAACAAGCAAATCTGATATTGACTCCATCAAGTCCAAACTTAACGACTGGAATCCATTTAAGAAGAAAAAGAAAATTGATTGATATGACTGGCAATGAAAACAAGAAATATGTTTTGTGTATTATCCTATGGATTATGAGGTAGAAAAAAAGCTTATAATTACAACTGTTCTTCTTCAGAAATCAAATATTGCAATATAAGTATTAATCAAGCACTCCGATAATGAAAAACAAAAGCAATATTGTCATCATTGACAATTATGATTCATTTACTTATAATCTCGTACAATACATAGAAGATGTTGTCAATTATCCGATTGATGTCTACTTGAATGACGCAATAACAGTTGAAGAACTAAGTGATTATGAGTATATAATCATATCACCGGGACCAGGACTTCCAAGCGAATCCGGTATTACCCTAGCGTTAATCAATCGTTATCTAAAATCAAAAAAGATTTTTGGCGTTTGCCTTGGCCTCCAAGCAGTTGTTGAATGCCTGGGAGGAAAATTAAAGAACCTTAATAATGTGTTTCACGGAATTGAGACCATGATGAGTCAATCACTTGAGATTAGCAGTCCTATTTTCAATAATATCCCCAAACAGTTTATTGCAGGGAGATATCATTCCTGGGTTGCAGATAAAGAGAATTTTCCTGAGGAATTAGAAATTACATCTACCGATCAAGATGGTCAAATCATGGCCATTCAACATAAAGTATATCCAGTATTTGGTGTTCAGTTTCATCCAGAATCGATCATGACACCAGAAGGCAAAAAGATGATTAGTAATTTTCTTAAACTATAATTGCATACCCTTAAACCATACTACAAGTCGTCTAACAAAGCAAAGTAAATAGAGTAATTTTTGAATAACATAATTGATTACTTAAGTTTTAGTATTTATCTCTTTTTTAAAGCTTAAGAGACCTCCTGGAATAGAATTTTGGCGGTCGTTGTAATTTTACATCTAGTGTTATTGCCTTACTTCCCTATTTTTTAAGAAACACAATTATCAGCACTGGAAATATTTTCTTAGAAAAATTAGACTTTCACATATTTTTTGAAAGTTTCATGTCTACAGCAATTTCTGGTCGTACATACACCAATAGATAATCATCAGCTAATCCCTGTGAAACTATAGATCATGCAAATTCCTCATTATCCAAGGCATCAGGCTCATCAATACTAATAAGTGACTTTACTCATTCGACGGTCCTGAATCTTAATTGAATAGTATTTATTTACTTTAGCAACCATCATTTCGCGGTAAGCTATTCTACAAGTGTTCAAAGCAGGAAAGCAGAAAGCTGCTAAGACAGTACCGCGCAATCAGATAAAGAAAAAAAACTGGTTAGATAAAAATCATTATTCCCAAATTCCATCTATTGATTTGAATTTAATACGATTGCCTACACTATTATTTCCCATTTGCCTTATTGTTAATTTTGTAAAAAGCTCATCGGGGTAAATGACATCTGTAAATGAAACAATGCCCCTATCAAATATTATTTCAAAAGAGGAATGATCCATATACAACTCCATCCTACTAGCTTTACGCCCTAATTTATAGGGAAATTTGCATAATGTAAAATAATTTTCATTAAACTTATCTATGGTTGTTTCATTTCTATCTACATATACCATATTATCAAAAGGGTTAAATCTTAGTTTTAATGCGTTACCATTGGCATTATCAAAAATAATATCAAGACCTTCTTCTGCATTTGACAAATCTGCTTTCAACTTAAATGTCTGATCCAACGAAGATATGTCAAAGACCATTTGACCGCGATCCATCGTATTTGGTTCAACTACTACTTCTTTTTCTAGCACTTCAAACTGACGTACTATAGTAGATTTAAGAATATACCTATCATTATTTTTGTACAACCTTAACTCCCTTGGCAGCGTCATAGAACCTCTCCAGTTGTCAGTAGGAACTTCTTGTGCATATTGCCAATTATTCATCCAGCCAATACCATAAACACGTTTGGTCGGATTAGGTAAATTTGACCAAGTACCAAATGCATAATTATCTGAACCCCAATCCAGCCATTTCTCATCCGTAGTATCTGCAATAAATTTTTCGCCATCAAAATTTCCAATACGATAAGAGGTGCCACTACCTCCGTTAGGTGCATTATCCTTCACACCTGTCATTAGAATCCATTTTATCTCATCCGTTCCTCTAACAGAAATCGGGAATAAATCAGGACATTCCAGCAATCGTGGATCGCCTTCTTTTCCAAACTCAGACTTATAGTCCCAATCGATAAGGTTTTTTGATGCATATATTCTAATTCTGTTAAAGGCTGCCAATACCATTATCCATTGTCTTGACTCCCTGTGCCATAAAACTTTAGGATCTCTAAAGTCTTTATAACCAGGGTTCTCTAAAACAGGATTCCCTTCGTATTTTTCCCATGTCCTTCCTTTATCCAATGAATATGCTATAGATTGCTTTTGATATTGACTTTCTCCAGACTTTTCTGCTTCATCATTATGTTGTGTAAAAATGGCTACCATTGGAGCTTGATTATCAGTACCTAAACCTGAACTGTTCCTTTTATCTATAACTACACTTCCAGATAGTATATCACCTATTTTATCAGGAAAAAGTGCCACAGGCAATTGCTCCCAATGAATCAAATCGCTACTAACTGCATGCCCCCAATGCATGGAACCCCAAATATTCGCATCGGGGTTATGTTGATAAAACATATGATATTCTCCTTCATAAAATATCAAGCCGTTAGGATTATTCATCCAATTCTTTTCCGGGCTAAAGTGAAATTGAGGCCGATGCTTCTCTTTGTAGCTAACACCAACAGAATCTTTATTCCTGTCAGATTCAGAACAACAAATGAAAAGTATAAGCGGTATTAATATAGAAAGTCTAATCATTTGACAAATATCTTTTTTAATTTATGTAAAAAAACCATTAGCACCTGATACAATAATAAATTGCAATAGCTTTATTACTGTAAATATAGCAAATAAGACCCATGAGTTATTGGTCAACATTTTAATAACCGCACAAGTAGTTGCAGTTATCAATTATTCAAGCACTCATAATACACCAAACCAAATGAATAGCTAATTACAACTGATCTTAGTAGAAATATCTTTTATAAGAGATCCTATCATTACTCGCTAATTCATAGGGTAATTGCCAGTTTAATCTGAAACAATACAAACGCCTATGCTGCCTCCAACACCAGAATTAAATGCCTTAGTAATATAGTTGATCAACATAATTGGTTGAAGAAATAAATGAGAATTCAAATACAAATAAATATTTAAGAATAAACACTGTGTAAGTCCAATGTCTATTTATACCTTTCATTCAACTCTTATTCAATGAATTATTAAGCAATTATGTAACTTGCAAATCATATAATACTGTATAACTAAAGAACACATAATACAAGTCATGAAAAACTATATCTTTTTTAGTCTCCTCCTTACATTGTTTGTACATGAAGCCTTTGGACAATTTAATTCTAAATTGGTTGAAAAATTAGAGTGGAGAGAAATTGGACCATACCGAGGCGGAAGGTCCTGTGCGGTCACAGGTGTTCCTGGTGAACCAAATTTATTTTACTTTGGATCTACAGGAGGAGGAGTTTGGGAAACAAAAGATGGGGGTAGGTCATGGCAAAATATTTCAGATGGCTTTTTTGGAGGATCTGTGGGATCAATAGCAGTATCTGCTTCTGACCCTAATGTAATATATGTAGGTGGAGGTGAAAAAACAGTACGTGGTAATGTCTCATTTGGATACGGTGTTTGGAAATCTGTGGATAAGGGCAAAACATGGTCCTCGATGGGACTTGAAGATTCAAGACATATATCAAGGATCAGAATTCACCCTAATAATCCAAATATTGTCTACGCTGCTGTTATGGGTAATTTGTTTGCCGATAGCGATACAAGAGGAGTCTACAAATCAACAGATGGTGGTAAGACGTGGAAAAAAGTATTATTTTCTAATCCATCTGCAGGAGCCGTTGACCTCATTTTGGATCCGAACAATCCAAGAATTATGTACGCTAGCACATGGAAAATCAGACGTACGCCATACAGTTTATCAAGCGGTGGAGAAGGCTCTTTCATGTGGAAAAGCAGGGATAGTGGAGAAACATGGACCAATATCTCTGAGAATAAAGGATTGCCAGAAGGAGTTTGGGGAATAGTAGGTATAGCTATATCTCCTCAAAACTCTAATCGTGTATGGGCTATCATTGAAAACGATAAAGGTGGTGTATTCAGATCAGATGATGGAGGTGAAAACTGGGTATTGTTAAACAGCGATAGATCATTAAGGCAAAGAGCCTGGTACTATACAAGGATTTATGCTGACACGGAGGATGAGGATGTCGTTTATGTTGTAAATGTTTCTTATCATAAATCAAAGGACGGTGGCAAAAGCTTTAAATCCTCAAACGCACCTCATGGAGACCATCATGATTTATGGATATCACCAGACAATAACAACCGTATGATAATAGGTGATGATGGTGGAGCCCAAATCACTTATGATGGTGGACAAACATGGTCTAGTTATCACAATCAACCCACTGCTCAATTTTATCGAGTTACTACAGACAATCATTTTCCTTACAGAATATATGCTGCTCAACAGGATAATTCAACGGTAAGAATTGCTAGCAGAACTAATGGTTATAGCATTGATGAAAAGCATTGGGAATCTACTGCAGGAGGAGAATCAGCTCATATTACCATAGATCCACTGAACAACGATATCGTATATGGAGGTTCCTACGATGGATACCTCACAAGAATAGACCATAGAACAGGGCACAGAAGAGCAATTAATGTTTGGCCAGACAATCCTATGGGCCATGGCGCCGAAGACTTTAAATACAGGTTTCAATGGAATTTCCCTATTTTCTTTTCAAAACATGATCCTAAAAAATTGTACACTGCCTCCAATCACTTGCATGTATCCACTGACGAAGGAAATAGCTGGCAAACAATTTCTCCTGACCTTACCAGAAATGATCCTGATAAATTAAAATCGTCAGGTGGTCCTATCACTCAAGATAATACCAGTGTAGAATACTATTGCACTATTTTTGCCGCACAGGAATCACCCATTACCGAGGGTCTAATTTGGATAGGAACAGATGATGGACTAATACAATTAACTGATGACGGTGGAAAATCGTGGACTAACGTTACACCACCGAATATGCCCGAATGGATGATGATCAATTGTATCGAACCTAGTCCATTCAATGAGGCAATCTGCTATTTTGCGGGAACGCAATATAAGAATGGTGATTTCACCCCTTACCTTTACAAAACAATTGATTTTGGTAAAAACTGGTCACTGATTACAAACGGTATAGACGATGAACACTTCACAAGAGCAATAAGAGCCGACCTTAAAAAAGAAGGTGTTTTGTATGCTGGAACAGAATCCGGAATGTATATCTCATCAGATGATGGCCAATCTTGGTCACCATTCCAGATGAATCTACCTATAGTTCCAATTACAGACATTGCTTTGAAAAACAATGACATCATTGTATCTACTCAAGGAAGAGGCATATGGGTATTAGATAATTTGGATATGATTAAAACCTCATTTAATTTGAGTGACTCGTTGAATACACTATTCAAACCAGAGGATAATTATAGAATGAAAGGAGGACAATCGAGAAATACAAAAGGTGCCGGCACCAATCACCATAGTGGAATAAATGTACACTTTTACCTAAGTGATTATAATTCAAAAAAAGATACAATAACGCTTTCTTACGTCAAATTAAGTGGTGATACCATCAGATCATTTTCAAATCATGCAAAAGAAAAGAGTAACAAATTGTCAGACTTAGAAAAAGGGTCCAATCTGCACAATTGGAACTTAAGATATGAGAATGCAAAGTCGTTTGACGGTATGATATTTTGGTCAGGTTCTTTAGCTGGTGCAAAAGTGATTCCGGGCATTTACAAAGTAGTGCTATCTATAAACGGACTGAAATCAAGCCATAATTTTGAAGTATTTAAAGATCCTAGGCTAGACGTTGATGACATGGACTATTTGGAACAATTTGAATTCGCTACCTCCATCAACAACAAAGTTTCAGAAGCACATCAAGTTATAATTGATATTAGGAAGATCAAAGAACAAATGAAAAGTTTTTCCACAATACATGATCATGAATTGATTAAAAATAAAATAACAGCAATAGATTCAATCTTAACACAAATTGAAAAAGAGCTATATCAAACCAAAAATAAAAGCAATCAGGATCCATTGAATTTTCCGATCAAACTAACAAATAAGCTTGCTCATTTAAATTCACTAATTCAGGCTGGAGATTATAAGCCTACTCAACAAATGTATGCTGTAAGGCAAGAGTTAAATTTATCAATTGATAAACAAATATCTATTTTTGAAAAAATAAAAACAGAGGAATTGAAAGAATTGAATCTATTGATAAAAGAGCAAATCGATGAATTTATAAAACATTAAGATTATTTTTATATATAGATTGTTTAAACCTAAATGGTTATGTCTAAATTCAATTTATTTTTTTTGGTGTTATTTGCTTTTTTTTCTTTGCTAAATGAAAGCTTCACACAGTCTTTTGATATCGATGGTTTATGGAAGGTTGAGAACAAAGAGCAATACGAACTGTGGCAAAAAATGCCTGATGGAAGCAGCAAAGGCTATTCGTATCGGATAAAAGAAGATAAGCAACAAATCGGTGAATATATTAGCTATAAAAAACAAGATGGAAAATTTTATTATGGCGCAGCTGTATTAAATCAAAACCAAGGGAAAGAGATTTTATTTGAATTGATCAAGTCAGACAGCGCGGTATTCCATTTCACCAATAAAGAACATGATTTTCCAAGTCATATTATTTATACTAAAATTAATGCAAGTAAAATAAAGGTTGATGTGTTGGGAAAAGACATGCAGGGATTTTCAATTACAATGAATAAGTTAGGCTCAAAGACTAACATTCCCTCATGGTATCTCAATGATATAATAAACATGGAAGGCGAATGGATTACTGATAATACTAAACATCTATCTGAAAATGAACCTTTTGAAAGCTATGGCATACATTGGGAGGCTGGAATTGGTCATACCAATATGACCGGATGGCTTTACGGCATTACAAAATCAAAAAATAAAGTTGCGTTATGGCAATTATTTCATTACTGGGATAATAAAAAACAAGCAGGCGTTGCTTTACAGCTAGGAAATGAGAACCTGCAAGCTATTGGTACAATGTTTCCTATCAACAATAACACATTGGAAGTCATCCAGTCCATTTACGATAAGGAAGGCAATTCATACATTGACAGACACCTAACTACATTCAATAAAAGTTCTTTTACAACAAGTTCATATATAATAAATGATCAAGGAAATTGGCAAATCCAAAGAACATATACTTGGAATAAGAAGTCATAATTGGAAAAAGTTAAGCTTTCTAGTTTTCATTTAAGAATTTTATAACGCTTTTTTGCTCTATGAACATACTCTTTAAAAACTTCATTCTGTTCTCTTCTCTAGCAGTGATTATACTGACTTTTGCTAAATGTTCAAAGTCAGATCGTTCCATTGATACCCAAATTCTAAATTGTGATATAATTGAGGATATCATTTCCATTTTTGAAGATTTAAGTAGTGATAATGATTATATAATAAATTTTACTACTGCCAGTAATCATTATGAATTTGATTTTAAAATCAGAGAAAATATAAAATTAAGTAAAGAATGCATTTTAGACATTCAAGCCATTGAAGACAAAAGCACTATTATCATAGCGTTTTCAAATTCTAGAAAACTGATAATGGATTACAGGAACAAGGTAAGTTTAAGCTATATTCATAATCCATCTGGCTTTACTCCCCTATCAGGATTATTAAAAATTAATGCTGACTTTCCCGGTAAGATAAATTTTAGTATAAAAAATATAAAAGAAGGGCTTCCAAAATATTTTTTTGAATTCCAAAAGGAAACTAAAGTAAATCAGTTGCCTATTTTAGGTATGTACTATAATATGAAGAATGAAATTTATGTTGAATTTTATTCCGACGATCAAATTTATTACCGAGATACTGTAAGCGTTAATATAGGTCCAAAACCTAATTATTTACCTACTATTAATGTTGATGTTCACAATCCTATTCTTGCTGAACCAGGCATGAATTTGGTCTCATCTCGGCTAAGGGAGCCTTCCACTCCTTTCATCGTTGATAACGAAGGTGAATACAGATATGTTTTGGATTTTTCTGGTCATGAAGAACTTAGTAATTTAAACTATGATGTTGGTATGGAGCGTTTGACAAATGGCAACTACTACTTTGGCAAATTGCTAAGCAATCAATTGTATGAGATAGATGTACTAGGAAACATTCTGCATCAATGGAATCTTGGAGAATTTGAATTCCATCACAATGTACAAGAAAAGCAAGATGGAAACTTATTGGTGACTGTTTCAAAATACGATGCACATATTTCAGGAAGAAGAGCTATTGAGGATTGGATCATTGAAATAGATAGAAGCACTGGAGGTATTGTAAATTCTTGGAACCTCAAGGAGAGTCTAGATCAAACAAGGCGATTATATGGTTGGTGGGAATGGTCAGATATAGTTGACTGGGCTCATGTTAATGCTGTTATCCATGATGCCTCTGACAATACAATTATTGTTTCTTGCAGAACACAGTGTGTGGTCAAACTGGATTATAATAATAATGTAAAATGGATACTGGATTGTCATAAAGACTGGAAAAAGAATGCAAGAGGCAATGAATTATCTGATTATCTTCTAACACCATTAGATGCTAATGGAAATAGTATAGTTGACAATAGTGTATTGCAAGGCGAATCGCAACATCCTGACTTTGACTGGCCTTGGTATCAACATGCTCCCTTTCTGTCCAAAGAAGGAAACCTATTTATGTTTGATAATGGTGAAAACAGAAACTTTTCATCTAATACTCAATACAGTAGAGCTGTTGAATACAAGATCGATGAAGAAAATATGACGATTCAACAGGTCTGGCAGTACGGAAGAGAACGAGGGACGGAATGTTATTCTCGCATTGCTTCAGATGTTGATCAACTGTCTGAAACTTCTAACATATATTTTTGTCCTGGAAGTAGGGTAAATAATGGTTCTGGTAACATTGGAGGAAAGATCATTGAAATTGACTACCAAACCAAAGAAGTAGTCTTAGAAATAAGGATTAATGCTCCAGATATCGTTTTCCATAGAGCTGAAAAACTATCACTTTATCCACACTATTATTAAACATTATTAAACTTATAGTATTGTATTATTATTTATTCTGTTCTTTACGATGTTGGACTTTTTTTCTATGATCTACTGGATCCCAAATTAAATTCCAATTGTTTGCATACGCTTGAATGGGACCTAAGCCAACTGTTGCTCTAATACTATCAATTTTTTCAGGGTTTTCTATTTCAGCAAAATAATGCTCACCGGTTTCCTGATCCATTCCTATTTGACTACCATAGATCTGAGGTAGTCCATTTCGCATGTTTACGCGATCAACCAATAATGCAACGCTTCTCCAAGAGACTTCATCCTTATCGGCAGCCTCAGTAATTAAAGTAAGATATTTCTCTTGTACGTCAAGCTCTGCGTGTTGTATGACTAAAAATGCAGTACCTGACTGTGCAGTACCTACCAATGATTTCCCTGGATAGCCATGTGTCTCAATAATTTCTTCAATTCTATATAAATTTCTTTTATCTGATGCTAATTGAATTTTCCATAATGAATCCATTTGCTCAGATTCCCATCCATATTGAGATGAGATATCTCTCATTTGTCCTCTCTCCTTCTGATCGGAAATGGCAATAGCTTCTAATTCCATCATTAGCTCCAGGTGAATGCCTGAAGCTTTAGCATTTTGTTCCCATAATTGAAGTAGAATATCTTCAAAAGTACTATGATGTAAATACGAAAATTCGGGGTTGTTAAAAAACAAATTTTTGACTCCATCCCAATTGATCTCCATTGCTTTAGTCATCTGATCTTCGTACAATTTAATATCATTGGATGAAAAGGCACAGCAGGCAGCCCTTAATGTACTGAGGTAGCTTGTTTGTGTTATTTCAAATGCCTTTTTAAAATAAAGATTACAGGAATCATATTTCTCAGTCAAAAGACATCTTTCTCCTGCTTTAGCATTTTTGATATACTCTGGATCTTGGGAGCTGAAATTCTGAGCTGCTAGATTAAAAGACAAAAATAAAAGAAAAGAAAATAGCATCAACACTTTCATAATAATATTTGAATTTTATAATGAACTTGATTTCAATTATTAAGATAAGATATATAATGTGGAACAAGCAAGCAATAGCCTTGTTTAGGATTTAAATAACATTCCCCATAAATCATCATTTCAGTTAAGAAAGAATTAAGAGTTACTATTTAGAGATTACTATTTTTATTGTATCAAGATTAAAATGTTTTCTAATGTACTTTTCCAGCTTAAGCAAATCTTGATCACTGTTATTATTCCATTTAACAATGGCGGTTGGCATTTTTTGATTCCCTTCAAGAATATCAGAATACTGAACTATGGCCAAACCAAATTCTTCAATTTCAGGAATAAATATTTTTAATTCTTCAGTAGCTTTCGCAAAACTTAGACTATCGTTTACCAGAAATTCAGGATTCGAATTCATGCTCTCCAATAATCGTTGTCTTGCATCACGCTCATCTCGTAGCTGTGTAAGTTGCTTATTTAACTTATCACCAACTTCAGAAAGTCCTGTTTCTAACTGTCTGACCTTTTCCAAAGGAATTTCTGAAGTAGGAATTATACCAATGTTAATATTTTTCAATCCAAGACTATCCAATCCATGTTCAAATCTAGGTACATCACTTTTTTTAATTGATTCACCATATACTTTTAAGAATAAGGTATGCGATCCGTCAGGACGTGGTTTTAAGGTATAGTTGTCTAGAAATACATTATCATCTCCAACATAAATCTCAATAAAAGTTCTGATCTTGTCCTCCCTAACGTATTCCTTATAAACATTTGTGAAAATAATAAAGCTAGGAATTGTCATGACAAAACTAAATATAAATACTCTATTTATATTTTTTCTTCTCTCCTTTTTGGAGGCATATACCTTATAGGGGAATTTCAGATACCTCAGGACTAAATAAGTTGCTAGAGCAACAAAGAATGAGTTTAGGAAAAACAAATAAAACGATTTAGATGCAGCGTCCCAATCACCATTTGCTAAGCCATAACCTGTAACACATAGTGGTGGCATCAAGGCCGTGGCAATAGCAACACCTGGGATCGTAGTTGAAATATCTTTTCTGGCAAAAGAAACAATACCAGCAATACCGCCAAAAATACCGATTAAGATATCCAAAAAAGTTGGTTTTGTACGTGCTTCAATCTGAGGTGTATACTCATCTAATGGAATCAACCAAAAATATAATGTAGAGAAAACCAATGCAATTACAACGGCCGCTCCAAAATGCAATAAAGCATTCCCTAAGGCATCTTTATCATTGATCGCTACTGCAAGGCCCATCCCCAGAATCGGTGACATCAGTGGAGAGATCAACATAGCACCAATAATCACTGCCTGAGAATCCAGGTTCAGACCAATGGAAGCAATCACTATGCTACATATTAACAACCAAACATTAGCACCATTCATGGATTGCTTGGCTTTGATAGATTGGATAGTACCTAACTTATCAACGCCTTTATCCAGGTTAACAAAATCCTTAAAAAGGTTTACGAAATAGTTCAATACCTGAAAGCCTTTCAAAGGTTGATTTTCCTGTTTATTTTCTTCTTCACTCATGATGTAAATCGATTGGGTTCATAAAAAGCCAACGAATCAATAAAGCTATGGCAATAGATTTAAGTTTTTACTTAATATTTAATACTCCTATTTGGAAATAAATATGTCTTATTACTTTTTTTTGCCATCCCACATGAGAAAAGCTTTCAAAAAACCATCTAAATCACCATCCAAAACTGCATCTGTATTTCGGTTTTCATATTGGGTTCTATGATCCTTAACTCGTCTGTCATCTAACACATATGACCTGATCTGACTGCCCCACTCGTTTTTCATCTTTTGCGACTCGGCATCATTTTTAGCAGCTCTCTTTTCTTCAAGTGCTTTTTCATACAAACGTGACTTTAGCATATCGATGGCTTTCTCTCTGTTCATATGCTGAGATCTTTCTGCTTGGCATTCAACGACAATCCCAGAGGGTAAATGCCTCACGCGAACTGCGGATTCCGTTTTATTGACATGCTGTCCACCAGCACCACTTGCTCTAAAAGTGTCCCAATCCAAATCGGAAGCATTAACTTCAATTTCTATGCTGTCGTCAATAACAGGATGTACAAATACTGAAGCAAAGGAAGTCATGCGTTTGCCTTGCGAATTGTATGGACTTACACGTACCAATCTATGCACACCATTTTCTGACTTAAGCCAACCATAAGCATAATCTCCAGCAATTTCCAGCTCTACTGACTTTACGCCAGCAACATCACCATCTACACGATTTAATTCTTTGACTTTATATCCAGATTTTTCGCCGTACATTACGTACATTCGATAAAGCATCTCTGCCCAATCACAAGCTTCCGTTCCTCCTGCGCCTGCATTAATTTCCAATAGACATGACAGCTCATCTTCTTCTTGGTCAAGCGTAGATCTAAATTCTACATCTTCGATGCGAGCAAGAGCCTTCTGGTATTGTTCCTCCACTTCTTCTTCACTTACTTCGCCTTCGTTTTGAAATTCCATCAATACATCAAGTTCTTCCACAAAAGCTTTTACTTCATTGAATTTAGAAATCCAATTCTTGTGAACCCGAATTATTTTCATTATGGATTGTGCTTGGGCAGGATCATCCCAAAACTTAGGATCTGCTGTTCTTTGTTCCTTGTCTTCTATTTCATTTAGACGTTTATCTACGTCAAAGATAGCTCCTTAACGACGCCAAACGACCCAACAGTTCTTTATGTTGATCAACAGTCATTTTGTCCTTGGTTTATTGGTTATCTATTTTTTTTGATTTTTCTATTTTATCAATTTTCACCCAAAAGATAAGATCAGAGCGTGGTGGAATTGAGCTTCCTTTACCTTCAATACCATATGCCATTTGATATGGAACTTCAATAATAGCAGAAGATCCTTCTGAAATTTCCGGAATAGCTATTTCCCATCCTCTTATCACTCCACCTTTACCTATACGCATTCCATATGGCTTGTTCAGTTTATACGAATTGTCAAAGCTCTTTCCATTCTTAAAAAATCCATAATAATGAACCATTGACAACTCATTAAATTCCGCCTTGATACCATTCTTTTCTTCAAGAATAACGAGCTTTACTCCTCCATTCTTTTCAATAATCTGATTATTAAATTTCCCTTCTTGATATAAATCAAAAGCTTGCTTAGCCTCTTCGTAGCTTTCTGTCTGGATTTGCTGAAGCTCTCCTCCAATTCGAGCCATATAATCATCTTGAGATTCAATGGCATGAACTACCACAACATATCTTACTTTTTCACTTTGCAAAAACTCAGATGGAGGAGAATTTAAGGAGTCGACCGGTACGGTAACAATTGCACTATCTCCTGGTGATAAAACCTCAATTAAAGATAATAAAGGATTCCTCTTCATCTTAAAATTCATTTGCTCAGGAATCTGAACGGTAGGTTTTACATTTGCTTTGCGAGAGTCAGATAACACATTTCCAAAATCATCAATAATATCGAAATCAATACTTACTACTTGACCTACCTTTGGCTGATCACCATCTATATCTTTAATTATTTCATAATTATATCCGTTACGTAATATAAGCTCATTCGAAGCTTTGTCATTTTTGCAAGAGCAAATAAAAAACAGAAGAAGGAAACATAGAAATTTCATAAAATCTATTTTACTGGATCAACGTAATTAGGTAATACTTTTTTGAACCTTTTGATAACATCTTCAAGTTTGGCGTATGCTGCTCCACCAGAGGCATTTTTATGTCCACCACCATTAAAGTGAGTCCTTGCTATTTCTTGAACAGAAATATCACCTTTTGAACGAAGAGATAGTTTAACAATAGTTGGTTGCTCTCTTATGAATGCTGCAAGTTTAATACCTTTTAACATAAGAAGAAAATTAACTATTCCTTCAGTATCACCTCGCTGGATTTCATAATCAAAATAATCTTGTTTTGTCAAAGCAATTATCCCTGTTTTATACTCATGAATTATTTCCATACGGTTAGCAAGTGAATGCCCCAATAATCTTAATTGCTTTTCATTTAGGCTATTGAATATTCTATCTTGTAAATCATAATCGTCAATGCCTCTTTCCTTTAAGTCAGCAGCGGCCTTGTAAGTATATGGGTTGGTATTGTATTTAAACGATCCCGTATCAGTAATCAATCCTGTGAATATTGCATCTCCAGTAGCTAGGTCGATTTTAGACTCCTCTCCCAGCAAGTAAAAAAAACGATGAATCAATTCACAAGTAGAACTAGCCTGAGTGTCAGAAAAAATAAAATCAGCAAATGGTTCTGGATCCAAATGATGATCGATTAATATCTTCTTTGCTTTGGACTCTTGAACTGAAAGTCCCAATTTGTCTATTCTATCCAAAGAATTAAAATCAAGGCAAAATATCACATCAGACTTCTTAATAACATTCCGACATTCATCATGCTTTAAGTCGAAAACCATACAATCGTCTATATCCTTCATGAACTGAAAATTTAATGGATATTCAGAAGGCAGTATCACTTTTACTGTATGGTTAAATTTTTCTAAGAAATATTTCAATGCAAGGCTTGACCCAAGAGCATCACCATCTGGATTCCTATGTGTCAAAATGCAAATTGCCTTTGGAACGGCCAATAATTGCTTTATCTGTTCTATTTCTTGTTGACTTAAACTCACGTTGGGCAAAAGTCATCATTTTTAACAAAAGATCAAACATTATTGCCAGCTAATTGAAGCTTTATGTCTTTCCTTTTTATACATTTGCGCTTTGAATAAAAAAACACTAAAAATGTCAGGAAATATAACTTTCACAATGATTAAACCAGATGCTGTAAAAAATGGCCATATTGGTGCCATCTTAAAGCATATCAATGATGGTGGTTTTAAGATCATTGCAATGAAATACAGTAAATTAAGCGCTGAAAAAGCTGGAGAATTTTATGCAGTACATAAAGAAAGACCTTTTTATGGAGAATTGGTTGAATTTATGTCTTCGGGACCAATCGTTGCTGCTGTTCTTCAAAAGGATAATGCTGTTGATGACTTTAGAAAATTAATAGGTGCAACCAATCCATCTGAAGCAGAAACCGGTACAATAAGAGCATTATATGCAACTAGCATAGGTAAAAATGCAGTACATGGATCTGACTCCGATGAAAATGCACAAATCGAAGCCCATTTCCATTTCTCTAATACGGAAATGTTTGTTTAATCATTTGGATAAATCATAAACCAAAATAAACCATTCTTAAAAACTTTAAGTGTGGTTTTTTTTATGTCAAAATGAAATAAAGCTTACTCCGGTGCCACCAAACTCCTCTTCAGGATGCCAAATTTTTGAAATGTCCTTGTACTCTTTGGCTTTTCCCCAAACAACTTTTTTAAGCACACCAGAGCCCTTCCCATGCATGATTTTTAATCGGCTTGCAGAGCCCATCAGTGCATTATCTAGGAATTCCTGAACGGAAGCCATTGCTTCAGATTTTGAGTAGCCTCTGATATCCAACTCATGTTCAAGGCTATATGGATTACTAATTGTATTTGTATTAATAGATCTATGTTTTGTTACGATTGGTTCATTTACCATAAACACTTCCGACCTAGGAACCTCTATGTTCAATATACCCATTTCCAGTTTCACCTTTTTCTCATCAAAATCTATAACCTTAGCAGCCTGTCCACCAGACTTTAATTTGACGAATTGACCAACTTCAATGTCTTTTACTTTTTGTAATTCTTCATTAAAAATAGTATTGGAAAGTTCCTTAATTTCAGATCGAGCTTTTTCCTTCTCCTCTTTAACTTTATTAACAAGATTTTTGAGATCCAATTCCTTTTTATCCTTTTTAGCTTCTTTAATCCATTTTTGAATTTCCTTTTCTGCATTTGAAATTTCAAAATATGATTTTTCCTTAGCTTCTTTTTTTAACTTTTTGCGCCGAATATCAAGTTCATCTTTCATCCGTTCATAACTCGAAATCAATTGCTTCAATCGCCTTTGTTCATCCAATGTTTTAAATAGTTGATCATCCAATACTTTCTTTTCAGATTGAAGGTCAATCAAGAGTTTATCAACCGTTTCACTGTCCTTTCCAGCCCTTTTTCTAGCAAAATCTAAAACTTCCTTATCCATTCCAATTTGCTTCGCCAATTCAAAGGCAAATGATGACCCTGGTTGTCCTACTTTCAATTGATAGCTTGGTTTTAGGGCCTCTCTATCAAATAACATTGCTCCGTTCAAGATATGCTCTGATCGAAAAGCATAGTTTTTAATATTTGAATAATGAGTGGTAATAAGACCATAGCATTTCATGTTTACCAATTTATGCAATACAGCCTCTGCAATAGCCCCTCCCATTTTGGGATCTGAACCACTTCCAAACTCATCAATTAAAACAATAGACTTTTTATTTGAAATCTCAACAAATTTATTCATGTGGATTAGCCTTGAACTATATGTACTCAAGTCTCCTTCAAGAGATTGTTGATCACCAATGTCAATCATGATATTTTGAAAAATCACAAAACTTGAATCATCACCTACAGGAACTAAAAGACCTGACTGCAGCATTAACTGGTTAAGACCTACCGCTTTGAGTGTAACGGATTTACCACCAGCATTCGGACCACTGATTACAAGCATTCTATTATTCCTGTCCAAACTCAAATCAAAAGGGACAATAGCTTTATTACTGGATTGGTGGATCAGATATAATAATGGATGATAGGCTTGCTTCAATTGGATTAATTCGCCATCTGATATATTTGGTCGTTTACCGTTATAGCTTAACGCAAAAAGGGCCTTTGATCTAATAATATCGTACCTAACTATAATTTTTTGCCACAAATCAAATTCAGATAGATAAGGCCTTAACTCAGCACTTAGTGCTTTTAAGATTTTATAAATTTCTTGTCTTTTTTGGGTTTCAAGATCAAAGAGGTCGTTGTTTATTTCCAATATTTCCTCAGGCTCTATAAACACAGTTTTCCCTGTGGCAGATTCGTCATGAATTATGCCTTTAATCCTGCGTTTGTTTTCAGCATTTACACTTAGTACTCGTCTACTGTTTTTAACGCTCTCATAGTTATCTGTCAGATATCCTAATGTCTTATATCGTTCAATGGCTTGCACAAAAACTTTACTTAATTCACGTTCCTTAGAATTAATATATTTAAATATCCTACTTAACTCACTCGAAGCAGTGTGTTTCATTTTTCCATCCTCAGAAAATATTCTTTCAAAAGCTTTAACAAGTTTCGGATCTATGTCAATCTGTTCAGAGATTGTAAATAACAATGGAAGTTCTTCATCTTTACTCTTGGAAGCAAAGAAGTTCTTTATCTCGGAGATGGTTTGTATATGAACGTAAATATTTAGGTACTGTTCCAATTCTAAAACATAATCTACCTTCGCTAATAATGCAATTTCTTGGGCTATGGATTCATAATGTGAAATTGGAAAGGAATACCCAAGATCCATCGATTTTTGAAACTCTTGAACTTCATCCAGCATACGCTCAATTTTGACTTTACTGGCATAGGCTTTCATACCAAGAATCAGCTTTTTCGCAGGTGCTCCGAAGCAATATGATGAAAGCCTGTTTAGGATTTTATCAAACTCTAATTTTTCATATATATCTTCAGGATAACAAAGCATTTATGTATATTTCTTGATCATTGGTCGTCCAATAATAATAGAATTGGATAAAAATAGTTTAGATGATCCTTTTCTTTGACCAAATGAGTGTTTTATATGTAAATTATTGCGACAAATATCGTTTTCCAAATCAATAACTCACAGCAATTCACTATTTTCCCCAAGCTTTTTAATGCAATTAACCTTAATACAACACCCTTGAAACAAAAACTATTCTTCCTAAATGCTAGACATTCCAGCAATTGGAGAATCTTATTCAGCAAGTGATTGCGAAGCCAATTGTTGTGATGAGACATCCATAACAATTGATTTTGAAGATGATGTAGACCCTGAATTTGATAACCCACCCACAGATATAATTCTTATGTGTTTTGATGAAGTTCCACCAATGCTAGACTTGGATGTTACAGATAACTGTACGCCAGATGCCGTTGTTGCAGGTATGGAAATTGACAATTCCAACATGTGTGATGGAGGATTAATTTTCCGAGAATGGGCATTTACAGATGATTGTGGCAATCAAGTGTTACATTCTCAAACTATAAACGTAGAAGCCATTCCTGAACCTGAATATACTGGCCCACCTGCTGATGTGTAAATCGATTGTGCAATTATGATTCCAACTGTCATTGATTTACCCTATACTAACATGGGCATGGGCGCATGTCTGATAGATGGCCTTGTCTGTCCTTCAATCGATGGAATGTTTGATCTGTGTGGTACTACAATAATGTATGAATGGGATTTCACCGACTTTTGTGGAAACAATATTAATCATATACAAACTATTGAAGTACTTCCAGCAGATGAGGCTGTCTTTGTTAATCCACCAGCAGATTTGGTTTTAAATTGTGAAGATCCGATACCAGCTGCTGATCCATTATTTTATACAAACAATGAATCTGCTTACCGATAGGATGATTATCGATTGTGAATTTGAGACTGCAACAATTGAAGCTACTTCAAGTGAACCAGGAATCACATATTCATGGGTCGGTCCTAATAGCTTTAGCTCAAATCCTGCTGAAATTCAAGTTTTGGATGGTGGAGAATATACAGTATTGATTGAATTTTCGGATGGCTGCAGTTTATCTCAAAGCATAACTATCGAAAGCTATTTCGATCAGCCAATTGCAGAAATTGATTTTGATGGTGAACTTAATTGTGAAGTGCAATCCGTTATCCTTGATGGAAGCATGACAACAGCATCGAGTAATGCAATATTCCAGTGGTTCGATACTGATAATAATGTAATCTCTACCGAAATAATGATTGAAGTATTTACAGAAGGATCTTATATTTTAATTGTCACAGACAACCTATCCAAATGTACATCTACGGATGAAGTATTAGTGTCATCTAGCTATTTGGCCCCTACCGCTAAAGCTTTTACCACAGAAATATTAAATTGCGAAAATGAATCTGTCGAGTTAAATGGAGCTTTAAGTACATTAACCAATAACACAACAATACAATGGACAGATGAAAATGGGAATATTATTTCGACAATTTTGGTCACTGAAGTTTCCGTACCTGGCTTTTATTATCTTCTACTTACTGACACTGAAAGCATGTGTTCCTCTGATGAAGTTGAAGTTCAGGTTATTGAATATTTAAACAATCCAACGGTAGAGATCCTTGCTAATCCAGGTAACATTTTCGATTGTATTATTGAAACCATAGAATTAACCACTATACCCGAAGCGAACACTTTATACAGTTGGGTTATTAACAACGAAGAAATAAGTAATGATATAGAAATAGAAGTCAGTAATTCCAGCGATGTAACGTTAATCGCATTAGATACAGTTTCATTTTGCTCGAAACAAACAATTCTTGAATTTGATGATTATACACAATACCCATTAATCGAAATTATGGATTTCGAGGCTATTAATTGTAATTTTGAAGAAACATGTATAGTAATAAATACTTTGACATTCGGTCAGGAAACAACAATAATATGGACAGACCAAAACCAAAATGTTGTATCTGAAAATACAACAACTTATTGTACAAATACACCTGGCATGTATACAATTGAAATTATTGATAATGAAAATGCTTGTTCAAACAATTTATCCTTTTCTGTTGATGAACCGATAATTCCAATTGGGAGTTTACCTTCAGAAAACGAGCTATTAATAGACGAAAATTACCAACTGATCCCTACTTTAAATATAACGGCATCACAATTAAAATCAATTACCTGGATAAGTGATGCGGACTTAAGTTGTTATGACTGTCTTCAACCTTTTGTTTCCAATTTTGAAAATGGAGATATTATCACCCTTATTATAGAAAGCATTTCCGGTTACACATTGGAAATCAGTACACGTATCAAGGTTAAAATAATAAAAATACCATCGATTTATATACAAAATGTCTTTACACCAAGGAATGGGCAAGACTTCACCATCTTTGCTTCAGAGGAGGTAACATTAATTCAAAATATGTATATCTATGACAGATGGGGTGAATTGATATTCACAAATGAAAACTTTCTCCCAAATGATCCTGATTTGGGATGGAATGGAAGCTTTAATGAGCAAAAGGCTGAACAGGGTGTTTATATTTACCTCTTTGTTTACGAATTGGATTGTAGATTGGTCAGGGACTATGGAGATGTCACTTTATTCTGGTAATGCATCTTTGCTTTGCGCAAAATGATAATATGAATATTTGACTTATCTTGTTCTAGATTAAGAGAGATAACATGGCAGGCAACAGTATTGGACAATGCTTTAGAGTAACAACATTTGGCGAATCTCACGGACCAGCAATAGGTGTAATTATTGATGGCTGCCCTCCATCGGTAGAAATTGAACTTGATTTCGTACAAAATGAATTGAGCCGAAGAAAACCAGGACAATCAAATATTACAACCCAAAGAAAGGAAGAAGATAACTGCAGCATATTATCAGGCGTATTTGAAGGCAAATCCACTGGTACACCTATAATGATCTTAATTCCAAACAAAGATCAAAAGTCAAAAGATTACGATCACCTAGAAAATAAATTAAGACCATCACATGCTGACATGACTTATCAATTCAAATATGGCATTCGTGATTTTAGAGGAGGTGGCAGATCTTCAGCTAGAGAAACCGCCGCTAGAGTTGCTGCTGGAGCTGTTGCAAAATGTATTCTTAAGCAATACGGAATTTCTGTTAATGCAGCTGTCACTCAGGTAGGGCCAATCATACTGAAAACAGATATAGAGCAATTAGATTTTAGCAAGACAGAATCCAATACAGTAAGATGTCCCGATGAAGCTACTGCAGTTAAAATGGAAGAATATATTCTTGACATAAAGCAACAGGGAGATACTATTGGTGGTGTAATTTCATGCAGAATCAACAATTGCCCTTCTGGATTAGGCGAACCTGTCTTTGATAAATTACATGCCGATTTAGGTAAAGCCATATTAAGTATTAATGCTGTAAAGGCTTTTGAATATGGAAGTGGATTTAGTGCGATTACAATGAAAGGTTCGGAACACAATGACTTGTGGATCAAGGATGGTGACGGCTTGAAAACAAAAACAAATTACTCTGGAGGGATTCAAGGAGGGATTAGTAATGGTATGCCGATTTATTTCAGAACAGCATTCAAACCGGTTGCGACAATTATGAAAGATCAAAAATCAGTTGACCGTAGTGGTAAAGCTTCTGTAGTCTCGGGAAAAGGAAGACATGATCCATGTGTGGTACCACGAGCAGTGCCTATTGTAGAGGCGATGGCTTCCATTGTCATAGTAGATCATTTACTAAGAAACAAAATCTACAAATAAGAGACTATTCATTTATCTTTTCATCAGGTTTAAGCTTAGCCATATCCGCTTTCAATGATTTTTTGAAATTGGTAATCGAACCAAACTCCTTTCTATAATTTATTCCAAGACCATATTTCTGCTCATTCTGAAAGACAACTTCATCTTTATCCCATTTCCCATATGCTCTAAGTTTCAGACGTCTATCGGCAGTAAGGTAGTACTCCAAAACAAAATCATGAATGATATAATTTGCAATAGGATTTGCGGCTCTTCCATTGGAGTTAACAAAACTTGTTCCATAGTCAAAACCCCATTTATCGTTTTGAAATCTTGGCTTGAAATGTACTTCAATTTCATCAGGAAGATAATTATCCGATTGAGGTGCCCCTTCAAGAAGGTTTGCATTTTTACTAAAACCAATTTCAAAATCAATTCCTGATATAAATCCATTATCCGTCAGTGCCTCTTGTAAAAATCCAGATAAGAGATAGGACAATTGGTTTGAAACAAACTCACTTAAGGTATTATATGTTGTCTCTACAAAACTGTTTGACGTAGTAAATACATTTCCTAATGTACTGCTTGGAAGAAAACTTCTGAACATAATCAGCCCAGCTACCTGCTCATTTAAATCTGCTTCATTTTCACGTAAAGTTATCATCTTGCTGTCCGCATAGGTTCTTAACTCTCCTTGCAATTCAGGAAAGGCAATGTCAAAATTTACGATTGGATTATAAAGTGTTCCTCCTACTTTAAGGGTTAGATCAATTCTTGTACGTTTTTTTGCCTCTTGTTCCAAGCTAACATTATTGGTAACAAGGTATTCTGCCAACAAAATATTCACGGGGGCTCTGAGATCATCATAATCGGCTTCAATGTTTAGATTGGCATTTATGGGATCACCTGTCCACGTAATCAATCCTCCCCTACGTACCTTAAATGGCTTAGCCACTATACCCCATGCGGTAAATAAGTAGTCTCCACGATCTACTTCATACTCTCCATAAATATTAAACTTTCCATCTCTAGCAATAGTAATTCGAAGGTCTCCATTCCCAACACCCTTAATGACATCGTTTAGCCTTTCATCAAAGATTATGTTTACTTGAGCATCGTTAGTGATGCTCAGGTTCATGTCGACATCTACCCCCTCCAGTTTGACCATGGCTTGGCTTTCATCATCTTCTTTAGGGTTTAAAACATCTTCTCTAGGAACAAATTTTATGAAGCTTTGATCAATATTGTAATAACTATCCTCAATTGGTATATTTAATACAGTTCCAGACCCTGTTGTTGCAGATATTGATATATCAGTACTTGAAAATGGGCCAGCAAAATCTATAGAAATCGGACCTATCCCAATTCCGTAATACATTGGATTATCGGTTTTATCTGTATCAAGAGCCAGAAATCTATTCGCCTGCATATTAAGATCAGTCCTAAAATCGGTAAATAGGTCATGATGTAAGCCACCAGTCATTGTAGCTTGATTACCAAATTTATCAAAGAGACTAACGCCAGTCAAATCTATAAAGTTATCTGTAACCGGAAAAGTTTCGGTTCCTAAGTCAATCAATGAACCTATATAATCTATACGGGTTTGACCACCTATAACATTAGCTGTTCCATTAAGCTTAATATCATCTATAGTACCTGAAACTTCAACATCAAGATTTGCAATACCATCTGTCTTTGAAATTCCATCATCAATGATAAATTCAAATATCTTCATCACCATATTCCGCATTTCGACACTACCTGATACTCCTTTGGTAAGCTTATTGTATTCTGCATTCACCAATACGCGTAGATCATCTTCAACCCTATTCAAGTTTAGGCTTGCATATGCCATGTCTCCATCATCGTCCAATCTCACGGATAATGAACCATAATCTACGTCATTGAGTGTAAACTCTGGAATTCTAATATCAGCAACTATCTTCGGCTTAGTGAATACATTAGCAACACGTGCATATATTTTGCTCTCACCGGCAAAGTCGATTTTATCGTAATTAATCAAACCATTAACTAAAAGGAAATCAAAATTCTCAAGAGTAAACTCCATTCCAGATTTTTTATAATCCTGTATAAACAATGATCTATAACCGTCTGATAAAACAAAGTCTTTAATACTTAAATAATCTGTTCCGTAAATAATCTCATTACTTGCATCAATTTCCCAATCGGCGCTAAACATTTGCAGGTTCTTATTGCCTACATTTATTTGTATCATATCGTCTATAGGTTTGATATTCAAGGTCAAATCAACATAACCAATTGAGTCTAGTACGTTTTTTGTTTTTATTTCCAGTTTGACATCATCTCCATTAACTTCACTTCTGATGTTTAATGGCTCATAATACTTCCCTTGGGTTGCTATCTTGTCAAGATCCAAAATCAACTTTGATATCTTCTTGCTATTCGTTAATGATAATCCAAAAGCACTGAATTCATAGTCCTTATAAAATGAAGAATCAATTGAAATATTACTTGAAAAAGTATTATCAGGAAGATTTATCGCCCCTTCAAATGTTACTCCCCTAAACCTTAACTCGTTAGCTTTTAATAATTCTAAATAATCTTTAGTATCAAAAACTTCAATTTTATAAACAAAATCCTGAATCTTATTGGTCCTTTTATCTTGCGTGTTAATTTTAAATTTTTTAGCCCAGTTAGGATGATGTTCCACGATATAATTAGTAAAGGAAGCACCCAATTGACCAAAGTCAAATTTACCATCAACTGAAGCGTTAATGATATCAGATGTCAATAATAGGTTACGTCTCTCATTAGACAATGGAGCTGAAGAAAAATAAACTTCATTAAAATCAAAAGTCTTATTCTTAAATACGACTGCCAAGTTATTTAATTCAGCAGAACCAGAAAATTCATTTAAAGTTTTACCTTCTATGCTTATATTAAAATCACCAGTTACCAAGGAATAGTCATCTGAAAGATTTATAGCCTTGGGGTTAATTTTATTAATCACTGCCAAGAAATCAGATTTAAAATAATTATCCTTAATAATCAGCTGTCCTTCGAAATCCATATCCACATTAGGTCCTTTAGCGGAAAATTTACCATCAAAAAGGTTTTTCTCTAAAACGCCCTCAAGACTAATATTCGAATAAGCATAATCTCTAAACTCAAACTTTTCTAGTCTAGCCACCAAATCTGTTTTGACATTTTCCAAGGTTAATCCCCTACCATTCTCAATTTTTGCGCTAAGCGTAGCAAAACCAAAATCTTCATTTCCTGTCCACTCTTTAACATTAAAATTATTCAATGCTAACTCTCCGCTATATTCTGCATTATTCACACCTGCCTTGGTATTTAACCTTGTGTCCAATTCTACATTCCCAAGCCTACTTTTGAGATTGCCATAAATTACAAAGTCCTTAAAAAATCCTTCTATGTCACCAGTAAAACTTACAGGATCCAGTTTGTAAAATTGATCTGGCAAGTTAAATTCTGGAACTATTCTTCTTATATTGTTCAAAGATGTTTTTAACTCATTAACATATATACTTACGAGTGCAGTTTGTGGATTAGTCAGATTAGAACTTGTAAAAGAGCCAGTAAATTCAATAAGGTTATCAACTGTCATAAACAGGTTATCAGCCTCCAAGTGATCAACAGTACCATTAAAGGAGCCGGTAATACTTACTTTACGATCTTTATTTCTTTTGATAAATTTACTGTCCACAATACCTGGCAAAAAATAACTTAAATCCGAAAGAGCAATTTCAGACCCTGACATATCACTTTCAATGTGTATCTTCTTTGCGAACGACTTAAAATCATTGAAACTGTCAAACTTAAAAGAAAGGAAATCTTTAATTTGACTGTGCTCAGTATCCAGTTCAAAGCTTCCTAGCAATATTTCATTTGGAAGAATCCTAAAGCTATCTACTTTAGCATTTTCTAGCACTAAACCATTGTGCTCTTTTAAGGCCAAGCTTTTTATACTGGCTTCAATATTGCATGCACTAGTCATAACAAGGTCTGTACTAAAGAGGTCCAAATCTACAATGTCAAGATCATCAACATCTAGTGTGTTTTTTAATTCTTTGTTGACAAGAGAATCACTTTTTATCCTTTGAAAAGCACCTTCATTAACTTCAAGTATGGCAATATTTAAGAAAAAATCTGAATTTGGTTTTTTAGAAATGCTGTCTTGCACTATATCTTCCCTGTTTTGTTTGAAGAGATGACTCTGGTTAACCTCTATCATTGTACATTCTGGACGAAGCAAAGAAATGCTTCTAAAAACAAAACTGTCTCTTTCAAAATTAAAATGATCCACTCCAATATGACCTTCTTTTAATGTTGCCAAAAAAGTAGATCTTTTAGAATAGTCGTCAATACTTAACCTAAGGTTTCTTAAGTTAATGTTCTTAAGGTTCAGTTCAATAGGTACAGTTGGCTTTTGGTTCGGGCTCTCTTTTTTGTTTGACAACTGAGAAATAAAGTATTCCAGATTACTTTCTTCATCGCCTTTATTCTTAACAATATTGACTTTAGCCTCAAAAAGGTTTAGATCGTTGATATATACTTTGTTGTTCCATAAACTTAAAATATTCTCTTCCAATGAAGTTGAGAATTCTCCGATATAGACGAGAGTATCTAGGGGACTATTGGCATTAGAAACATATAATTCTTTTAAAATCAATCCTTTGAAAATCGAAAAATCAATTTTCCCAATTTTGATTTTACTTTCTGTTTTTGAAGAAAGTGATTTACTAAATTGATTTAGTATAAGCTTTTGTAAAGGTCCAATGTGAATTAATAGCGGTAGACTTAGGACAAATAATAACAGAAATATAGCTAGCCTAATCAAACCTTTTACAGTTGGATTAAGCTTTCTTTTTAATACTACACTTTCACGCTTTTCTTCCAAATTATTTTATTCGCTTTCCAAAATATATAACTAGATAAATGTCAATTTATAATATTGAACTACAAGTTTAATTATTATTTAACAGCTGCTTGCAATAAATTCCATAATGAAACGCATTCACGAGCCTCTTTCACGTCATGAACTCTTAATATTTTAGCTCCATTTTGTAATGCTATCATATGCAAAGCCGTCGTACCATTAAGTGCTTGTTCAGGACTTATCTCTAAAGTCTTACATATCATAGACTTCCGACTAATTCCAACCATTAACGGCAAATCAAAAATTTTAAATGCATTTAAACCTCCTAATAACTGGTAATTATGAGCTATGCTCTTTCCAAATCCAAACCCTGGATCAATAATTACTTGATGATGATCGCGTGATTTAATCTGATGCAATTTTAACGCCATAAAATTGATCACTTCCAAGCATACATCCGTGTATGAAGGATCGTCTTGCATATTTATGGGTAATCCCTTCATATGCATTAATACATAAGGTAAATTATGTTGAACCGCAAAATCAAGAACCTTGGCGTCTAATGAAAATGCTGTAATATCATTTATAATAAATGATCCTAATGAAAACAATGGATTCAAAACCTCTGAACGGTAAGTATCCAAACTTATATTTATGTCTGGATAAACTTTAAACACCTCCTCCATAGAAGGTCCTAACCTGTCTAGTTCTTCCTCAACAGAAATCATATCTGCGCCTGGGCGGGATGAAAAAGCACCAAAATCTATAATATCAGCACCCTCAATAATCATTTCACCAACGCGTTCAACTATCCTTCCTAAATCAGAAAAACGTGAATTCTTGTAAAATGAATCTGGTGTAATATTGATAACACCCATTATTAAAGGCTCGTGTAATGAGATTAATCTACCACCTAATACTAAGGAGTCCATTCTAATCATTTAATAAATGAAGAAAACTATAACGCACAAATAACGTTTATTAAAGCAGCAAGTATGAGAATAATAAAGTATTTTTGATTCATCCGTAAAAGCTATATCCAATAAACGCCATCAAAAACATATCTCTAAAGATAATTGCTTTTAGTATAGCGATGATCATTTTTAATGTCTATATAGGGCAGTCAATACATTATTTATTAGAATATCACGGATCTACTGATTGCCTTGCCGAAAATGGAGAAAAGCACTTACACAATACAGACAAAACACATTCTGACTGCTTGATTTTCAATTTTAAGTTAAGGAGTAATCTACCTGAAAAAACTGAATTACTTAATCGAGTATATTATTCAATATTCATTAATGCATTTCATGATCATCATTCTTTTTATAAAAAAATTCTAAAAGGAAGCGATTCCGAAAGAGCTCCCCCTCATCGTCTTTAATCCAATCTCCCTAAATTAATATTTTTAAACCTTCAGCTACTAGCTGAAATTAATATATGAAAAGCTATGAAAGTTTATTCATTATCAATAATAATATTGACCTCAATATTAACAATTTCTTGTAATGATCAAGAACCAATAATTCAAAATCAAGAAGAATTAATCACCACAGTAATTCTGACTCTTAACCCATCTGACAACAGTGGAGTAAAAGTATTTAGTTTCATTGATCTTGATGGGGATGGTGGAATATCCCCTATTATAACTATTTCAAAGCTCAAAAGTAATACGGTCTATCTTGCTGAAATAGAAATACTAAATGAATCGGGTACTACAACCGAAAACATAACTGATGAAGTCAGAGCCGAGGCAGAAGATCATCAATTCTTTTACTTTACTATGAATACAGATCTTACAATCGAATATTTAGATCAAGACAGTAATACAAATCCAATAGGCATTAATACAAAGATTACGACAAATAATCCAGGTATTGGAAGCTTGCAAATTACATTGAAACATTTACTAGATAAATTTGCCTCAGGTGTTTCTCAAGGTGAGATAACAAATGCTGGCGGAGAAACAGATATACAAGTTGAATTTGTATTGGAAATTGAAGATTAAAAGATGAGGCTTTTTATTTCTTGCATTTTACTCTTGCAATGTCTAGTCATTCATGGGCAATGTGATATTTCAATTTCTGGAAGAGTTTTAGACAGAGCAACTAAATCTCCTTTGGAATATGCCTTAATCATGTCTGAAGGATCAAACGATGCCTACATTGCAGATTCTTTGGGTTTTTTCAAAATAGATAATGTGTGCCCTGGTGACCTACACCTAAGTTTAAGCCATTTAGCTTGTAGTCCAGAGCACATATTTATCGAACTGAAAAATGATACGATAATTGATTTGTTCCTAGAACATCACTTTGAATTATTGGATGAAGTAGTTGTTCATGGTCACTCTGATGAAAGTGGAACAAATGCAAGTTCGACAATCTCAAAGAGAGAAATAGAATCAGAGTCCTATAAAAGCTTGGCAGAATTAAGTGCAAGAATTGTAGGCGTAAGCATGCTAAGGAATGGCACGACAAGCGCCAAACCTATTGTTCATGGTTTATATGGAAATAGGCTTACAATTCTGAATAATGGGATTAGCCAATCAGGGCAGCAATGGGGCAATGATCACGCCCCTGAAATAGATGCCTCTAATGCACACCATATCTCCGTCGTAAAAGGAGCATCAGCCTTAAGCTATATGGGTAATAATCTTGGAAGTGTTGTTCTTGTAGAATCAAATCCGGTGAGTAATGACCCCAATATTCAAGGGACAATAAATTACATTTACAATCAGAACGGAAGAGGCAATACATTAAGTGGTACCGTAGAGAAAAAATCAAAGCTTGCCTCATGGAGAATTGGAGGATCTTTAAAGCACTCCGGAGATCAGAAAAGTCCTGATTATTATTTAAAGAACACAGGACGAAGAGAACAGAATGCATTTATACTACTTGAAAGAAATAAGGGTAATCTGTGGCACCATCAATTGCTTTTGTCTAGTTTTAATGCAAACTTAGGTATACTTAGAGGCTCACAGGTTTCTAACTTGACGGATCTTGAATCAGCCTTTCAGAGACAAATCCCATTTTTCACTGAAGACAATTTTTCTGACTCCATTGCTCCTCCAAAGCAGACGGTAAATCATCATCTTGTTAAGATTGAAAGCAAATATTTTCTCAATGATAATACCGTTTTTAAATTTAAATATGGAGGTCAATTAAACTTAAGAAGAGAGTTTGATATTAGAAGAAACAATCGGTCCGCTAAGCCTTCCTTAAGTCTAAAGCAATATTCTCATTTTCTTGAAAGTAAAATTATTGCTGATTTAAACAATTTATGGACAATAAATACAGGTCTCCAATTTCAATTTATGGACAATGTAAATGATGTCAGCACTGGCATTCTTCCTTTAATTCCCAATTATAGATCCTTCAATCCAGCAATGTTTGTGATCTTTCAAATACAAATACAGGGATGGTCGTATGAATTAGGAACTAGACTTGATTATAAACATTTTATCGTAAAAAATATAAATAACAGTATTCCACCTACAATTGAAACCAAAACAAACGATTTTATCAACTATTCCCTTTCAGGTGGCTTAATAAAAAGAATTTCAAAGTCTTTCAAAAGTGCCTTAAATATAGCGCATACCATGCGATCACCAGAAATCAACGAATTATACAGCTTTGGTCTTCATCAAGGTGTTAGTGGCATTGAAGAAGGAGATAGAGACTTAAAGCAGGAACGTTCGTTTAAAATAATAAGCAGTTCTGACTGGAATTTCAAAGACAAAATATTTGTACAGTTTTTGGCTTACTATCAAGAAATCGGAAACTACATTTACTTGCAAGCCGAAGATGAATTTCGATTGACTATACGAGGAGCATTCCCATTGTTTAAATTCAAACAAACAAATGCTCGAATTTGGGGTTCTGACCTTTTGCTTTCATTACAAATGAATAGGCATATGAAACTTGTTGGCAAATATGCATATATAAGAGCGCAGGATAAAATTCAAAAAAACTATTTGGTCAACATACCTTCTGATAATACACAGGTCGAAATTCAATACGCATTTAACAATGGCAAGAAATTAAGCAACTCCTATATCCACTTTTCTGGCCAATATAGTTTCAAACAATCAAGAATATCCATAAGTCAGGATTATATTGAAGCACCTGATGCTTACTTCTTAATCGGATTTAAAGCTGGAACCAGTTTTAAACTTTCAAAGCGAACCCTTGAACTAGGTTTGTTTGCCAATAATATTTTAAACAATTCTTATCGGGACTACTTGAATCGACTAAGGTATTTTGCTGATGAAACAGGAATTGATGTAGGAATACGTGTAAAATATAAGTGGGAAAGCTAATTGCATACAATTAACATAAAAAAGAGTCCAACTTATCTTTAATATTTAAAACCTGAACAATAAAAAAGGATGACTCAACATTGAATCATCCTTTTTTATTAATTACAAGTTAATGTTTTATCAATTTAGACAAGAACATTAATTACTAACTTATTAAGCAAGATCAAATCTATCCAGATTCATAACTTTGTTCCAAACCGAAATAAAGTCTTGAATAAATTTATCCTTAGAATCTGCACAAGCATATACCTCAACCAAGGCTCTTAATTCACTATTTGAGCCAAAGATCAAATCTACCCTTGTGCCAGTCCACTTGATTTCTCCTGTCTTACGGTCTCTACCCTCAAATACATCATTTGCCTCAGAACTTGCTTTCCACGTTGTACCAAGGTCAAGAAGGTTTACAAAGTAATCGTTTGTAAGAGTTTCTGTTTGATGCGTGAACACGCCGTGTTTTGATTTATCAAAATTAGTATTCAAGACTCTTAAGCCTCCCAATAAAACGGTCATCTCAGGTGCCGTCAAAGTAAGAAGTTGTGCTCTATCTAAAAGCATTTCTTCAGCAGATACTGAGTGATGTGAATTCATATAATTTCTAAAGCCATCAGCAGATGGTTCAAGAGCAGCAAAAGAAGCTATATCTGTTTGATCTTGTGTAGCATCAGCTCTTCCAGGTGTAAAAGGAACATTAACATTATTGCCAGCATTTCTGGCTGCCTTTTCAATAGCCGTACAAGCTCCTAATACGATTAGATCTGCAAGAGATACTTTCGTATTTCCAGATTGCGATTCATTAAATGCTTTTTGAATACCTTCTAAAGTCTGAACAACTTTTGACAATTGGCTTGGATTATTAACGGCCCATTGGTTTTGAGGAGCAAGTCTTATTCTTGCACCATTGGCTCCACCTCTCTTGTCCGATCCTCTAAATGTTGAAGCAGATGCCCAAGCAGTACTTACCAATTCAGAAACAGAAAGTCCTGAATCCAGAATCTTAGCTTTAAGTACTTCTATATCTTTTTTATCTATTTGGTTATAATTAACCGCAGGAATAGGATCTTGCCATATTAAAGACTCAGTTGGAACTTCTGATCCAAGGTACCTTGAAATAGGCCCCATATCTCTGTGTGTTAACTTATACCAAGCCTTTGCAAATGCTTCGGCTAACTGATCTGGATTTTGATGAAACTTTTTAGAGATTGGCCTATAAATAGGATCTTCTTTTAATGCAAGATCTGTTGTCAACATTATTGGCGCGTGACTCAATTCGGGCTTATGTGCATCTGGTACTGTACCACTTCCTGCACCATTCTTAGGTGTCCATTGATGTGCTCCAGCAGGGCTCTTAGTCAATTCCCATTCATAATTAAAAAGGTGATCGAAAAAATCATTACTCCACTTGTTTGGTGTTGTTGTCCATGCACCCTCCAATCCACTTGTAATTGTATTTTCAGCGTTCCCACTACCAAAAGAGTTTTTCCATCCTAGACTTTGTTCCTCAATACCAGCAGCTGCAGGTTCTGCGCTAACATATTTATCAGGATCTGCTGCACCATGCGTTTTTCCAAAAGTATGACCACCAGCAATCAATGCAACTGTTTCTTCATCGTTCATTGCCATACGTCCAAAAGTTTCTCTGATATCAACCGCTGCAGCCAAGGGGTCGGGATTCCCATTAGGTCCTTCTGGATTTACATAAATTAAACCCATTTGAACCGCAGCTAAAGGATTTTCTAAATCTCTATCACCTGTATATCTTTTATCTCCGAGCCACTCCCCTTCTGTTCCCCAATAAATATCTTCTTCAGGTTCCCAGACATCATCTCGACCACCTCCAAATCCATAAGTTTCAAATCCCATTGATTCGAGAGCACAATTACCTGCTAAGATCATTAAATCTGCCCAAGAGATTTGCTTCCCGTACTTTTGCTTGATTGGCCATAATAGCAATCTTGCCTTGTCTAGGTTTGCATTATCAGGCCAACTGTTAAGCGGAGCAAATCGCTGTGCTCCAGATCCTCCTCCTCCACGTCCATCAGCTATACGGTAGGTTCCTGCACTGTGCCATGCCATACGGATAAAAAATGGACCATAATGACCATAATCTGCAGGCCACCATTCCTGGGAGTCCGTCATAAGGTCATATAAGTCTTTTTTAAGAGCTTTTAGGTCTAGGCTTTTGAACTCCTCAGCATAATTAAACTTTCCTCCCATTGGATCTGAAAGTGATGAATGCTGACGTAATATATTAAGGTTCAATTGGTTTGGCCACCATTCTCTATTTGATGTTCCTCTCCCAGCACTTTTCTTTATGGCTCCTCCCGTAAAAGGACACTTGCTTGCTCCGTTCATGTTATAAGTATTTTTACTTGTATCTTTTTCATTTCCCATTTCAGATAAATTGAATATTAAATAATGTAGATTTTAATATGTTTTACGTTTTGCAACTGGTAATTCTGGCTAAATATTCTGCCAAAGCAATAAAAACCGCAAAATAATAAATTATGCTTAGTTAAATTAAAGATCTAGAAAGTTGACTTTGCCATGTTTAATTACTGTGGCTAAAATAAAAACTATAAGAAGAACATAATGTTTAATTTACCTCTTGAAATTATAAAGAAAATTAATATTAAGCTCTGTTTAAAATTTAAATATCTAATATTGAATCATTGAATCAAGAACAATCACAACAGACCAACACAAAAGTCAGGCGATATAAGAATAAGTATTTGAATTTTGTATGGAGTAACGGAACTACAAAAGTTTTACCTGTTAAGTTAAAAATAAACATTATCACTTAATTCAATTAGTTGAGTGTTGATTCACAACAAACTATGCATTATATTTTTATATTATATATTAATTTGCTGATTTGAGGTAAAAAAATAGATTTTCTTTCGATTTTAGTACAATAAAAGCTATTTTCGGGAAGTTTTGATTCTTTAAACAAATATAACCAAGACTTAACATTGATAAAAAAGCAATCTTTTTCCGTAAACTTTATTATTTTTCTTTGGCTTGTTGTTACTACTTTATTTGTATACAACAAGTTATTCAATAAAGAAGAAATCCCAGTAGAAACAATCGCTTCCGTAGCAATTCCTGAAAAACTCTTTGGTTTTGATTTACAAGAACATGTGTTTGAATCCTATAGTTTAAAGCCTAATGAAAGCATTGGTGAGTTATTGATCTACGAAGGCATAGAATGGGATTCTATATTAAAGTTGGACAAGGTTTCCGAAGATGTATTTAGCATCAGAAGATTCAGAGCCAAAAAACCATTTACCCTTATCCGTGAAGATTCTTGCAGCTCTCCGACATGTCTTATTTATGAACCTAATAAACTGACTTACGTCAAATATGATTTAAAAGACAAAGTTGATGTTAAGGTAGTCAGAAAGAAATATGATATATGTGAAGAACAAACCTCAGGTGTTATTGAATCTTCTTTATGGATGGCAATGAAAAACTCAGGCATTGGCTTTGACTTGATAGACAAAATGGAAGACGCTCTGGCTTCAGGTGTTGATTTTTACCACACCCAAAAAGGGGATCAATTTAAATTGCTTTATGAAAGGAAATATATTGATGGTGTAGCTGTTGATAATGGAGAAATTCTTGCCGCTTCTTACAAGGATAGTGACGGTGAGAAAATTGCTGTATATTTTGAAAATGACAATTATTCAGGATTTTACGACATGGAAGGTCAGCCAACTGTAAGGTCTTTTTTAAGAGCCCCATTAAAACATTCAAGGATTTCTTCACTTTTTAATCCTAGAAGGTTTCATCCAATAAAGAAAAGGCGAATACCTCACCTTGGAACTGATTATGCAGCACCTACAGGTACTCCAATATATGCAGTTGCTGACGGTTTTATTGAAATCGCAGGGTATACCAAGAATAATGGAAAGTATGTGAAAATCAGACATGACAATGTCTACAAAACACAATATTTACATATGTACCGATTCGCTCCAGGGATCAAAAAAGGAGTTAAGGTAAAACAAGGTCAAGTTATTGGTCAAGTTGGTTCAACTGGATTAGCAACCGGACCTCATGTTTGTTTTCGATTTTGGAAAAATGGAATTCAAATCAACCATTTGAAAGAAAACTTTCCACCAAAAGATCCACTTCCTGAAGATCAAATGCCTGATTTCTTTCAGCAACGGGATGCATTGGTGGACAAATTAAGCCAAATAGATTATCCTAATGATCCGTCTTTCGGTTCCAAGCAACTGGCAATGGAAGAAAAGAAGCCTTAAGCAAACTTCTTCAGAGTAAATCCAAATGTAGATCCTGAACTGGGAGTAGACCTAACTGTAATTTTTTGTTTGTGTGCTTCAACGATATGTTTAACAATGGATAACCCAAGCCCAGAGCCGCCTATGTTTCTTGCTCTACTTTTATCTGCACGGTAAAACCTGTCAAAGACATGTTTTAAATGAATTTCTTCTATGCCAATCCCATTATCAGAAACTTCTGTCAATACCACTTCTTCCATATCATAAAAGCTGACTTTAGTCTTCCCTCCCTCGTTGTTATATTTTATTGAATTAGACAACAGGTTTATCAACACTTGTCTTATCTTTTCGCGATCAGCTATCACGGTGAATGCCTTATCGGCACCTGGTTTGATACACATTGTAATTGACCTTTCTTTGGCCAAGATATCAAGATCGCTGAATACCTCCAATACAAGTTCTTTTAGGTCAAACTTTTTAATCAGTAGTTCTTCTGACTCAGATTCAAGTTTGTTTATCATTTCAAGATCTTCCACAATTAGTTGTAGTCTTTCGGTATTATTGGCAGCCTTTTCCAAATACTTTCGATTGATTTCTTCATCATACATGCCTCCATCAAGTAAGGTATGTAGGTATCCTTGTATACTAAATAATGGCGTCTTGAGTTCATGAGAAATATCACCAACGAATTTTTTTCTATAATTCTCTAATGACTTTAGTGAAGAGATTTCTTGCTCTCTTTCAACTGCCCATTTTTCAACCTGGCTCTGTACATCTTCCAAAGTTGTATTCATCTTGTCATGTTCACTTATCTCCTGCAAACTATCCTTTGATGCACTGATAAACTTATAAACCAGTTTGATCCTTCTGAATATGAATTTTCCTAAAATAATTTGAATAACAAGGTAACTTAGTATGAAACTAATAATTCCATATCCAAGCAATGGTATAAACCCTAGTTTGACTTTTTGAACTCCAAATACTATTATAAACAACAGCAGCAAATGAATAAGCCATATCACTGAAGATATAATAATGGAGACCTGTCGTATCGTTAAATTTTTAAACAAATCAATTATTATGAAGGTCTAAAATACAGTAATCCTGATCAACAATTAGTGTCAATCATTGAATTTATAACCGACACCTTTTATGGTCTGGATGAAAACATTGCCAATTTTCTCTCGTAGTTTTCTTACATGCACATCAATGGTACGGTCTCCGACTATAACATCATTCCCCCAAACTTTTTGTAGGATTTCTGCTCTTTTAAAAACTTTGCCTGGCTTTGAAGTCAAAAGGGCTAACAATTCAAATTCTTTTTTAGCCAAAGAAAGCGTTTTGCCTTCTTTCTCTATTGTAAAAGATTCCAAGTTTATGATTAATTCCCCAAAGGTCAATACCTTAGCAGAATTCTGCTGGTTAAATTTAGGGTGTCTTCGTAGTAAAGCATTTACTCTACTTTTTAATACATTAGGTTTAATCGGCTTATTGATAAAATCATCTCCACCGGCATCCAAAGCAGAAATCTGAGTAAATGATTCTGATCGGGCTGTTAAAAAAGCTATGATAGTATTTTTAAATTCAGATTCTTGCCTCAACTTTTCGCACAACTCTATACCATCCATTTTAGGCATCATAATATCCAACAAAATAAGATCTGGTTTAAATGCCTTGGCTTTGATATAACCCTCTTCTCCGTTATAGGCTTTTTCCAATTCAAATCCTTCTTTTTGAAGATTATACTCCAAAAATTCTACTATATCTTCTTCGTCTTCAATGATTAATATCCTTGCCTTTGATTCCATTTCAATTATTTGAAGTAAAAAGAATACTATCTGAAACATAAATCAGTATTTGCGATATTATGATTTTGTTAAGTTTACATCAACTAATCATACTTCATAGCATTAATTGTTGCTTCTTGAGCTACTAGAGTATCCCTTATACTTTTGTGCAAAACAGTATAATACTCAGGGTCATTTGTCAACCTCTCCAAGTCAGTCTCGACTAGATTAAAATCTACTTGATGAATTTTTGAAATTTGATCCTTAAAAATTTCATTCATACTGTCTTTTAATGCTGGGTCTATTTTCTTTAGAGCCTCTGAGGCGATATACATATCAGAGATTACGGCAATCAACTTTTCCTTTGAGTATGTATATCTTTTATTTTCCGAACTACTATTACAGGCAGTCAAGAAAAGCAATAGCATTAATATTGTAGCGCATTGTTTATTCATTATTTTCCTTTCACTTCTTTAGGGAAAAATGTATCACGAATAATGGTATTATCAAAAAATAGATCACTCCATTTTTCTGAAGATGATTGCAAGTGTACTACACCGCAAGTTGGAACATTATCAATCCAATTGTTAGTAAATCGATTAACAAAGTGAGTTAAAGTAGGATTGTGACTAAAAAATACTGGTATTTCAATACGTGGGTCCAAATTTTGAATAATATCAAGCCAGTCTTCCTCAGTACCAAAATATAAATCTGTTTCCTTCCAGATTTGTAAATCTTCAGAAGCAAATTCCTCGTAAAAGTATTCAGCAGTACGAAAGGCTCTTACTGCTGGACTACTGATCAAATGAGACGGTTTGATACCTTGATTTCTTAGAAAAGATGCCATATATGGTGCATCCCTATGTCCTCGTTTATTCAAAGGTCTATCAATATCCTTCAAATTCGCATGATCCCATGATGATTTGGCATGTCGGACTATAATTAACTCTTTCATCTTAAAGCTGTGATAAAAGCAAGTTAGTAATTATTTGACAGTTCATCCTTAATACTTTCATTGCTAAATTAATGGAGCTATCTTTGATGGTTTACATTCAATTATTTGTGATTATTTCGAAATTTGAAAAATAACAACAGACAACTAAGATTACAGCTTAAAGAGATCATTGACGATTTGGATGCAAATAGTATTAAATCTTTCATTTTGCACTATGCATCTCATGACCGAACCTTTGAAATGGCGTTCAAGTCACATTTTATTTCAAGGATAAGAACAAGTCATGATGAAAGCAAAAAATACAAACGTGTATTGGAAGAGGTTATCAAGCCGAAAAATGCTCATAACAAAATTGGACCTAGTCAAAAGAAAATGATTTCTATCATTTTTAAAGATTTTGTGCTACAAATGAACGACTTGCTGAGTACTAATGACTTCAAAGAAGCTTATTATTTGATCAAAGAATCGCTTGATAAAATTGCATATCTACAGAATCGATATCTGATCAAGGACAATTCTATTGAATTGTGCAGAAGGCAATTTCTTGTCGGCTTAGATCTAATTTTGATTGAAGAATTGGCACCAGCATTCAGGCAAAAAATAGAAAGTGAATTAAAAGAACTACCTGCCAAATCATACTTTATACCTAATGACGGCAATATTCTGGAATTGCTTAACTCTAGAAACATCCTTATTAAAGAAGAAAAGTCAAATTACATTGAAGAGCTGTTTGCCAAAGCTAAAGGAAAGGATGAGATAACTCCTCTAATCAAGACGGTTATTCAGTTGAGTTATCCATTCCCTGAATTGGCCAAGCTGGTATTACATAATTTCAATCATGACAAGATATTCAACTCCGTTAGGTCTCTTATTTATGAAGGAAAATTTGAATTTGTTGATTTCTACATCAATAACAAAGATGTTGAGTTCAAGTACAACAGAGAGATATTAAATGTTCTTAAACATGTTGAAAAAGCTGATTATGAAAACCTTAGCAGTCAACTGAACGATTTAATTAAAGTAGAGCTGAATTTAATTGACCTGAAATTGATTGTGGATGCATTGCCTGAATCTTATCTTAATATTCATTATGATTTTATCAAAAAATGGATTTCATCCCTTCCTTTTCATCTAAAAATTGAGCTTTACGCAAAATCAAGCAGGAATGAGCTTCTCATAGAACAGTTGGCTAATCGAAATGATATTGAATGGCTTAAATACTATGATAAATTATTGATCGCTCGAGATTTAAAAAAGGAGGTTCAAAAACTATATATAATTATTACTTCAAATTATATTTCCGATCACATCGGTATCAAAACTAGAGAATATCTTCACAAGGTGCAGCTTCATCTTTCAGCTATAGATGAATATCAAATCTATGAAAAATTGCATTCCCACATTTATGAGAAATATAATCATAGAATATCACTAACCGAAGATGATTAAAGCCATAATATTTGATTTTGATGGCGTTCTTGTAGATACTATGCCATTGCACTTTAAAACATGGCAAATCATAGCTCGTAGGCTTGGATTTGAGATTGAAGAGTCAATTACTTCCCAACTAAGAGGTGCAAGTAGGGATAAGTCTCTAAACGTAGTCTTGAACTCAGGAAAAATCATCGCCAGCGAAAGCGAGAAAAACAAGTACATTCAGGAAAAGGACTTAGAGTATAAAAAAGAAATTCAGTTAATGTCTTTGGAGCTTTTGCTGCCAGGAGCCAAAGAAATATTAGATTACCTTGCGCATAAGAATATTAAATGTGCCGTGGCTTCAGCAAGTAAAAATGCAAGGATTATCTTGGATCATATTGGAATGTCTGAGTCCTTTGACATAATTATGGATGCCAATGATATTCAGTTAACCAAGCCCGATCCTGCCATTTTCTCAAATACGATTTCAGCTTTAGGGTTTAATCCAGACGAAGTGATAATCATCGAAGATAGCCCATTAGGCATCCAAGCAGCAAAAAATATTAATTGCATCTGCTTTGGAATCGGGGATAAAGACAAATTAAATGAAGCTGACATGGTATTTAATACCTTACCTGAACTTCATAAGACACTCGAAAAAGGAAATTTCTTTTTTGAAAACAGTCTTTAAAGAATTTGATCTTTGTTAATGAATAATTAATTTCGCATTAAACTCATCTCTTACACAATTAGAAAGCCAATTCTACCGTATAGGTTTAACATTTTACTATTGACAATGAAGATATTTTCTATCCCAATAATGATGATTTTATGCTGTTCTGTGTTCGCACAGGAGACTCAGCATTCTAAAGTGGATCTTGTACTCGAGCGCGTTGAGGCTTTTTCATCCAACGACAGAATTGAAGACATTTATGTTAAAGATGACATGGTATGGTTTGCTGGTAAGGATGGTGTAAGCAGCTTTAACAACAGATCATCAACGATTGCAACTGTTTTGAAGGAGCATTTAGCTGTTGCCGTTAAAGTATCAAGAAAAGGTGATGTCTATTCTGCTTTTAAGAACAACAAAATATACTTGAATGATGAAGTATTTTGTCATCTTAAGACTCCTGATATCAAGATTAATGATATTGAAATTTACAAGGGTAAACTATGGGTAGCAACCAATCTGGGACTTCATGTTTACAGTATCAGTTCTGAAAAAGAACTTAAAGTCTATACAACCGCTAACTCTAAACTTAAGTCAAATCAAATAAATTTTGTAAAAGTTTTCAAAACCCTTGATAACCTATGGATAGGGACTGCAGCAGGAGTAAATGAAATCAAAAGCGATAAAGACTGGAGCAAGACTGATTTTCCTAAAGAAAACTTTATTGCCGTAACAGAAAGTGTAGATGGCTTATGGCTACTTAGTGACAAAGAACTACACCTTGTATTCGAAGACTACGGTAGAACTAGGTTTCAACCTCAAGGCCTAAAAAAAGGATTGTTTGTTGGTACCGTGAATGATCTTGCATTAGATATGGATGATAATCTTTATGTAGCTTCTGATATTCTAACAAGATATAATCCTTATAAAGATAGACTGGACCAATATGGCGAAAGTATAGGGCTTGTTGCCAGTAAATGTATTTCTCTAGCAAGTGATAATACCGGCGCATTATGGTTGGGAACGGAAAACGCAGGACTATTTAGAATTTACAAAGATTCCGTTACCATCAATCAGATGGTGATTACAACGATCCTTGAAAATCCTATCTCTTGTACTGGTGCAATGGATGGATCAATCAAAGTTGAAGTGAGCGGTGGTCAAGCCCCATACAAATATTATTGGGAAAGAGTAAGACTAAAAGGAGAAAGCAATCCGAAAAATCTTAATTCTGGAAATTATAAAGTAACTGTTGAGGATGACTTTGGGACAAGGAAAACAGCAGCCATTAAAATAGATGAGCCTAGGCAAATCACTAATAAAGTCATAAAAATTGAAGGCATCTCTGCACAGGGGAAAAAAGATGGCTTAGCGGAAATAGACCCTTTTGGAGGTACCCCACCTTATGACATTCTTTGGGGCAATGGTGAAAAAGGATTTAAGGCCCAAAAATTAAACTATGGCTTTTCCTATGTTACCATAACAGACGCCAATGGATGTTCAATTACAGAAACGGTAAAGATTCCAAAACCAAAAATTTTACCCGACCTTGACATCGCAAAAATTAAAGTTGGTCAAACATTACAATTAGACAATCTCTTCTTTCAAGCAGATAGTAGCACTATAACCGACCTATCCTTTGAAGTTTTAGAAGAAATCAATGAATTTATGGCAAACAATCAAAAGGTGGTTATTGAAATTGGAGGACATACTAATAACATACCTCCAGATGACTATTGCGATAGACTATCCACCGCACGAGCCAAAGCGGTAGCAGATTTTCTTTATAATAAAGGTATAGAGAAAGATAGAATCAACTTTAAAGGTTACGGTAAGAGAAATCCTATCGTGTCCAATAATTCATTATCTGGCAGAAAGAAGAATCAGCGGGTAGAAATCAAAATACTTAGAGTAGACTCCTGACAAGGACTTTGTTTAATTTATTTACTTTGTTGATGACGGAAATCTGCTCTCCTTTTTTCAAGGAATGCATTTACGCCTTCAGTACTCTCTTCCGAGCCAATAGCTTCTCCAAAATGATCTGCTTCTTTCATAAACCCATTGACATTTTTATCAAAAAAAGCATTAACCAACTCAATTGTTCTAGCTATTGCCTTAGGTCCTTTCTGAGATATTCTCTCGATTAAAGCTTTAGCACTAGGTAATAAATCTTCTGCTTCAGTTACATGGGTAATTAATCCATAGTCAAGAGCCTTTTCTGCATCGATAATATCAGCTGTTAGCAAAAGTTCCATTGCTCTTCCTTTACCGATGTACTGTATCAATCTTTGCGTTCCTCCATATCCAGGTATAAGACCTAGATTTACTTCTGGCTGACCAAATTTTGCATGTTTGGCAGCAATGCGAATATGACAGCACATTGCCAATTCATTACCACCTCCCAATGAAAATCCATTTATTGCTGCAATAACAGGAATAGGAAACTTTTCAATTCTATCATATACATCATGTCCCTTCTTTGATATACGATAACCTGCTTTCTTATCCAAGTTTTGGAATTGTGTAATATCAGCACCGGCAACAAATGCCTTTTGCCCACTGCCAGTAATGATGACACCTTTCAAACTAGAATAGTCCAAAACATCTTTAAAGACTACACCTAATTCTGTCATCACATCATCATTAATAGCATTTAATGCATTAGGTCTGTTTATCGTAACCGTAGCGACACCTTCTGAAATATCAAGCAGTAATGTTTTAAATTCCATTCTTTTTTACTAAATGTTTAATATACGAATCTATAGTTTCATTTGCCTCCTCACTAATTTTCCAAAAATAGGCAATTGGCAAATATATTATACTCACAAAACTGGCTTTAAGCAAAATATTCACGACAGGATGAAAACTGAAATCAATAAAGAAATACAATGCAAAAAGCACGGATGATAAAGTTAAACTTTTAAGATTACCTAAAGTAAAGGGCAACAAACTGTATTTGCGCCAGATAAAAATCAGTTTAATTACATTGTATAACAACATAGCAATTGCACTTGCCATAGCTGCTCCAACTATACCATGGCTTACAATCAGCTTCAAATTTAAAAGCAAATTAAAACTTCCTAAAAACAAAATAAATATCAAATTGTATTTGAAAAGTTTGGAAAATGTAATGATATGTGTATTTACACTCGTCACCATATCTATTAATTTTGCCGCCCCTATCAATAAAAAAATGGTTCTTACATGAGGGAAACTCTTTGGGTCCGAAGAAATAGAAACCAAATCATCTAAACAATACCATAAGCCTAAAAAAATAAAGAAGCCAACAAGTAAAAGATTTGAAGATGCCTTTTTGTAAACAGAAGAAATTTCTTGTAAGTCATTTTTCTGCCATGCCTTTGAAATGATTGGGCTGGCTATTTGATTAATTGCCCTAGTAGGCATTTCAATAAAATTGGCTATAAAATATGCTTTTACATAATAACTGTTTAGAGCAGTTGAGCCCAACATAATTGGAATCATAACTGAATCCACTCTCATCGACAGACCGGTACCTATTTGATTTAATATCCCAAAAACAGAATAGCTAGTCATTTCCTTATAACTAAAATCCTTTGATGGCTTTGATATTTTTCCAAAATTTAAGGCTTTGAGATACACAAGGTAGATGATCAGAGTCAAGCTGGCCGCAGCAAAAAACAAAATGATCCCCCAAGAGAATGCTACTTGTCCAAATCCATAAAACGCATATGCCAATACCCAAAGTGGCAAGAACAGTTTATAACCAAACTGTTGAATCAAATTTGGCATAACAATCCTTAAGCGGTTGGCTGATTGATTGGTTAGAAAACGAAGAAGAATAAATAGAAAAAGTAGTATAAGCAGGTATATTTCATAATCTTGAAAAAGCTCATAATTCATATTATTGCTCTTCAACAGTTTATAAAAAACTGGTGTTAAGAACTTCCAAATCAATAAAAATAGGATAAAGGAACCTCCGAGTAATAGACTGATCAAACTAAGAAAACCATTAAATCTACTACGATCTGATTCCTGATAGGCTGGGTAGTATTTTAAAACCAAGGACAATACGCCTAGGCTGGCAAGTGGTATCAACAAGGTAGCAGTGCTATAAAGCCAGTTGGCATAGCCATATATTTCATCATTTGAAGAATAGATAAACAAAACAGCGATTGCTCCAATAATCGATCCTATTAGATTTACGATTAAAGTTTTCGTGCTTTGCCTCTTAATTATACCCATTCAATATTTTGAAGATTTATTTAACCAGTCCTTAAGCATCAAAGGAAGACAATAAAGTTAATACTTAAGGTTTATTCGCCTTTGCCCAAGAGTCTCTTAAAGCAACCGTCATATTAAATACCATTTTTCTATCGCTTGAGTCCTTATCCTTGATGAAGTATCCCTTTCTCATAAATTGCAAAGCTTCATCTTCTTTTACTTCATTTAGGTAAGCCTCTCCCTTAGCTAAATTATTCACTTGCAATGAATTGGGATTATAAAAATCTATTAAATCCTTCCCTTCATGAGCAAGTGGGCTTGGATCGGTAAAAAGTCTATCATAAATCCTTAACTCGATATCCAATGCACTACTGACATCTACCCAATGAATGGTTCCTTTTACCTTCAATCCAGAATTATCTTGACCGCTTTTACTGTTCTCAAAATAACTACAGTGAATCTCAGTAAGCTTTCCATCGGCATCGCATATATAATTCTCGGCCTTAATGATATAGGCCCCCTTTAGCCTTACCATTCCTTCTGGAAATAATCGAAAGTATTTTTTAGGTGGATCAATCATGAAATCCTCTCGTTCAATATAAATTTCTCTTGAAAAGCTCATATTATGAACACCTGAGTTTGCATCTTCTGGATTATTAACACTAGGCAAAAGCTCATTCCTTCCTTCTGGGTAATTCTGAATAACAAGCTTTATGGGATCAGTAACCACCATTACTCTAGTGGAAATTTTATTTAAATCCTCTCTTAAAATTGCCTCAAGCAACTGCATCTCCATCAAATTATCTCTTTTGGCTACGCCTGATACTTCACAAAATCTTCTGATACTTTCTGGCCTGTACCCTCTTCTTTTTAATCCTGTCAGAGTAGACATTCTTGGATCATCCCAACCCTTGACATAATGTTCATTTATCAGACGAAGCAAGTTTCGCTTTGAGGTTATCATGTACTCAACATTCATTCTAGCAAACTCGATCTGCCGTGACGGGAATATATCAATATTTTCAATAAGCCATTCGTACAATGGTCGATGATGTATGAATTCCAATGAGCAAAGACTGTGCGTTATGCCTTCAATAGAATCTGATTGTCCATGAGCAAAGTCATACATTGGGTAAATACACCATTTGTCACCGGTATTATGATGGTTTACATGCTTAATTCTGTACAAAAGAGGATCTCTAAGCAACATATTGTTTGAGGTCATATCAATCTTAGCTCTCAATACCATTGCTGCATCCGGAAATTCTCCTGCTTTCATTCTCCTGAACAAATCCAAGTTCTCATCTACAGAACGGCCTCTATACGGACTATTAACTCCTGGTCTTGTCGGAGTGCCTTTCATTTCAGCTATCTGATCAGCAGTAGATTCATCCACATAAGCCAATCCCTTATTAATTAATATCTCAGCATATTCATATAATTGATCAAAATAGTTAGAAGTAAAGCGAACACTATCATTCCATTGGTATCCTAACCATTTAATATCGCTTTTAATAGATTCTACATACTCCAGATCTTCAGTAACTGGATTGGTATCATCAAAACGAAGATTTGTTTTACCTCCATATTTTTTGGCTATTTCAAAATTAATCCAAATCGCCTTAGCGTGACCTATGTGTAAATAACCATTGGGTTCAGGAGGAAAACGGGTATGAATGCGACCATCATATTTTCCTTCACTTAAATCCTTTTCAATTATTTCTTCGATAAAATTATTACTCTCTCGTTCCAATTTGATAATATTTATGATTACATATATTCTGGCATGTTAATACCCAATAACAACATAGATTTTTTTAATATTCTGGCTAAATTCTTAGACAATTCAATCCTGTAAGAACTTCGCTTAGGGTTATCCTTATCAAAAATTACATTTTCATGGTAATATCTGTGAAATGCTTTTGCTAAAGCAAAAGAATAGTTGGCTACAACCGAAGGGTCATAACTTTGCAGAGCGTCATCCAGAATTTCTGGTAAGCCAAGCATTAAAACCATCAATTCCTTCTCTTGCGCATTTGGTTCAATATCCTCTAAATCATCAAGAGTTGTAAATCCCGATTTTTCTGCTTTACGCAAAATGGATTGTATTCTAACATAGGCATTCTGAATATATGGACCAGTGGTTCCTTGCATATCTACAGACTCCTTTGGATCAAACACCATTCTCTTCCTAGGATTAACTTTAATAATAAAGTATTTCAATGCTGCCAGCCCTACCATTTGAAATAATTCCTCCTGCTGACTTTCTTCCAAATGCGATACGCCTCCCCTTTCCAAAGAAGAATTTTTCGCTTCTGATATAACCTCCATTATCAAGTCGTCAGCATCAACAACTGTACCTTCTCGGCTTTTCATTTTGCCAGAAGGCAAATCCACCATTCCATAAGACAAATGATGCAGTTGATCTGCGTATGGCTCATTCATCCTTTTTAGTATTTCGAATAGCACCTTAAAGTGATAGTCCTGCTCATCTCCAACAACATAAACCATACTGTCGATTCCAAATTCTTTATAGCGCATTTGGGCGGTTCCCAGGTCTTGAGTGATATATACTGAAGTACCATCAGAACGTAGAACAATTTTCTTATCCATCCCGACATCTTCAAGGTCTATCCAAATACTGCCATCATCCAATTTATAAAAAATTCCTTTCTCTACTCCATTCTGAACTGTTTCCTTGCCAAGCAGATAGGTTTCAGATTCGTAATTAACTTTATCAAAACCAACACCAAGCAAATCGTATGTGCGATCAAAACCTTCATACACCCATCCGTTCATCTTTTTCCACAGTGCTATCGTTTTCTCTTCTCCCCGTTCCCAATCTAATAGCATTTCTTTAGTGGCTTTTCCCAACTTGCTATATTCATTAAAATATTGATTCTTAAAGCGCTTAAAAAACAGTTCTAAACTCTCTCCCTCTTTAGCCTCTATATCAAAGACTTTTCTTCCTTCATCAGCTTGCCAATTATGGTACTCCTCTTGAAGTGCTTTGTCATATTGTACATAATAATTTCCAACAAAGCGATCTCCTTTTGTTCCAGTAGATTCTGGACTGGCTCCATCAGCAAACAATTTCCAGGCCATCATACTTTTACACACCGCAATACCTCTATCATTGATTACTTGGGTTTTGATAACCTCATAACCCCTGTTCTCTGCAATTTTCGAAATTGACCAGCCGAGTAGGATATTTCTTATATGCCCCAGATGGAGTGGTTTATTAGTGTTCGGTGATGAAAATTCCACCATCATTCTTTTGCCTTGCTTTTTCCTGGTTGCATATGATTCTTCTGCTATAGCTGCAAAGCTAATGTTCCAAAAACTGTTTGACAATTCAAGGTTTAAAAATCCTTTGACAACATTAAATCCATCAACCCACTCAGAGTCTGTCTTTAAATACTCTCCCAACTTGTTTGCAATTGCCTCAGGGCTTTGTTTAAGCTCCCTTACAAGAGGAAAAACGACGTAAGTATAATCTCCTTCGAATTCCTTTTTTGTAGGTGCTATTGAAATGCTATCGCTATCAATATTTATGGAATAAACTTGAGTTATTGAATGATGTATCGATTCTATGATTTTATCCAGAACTGTCATTAAACACATTTGAACTGCGAAAATAGGGTTTAATAATCAATCAGGCTTTGAAGAAACTAAAGATTGTTTGTCCATAATTCCTTTGATCAACAAGATTTTTATGGGAAGACAAATCTACATTTGGATTATGTTCCAATACCAAGAGACCATTTTGCGATAAAATGCCTTTGCCTAAAATCAAATCAGGAATATCCGCTATCGTTTTTAATGGGTAAGGAGGACCTGCAAAAATATAATCGAATTTATCTTCACATTTTTTGATGAACCGGAATACATCCATCCTATAAATATGAATCTTATCTTGGATTTGGAGTTTGACAGCCATTTGTTTTACAAAAGCCACACAACCAGGATAGCTGTCAACATAGGTAGCAGATTCACAGCCTCTTGAAATACATTCATAACAATGATTCCCTGTACCTCCAAATAAATCAAGAAACTTGACATCCTCAAAATTTACTTTATTCTCTAATATATTGTATAAAGCTTCTTTGGAAATATCGGTAGTAGGCCGAGTAGGCCAATTCTTAGCTGGTGGCACAAACCTGAAACCTCTAAATTCTCCTCCTATGATACGCATGACTGACTGAGATACAAATCAAAATATACTTGCTTAGGGCTTTCTAGCGATTCTCGAGTACTAAACAGATCATCGATGACCATAAGTGTGGGTAAATGAGATCTAAGGCGTGTGTATAGCTTTGAGGTTCTGTCTATTTCTCCTCCAAGGTGAATTTCTTCATCTTGATAGTCTATTTCAAAGGATTGCAATACAAGAAGAATAAAATAAAGATAATCATTAACATCAGCGCATATAAACTGATTGTAAAAAATAAAGTTGTCTTGCTTATGTGACGCGATATGTAGTTTATTGTCTTGTATGTATACAATCAAATTGCAATTATGTATTGAAAGATAATTGGACATCGAAGTAGATATATGACTAATCTTAAATGGGATTCCTATTTCTTTCAAGCTTTCAATTAGTTTTTTATCTAAATAGTGTAGCGTATATATTGGCTCGGAAACAAAATAATCCAATTCCTTTAGTTTCCGCTTACACTTTCTGAGGTCATACATGCCTTTAAAGAATTGTTCAAAATGCTTTGAATTATACATATCCTCTGCAATATGTACATAAGGCATCGTAGTAGAAACCACATTGACGGATATGCCAGGAAACTCATTTTTCCATTCAGAAAATCTGCTATTAAAGTCAGAAACAGATAAAAACTCGCATTTCAATAGCTCTCCCAAACCTGTCCAAAATCCACAAAAAAAACTGTCTGCGTACAAAACAACAGACAGCTCTTTGATTTCTTTATTGTCTACAATATGATCAAATGCCTGACTTATCTGTCCCAATTTCCTGATAAGTTTGGTGCATTCATATCTCCGAATTTAAGCAATTTGTCAGGGTCATATGAATTATCAAATTTAGAGAATTTTCTGGAAGCATATGGTCCCATAAAATCCTTCCATCTCGTTCCTACTTCACATACATATACCAATGTAGACTGGTAAGTTATTGTATCTGCAGCTATGGTGAATATTTTGCCTTCCCCATATGGAATATTTTCAAGGCCCTCCAATACGATACCTAGTTTTTGAACTGTATCAATTGCAGGTTTCTTAATAATGGTTCGCTTATATTCTTCCCCTTTTGGATCATCTGGATCACCAACAATTTTTTCAATTGTAAGGCTGTCGTTCGTCAGCACATATTTTAGAGAATCAAAACTCGCAGCAAACTTTCCAGTAATATCTCGGTAAATTTCTTGCGCTGTTCTAATATCCTCTAATTGTTCAATGACTGCATTACGACGCTCCTTTTTTACTTTTTCAAAAGCAATGGGCTCTTTGATGCCCTGAATTAGAGCATATGCCAAAAAAACAATGATTAAAACAAGGACAATGCTTAGTATGTTTTTCATTAGTGTTGCTTGGTTTGCTTGATTAATAAAACTAATATTAGTAACAAAAATAAAAATCCCTTGCGTACTAACTAATAATAGATGCGTATTTCATTCAAATTGTTGTGTAAGATTTAGATTTGTGCTGTTTTTTTATGTTAAAAAGCCTTTTTGTGTCAGTTTTCATTTTAGCCATAGAATCTTCTTGTGACGATACGTCTGCTTCCATTATTCAAGATGGAAGGGTTTTGAGCAATATCGTCTCTGTACAAACTGCTCATGCCGAATATGGTGGTGTAGTTCCGGAATTAGCCTCAAGAGAACATCAAATTCATATCGTTCCTGTAGTAGATGCTGCCTTAAAAAAGGCTGGAATATCTGTTTCTGATCTTTCCGCTGTTGCTTTCACAAGAGGACCAGGGCTTTTAGGCAGTTTGATCGTTGGCGTTACATTTGCCAAAACATTGGCCTTGAGCCTAAATATACCTCTCATAGAAGTGCATCACATGCATGCACATGTCTTAGCACATTTTGCTGAAAAGCCATACCCTGAATACCCCTTCCTATGTCTTACCGTGTCTGGAGGTCATACGCAAATAATCAAACTTGATTCCTATAATGAAATGGAAATCTTAGGTCAGACTGTTGACGATGCAGCCGGAGAAGCCTTTGATAAAACCGGAAAAATGTTAGGCCTTGATTACCCCGCAGGTCCAGAGATAGACAAATTAGCAAAGCAAGGCATCGCAAAATATGAGTTCCCTATTGCTGACATGGACAATTATGATTTTAGTTTTTCTGGATTAAAAACATCAATCCTTTATTTCTTAAGAAAAAAATTAAAAGAAGATCCTAACTTCATCGAGAATGAATTGGTAAACATTTGCAGGTCTGTTCAAGACACCATTATTGAAACACTAATAAGAAAACTTATCAAAGCATCTGAAGAAACCAAAATCATCAATATAGCCATAGCAGGTGGTGTGTCTGCTAATTCAGGGCTAAGGGACAGATTTAATGAAGAAGCTAAAGCAAGGTCTTGGAATGCCTTCATTCCCGATTTTGAATTCTGTAGAGATAATGCCGCAATGATAGGAATCACAGCCTATTTCAAATATCTTGACAAGGATTTTTGTGATCAAGGTGTTACTGCAGAAGCCAGATTACCCTTTTGATCATAAATCACAAAAGAAAAAACCTTCCTTTCTAATGGCTTAAAGCTTTGCATCAAACAATTTACTTTTTAACACTTCATATTCTGCTTCAGTAATTGCGCCTTCCTTCTTTAATTCATTAAGGCTTTTTAGCTGTTGCAAAACATCTGCACTCGTCTCAGCAGTAGCTGTTGTTTTGTCTTCTGTCTCTTTCGCTTTGGTTTCTGCTTTTTTGAAATTCTCTCTGACATCCTTTTCCATTTCACGAGCCATTTTTTTACCCTTTTCAAATTTCTCGTCATAGTATTTTTTCAAACGAGCAGGATCAAAATCCAAAAATGTTCCACCTGTTTCAAAATGCTTTTTAAATACCTCACCTAATGCATAAGTTGATGCACCTGAAAGAACGGCAAGCGTAACGCCCCCCAAAACAGAGCCGATGCCTGGAATAAATTTAACTGCTCGAGCACCCAATCTTGCAAGACTGGTTCCTGTTAATGCAGTTATTACAGCCTTGCCCTCGGTTTCTTTAAAATTTATCTCATATACTTTGCTTAACTGCCTGATCATATCAAGATTTATTGCAGTAACAGCAAAAAAGTCAGCAATTGGAACTGGTATGAATCCAGCTCCCATTGCCCATATCATATGATTCTTGATTATAGAATTCGCATGCTTGCTTTTAGCCTGGTCAGTTGATGTCTCTGTCATAATTCTTTTTGATTGTAATAGTGTAACCAAATATATAATCAAACAAGTTTCAAATCTTAGTCTTTATCGATAAAAAGTCGATAATTAAATACCAATGAATCTATTGAATAGAAAAGCCATAGATTATAACGAACAACAATGTTGTTATTGCCATTTGCTTTAAATAAGGATCCAGTTGCATAGAATCAGCTTTAGATTTGACCGCAATGTAATTTTTAATCATCAATGGTATAATCACTAGAAAAGCAAATTGCCGTATACCCTTATAATTTAACAGTATATAAAAAAGTGCACACAAAAATGCCAGCACCAAAATAATCATATGGTACTTAACTGCTCCTTCACGTCCAAGCCTAACTGGAATCGATCTTTTACCAGCTAAAGTATCGGATTTAATATCTCTAATATTATTGATATTTAGAACAGCTACTGCCATTAATCCACAGGCACTTGCGGGAAGTAGAATTTCTGAATTCCAGTATCCTGTGTGTAAATAGAAAGTGCCAACCACACCTAATAAACCAAAAAAGATAAAAACAGATAAATCGCCTAACCCGATATAACCATAGGGTAATTTTCCAATAGTATAGAGAAGTGCCGCTATAATTGATAATATACCAATTCCAAAAAATAAGAAAAACATTGGCAAACTTAACTGAGATGCCATTAGTAGTTTTATTCCAGAAATCAAACTAATAACGGAAATAAGGTACATTGCATATTTCATCTGTCCTTGTGAAATATGTCCCTCCTGAACTTCACGTTTAGGTCCTTCTCTTAAGGCATGATCAGCGCCATGTATGGAATCTCCATAATCATTTGCAAGATTTGATAAAATCTGAAGACTCCCCGCTGTTACTAAACTCCAGAACAAAATTACCGGTGAAAACAAATCTACCGAAGCCGCTAAAAAACTTCCCATGCCTATGCATGCAAGTGTAAGCGGTAAGGTTCTTAACCTCATCGCAGAAATCCAATGCTTAGCTGTTGTACTCAATTTGAATGTTTAGCTTCTTAAAACGCTAATTTAACAACTGATAAACCAAATTGTTAATAAATTCTATAATGTCTTATAAGGGTTAATTTTCAACCTTCAATTTTTGTGCTTTACTATGACTTATAAATTCAGGCGCATACATACTGTTGATACTAGCAATTCCGCCAGAGAAATTTCCAGCGTGACTCACTACAATATCATATTCAAATACAAATCTGCCTTTTGGCAAATATTCTATGAAGAAATAGCTTGCATCATCCTTCGTGTTTTCATAGTATGAAAGACCATCTTGCCAATGATGTCTAGAAATTATATTTAATGCTTCCGTTCCACTGCCCCGCATATCCTTCAATTGGATAAACTCCATTGGTCTGTCAGCATATATTTCCATTTTCACTCTCAGTCTATCTCCTTTTTTTAGTTTAGTATCTTTTAAAACCTTCATTGATTCCCCTGCATCATCAAAGTCAAGTTTGAAAATTTCTTTATTGATTTTGAGACCTGCTTCTTTAAAGGAATCTACTTCGTCCAAATCCTGAAAAAATTGCCAACTGACAGAACCCCAAGAGGAATTTGTTGTTTGGTTATCGACTTGTATAATGTTCATCTTAGCCATGGAGTCTTTACTGATCCACACTCTCTTAACATGAGAGTCATTCTTTAACACAATGTACTCATTCGCATTAGGCAATCGGATGATTAATTCTCCCTTCTTGTTACCAATAGGATTATCAAGATCATAAAAACTATAAATTGCTGCTGCAGTGGCTTTACTCGTTTTCCACGAATTAAGCTGTCTGTTTTTTAATAGCCAAAGCTTTAATCCATCAATTGTAGATTTTTCACTTTGGACAAGTTTGAAGAATTCTATTAAAGTAGACTGCTTTTCTACATCAAGTTGATACCAATAATATCCAGCTTGATCGTTCAAATAAAAACCGACTTCCTCATCCCTGATCAAGCGTTCTAATAAGGAAGATTTAATAGCATTTGCTATCGACATGTCACCACTTTTTACATAAATGATACCCAAGAGAGACTGCAGATATGTATTCCCTTTAAGCCAATTGTTTTTATACGATGACATATAATGGTCTATCGCCACCTGTAACTCCTCTCCCTTTGGAAACAAATCAAAATAGGATCGAACAAATAAATAATGTGCAACCATAGCGTTAATTCCTTGGTCTTCAATTTTATGCTTCGAGTAGTAATCAATAAATTCCTTATCAATATACGTGATTAGATTCCGTACAAAGTCATCTTTATAGACCGTTTGGTCTGACAAGTCCATAAGTTTCATCCTTGCAATTCCTTCCAATACATATTGGCTTATATACCAATTGTCTCTACCACCAGACATCCACGACAGTCCTCCATTCGACAATTGTCTTTCTTTTAACAGATTTATCCATTCATTAATACGATAATCCACTTGATTATCATCTAGGAGAAATACCAAATTTTTCATTCTCTCCTTCTCTTCAAGACCATCTCTTAACCAAGGCGTTTGCTCTATATTGTCAGAATTCAACAGTGAATTCAATTCAAAATCCTTAGAAACTTCCTGGCTCCATTCTTCTAACTTAGCTCGAAGATTTGGAGATTTCCCTATAATTTCTCTCCCAACTATCGTCGCATATAAGGCATCAAAAATCTGAGTAGTAGCCTTTGGTTTATCATTCAATAAAAATGGAAGAGACTTTAAGATAATCCAACTTGGATCAGATTGATAATTAAGTACATACTGGAAACTCTCTATACTATTATCTTCATTCAGTTTATCAAGCGCTTTGAAATAAAATTCTCTTTGTTCATTGGAATTGCTAAATAGCGGTAAACTTTCTGTTAGGAAAATCCTTTTGCTCAATACTGGCAACCTACTGATTTCTCCATCAGAAAATTCATCCGTTATTGAAGTAATAGTTATATCAAGTGGATTAATCTGGCTTTCCAAAATATCAAGCGTCCAGCTTAAAACGACACTCTCTCCGCCTGCTAAAGTTTGCTCAATTGCGTTTGTTCCTAGTAATAGAAATTTATCAGTTATGGTTTCTTTGGTTTTTGAATCTTGAACTGTTAATCTGGTATCAACTACCTGATGTTTATCCGTAGTATTGGTAATCCTTGCAGTCATTACAATCTGATCTCCTTGGATGACAAATCGAGGCAAGAATGGTTGCACCATTATGGGCTTATAAGTTGTCACAAATGTTTCATAGTAACTTGTACTAAATGATTTATCATGTGCAAACAACATTAACTTCCATTTTGTGAGTGCATCATTCATTTTATAAGAAATTTTAAATGCCCCGTCCTTATCGGGTTTAAGTTGGGGATAGAAAAGCACCAACTCACTTAAGTTTTCTCTTATAGCGATATTAAGATTGGACTGTTTAGTATTTAGGTTTTGTGATTGGTCACCTAAAATTGTTTCTTCTTCTGGTACTTCTTCAAAATTCTGAAGCTGAGGGTTACCCTCAGCTTCATTATTTAGACGACTAGCAGATTTCATTACAGTGCCGCCGTCCATCATACTTTTATACCCCACAAAAGTAATCTGCTGAAATCCATACCACCTTAACGTTGGTGTATAAGCTCTGTAGTTAGTTTCATAAGATATTCCGGCACCTCGACCAAAATTATATTTCAAAGATCTTCCATAACCAAATACCAATGGTCGGTAAGAGTTATTATAGTTTGGGAAAAACTTGTCCTGCCATCTATGGGGTATGATAATATCTAAGCTAGCGTCATACATACTTGCTGTCAACTCAACATCGGTTAAGGCTTGCCCCTTTTGAGTAACCACCAACTCAATTTCTTCATCCGTCCCTGGCATCGTCTTATCTCTAAAGTTCTTAACATAGATGTCAAGATTTCGGTTCGACCACGGTACATTAACAGTGTATTGTTCTTGGTACGCTCTATTATGATGTACCATATAAAATGATAGGTATAAACCACCACGGTGCTTTTCCTCTATTATGAATTGTAGTTTTTTGTTCTTTCCTTCTAGTTCTCCGCTTTTGATCATTTTATTGTTATGCGAAATCTGATAATAAATTATCGCATTCTTAAAAGGAGTGTTTAATTCAACTTTAAGATCTTCTCCAACTTCGTACTTTGATCTAACTGTCGGTAACCATAGAGCCTTTTCGGTTAGTGCCAACTTATTGAGATTGGAGATGTATAGAGTTCGTTCCTCTTGTTTTATATTACCAGCATTATCTTTTGCCTCTACTACTATTTTATATGCACCTCTCCTTAATGAATTGAATTTATAAATATTTAACAATTTGCCCTTAACTTGGAATTCCATGCACTTCTTACCTGGTTTTAGATTATTAGAATCTTCTATCTTACTTCTTTTATCCCAAGGAAATCTGTTGCTATATTCTTGGACACTCAAAATAAATTGATCTGGCATTCCCCAGTATTTCTCTCTGCTAAATTTTGTTCCATCTTTGATTTCGAATACAGATATGTTATAATCCAATTCCAGCAATTCACCTTCAAGGTTACTTCCACTTAATTTTACAGAATCCAACTGTTTTTCAAAAGAGAATTCAGGCAGCTTTAAATCAATCGAAAAATATTCCTCACTAAGGTTTATATCCTTATTTATCGTCAAAGATTCACCTGTAAGATCCGTAATCTCACATTCAATCTGATAAAAAGATCTTGAACTGTTTGAGTTTAATTCTGTAGGAAAATCAAAGGAAAACTTTCCATCCTTATCCGAAATAGAATTTCCATAGGCGATAATTTCCTCTTGACTATAATAAGGAGATATCCCTCTGTTAAAGTAAGGATAAATAAATTCGCTTTTAACAATCCTATAATCTACAGATACCCCTTCTAAGTTCAAACCAGTATAAGTGTTTACAAGGCCTGTAATAGTGATGGTATCACCTAGGATATAACTCTTTGTAATTTTATCAAACTTTGCTTTAATTTTTGGTCGACGATATTCCTCTACTTGAACATTGTGGTGATAGCTGTTTCCAGGAATAGTGATTTCAATTGTATATGAACCATTCAATCCTGTATTTGGTATTTTAAATCTTCCTTCAAAACTTCCATATTCATTACTTGTCAAATTGTATTCATTAACAATTTGATAGTTTACATCTCTAAACAAAAGCTTTAATTCTGTCCCAGTTTCTAGTCGAGGAATTCTAGCTGACTGTTCCTGAGAATAGACAAGTCCTTTAAAATGTATTATTTGTCCAGGACGGTATATACTTCTGTCTGTAAATAATTGGGCACTTATATACCTTCTATTTTGAGCCACAGAATACTGATAATGTCTCTCCCTAAGATCTAGATAATCATTTTCTTTTGATATTTTAAAAGAAAAGTTATTTTGGTTGCTATTGTATTTAAATACTCCAAAATTGTCAGCCCTTAATTCATCTATCTTTTGCCATTCACTTTTATAATTACGTGCATTGTATTTATGCTCATATACATCAATTTTAGCACCTTCAATTGTCTTACCTGTATTCCTGTCCAGTACCCTACCAACTATGCCATTTAAAATATTTTCCACTGAATAACTTAGATTTGAAACCTGAAATGCGTTGATTATCATTGGTTGAGAATCATCAACTTTCAATAGGCTATTACTGGAAGAGGCTAGAATATAGTAACCAAAATCGAGTGATTCAACCGGAAACTCAAGTGAATGAGAATTAAAGTCACTATAGGCGGGAAGGTCAATTGACCAGATTCTAAATTCCTCTTTTCCATCAATAATTGTCAACTTTTCATCTTGCCTTCCAGCATATAAAAATGAGGTGTATTCACTCTCATTTAACTTGTATAGCTTGAAATGCAATTTAGGGACGTTTCTATATTTTGCGAAAGCTAAAAAATCAATTCCTGAAGGAATGACCTTTTCCATTTCAATATCCAAGGAAAAAGAATTTAATCTTTGCCTTTGTTGATCTACCGTTTTTCCTAGAATAGGATTTTTAAATCTGGCTTTATATTTCTGAATCCAACGAAATGCTTCCATATAATAATTATCCTTCCTTTCTATAGCTCTCCTTGATTCTGCATTATTCAGATAGTAATCAATAAGTTTGATGAAAGCCAACTCAATGCTTTTGGAATCTCCATTCAATTCGGTAATTCTTTTTTGAGCATCAAGGTATAACTCATCTTTAGCAGACGATTCAAATTGACCGTAAACAAAATCAATTCTTTTTGAGGCTATAGCACGCCTTTTTTCAATATTCAGTTTCTTGTTATTTGCCAGTCTTTGGAATAATTCCAAAGCTATTAATCTAAAGTCTTCCTTAGTATTGAATCCGACATCGACTGAAACAAAAATATCGTCACTAGCAAATAGATTTTCATTATTAAAAACATACCTACCCTTTGGGATTGACACAAATGCAATACTGCTTGTAAAGTGTTGAAGAGAGCGATACAAAATAAATTCCTCTAGACTTTCCGCCTTAATATCCAATAGTTCTGTGCTATCTATATCATTAAACAGCAATTGAAAATCATCAAGACCTTTATCTGTAATGATGTCTACAGATTTCTGAAAATGAGAGATAGAGGCGTTCTGAATAGCCTGCAATGAGCCATAAGCCAAAAATAAGCTATCCTGTACTTCAGGCGTTCTCCCTGAAAAGCGATGTAAGTTGGATAGAGCATACCGATGATAAAGCTCTCCCAACATTGTATGAAATATTGATTTTCCAGATTCTGAATTTAACTGATGTAACTCATTTTCAAACTTTAAAATAACACTTGCAGGATCTTGGTCCTCAAATTTTCTAGCCAATTTTGCTTTAAAAATAATAGCCTTTATCAATTGGTCATCTCTTCCATCGTCTTTGGCTTTGGAGTATATATTATCAGCTATTTCATAAGCCGATTTATATAAGCCTTCACTTTCAAATTTGCTTAATTCAGACCATAATGCTTTATAATCACCATTTGGACTTTTGGCAAAGCTTCCTATAGAAAGAAGAAAGCATATCATTATAATAATATTGTTCATATTCCTTAACTTAAACATTACAACGCCATTAAGACGAATGAAATCCTAATTAAATAGATAAATAAATGTTAATATTCGAATCTGTCAATGTTTACCAATGGATTGATGGATTGTTTATTGATCAAATGATCTTCAATGAGATGTTTTGCCCAAAAAGGAGAAAGAGAAGTCCCCTTGGTACCCAATCCATTAAATACAAATAAACCCTTCTGTACTTTATGCTCTCCTATCAATGGTTTTCTTCCCTTTACACAAGGTCTTATGCCAGCTCTATGCTGGTGAATTTCAAAGTCACTTCTAATCAAATGCTGTAGCTTAGATTTCCATTCTGTTTTCCAGGAATCGCTTGGAAGATGGTCTTCGTATTGCCATAAATAAGTACCTCCGGACCAGAATCGCCCCGATTGCAATGGAACCAAGAAAATCTCATCCCTCAAGATTTGCTGGGTGCTGAAATTCTTTATTTCGATTTCCAAAGACTCTCCTTTGGCAGGTTGCATTGGGAGATTCTTAAAGTATCTGTTATTACAAATCTGAAATCCTTCACAAAATATTATTCTTGAATAATGTTCATTTTCATATGTCCAGCCACCATCATCGGAATTAAGCAAATCAAAGTTAAAAAGATCAGAAATGAGCATATGTCTTTCACGTAAAAAAACTTTGTAAACATTGATTAATTGATTCACATCCACTTGGAAAGCTTGTTTGATCACACCAAACCTATTCGAGGCATTTAGAACTGAGTTATAATCAAACTCTTGTAAGTCTTCATCTAGAAAAGAATCATAACCTTCCCTTCCTGTTGATTCATTCCATTTATTAATTTGTTCAGAAGTATTAAGACTTCGCAAGATAACTGACTCATTCAGAAGTTTTATTGAAAGCAAGTTTTCTAGATATTTGTAACACAATTTAGCTTCAGCAATCAAATCTTCGATCATCCAAGACTTAACATATGCTCTTCCCGTTATTGGATTAATTAATCCTGCGGCAGCATGAGTAGCCGCAGCAAAATGATTATTATCAAGTACTTTATGCTGAATATCGTTCTTAAAGCAATAAGAAGACAGAATCGTGCCTGCCAAGCCTTGTCCAACAATTAATATTTGCTTAGAATCTTTCAATTTATAATTGATGATATTCTTCCTGAAGCTTTTTTGGAAGCTTGTTTACGATTAATTCATAGGAATGGTCTACCAGTTCAAGAATTAATTTATCGTCTAGTCCATCGTCGATTGATACTGTATTCCAATGTTTCTTATTCATATGGAATCCTGGAATAATTTGAAAGTGTTGCTCTCTTAACTCCATACTCCTTTCAGGGTCTGCTTTCAAATTAACTTTAGCCACTTCGTCATTTAGAGGAAGAATCGCAAAAATTTTACCCATTACTTTGAATACAAGAGTTACCTCATCAAAGGGAAGACATTCCTCAACGGCTTTTTTTGAAAGACAATAATTTCGAAAATATTCTATATCCATGATTGAATCTTTATTGATCAGGATTTCCTATAACTCTCTTCCTGTTTGTCTACAAAACGTTTATATATTGAATTCCTCCAACTGTCATTATCTTTTAATGTGTTTTTATAAAGACCGGATGCATTGCGTTGTCTCTGTGCTTCATATATAGTTATGGCACATGCAACAGAAATATTTAAACTTTGGGCCATTCCAAATTGAGGTATTTTTATATTTCCATCAGCCATTTCCAATGCCTCATTAGTTAAGCCATCGCGTTCATTACCAAACAAGAAAGCAATTTTTTCAGTAAGGTCATTGTCATATATTGAGGTTGCTTCATTATTCAAATGTGTAGCAAGAACTTTATTGTATCGTTTCTTAACGCTTTCAAAGCATTGTTTTATATCTCTAAAGCAATGTACTTGCATCCATTTCCTAACACCTGTTGAACTACTGTTTAGGTATTCTAGTTTTTCGAAGTCATATTTAAGGTCAGAATAGAGCACAAAGATTTCATCTATACCAACTGCATCACATGATCTTAAAACAGCACCTATATTATGAGGGTCGTGAACATTTTCAAGAATTACAGTCATGTTCTGACGGAATGCAGCTACTCTTTCAAATTTATCTTTTCGATTATCTGTAATTAATGACATAGCTAGATTAATTTGCTACAAACCTATCATTCTCAAATCTTAGAATATACAAATGCTTATTCTGAAAATATTGTATATCCTGAAATGAATCTCCTTGATCTTCATCATACACTCTTTCAATTTCAAATTTCGTTTGCAACAAACTTGATTCATATCGATCGAGAAAATATTGAAATTTTCTGCCGTAATTGAACAGGTTTCTTCCAATAAAAATCATCATGTCATATGCTTCGAATGCCTCATCACTTGGAAAATCTTTATATCTCATAAAGTATGACTGTCTGAACGCATTCACAATAGGAGATTCTCTGTCGACAAAACTTGATCTACATACTCTCATTTTCAAATTCCGGTATAGCTCGAATTTAATTTTCTCAGACTCATAAAGAATTGGCATTCCGTATAGGGTTACATCTTCTAGACCTTTTTCCCCGCTTAATTTTCGGGTGACATTATAAACAAAGTCCTCATCAGTTGAAAAAGACCAATTAGGTAATATAAAACAATTCTTTTGACCTTTTGCAAATATAGGATCAAACACTGTTCTCCCTATTGCCAGAGAATCTTCATCGATATAATAAACATTTAACACATCATCTTCTTCCTTTCCATCAATAGCAGCAGACATAGATTGCATTATTTGAATATAAATTTCATCTTCCCTTCGATTTTTTCTCCCTATAATATAAATATTCTCATTATTAAAAGCATCTTTTGCATGCTCGACAATTTTATAGAAGTGATCTTTCAGGCCGGTTTTCATCTGGATAAAAAAGGGATTATCTTGAGAAATTTTAGAGCCAGTTTTCCAAGGAGAGACTACCGCAATTTCGTTGACTTTCCCAAAATTTGCTACAACTGACAATTGATCAGAATTTCTTGGTCCTATGATAACATCGGAGTCTTTACAAGATTGAAGTTTGTCTTCAAATCTTCCAGATTCAGCATCGTAGGTTTCTATATTTAAGCTTATACCTTCTTTATCCAGTTGATCAAGAGCCATTAAAACACCTGCGTAATAATGAGTCATTCTGCCTAATTTGGTTTCGGGCTTATTGATATCTCTGTTATCGTTTTTTGAAATTTCAAATGGGAACAACAATTTAATATTGTAAACATCCTTCTTTTCCATGATCAGTTCTTCGATTGCTGATTCATAGTCAATCGTTCTGTCTATTTCGGTCCAGTAAATGGTATCAATTTCTGTAGCAATGTCTTCATCTTCACTATCTACAACTGGAATATCTTCAATAGGCTTTCTTGGATTTGTAGATTTCGGTTTAGTGCCAGAGCAAGCTAGCATAAAAGAGCAAAATAAGACTAGAGCAATATATCTTATCATATTATTCCCATTCAATTGTTGCAGGAGGCTTGGTGCTGATATCATATACTACTCTATTGATTCCTTTCACTTGATTAATAATTTCATTAGATATATCTGCCAATAACTCATATGGCAATTTACTCCATTCCGCTGTCATTCCATCATTAGAATCCACCGCTCTGAGGGCAATGGTAAACTCATATGTTCTTTCATCGCCCATTACTCCAACGGATTTGACGGGTAATAAAATTGTGCCTGCCTGCCAAACTTTATCATACCATCCACTAGACTTTAGTTTGCTTATATAAATATGGTCAGCTTCTTGGTTAAGCAATAGTTTCTCTTTTGTTATTTCTCCTAAAACCCTAATCGCCATACCGGGACCAGGAAAAGGGTGTCTATCAATAAAACTATTTGGGATTCCAAGATTACGACCAACGGCTCTCACTTCATCTTTAAATAATGACCGGAGGGGTTCCAAAAGTTTTAGATTTAATATATCAGGCAATCCGCCTACATTATGGTGAGATTTGATCGTTGCTGAAGGACCTTTTACAGAAACGGATTCAATGACATCTGGATAAATTGTGCCTTGAGCAAGCCATTTAACATCTGGAAGACTGTGTGCCACTTTATCAAAAACCTCAATAAACACTCTACCAATGATTTTCCTTTTTTCTTCAGGATCAGAAATGCCAATGAGTTCGCTTATGAATTCTTCTTTTACATCAATGCCTATCACATTTAGACCCAGTACTTCGTAATCCTTTAACACCTCATCAAATTCATTTTTTCGGAGTAATCCATTATTGACAAAAATTCCGGTAAGATTCTTTCCAATTGCTTTGTGAAGCAATATAGCAGCTACTGTAGAGTCTACGCCTCCTGATAATCCAAGAATTACTTTTTCATCACCTACTTGGTCTTGAATATCTTTTATACTGGATTCAATAAAAGAATCAGGATTCCATTCTTTAGAACAGCTGGCAATATGAACAATGAAATTATCCAAAATGGCTTCACCATCAAGAGAATGTGTAACTTCTGGATGGAATTGTAAGCCGTGAAAGCTATTTTTAAATATCTTTTCCTTTGAGCGGAATGCAGCAATTGGAATGCTTTCTGTACTGGCGAGCAACTCAAAGACTTTAGGAAGCTCTAAGATTGTATCCGCATGAGACATCCAAACCTGAGAACTAGAATTGATGCCAGCAAACAATTGGTCATCAGAATTCAAGTTTACAAGTGCTTTGCCATATTCTCTTTTGGAAGATCTCTCTACTTTACCTCCTAGTTGAGAGGCTGCCAACTGAGCTCCATAACAAATGCCTAATACAGGTCTATGATTCAAAAGAGCTTTGACATCAAGTTCAAAATGATCTGGATCATTCACTGAACAAGGACTACCAGATAAAATATAAGCACGCACTGAATCGTCACTCACATCAATATCCCAGTTGAAAGGATGAATTTCAGAATAAACGTTTAGTTCCCTCAAACGTCTGGCTATAAGTTGGGTGTATTGGGACCCGAAATCGAGAATTATTATCTTTTCCATTGGGCAACAAATATAACCAACCTCACTCAGATAATGGTAAACTAAGTCTCAAGTAAAAATCTACTTAAAATGATTCTAGTTAATTAAGATTGAAACGAACCTAGATTCTCTGTTTGAACCTACTGTTGAAGTCAATATCAAGTTTGATGGAACACCATTGGCTTCTAAATATTGCCTACATGCCGTCAATCTGTTATTGATTAATTCATAGCTATTAGAATCACCACTCTTATACCATGATTTAAGCAGAATAGACTGAATCTTATTCTCCTTTATTTCAGTCGAATAACTCTTAATTGCTTCTAGTGCTTCAGCTGTTAGAATAGCAGAATCAAAATCAAAGTAAACTGCTTTGTCTTCAGAATCTGTTATGTCCTCCTCATAATTCTCATTGTTAACACTTTCAGAGACGATAAACTCCTCAATTACTGGAGTATCACTTGTACTTGAAGCCATAGCCCTATTATCATTTAGAAATTCAAATGGCAATTTGATAAAATCATCTTTAGGAGACCTTTTATAACCATCCATATATCTAGGTACAAGGTTTTTAACCTCAGCAATATCACCGTTCTTTAAAACCACACGTGTTGGTTTTTCATTAATCAATATTACAGCAGACTGTGAAATGCCAAGATGGGTAGTCAAGACAAGACTTAATAATAAGCCAAATTTGGGGAAGAATTTCATGGGAATAAAATTTTTGTTAAGATAAATTCCTTACGGATTCTACTAACTCATTTTGGGGTAGACTCTAACAGTAACTCTAATTACAACAAAAGATCATAACAATATATATAAATATCAAATATTTGTATGATGTTTTTTTATAAAACGTCGTAAATGCGTATTTAGTTCTGGATAATCGTAATTTTTAAGTAGATTCTTCTTCTGATCCAGATTTTGCCTCAATTTCTCCTTCGATGTTTTTCATCAATTTGTCAAGAATTCCATTGATAAATTCCTTGCTTTTGGCTGTGCTGTACTGTTTGGCAAGTTCAACATATTCATTAAGTGTAACTTTTGATGGTATTGTCGGAAAATCCATCATTTCGCACAAGGCCATTCTTAATAGTATTGTATCAACTATGGCTAACCTTTCATGATCCCAGTTTTCAAGTACCGGAATGATGATTTCCATGAATTCTTCTTTTTTATTCAAAGACTTTTTGAGGAGTTCAGAACCGAATTCATCAACGGTTTCACTGTCTGGAATAAATTCTTCAAACATTTTCTCATTATCAGAAGGAAGGCCTTTGATATATTTTTTAACCGCGCCTACTATTAGGGATTTGTCATCCAACCAATTGTAATAAGAATCTTCCAAAACTTCATTAAAATATTCATCCTGACGACAGAATCTATACATTTCAAGTAAAAGTTCTTTTAAAGACTGGCTGTCGTTTTCTTCAAGAATGAAGTTTTTATACGCCTCACTTTTTGCGAAAGCATCATAAATTTTAATAGGGTAATCCTTGTTAATCTTTGACTCAAACTTCTTTTTCTCAAAATTCTTTTGAAGGTAACTATTGGTTTTAATGGAACTGATAATAGGATTGGTTACCAGCTTGTCTGTAAATTTCTTATCGTAATCTAAGGGAAGATGTTTAGCATGACGTTTAATCATATCTTCAGTGGAGCAATTACAAATTTGCTCTATTACATACAGACTGAAAAGGAAAAGTTCATAACTCAGGTCAATATACGGATGATAAGACTTTATGAGATGATTGATCGTGATACTTTCATCCCGGTCTTGGGTATATAATAACTGCATTACTTTTACTCGGACGCTTCTTCTACTTAGCATTTACACAAACATTTTTATGCTTCGCCATAAAATATTCTATTCGATACAAAGAAAGAATATTTTACTGACAATTAAGCAAAGCAAATCAATTATATGAAAAAAAAATGTTATATGAGAGAAAATTAACATTCCAAAATATCAGATTTACAATTTAACTGAGTGGCAAATTTCGTAATTGCACTTTTTTTTGTAACAAACATTTGTATTTTGCGAACTTAAATTTTATCAATGAAACGAATAACCCTATTAAGCTTTATTTTTCTATTTCTTTTTTCCTATAATTCTGAGGCGCAGATATTTCAGAGAAAAAAACCTGAAACCAAAACAGACAAAAAGAAAGATAGCAAGAAAAAGGACAAGATTAAAAAGTATTCGGAAGTCATAACCAAAGAAGCAGTTACAGATTCCGGACTAATTATTACCCACCAAATTGACAATGATTTCTTTTTCGAGATCCCAAAAGAACTAATGGAGAAAGAAATGTTAATCGTTACTAGAATTTCTGGTTTTGTTAAAAACTTAAATTTTGGTGGAGCCGGTGTCAAATCAAGACCTCAGCAAGTTATTAGATGGCAACACAATGGTAACAGAGTCATGTTGAGATCTGTTTCCTACAATAGTGTCGCTGACTTTGAAGACCCGATTTATAACTCGGTAAAGAACAACAATTTCGAACCTATAATCAGTGTCTTTGATGTTGCCGCTTACAGCAAGGACTCTAGTCATGTCGTTATAAAAATTAATCCCCTCTTTGAAACTGATGTTGAAATGATTGGAGCATTAAGCTCATTCCAAAGAAAATCATTTGGTATCAGAAGTTTAGCAAAGGATAAAAGTTTTATAAATAACATTAAATCCTTTCCGAAAAATATTGAAGTCAAACATGTAATGACTTATACTGGAACCAGTTTGCCTGACAATAGAGTAACGGGTACTCTTTCTGTCGAACTGAACCAATCCATCATATTGCTTCCTGAGAACCCTTGGATGAAAAGATATTATGATGATCGTGTCGGTTATTTTTCAGTTAGCCAGACAGACTATAGCTCCGATGCTCAACGTGCTGATAATAAGCGATATATTGCAAGATGGAGACTTGAGCCTTCTGACTGGGATGCTTATGAAAGAGGAGAATTGGTTGAACCTGTAAAACCAATTGTTTATTATATTGATCCAGCAACGCCAGAAAAATGGAGGCCTTGGCTTAAAAAGGGTGTCGATGCATGGCAAATTGCATTTGAACAAGCAGGCTTTAAAAATGCGATATTTGCCAAAGATCCACCAACAAAAGAAGAAGATCCTGATTGGTCGCCTGAAGATGTAAGGTATTCTGTGATAAGATATGTATCTACAGATATTCAAAATGCAATGGGACCTCATGTTCATGATCCAAGAACAGGTGAAATTCTGGAAAGTGACATTATCTGGTATCACAATATCCTTAGTACACTTAGAAATTGGTTTCTGATCCAGACGGGTGCGATAAACAAAGATGCACGATCTGTAAAATTTAGTGATGAGGTAATGGGAAGATTAATTCAATTTGTCTCTTCTCATGAGGTAGGCCATACTTTAGGATTACCGCATAATATGGGTTCTTCAGTTGCTTATCCAGTTGATTCTTTAAGGTCTCCAAGCTTTACGCAAAAAATGGGTACAGCACCTTCTATCATGGATTATGCAAGATTCAATTATGTAGCTCAACCAGAAGATGGTGATGTGGCATTATTACCAAATATTGGTCCTTATGATAAATGGTCAATTCTTTATGGTTATAAATTAAACAGGGATGTTACAGACCCAGAAGAAGATGCGAAAATCACAAATGTATGGGTAAAAGAACGAGCTAATGATCCTATTTACCGATATGGAAGACAGCAAGGACGAGTTATTGACCCTTCCTCACAAACAGAAGACATCGGTGATGATGCGGTGTATGCCAGTACTTTAGGTGTCAAAAACTTAAAGAGAATATTACCTCAATTAAGAGAATGGTCCTATGAAGAAGGAAAAAATTATGCACAACTAGACGAAATGTATTCTCAATTGAATGGTCAATTCAGAAGATATATTGGGCATGTAGCCAATAATATTGGAGGCGTCTATGAATATCATAAAACGGCTGATCAAGGTGATGCAGCTTATGTGCATGTTCCTAAATCTAAACAAAAAAAAGCTACTCAATTTATCATTGATAATGTTTTAAACACACCAAATTGGCTTATTGATATTGAAATTATGACGAGGATTTCAAATGATGAGACAATTGAACCGGTTAGTCGTGCCCAAAATTATGCGCTTGCTTTGATGATGAGAGAAGACAGGTGCAATCGAATGATTGAAAACGAATTACTCAATGGAAATAAAGCCTATAAATTATCAGAATTCTTTGGTAGTATAGAAGCTAATATCTATTCTGATATCGAGGATGAGAACGCTGGCATATTAAGGCGGAATTTACATAGAATGTATATTGCAAAATTAAAAGCAATTCTTAAATCTGCAGATACTGCTGGAATGCATACTGAATTAAGTAGTCATGCGCTTGCAAGTTTGCATAAGTTGCACAAAAGATTTGAAGCTGTGGATGAAAGTAACATCCATGTTTTAGCGCTTAAAAACAGTATAAAAAAGATCTTAGACCTCTGATGTTTTAAGATGACCAGATTCCGATAATACGTCAAAGATATTATCATACATGGGCAAATTCTTAGTCAACATAGACTGTGGGTTTGCCCATTTTGCTTCTACAATATCTTCAGATGTTTGAGGGGTTAGTTTCTGGTTTTGAGCACTCATGAGGTACCAATACGTTAGTTTTAATGCTCTTGTCCCATTTTTAAGTCGGTAGACATGACGTGTCTTTTTAAGCTTTTTTATTATGATCGGATTATTAACTCCTGTCTCCTCTATTACTTCTCTTATTGCAGCTGTCTTTTTCTTTTCTCCTTCATCAATTTTACCCTTTGGTAAATCCCATGATCCTCGTCTAAATATCATTAGAACTTTGTCTTTTTCATCAACTACAACGCCACCACTTGCCCTGATCACTTTCATTAAAGATTCAAAATCGTCTTTTAATTCTTTTAGATTAGGATAATGAATTGCTAGAGTATTAATTCTATTGGTTTTCTCTAGCATATCAATATAAGAAAGTAACATCTTTGTCTTTCCCGAATAAGGAGCTATTAATCCAAAGTCCTTTTTTTTATAATCCATCAACTCTTCTGAACCAATTAAAAAGAGAGTATTACTGTTTATGTTAATTTTGTACATTTGACTTTTTAAAAATTTAAATGATAACTACTGCATCTGAAATAGCTAACAAACTCTTAGAGATAAAAGCCATAAAACTACAACCAAAAAATCCATTTACTTGGGCTTCTGGTCTAAAATCTCCAATATATTGTGATAACAGAATTTTGCTTTCTTATCCAAAAATAAGGAAATTGGTTATCGATTCCTTAGTCGAAAAATCAAGTATTTTTAATTCTTTTGATGTTGTCGCTGGCGTTGCCACTGCTGGAATAGCGCATGGTGCTTTGCTTGCAGAAAAGTTGGATAAACCATTTATCTATGTTAGATCGAAAGCTAAAGGTCACGGTATGCAAAACATGATTGAAGGTTATCTTCCTGAAAACTCTAATGTTTTGGTTATTGAAGACTTAATTTCAACTGGAAAAAGCAGTATGGCTGCTTGTGAGGCGATTCTAGAAACAGGATCGAAGATCATTGGCGTTTTAGCCATCTTTAGTTATGGATTTCAAAGTTCAAAAGATATCTTTACAAAGAAGGAAATCCCAATGGATACTTTAAGCAATTATAGAAATCTAATCCAGGAGGCATTTAGAATTAACTACATTACCGAGGAGGAAAAACTTATCCTCGACAATTGGAGCGAAGATCCTGTTAACTGGGCAGATAAGTTTAATTAATTAAAATCAAATGAAAGTAATTACCAAGGCATCTGAAAAATTCATGTACCAATACCTGAATGCAACATCACCTACAGGATTTGAAGCTGAGGGTCAAAAAATATGGTTGGAGTACATCAAGCAATATGTTGATCAAACCTATTTAGACGACTATGGTACAGCTTATGGGATTATTAATCCTGGCAAAGACTTTAAAGTAGTTATTGAAGCGCATGCAGATGAAATAGCATGGTATGTTAATTACGTTTCAGATGATGGATACATTAGTGTCATAAGAAATGGAGGTTCCGATCATATTATTGCTCCTTCTAAAAAAGTAAATATTCACACTTCTAATGGCATTGTTAAAGGTGTTTTTGGATGGCCTGCAATTCATGTCAGAAAAGGTAAAGACCTAAACCTTGCTCCTAAAGTTGATAATATTTTTATTGATGTAGGGGCCAGTGATAAAGAAGAAGTTGAAAGCTTAGGTATTCATGTGGGTTGTGTCATCACTTTCGATGATGAATTGTCAAGCTTAAATGACAAATATTACGTAGGGAAAGCTTTGGATAATAAAATGGGTGGCTTTTGTATTGCAGAGGTTGCAAGACTGATTCATAACAACAAAATAGAACTTCCTTATTCCCTTTATATTGTAAATTCGGTACAGGAAGAAATTGGACTAAGAGGGGCTGAAATGATCGCTAATCATATAAAGCCAAATGTAGCTATAATTACTGATGTAACTCATGACACATCTTCTCCAATGATGAAGGCAAAAGAACAAGGTGATCTGAAAGGTGGTAAAGGACCTGTTCTCACTTATGCTCCAGCAGTACACAATAAACTATTACAACTTATTATAGAAACGGCTGAGAAAAACGAAATTCCTTATCAAAGGTCTGCAGCTTCCAGGTCCACAGGAACAGATACAGATGCTTTCGCTTATTCTAGTTCAGGAGTGCCTGCAGCTTTAATTTCCTTACCGTTAAAATATATGCACACAACAGTTGAAATGGCTCATAAAGAAGATATTGAAAGTGTAACTGCTTTGATCTATCAATCTTTATTGGCAATACAGAATGGTCATAGTTTCAAGTACTTTTAAAGCGTGAAAAAATTTGGAAACAAACTACTCCAAATTTTCATTTATAGCAGTTTAAATATTTCTATTGCAGCAGCCTTATTTGTTTTGGAGGCAAACTATATTTTTAGGCAAAGCGTTAATTTCAAATTTCCACTTTTGGTTTTTTGCGCAACCATGCTAACCTATTCTATACATCGTATTATTGGCATTAAAAAACTATCATTAAGGTTTACAGAAGGCAGGTTTGTTATTATCCAAAATTTAAAAAAGGGAATAATCTCTATTGCTTTAATTTCATTCCTAATTCTATTATATATAAGTTGTATTATACCACTGATTTATCTCAAGCTTTTATTGATTCCTGGTATAATAAGCATGTTTTATATTCTTCCATTGTTCAACAACGGAAAGAGGTTAAGAGATTTTCCCTACATCAAAATATTATTGATTGGGATAGTTTGGGCTTCAATAGCCATGATTCCGATATATTCAAATCAGGAATTGAAAAACAATGATTTGATTGTAGTTCTTCTGTTTTTAGAGAAATTAATTTATATCACTTTAATAACTATTCCTTTTGATGTCAGGGACCTAGAAGTCGATACACATATGCATGTTAAAACCATTCCCTATTCAATAGGAAAAGAAAAAAGTTTTAAGCTTACGCAAATGTTACTTCTTATTGATTTTGCCTTGTGGATGGGCATAGCAAAATGCACGAACCTCGATTACCTTGGCTATATGCTATTGATTGCAATGATTTTGATAAGCTATCTGTTTATCAAGATTGCATGGAACAAATCTTCGGATTTGTATTTTTCTGGACTTCTTGATAGCACAATCACTATCCGCTCCCTTTTAATTATCATGGCTTATAGCCTTTCTTAAGACTCTTTGTTCTTATCGTACAAATCTGGTCTTTTCATCTTAGTTTTCAATAGCGATTGTTGATAACGCCACTCTTCAATCCTTTTGTCATTACCACTTAATAATACTTCAGGAACTTCCATATCATCTATCACTGATGGACGTGTATAAACAGGTGGAGCGAGTAAGTTGTCTTGATGACTATCTGTCAATGCCGAAGTAGCATCGTTTAAAACACCTGGAATAAGTCTTGAGATAGAATCCACTATAACAGCGGCAGGTAATTCTCCTCCAGAAAGGACATAATCACCTATTGATATCTCCTTAGTGATGTATTTATCTCTAATGCGTTGATCAATGCCTTTATAATGGCCTAAGATTATCATCAAACGATCCGACAACGAAAGCTGATTGGCTTGCTGCTGATTGAAAGTATCTCCATCAGGCGTCATGAATATAATCTCATCATATTTATGAGAAGCTAATAAATCTTCGATACAATTCTTCAATGGTTCAGCCATAAGTACCATACCTGCTCCGCCACCATATTGATAGTCATCAATTTGTTTGTGAGGACCTATTCCATATTGCCGTATGTCTATGATATTAATGGTGATTAAATTGTTTTTAACCGCACGCTTAAGTATAGAATGACTAAATGGGCTTTCCAGTAATTCAGGAACTGCAGATATGATATCAAATACCATTATCCTTTACTCAATCCCAAGAAGCTCAACCTCGAATACAAGTGATGAATATGGTTTGATGACTTCTCCTGCCCCTCTTTCTCCATAAGCCAGGTGATAAGGAATGTAAAGCTTATACTTAGAACCAACTGACATCAACTGAAGCCCTTCTTGCCAACCTTGAATTACACCATTTAGAGGGAAAGAGATAGGTTCATTACGTTCAACAGAAGAGTCAAAGACAGTTCCATTAATAAGCGTTCCATGGTAATGCACTTTTACTTTGTCATATAAAGCAGGCTTTTGAGTATCACTAGAAGCTGTAATAACTTCATATTGTAGGCCCGATGAAAGAGTAACTACCGAAGGTCTCTTTCCATTTTCCTCCAAAAAAGCTAAGCCCTCGCTTTTTGTTTTCTCGCCTACTGCTTTTTGGAGCGAGCCCATATAATTTTGAAATTGTTCTGTTGCTTCATTGAATGATAATTTAAGTTCAACACCATTAAAAACATCTTCAAATGCTTGAGTGAAAGAGCTGATATCTAATTCAGACATTCCCTGCGATTTAAGGTTTTTTGCGACTACCATTCCTACACTGTAACTAACTGTATCCATTTGCGCTATTGCATTTTGTGTGATCAATAATGAGAGAATTATAAGATATCTCATAGGTTTTTATTTTTTAGTTCTTTATAATAATGAAAATAGTAAGGGATTGTTTCTATTCCTTTATAATAATTGAACAATCCATAATGCTCATTTGGAGAATGTATATTATCTGAATCTAATCCAAATCCCATCAATACAGATTTAACATTAAAGACATCCTCAAACATTGCAACAATAGGTATACTGCCTCCACCCCTTTGCGGGATTGGATTCTTCCCAAAGCTTGCTTTCATAGCCAGATGAGCAGCCCTGTATTCATCGGTGTCTGTAGGTGTAACTGCAGGCATTCCTCCATGATGTGGTGTAACTTTTACACTTACACCTTTAGGCGCTAGTTTGTTGAAGTATTTAGCAAACAAAGCAGTAATTTTTTCTGGATTTTGATTTGGCACTAAGCGCATACTGATTTTAGCGTATGCTTTTGAGGGCAATACGGTCTTTGCTCCTTCACCCGTATATCCTCCCCATATTCCATTTACATCAAGACTTGGTCTTATTGAACTTCTTTCCAGAGTAGTGTAGCCTTTCTCTCCGTTTATTGCTTCTATGTCTAAGTGCTCTTTATATTTTTTAATACTAAAAGGTGCTTTATTCATTGATTTTCTTTCTTCGGCTGAAAGCTCAACAACATCTTTATAGAATCCTGGAATGTTAATATGCCCATCATTATCCACAAGTTTAGAAATCATATCACACAGCACATTTGCTGGGTTTGCTACTGCGCCTCCATAAACCCCTGAGTGTAAATCTCTATTGGGACCAGTTATCTCCACTTCTAAATAGCTCAACCCACGTAATCCAACAGTTACTGAAGGCACATCATTAGCGATGATTGATGTATCTGATATTAGAACAACATCAGACTTAAGCATCTTTTGATATTTTCTACAAAAGCTTTCAAGGTGAACAGATCCAACCTCTTCTTCGCCTTCCATCATAAATTTCACATTACAGGCTAAATTGCCGGTTTCCACCATTGCTTCAAAAGCTTTCACATGCATATAGGCCTGACCTTTATCATCACAGGCACCTCTAGCAAAAATTGCGCCCTCAGGATGAAGCTTGGTTTTCTTAACAACTGGTTTGAATGGACCACTTTCCCATAAATCGATAGGATCCGGTGGTTGCACATCATAATGCCCATATACTAATATAGTTGGCAATGCTGCATCAATTATTTTTTGACCAAAAACAATTGGGTGACCTTTGGTAGGGTAAATTTTAACCTTATCCAATCCTGCTTCTTTCATTTTTGCTTCCAAGAACTGAGCAGCCTCTTTCACACTTTTTTTGTATGCAGGATCTGCGCTAACAGAAGGAATGGTTAAAAATTCAAGAAGTTCGTTTAAAAACCTTTTTTTGTTTTTTTTAATATACTTTAACGTAGATTCCATATCAATTTTGAATTACTGCAAATTTATATGTATAAACAGTAATAGCTAATTTTTGTTAATTTTTTATTGACTATGTTTCACAAAAAGCTATGACATGTAATACTTTTCAAGTCGAATTTTAAATTCTTCCTTAGATACGTTGTAATAGAGCTTTCTGTCTGTGGCATACGATATTCCTCCATTTTCTTCAGATACAATAACCACTAGCACCTCATTGTTTTCGGCAACGCCCAAAGCGGCTCTATGTCTTAGACCCATTTCCTTTGGAATTTCATTGCTTGAAGAAACAGGGAGAATACAACTTGCCGCAACGATACGATTGTTTTGAATAATTACGGCGCCATCATGTAGTGGAGCATTTTTGTAAAATATAGCTTCCAGCAATATAGAATTCAATTCAGAATCAATAAAAAATCCTGTATTTACGAGAGATGGTAAATCAGACTTTGTAAACACCAAGATAGCGCCCGTTTTTGTTTGACTCAAATGTTCAATAGCTTCAATCACATTTCCACAAACTCTATCAATGAAAGCTTTATTCTTTATGCCTGTAAATTTGAAAAAACTCTCTAGGAAATTAAATCTTCCCTTAACGGTATTATTTCCTATCATCAGTAAAACGCGCCTAATTTCAGGCTGAAAAATTACAATCAAACCTATTAGACCAATCCCAGCTATTGATCCAAGCATTAAAGTTAACAGACGCATCTTCAGTTGGGTAACTCCAATCAAAAGCAAAAGAAATAGTACTATCCCCACAAAAATGTTAACTGCGGCAGTACCTTTCACATATTTATATATAAAGTATATAAGATATGCCGCAATGATGATATCTAATATATCAAGTACTCGAATGTCTAAGTTGCCAAAAGTAAATAATGTACTCACTTGGTAATTTTATTTTTAAAAAATTAACCTTCAATATAAGATACAGGGCTATTGGTATTGTAAAAGAAAAATGACCATATATCTGTCTGTTCTTCAATAATTTTAGAAGTAGGCTTCCCTGCTCCATGTCCTGCGTCAGTTTCTATACGTAAGATAACTGGCGCATCACCAGAGTGACATTCCTGGAGTCTTGCTCCAAACTTAAACGAATGAGCAGGTACTACTCTGTCATCATGATCTGCAGTTGTCACCATTGTTGCTGGATAAGCAGTGCCTTCTTTTAAGTTATGAAGGGGAGAGTAACTCAATAGATTTTCAAAATGTTCAAGGCTATCACTTGAACCATATTCTGGCACCCAGCCCCATCCTACCGTAAATTTATGATAGCGCAACATATCCATAACACCTACTGCTGGAAATGCAACAGCGAATAAATCTGGTCGTTGAGTCATACAGGCACCAACAAGTAATCCACCATTTGATCCCCCTGCTATGGCCAACTTTTCCGATGAAGTATATTTTAAGTCTATAAGATATTCAGCTGCTGCAATAAAGTCATCAAATACATTTTGTTTATTTAGTAGCATCCCAGCTTTATGCCATTCCTCACCAAATTCGCCTCCTCCTCTAAGGTTTGGCATTGCAAACACTCCTCCATTTTCTAAAAGTATCATTCTTGAAGTACTGAAAGAAGGAGTCATGTTAACATTAAATCCACCATAAGCATAAAGGTATGTTGGATTATTTCCAGATAATATCAAGTCTTTTTTATGTACAATAAACATTGGAATTTCTGTTCCATCTTTACTCTTATAAAACACCTGTCTCTCTACATAATCATCGGGGTTAAATTTAAGATCAGATTCGAAAAATTCTTCTGACTCACCTGAAGCAATATCATATTTATAGATTGTATTGGGTTGAACAAAAGAAGAAAATGAATAAAAGAAGTGTGTATCATCTTCACGACCACCAAAGCCTGAACTGCTACCCAAACCAGGAAGTTCAATAGATCTCTTATTTGATCCATCATAATTATATCTAAATACTCTTGTCGTTGCATTAACAAGATAACTCGCCCATAATTTGCCACCACCTGTAGATACACCTTGGAGTAAATGCTTCGATTCTGGAATAATTTCCTTCCAATTGTCTTTTGAAGGTTTTTTGCTGTTAACAGAAATCAATCTGTATTTAGGAGCATCAATATCTGTCGTTATCAAAAAGGAATCTCCAACATTGTCAACGACTCTACTCTTATTATCAAAACCAGTAAATAAAGCTACGAACTCACTTTTAGGATCGTTAAGATCTTTATAATAAGTTTCATAGCCATCAGTTCCTGTAGAAACATATAGAATCAAGAATCGGTCATCTTCCATAATGCTTGTAAAGTTATAAAGTCTAGGGTTGTCTGGATTGTTGTAAATCAACTTGTCTTTGCTTTGATCATCACCAAGCTTATGATAATATACGGAATGAAAATCATTGGTTGCAGACAGTTCCGTTCCATCTGAAGGCTCAGGATATCTGCTATAGAAAAAGCCATCTTTATACCAATTGGCTCCCGAGAATTTGACCCACTTGAGTACATCGGTCAATTTTTCTTTTGTTTCAATATTCATAATGTGAATCTCCTGCCAATCACTTCCTGCATTTTGCTTTGAATAGGCAACAAACTTATCATCAGATGAAAAACCGATCATATTAATTGCTACTGTACCTTCCTTTGACATAGCATTAGGATCTAAAAACACTTCTGGAGTGCCTTCCAACCCCTTTTGTATATAAATAACGGCTTGATTCTGGAGTCCATCATTTTTAGAAAAAAAGTAATTATCACCAATCTTGTAAGGAGAACCTAGTTTTACATAATTAAACAATTCGGTATATCTATCTTTTATCTTATCTCTATATTCTATTTGGGAAAGATATGATTCAGTTACTTTGTTCTGCTCTATAACCCATTTCTCTACGTCTTGTGCAGTATCATTCTCCAACCATCGGTATGGGTCTTGGACTTTTGTGCTATGGTAATCATCTACAACCGAGCTATCCTTTCTTGTTTCTGGATAATTCAATTCTATATTTGACTTCATTTTTATGCTCTTATCCGAGTTACATCCTACAAAAATTAATACTGTCAGGATAATACTTAACTTGCTCATTATGTTTAATTTATTTATTAAATTATTTCAAACGGAAATTAAATGATTTAAGTTTGAAATTGATTAAGTGTACAAAGTATATTTGTCTTAGTCGAATAATTTCTATATGTTCTAAAAATTATTATACAAAATAAATGATATACAACATAAAGTTATTCATATTAAAAGCATTTCTGTATTTAATCTTTACCAGTATTGGCAACAATTCATTAATGGGACAAGAAAACTTTCCTTCATACCAACTTGGTTTATCAAAAATCAAATCCAATATAAAAGGAGAATCTTTTGATTGTGCAAAAACCTTGGAGACTTCAAAAGACCAACAAGACGTGATTGCGTTTAAAGATAAACCATTGTTTCTCTATACAACACCCGACTTTAGTAAATGGTCCAAGAGAAAAAATCTAATGGAGGCATCAGCACATTTGTATCAAGTGGATAAATCCCTATTCCTAATAATCTCCATTCAAATCAATTCAATAAACGCTAAACGAAGCTACGGCAATATAGCCCGAAATACACAAATGAAAATATATTTGGACAATGGAAATCATATTTATCTTGAAAATATAGAAAGAGACAAAGGAAAGGTGAACAGGTCCGAAGAGAAAACCAACTACAAATGTATATTGCCCATTGACAAATCTGATAGAAAATTGTTACAAAAGAACTTTATAACTAAAATTGGCATTATGTGGGGAGAAGGCTATCAGGAATATGAGGTTCATAATCTTGATTTGATTCAAAACCAATTGCAGTGTTTAAACAATAAATGATGCTAGGATTAAAACTTCCAACGGATCCAAGATGGGTGAATATTGTCGAAATAAAACTAGAAGATATTCTAACAGATCATGCCTATTGTGAACTTAAGGCTGCAACAGCTTGCATATCTCTTATTCAAAGTTTTCCCGACCGTCAAGAACTAATCAATCAAGTAAGTCCCATCGTCACCGAAGAATGGGGACATTTTAGAATGGTAATCAAAGAAATGGATAAACGAGGATTACAGTTAGGATTTCAACGAAAAGATGAATACGTCAATATGTTGCTTCAATTTCAGGAAAAAGGTGGGTCAAGGGAGAACAAACTCGTAGAAAGGCTATTGATTTGTGCATTAATAGAAGCTAGATCTTGTGAACGATTTAGATTGCTATCCCTAGATATATCTGATGATTCTCTTAAAGAGTTTTATCATGGTTTTATGGTATCGGAAGCTGGACATTACAGAATGTTTTTGGACCTTGCTTATCATTATGGCGACGCCGAAAAAGTAAAAATTAGGTGGCAGGAATACCTAGATGAGGAAGTTCGGATAATGGCCACTCTTTCTTTAAGGGGGGATCGAATGCACTAAAATTGTCTAAACTGGATAAAAAATATTGGGATAACAGATACCTCTCTAATGAAATGGGATGGGACATAGGTGGTATAAGCCAACCCTTAAGGGCATATATCGATCAACTTAATGATAAAAATCTAAGCATCCTGATTCCAGGTGCTGGAAATGCCTATGAAGTAGAATACCTGATTAGCAATGGATTTCGAAACACTTATTTCCTTGATTTCTCTTCAAAAGCCATATCAAATTTCAAATCACGTTGTCCTTTGTTTCCTGAAAATCATATTTTTTGTCAGGATTTTTTCGAACATAACAGAAGATATGATTTGATTCTGGAGCAAACTTTCTTTTGTGCGCTTGCGCCAAAATTAAGAGAAAAATACGTTGCAAAAATGCACGATCTACTCAAGCAAAAAGGCAAGCTAGTGGGTATACTTTTTAATTTTCCTTTATCTGATTCTGGTCCTCCATTTGGTGGTTCAAAAGATATTTATGAAGAATTATTCGATCCTTATTTTAATATTGAAGTATTGGAAAACTGTTATAATTCAATCAAGCCAAGGAGTGGAACCGAACTTTTTATCAATATGAGAAAAAAATCCTCTAAATAAAAATCAGCAGCAGGTAAACTACTTTCTATTGTAGCCCAAAAAAGGATTGGTATAAATTATCCCACAACCAGAGGGCACGAAGTAGCCAAAATTATTCTGACAATCCGCTGTTCCTAGTGCGTTAAATTCAACAGTAATCTCAGTAGGAGTGGTTAATACATAATTCGGTGGTAATGCAGAGTCATCGAAATCTACGATATAATTAAAACTCTGCCCTGCTGGAATTATTGTATACACCACGTCAAGGTATGGAGCATCAACTGGAATATTATCATATGCCCTTACCTTTCTTTGATCATAAGAAGGTCCTATTGCCTGTGTAATAATAGCAATACCACCATTGGATAATCCAGCTCTGTCCGTTACAATCTCTTGAACAATGTTCTTAATATCTGGGGATTGATATGTGCTATTTTCTATAAATACAGGTAAGCCATTCCAGTCCAAGTAATTAGCAGTAACCGGTCTGGAAGTTATTCCATAACAACTGCCACAAGAGTTAAATGCAGTAGGATTTGAAGTATTGTCTTCACCATAAAATCGCATATTCGCATTATTCCCAGAGTTGGTCTTGTGGGCGGTGAAAGTAATATTAGCACTACTGATGATTGCTCCACTGGGGATAGTCACATTTCTAAAAATAAATCCATTCCATTCGTTGTCTCCATTATCAGTAAAATTATGTTCATTCCTATTATTCTCTACCCTACCACTATTTTTCTCTCTTGCATCATCTAAACTACTACCTAAATAAAATCTTGCACTAACCGTTTGAGAGTAGGAATCACTAACAACAAAGTTATACCCTCCTAATAGATTTGTAGTCGTAGTTTGTTCAGCTGGACCATCTGGAATTCCATCCGTTGGTGAATCATCCCGAAACAGAGTAATTGTTGCTCCTCCATTAAATCCTGTGTCACCTGCATCTAATATTCCATTTTGGTTTACATCATTAAACACGGTTCCAAAGATTTGGTTATTCTCTACATCACTGGGACACTCTACGATTAAGGTAATGGTACCAGAACAAGAATTTGAAGCTTGATCCGTAGCAGTATAGATATAACTATCCGTTCCAATAAAGTTAAATACTGGTGTGTATGTTGCTACTGCATTTACATCTCTAACGACTGATCCATTACCTGGATTGCCTGTAATCACAATTCCCGAAGGAAACAAGTTTTCATTTACATCAGAGGTTATTGTAGTCAGATCTATTACTGATTCCTGGTTAGGTGCCAAATACACAATTAAATCTTCACATAGTGGTGGTTGTTCAGGTGGCAATATCGTTACAACAGAACTTTCTTTAGCGACTATATTACATTGATCTCTTACTGATAATGTAATTATTACATCCAAAGGGGAATTTGTAGCAGGAGCGGTATAAGTTACTGTAACCGTCTGACCTGATGATGCCGTTTGAGGGTTATTGGTAAAATACCCGACATCTGGGTTAGCAGACCATTCAAAGGTATAAGGTCCTAAAGAGCCTGTTGCAGAGGCGGATAAGGATATAGTACTTTGTTCTTGCATAGAAGGAGGCGTAGAAAAGGTATAAGAGATCGTTGCTCCCCTGTCAAAAGCAGACATAAACGAAAAATTAAAAAATGCTCTGTAAGCAGCCACAAATTGTTCTTCTGTTCCTGATATCTCATGTCCGCCAAGATACATTACCCAACCATTACCTGCTGAGTAGTCGGCATAATCACCATTACCATAAGCAGGACCATAGGCCATTTTTGCAGCTGGTCCTGGAGAAATTACGCCTACATCTGATTGGTTAGCGTCATAGATAGAAACCGTTGTAGAATTTCTCCATGAAGTACCATTATGAGGCATAAATATTTGTTCTGATCCATTTTCTAATGCCCCGTCTGTTATTCCCATAAACTGCATAAATGGATCTGTATAGCTAGAGTTGTTATAATCATATGTTCCATCTCCATCACCGTGGCCCGTCCATAATATGAGGGAATTATCAGCCCAAGGGCTGTTAGCCAAATTGGCATTGCCTGTTTTGTTACATAAAAAGTTAGTTTGCACAGTTACGTCAGGTGTTTGGTCATCGAAAATGTTTTCCAAGGCACTTATCGCATGACATGCCCCATAAATCCATCCTCTGCAACCTCCCTGAGATTTGGGCATCACCCAGTTATTCAAGTTATTATGTGTTGACCATACAGGATCTGCGTGCGGCATGGCATACATGTAATCACAGCAATCTAATTCATCAGGAGATTTAAATACATAATTAGCATCTGTCCCTCCTGGGTCATTGAACTCTGGGATCTCTGCTGCTATAAAACCCGAAAATAATCTATGTCCATTGGCAAAATCCAGTGTCCAGTTCGGTACAGTGGTCAATGTTACTTCGACTGGAACAGTTAATTCTTGATTTGTTGTTACGACCTGCACCCCTTTTGCCACCCAAGAATCAATAGCAATTTGAACTGCAGTAGATATAAATTCGGACTGTATAATAAAAGGTCCACCTTTAAATGATTGACCATTATAAACTAAATCAGTTCCTTCTATTCCTGTATTCTTATTTGTTACTTTATTAGGGTCTATAATCCAGAGAATCTGAACGTCATAATTCTTGATAAGGTCAAAAATCATCCCGTATGGCTTTAAACCATTCGCCTCTGTTTGAGGGACAATACCCATATCAACAATTATAGCACCAGGAGAAATGGTTTGATAAGTAGTTGCCGCACTTGGGCTTCCCATTAGGCTTTTTTGCCTATATTCCTTCGTTAAGTCAGATATATCACTGTTATGTGATTTTTGAAAGTTTTCAAGTTTGGATACCAATCCAACCAAGAAAATAAAAATATACATTGAAACTTTATACACATCCATAATTAAAGATGCGTCAAAATTAATGCCATTAGGCTTTACTCATGAAAAGTATGTGTCATCTAATTGTCATATTTGATTCTTTGTTCTCCATTCCGCTAAAGAAATCTTTTTCAGACGAGGAAGAGACGCTTAAACCCCCTTTATCGCTTCTTAATACGCGTGAAAACAAAGATAATTCGTTATCAAATATAAACCTCAGCCATAATTTAGTCCAAGATTCATGATATACTAAATTATTGTAAAAATCAGGAGCAATAGATCTGATTTTAGGCAAATTAACCCAAGGAACGAATGAAAAATCATGATGCTCATTATGGTAACCTACATTAAATGACAATTTATTAAGAGGACCATAATAACTATAAGTTTCTTGTGGAGGAGCTACTAGATAATGTTCTTGAACCCATCTTGCCCCTAAGGGGTGGAGTCCAACAGAAAAGAAAAATGAGGCTACCAAATACAAAAGAGCCATTGGACCTATTAATATTAAAATTGCAATATCAACAGCTAAAACAGTAACTAAATTGATCCACACCCAAATACTTTGAAACTGAATTTCTTTTAATCTTGGAGGTCTTAGTGCTTGAAAAAGAGGAAATAGTAATAACCACAATGATTTGCCAATAAATTTAGACCCTATGAGCTTAGCCTCCCATTTACTGGCAAGATCTGCATCGATGTCATAATGACCTTGAAAGGCATGGTGCTTCAGATGGTATTTTCTAAATGACACTGAACTTGGAAAGGCATTTGGTATATCACACATAATTCCTCCAAGAAGGTTTGGGATCTTAGATTTGAATACCATGTTGTGTGAAAATTCATGTATCAAAACAAACAATGCATGATTGGCAAATGCACCTATTGCGTAGGCAACAATCAATACCATCCACCAGGATTGGTCCTTCACATAATATGCTATTCCTAATTGAGCAATAACTATGGCTAATGCATAGATAAAGGTCTTAGGATATCTACCCATCAAATCTTTAATCTGAGGATATTTCTTAATGATTGCTTTGGTGCGTTGAATATGAGGTTCTTCACTGTTAGAATAGGTGAAATCCAAAGTATCGTTTGTCATTTTGATCAAATTTTTGCAAAGTTACTTATAATAATACTTACTTACTCGACTAATAAACGCTTCTGTTTAAGCTTACCGAAGAAACAAGAAAGCTATTTATAAACCAATAGTTTAGTAAATAGTAATAACTCCAAAGTGTTGACCTAATTTTTATATAAGAAAAGCCTTAGTACTTCTCTTTAATCTTCTTCATGCTCTCCTTCTCCTACTGGTTCATCAGAGGTTGTAATGTAGCATGTTGTATCTTCTTTATTGTAATAGAAAAATAATGGCTTCTCATTTCTTAAAATATCAATAAAATCAGGATATCGTTCGGCTCTAAAATAGCAATTTAGAACTCTATGACCTTTTATTTCTTCTACATGATTGGGCTCTAGCTCCCCTTTAATAAACCACAACAGGATTATTCCCGAAGGAATTTTAATCTGCACTTTGTACTCGATTCTATCTACAGCCTTGCTATATAAAAAGACTTTATAATTTTCAAATTCTTCTATAATAAAATTGTCCATTGGTGAATTTTTTTATGCGGCTAAATTAAGCATTAATTCCTTTATTCAATTCAATAATTCACTCATTTAGCCGACTATTGGGTTTAATTTAAATTATATAGTTTTGTCTTTTTAAAAATTTACATTGAACAGAAAGATAAATATTGCAATAGATGGTCACTCTTCATGTGGAAAATCAACCTTAGCAAAAGAACTGGCAAGAGCACTGGGTTATGTTTATATTGATTCAGGAGCTATGTATAGGGCTGTTTCCTTGTTTGTTCTCGAAAACAAAATTGACATAAGTGATAATAATCAAGTAATATCAGCACTTGATAATATTAATATTGAGATTGAATATCCAAGCGGAAATTTTATAATCAAATTAAATGGTAAAGATGTAACCGAGAGGATTAAGCAAATGGATGTTTCCAATATTGTTTCAGAAGTTGCAGCCATCTCCAGAGTCAGAAAAAAACTTGTAGATCTACAGCAGTCATTAGGAAAAAATAAAGCTGTCGTTATGGATGGTCGAGATATTTCAACTGTAGTTTTCCCAGATGCAGAATTAAAACTTTTTGTCACTGCTAACATTGATGTAAGAGCTGAGAGACGATATTTAGAATTAAATCAAAAAAGCATTGAAGTTGACATTGACGAAATCAAATCCAACCTTAAACATAGAGATCATATCGATAGCTCAAGAAAAGATAGTCCTTTAATGCAAACTGAAGATGCCATATTAATTGACAACAGTTATATGAGCAAAGAAGAACAATTGGATCTAGTTAAAAAGCTAGCTTTGGATTTAATCCATTAAAAAAAACCGAAATGTTTTTCAAGGGCTTCAGTTTTACTTTATATTACAACAAAAGACTATCGTAATACAGTTATATCACCAGCTTCAACCACCTTTCGTCCAGACACTTCCAGCTCAATAAGGTATACATACACACCTGTAATTACTTCGTCGCCTTGACCATCTGAATCGGTCCATGTTCCGTTCCATAATAAATCAACAGTTTCTTCTGTACTGTTCAAT
>JAJCYH010000010.1 GCA_029262995.1 Saprospiraceae bacterium | reverse complement strand
GGCGAATTAGCAGGACAGGCGTTTCACTATGTGGAAATGTAATTAGGAGACGTAATATATTTTTTTGGCCCCATAGTTTCCTGCTGAATTCTGGCGAATTAGCAGGACAGGCGTTTCACCATGGGGAAATGTAATTAGGAGACGCAATATATATTTTTGGCCCCATAGTTTCCTGCTGAATTCTGGCGAATTAGCAGGACAGGCGTTTCACTATGTGGAAATGTAATTAGGAGACGTAATATATATTTTTGGCCCCATAGTTTCCTGCTGAATTCTGGCGAATTAGCAGGACAGGCGTTTCACTATGTGGAAATGTAATTAGGAGACGCAATATATATTTTTGGCCCCATAGTTCAACTGGATAGAATACCAGATTTCGACTCTGGTGGTTGGAGGTTCGAACCCTCCTGGGGTCACTTAAAGGCCTTGTAAATTATTGATTTGCAAGGCTATTTTCATATAGTTCAACTGGATAGTCAATAGTGGTTGGAGGTTCTGCTTCTCACCCTCATCTGATGATGAGGTTCACTCATTTGCCAAGGACATTTAGTCCTTAGAATCTTACTGGCGTAAGACCATTCGTTCATCCATGGGGTCACAGGAAACCCTCATAGGCTTAATGTTTGTGAGGGTTTTGTTTTTTCTTCCCGAACATTTCCCGAATACGCACGTTTTTCGAAGTTTGTAACTTCGAATTATGATGAGGTTCACTAATTTCCCAAGGACTTTTAGTCCCCCGTTTTTCGATTTTGTAACTTCGAATGATGATACTTTCTGAAAAGTAAAAACAGCCGGTTTTGGGAAACCGACTGCTTAATTTATAACACATAAAGTCTGCTAGATACGATTTATTCCTGTTGCCAATACACTCACATTAGTGGTTGAATTTGCAGTCAAATTAATATCTAAAATATTCAAGGAGGTCAAAATATTAAGCACTAAATCTCCTTCTAGTTTTTGAGAACCATCTGCTTGCGTCTCATAAGACATGAAATGTAACTCATAGTCTCCTTCTTCTAGAAAATGTAGTTCAAAATCACCCTGTGAATCAGTTTTCGCACTTGTAACCGCATTGTAAAATATAATATTGCCATCTCCTTTGGCATTTAGTTCTTCATCCATATCGAATGTTCCTTTCTTATAGACATAAACCACAACCTCATCACTTCCCGTTAAAGTTGTATTACAATTACCCTTAATTGTGGAAGTAGATTCCCCCGTTACTCTTATGGACTTTTTTAATTCATTGCTGGAAACCAAAGCAAAATCTGAATTGCTTGACATCTCATTTTTAATACATTTCCTAAGATCAAAATCAAGGATAACTTTAGAAGTCTGATTGGTCATGACATCAACTTGCTTTGAAAGTTTGACTTCTACATCTGATTCTGAAAGCGGATGAATGGTACCGTCATTTTCTTCAATATAGCATCCCATTTCATTTGTACTAGGACCCTCAGAATCCAATACCAAATCTATTTGTGAATATGTTTTTGATTCAAGATCAAAATTTCCAAGGGTTTTAGTCTTGCCATTCTGGTAAGCAAGCAAGTCTATTTTCGTAGACTGAAAGCCTTCTACAGCTTTGCCATCTAACTTAATTTCTGAAACAGTAACAAAGCACGACTTGACTTTAGCATTGTCGATAGGGGCATCGGTGACTTCCATCTGTATTGTGCCCTTTTCAAAGTTTTCATTTTCAATTATTGTGTCTTCTCCGCAGGAAACCACCAAAAATGCGATAAGTACTGCTGATAAAATTTGAATTGTGTTTTTCATGGTAGTATATTTTTTGATTAAAGAATATACTCCTATAACGAATTGAAATTGTCAACTATTGACGGTGAAATCACTGAATTTCACATAGTGGTTTTCCCTTATAACTTGCCTAAATCTTATGTTTAAACTGGGTTGGGATAATTGAAAAGTGTGAATAATTATGCATATTTATAGGATGTCTAAAGGACAACACATAAAATGAAAAATATCCTTCACTTCCTAAATCCTATTCAATGGCTTAAAGCCCATAGCTTTGCTAAACAAAATGCAAAGTTTGATAAATCAACCTACGACCTGGAACTATATCTTTATTCTGAAATGCTTAACAACAAAATGTTGCATTACGCCTATTTTGAAGATACAGAAATCAAACCAGAAGATATCAGTTTTCGCATATTCGAAGAAGCACAGATCCGATACGCTGATAATATCATTAAGTCAATCAAAACTACTAAGGATGCAATACTAGATGTTGGTTGCGGAATGGGTGGACTAGCAGAGATGATGCATCATAAAGAATTCAATGTGGAATGCCTGACACCCAATAAAAACCAAATAAATTTCATTAATATAGAAATTCCAGAGCTAATAACACATCATTGCAAATACGAAGAATTTGATGGCAATCAAAAGTATGGCACTATAATTAATTCCGAATCCTTACAGTATATTCCTATGAAAGAGGCGATTTCTAAAACCAATGAACTAATTCTTCCTCTTGGACAATGGGTGATATCGGATTATTTCAGTATTGCTAAAATAGGAGATCATCAAAAGCCTCATCATCTGGAAAGTTTTTTGCATCAAGTGCAAAAGCAGGGTTGGACAATTGTCTCACAAAAAGACATAACACATCATATATTACCTACTTTAACTTATATAGATATGTATGTCAATCGGCTAATAAAGCCACTAAAGCATTATGGCTTTGAAAAGCTTCGATTTAAGAAACCTAAATTGTTTTACATGGTATCAAAGCTAAGAAATCATGTAGATGCCAAGATTGAAAAGGAAACCCGAACCGTTGACCCTGAAGTATTCCTTAACGAAAAGAAGTACATGTTTTTGATATTAGAAAAGAGTTAAATTATCATTTCTTATAATGGTCCATCAATTTATAAAACGTGAAGTTACTTTAATTATCATTTGTGCGATTGTACCAATCAAATAACGCAACTAGGTCTTCTTCCTTTTTAAAACCTAAATCTTTTACTTCTGCGATAGATTTTATATTGTCCTGACCGATATTGAGAATTTTAGAGATATTCTTTTTTCCTTTTTTTAATCTATAAGCTTCCTCACCAGCATGGCAATAGTATAATTCTGAATTTGCTCTGTATTCTGTACCAGTGCCAATGTTTTGATATAAAGCAGTTCCTCCCGTCGTATATTGACTAAGCGTATGTTTTTTTAATAGTGTGAGCTGACCTTCGGCAAGTACCTGGAAATAATTGAGTTTTTTACCATCCTCACTTTCCCCTGAGGAGACATTAATAAATAGATCTTCATTAATGATAATACCATTGAACGCTTTTTTCTGCAATACTCTAATTTCATCTTCAACCCTGACCTCCATTCTGTTTTTATGGATATTATATCGAGCTGCACAATTTAAAAATTCCTTGTTCTTGGTATAGATAATCGCAGGAGACCATTCTTTTTCAAGATAAACACCTTTAGATTGATTATTATCAATAGTCAGAGGTGAGGAAAACGATTTTAATTTATGCACAATGGATTCAATATTGCTTGACATTTCTTTGATGTTCTTGATCTCAAGAACTTCCTGTGGCTGACACAATAGCGCTATTGGTAGTATGAAATATGAAAGAATTAGTATAATCTTCTTGCTTGCACTCATTTTATATGAACTTAGTATTTTGGGTAATTAAATTTAAAAGAAACGCAATGTAATAATGTACATTCACAATTTGGCAATTGTCAATCAATAAATATTGACATGTTAATTGTGATGACACATGTAAATAATTGAAATGGGCTATTTTCAATTTACAGTATTAGCAATACAATTTGACTCTACGTAAAGTTTGTTTGATCATTTTATAAAAATAATATCTTTTATTTGATAAAAATTTCAAATTCCATTTTGGCAATACGAAATAGACTTTTACATTGGAGTTTCTTTATTATAATACATACATAGATAATAATGATGAAGCTAAAATATATATGCACTTTTCTTTTCTGCATTTCATATGCACTTATTTATACTCAGGTTTCCATTAAGACGGTCCCGGTTTTTAAAAATGGTGAAGCCCAAGAAATAGAAGCATTCAAAAATATCGACAACTGGCTTAGACATGATTTATGGGTAGAGACAGAATTTGATACCGATGGAGATGATAAAGCGGATCGAATGCACGTTTCTGTGACTAGACCCATTCATACCGATACCGAAGGTTTGAAGCTTCCAATAGTTTATAATACTAGCCCTTATTTTGCTGGTACTGCAGGAAATGAAGAAGGACTTTTCTGGGATGTCAAACATGAGTTGGGAGAGACAGCAAAAGAAAGGTTTCATCCCGAAGTAAAGCGTTCAGGTGTGCGGCCAGTTATCTCCAATGCTCATCTAAGAACATGGGTACCAAGAGGGTATATTGTAGTCCACTCAAGTTCTCCAGGTACTGGACTTTCACAAGGGGCACCTACCGTAGGAGGAATCAACGAAAGTTTGGCACCAAAAGCAGTTATTGATTGGTTATGTGGCAGAGCCAAAGGATATACAAGCCCTTATGGTGATGAAACAGTTGAAGCTTATTGGTCCACTGGTAAAGTTGGTATGATTGGAACTTCTTATAATGGTACTTTGCCAGTGGCTGCAGCAACAACTGGAGTTGAAGGCTTGGAAGCTATCATTCCCATTGCTCCTAATACGTCTTATTATCATTACTATAGATCTAATGGATTGGTCCGATCTCCTGGTGGTTATCTGGGTGAAGATATAGATGTTCTGTATGACTTTATTCATAGTGGCGATGAATCCAAAAGAGCTTATAATAATGCAAAAGTTAGAGACAGGGAAATGAAGAACGGAATGGATAGAGTAACAGGTGACTATAATGAGTTCTGGTCAGGAAGAGACTATCTAAATCAAATGGAAAACTTTAATACCGCTTTGTTTATGTCCCATGGATTTAACGATTGGAATGTAATGCCAGAACACAGTTATCGCATTTACAATGCTGCAAGGGAAAAAGGACTGCCTGTTAAAATATTTTATCATCAAAACGGGCATGGAGGACCTCCTCCATTGAGCATGATGAATAAGTGGTTCACTAAATATCTTCATGGAGTAGATAATAATATTGAAGAGGGAGATCGTGCTTGGATCGTAAGAGAAGATGATGACCCACAGCAGCCAACTGCTTATGCGGATTATCCTAACCCTGAAGCATCGATGGTGGATTTATATCTAAAAGCGGGAGCACCGGAAACTGGAAAATTAAGTGTGGACAAAGAGTCTGTCAGTATCATTGAAACTCTCGTTGACAATTATTCTTTTGATGGAATGACTTTGGCCAAGGCTGAAAATTCTAATCACAGGCTACTGTACGTTTCTAATGAACTAAAAGAAGATTTACATATTTCTGGCATTACTGAGATAAGCCTCAGAGTTGCTAGCAATAAACCTGCTGTCAACTTATCTGTATGGTTGGTATCCTTGCCTTGGGAAGAAGGAAGAAAAATAAAAATAACGGACAATATAATAACAAGAGGGTGGGCAGATCCACAAAACCATAGTTCTTTAACGGATGGTACACCATTAACGCCAGGTGAATTCGTTGACGTAAGTTTTACATTACAGCCTGATGATCAAGTTATTCGCAAAGGTCAAAAAATTGCATTACTTATTTTTTCTACAGATAGGGAATTCACAATATGGCCAAATCCTGGAACTGAACTTTCTGTAGATTTGAATGGTTCTGTACTTAAGTTGCCTATCGTTGGAGGAAAAGCATCTTGGCAATCAGCAGTGGAGTAATTGATTTAGTTTATACAATTGGGTGGTATACGATAATTCAAATCATAAAAGTCAACAAAGCATGATATCAAATTATTCCGAAGGCTTGAGTTCAAACCCTTGCTTTCCGATCAGAGTATGTCCATATCAGATGCGACCCTAAAGGAGGACTTCAAGATGCAAGTTATATAACCAAGTCTTTTTCTAATGCGCTTGGTAATATACCAACGATTTACAGGAAGGATTTGTAATAAATAATTGTAATATTTTTTCAATATCATTAAGATATGATATGTAAGTCATTCATTTTGAGGGTCTTGTAAAGAGTGGTTTGATGTTATATTTGTTCGATGAAATGGATTTATAATGAACTCTATTAATAGTTTAGTTGTTTAGAATTAAGCAACAATAAAAATGTTAGCTTAATGTTGGTTTTAATAATTTAACCTTATTCATAAAGAGAAATCAAAATCCATGTATAAATCATTATCCTTTCTATTTATTTGGTCGTTTATCGCACTATTTTCTTCAAGTATTGAAGGGCAGTCTTCTGTATTTCACAGAATTCAAAACAATCCTGATCTTCAAAAATTTGAAGAAGCTCTTATTCAAACAGGACTGCATACGACCTTTTCTACTAACCAGAATGTTTACACCATATTTGCGCCAAGCAATGCATTATGGAACACAGTACCGGCAAGTATATTAAATAATCCTACAGCATTAAGAGAGTTAATTCTGACACATTGTGTGGCAGGATTCTACAGATCAGCTGACTTTGTCAATGGTTTTGCCGTATCAACCATTAACAATAGGACCCTTACTGTTAAGGTAGATGCTAATGGCATCATTATTAATGGGGGAAAATTAAAGACACTTAATATTTATGGCTCCAATGGGGTAGTGCATATAATTGACAAAGTTATTTACCCTCAGGCTACTACTATAACTACTGTAATGTCTATAATTGACAACAGCCCAACACATACCGTGTTTGCTACAGTAATTCGAAATGCAAATCTAGAATCAAGATTTACTGGTACAAATAAAGTAACTGTTTTTGCACCAACCAATGAAGCTTTCTTTAATCTGTCTCAAGAGAGGTTGGACAAATTGGTAGGAACCAATGTAAACTATATTGAAAATGTGGTTATGTACCATGTGATCAATGCTGTGATTAAACAATTCGACTTTATTAATGGTGGTAAACTGAATACTGCCAATGGTCAACAATTATCAGTTACAGTAAATATTAACGGTACTTATGTGAATAATGTGAAGGTAGGGTTTGCTGGTCTGCAGGCTTCTAACGGCCTGGTATATGTTATTCATAAAGTATTGTTTCCTCAACCATTACCAGATTTTTCAATTGCTGATTATATTGAGCAAAGTGATAACCATACAAGACTTGAGACATATGTGAACGCAGCAGGCCTAAGACCAACTTTAGCTGCACCAGGTGCCATGACCTTTTTTGCACCAACAAACGCAGCATTTACTGCTCTTGGAACGGAAGTTCTTCAGGCCTTGACTGATGATCCACAAGGATTATTGAAAAATGTCTTAAGGAACCACCTTGTAGATGATAAGAAATATACCAATGATCTTCTTGATGATGAAATAACATTAGCCGTTAACGGATTTGAACTAACTGTTGACAGGGTTAATAATACGATATTCGTAAATGATTCACGGATAACCATTAGCAATATTGAAGTAGATAACGGACTTGTGCATGTTATTGATGCTGTGTTGCTTGAAAAAGAACCATTTACAATAAGGGACATTTTAGCAACAAATGAAGCAGTATCCAATTTTAATAATTATGTGGTTAAAAGTGGATTGGATGTTCAATTGGATACAGATGGTCCATTTACTGTTTTTGCTCCAACAGATTTAGCTTTGAGTTTCCTACCAATTGAGCTTCGCGAACAACTGGACGGACAATTGTTATTGCCAGTAATCGAATTTATAGAAAATCATATTGTATCACCTGCATTGACATCAAGTCAGTTATCTAATGTGTTAAACCTTACTGCTCAGAATGGCTTTATCATCAATGTTCGAGTAGAGAATAATGATATTTTTGTCAATGACTCCAAGATTGTTATTCGTGACCTTCAGGCAGATAATGGTGTCGTACATTTTATAGATGCAGCATTATATCCAGTGAATAAGCCAAGTACAATTTATGAATATGTTGCACAAAATGAGAATCATACAATATTGGAAACAGCAATTCAAAAGGCGGAGCTTGAGTTTTTATATCAATCCCCAGGACCTTTAACCTTATTTGCACCAACCAATGCTGCATTTAACAATTTGTCTGACGAAGTATTAGATGAATTATTTACAGGCCCTAGTACACCACTAGTGGATGTTCTTTTAAGACATACTCTGAACGATGACTTTACAGAAAATGAATTAGTCATAGCCGTTAATGTAATCAATGCTAACTCAGAAGAATTAAAAATTACAGTACTTAATAATGAAGTATATGTAAATAATGCCAAGCTAGAAATAACAGATATCGTTTTGGATAATGGAATTGTTCATGTTATTGATGCCATTATTGTTCAGCCTGCGGTTAAAAATACTGTTTTTGACGTAGTTGTAAACAGTGACATCCATACAACATTGGAGTCGGCTATTGAAATGGCAGGTCTCACAGATCTATATGATCTACAATCACCTATTACTCTTTTTGCACCAACGGATGCAGCATTTAATGCTTTGCCTAGTTCAGTCTTAAATGAAATTCTGGCTGACCCAAATGGGAAATTAAGAAATCTATTGTTTTACCATACAAATGAAGAATCTATATTATCATCGGATTTTGTGGATGGTCAAGTTTTAAGAATGCTAGATGGTTCAGATGTATTGGTAACAATAAACAGTGATGGCACATTCATCAATGAGGCTAAAATAACGATTCAGGATATTGAAGCTGATAATGGAATCGTACATTTTATGGATGCGGTAATTATGCCAATAATTCCTAGAAATACTGTTTACGATTTGATTGTCAATGATGATAATTATTCAATACTTGAAGATGCTATAAATGCTGCTGGACTTGATGAATTTTTGATTGATGAGACATCTATAACCTTATTTGCGCCAACTAACCTTGCATTTAATACACTCTCACCACAAGTTGTAAGTGACCTTTTTGCAGATCCTAATGGAGCATTAAAAAATTTATTGTTATATCATATTTTTGATCACCTTTTGGCTACATCCAGTATTTTTGATGGCCTTGAAATCGTAATGGAAAATGGAGATTCTGCCCCTTTTTCTGAAAGGATGGGTGATCTTTTTATCAATGACGCAAGAATAATTAATCCAGATCAACCAGCTGACAATGGTTTAGTACATGGCTTGAATGCTATTTCAATGCCTGCCGAAATCAGAGTGACTGTTTATGATTTGCTTTCGGTTGAAGAGGAACTCAATATTTTTAAATCCATGGTGGATTCAGCTAACATGGCAGAAGATTTGCGTGAAGCAGATCTTATTACCTTGTTTGTTCCAACAAATGAAGCTTTTGAATTATTACCTGAAGGTACATTAGATGCCTTATTCAATGACCCTAATGGCGCATTAAGAGAATTCTTGTTAAAACATCAGAGAAATGGGTATTTATTGACGTCATTCATGACTGATGGAATGGTCATCACAATGTCTAATGGCGATGAAGTTGTAATAGACGTGAGATCTGATGGTGTATATCTAAACGAATCGAAAATTATTATTGAAGACATCCTTGCAGACAATGGGGTTTTGCATGTATTGGATATGATTATTTCAGACCCGATTAAAGGCAATACCGTTTATGATGTGATCGCTGGAAGCCTAAGTTTAAATACTTTGGAATCTGCTGTTGACGCTTCTGGTATGAAAGATGCTTTGACAAATACACAAGGAATTACCGTATTTGCACCATCTGACCAGGCATTTGAATCTTTGCCTGATGGTGTTCTTGATGACCTCTTGGCTGATCCAAATGGGGAACTTCGTGAATTGATAATGTTTCATACCAATAACGATGAATTTAAGTTTATAAACCTTATTTTTAAAACTAGCATAACCATGTCTAACGGTAAGTCAGTAGTGATAACTAGAGCTAATAATGAGATTTACCTTAATAATGCAAAAATAATTGGTAAAGATATACAGGCTGATAATGGCGTAGTTCATATCATTGATGCAGTAATTACACCGTCTACAACTTCTTTAAGTGAATTGGGTGAAGATCATTTGATTGTTTATCCTAACCCAGTTGTGGACGAAATATATATTGAATCCTATGAAACAATTACCAACCCTAAAACGCCTTATAAAGTAATTAACGCTAAGGGACAATTAATGGGACAAGGAATATTAAATAATGGAAATACGAGTATAGATGTATCTCAATATGCTACAGGTGAATACTTTATTTTACTTGGAGACAAATCTGTTAGGTCAGAAAAGTTTGTAAAAGTTAAATAAGAGAATAATTTATAAATAGCCCTGGATAGATATCGATTCAGGGCTATTTTTTTATTTCTGCCAAAACCATTTCCTCGCTGACTTGGAAGCATTATAACTAATATTAAACTCTGAAAGTGCTTTTTCCAAATCCCCTTCAGCACCAATCCAATCCCAGAATTTTTTATAATCTTCTTTTATCGATTCCAGATTGATTTCTATAACATTGCTTTTGTCTTTAAGAAACATGTCTATATTGCTGTAGATTGTTTCACAATAGAGCTTTCCAACCTTAAGGCGATCTACCTTACTTAATGATTTCACTTTCAACATCAATATGCTTTCCGCAAATGCCCTAATTATACTACCAGGAAAGTCCCATCTATTGTTGAAACTCTTTATAATCTCTTCTTGATTTCTTTTTAGAACTACGTAATAGGCATCATCACCATACTTTTTATCCAACTGCCCTAGAAACCACGATAAGCGATTATCAGCTTCAATATGTTGTTTGGGGTAATCAAATTTTGAAGAGGAAATATTTTTGACCATAGTCTCATGACCAGCGGTAAAATTTTCTATATGCGCACAAGCTCGTATTAGAGATGTAGATCCTGTCCTTCCGCTGCATAAAACAAATACTCTCACAAATAATATCTTTGATGCCAAAGATGGCAAAGACTTTAATAAACTGCAATTAATAACTTTATTTAATTTGCTTTACGCAAAAGGAATTCAGCTATCTAGAGCAGAATTAATGATCTTCGAAATTAGAATAGCACCCTGCATTATATGGATAAATATATAAACCTTTATACCTTCACTCACTTAGAGTAATATGCTTTTGAAGAAGATATTAATCATTACATACTATTGGCCACCTTATGCTGGCTCCGGAGTACAGAGATGGCTCAAATTCAGCAAGTATTTGCCTGATTTTGGATTCAAACCCTATGTATATACTCCAGAAAACCCCCATTTCAATATCAAAGATGAAAATCTGATGGATGATATCCATCCAGATGTCACGGTTGTAAAGCGTCCTATTTGGGAGCCCTATAGCCTAGCAGATTTTATCAGTGGGAAAAAAGCAGGAAATCAAGGTCTAGTTGCCAATAAAAGGTCAGGACTAAGGCCCAGAATACTAAATCATATTAGAGCCAATTACTTTATTCCTGACCCAAGAAAATTTTGGATAAGCCCTTCAGTGAAATTCCTGAAAAAATATATCAAAGAACAGAATATAGAATATCTAATCACTACCGGTCCTCCACATTCTATGCATTTGATCGGCAAAGGCATTAAGAAAGAATTTCCACAGATAAAGTGGGTTGTTGATATTAGAGATCCTTGGTCAAAGTTTGATTTTTTAAAAAACTTCGGCTCATCAGAATCCTCCCTTAAAAAACAAGCTTCTCTAGAAACATCAGTATTTGAGCAATGCGATAAAGTCATAGCAACATCTTTTCAAATGAAGGACCTGCTAATGCCAATTGATGAAAACAAATTTGAATGTATCACCAATGGCTACGATCAGGAGGATTTTAAGGATTACATACCCGATAATCAATCTGATAATATTGTAATCTATCATGCTGGTTTGCTTAATAAAGTGAGAAATCCATCTTACCTATGGAAAGCCTTGGATACTATTTGTCGAGCCAATGAAATGCTCCGCAATTCAATAAAAATTCAGCTTGTAGGCGTCGTAGATCAGGATGTAATAAGCGAAATTCAATCTTATTCATCACTAAAAGATTGTCTTATTTTGGAAGCTTATAAGAAACACAGCGATGTGATCGAAGATTATACTAAAGCATCCATTTTACTGCTGCTTGTCAATAATACCGATAATGCTGTAGCAAATATTCCTGGAAAACTGTTTGAATATATCGCCACAGGAAAAAAAATACTTTGTTTTTCCGATAGGGATACCGATGCATCAAGAATTGTCAATCCTATAGAGATGGCCAGAACCATATCCTATGAAGATAAACTGGAAAACATAGAAGCATTGAAATCGTTCTTATTAGAAGATAATAAAGGGTCAATGGAATCTGATGAATTCAAAATGCAATATGAAAGAAAGAACTTGACATCTAAATTGGTAACTTTGTTGCTTCAATTATAATTGACCGTGGTGGAGAATATAAAGATTGGCGTAATTGGATTGGGATATGTTGGATTACCACTGGCTTTGGCATTTGCAGAGTCCATAGAGGTAAAGGGATACGATATCAATGCGCCCTTGATAAAGACTTTGCGAAAAGGCATAGACCCCAATAGCGAATTGGATAATTTTGACTTAAATCAGATGAATTTAAGTTTCCATGATAATATAGAGGAATTGTCTGATTGTAATGTCTACATAGTCACTGTACCTACACCTGTTACTTCTCTTAAATCTCCGGATTTAAGACCTTTGAAATCAGCCTCTAAATCTGTTGGTTCAGTACTTAAACAGAGAGACATCGTAATATATGAATCTACGGTTTATCCAGGATGTACCGAGGAGGACTGTGTACCTATACTTGAAAAGTTTTCTGGGCTTAAGTTTGGCGAAGATTTCAAAGTAGCCTATTCTCCTGAGAGGATTAATCCAGGAGATAAAAAGCATACTTTAAGAAACACGACCAAACTGGTCAGTGCTTGTGATACAGAATCACTTGAATTTGTTTCAAAACTCTACAATAGGGTAGTCGAAGTTGGCGTTTATCCTGCCTCCAGTATAAAAGTTGCCGAAGCAGCTAAGATTATAGAAAATACCCAACGTGACCTAAATATCGCATTGATGAATGAGTTGTCAATCATCTTTGATTTGATGGGAATAAATACATTAGATGTTATAGACGCCGCTGCTACGAAATGGAATTTCCTGAAATTTACACCAGGCTTAGTCGGAGGTCACTGTATAAGTGTCGATCCATACTATTTGACTTATAAGTCTCTTGAATTAGGCTATAACCCAGAAATAATACTTAGTGGACGTAAGGTGAATGATAACTTGAGCAAGCATATCGTTAAGCGGACTTTAAGTTTCTTGAATCATCGAATGGCACCGGATACCAAGCCTAGAGTTTTGATTCTAGGAATTACTTTCAAGGAAAATGTTTCTGATATAAGAAATTCAAAAACCATTGAAGTTGCACGGGAATTAATGGAGCAAAATATAGATGTTGAAATCTATGATCCTTATGCTAATGCTGAAGAATTACTGTCAGAGTATAATCTAGAACTGATAGAAAACATTGGAGAGAACTATGATTGTATTATGGTGGCGGTTAAACATAGGTCTTTTGAATCCTTTGATGAAGATTACTTTTTGAAAATATCTAACAGTAACCCTGTTCTTATAGACATTAAAAGTACTTACAAAGATCAGATTCATGCGATGCGATATTGGTCCTTGTAATTGATTGCTATGAAAATAGTTATAGTCATACCAGCTTATAATGAAGAAGAATTTCTTCCAGTGACTTTGAATTCCCTTCTGAACCAGAGCTATCCGATTGATAATATAATAATTGTTGATGATGGTTCATCTGATGGAACGGAATGGGTATGTAAGTCGTTTGCGCAGAGTTATCCTTCGATTTCATATATCAGCAATATAAAAAAAGAAAAAAGGGCTTCAGGCTCTAAAGTCGTGCGCGCCTTTAACTTGGGATTAAAACAGGTAAACCTTGACAATTACGATTTGATTGCCAAAATTGATTCAGATATTGGCTTCCCTGAAAACTATTTTGAAACCATAGTCAATGCTTTTAAAGAAGATGCCAAACTTGGCCTTTATGGAGGCATTTGTACCATTGAACAAAATGGGGTGTGGGTAGAGGAAATCGTTTCTAATCTAGATCATGTAAGAGGAGCGTTAAAGACATACCGTACAGAAGCATTCAAACAAATGCAAGGACTTCGAACCATAATGGGATGGGATTCCATTGATGAATTTTTATTGAGATACAATGGATGGAAAGTTCGATGTCTTTCTGATCTAAAAGTTAAGCATTATAGGGTGACACACTCTATAAATGGATGGTATAAAGAAGCAACTTTAAACGGGGAAGTATTTAATAATCTTGGTTATAATATATTAGTGGCTTTTATATCTTCGGCAAAGAGAGGGATTAAAAAATCTCCCTATATTATTACAGGGATGATTTCTTTTTGCAGTTATTTGAAAAACAGAATGAAAAAACCGCTTATGGAACTCGATAATGAGCAAAAGAAATTCATCAACAAATACAGACTTAAAAGCATTTTTTCAAGATTAAAATAGACTTTATGTACACCAAATATTTTCCACATAAAAGATATGAAAAGACCATGAAGTTCGTGGAAAAACATATTGGTAAGAATGAGCAAATACTTGATCTTGGTGTATCAAATCCTTTAAGTCAACTATTGAAGGATAATGGTTATTATTGCAAAAACACCAAGGGTGAAGACTTGGATTTAAATTATGATCTCTCCCAATATGGTCCTTACGATGTATTAACGGGCTTCGAAATTATCGAGCATCTTGTCTCTCCATTAAATGTATTAATAAATGCCAAGTGCAATAAGTTAATGGTTACTGTGCCATTGAAGTATTGGTTTGCTCCAGCATATCAAAACCCCCAAGATCCCTGGGATAGACATTACCATGAATTTGAAGACTGGCAGTTTGATTGGTTAATTGAAAAAGCAGGATGGAAAATCCAAGACAGAGTGAAATGGAAAAACGAGGGAAGGAGTATTGGAATCAGGCCTTTGCTGAGAATGTTTTATCCTCGGTATTACGGTATTTTTGCAACTCGAGATTAAATCGAATCTGATGCAGAAGAATTTACAATCTAAATATAATAATGCAAAAGTAGTTGCTGAAATCGGATGCAATCATAAAGGTGATTTAGCTCTGGCAAAATCATTAATACTTTCAGCCAAGCAATGCGGAGTTGATTACGCTAAATTTCAAAAGCGAAATGCCAAAGCGTTACTGACGCAAGCACAATACGATGCACCTCACAATGTGCCCTATCATGCTTATGGAAACACCTATGGCGCACACAGAGAATTTCTTGAATTTAGTTCTGATCAGCATCGAGAATTGAAATCTTATTGTGAGGAATTAGGAATAGGGTATGCCTGTTCTGTTTGGGATCTTATTTCTGCTAAAGATATTATTGATCTTAATCCTGATTATATCAAAGTACCATCTGCTTGTAATAATAATCACGTACTGCTTTACGAGCTTCGTGATAACTATAAGGGGTCCGTTCATATTTCATTGGGGATGACCAGCTTAGAGGAGGAAAAAGAAATAATGAGTTTGTTTTCTGGTCATGAGGAAAGGTTGGTGCTATATGCCTGTACTTCTGGTTACCCTGTTCGCTTTGATGATGTATGTCTAATGGAAATTCGAAGATTAGTAGATGCTTACGGAGATTCTGTTGAAAGTGTAGCTTTTTCTGGGCACCATCTTGGAATTGCTATTGATATAGCTGCCTATGTCCTCGGTGCTCAGTGGATAGAGAGACATTTTACAGGAGACCGTACGTGGAAAGGAACGGATCATGCAGCTTCCTTGGAGGCTTCTGGGCTTGGTAAATTAGTCAGAGATTTGCAAGCCACTCATTCAAGTTTGCAGTATAAGTCTAATGAAATATTGGAAGTAGAGCAGGAGCAGAGAAACAAACTGAAATACAGAAAATCTTAGATTTTTCTATTTGGTATTATTCTGCTTCAGGAATATCGGCATCAGAGTTTCTGCTATGGTCCAATCTTCCATATCATCTAGTTCAATGGAACTGTATTTACTCATCTCGTACAATGCAATCTTTCCTGAAAGGCGATTATTATGCTTTAGGATATTGCCTACATTGTTGATGTAAAAAGCTCCATTTTCTTGATATTGAAAATCAAATTCTTGCCTTCTGGGTCTTTTGGAGAAATCGTAATTAATGCTTTTGCCCTCTTTGTTCCAGTAGAACGAGTGGTTTTTTACTACACTTAAAAGGCTGTCTACAGCCGAATGTTTATATTGCTTTAAGGCTTTATTGAAATCTTCCGTCTGGGTCCATGGTGAAGTTGCTTGCACAAGAATGAAGATATCTTTATCATAGAGATCAGCTTTGCTTAGGTAATCTATCATCGCTGATTCTGTGCTTGCTGTATCTGTTGCGCTGGATGCGGAGCGATGATAAATTTGTACTTTGTTATAATTCAATTTCTTTACACAAGTCTCAATTTCTTGGCAATCCGTAGAGACTATTATCTCGTCAATCATATTGCACCCATTGAGAGCATGCAATACCCATGAAATTAATGGTTTGCCATTGAATAATTTTATGTTTTTTAACGGAATGGATTTTGAGCCACACCTTGCAGGTACAAATGCAATTACTTTTGATTTGCTGCTAGAGTTCATTTTTTATTTCTGCCTGAAGAATATGCTTATTGGAACGCCTTTGAAATTAAAGTGTTCTCTCAATTTGTTATTTAAATAATTTCTATAATTCATTTTAACGTGATCTGGGTGGTTACAGAAAAATGCAAAGGCAGGATAGGCTAGAGGCAATTGAGTGATATATTTAATCTTTATATATTTGCCTCGGTGTGCTGGAGGAGGGATTTTCGATATTTCATCCAACATTATTTCGTTCAGTTCAGAAGTTTTTATTTTTCTGTTCCTATTTTCAAAAACTTCCAGCCCGATGTCAATGGCTTTGAAAATTCTTTGCTTTTCCAAAACACTGATAAATAGTATTGGCACATCGTTGAAAGGAGCTAATTTCTCTTTTATTTTCTCTTCAATCTCTTTCGGTGTATTCGTTTCTTTATTCTGGACAAGATCCCACTTGTTGACAAGAATGACAATACCTTTATTTCTCTTAACAGCCAAGGAAAAAATGCTTAAATCCTGAGATTCAATACCTGTTTGTGCGTCAATCATCAAAATAACCACATCAGCTTCTTCCAAAGACCTTATAGCTCTTAATACAGAATAAAACTCCAAGTTTTCATGAACTCTAGCTTTTTTACGTATCCCAGCCGTATCGATCAGGTAGAATTCCTTATCAAATTTATTGTAGTAACTGTGTAGACTATCTCTTGTTGTGCCTGCAATTTCAGTTACTATGTTTCTATCTTCATCTAAAAGAGCATTGGTAAATGAGGATTTACCCACATTTGGTTGACCTACAATAGCAAATTTAGGAATAGCTGCATCCAAATCTTTATCTTCTTCTTCTGGTAGAATTTCAGCAATGGAATCCAAAACCTCTCCAGTGCCAGATCCACTTATTGAGGACAGGAAATAAGTGTTTTCAAATCCAAGACTCCAGAATTCATTGGCCATCAATAGACGGGAGCTGTTATCTACTTTGTTTACGACGACAAAAACAGCTTTGGAAGATTTTCTTAAAATATCGGCCATCTGTTCATCTAGGTCTGTAATACCAGTGGTAACATCTACCATGAATATTATAATATCTGCTTCTTCTATTGCAATATGAACTTGATCTCTGATTGCTTTTTCAAAAATATCATCGCTATGCTTAACAAACCCTCCGGTATCAATAACAGAGAATTGCTTGCCGTTCCAATCTGAGCTACCATATATTCTATCCCGAGTAACTCCGGATATGTTATCTATAATGGCTTTTTTTTCGCCTATTAATCTATTAAAAAGAGTGGATTTACCCACATTAGGTCTCCCTACAATTGCAATTACTTGTGACATTATTTTTGCTTTACGCTACTGCAAATATCCGAAACTCTTAAGCAAACGATCATCATCTCTCCATTTTTCTTTTACTTTAACGAACATTTCAAGATGAATGCGTTTTTCTAGAAAGCTTTCGATGTCCTTTCGGGCGGCAATGCCAAGCTTTTTAATTGAAGATCCTCCTTTTCCGATGATAATATTTTTTTGACTTTGCCGCATGACATAGATCTCGGCCCTTACATGAACAAAGGGTTTATCTTTTTTGACCGATTCCTTAAATTCAGTTATTACAACTTCTGTCGAATAAGGGATTTCCTGTTGATAAAAGAGCAGAATCTTTTCTCTGATTATCTCACTGAGAAAAAACCTTACCGATTTATCTGAAATCTGGTCTTTAGGGTAATAGACGGGACCTTCAGGTAGCCTTCCTAGCAAAAGCTCCAGTAGATGATCTGTACCCATTTTATTAAGAGCAGAAATCAATACTGTTTCATCAAATGTTATTTTTTCATTCCACCAGATTGACAATTTTTTTAGGGTTTCCTGATCACTAAGATCCACTTTGTTGATCACTAAAACTTTAGGAACTTCTGCTTTTTTAAGCTTTTCAAATATTTTTTCATCTCCTGTAAACTTATCCTGAGGTTCTGTTACAAAGACCACAAGATCTGCATCTTCAAAAATGGAAAAAGCGGCATCATTCATAGCCTTTTGCATTTTATATCCGGGATCATCTATCATTCCTGGAGTATCTGAGAAGATGATCTGAAAGTTCTCGTCACTTAATATTCCCAATATTCGGTGTCTTGTCGTTTGTGGTTTGTGCGTTATAATAGACATTTTTTCCCCTACCAATGCATTAAGCAGTGTAGATTTACCCACGTTTGGGTTGCCTATAATATTAACGAATCCTGATTTATGCTTTTCCAATTTTAGTGTAATTGTTTAGTTTTCTGAAGTCTTATTTGACTGATTTCTGTATAGCTGTGCTTTGGGTTTTTCTTGCGCCAATGAATATCTTGATAATCTTCACCACATTCACAATAATGATGTACTTGAGATGCTTCCATTTCGTCTAAGACATGGTCAAGCGTATTGATTAGACATACCCACCCATCTTCATCTTTAATGTCATCCCACCATTCTTCATAATAACAATTGTCAGAGCCATGAAAATTAAGCACATTATCACAAAAGATAATGAATTTTGAAATGTTGTTGTGGATCAATTTATCAGCAAAGTACCTTTTAAGGAACATTACATCATTATTCAAACAATCATTCCATTCCCCAATTAGTTCAATTATTGCATAACCTTCTTCATATTCTGTAAATAATAATTTTGCGTAAAGCGTATGAGAACCAAAAGAATCCCATTGCGGATGTATGTAATAGTTGTAGATTTTATTTGAAAACCTAAATTCATCATAGACCTTGCCATAGAAGGGTGACTTCTTATCAGATTCAGCTGTATAATAGCCTCTCCAGTTAAAATGTGGCTCGATATCATGCATGATACAAATATATGCCTTTGCGAATTTAAAAACTTAAAGATCGGACTTATGCTATTGATTTTAGAATAGGAGAATTCAAATTAATTAAGTTTGTTATTTTGCTTTGCGCAAAATGCGATAGGATTGCTAAATCGAAGAGGGTTTGATTAAAAAATCTTTAAAATGAATACTTTTTAGAATGTTACTGCTGGAAATTTTCGCTGTCCTAATGGGCATACTTTTTATTGTGCTTCTGATCAATGAAAATATTTGGTGTTGGCTATTTGGGATAGCCTCTTCAACGGCATTTGTTTTCTTAATGTATAATGTGCAGTTATATTCCGAGTCAATTCTTTATATTTTCTATATTGCTATAGGTCTATATGGCTGGCGACAATGGAATAAGCAAGGCGAAGACAAGTTAGTCATCGGTAGAAAATCTTGGTCGTATTTATTCGGGATGACAATTTTAGGCGTAATCCTCAGTATCGTTGTCGGTTACCTTTTTCAAAATAATTCAGATGCTCAACGACCATATGCAGATGCCAGTACCTCTGTTTTCAGTATTTTGGCTAGTTATCTAGAAGCACATAAATTACTGTCTGCTTGGATTTATTGGATCGTAATCAATGCCTGCTCAATTTGGTTGTATTTTGACCGCTCATTGAATCTTTCCTCTTTTTTAATGGTTGTATATTTTTTATTGTCCATATTTGGTTTCCTCCAATGGCAGAAAAAGATAAAAGCACAAGAACAAAGCATGGTCTAAGTATTTTAGTTGCTGGACCAGAATGCAGCGGTAAGACAGCCTTATGCTCATTTCTGTCAGAAAAGTACCATGCTTACCATCTAAATGAATATGCAGTCACGTATTTAAATGAATTAAATCGTAAATACAATTATGATGACATTTTGGCTATAGCCAAAAATCATTACAATGAATATTTATATGCTATTGAAAATAATAATATTGTCTTCCTTGATAGTTTTTTGTTAAATCTTAAAATTTGGTCTCTTTATAGATTCGGGAAGGTCGATCACTGGATCTTAGATAAACTAGAGAATTTAAAATTTGATCTGGTGCTTTTACTAGAACCTAATTTGACTTGGGAAATGTCTGCTCACCGCGAGAACCCTAATGATCGTTATGTATTATATGATCTTTTTGTCAAGGAGATGCAAGGGCTTAATTGGGAATACAAGCTTGTAAACGAATTGGGTGAGGAGCGATATAATCAGGCAGTTGAAGCGCTTTCAATTCTTATTGATTCCGAAAATTGCTAGTGCTTAAATTTATTGTCCTATATTTGCTTATTCTAGGGGTGCCTTTGTTATTCAAAGCGCTGAGATTATACCCATTGAACCTGCTCGGATAATGCCGGGAAGGGAAAGAAGTTCTTCTCAACTCAAGGCCTCCATTTGTATAATCTTAACATTAAATCGTATGCGATTAGTATTACTATTGGTTTTGGCTTCTGTTGGATATGGACAAGCTCAATACAGTTTGGAGGGTACCGTTACTAGCAGTACAGGTGAAAAATTAATAATGGCTTCTGTATTTCTCAAAAACTCTCCTTACGCTTCAGTAACAGACGATAAAGGTGTGTTTCTTTTAGAAAACATCGATGCAGGCACTTATGAACTGAAAGTAACTTATTTGGGTTATGAAAATTTTGATAAAGAAATTGAAATTTCGTCGGATTTAAATATCGATATCGTTTTGACTGGGTCTAAATATAATTTGGATGCTATCGAAATTCTGGCTAACGAATTGGAAAAGAGTTCACCTTTTGCATACAGTGAAATAAGTGACAAAGAAATAGCGAATAAGAATCTAGCTCAGGACCTTCCAGTTTTATTGGAACATCAAACTTCTATGGTTGTCACTTCCGATGCTGGTTCAGGCGTAGGATATACTTCTATGCGTCTTCGAGGATCAGATGCTACTAGAATTAATGTTACGGTTAATGGTGTTCCGCTCAATGATTCTGAAAGCCACTCTGTTTTTTGGGTGAATATGCCTGATTTTGCTAGCTCTGTAAATAGTATTCAGCTGCAAAGAGGTGTAGGACCTTCAACCAATGGATCTGCAGCATTTGGCGGTTCCTTATCTCTTAATACTCAGCAAATTAGACAGAATGCACTAATCTCCTTAAATGGCAGTTACGGCTCTTTTAATACAAAAAAAATATCATTCTCAGCTACTACAGGATTGATCAATGAGCAATTTACAATTGAAGGACGTTATTCAAAAATAACTTCTGATGGTTATGTGGACAGAGCAAGCTCTGATTTGACATCTTACTTTTTCTCGGTTTCAAAAATTGGAGAAAAGAGCTCTTTCCGCTTTAATTTGATTTCAGGATCAGAAAGAACTTATCAATCTTGGTGGGGTGTTCCAGAAGCCAGATTAACAGGTGATGAAGAAGCATTACGTACACATTATTTTAATAATATCGGTAGCATTTATAACACCAATTCCGATTCAATCAATTTATTTGGAAGTGACAGAAAATACAATTATTACCAATACGATAATCAGGTTGATGATTATAAACAGGATCATTATCAATTCATTTATGGCCAAAAAATTAACGATCGATGGAATACCAATTTAACTTTACACTATACTAGAGGAAAGGGATTTTTTGAAGAGTTTAGATATAATGATGCATTTGTAAATTATAGACTTGGACCTTTCGAAGATGATAATTCTGAAGCTATTCTAAGTTCTGATCTTGTTCGTAGAAGATGGTTAGACAATCACTTCTATGGAGCCATTTTTAACTCCAGTTATGAGCTAAATGCAAATGTTAACTTAGTTACAGGTGTTTCAGCTAATCGGTATGATGGTGATCACTTCGGAAATGTAATTTATAGCGAAAGAGTTCAAATTGAAAATCCAGACTTTAGGTATTACGACAGTGATTCTGACAAACGCGATTACAATGCTTATGTAAAGCTTAACTATAAGCTAAGGGATAATGTCCTACTGTTTGGAGACATCCAATCAAGATATATTTCTTATCAAACTAGCGGAACGGATAATGATCTTTTGGAGATTGATGTAGATACTAGTTATAATTTCATTAATCCTAAATTTGGAATTACTTATTTGTTTAACGAACAGTCATCATTTTATGCTTCTGCATCCAAAGCACAACGCGAGCCCGTGAGGTCTGACTTTACCGATGCGATTGGTATATCTGTACCACAACATGAGAGTATGTGGGATTATGAAGTAGGGTGGAGATATCAGTCTCCTAAACTCACATTAAGCAGTAATTTGTACTCTATGCAGTATTCGAATCAACTGGTTTTAACAGGCGCAGTAAACGATGTAGGTGCTCCAGTCAGAACAAATGTTGATAAAAGTTACAGGCTTGGTATTGAGATTGAGTCTGGTCTTAAATTAAATGATCATTTGAATTGGCAAGCCAATCTTAGTTTGAGTCGAAATAAGATAAATAATTTTGCTGAAATCATATTGGACTATGACAATGGAGGAATGGTAGTCAATGAATTTAAGCATACAGATATTTCTTTTTCACCAAATATTATCGGGGGTTCAATGTTTGAATATCTGCTTAATGATCACTTAACAGTAAAGCTCTTAACCAAATACGTTGGTAAACAGTTTCTTGACAACACTTCAAATACTCAAAAATATATTGATGCCTATGTGGTTAACGATATGATATTCGTGTATAGTCCTAAGATCAAAGGTGTAAATAAAATGGAAATCAAATTGCTCGTGAACAATATGTTAGATCATAGATATGCCTCAAATGGATATACCTACAGTTATATCTTCGGTGGTTTAATTGAAGAAAACTTTTATTACCCTCAAGCAGGAATAAACTTCCTACTAGGTGCTAACTTTCAATTCTGATAATTTAGAAATTATAGATGAAACTGAACATATATTCAAAGACATCACCGTAATATAGATCTCGATCGGAATCACTAGGAATAAATAATAATTCCAAACCGAATTTCCATGGTCCAAATCCAGATAAATATCCTGCTCCAATTAAAGGAATACCTTCGTATATTCTGTCAGAATTTCCTGAATTGAAAAGGTCATTATCAAAGGAAATATAATAATATTCAGCCTTAATATAGAACTGCTCCGAAATTTTAAACCTTGGATAGATATATGGTCCCCAATTGAAAACGGAAATATCACTATTACTGCCTGGATTATTTTCTAGGTAATAGAAATTCTTAAGGCCTAATCCTACGCTAAATCTGTCCGTAATCTTATAGGCAGCACCTCCTTTAGCAGAAATGGTGAAACCCCGATTAAACCCTAATTGTCCGATGTGGATGTCATAGATAATGCGGTCACTAAAAGGAATAACTTCTTTATCCCCATCTCTATCTCTAGAAGAGCGGCTCTTATCAGAAGTAGTCTCTTTTGATTCTCTTTTTTTGGACCCTCGCTTTTGAGCATCTAGTTCTGTTGTAAAACAAACGAGGCATAAAAGTACAATTGAAAACGAAAACAAGCTTTTTGACATCATGATTCTTATAATTTAATATTGCTAACTGATATTTTTCAAGAAATTGTATACTAATTGACAAAATTCAAGCTCAAAGGTTTCAAAAATAAAATTATTCTGATAGTATTTGTCGTAAATTTACCATCTTAAGGTATAATTATTATTGTTTGGAATAGAATTTGTCAAGCAAATGATAGAATCTCAAATTACCTTCCTTTAGTCCCACCCTTACTATTGAACAGTTAGAATACATTATTGTATCTAAACTGCTATTTGAGAATGTAATAAACTACCTATGAAAGACTTCATTTGTATAGGCCTCATGGGGCTTATATGTTTATTTGGTGCTGGGCAAAGGCTTAGTGCACAGGTGGTTTGTACGTATACTGCTCCTAATGACCTATGTCAAAATGCTATTACAATAAGTAATTTAAACTTGTCTTCAAGCACCTGTTGTGGTGATATTGAAGGTGTAAGTTTTTGTTCGACATCAGAGACAGGGGTATGGTATTACTACAAGCAATCTGGTGCTGCCTCTTTAATTAGCATTGAGAATATGAGTATTTCTGGTGGTATAAGCGCTGAATTTTATACAGGCGCATGTGATAATTTAACATTGATACAGAAATCTGATTGTTCTGGATTTATGAGTCGTAATTTTGAGATTCCCAATTGCAATGGTAATTTGTTTATACATATTTCTTCTACCAAGATAGGTTGTGGTAAATTTAATATTTCAGCTATTGATTTACCAGGTTGTAATTTCGCAGATATTTGTGAAGACGTAAGTGCAGCTCAATTACTTTCACCGATTGCTGATGGCGTACAGGTTTGTACATCATCTTGTTTGAATTATTCTTGTGTAAGTACCTGTACAGACGAATCTGTTTGGTTTAGGTTTGATACAGATAACCTTACAACCACAGTTCAAATCGTCATAAAAAATTCAGAATTTTTGCCGATTATTTCAATTTACAGAGGTGCCAATTGTTCTGATTTAGATGATTTATTGCTTTGTCAAACTGTTGGCCTTGGAGAGTTTGTTGACCTGGCAGTAACGCCTAATTTTACCTATTTTATTGAAATATCTCATGGAACTGGAAATTTAGGGACTTTTGATCTATGTATAAATGCTATTCAAGAATACATAGAATGTTCTTCTGCAGCACTTACCGTAACAAGAACAGAGAATCCATTGGGTAAGCCTAACGGCCCTTATTGTCCTGGTGAAACTGTTTTGTTTTGCTATGATTTGGAATTTTATGTAGACACTCCGGATCAGGGAAATGGATGCCAATGGCTTCAAGGGATTGTACCTGTAGTTGGCGGAGGATGGGATTTAAATGCCAATAATCTTGAAACACAAAATCCACTTAATTGGCTTTGGTTTGATGATGTTGATTATAATGTAGATAGTCCAGTTCTTTCCCTTGGCACCGATCCTCAAGGAAAGAGAATACTTGAATATGGTCCGGGTGGTCTAAAGACTGGAGATATACTTCCAGGTGGTTGGTATTTTGTATCTAACGGAACAAATATCGGTTGTACCAATGATGGGCATCCAAATAATATGTGGGGCGTAAATACACCTTGTGGTCAGATATTTAATTTTTCACACTGCTTTGAGTTAACGGCTAAGAGTATTACGGATATTCAGGATTGTGAAAATGAATTTGATAAGAACTTAAGTGTTACCTTATTTAACTTCGCAGATGGAGAAACAGGATGCTATACGAGTTTAGCATGTTCAGGTGATACGCCAGTAAAATTTGAAGCCTATTTAGATTGTAGCAGCCTAGTTGACATAGTAGCAACGGGTAAAGAAATATGTTCAGGCGAATTTGCTGAAATACCAGTCATGATTGATGGAGACTATGAAATACCCTTAATTGTAGAAGTTATAGATGCTGGTAATACTTCTGGAGCACAAGACTGGATTTTTGAAACTGGATCAGGTTTGATTCCAGATCAAATAATTAATAATGGTAATTCCGTTGAAACGATCACTTATAGAGTTTCATTCTATGAACCTATTACGGATTGTGATATTCCGGAGTTAGAATTTCAGGTTTTAGTTCACCCAGAATTTAATATATCTCTTCCTACATTATACGAATTATGTGAAGGAGAATTTCAGACCTTGTCTGCACCTGCAGGACATGATGCCTATTCTTGGTATGATGCACAAAGCAATGTATTACTCTCTAACCAACGTGAAATCGTTACAGATACCAGTGGGTACTACAGAATTGAAGTTGTTGAAGATTTCTGTACTGCCACTGAAATAATACAAGTAATTGTAAATGAACCTTTACAACCTGCTCTTGCCATTTCAGAGCTGCGTATATGTAACAATTATATAGGTACATTGGAGACCTTTCTAAATCTTGAGAAATATCAATTAAACGGTGTTGAAGGTGACTGGTTCGATGATAATTCTGATTTAATTAACGATCCTTCATTTCTGGAATTTACTGGTTTAACTGCTTCAACTTTACAATATGAATTCCAAACAACAAGTGCAATGCCACCTTGTCCAGATACCACTTACTTTGTTGAAATTATAGTAGAGGATTGTCAATGTCCTTATATCAATATTATTGCACCATTAGATTTCTGTGCTTTAAGTCAGGTGTTTGAATTGAATAATATAAATGCTACGATTGAACCCGGAAGTTGGTATATAGTTGACGGTCCAGTAGGGGCTAACATCCAAATAATTGGTACAGAAATGTCAGTAGGTCCTAATACCGTAGAAGGTCTATATAGCCTTATGTTTAGTCTTGATGACCCAAATCTTGCGCCTCTATGTTCCAGAGACTCTACTGTTCAATTTAACGTATATAAAACACCTGAAGCGCAAATTGTGGCTTCAGGAAATGTGTGTAATGAATACACTGGTACATTGTTAGATTATTTGGATTTGGATGATCTTAATCTTTCCAATTCATCAGGTGTTTGGGAATCTGCAAATTCATCATTGATTATTGAAGCCGATAACTTGGTTTCATTTACGAATCAAGATGCAGGTGATTATACTTTTTATTTCACAACTGCTAATGCACAATCACCATGTCAGAATCGACAATATGTTACGGTTATAAGGGTTGAAGATTGTAGTTGTCCAGAAACCACATTGTTGCCTATTGGCGATCAATGTATTGATGACATTAGTATCGATCTTAATGCTTTGGAATTGACCTCAGAAGAAGGAGTATGGTCAGTCGTTACTGGCCCTGATATAAATTCGATAACCATTGCTGGAGATCAATTGTCTATCGAAGAGAATTCTGTCGAAGGTGATTATACTTTAAGATACACCCTAAGCGACAATACAATAAGTCCATTATGTGATACATATTCTGAAATTGCTTTCAAACTAAGTCGTCCTGTTAGCGCAGATATAACACCGCAATTTGAATTATGCAATGAATTTACAGGAACCTTAGAAACATCGATGGATTTGGATGATTTGATTTCAACAACAAACTCAGGAGTTTGGACTTCTGATTTAGGATCCATAGTTATTGACAAAGATAATATTGTAGATTTTGCAGGAGAGAATGTTAGTGATTACACTTTCCGTTTCATAACCAATGACGCTGTTTTTCCTTGCGTCAATGAGGAATATGTCTCAGTAATTTCGATTATAGATTGTAGTTGCCCTGATATTAGCATATCTCCTTTAGACGATCAATGTATTGATGATATTAGTATAGATTTAAATGCTTTGGAGTTGACTTCAGAAGAAGGAGTATGGTCTGTCGTTTCTGGCCCTGATATAAATTCGATAACCATTGCTGGAGATCAATTGTCTATAGATGAAAATTCAGTTGAGGGTGATTATACTTTAAGATACACTCTAAGCAGCACTACGATAGGTCCATTATGTGATACATATTCTGAAATTGCTTTCAAACTAAGTCGTCCTGTTAGCGCAGATATAACACCGCAATTTAAATTATGCAATGAATTTACAGGGACCTTAGAGACATCTATAGATTTGGATGATTTGATTTCAACAACAAACACAGGAGTTTGGACTTCTGATTCAGGATCCATAGCAATTGATCAAAACAATATTGTAGATTTCACCAATGAAGCTGTTGGTGATTATTCATTTAAATTTATAACTAATGATGCCGTTTTACCTTGTATTAATAAGGAATACAACACAACGGTTTCTGTAATTGATTGCAGATGTCCTGAAGTTGAATTTCTAACTTTAGATGACCAATGCATTGAGACGAAGTCTATAGATTTAAATAATTTACGACTGTCTGGACCTATTGGTATTTGGACAATTGAAGCTGGACCAGATATTAATTCTTTAAGTATTAATTCAGGAATGCTTGAAATTGATGATTCTAGCGTAGCCGGAGAGTACACGATTCGATATACTATTGATGGCAATGATATCGGTCCACTTTGTGTTCTTATATCAGAGTTTAATTTCAATTTGTTTCAAGAACCCGAAGCTGTAATTGTGGAAAGGGGAGAAGCTTGTAATGAAGACACTGGAACTTTCGCTGATTTCATAGACCTTGATGACTATTATTCATCGGGCAGTTCTGGTATCTGGAGCTCTATGGATCCTGGAGTGCAAATAGATAACTCAGATAATACTGTAACATTTGTTACTAAAGAAGTAAGAGAGTATAGGTTTTTATTTACCACCGATACGGCTAGCTTCCCTTGTGAAGACCAGCAATATATTTTGGATGTTGATTTGTTGGACTGTTCGTGTCCAAGTATTGAACTCTCACCGATAGGTGATCTCTGTCTAGGGGAATATTCAATTGATCTTAGTGATTATAAAATAACTCAAGAGTTAGGTGACTGGAGTTTGGAATCTGGTCCTGAACTAACCAGTTTGGAATTGATTGGAAGTAATCTAAGAATAGATGATCAGACGCTGAGTGGATTGTATACTTTGCGATTTGACCTTGCTGGAAATGGAATTGGTCCTGATTGTCCAATTAGTTCTTTTATCGATTTTAGAATAGTTGAACCTCCATTTTCTGATATAGTTGATCAAGCAGTTGCCTGTAATGAAGACACAGGTGCAGATCCTGATTTTCTAAATTTAGACGATTATAATAAATCTAATTCAATTGGGCTCTGGTCATCGGTGGATCAATCTATATTAATAGACGCAGACAATATAGTACGGTTTACAGGAGAAACCCCAGGCACTTACGATTTCATCTTCACTACAGAGACAGCCATAGCACCTTGTGTTGAATTGTCTTATCCATTAACAGTTAATGTAAAAGATTGTAGTTGTCCTTCTATCGTAGTTAATCCTCCAGGTGATTTTTGTCAAGAAGATCAAATTTTTGAATTAAATAACTTGATTGTAGATGCAGATCCTGGAGAATGGTCCTTGGCTGTAGGTATGGGCTCTGTTCCTGTTTTATTTGGTAGTCAATTAATCATAGAAGAAGAATCTCTTGCAGGTCAATACCTTTTAAGTTATACATTACTTGATCAGAATATACCACCGGATTGTGAATATACTATTGATATGCCATTTTTAATCATAGAAGAGCCTAGTGCCGAACTAACCCCTTCTATTGAGCTTTGCAATAATTTTATAGGTTCATTAAATACTTCAATTGATCTTGACGATTTATGGATCTCAGGAGATGGGGGAGAATGGATATCAACGAGTGCTCAAGTTTCAATAGACAATGATAATATTGTTGAGTTTGAAGATTTACCATCAGGGCAATATAGATTTTTTTTTAGGACTAATACTGCTATATTTCCATGTGAAGATGAAGAGTACCTGGTTTTAGTTGATATTATGGATTGTGTTTGTCCCAATTTGCAAATAGAAAACATACCTGACCTATGTTCTGAAGAAGAGGGAATTGACTTATCATTATATCTCCAATCTGACAATCCAGGATTTTGGACAATAACACCTAACCCATCAGGACAGTATTTTGATATACTAAATAATGAATTAACCATTAGCGATAATGCACAAGCTGGTACTTATAACTTGAGTTACCGGTTTGATGATATAAATATCCCTTCATTATGCAAGTTTGAAGAAATCATTCAATTTGAAATTATAGGAGCACCAGAGATAGATGTTGTTAATACTTTCCTAGCATGCAACGATGATGATTCTGGATTTGCGCCAGTTGAAATTGATCTTGATGATTTTGTAATTGGTGATGAAGGAGAGTGGCGTAGCCTAGATACCTCTGTGTTGATTGACAATGATGGATTGGTGTCATTTGAAGCATTAAATGCAGGAGAATATTCGTTTGAGTATATGTCAAGTTCCGCAATTTTCCCGTGCAAAAATATAAGCGATATACTAATTGTGACTGTAGAAAATTGTGAGTGTCCGATAATAGCATTTGCTCCCACCACAGTTGTTTGTAACGAAGTCGAATTACTAGATTTGGATGACTATTTACTAAATGGAGTAAGCTCAGGTACCTGGAATCAGATAGATGGTCCTGAAGTTATTGTTATTGGTCAAGGTAATGACTTAAATATACTAGGCATTACGGGAGGCGAATATACATTTGAGTTCAGTTTATCATCTATAGTTCCAGTAGGTTGCAATAATAAAGACCTATTTAGCTTTGAGGTAGTAGAAACTCTTGATTTGGAAGTTTTGCCAATGGCAAATGTATGTAATCAATCCAGTTGGCTCGCTCCTGAATGTATTGACCTCAGTGCATATGTAAATGACGTTCCAGGGGAATGGCAGGCTCCAAATAATTATACTGGTGATTTTTCAGATGTTACTAAAATATGTTTCGATGGTTTTCAAGAGAATGACAGATTTGAATTTTCCTATACAAGTAATTCAGCGATAAGTCCTTGTGAGGATAAAACAGCTATTTTGGAAGTCATTGTCATGGAATGTTCGTGTCCCTTTCTTGAGGTAGATGAGCCAGGTCCATTTTGCAATTCGAATCAAATTGTTAATTTACAAGATTATGTAAGTTCAGAGTCTGTCGAAGGAATATGGAGTTTTATTTCTGGGCCATCAGTAATTGGTCTTAACGAGGAATCATTTTCAGTTTTAGATTTAACTGAAGGCCTATATGCTTTTATGTATACTCCTTTAGTCAAGCCTCCAGACTCTTGTCCTCAAAATATTTCAATTGAATTTGAAATAAAAGAAAATAGGGCGGTTGGATCTGGAACCAGTTTAAATTATTGTGAAGGAGAAGATCAACTGTTAGACTTATTTTCATTGCTGCAAAGTGCAGATATTGGAGGAGAGTGGTTGGATAATTCAACCATTTCAGCAGGATCATCATTTGATCCTACAGATGCTAGCTTATTAATAGCAGAACTTACTCCAGGCATTTACAATTTTGATTATCTGATGACTCCTGATGAACCATGTTCACCAAGTTCTGCTAGAATTAATATAATTATTAGCGAAATACCAATAGCAGATGCTGGAGAAGATTTTGCTCTCATTTGCGATAAACCTGAAGGAAACTTAGGTGGACCAGATATGAGTATTGGGTCAAATTTAATTTTCACTTGGACCGAATTGAATACTATGACAATTTTATCGACAATGGAACAAAATCCATTAATTGATGTTGCAGGTTTATATCAGCTTGAAATTTTAAATCAGGTGTCAGGTTGTATTTCTGTAGATGAAATATTAGTGACAGATGAAATTGATGAATTATATTTCGAAGCTGAAGTACTAGAGTTTGAATGTTCTAATCCAAACGAAGGAATGATAACGATTATAAATAGCTCCGGTGGAGATCAGAATTACAGCTATTCTATTGACGGAGGGAATTCTTGGACTCAAGACAATTACTTTGATAATTTAAGTCCTGGCAATTACACAATTGTGATGCAGGATGGCAATTTGTGTGAAACAATAGTGGAAAATTTAATTATTTCTGCTCCTATATCCTTAAATGTCTTTGCTGGAGAGGATCTTGAAGTTGATTATGGTGATGAATATTTTATTTTGGAACTGTCTACAAATGCACAGGATGATGAGATCGTTTCAATAATATGGGAACAAGATGGAGAGATTATTTGTGATGGAGGTATTGACGATTGTTATACAATTGAAGTTGATCCGTATAAGATTAATGAATTATGTGTTTCGGTTGAAGATGTTAGTGGCTGCTTGGATACAGATTGTATGATTATAGAAGAAATATTGGAAGTCAATGTGTATATTCCTAATGTTTTCAGGCCATTATCATACACAATTAATGATATGTTTTTTGTGCAAACCAATGAAAATGTTAGTACAATTAACACTTTTAGGGTACTTGACCGATGGGGAGGCATAGTTTTTGAACGTACAGATAAACATGAACCAAATATTGCTGACGAAGGTTGGGATGGAACATGGTTACAAAGAGATGTTATGCCAGGCGTTTTTACTTACCATATTGTAGTTGAAGACGTTTTTGGAGAATTGCATTCATTTGCTGGAGATATAACTTTATTAAGATAAATAGTTGTTTTAAAGAGTTTTATACATAAAACAATTTTAAGATATATAATTATGAGAGTGTGCGTAAAGCATCCATCGGGAGATGGATGCTTTTTTTATGTCTTGTCTGATATATACAATTAACACATTTAATTATTACACATTTGGAGGTATGTACAGCGTTTAGGCCTTTAAAATGTATCTTATAATCATTAAAATGTAGATGTATTCCTTAAATTTGAATCATCACAATTTTTTTGATATAAAAAAACACCTATTTTTTCTAATGGTATTGGAAAAGCAAAATATATTGCGATAGGCTCTAAATGTGTAAATAATGATGAAAAGAATCCTAGCTATAATATTTTGTTTAATCTCTTTACAAGTTTTACAATCTCAAGATATCTGTTCAAGTGCTTATGATTTAGGTACAATTAATTGTGGAGATAGTGAGTCTGATGTTGGAGATGCAGGAACTACTCCTGATGTTGAAGCTACGGCTTGTATGATTGGCCTAGATGGTACTTGGTTTAATTTTAGTACCAATGATGCTCTCCCAGAGTTTACGATTTCTGGAACAGATTATGAATTGTTTGATGGTTCTTGTGGCTCTTTGAATTTTATTGATGGGTGTGGTAATGGTATAGTTGTAGCTACATCACCAGGAACTCAATACTATATTTTGGTAAATGGTGATTTTTCAATAGTTACAGATTCTCCTCCCTTAAATGATGATTGTTCATCTGCTGCAGATGCAACAGGTGGAATTTCAGGAGAGGACAACTCATGTTCTGATTCTGATTTATCCTTATGCGGTTCTGATGGAAATGCCACTGTTTGGTATTCTTACTTTGTTGCTCAAGATCTTGAGAGTTTTGAAATTGAAGTTGTTTCAAGTGGAATTTCTAATGCTGTAATAGGTTTTTATAGCGACTGCTCAACCCAGATTATGGAAGAATGTTCCTCTTTAATGGTTTTGGAATGCGTTGCAGCTGGAAATTATTATATACAAATTGGTTCTGATTTTGATAACACTGGTACTTTTGATTTGACTTTTTCAGAAACCGCTTCTTCTGTTTCAAATGATAATTGTGAGACACCTGATGACGTTACACCTTCATCAACATGTGCTGCTGAGACAGTCTCTGGTGATTCCTCAGGTGCTTGTCCTGAATCAACCGACTTTGGTTCAGGTTGTGACTTTGATATCAATCCTACAGTTTGGTTTGAATTTAGTACAAGCTCTGAAACAGTGTCTGTAGATTTTACAAATCTCAGTTCGAATTTGGAATTACTGGTTTTTGAAGGTTCATGTTCTGGTCCAGTTTTTCCATGTATAACAGGAGACAACACAATAACAGTTAACGGGAATACAAGTTATTTGATCGCAGCAGCACTTACAACTGGTGGAGGATCTATTGAATTTGATATTACTTTAAACGAACCTCCTTCTAATGATGCATGTAGTAATGCTGCTAGCCTTGGGTCTGGTGAGGGAACCAACACTTGTTGTGGAATTATTGAAGGCTTGGATGAATGTGGAGGTTCTGAAACAGGTGTTTGGTTTGAGTATATAGGACCAGATGGAGATGGCTCTCAATATGATTTTACTAATATTGATATGACAGGTACAATCGGAATTGAAATTTATGAGGGAGATTGCGGAGGCCTGACTTTATTAAATGATCCATACTGCGGGGGTGCTGGTTCTTATACATTTGAGACACCAAACTGCGGTGCTGACGCCCATTATATACATATTACGTCTTCTAGTGGGGGATGTGGAAACTTTGAACTTACAGTGACACCATTAGTGGGATGTGCTTTTGGTGAATCATGTGGTGATGGTCCAACAATATCTCCAACGACAGGAGGTAGTGAAGACTGTGCTACTGGATGTAATGAGTTTGCTTGCGATTCAGATTGTTCTGTAAGTGGTGTATGGTTTATTGTGGAAACCGATGAGTTGGCTACTGAGATGTCAGTAGTGGTCAATAATGTCGGGGGGTCAAATGTAGATCCGGTAGTAAGTATTATACAATCAGAATGCTCAGGTGGAGCATTGGTAGTTTGTGAAGATGTAGCTTCAGGCGACATTATAGAAACTGCTGTAAGTGGTAATCAATTATATTATATAGAAGTTTCAACGGGATCTGGTGGTGATCCAGGTGAATTTGAAGTTTGTGTTACAACAACTGAAAGTTTGGTTGAATGTTCAGATGGAGACGTTGAACCTACAAGACCAGAATACCCTGATGCTGATCCTTTAGGACCTTACTGTCCCGGGGAGATTGTAAATTTTTGTTATGATGTCACCTTTACGGTTGATCCTGGTGGTCAAGGGAATAACTGTCAGTGGATACAAGGTATTATTCCAACTTTAGGAGGTGGATGGGATTTGGATGCCTTGGCAATAGACATACAAGGACCTGGAGGTTCATGGTTTTGGTTGGAAGAGGAAGAGGTTGAGTATAATGCCACAAGTTCTATTTTAGGACTTATTGATACTCCACATGGATTGGGATTAGAATATGGGCCTGGTACACTTACTCAAGGTGATGGACTACCCGGAGCCTGGTGGTCTGTATCAAATGGAGGAGGTCCAACATGTACGAATGATGGTAATCCTAATACAATGTGGGGGTTGCCAGCAGGTTGCGGTAGCACAGTCGATGTTTCTTTTTGTTTTGACCTTCAAGTGGGCCTGTTAGATGATATAGCACAATGTGGTGATCCAGAGTTTACAGATCTAAGAGTACATATTTTTACTATGGCAGATGGACAGACCGGGTGTTGGAGTAATAATTCATGTTCGGGAGACACTCCTGTGACCTTCAATGCCATTATTGATTGCACCTCTTTGGTTTTTATTCTTGCTGAAGATACTGAAATGTGCAGTGATGATGTATTGAATATTCCTGTAGAAACTGAAGATGGCTCAGATACAGATATAACCGTAACGGTAATCGAAGAAGGAAATACTTCGGGCGCTTCGGATTGGGAGTTTACGGGTGGAGTAGGTGTTATAGCTGATCAAATTGAAAATGAAGGCGAAGACGTTGAAATCGTACTTTATGAAGCATATGCTTCAGATCCAGAATCTATTTGTGAAGGACCCAGAACAATTATAGAGGTCATCGTATATCCAGAAATTGTAATTGAAGGCGATGATCCTTATTATATATGTTATCAGGATCCTCGAGAGATTGAACCACTTGTCAGTGGTGGTGATGGGGGACCATATAATTATCTTTGGGAAGATGGATCAAAAAATTCAACAATTACCTTACCTTTAGACCCTGATCTTGGGCCAGGGGTATATCAGATTCAGTTAACGGTAACTGATGAGTTTGGTTGCTCTAAACTTGAATTTCTTGAATATGAAATAGTAGAACCACTTTACCCAGAAATAATCAACCCATATACAGGAGTTTGTAAAGATGGCATAGAAGATTTGCCTGAGTTATTTCTTGAATTTGAATCGGCAGGAACAGGACCCTACGAATTCTTATGGCAATCCTCACCGGGAGGATTGGACTACGAAAATGGAGACAATGACCAGAATCTAATTATTAATGAAGAAAAATCAAGTGCTAGAACATATACTATTTTTGGAACCGTAATTGACGATCATGGTTGTGAGTATACAGTTGAAACAGAATTAACAGTTGATAATGGACCAGATATGGTTTTAGAGGTAGTAGAATGCCAAGGTTCCATATTTCTATTGTCTGGATATGAAAGAGATAATCAGTTTGTAAACTTTGAATTATATTATGATGAAGATGGAGATTGGGTTTACGATGGAATGACAATCCTAAATGCCGAATTGGTTGCTACCCAATTTGGTGATAACATTTCATATTTAGCTGAAAAATTCGGTACGTATTTGTTGTTGGGTATTTCAGCAAACGGCTGTATTGACTATATAGATTTAGAATTACCTCCGATACAATTGCCACAATTTGAAGTATTGCCTAATGATACTATTTGTGCTGGAACAGAAATCACGGTAACAGTTACAAACGACAATGAATACGTAGACTATAATTGGTCTAATGGTGAAAATGGAAGTAGTTTTTTAGACTCACCTTTGGATACAATAACTTATTATTTAGTTGCTGAAACCAATGAAGATTGTGAAGTAATTGATAGTGTTACGGTTGTTGTAAATCCTATTCCACCAGTTATAGTCACAGGTTCTCGCGCAATTTGTCCCGGGTCAGAAACTGTGCTTACGGTCCAAGGAAATGCTGGGTTTTCATATCTATGGAATGGACCAAATGGTGAAATGATAACCACACAAACTGCCAATATTTCAGCTATTGGAGAATGGAATGTTATGGTAGTATCTGATGGTGGATGTATTAATTCTAAAATAATATTAATAGAAGAAAACTCACAATTAAATCCCGAAATTGATGGAGCCAATCTGTGTACAGGAAGTAGTATAATACTTGATGGTGGTCAAGGGTTCGATGAATATACATGGTTTAATGATGCTGGAGTGGTAATTGGAACTAAACAAACTGTTGAGGTATTTGAAGGAGGAACCTATAATCTTAGCGTAATTCTTGGTTCTGGTCAATCGGCTTGTTCAGGTGAAGATGATTTTACGGTTTTGCAATTCGATCCTGTGACAGATGCACTGAATGCAATGGGTACTGAAGTATGTAACATTGACGATGGTTCTCTTGCTACAATGCTGGATCTAACCAGTTTCGAGAATGGAGTTTCAGGTAATTGGTTAGATAATAATAATTTGCCTGTTGCCAATCCTGAATCTATAGATTTTACAGGCAGAATTCCTGGGAATTATCAATATAGATTTGTAAGCAATTCAGCGGTATTTCCTTGTGTTGATAGGACCTTCCCATTCGTTATCACAGTACTTGACTGTTCTTGCCCAAGTGTAGCCATAAACAGACCTCCTGATTTTTGTAACACTGTAGATACTTTTGATTTAAACCTCTTAAAAGTAACCAATGAAGATGGAACTTGGAGTATCTCTCCCGCAGCGATTGAAATATTGGGTAGTCAAATGATTCTTGATCAGAATACTATGGAAGGAGATTATATTATCACCCTTAGTCTTACGGATCCAAACCTATCACCAGGATGTCAAAGAGACTCTTCAGTTGCTTTAAAGGTATATGGTAGATTTGAAGCGGAATTAATAAAAGAGTTGTCAGTGTGTAATGAAGATACTGGTAACGGATCTGTTACAATTGATTTAGATGATTTTATAGTGCTGGCAGATGCTGGAGTATGGTCTACTAATGAAATGGGGATTTCTATTGATGTGGATAATGTCGTTTCATTTGAAGGACAACAAGTAGGCGATTATCGTTTCTTCTATACTGTTGAAGATGTTATATCGGCATGCCCAAGTTTGACAAGAACCGTAACAGTTGAAGTTATAGATTGCTCATGTCCTGTTTTAGATATTTCGCCTTTGGTTGACTTGTGTAATACCGGTGGAACTTTGGTTCTCCGAGATTTTTTAATAAATCCAGAAAATCGTGCTGGTACTTGGTCAATCAATGGACCCGATAATTCTGCATTGGTAGCAAATTCAATTTTAGCACTGGATAGAGAGCCAGGACTTTATGAGCTAAGTTTTAGCTTTACTAATCCTGTCGGAGGTTCCTGTATTAATACAGTGACCCAAACACTTAATATCTATGAGCCACCTGAAGCTGTGGTTTCAGATGAGGAGTTTGCTTGTAATGGCACAAGTATTACAGTTTATCCTACAACATTAGATCTAAACAACTACGTTTCTGGTGCTTCCGGAATTTGGACTGCTCCAGATGAATACAATAATGGGATTATTGATGATATATTTGCAGTTGATTTTGAAGGTTATAATCCAGGTATTTATAGTTTTACTTATACGACAAATACAGCACTATTGCCATGTGAGGAAAGTATATATTCTATGGATGTGATTGTGAGAAACTGCAATTGCCCATTTGTTGCCTTTGTTCCTCCAACACCTCTATGTAATGATGGACCTGATGTAGATTTAAATGATTATTTGCAAATAGGCTCCCCAGCAGGAAGCTGGAGTTTTATAAATGGAACCCCTGCTGTTGATATACAAAATTCAACAATATTTCCGATTAATAATCTTGATGGATTTTACCTTTTTCAATATACTTTAGAATCAGTTCCTGAAGGATGTCCTGATTTTGGACAAATATCATTGCAGTTTGTTTCTCCTCCTTCTGTAAATCATGTACCTGATGCAAAAGTTTGTAATGTTCAAAGTGTTATTGCTGATAACTGCGTTGACTTAAATGATTATTTATCTGGCGTAGTTGGTAGCTGGTCATCTCCAGAGAATTTTGATGGTGATGCAAGCGATATAGGAAATGTCTGTTTTGATATTGATGATATTGGAGAACTCTTGACATTTACTTTTACTACTGAAACCGGGTCTATTACTTGTGATGAAAGGTCTTATGAAACTGTATTTGAAATTATAGATTGTAATTGTCCAAATCTATTATTAAATCAACCACAAGCAATATGTAATTCTATAGGAACATTTGACTTGAGTCAATTGGAGTCCGTGGAAATTGAACCAGGAAGCTGGAGTTTTGTTTCAGGACCAGAAGAATTAAACATTACAAATACTATACTAAACCTTGCTTCGGCAAGGAGTGGAATTTATACTTTACAATACACTCCTGAAATATTGCCTTCAATAGATTGTAATCAATTTGCACTAATAGGTATTGAAATTGTAAATCAAAATTCAGCCGGTGTAGTTATAAATGATAATGATTGTATCGCACATGATCAAAGCGTTATATTGGAAGACTATCTCAGTAATTCTGATGAAGGAGGGTTGTGGGAATTGAATGGAGAGGATCTTCTGACTGATTCCCAAGGGAATACTTATTTCAATGCCATTGATTATGGTCCTGGACAATACATCTTGACCTACGGGTTTTATAATAATACCCCTTGTGAAGAAGTATTTGTCGAACTTCAGATTAATATACTTCCAATAGTGGATACTGAAGTGTTAGACTCGCCTTGTGCAGATGAAAATTCTGGTAGCATCATCATCGCTTCAATTGATTCTGGAAATGAAAATTTATACTCAATAGATGGAGGGCTTAGTTGGACAAGTAATGAGCTTTTTGATAATTTGGCGCCAGGAACGTATAACTTATTAATTGAAGATTCTAACGGATGCCAATTTTCATTGGAAGATATTGTAGTAAGTGAACCGGGACCTTTAACTGTAAATGCAGGTGAGGATAGAGAAGTTGAAGAAGATGCTGGTTCAATTCGTTTGCAACTGGTCAATCCAGTAGATATTTCAGAAATCGAATTTATTGAATGGACTGTTGATGGCAAAGTTTTTTGTAGTGGCTCTCCTGAATTATGTTGGGAAATAGATGTTGTTCCCGATGGTGCTGCTGAATATTGTGCTCGTGTTATAGATATTAATGGTTGTGAATCGGAAGATTGCATAATTCTTAGAGAGCGAGTTGTTTTCGATGTTTATTTGCCAGATGTTTTTATGACAGGATCGCCAAACAATAGTGTATTTTTTGTGCAATCAGATGAATATATTTCTACAGTAAATTCTATGATGATTTATGATAGATGGGGAAATCTTGTTTTTAATGCACTCCCCAACCATCCACCAAATGAAAAAGAATACGGCTGGGATGGAACAATGAATGATTCTTATGTTAATCAGGGTGTGTATGTATATGTCATCAAATTGACTTATATAGATGGAAAAGAGGATGTATTTGCCGGAGATATAACCCTGTTGAGAGACTAATTTATTGGATGATTAAATTTGCATAATTTAAGTGAACATACCTGGTTGACTTATTTGTTGTAACTTTGCTTTGCGTACAAACGATTTAGAAACAAGACAAAAGCTGTTTCTAAATCGTTTTTTTATTTAATGACCATAAAAGCGCCTGAGATTTTAATGTCAAACCATTTAAGATCAAGAATATCAAAATCACATTCGAAATTGCTATGTTTCATGTTATTCATAGCCACGTCTCATTTTGCTTTAACCCAAGACTGTTTTATAAGTAGTGATATTGCCATCGTTGCAAACAATACGATCAACCTCACCTTAAATGTATCAGGACTAACTAATGATGAACTAAATGGTACACAAGGTATCTGTGGAATTAGAATGGTATTTGAACACGATAGAATCGAAAATCTTAGATTTACCCTAACTTCTCCTAGTGGTCAAAATTTGATATTAATTGGTCCAGGGCGATTAAATTCAATGCCAAGTTCATTCATCAATTGGAATATTGAATTTAACGCCTGTACTTTATCTAATGATCCCGATCCAGGCATTAATGGCATTTGGGATAATGGAGAGCCATGGGCATTATTTTCTAACTACATGGGAACATATGACCCATTCTCTGGCTGCCTTGAAGACCTTAATTCTGGTTCGGCAAATGGTTCATGGGTTTTGGAAATTAAAAACCTTGGTGATGTTGAAGGATTGATCCAGTATTTTGAAATAATCTTCTGCGATCCTCAAGGTACGGCATGTGAAGAATGTTTTCTCTTTCCTGGCGATTATGAGCTTGCTTCACCAGGAGGACTAATAAGCCTATGTGAAGGTCTATCAATCAATGAAGAATTATTAAACGTAACTATTGATCCTGTTCTGACCAACGAACAGGATTATCTTTATGTGTATAAACAGGACAATGAGATAATTCAATTTAATAACGTATCTAATGATGTCGAATTATTAACTACAGGAACTTATGAAATATGTGGTTTAGCATTTGATACCAGCCATCGGAATCAAGTCTTGTCAATTTTGAGTTTTAATGATTTAGAGAGCTTGGTAAAAGAGGGTAGTGTCTGCGCTGAATTAACAAACCAATGTATAAGTTTAATGGTATTGGAGATCGATAATCCGATTAATGTAGATACTATTTTTTGTGAAGGCGATACAATTGAGTATAGAGATATTTTAATCTTTGAGGATTTTGATACTATAATCACTGCTCCTGATTTTTTAACAGATTCATGCGATAGTGTAATTTGGTTTTCTGCAAGGATGCAATCTGTTGATGCTCAAATTTTAACTTTTGATAGTACAGTTGTTTGTGGACAATCAGTCTTTCTTAATGGGAGTAACAGCTTCAGCAATTTGGCCCCTATAAGTTCTTATAGATGGGAAACATCAAATGGGAATCTTGCCAATCAATTTGGACCCATTGGTGAAGCTTTATCTGAAGGCGAATATTCATTAATCGTAGAATCTTTGAATTGTCTAGACACTGCTTATCTTGAAATAACAGCAATAGATACATTTGATCTGGAAGTTGAGTTGTCACTTGCATCTTGTGAATCGGACAGTTTTTTAATTACAATATTAGAGGCTCCTTTTGGAACACTGTTTGATTTTGATGGTCCCGGAGAAATATTGTCTAATTCCAATCTTGAATACTTCGGGTTTGATGAAGGAGAATATATTTTAACAGCAAGCTTTAAAACATGTACCGAGTCTTTAAATTTACGCATTGATGAAAATTTCGAAGCTATAGATTTGAGTATTACGAGTACCGCATTGGATTGTAACAATGATGTTTCATACGTCAATGTTGTTACTAACGCGAATAACCCAATCTTTAATATTTCTGGTCCGGAAAGCATTACAAGTACTGTTCCTGAATTTGAAATTCAGATGCCAGGAGAATACATGTTAGAAGTAATAGATGATGGCGGTTGTTCAAAGTCATTGGCTTTTGAAATTGAAACGGATTTTGATATTCCAGAAGTTATAGTTCAGGATTTGGTCATAAATTGTAAAGAGAATATTCCTGAATTTATAGTAAACTATATGAGCCCTATAGATTCTGTTGTATGGATAGGACCATCAGGATTCATTTCAAATAGTTTGTTGGTAAAACCTTTCGAGGAGGGGAACTATCTACTTACTGTGTATGGTAATAATGGTTGCATGACACAGGAAGAGCTAAATTTTACTATCGAAAATGAAAATGTAGCTTTTCTGATAGCTGGTGATAAGCTGGACTGTATAAATGATATTACTGAATTATGCATTGAAAGTACCAGCGATTTAGATAGCGTATTCTGGATTTTTAACAATGAAGCATTTGAAAATCAGGGTTGTATTTTTGCAAATACATCGGGAATTTACACTGCACAAGTATACAGTGGACTTTGTTTTGGTGAACAAGAATTTGAACTTATCGACATTTCAAATGTGATTGATTTTGAGTTGGGGTTTTCTAGCACTCAATTAACATGTAAGGATAGTGTGATCTTGGCAGAAATTATTTTGAATTCGTCAGCAGATAACTTAGTATACCAATGGGAATTTGATGGGTTAATAATTTCTAGCTTGTCGCAAATTGAAATACAGGATCCAGGAAATTACTCTATTGTTATAAGAGATACATTTAGCCTTTGTGAAGAGAAGCTTGATTTTACCATTGGAGAGAAAATTAACAGTCTTTCCAATTTAAATGTGGATGTCAATCAGCCTAATTGTTTTCCAGATCAAGGTTTTATTGCAATAACTGGCTTGCCGAATGGAATTTCGTTTGGAATTTTTATTAATGAGGAAATTTTGGATTTTCAAAGCTTGCCAAATATTAAATTTGACCCAGGAAATTACTTCTTAGAGATTGTTGATGAAAATGGATGTAACTTTGAATTAGCATTTGAAATTATTGAAGCCCAAATGCTGGAATTAAACCTCGGAGATGATATATGTGACTTTGAGGAAGAAGAAATTCAGATTAACGTTGAAACAAATTTGAATTTGAGCGAGATAAAAGCTTTTAATTGGGAGTCTCAAGACAGCCTTAGTTGTCATATATGCTTTAATCCTAATATGAAAATAACTACTAATCAAGTGGTTAAACTAGAGATTTTAGATAATAATGGATGTTCGGTCAAAGATTCGATTGAGGTTCAAATTAAAGAGAAGCAAATATATTTTATACCAAATATTTTTAGTCCTAATGGAGATGGAAGCAATGATGATTTTGTAATATATCTTTCAGACGCTATAATTGAAGTTTTTGACTTTAGAATTTTCGATAGATGGGGAAATTTGTTACTTTTTCATCCCGAAATTTCGGGAGATAAGACTAATTTCGTTTGGGATGGCTTTTATAATGGTAAAAAAGTAGATAGTGGAGTCTATGTTTATATGGCAACATTATTGCTTGAAGATGGTAAAAAGCGTCAGATTTATGGTGAAATAAATTTGATTCGATAATCCATTATCATTTTAATAGCTGAGTAGAATAGATTAGAAATTTATTGATTTAATAATCGATTAATAACACCATGATAAAGAACCTAACACTCCTTTTATTTGGGATATTTATATCCTTTTCTCAGGGCATTGCGCAAGGTGGCGTGAGTTGCTCAGATTCAGAAGAAACCGCACTTTGTGATTTAGACGATATCAATGGAACCGTTTTCACAAACCCTCCTCCTGGAGGAGCTGTACCTAATGAGGCACTTTGTGATGGAAGCGGAGGTTTTCATAATCCTGGATGGTTTTCATTTGTAGCTGGTTCTACTAATATTGTATTAACAGTAACGCCTATTCCAGGGACTTGTGATACAGTTCCCAATGGTAACTTTGGTGTTCAGGTGGCATTGTGGGAAGGTTGTCCTGACTTTGGAGGAGAATGTGTTGCAGGAGATGCCAGTTGTAGTGACCAACCTATTACCTTGGATGCAATGGATCTTGTTATTGGAGATATTTATAATCTTGTCATTGATGGTTGCAGCGGATCTGTATGTACTGTTGAAGTTACGATTGATAATGCAGAAGCTTTTCAATTGCCAGATTTATCAACAGTTGATTTATTTGAACCTGATTATTTTTTTAGTAGAGGGGGAAGTTGTGATAATGCCCTTGGAGATGGAAATTTTTGTGCAAACCTTGAAGTACTTTTTCAAATAGACGACGATTTCTATGAGACTTTAGCAGCAGAATATTATTGGTCTGTGTCTGGGCCTGATCCTACAACAGTTGAATGGGAATTTGGATCATTTTCTGGAACTGGAAATCCAATTGAAATTGGTGACCTAAATGGTGAGCTAGGTGCGAATGGCTTGATAATGACTTTCGTCGAACCAGGTGAATATATCGTTTGTATTGATAATGTAATATCTGAATGTGATTCTGATGCTGATGGTCCTTTGTGTGAAACAATTAATATTATAACACCAGGTGATCAGCTATTTGATCAGTTTGATGTTTGTGCACTAGACCTTTTGGCTGGCTGGGAACCAGATGCAGAAGATGAAAACGGCAATCCATGGATTGCTGGACCTATCACTTTGGATATGGTTGAAAATGCTGTTGACGGCATTGTAGAAGTCGTAACTTTAGATGATTGTGGTTGTTCTTTTACTCAAATTATGGAAGTAACAGTAAGAGGAACAATTGATAGAGAGGAAGTGGAGCTGTTTATTTGGGAGTGTATGCTTCCTTATGAATGGTATGAAGAAGAATTCATAGACCTAGAAAGCTTACCTGAAGGAGATGGCTTTTTGTTAGAAGAGGGTTCCGCTGAGCAGGATTTTGAAGGCAATACATGCGATAGTTTGGTCTTATTAACTATTACTCCATTAACGGCTTTAGATACAATTATTGTTGGTAATTGTACTTCTGAAGGTACTGAATTTACTTTTGTATTTACAGCCCTTGATCCAGATGGCAACGAAATCGAAGTTGAAATTCCATCTTTCCAATGGATTGATTCTACTAGCATGATGGTAATAGCCAACACACAAACTGCCTTATTAGAATCTGGAACCTATTTTGTTAATTTTTTAAGTTTTATTGAGGACTTAAATTATATGGATGATGAATTGGCAGGGATTGAGCAACTGCATGAATGTGCATTCCAATTTGGTCCTTATAACTTGGTGGGCGGTTCATCAACAACTCCTGATGTTAACCCTTACGATCAAGTATATTGTGAAGATGAATTGGATCTTTTGACCTTTACAATAGATACATTACCAGAGACTGTATATAATTGGATTATTCCGCCGTCCTACAATGTGTTATTTAGTTCTGAAGACAGTTTGGCTGTAAGCATAACTACTTATGTGCCTACAGATACATTGTTTGTTACAGCAGCAAATAGCTGTGGGGCCAGCGTGCCTTTTGCCTTACCCATATCAGTTGTTCCAGGTCCCGATGTTACATTTACAGGAGAACCAACTTTATGTGATGGAGAAGAGTATTTGACAGGTTATGATGGCGATCCAAGTTTGATTCAAAGTTATTCCTGGAATGTTCCAGATGGTATGATAACAACAGGCGATATTAATTCTCAAAATATAGGAATAACTTTTACTGGACCAGGAAATTATAGCTTTTCTCTTACGGTTACTGATCTTGACGGATGTAGTGCAAGTGATGATTTCGAAGTAGAAATAATTGAGGTATTGCCTAGCCCTGTAGTTATGTGTGATGGGGATCCTTCACAGATATTATTTACTTGGGAAGCAGTACCAGGAGCTATGGATTATGACGTGCAAATTATTAATCTTCCAGCTGGAGCAAATGGTGAACTGATCGGTACAACTTATGTTGTTACCAATATTAATGGAGGTGATGAAGCAACAATTATTGTTACAACTATTGGAAGTGATTGCGTTGAACCAGGAACGGAGGTGACTTGTACGGCACCAGGTTGTGATTTTAGTGGTATCATAAATAACAATTTCAATGATTTTTCTATCTGCTTTGGCGAGGAGACCAATATGCCGATGCAGTTTGATATAACATTACCACCAGGTTATACTGGAACATTTTCTGGTAATGGATTAAATGCATCTGGATTGTTTGATCCGACTTCTACTGAACTGGTTTTTGGGGCTAACCCATTAAACTTTGATTATATAGATGCCTCTGGATGTAATGGGACCATACAAGCAATCGCTACAGTTAGTCAGCTGCCGAATGCATCGTTTACACCGACAATGTCTGCATTGTGTGTAGGTGAAGAAATAGTGCTTACGGGAGCAGCTTCAGAAGGCATATTCGATTATGGAGATGATGCTCTTGGAGATTTTTCTGGATTGTCTTATTCTACTTCCGGCGTTAAAACAATTTCTGTTACAGTTACAGATCCTAATTCAGGATGTAGTGATGATTTTGCAATAAATGTAACGGTGTCTGATACTTTGCCTGCACCTTTGATTAGCTGTATCCCTGGAACATCCTCAATAGATTTTGATTGGGATGATCATCCATTAGCAGGTATCTATAATTTGTCAGTGACAATTAATGGAGGAGCTCCAACTGTTTCTACGCAAAGTAATTCCAATTTTACACAACCTGGGTTGGTTGAGGGAGACGTAGTTGAACTTACGGTTACTGTAGATGCTAATAATGGTTGTAATACAGCAGTATCGGTTGAGTCTTGTACTGCCAAAACATGTATTATTCCAGATATAAACCTTTCAGCAGTACAGCAAACCTTTTGCAACAATGATTTGCTAACTCCTGTAGTAATAACACCTTTAGTAGATGGTTTTGCGCCAGCAGACAACACATTTGTTTTTGTAGGAAATGGCCTAACAACAGATATGGGACAGACCAGTTTTGATCCTTCCTTGGTTGCTGTTGGAATGACAAGAATTACTTTTAGATATACAAATCCTGTCGATGGCTGTGTAACAGCTGAAGTTATTGATTTTGAAATTGTTGATGTTCCTGAGCCAGAATTTAGTATTGATCAAGATGTTATATGTATAGATGATGTTGTAAGCCTGGAATTTGAAGCTCAGCCTGCTAATGTAGTTGCCAGACCAATTAATGAAGCTGGAGGTAATCTTGTTCAGACGGGTCCAGATATGTTTGAAATTGGATGGGATGTACCAGGAACTTTTGATATATCTTTATCTTATTCAGTTGCTGGTTGCCCTGATGAAACAGTAATGGTACCTATTACTGTTCAAGATACAATACAATCACCTAACGTTACCTGCATAGACGTAGATACAGATTTCATACAATTTGGATGGCAAGATCAAACTTCAGTAACTGAATATGAAGTTTATATTGATAATGTATTGGTTTCTACTCAGACTAATTCTGATTTCCTCCTTGAGAATCTTGATCCAGTCCAAATGGTAGTTATCAGGGTAGTGGCAAAAGATAGTGACTGTGGGGATAAAGAAGGTTCTGTAAATTGTAATTCACAGGATTGTGTCCCACCAACTTGGGATATTAACGTACCTGCTGATTTATGTTTCGAAATGGGCTCAGGCTCGATCTCTCTTGATGTAAATGCAGTAAGTAATGCTATGGGAACAGGTGAAATTACATGGTTAAATACCGAAGTTGATGCAGATGGCAATTTTACGCCTTTAGATGTGTCACAGGATTATACCATCACAGCTGTTTACACTGAGAAAAATTGTGTCACTGATACAAGTTTTGATATTAGAGTAAATGTTATTCCGTCTGCCGGTCTTGAGTTATTAAGTCCAGATGTTATATGTGTTGGAGGAACGGTAACGGTTTCTAGCAATTATACAGGAACAGGTTCAGAAATTCCAAATTGGAATTTCGATTCAGGAATGGAAGTAGGTTCAGATTTTGGTCCTTATGATGTTACATTCGATACGCCAGGCACTTATGATATTTCTCTTAGCGTCGACAATAATGGATGTATTGGGTCAGTTGAATCTGTCCAAATAACAGTTGAAGAAGAATTGTTAGCACCTGAAGTGGTGTGCTCGTCTTCAGATATAAATGAGGTAACGGTCAGTTGGAACAGTATTGATTGTGCGGGAGATTACAGAGTTATCGTTGATGGTAACGAAGAAACAATCACATCTGATACAGAGTATACGATTACCGGTTTGGTTGAAAATCAAATGGTAGATATCATTGTTGAAGCTATTTCTGAATGTGCCTGTAGTAATGTTTTATCACAAACATTTACCTGTCAATCAAAAGAATGTATTGAGCCGACATGGGATATTAACGTCCCATCTTCATTTTGTTATGAAATAGGATCTGGACCGATCTTATTGGATGTTATAGCCACAAGCAATGAACCAATGGGTTCAGGTACCTTAAGCTGGACAAGTCCTGAGGTTGATGATAATGGCAATTTTACGCCTTCAAATAATTCTCAAGATTATACCCTTACTTTATTATATACGGAAGGGGAGTGTACATTTACCAACTCAGTTGATGTTCGTGTAAATATCATTCCTGATGCTCAATTAAATTTGACGGGGAGCAACATCATTTGTGAGGGGGAATCAGTGACTGTGCAAAGTGCTTTCCAGTCTTCTTCAAATGAGATACCGATGTGGGACTTTGGAGGCGGAATGGAAGTAGGTTCAGATTTTGGTCCTTATGATGTTACATTCGATACGCCAGGCACTTATAATATATCTCTTAGCATCGACAATAATGGATGTATTGGGCCAGTTGAATCTGTCCAAATAACAGTTGAAGAAGAATTGTTAGCACCTGAAGTGGTGTGCTCATCTTCAGATATAAATGAGATAACAGTCAATTGGAACAGTGTTGATTGTGCGGGAGATTACAGAGTTATCGTAGATGGTAACGAAGAAACAATCACATCTGATACAGAATATACGATTACCGGTTTGGTTGAAAATCAAATGGTAGATATCATAGTTGAAGCTATTTCTGAATGTGCTTGTAATAATGTTTTATCACAAACATTTACCTGTCAATCAAAAGAATGTATTGAGCCGACATGGGATATCAACGTGCCATCTTCATTTTGTTATGAAATAGGATCTGGACCGATCTTGTTGGATGTTATAGCCACAAGCAATGAACCAGTAGGTTCAGGTACCTTAAGCTGGACAAGTCCTGAGGTTGATGATAATGGCAATTTTACACCTTCAAATAATTCTCAAGATTATACCCTTACTTTATTATATACGGAAGGGGAGTGTACATTTACCAACTCAGTTGATGTTCGTGTGAATATCATTCCTGATGCTCAATTAAATTTGACGGGGAGCAACATCATTTGTGAGGGGGAATCAGTGACTGTGCAAAGTGCTTTCCAGTCTTCTTCAAATGAGATACCGATGTGGGACTTTGGAGGAGGAATTGAAACTGGTTCAGGCTTTGGACCTTACTCTGTTCAGTTTAACACTCCAGGAACTTATGCGATTTCATTATTCATTGATAATGCAGGTTGTATAGGAGATACAGAATCTGTTCAACTTGAAGTACAAGCTAATCTTATAGCACCTATAATTGATTGTAGTACAGATAATATTAGTTCTATCCAATTAAGTTGGAATGCTGTTGATTGTGCTTCTGACTATCAGATTCTTGTTGATGGATCAATAGATGGTACAACTAGCAATACAAATTATATGGTTACTGGCTTGAGCGAAAATCAAATGGTTGACATTGTTGTTGAAGCTATTTCAGAGTGTGCTTGTAATAATGTTTTATCACAAACAGTTTCTTGTTCTTCTAAGCCATGTGACCAAACAAGCTGGACCTTTAGTAATAATAGCTTGACAGATATTTGCTTAGACGCAAATGCTCAGTCATTCATGATTTCAGCTACACCTGATGATTTACCAGGTAATGGAATCGGTAGCTGGAGTGGAGCTCCAATATCTAATTCAAATGGTACTGTTGATCCTTCTTTGGTTTCTGCAGGTACTTATGACTTAATATACACTTATGAGGAAGGTGGCTGTACTTATCAGGCACCTACCTTACAGGTAACATTTGTAGAAGAACCACAACTGCAATTGACAGCTATAGATCCTTCGTGTCCAATGGACTTGACAGGAACTATCATGGCAGAAGGGTCTGGAGGAGCCAGTGGTTATACTTTTGCTATAGATGGTGGTGCATTTCAATCAAGTGGTAGTTTTAACGATGTAGGGATTGGAAATCACAAAGTAGATATTGTAGATGCCAATGGTTGTGTAAACTCTGCTCAGATAAGCTTATTTGCGCCTTTAACACCGACCGTTAAAATCTCAGGTCCTAGAACTGTTATAATCAATAATGATGCAGAATTTAGCGTAGATATTCAGAATGCCAATGACATAGAAAGCATTATATGGACTTCATCAAATGGTGAAATTCTTTGTCAAGGAATAAATTGTCTGACTTATACCCAAATCAATGCTTTAGAAGATTTTGATTTAATGGTTGAAGTGGTATATAATGGCGGTTGTACAGTGTTCTCAGAAGTATTTAATGTAGATGTTAAGGAAATTCAAGCCTATTATATACCTAATGTAGTATCGTTTTCAAATACTGGAAGTGAAAATTCTCAGTGGAAGATTTTTATCAAAGGCAACGAAACCTTCCCTAGAAGTATCAAGGTATATACAAGGTGGGGTAATTTAATCTATGACGAAGAATACAATATTACCACACCAACAGCAGAGGTCCTTTTATGGAATGGAGAGTCAGGAGATAATTTAGTCCCGACAGGTGTATATGTTTACGCTTTAGAAATTGAAATAGAAGAAAGACTCGAATTTATTGTTGGAGATATAACAATTTTAAGATAAAAAAAGAACGCCCTTTGGCTTAATCCATAAGTTTATGAAAAAACTATTTATCCTAGCCCTATTTTTTTTAAGCATTAATATGATTAATGCGCAAGTAACTTGGGATGTAACTCCTGTATCTTTTACACTAGAGTGTGATGATAGCAGTAATGATACAGACATAGAAGATTACTTAGCAACAATTACAGCATCAGTTTCTGGTTGCGCCAACGCCGCAATAGTAGATTGGGATTACTCTGATCCAGGAGACTTTTCATGTGGTGATGTTATTACCATAGAAATCACAGCTGAAGATGATTGTGGTGTAGAACCTACTATTACTATTGATATTGATGTAACCATTGACGATACTACAGCAC
>JAJCYH010000009.1 GCA_029262995.1 Saprospiraceae bacterium | reverse complement strand
ATCTACAGGATGCTGGAGATGCAAGTGAATTTGTATTGTATCAGAATGAGCCAAATCCATTTAATGAATACACAGTAATAGGATTTGAATTACCAGAAGCTGGTAATGCGACATTGACGCTATACGATGTAACTGGAAAAGTATTGAATTCAGTGAAAGCTAATTACAATAAAGGTTATAACTCAGTAAGAGTAACAAAAGATGATTTAGGTGTTTCTGGTATGATTTACTATCAACTTAGTAGTGGATCTTACAACGCAGTAAAACACATGATCATTATTGATTAATAATTATAGTATTAAGATTACATTGATTGAGTAATCATTTTGGTTTATTATTAGGAGCCCCGAATATTTCGGGGCTTTTTTTATTCTATTTTATGATAATTCTGATTTAATACGAAAGTGATTCTGACAAATTAGCAATAGGATGTTTTTGGCTGCCATATCAGGATTACAAACTTATCTGAAGTAATGATAAACTTGATATTTAATTATTCAATACTTGTTGAAATTATATTGATTTCTTACTGACTTGTTTTTTATAAAATGATTATTTTCATGATAGATATAATAATGATCTCAAATTGGAGGTTATTATTAATAGCTTTCATTCTCAAAAGATGAATTAGATTATAATTACAAATAAACTAATTGGGATTTTTTAAGAGGAGATCAACATTGTTGTTTCTCCTTTTTCTATTTTATACGTTGGCTTCTTATCTATTTTAATCCTTTAATTTCATCTCTCCTAGTGTTTGTCAAAAGAGTTAAATGTTTATAAACGTATATATGCGTTTATAGTAATGCATAATAAAATATTTTGTTTGACTTTTGAAATGATATCAATAATCTAATTATTGTTAACCAATTCCATTTTGGAATTAAAAAAGAAATTATGATAAGTTCAATTAAAAATTCAGTTCAGTTATTAGGACATTTAGGAAAGGATGTCGAGTTAACGGAATTTGACTCTGGGTCAACTAAAGTTAAATTTAGTATTGCAACCAGTGATTATTACAAAAATTCTAAGGGCGAGAAAGTTCAAGAAACACAATGGCATAACATTGTAGCATGGGGGAAACTAGGAGAGAACATGCAGAAATATCTAGCTAAGGGCTCAGAAGTATTGGTAAAGGGAAAACTTACCTCAAGAACATATAATGATAAGGAAGGAAATACACGGTCAATAACTGAAGTAGTTGCTAGTGATTTTTTGCTGTTTGACAAGAAGAAAGATCCATTCTAAAGACTTCCATATTATGCTCTGGAGTTGGGTCGTTAATGACCCTCTCCTTTTAAAACTTACATTAAGGGCCTTCTAGGTTAGCATAAATTAATTTTTACACTGTACTATACTACTATTGCAAATTGTTGTTTTGGTAATTGTGATATTTGACATTACATCCACAAGTCGTAGGATAACATACCAATTAGAAGAATTAGTGGGTAAAAGCTTATTCATTTATTGAGCGTATAAAAATGTGTGGTATCTGAAGTTCTAAATTACCAATTGTCGATCTCTTGAAAAAGTTGGATATTTCGCTGATACCGTGCCACGTATTTCGGAGCAAACCGTGCCATCTTTTAAGGTCATGTATAAATTCGCTATATCGTAAAGCAAAAAACAATATGGCAAATTAACTTGATCCAATGGATTTAAATCAGATAATTACATTAATATTAGAAGAGTTCAGCAGCCGAAAGATTGGTTCTTTACTTGGATTCAACCGAAATACTATTTATGATTATATTAATCGGTTTACTTAAAGTGAATGGTCTTTAGTGGATCTGAGAAACGTTGATAATAAAGGATTGAAGAGCGGTTTCCTTCCAAGACTACTATTGATAATGACCGTTACGATGAACTGATGCACTTTTTTCAGAAGGAAAAACTCAATATCAGCCATCCCAGTTTACCATTCAGTATCATTACTTTCAATACAGAACTGAAGCTGAAAACCCTTACAGTTACACCCAATTTATGGAGCATCAACACCAGAAATACTCTCATGAAAGTGCGTCATTAAAATTGAAGCATGAGCCTGGAAAGGAGGTGCTTATTGACTTTGCTGACAAAAAACTTCATGAAGAAGCAATTGTACTTTCTAAAACAGATAGAAAAGCATCTGATTTAAAATTTACATAAGCAGAGGGCCTTATGAAAACAATTGAGCAAATGTAGAATTGGTCCACATTTACTCAATAGATGTCAATCTACATTAGAGCTCCTACACCTAGAATAAGCGCAATGAAGAAGATAATTGCATAGAGTATTATTATCGCAATAGTTAAAATGCCAATAAACTTATAGTGTTTTTTTAGGTATTCAAATGCTATACTTAATTGATTTTGATCATCACCGTCTACTGCAGATTTTATATTTGTTGAAAATCTATACAAATAGATAAGTGGAAAGTAATAAACAATGGCAAAGATGATATAAACAAAGGCCATCACACCACCCAGTCCTCCAGTAATACTAGACATATTTGTATCAGACATTGAAGCCGAACCTAGGAATAGTGCAGAAATAACACCTGCAATAACCATTATTCCTAAGCTAACAAATCCGATTATAGCTAGTATTTTTGACCATTTAGAGGTCACTTTTAAAAATGACTTGATATCATCGGTGATGATTAAAGAATTTTGATTATAATTATCTTCCATGATTTAAGTTTAATTGATTTAGAATGTACTTCTAAAATACAGTAAAATTATACACCATTACGTATTTCATTTGATTTTCCGATAGGATTTATTTAATTATATCTTATATTCTTCTTTGATTGTTTTAATTTTCAATTAATTAAACGAATTTTCAATTCATGAAGCCGATTGTATTTTTTGATTCTGGTATTGGTGGTCTGACTGTATTGTATGAGGCTATGAATCTTATGCCTAATGAAGATTATATCTATTTTTCTGATGGCAATAATATTCCATATGGGACAAAGTCTACTGAAGAAATTAGGCTACTTGTCAATAAGGCGATTTCATTTCTATCAGAATTAGATCCTAAAGTTCTGGTTCTAGCTTGCAATACAGCAACTAGCGTAGTTGTGAATGAATTGAGAAATAAATATCATTTTCCAATACTTGGAATGGAGCCTGCCATTAAGCCAGCGGCGAAAGTAAGTGACACCAAAAGAATACTCTTGACAGCCACTTTAATGACTCTTAAAGAAGAGAAGCTTGAAAACTTAATTATTGGACTAGGAGTAGGGAACAGGGTAGAGAAGCTTTCACTTCAAGAATTAGTACTTTTCGCGGAGAAAAAGGAATTTGACTCTATGCAGGTAGCTGATTACTTGAAAGTTCAATTGTCTAATTTTGAGTGGGAGCAATTTAGTTCACTGGTATTAGGTTGCACTCATTTTATTTTCTATAAACATATTATAAGATCGTTGATTCCTGCTTCAGTGCAAATTTTAGATGGCAATAGTGGAACAGTTAGGCACTTAAAGGACTCAATCGTTGATAGTAATTTTTCTAAGAATAATAGACGTTCTTTCTATGTATCAGGAAGGAAATGTAATTTTGAATTGTTGAAACCATATTTTGAATTCCTTGAAACTATTGATAATGGAAAAGTTTAATAATCTAGAATTAAACGACATGAAGATTTATTGTCTTGCATTTATTGTTTCACTCTTATATTCCTGTGCAAGTCCTCATAAAAATTTTGAAAAAGGTAATTACGATAAAGCCTATTCTGGAGTTTTAAAAGAACTAGAAAAAGGATCAAAAAGCCGAAAGGATAAGAATATACTTAATAAATCCTTTGACTCTATGTTGAGACAAGAAATGACTGATACAGAACTACACATGCGCAGTTCAGATGTAAGAGATTGGGAAAGAGTATATAGTAGTCATGAAAAATTAATCAAGGATTACATCAAAGGCAAAAGATGGTTAAATAATGATTTCTCTGAAATTATGCAAAAGATTGAAATAGATCAGGATACTCTGGCTTTAAACATTGCTGACGCATATATATTAGATGGCAATAGCTTAATGAATAATTACAATTTAAATGGTAATAAAGGAATTGCAAAAGAAGCACATAAACTCTTTTTAAGAGCTCAGAAGTATGGATATTATGAGGATGAACTAATAAAACTTACCTTAGAATCCCTCAACGCAGCAACCATTTATACTTTGGTAGAATCAAACTCTTGGAATCCATTGATGAAAGGAAAAATTGATAGTAGATTTAGAGAAATAGAACGGGAATCAAATATTTATTTTCAGGTTTTATATAACGATTCACCTAATTATGTTGATTGTTACATTGGACTTCATTTTAATGACCTGGACATTAAAGATTCAAGAAATATTACAACTGACAATTACTCTAAAGAAATTGTTGATTCATATAAAACGTATATAGATTCAAGTGGTGTGAAGCAAAGTATACCGAATTACAAAACCATAAAGGCATCTGTCAAATGCATTACAGAATTAAAAATCTACAGATGGAATGCCAGAGTTAGAATCGATAGGAAATTTAACTATTGTGATCATCATCCTCAAACGATTAATGTGAAGTATGAAATGGTTTCAAAAACATATTCCATTCAAGGTAACAGAGAAGCATTGCCTGACAATCTTAAAAACCTAAAAAATGAATATTTCCCAATTAATGAAAGACAAGTAATTGAAAATTTACTTGATGATTTATACAAGCAATTTAAAAGGGAATATTTCTGATGATTAAAAGGACTCTAACTTACATTTAAGTTACAGTCCTTATTACAATTACAATTGCGTACAATTTATTTTAGAATTGGTATTCAAGACCTATACCAGTACCAATCATTGTATATTTTTCATCGATAATATTAATATCAGAATTGATATTATTATTTATAGATCGAAGGTTAGCTTTGATAATAAAATTAAGTTGAGGGTGAATATGGTAACCTGCTGTAAGTCCAAAAGTATAGTTAATGCCAATTTTATCTTTGAAGTAAGTACCTGCCTCAATTGGGGTCATTGATTGATCTAAAATCATCCCCTTAAATGTAAAACTTAGGTTATAAATGATTCCAGCTTCTAGAGCATAAAACCAAGGACCAGTGTGTATGTGGTAACCTACGGATAAAGGAATTCCAAATGACTTATAACTATTTTTTACTTTCCAATTTTTTGTTTCAATGATTGTTACTTCTGCGTTCCCTAACGTACGGGTAGTATCTCCATTAGTATCTATATGAATATTAATAACCTGGTTTGGCTTAATCTCTGTTGTAATTGTTTCTTTTCTAAAACTGAACCTTTCTCTAGCTACACCATACTCAATGCCACTCTTTACAAAGATGCCATTATTGAACAAGTATTTGAATTGTGCTCCTGCACGAAAACTTGGTCTATAAGATTGTGAAGATGTTCTTTCGGAAAGGTATTCTTGAGATTCAATACTTGAATTATAAGACCTAGTAATATAATCTAAAGTTGAATATACTTCTCCAAAAATTCTATTCTTTTTAGACTCAAACGTAGGGCAATCTGTTGAAGCAATAAGCATAAGCAATGCATCATGTTTAACGTCTAATTCTTTAAGTGGTGTGTGAAGGATATCAAACTTGTTAATTATTTTACTTTTCATCAAAGGTTTAATCAAAAGCTGCTTTTTTACAGATTCACCTTTTTGATGATAAAGACTTTCTTTTTTTAATTCAATATTGGAAGGATTATATTTCTTAGTTGTTGAGGCTTCTTTGTTGTAGTATTTCGTAGTTTCTATAGGTGATTTATCTTTATTTAAATTAGAACTATTGTTTAGTTTCAAATCGAAATCAATTGTTTTATTATCACTAAATTCAAGCTTATTAGTGGCTGCAGTTTCTACATTCTTGTTGTTTTCAAGATTGCCAGATGAGTCAAAAAGGTTATTATTTATAATATTTGATTCGGACGCATTAATAAGTTGTTTATTACTTGTTAGAATATTGTTTACATTATCATCTGAACTATAATTTAATGCTTGTTCATTTGACTTTTTATCAATAGCACTTTGCCTGACTAAGAATACAGATAATAAAGATATGCAGATCAAAGAAAATATAGCGATAAACCTATAGGCCCTATTTTTCTTTTTATACTGGATACCTGACCAAATTTCATCAGTATTGATCATCGTAGGATGATCTGATAAAGTTGATTTGATATAATGGTCTAGATTATTTTGACCCATGACTCATTTTTTTGAAAAGCGTTTAATTTTTTTCTTAATAATTGTTTTGCGCGAGATAGATTTGACCTTGAAGATGCTTCTTCAATTTTCAACAGCTCTGCTATTTCTTTATGACTATAACCTTCTATTACAGAAAGGTTGAATACATGTCTGTAACCTTCAGGTAAGGATTGTACAATTTTAAGTAAGTCGGCAGCTTGCATATTATCTAAAGCCGAAGGTTCTACACTTAAAGCATCATTTATTTCAACTGTAAATCCTGAATATTGTAATTTCTTTTTATTTAATGTCTTCAATGCCATATTAACTGTAATCTTCTTCATCCATGCCTGAAGGGAGCCTTTATCAGGATCAAAATTTTTAAGAGATTTAAATATCCTGATAAAAGCTTCCTGTAGGACATCTTTAGATTTTGTCTCATCTCTCATGTAACGCAAGCATATCGTAAACAAGAGCTGTGAATAACGGTCAACCAATGCCTTTTGACAAGAAGAATGTCCTTGCCTGCAGCCTTGAATGATTTGATCCGTTGTTAAGTGATTTTTTGACATTAAGTCAATAATTAATTTTCTTTTAGTCCTGCAAATACATCTGTTATTGGGTTACAACCATCTACGGTAAAGATATCAGTAAATCCAGTATTGGGATCTACATCGCTATCTATATTATCATTCATTCCTATATCCTTTGAGACAAAGATCAGATTGTTGATAGGAGTAAACCTAAGAGCATAGTCTCCGGGTCCTATAAATCCAAAATGATAAGCACCAGAATCATTTGTTAAAGTTGTGTTCATAGGTGTAATCAGATTATCTGCTGAAAACAATTCTACAAGCAAACTATCTACGCCTACTTCCAAACCTTGATCATAGATATCGGAAGTTCCTCCAAGATCGTCTAACCAAACCATTCCATCAATTTCTCCAAATGCAACATCCAAGTCTATAATAGCTTCTGCAAAGCAATTACCATTTAGATCGCTTACAAGCACGAAAAAAGTTTGATTAACTGCTTCTACAATAACAGATTGTCCGGTTTGTCCGTCAGACCATTCAAATTGGTATTGACCATTTCCATTGAATACTTCAGCAGTTAATAAATATTGATTTACGCCATTTTCGCATTCTAATTCTTCACTTACAATATCTATAATTAGATCTCCTGATGGAACAAATCCAGAACATTCTGTTTCACAGCCATTAAGATCTGTTACGGTTACTCCATAATCTCCAGGCGATAGGTTATCAATGCGTTGTGTATTTTCTCCATTGGACCAACTGAAAATATATTGTGAAGACTGTCCCGAAACTTCTACAAATGCAGTTCCGTTATTTTCTCCACAATTTTCAGGAGTTGTAACTACCGAACATAAAATACTGTCTATGTTCATTAATTCAAATTCTTTAGAACAGACATTGCCAGTTGCATCGATGATCTGTACACGGTAATTTCCCTCAGCTAGTTCAACCATGATTCCTGAAAATAAACTAGTAGTTACCGTCTCGTTTATACCCTGCCCAAAATAGTTGAATGTAAATGGAGGAATGCCTGACCAGTGTACGTTAACAACCCCACCAAGCGGATCTTGACATCCAGGATAAGTATTTATTTCATAATCGCATTCTAAATTACCGTGGTATATAAACCCAATATCTAGATTGGTAAGGTCTAATGACCCTAAAGTCAAATCTAATCCTTGTTGAGATACATCTGAATCAATTGAATCATCAGAACCCTGATCTTGAAGTGTAACCACAAAACCATTAGCATTTGAAACTCTCATGTAATAATCACCAGGGCATAAATTGTCAATTATGTAATTACCATTTACATCCGTTTCTGCAAAGAAATTATCGAAAGATTCTTGTGATGAAAGTGTTACACCTACATTGGAAAGGAAAGGTTCTGTTTCTTGTCTGATACCATCTTGATTAACATCAATCCAACTTACACCACTGATACTTCTTGAACTTCCTGAATAATCGATCTGAATTCTAAAAGAACCCATTACAGATGTTGTATTTCCATTAAAATCTATGCTTTGGCCCATGAAATCGCCTATTACATAATCTCCTTCTCCTCCTAAACTTGTAATATTAATAATTACATCGGTACAATTTAATGCTCCATTATCATTACAATTAAATTGGTATAAATTATTTGTTGAATCAAATAATAGAGCGTTTAAAGAACTTACATCTCCATTGTTACCAATAACTGCTCCTGGAGCAACCAAATTAACGCCTGACTCAATAGAGTCAATAAAGGAAGAAATGACTAGATTTCCATCAACAATTTTTGCGCTAGGTGTTTCAATTAAAAACTCTTGACTTCCGTTTACCTTATAAATAATATATTCATCTAATTCTTGACAGACCTCAATGTCTCCAGCGTCTAATTCACTTTTACCACTAACTGAATAGTTTAGAACATCTGAAATACGTGCGTTTTCAAGATCAAAACCTTGGACACTGATTTGTGTAATCTGGCATTGGATAATAGGAAGTTCAAATAATCCATCTCCATTAACTTCAGCTATATAATATAACCAATCATTAAGTTGAATTTTGGCATATCCAGAATTTATTGGCATACCGTTACAAACCAATCTACCAAAAACAGTAAGTGATTTTGATACATTGACAATAATCTCACCAAAAGAAGTATTAGTAGTAAATGGACCTATATTCTCCTTAAAAACTACATTTCCACATTCATCTTTTACTTGCATCACAAGTTCTTGATTTTTAGGTACTTTACCTGAAAATCCACCTTGAGTATCCGTCCATCCATAACCTGTTTGCGCCCCATTAAATGCAATAATGCATATACGATGGCCAGGTAATGGATCTCCACTATGATTGATAAGTTTCCCATAAATATTTACCAATGGAAATGGTGCATCACAATTCCAAAATGAAAAATGGCTTACTTCTGTAATATATTTTCCGCTTTCAAGTGTTGCAATATCTTCTTCTTCCCAATAGATTGTTTCTTCATTTAATGACCAAGTTTCAATTACTTCTGGTGCATTATTTAAAAGTGCATTTGGAATAGGAAATTCAAGTTTGGCCTTTTTCCCTTCAGCTATATTTAATTCTCGACCATTTGAAGCTTCCAATTCTACAGCCATCATTCCAAAAGTTGATAACTGAGCAATTTGTCCTGAGGCATCAATCGCTCTAAGATCTCCAGGCATTGAAGGACTAAATTCTTTTGTATCAGGATTATACCAATGAGCATATACAGAAACCTCGCCTTCATAACTCACATTATTGTCATCTATGAATGCATTTGTGGGAAATACAAGCTTGGCACCTCCTTCTAAGATTATCTCTCCTCCATTTGAAGAAGAAATTTGACCGCTTAGGTTTCTTTGAATCATTTGCACTCTCATGAAAGAGCGTCTATTGGTTTGTGGTATAAAGAATTTGTAATTAGTAAAGTGATCGTCATATTCAAATCTAAGAATTCCACCATCTTCTTCAGCAATTACATTTTCAATCTTAAAAAACCCGTTTTCATCTGTAAGATAATTTTTATCTTTATATGTCACTTCGACATCTTCTAAAGATTGACCATTTATATTTGTAACTATACCCGAAACAGAAGAATCAAATGTTAAGCTTGGTTCCTGAATGATTTCTGTTACATCACCCTCCCCAACAATATCATCTTCACAACTATTGAAACATAGAAGAGAGAGCATCAGAAATAATAAGGATATTTTTTTCATGTTAACTTTTTTAATTGAAATTAATCAGATTAGATTTAAAAATTAATGCATTAAAAGTGTTAAGCGTTTGATATTGTATATCCATTAAAACCCGAGAACGTTGCGTTGGAATGATATTTATGGAAATCAAACATTATTAATGGGATTAAAATTTTATAAAATCAAAAATAATTGAAATAAATATTGACTGTATTTAAAAAATGCAGTATATTAAGCTGTATAGTTTAGCTTTTGCATAATTATCTTAATATTTGCAAAAAGATTTAATAATTGTGCTTTATAGGAGTTTTGCTTTGATCGATTTAAATTAAATTGTAATGTTTAAAATAGTAAGAGATCAATCCGAACTCTATAATCCACTCGTAAACTGGCGAATCAATTAAGTTAACGTATAAATGTTAAACTATTAAGTGATGTTTTTTATGGATTCAACTTGTTTGATAGCAACAAGTTGTTGCACGTTGTACTTGATAAGTAGAATAATATAATTTGTTTAATCTAACGCTCCAATATCTAACTACATTCTTTTGGAGTCTAATGGGTTACCAAAGGAATGTTGGTTTGACTTATTAAGTTAAACATCGGCATCAAAATATCCTGACTTAGCATTACTATGAGCTTTTCTAAGTGCTACTTATTATTAAGTAGTTTATGTTACCCCGATTTGTTTACGCATACCAATCATACCTTATCAGGTCGGGGTAACCCCTTATTTATAATCAGGTGTTTTGCCTGAATCTTTAGAGCTAATTCATACTTAACTTTATAACAACCAATACGAATGTTATGAAGAATTTAATAATTTTAGTAATATCTACATTAAGCTTAGCGATTTACTCTTGTTATAACCACACAAAGGAATATAATACGACGCTTAGAATTTTTGATGGATACATTATACAGGACAAAATTGTAAAAGATGTCTTTTACCTTCAAGATATTGAATCTGCGGCATTAATAGAATTGAAGTTTATTAATGAAGATAATTCGGACTTAAGTTTTGAGGATTTTGGACATGTGGAAGTAATTGGATCGTATAATAAGCAATACAATTTTTTAGTTGTTGACCAAATACTAGACACACGTGAATTGCTTGTTCTAGAGCCCATCTCTAATAAAAGATAAAAAAGGGACTTTCAAAAAGTCCCTTTATTATCTTCGTTTATTTTAGTACACTCAACTTATAAGCAGCTTGTGATTTTTCACTGAACAGTTTAATGATGTAAAGACCATTTTCAAACGATCTTAACGATAAAGATTTTCTCCTATTCATCTTATCTTGCAAAATTAATTTTCCACTCAAATCATAAATAACAATATTCCAACTTGTATTTTCTTGAATAGCTTCAATTGTTATTGCATCTGTTGCTGGATTAGGGTAGATCACAAAAGAAGAGCTTGGCAATAACTCAGAAATAGAAGATATCACATCTTCATCAATAACCAAATCAAACTTGGTAAGATCCAACCATCCCCCATCTCCATCAATTACTGTAAAAGTAAATGAGTCAATTGTGTCAATTGACCCAAGGTGAATATACCTCAATTCATCATTGTTTAATTGATCTTGTGTAAAACTATCTCCTACACTAAGACTGTTTCCATTAAGACTTAGCTCTCCTTCAGAAGGTAGAACAACAAGAGTATAAATCAGTTCTTCTGAGGTGCTAAGATTATCCCCAACCAATAAAAAGTCACTGCTAACCTTTGCAGATAAGCCAGTAGGAACTTCTAAAATATTATTGTTTATGATGTATGGATTTTCAATTTCGAAACTGGCACATATTTCAAGATCAAATTGGGTGAATTGTCCTCCATCACCACTTTGAGTGTCATTTAGTCTAAAGATCCAATCTCCATCTATAGTTTCGTTTTCAAATGAAGAAAGATCCCCTCCATTTGGTTTTATAATTAAACCACTATTTAACGGGCATCTGAAATCAATAGGTGAGTCACTGTCAAATCCTAAATTGAAATCGGTAGCTCCAAAACAATTCTTATCAAATAGAATCACTTCTGTCCCTGATGGACTAATAAGTGTTCCTTTAAGTTGAAACACATCTGAGTGCTGACCTCTTATTTTTTTAATATTAATATCAGCAACTTCACCTACATCAAAAACCTTTATTACACCATCTACTATTACATTTCCAGAAAAGCTGATATTCTTTGGTAAATTGTCTGAACTGTAGTCTTTACAATCCAAAGTTAAGGTTCCAAAAGTACTAATTTGACTTGGGCTCGTAATGCAATCATTATGGGCTATAACTCTCCAATAAAACAATTGTCCATTATCAAAAACAATTTGAGGTATGAAAGAAGTATCGGAAAGGAATTCCTCAGAAATGACAACACTGCTTCCAAACGAAGGATTTGTTGCAATTTCTAAAGTATAATATTCGGCATTCCTAGCCTTGGCCCAACTGAATATGGGAGTTTGTTTGATGTTTGAACTTCCACTAACAGGACCTAATAATTTCAAGTCACTTACATCAGTACCGATAGCAGAAATGGAAATATTTTGTACTATGGTATCTGCGTTTTCTGCGATGCCTTGAACGATAAGATTGAAATTACTCCTAGTATCAATACTGTCAAAGCTGATAGTTAATACTGACGCTTCATTAGGAGCCATTGGGTTATTTGAAAACTCATAACTTATCCCTGAAGGTGGATTAATTATATCCAGAGTAACAGGAGTGTCAAACGATTGGAATGAAGTGCCTATGATATTTACTTCAACGACATCTGGCAAACATGTATTAAATTTGTTTTCTGCAAGATCAATGAAAAAACCTGGTGTTGATGGTTCTCTTATGATAATATTTGATCTGTTAAATTGAAAAAATATATTGTTGCTAGCCTTTATCTTTATCTTCCCTTCGGTAGTCAAAGTGTTTGGTATTTCAATACTCTCTGAACCATCGTTAGGCGTCATTTCTTTTAACAGAATGTCAAAGTTTTTACCATTGTCTAAGGATAAGTAAATATCAACAAATTGACAATCTACTAACTCATTATCCGTATTGGCAACATCCCATTCTAGATCTAATAAATCACCAACTTCAACAAAAGTCAAAGTGTTCGGTTTGGTTACTCTAAATGGTCCAGCACTTTCAGTTGCTTTAAAAGAAACCTTTTCCCAAACGGTGATGCCTGCTCCAGGATGATTGTCTCTTACGTTAAACCTGAAGTCTAAATTTCTATCATATAGGGGCAATACTTCAAGGTGGGATCCTATGCCGCCTATAATTGCACTTAATCTAGGAAATAACCTATTGGGATTTGAAGATGGAGGAAATGACCTGAAACTTGGAGAGTTTCCTATTGGATTACCAAGGCTTCCGAGTGGGGTAGGTGGATTCGTCGTTCCATCTACTGGCATAATATTCATCTGTTCCCAATTATAGCTTAGGAGGTCACCATCTTCATCTGTAGCTTCACCTTCTAGTTCAAATGGGGTAGCAATAGGGATAACAACGCCATTTCCAAACGGTTTTACAAGATCTGGTTTATGATTTCCACTTAGTTTCTCTTCTCCACAACTTCCTGTGGTAGAAATGAAAGTAAGAAATTGATCAAGACTGCCTACATGAAAGTAATCGTCATTTGTGTTTACATAATCTTGACTACCACATATTCCACCATAGGACAATATTGTTGAGCCACTTCCTGGTTCCCATGAGGTATTAGGTGAAAGTTGTCCTTGAGATGAAGGACAATTACTCCAAGTATGCCCCCCATTGAATTGGTGTCCTATTTCATGTGCAGTCGTATTTACCATAAAAAATGAAATGTTGGTATTTCCTACACAACTAACACCGTTGCCTTTATTTAAAAGACAGACAGAGCCTAAGGCTGCAATACCTGCTACACCATCAGTACATCTAACTGTAAATACATGTCCTATGTCATAAGCGTTTGCTCCAACAATATTGTTAATGGCAAATGAATTTTGACCAATTAGAGAACCACCAAGATTTGCATCAACAAATGGATCAGTGTCAGGATCAAGAAAAATCAGTTCGTCATTTCTGTCAATAAGTTCAAACTTAGTAGCTATAGCACTTTCAAATATCATGTTCAATCTGTTGATGCCTGTCACAATCCTAGCCATTACATTTTCTTTGGTACCAATTGATTGTCCCCATTCTCCCGTTGTTGTAACAGCTAACCGGTATGTAACTTTTTCAACTTCATCTCCAGCAGTTTTTAATGGGTTGAGTTCAGTTAAATCATTTGTATTACCCATTTCTAGTTCTGATTCAATGCTTTCCATATATGCATCGGTACCACAGCTATTGTTATATTCATCAATATCAACAATGTGATCTCTTACATAATATGAAATGTAATTCTGGTCAGGTGATTTAAAGTAGGGATCAATATATATTGTACCTTCAGATGTGCTGATAACCGCATGAATCCCCATGGTCCCAAAATCTAACCTCGCATGATTTCTTCTGTTTTCTTTAGATATAGCAATGAAGGATTTTATTTCAGGAAATTTTTCTGCAAGCACAGGACTCATACAAGGGCTTTCATAAAATTCGAATAATTCTAACTTACCATTGGGTAATGGCAAACTAAGTCTTGTTCCTTTGGATTTGTTTATTTCATCCTCATGGTTTGCATTTTGCAATTTTTTAACCAATGATTTTTGATCAATTGAAAAAGTAGAATACTTCGTTGGTGCAATCTCTCTTTCTTTTGATGATTTATATTGGATAGAATTTTCATCTATGGAATTCCATAATTCTTGAGCATTTGAATTGATGGAAAAAAGTACGATTAACACTAGACAAGGAATGAACTTCATTATTATTTTTTATTTCAAACAAATATATGATGTAAATGTATTTATTATAGTACGAATGATGTTCTAATGCGGACAGAGATCATAAAATTAAAATACTGATTAATCATATAATACAGAAAATACGGAATAATCAGAAAAGTAATAGAAATCAGATTATATTTGCATTACAATTTTTGATTTTGAGCGAAACAAAATTTTCTATAGAGGCAATTGTGAGTTGCGATGAAAGAGGACAACTTGTTCTTCCTAAGGACATTAGGAAGACCTTAGATATTTTGCCTGGGGATAAGCTAGCAATCCTAAAGTGTTCTACTAAAGATAATCGTGTATGCCTAACCATAATTAAGTCTAGTTCTTTAGAAGAACTAATTCTTAGTTATCTAGGACCAATGTTGAATAATGTAGTCAAATAATTTACCGAGATTGAGTTGATGGTGAGGAAGCCTGAATAGGGCTTCCTTTTTATTTTAAAACAAAGCTCTCATTTGCATGGTTGCTGTATTGATTATTGAGTTTGAACCGGGTTTCCTGCCGTTGTAATTAATAACTATATCCATGCTTGTAGAAACGCGCCTGATATAATTGATTCCCCAAACCGCATTATTACCATTTTTGAGGCCTTGTAACATTTCAAATTCGATAGGGGAGTTGATGGGACCTTTGTAATCAATATTGATATAGTTTAGTTTAAATTCAAGATTCGATACGCTGTTTTGTCGCCAACTAATCTCAATCCCACTATTAACAATTTTAGCCTCTTCCATTTCAATGCCATTGGTATTTTTTTTCTTTTCGACACTTAAATTGGTTATTATTCTTAATCGAGAATTTGGTCTATAATTTAATTGAGGATTAAAGGACCAGGATTCTATGTCAAAGTTCTGCCCATTAAAATTTTCAGTCGTTCTTATCTGATTACCCCAATTCCCTTCAAACAGAAGATCTAATTGTTTGTTCAGATTGTATCTGATCCTACTGGTATATTGGGTATTGTTCCTTTGATCAAATCCAGATATTTGTAAAATTTTATTGTTTATTTTTCTAAGTGTAAACCTCAAGTCCCACAAAGGATTGCCACGATTAATAAAAAGACTGTGATCGAATGTGGAATTAAATGAAACCAGATCTTCATTTTCAAGGTCAAAATCTATAAAATTTAAAAGTCCTGAATTATCTGAATTTTGAAGTTTTTGATCTATCCTGTAACGGCTGAAAAAGAATAGTTTAGCCAATAAATGATTTTTATTTTTTAAAATTTTTATTGGGTCAAGACGAATGCTTTGATTTAAAACATATCGATTGGTACTGATAAATTCATTGTTAAAAACCGATATTTTTTCAAACGAAGCTAAATCTGAAAACGGTGCAATTTCAAACTCATTTATTTGTTTGATTTCATCCGTATTATAATCATTCCAAAGATAAGATCCCTCACCTTTTTGAACTTGAATAAATTGAAATTCCAACTTTGGTTCCTGACCCGAATTGGATTCATAATAACTTGAAATATCTATACCATTATTAAACAGATTCATTCTATGATTGATATTGCCAATCAATGACCGCTTAGCTTGTTCTATTTCGATATAATTATCTTCTACAGTATAATCCCGCACTACAATTTGCCATTGTAAAGTGGAGTTTTTTTGCTTGTTTAAAATTCCACTTAGTTCAAGACTTTGGCTTTCGGTCGCTCTTTGTAATTCTGAATCTATTACTCTGTCATCTACTCTGTTGCTATATGCTATTTCGACTTGATGATTTTTTACCGTCTTAGTTTTGATTGAGAACCGGTAAAGATCATAATTGAAACTAAGTTGATTCAAAGTGTCCGAATTGTTTTTGATAATATTTTTCTCTTTTTCAAAATAAAAACCTAATTCAAGTTTATGCGCAAAAATGGATTTTTGAATATTTGCTCTTGGTCTACTGAATTCAGATGTTTCAAATTGAGAAGTGGAGTTTAACCAATCTCCGTTTAATTGAATCAGCCATTTATTATCACTGAACCGTAATACAGGTTGATGTCTCAAGCCATTAAATTGACCAGAATCTTTGAAACTACTAAGTTGATAATCAATGCTACTGAATTTATTGAAAAGCTTTATTGAAGATTGAACAAAATGCTGATTATTGTTTTTTTGAATTCTATCTATGTTCCAATCTCTTACGAATTCTGATGTCCTGTAAGGATTTAAAATCTGGAACCCTTTCTTTACAAATTCATATTTTGCCTTTGTTGCCATTTCCCAATCCCCATTTTGTAAAACCTTCCTTCTATCAATAAAAGCACCTACAAATGAATGGGATGTATTGTCCTCATTGCCTAATTCCGAAAATCTATTCTTATCATAATTGCTGATTGCACTTTCGATAAAAAATTGAGTACTATCACTTAGGGAATAATTTGCTGATGCAGTAAACATTTGTTTTTGTTCCGGAGGTATTAATCTTATCAATGGAAGATAATCTCCCATCTCGGAACCTACATACTTATATACTCTTCCGTTTGCAGTTGCATCCGTATCAATAATATAATCGCCTTGACCAGAACCAAAATTTGAAAAACGTGCGAGATAAACTTGACCACTGTCTTTGGGAGCAAATTCAAGAATCCCATTCCTTAAATTGTACTTAACATTTTCATTTGAATTGATAGTATCGAATTCAAATATTCCAGACTTAAAATTATCATTGTCTCCTCCTTCTCTTAAAATCCTTATGTCACTTGTGTCAAGTTCTATGTTACCTGTTGTTGATTTGCTGTCTTGTTCACTGTATCCATTTAACTTGAACTCCCACTTGTTGTTTTTAATGGACGTTTCTGTTGCATATAGTGAGCGTAAATAACTTTGTATTGCATATTCAAATTCTACTATAATTCTAAGGTTTGCAGCAATTATTAATTTTGGGGTAAACCTGACTTCAGCTCTGTTGTAATCTATTATGTAATCATTGTTTTCGCCTCTTTTCAATAATCGACCATCTGCGTATATTTTCTCTGTACCTGATAATACTTGTAAAAAAACTTCTCCATTTTCACCATCTAATCTATAAGGTCCTTGATTACCCTCTTGAGTTTTTAATTGAATTCGCCTAAATTTTCCTCTGCTTACCGCAAAACTTGCTTTATTGTAAATATTCCAATTATCATTGGTTTGATGTTGTGTGCTGACAGAAATTCCCTTTAATTTTTTGAAGTAATTCATAAAATAACTGTCAGGTCTACCTAATTCATAATCTCCAGCGATAATAGTAGTATTGTCTTTTTCAAGTGCTATAAAAACTTTGTTAAATTCTTGAAGGATTAAAGTATTTCCTTCAGCTTGGAGGGGAATATTCTCATCTGAAATTGCTGCTCTGATATTCATCCCGTTTCCTAAGTTTCCACTTAGTTGAAGGTTTAAGTTTGAGTTTAATACCACATCTTGGGTATTACCAAAACTTATTCCTCTAGTAAAATTCCCACTATATTGTAGCTCACTTGATTCTATTAATCTTCGGCTATTAAGTCTGTTTTCGCTTTCATTTACCAAAAGCATAATCCGCTCATCAGTAATAATTTGACTTGAATCTAGGACGGCAACACTTTTGTTTAAGTCAAAATTAAAAACTCTATACTTTAATACAATGGTTTGGTTTTCAATGTTATAGATACGTATTGAATTGTTATTTATGGAATAGATTACTTCGGAAATATCTTCTTGTGAACTTAATTGCACAGAATTTGGAATGATCGTATTCTCCTCTACTATTAGAGTATCAAAAGTATTTGATATAAGATGGAATTTATAATTTGAATACGGCTTGGATTGAGCTTCAATCTTGTTGTATGACAACATAATAGTCATTATGCTCATGGCAATGACCATCAAACTCCTTGCTTTGGAGACTGTATAATATTTAGCAAAATTCTGAATCAAATTACTTGATCAGAGTTAATAATATATTCTTCATATGTAAGACAGTAAATTTGGAGTAAACCCCTAACTCAGAGTTTTTAGTACCAGAATTTACAATCAAAACTTTATTCATAAAACTTAGCTTGAGTTATGCAAAAAATACATAATGTGTAATTATTGGCATAATTTTTAGTGATATAATCTATGACGTAAAGTATTATAAATTATTGATATAAAATATAATACGCATTATAAAAATAATTAATATGTTTTAGCACCTAAATATTTGAACTCTTGAAAACACAAGTCATTCCCCCTCTTGCCTCGCTTTTTTGTTCAACTTTAAAAATAAGTAGACAGAAAAGCTACTTTTCTGCCTTGATTATAGCGGTATTTAAATTACCTTTTAATATATTTGGCTTTGATTTTTTGAAAACCAATTTTAGAATTATAGTCCTTGGGCATAAATTAAGTGATAAGATGCTTAAAAATATCTTAGCGAGTGTTTGTTTGGTTCTGTTCTTAAGTGCATTGCATGGGCAAGAGAATCGTAGTTTTTCAGGTTATGGAAATAATTTAGAAAACAAAAATTGGGGAGCAGCACATTCTCCGGTTTTGAGGATGAGTAGTGTTAACTACTCAGATGGCATGGGAGCTATAAATAACACCAATCTTCCAGATCCAAGAACAATAAGCAATACTTTATTTGAACAAAAAGAAATGATAGTTGATGAACATCAATTATCAGATTACATATGGGTGTTTGGTCAATTTATAGACCACGATATAACATTGGTTGAAGGTAATCCTGCAGAAACTGTGCTTTTGAGCATTCCTCCCGATGATGAATATTTTTTAGATTCGGATTTTATTATTACTTCTAGAAATAAAACGCTTTCAGGAACAGGCAACTCTCCTTCTAATCCTCGCCAATATGCTAATGAAATTTCTGCTTTTATCGACGGTTCAGCTATTTATGGAAGCGATGAAGATAGAGCTTCTTGGTTAAGAACTTTTAATGATGGCAAATTAAAAAGCTCTGAAAATAATCTTTTGCCATGGAATACATTTTCAGGTGAATATTCAGATGATATAGATCCAACTGCTCCAGTTATGGCTGATGACACACGCCAGTTGACGAAATATTTTGTTGCTGGAGATGTCAGAGCAAATGAGAACCCACTTCTTATTGGAATACAAACAATATTTCTTAGAGAACACAATAGGCTATGTGATGTATTGAAAGAAGATCACCCTAATTGGAATGATGAGCAACTATATCAACGTGCCAGAAAACTTGTAGGCGCTTATATTCAAAATATATGTTTCTATGAATGGTTGCCCGCTATGGGAATTGTACTACCAGAATATAGATCATATAGTGATCAAATGAACCCTGGGATTTTTAATGTATTCTCAGCAGCTGCATTTAGAATTGGACATACACTAATCAATAGTGATTTGCTTAGGATGGATAATTCTGGAAATGAAATCATGGAAGGAAGTATTAGATTGCAAGATGCTTTTTTCAATCCATTTGCTGTTGTGCATGCAGGAGGGATAGATCCTTACTTTAAAGGAATGGGAATTCAGGTTATGCAAAAATTAGATTGTAAAGTCATAGGTGATTTAAGAAACTTTCTTTTCGGAGCTCCAGGTTCTGGAGGATTGGATTTGGCTTCAATAAATATTTTCAGAGGAAGAGACAGAGGGCTGGCAGGTTATAATCAACTTAGAGGTGACTTCGGATTACCAAAAGTGAAAAGCTATAATGATTTTGTTGCAAATCCAGAAGATGCATTTGCATTGGAAGAATTATACGGTAATATTGAAAATATTGATGCTTGGGTAGGAATGCTAGCAGAAAGACATAAGTCAAATGCCATTTTTGGTGAGCTTGTAATGCGTATTATCGAAGATCAATTTCAAATCCTTAGAGATGGCGATCGTTTTTATTTTGAAAATGACCCTGCATTTACGCCAAGTCAAATTGAACAAATAAAGAAAACAAAGTTGTATGATGTTGTAATGAGGAATTCAGAACTATCCGTTATGCAAAAGAACTTATTTATTGCTATGCCTCATAATAGCATTCCTGAAGGACCGATCATAAGTGAAGGTGTTTTAGCTGCTGCTGTATTCCCTAATCCAGCTTACGATAACACAACAATCAAAGTCGTATCAGAAGAAGATACTACAGTGAAAATTAGCCTTTTCAATTCAAATGGGCAATTGATGAAAACAGTTCAAAAGAGTGTAATTACTGGGAAGAATTTTATAAATATGGACCTTGAAACATTCTGGCCAAGAGGTTATTACAACATTCTGATCGAATCTGACAATGCATACAGTATTATCAAGCTTATCAAAGAATAGATAAAGAATCAATAGTTTTAGTGTTTTAGCAAACTTTTGCTTAAATATGTACTATACATGTTTAACAGAAGATCATTTAATAAAATATTATCAGCTTTATTAGTGTCCCCATTGATGAGTTGTCAAAGCAATCCCAAAGACAATGCCTCTCATAAACCTTTAGTGCTTTCAACATGGAATAATAAAGAAGCAAACCTAATCGCATATCAAATTTTAAAAGAAAATCCAAGCTCTATACTTGATGCAATTGAAAAAGCAGTGAACAGTGTTGAATCTAACCCTCTTGATGTTTCAGTTGGATATGGTGGGTCACCAGATAGTTCAGGGAATGTGACGTTGGATGCTTGCATTATGGACCATAATGGTAATGCAGGTTCTGTATGTTTTCTTAAAGACATAAAAAATGCTGTCTCAGTCGCTCGAAAGGTTATGGAAAACAGCCCACATGTAATGCTTTGTGGACAAGGAGCTAAAGAATTCGCACTTTTAAATGGGTTTACAGTGTTTGACCTGTTAACCCCACAATCCAAGAATAAATTTCTAAAATGGAAAGAAAAAGCTGTCTTTGAGCCTGAAATTAATAGTGAAAGACACGATACAATAGGATTGCTTGCAATCAACAGTCTTTCAAATTTATCTGGAGCTTGCTCAACCAGTGGACTTTCTTATAAGTTGCCAGGCCGCGTTGGAGATTCTCCTATTATTGGTTCAGGTTTGTACGTTGATAATGAAGTTGGCGCATCAACGGCTACCGGCTATGGTGAATTGGTAATGCAATCTTGCAGCTCATTTTTAATTGTTGAATTAATGAGATCTGGTATGACTCCCATGATAGCATGTAAGGAAGCGATTAAAAGAATTTCTTTAAGGACAGATATAGAAAATAAACAAGTGGGACTACTTGCTCTAGACAAGCTAGGACAAGTGGGGGCATTTGCTTTACGAAGAGGATTTAATTACACCGTGGCAGACATCAATGGGCTTCAAACATTAGAGTCTGAATACTTTCTTTAGTTTCTAAAACTTATAATACCTTATTTTTGGTAGTACTACCATTTTTATGGTATTTGAAAATACATTCAAACTTGGCATTAGTTTTGTACTTATCGGAATGTATTTATACCTATTAATGGTATCAAATCAGTCGAATTTTATAACTAGATAAACCAAATGTCTGTAATTAACAGTGTATTAGTAGATGTTCAAAAGCTATTTAAAGTAGGACTTCAATCCTTTTTTAATAGCAATAACATGTTGGATATCAACATATTAGGTAGCGAAGAAACTTCAGAGGGACTCATGTTATTTCTCCATAAAAATTTAGACACTGATCTTGTGATTCTAGATTTAAATTTGCCTGATGAAGATGGCCTTGAGTTAATTCCTCAAATAAGGAAACAATTCAAAAACATAAAAATATTGGTGTTGACCTCATATGGAGATTATAAATTTGTAGGTCAAGCTTTAAAAAATGGAGCGGATGGTTATTTATTAAAGTCAAATTCTGAAGAAGACCTAATAGATGCCATTGAGGAAGTAATGAGTGGAAATACTTATTTGGCACCTGGACTTCACATTACACCACCAAATGGTAAGAAAATGATTAGTTTGAAGAAATCGACCTACGAAGATCGATTTGTAATCAAACAAAAGTTAACGACAAGAGAACATGAAGTTCTTGAGTTAATTACACAAGCGAAAAACAATAAAGAAATTGCTAAGGAATTATTTATTAGCGATCAAACAGTAGGTGTCCATCGTAAAAACATTATGAGGAAATTAGGTGTACGAAATACTATTAACCTTATAAAATTTGCAATGGAAAACCAACTGGTATAAATAGTAAAATTTAACACTTCAGGATTTCCCTCCTTCCCATAGTCTGAACAAAAATGTTTATTCCAAAAACAATTTTGGCTTGTGCCAATAACCGATTTACTTATGAGAACATTTTTCAGTGTTAAAAATTTACCGAACATTAATGCATCATCATTTTTTGTAATGATATTGCTGACTGTGTTTGGTTTCGTTGAGACAAATGCGCAATGTCCACAATCCTTAGGTTGTAATGATGATATTCAAATTTCTTTGGATTATGAATGTTATGCAGTAATTACTCCTGAATTAATTCTTGAAGATGAAAGAACCGGATGTGATTATATTGTAACTATTATGACCGCTAATGACTTTGTATTAGATCAAACCACATATACATTGGGTGGTGATCCATTACATCCTGTAATTGATGGGTCATACATTGGTACTCCTTATAAAGCTAGTATATCTTTTGTTGATCCTAATGGAACAACTATTTCTTGTTGGGGATGGTTTTCAGTTGAGGATAAATTGCCTCCATTGGTAACTTGTATAGATGATATTACAGTTGATTGTTCCAAGGATATGTCTGGATTATTTACCAGTATGGGAAATATAACTTACTGCTCAGATCCTAATCCAATGGACACTGATATGAATCCAGGAACAATTACTTTATTGCTTAATCCTTTGACAGGATCTGGAAGTACTATGCCTTGGGAAGTGATCGATTATTTGGATATAGATGTTCCACTAGTGCCTTTCACAGGTTCAGGAACTGGTACAATAGTAACCGATGGTGGTTCTTATGATTTTTCAGAAGATCCAGTAGATAATTCTATGTATACTGGCGAAATTTCTGGCGTTCAAGCCACAGAAGATAATATTAGCCCTACAATTTCAATCGTAATTCGAGACACACCAGCAAACCAAGCAGCAATTGCTCCAGGGCTTTGTGTAGATATCAATACTGTCTCCTTCTTTAAATACCAGCAAGAAGATAATTGTGATCCTGATGTTGAAGTAATATTAAATAAAGATGAGATACAAAACCTTGAATGTACTACAGGAGACTTTACAGCAAGGAGAGATATAGAGTATTATACAAAGGATCATGTTGGGTTAAGTGCAGACGTTTGTGACTTTTCTATATATTTTGAAAAAAGATCAATTGACGATCTTGAATTTCCAACAAATGTTTTCTTTGATTGTGATGATCCTCTAATTAATGTAAATGGAAAATTAGACTTAGGTCCTGATAATACTGGGCAACCTACAATAGATGGCTTGGCACTTACTGATGATAATAATCTATGTCGAATTAATGTAAGCTTTAATGATGATACATTTAACCTTTGTGGTATTAATACTATTAAGATATTGAGAAGATGGACAGTCTTAGACTGGTGTGAAGGAGAATATGCTCAATCATATCAAACAATTAAAGTTGAAGACAAAAATGCTCCCGAAATTGAGTGCCCAGATGATGGTTTAAAGTTTTATGCCAATAATGATTGCGAAGGTGATGTGATATTTAGACCTTTTGATGAAAATGATGTTACGGGTTTAAAATCATTTTTTGACTGTGCAAGTTTGTCTGTCAGGGTAGAATATTTGAAATCAGAAGATTATAATCCATTATTGCCAAAGCAAGTTTATACACCAGCTGATCCTATAGGCAACAATGTTTACAGAGCAATGGGCTTGCAAAATGGATTGAACTATATAAAATACATTGTTACTGATGATTGTGACAATTCGAGTGAGTGTGTCTTTGAAATTATTATTGAAGATGAAGATAGGCCATATGCCATTTGTGATCAATTTACAGCTGTATCGTTAGCCAATAATGGTTGGGGCAGAGTGTATGCCATTTCAGTGGATGATGGATCATATGACGAATGTGGTGGTCCTGTAACGCTAGATATCAGAAGAGATAGTTCTGCTTGCGAAAATTTACCAGAATATGAAGGTGATGATTTGCAATTTGGAGACTATGTACAATTTTGTTGTCAGGAAGCTGGTCAAACAATTCCAGTTATCATGAGAGTGACGGACCAAGGTGGTAAATCTAACATTTGTATAGTTAATGTCATAGTTCAAGATAAGACAGGCATTGATATTGAATCTTGTCCGGACCAATTGGTTTTTAACCTAGAATGCGATCAAATTAGTCAGATAGATACTTCTCTAACCGGGAGTCCAGTTATAAACGGTGATTGTAGCGTTGGTATAATTAGATTTGAAGATTCTGGTTCTATCGCTGATATATGCGGTAATGGTACAATAATTAGAAGGTGGTTTGTTGATTTGCCGGGGAATACAATTGAATTAACCAGTTGTGAGCAAGTGTTTAACTTTACTTCCGATGTTGTGCTAACTATAAATAGTTTTGAGTGGCCACAGGACAGAGAAGATGCTACTTGCGAAAACTATAGTACTGACCTTGGAGATGCAGTTTTATATGGCGGAGTTCCTGTTAACAAAGCTCCAGTTTGTGCACATCTTTCTTATTCTTTTAAGGATAGAGTTTTTGAAAATGTTGAAGGATATTGTCTAAAGATTATAAGAACTTGGACAGTTATCGACTTTTGTCAATACAATGCAAGTACAAGTCCTGACAAAGGTATATGGTTCAGAACTCAGGTTATTAAAGTATCCAATTCAGAGGGACCAACGCTTACAGAATGCCCACAGGATACTGTATTGCCCGCAGCTAGTAGTGATTGTTATCAAATAATTAATTTTAATCCTCCAAAAGCATTTGACAACTGTGAAAATTCATTTATTCATCCATCTCTAATTCAATATAGCATTAGAAGAAATGGAGCAATAATAAAGACAGGATTTGGACCGATTAGTAACGATACTCTAAGTTCAGGCAACTATTTGATCACTTGGTTCGCTGAGGGAGTATGTTCTACGGTTTCAAGTTGTAGTCATCAATTACAAATTAGGGACGATAAAGCACCATCACCATATTGTAGATCCGGAATTACAACTGCGCTTCAACCACCAATTAATAGTAACCAAGAGCCTTTTATAGAAATATGGGCTATTGATTTTGATTTGGGAAGTTCCGATAATTGTGATGCTACAGTTGAACTTTCATTTGACCAAAATGATTTGTCCATCAAGTCACTAACATTTACATGTAGCAATATTGGTGCGAATGAAATCACAATGTGGGTAACAGATGATATGGGAAATCAAGATTATTGTAGGACAATATTAAATATTCAAGCAAATGGAAATATTTGCCCTGATACATCAGGAATGATGATAGCAGGTCATATTGAAACCGAATTTGAAGAAATGTTGGAAAATGTAGAAGTAGGTTTGCAAACAATGCTTGATGCTTCAATGAATTACGATTTTACTAATATTAATGGAGAATATACCTTCCCCAATATGGGATCATATTTAGATTATTCATTAACAGGAATTAGTGCAGATGATTATCTAAATGGAGTTTCTACTCTTGATTTAATAATTATTCAAAGGCATATTCTCGGACTTGAAGAAATTGAGTCTCCTTATCAAATTATTGCTTCAGATGTTAATAGCAGTAATGATGTGTCAGCTCTTGATTTAATTGAATTGCGCAAGCTTATATTAGGCATATATGAAGAATTACCTTCTAATGATTCTTGGAGATTCGTAGATAAGTCATTCAAATTTACTGATCCTACTTCTCCTTGGCCGTTCAAAGAGTCAATTGACTTATATGACCTGAATGGTAATGATATGGATAATGACTTTATTGCAGTGAAGGTAGGAGATGTTAATAATTCTGTTATTGTTAATTCTACAATGAACTCAGAGTTGATTGAAAGACGTAGCCAATATGATGACGTATTGATAACACATGATATATTACAACTTTCAGAATCAGGTGAATATATGGTTCCTTTTTATTTTAAAACCAATGAAAGCATGTTAGGTATGCAGTTGTTTTTGGAGTATGATTCTGATCAATATGAAATTGCAAATATTGAGTCCGGGCGATTAAAGTTTGATTCAGATAGTTATGTTATTAGTAATAATGATATTTCAATTGTTTGGTACTCAGATAAAGCTATTAAATCAGAAGGTGAGGATGCATTATTCTATATCATATTAAAGACAAAGCAAATGATTGATTCTGAAATTTTCAGCCTAGCATCTGATGGAAAAAATTCAGAACTTTACGAGCAAAGTTTTAATACTAGAAATATTTTACTCGAAAGACAAGTTAATAATTTTGAAAATAAGTTGTTCCAAAATGTTCCCAATCCGTTCAGTAGTCTTACGACAATAGACTTTGAACTTTCAAGAGAATCAGATGCGACATTGAATATTTTCGATACCAATGGAAAACTGATTAAATCATTTAGTGGAAAATACAATTCAGGATTGAATAGTATAATTGTACGTAACGACGAACTTAATGGTAATGGTATATATTATTATCAATTGGAATCAGAGTCGTTTTCTTCAACTAGAAAAATGATTTTTATCGAATAGGAATAACAATATAAATAACAATAGAGAGGGGAAAACTATTAAGTTATTCCCCTTTTTTATTTAATATTAAACAATCTGGTTTACCATCATTATTAGCAACTATAATGGCTTGTTGATTGGAAATATTTATTTGAACCATACGCTTAGCGTCATATGGACAGAATATACCGGATCGAGTAACCGTTTCACATTCAAAAGTTTTATCACCCTTATTGGTTAATAGTAATCCATTTCCTGCATCTAATCGTGGAGTTTCATATTCAGTATTATACTCATTACCTATCAGCACTATGTCTAAATTGCCATCTTCATTATAGTCCAATACCTGAATATCATTAACCGGAAATGCTTGAGCAAAAACAGGTAGTTTTTGATAGCTAAATGAACCCTCTTCATTCCATAGAATATAGGAATAGAAATCATTTGCCTTTAAGGCAATACCAGATTCCAATTTATCTTTTCCATAAATATCTACAATGGTAGCTGAAGCAAAGTCCTTATACGTTTTGAATTTTTCACTTACGAAGGGCATTTGTTCTGTTGAACACTCTTTACCTCTAGCAGGTACTACTTTGTCTTTATAAGGTTTTGCCAGAACACAGTCTAAAGTTCCGTTATCATCAAAGTCGTTAGAGTATAAATAGAGCGGATAATCGTCACTGGCTTTCTGCTTGAAATTTTTACCAATATTTCCAATTATAAAATCCATATCTCCATCATTATCAAGATCTGCAGATTCAATTGATCTCCACCAGCCAAGCTTTTTATTTGTTTTCCATTTGCTAGACTGATTTAAGTATTTTCCATCTTCAAAAATATAAACATCTATATTACGCCATTCTCCAACCGTTATTAAGTCTTTATTACCATCATTATTTAAGTCTTCCCATATTGCATCTCTGATAAGACCCTCTTTTTGGTTTAACTCAGGGATCAAACTATCGGTCACATCTATATATTTATTGTCTTGATAATCATACAATATACTTCTTTCCTTAGTTGGATATTTGCCTGGTTTGGCAGCACCTAATACCAATAGTTCAGGAGCTTTATCATTGTCTATGTTATCTGTAATAATTGCGTACGTTGCCATTTCAATTTCTGGAATTACATTAGCTATTCTAAAGAATTCACCTTTCCCATTATTGGCATAAAATCGATCTACGAGCATTATTTCCTGACCTACAAAATCACCACTGCCGCCACTTGCAATAAAGAGATCTTGAAAACCATCATTGTTTACATCAACAAAACAGGCATCTACATCTTCACTGTAAAATTCATTCTGCCATGGTTGACTATCGCTTTTGGTAAACTGACCATTTTGCGATTGTAAATATAATACACCTTTTTGTCCTTTAGCACCTCCTATGTACAAGTCTTCTAATCCATCATTATTTATATCACCCTTTGCTAATGCAGGGCCGAAAGCAGTCTGTTTTTGTGGCAATAGTATTTCAGCTTTAAAATCATCAAACTCGTTTTCAACATGAATAAAGTCTAATCCTATCTTCTTACTATCTATTTGTTTAAAAATACTTTCAACTTGATCTGTTTGATTGCTGTTGTTTTGTTTATCGTAATCGATAGTTACAACTTGATTGGCATTAATATCATTAATGATCTGAACATTTCCATCAGGCCATGTAATTGTAATTTTATCTATTTTATTATTTTCACCCAATCCAAAGAATAGGCACTCTTGCATTGATGATTCATAGCCTCTTACAAAATAATATTCTTGCAGTTGAACTTTATCATTGTAGTTTATTTGAACTTTTGCGTTGTATTTAGAAGAAGGAGAACCATTTAGTTTAATATTTAAATAATTATTATCCGTGTTTTCTAAAGTACTATTTTTTAATAACATAGCCTGTTGATCTATGTTGCTTATGATTAAATCTATATCTCCATCATTGTCAAAATCTCCTTGTGCAACACCATATGAATAGGTTGGATAATCTGGATGGGTAAATGAGTTATCATCTTCGGAAAAGTGTAGGTTCCCATCATTAATATAGAGTTTGTTTTTTAATTTTATTTCAGGCATTATTGCATATAAGCCTTTTCTATATTTCATTGGAATAATACCATTATTAGCGTCCCTTATTTTACTCATTTCGATCATAAAATCATTATCTCTTGAATATCTTCTGAATCCATTTGAAACATAATAGTCTTTATAACCATCAAGGTTGAAATCGGCAAATAACGCAGCCCAACTCCAGTCGGACTTTAATACACCAGCCAGGGCAGCTATATTTGAAAAAGTATTATTACCATTGTTTAGCTGAAGACTGTTAAACATATATTGCAAATGGTACTTTCTAAATCCAAAATAATAATGGAAGAGGTCTATGTCCATTCCTGCCATTAATGTCTTATCTCTAAAATGATCTTCAGCAGCCATATCTACTACGCCAATGTCAACTAGAGCATCATTATTAATATCCGCTACATCACAGCCCATACCAAAATAACTTAGTTGTCTTGTGTATTCCTTTATCGATTCCTTGAATGTACCATTCTTTTGATTTATATACATAAAATCAGGAACAGTATAATCATTGGCAACATAGATGTCTGGCCAATTGTCTCCATTAAAATCGGAAACAGATATTCCTAGTCCGTAACCATAGTTTAAAACACCAGCTTTTTTTGTGATATCCTTAAATTTCAAGTTACCGATATTCTCAAAAAGTTTACCACTAGCTCTAACCATATTGGATTCATCTTCAAGTTCTTCATAAACTGTTTTTAGAATGACACCGGCATACTTTGATTCGTTCATTACATAGCAATCCATATCTCCATCCTTGTCAAAATCAAGGAATACAGCCTGCGTTGAATAATTTGGATCATCAAGCCCCATTTCATTGGCCTTTTCGGTAAAACTTAGATCCCCATTATTTATATAAAATAGATTTTTACGTTGCTCCTCTTCATATGGTCCTTGCTGACAGACATATATATCAGGATAATTGTCATTATTGATATCAATAATTGAAACTCCCGAGGCCCATACCTTGTTGGAATTAATTCCTGATTCAGGTCCTAGTTTTACAAATTGAAATTCTCCTTTATTAATATACAATTCATTTGGAACTTCGTTACCAGCAAAGAAAATGTCCTGAAGGCCATCAAGATTAAAATCAGCTACAGCAACACCAGCTCCATTAAAGTAATGGTTATAAGACAAAATGTTTTTATCAGATAAGGGGTCGTCCGTCAAAACATTTTTGAAGGATATTCCTGATTTAGCAGATCCAATTATTTCAAATCCTGGTATCTTTTTAAGAGAATTTGACTTACTAACACTTGAGTTTTCATTTTGACATGAAGCAATAATCAAGCATAAAGTTATTGTCACAGGTAAAATGTATTTTATCATTCGAGGCTATCTTTTAGTGGATACAAATATAATGAGTTCAGCTATATTGGATGAACTTAGATTGTTATTTCATGAACAGCGATGAGCCTCATTTTAACGTTTACTTACTAATAGCACATTAATTATGATTCAATTTGACAGTTAAACACCATAATACGGGCTTTCACTGATAGATATTCATCTAATAGTTTTATAAATTTGTGCTCTTTATATAATATATGCTTCAACTCAACAAACAAGAGTAAGAATATATTAATTTTGCATATTGATTTAAACCCTTATTTCATGATAAAGCATTACAGTATTTTTATATTAAGTTTATTACTTTCAGTTACTGCATATGCACAACAGGATCCTTTGCAGATCCAATTTAGTTCAATCGGAGATCCTATGTCTGGTTCGACTTATGATGTTGATGTGCGTGTTTCTGATTTTGATCAACTTTCCGGTGCACAGTTTATAATTGGATGGGATTCCACAATTTTGGAAATCGATACTCTTCCATTTGTTACGAGTGACTTGAGTGATTTTAATTCTTCAGTGATCAGTTTGCCTTCTCAGACGGCAAGTATGATTAAAGGACGATTGAGATTAAGCTGGTTTACAGCTACAGCTCAAAGTTTGCCTGATGACCACCTTTTGTTTACCATGCGATTTAACGTTATTGGGACCGCATGTGATTCAACAGATATTATACTTACTGAAACACCTCCAAATTTCTTGATTGAAATTATAGGTCAAAACGATGAAAATATTGGTGCAGAAGCCAATACTTTAAATGCAAGAATCCCCGGAACCAATTGTGGTGGCGGAGGAACGATAATCGGAGATGAAGTTGGATTGATCTTTCCACATGTAATAGCAAGTCCCGGTGAAAGCATTTGTTTGCCTTTCACAACTGTAAACTTTGATTCTATTGAAACTTTTCAAGGTAGTTTAATGTGGGACCCTACAATTATACAATATTCGACAGTACAAAATTTTTCTCTTCCGAATATGAGCGTTGGCTCCTTTAATGCCAACAATGTTTCAAATGGAACAATATCCTTTGTTTGGTTTGACAATACAGGAATTACGCCTGCATCTATATCAGACAATGGAACAATATTCGAATTGTGTTTTGATGTTATTGGCAATTTAGGAGACTGTAGTCCAGTAAAGGCATTTGATGGAACTCCTTCAATTCAGATTTCTAGCCCTTCACCAGTTGGTATTAGACCTTTTGTAGTAGTAGAAGGTAGTGTATGTATTGAAGAAGATGTTGAAGGTCAAGAGTTTGGAATTAAAGCAGATACAGTAGTCGTTGATATTAATGAAGGAGAAGTTTGCGTTGATTTTTCTACGATAAACTTTAACGATATAGCCGGAATGCAATATACTCTTCAATGGGATCAGACAGTTTTAACTTACAATAGAGTAGAGGCTGTGGTACCCTCTTTTTCAAGTACATTCAATCCTGCCGGAATGGATAGATTGAGATATAGCTGGACCAATCCTAAAGGTGAAGGACTCGATCTAGCTGATGGGACAATAATTTACAGGGTTTGTTTTGCAATAATTGGTGATTGTGAAGATTCTACTGCTTTATCATTTATCAGTGAACCAGGAAGGCCAATTGAAATTACAGATGGAACTTTTAATTCATTGCCTTCCTCTTTGGTAAGTATGCAAAACGGTCTTGTAACTATTGAGTGTGGTATTAAATTGGATGCAGATATAAATGATGTTAGATGTAATGGAGACCTTAACGGCTCAATTAATTTAAATATTTCAGGAGGATTGGAGCCTTATTCTGGTGAATGGTCATGGGATAATGGTAATGGATCAGATACTTTTAGTGGAGTCACAATAAGTACATTATTACTGGGACAATCAGCAGGTACTTATCTAGTAACAGTAACAGATTCCAATGGAGACAGTGTTACGGATACCTATGTTATAGAAGAACCAGATCCTATTGTCATCGAAGTTGATGTTAATGGTAACGCAGTTTCGATTGAGGTCACAGGAGGAAACGGAAATGATACCATTGAAATTAACCCTGAAATAGACAGTTTTGACAATGTACCTGATGGTACTTATACGGTTCTAGTTACTGATGGTCGGGGATGTACTGAAACAGAAATTTTTGTTGTGGGTCCAGTATGTGACAATCCAGTTGATGTTACGGCAATTGTTTTTTCTGCTATATGTGGAGATGACGGAAGAATAGAAACTAATTGCACGGGCGGTTCAGGTATTTATAATGTGACCAGCAATCCAGCTTTAACTTTAAATGGGAATGCATTTATTAATGTTCCTGTTGGGACTTATGAAATCACTTGTACCGATCAGTCTAATCCTGCATGTGTAGACATGGTTACGGTTGAAGTACTTCAAGGGAGTCCTGCTGCTTTAGAACTAAGTATTACCAACATTACTAATGTTGGTTGTTCTGGAGATGGGGGTGGATTTGTAGCAACAGCCTCAGGTGGTTGTGAGCCATATAGTATTAATTATAGTGTTGATGGTGCTAATCCAGTAGACTATATACCTGGTGCAGAATATCCTGCTGGAGATTATATCGTTGTTGTAGAAGATAATGAAGGTAATATAGATACCGAGGAGTTTTCAATTATTGTAGATGCAAGTGGAGAGTTAATGCTTGAAGTTACGACTACACCTTCTCCTTGTACAGGGATGATGGGGTCTGCATTATTCAAAGTTACTGGTACTTGTGGTTCTATTACATGTTCGGTATTATTAAATGGTACTACTGAGCAAGCATGCGATTTGATTGATAATGGGGATACTACCTTCACGGGTAATTTTCCTGTAGGAACACACAGTATTACTTTTACTGATGATTTCATGAATACAATTGTGTCAACTTCATTTACCATTAGCTTATCGCAAAATGTATTAAAGGCAAATGTAGCTTCTGTTGGAAATGGAGCCATAGACATCAACGTTCTTGGTGGTGTAATGCCTTTTCAGTTTTTCTGGACAGATCCAGATGGCAACGATGCTGGCAATACAGAAGACTTGACAGGATTGATTCTTCCTGGAATGTATAGTGTGACTATTATAGATGCAATTGGATGTAGTTTTGCATTAACTGTTACTTTACCACAAGGCGGTAATGACTTGACTTTAACCCTTGATCCATTAGCGTTATTGTTTGATGGTTTCGCAACACCTTGTGCAGAAGGCAATTGCATGGGAGCAATATCAGGACTGGCTTCAGGCGGAACACCGCCTTATACAATTATATTAACAGATGATCTTGCCAACGATGAAGAATTTAACCTTGGTACTGGAGCAAGTTTCGATATTCAAAACCTTTGTGCAGGGAGTTATTTGATTGAATTAAGAGATTCCGATGGAAATTCAGATTTTGGAAATTCCTCAATCATTATTACGGCACCGGATAATCCTCAATTGCTTATTGAATTGGATCAGAGGAATTGCCCTGATGAGGGTCAAAACAATGGATCAATTTCAACATTTGTAAGTGGTGGTACAGAACTCGGATATATATATACATGGACACCAGCAAATAATGACCCTATCCCGGGTCCAACCATTGATAATATAGGTACTGGAGTGTATACTCTCTTGGTTGAAGATAGTAATGGTTGTACGGTTGAAGAATCTTTTGACCTAATTACGGATTGTATTGGAGCAGATTGCTTTAAGGGCAAAAGAGTAATTACACCAAATAACGATAACAAGAATGATTTCTTTACGATCAGTTGTGCAAATAGCTCTGATTACAGTTTACAAATTTTTGATAGATGGGGAGTCTTGGTATATAGCACCTCTAATTATACTAATGATTGGATGGGAATTGACCTGGAAGGTAATGAGGTTCCAGAAGGTGCTTATTTCTGGGTTCTTGATATAGGCCAAAGAATTTACAGGGGTACAGTTACATTATTAAGAGATTAAAGCATACATAATGCATTTTATATATAATACAGATATAATGAAAAATCTAATATTACTTGTTTTGTGTTTGATTGGATTCATTTCCCTAGAGGCACAAAATGAGCGCTACTTTGATGAAAGATATATTTCTAGCATGTCATTTCTTAATCCAGTATTGGTTAATCCTGGAGCTACGGGGCATAACTTTAACCACACAGTATTTATGACATATAAGAACAACTGGGCTGCTTTTGAAAATACACCCAAGTCTTTTATTGCTAGCTACGATGGACCAATTGCTGATCGATTAGGATTAGGAGCTATGATTTTGACAGATCGAAGTGGAGATTTGCAAACGACAAAATTTCAGGGATCTGTATCTTATACTATAGATACGCCTACAAATAAAATTGGTTTTGGTTTATCTGCAGAATATATTCAACATGGATTGTCTTCAGAAGTATTTAGTGATCCATTATTGGACCCTAATGATATATTAATTAACAATAGAATAGCTGGAAGTAACTTCTTCGATGTTTCTTTTGGAATATATGGGGTATTTAATGGAAAACTGACTTATGGACTAGCGCTTCCATCATTAGTGAGTTCTAGAATAGACGATGGAGATGATTCAACAGATAGAGAGATAGGATATTTGTTCAATTTAGGATATAGAATAGATGACTTGGATTCTGATTTGGTATTGGAGCCTTCAGTATTTGTTAAGAAATTGATGAACGTTCCTTTTCATGCAGATGTGAATGTATTGGCAAGGTTTCTTGATGACAAATTAAGAGGTGGTGTTACTTATACTGTAGGGGCAGATGAAAAACTTGGATTTATTATTGGGGCAAGTGTGAATTCTATGAATTTTAACTATTCATATAGTGGAAGTCGCCAGGAATTTCAGACCTATAATAATGGGGCTCATGAGATTTCAGTTAGTTTTAACATAGATTCCAAGGCAAAAAGGGGAATGTCAGAAAATTCTCTTGATGGTCAGTAGGTAGAATATGAATAATAAAGATAGCAAATTGTTTAAAATCGGGAATTTACATATTATAAAATATATATATATGAAATATACCTACACGTTGGTACTAAATCCCTGAACTGAAAAACTATCTTTGTAAGGATAAAGAGTTTGCTAATGGCAGACTTGACATTAAGCGTATTGTTTTAAATGAATCTTAGGAAAAGACGAAATCTCCAAAGATTCCCATTTAAAATATTTTAAGGTAAAACCGAGATACCATTGTTAATGGTATCTATTTATAGTATTATTTGATTATTAAAACTTTTAATTTAAACTCAATCTCATGAAAAAGACGTACAACGTTTATTCTAAGAATTTGCTGAATTTCTCAGTAATATTCTTTTTTACCCTCTTTTTCTTAGGAATGTCTTCTTCAGTGTCTGCGCAATTGGCTCTTTCTAGAGCGGCTGCTGGATCTTCTGTTGATGCGGATTACTCTATTACTTCAAAAGCGACAATCGGTGTTTCCGATGAACAGGCTTTGGAAATTCTTGAGTCAGAGCTAGTAGACGTTCGTGAGGAAACAACCCAAACCCTTTCTTCTGCTGAAGAAGCTGAAAACGGAGCAAGATGGATATTTCTTGTAACTGCCATTAAAAATATCAACGATAAGGATGTTGATACAAAAACTGCGATGCAGATGGCCCATAGAGAAATTGCTCTTCAGGCTGCCCGTTATACTACTCAAATACAAACTCTCATTAATGCTGATGGCATTGTGCGAGAGTATATGGAGCGATTGAAATGATTACTCAATTATATTTTTAAAAATTCGATTATAACAAACTCAATCTTATCTTATTATGAAAAAGATGTATAATTTATTTATTAAACTAACTTCATGCTTCGTATTGATGCTTGCTGTTGTGACCGCTTACGGTCAGTGTCCCGTTGGACAGACAGAGATATCAATCACGACTGACAATGAGACATTTACCGGTGAGAACTCATGGTTTCTTTGGGATGCCACCGCTAATTCGGCTCTAGCATGTGTAAACTCTGGTCTTAACCAATGGGTTAATGGCGCGACGACAGCGATTTGCGTAACTGATGGAAATACCATAGAGCTTTATGGTTACGAAAGTTTTGGTGATAACTGGAACAACGGAACTATAACTGCGGAATCATCTGAGGATGGTAGTGCAAATGGTTGTGGAAATCAGAGTATTGTATTTTTTGATGGTGGGTCACCTGGTCCAGACGACAACGATCGTACTGCGGGATTTGGTGATGGAGGAATTAACTGTTCCACGCCTGATGATCCAGTATTTACTAACCAACAAGGATTTTTGATTACCAGCTTTTCTACAGTTTGTGTTTGTGCATTTACTTGCCCAGATGACGTTACAGTTGGAACAGACGATGGCGTATGTGAAGCTACGGTAACAATACCTGATCCTGAGCTGCCTCCTGGATGTGAATCCTTAGGTTCTCCTGGTAATTTTGTAACCGCCAATGGTGTTCCGGTGCCTTACAATTATGCACCTAACCTAGTTGATACGCCATTTAGTGTAGATGGTGTTAGTCCTGTAGGAGCTAGTGCTCCTTGTGCGGATGAAATTTGTATTGATTTCAACGCTACTGGTGATCACTCTTTCTTTACCGAAAATGCACCAATTTTTCTGGAAGGTTCATTAATTGGTACTGTTTTAACAGGTGGTGGTGATTGTACTGACAGACCTTTCCAAATATGTATACCTGTTGCACAATTTGATGCAGCGGCAGCTGATGGTACATTAGATTTTGTATTAGGTGCAGATAATGATGTAAATAGTTTCTGTACTGCAGCTACTATTGTTGCAGACGTAACATTCCCAACAGCATGTGTTGGATTCTTGAACAGCTTTACCCAGGCTGCTAATGGTCCAGCTACTTATCCTTTGGGAACAACATGTGTTATTATTTCAGGTACAGGTTCTGGAAACGGAGTGACTTTCCCTATTTCGTGTGAGGTTAAAGTCACAGTTGTAGATGACGAGGCTCCGACTTTAACTTGTCCTGGAGATTTCACATTTAACCTTCAAGGTGGTGAATGTGAGCAAATATATGATTTTGAGGTTATAGAGACTGATAACTGTCCTCAAGGAGGAGGCGAGTTGCCTGGTGCTGTATTCGGCTCAATAGGTAACTGTCCTGGTCAAGGTAGTACACTTTCTTGTGGTGCTACACAGACTTCTCAAGTTCAAGAAATGGACATTTCTGGTTTCCCTCCTACTGCTGATGTACAAATTAATGAAGGATGTTTCATATTTGACAATACAGCATGGGGACAAACAATGGCTACAGTTAACTTTTATATTGCTCCTGCAGGTGCTACAGCAGCACATGCACCGATGCCATGTATTTTAACGGCATCGCCAGTAGCAACTTCTGGTTTGGTCGATGTTACTATGTTTGCTAGTGCTCCTGGTGAGGAAGCTTGTATTCCTGTTTTAGATCTAATGGGCAATCCTTTCATTGTTAGCCCTGGAACTCCAGGATTATATATGGAAGTGTTAACTGTTGGTGGAGCAATTGCGTGGAATGGTCCAATGTGTAATGGTATCACATCTACAGGTGCTAACACGTACTTGTGTTCTGTAGCTTGTGGTAGTGGATATTTTAATGATTTTGGATTTAGCAATATAGACGCATTCTTCTCTTATACAGGTGCTGTTATTGTTCCTCCACTTCCTCCATTACCTGGTGTAAATGAATTTGCTTCTGGTGATGCATTGCCAATCGGTACTCATTGCTTTTTATATAGAGCATCTGACTTTGCAGGTAATACATCTGAATGTGAATGGTGTGTAACTGTTAATGAGTTTCCAGAAGATCAGATTGTTACTTCATTAGCTTGTAATGATTTGGTTAACGTATCTCTAAGCCAAGATTGTTCAGTATTTATTTCTGCTGATATGTTCTTGGAAGGTGGTCCTTATGGATGTTACTTCAATTGTTATGAAGTATTTATTTCTGGGGTTAGTGGAGATGTTAATGGTCAGACTATTGAATTAGATCCAGGAACTTATACTGTAACAGTAAATGATGCTTGTAGAGATAATTCTTGTTGGGGTGAAATGGTAATTGAAGATAAATTACCACCATTAATGCCACCAATTGAAGATATAGTTATTACATGTAAAGATGATTTGCCTAACTTATTATCTGCTGGTAAAGAATTCCCTGCTTTTATTCCTTTAGATGGAATGACAGGAGAAATGATTACTTCTGCAGAGCCTGAGCAATTCTTTTCTTTCGATGTTGAGTCAGAGTGTGATATCACTGACTTGAATGTAGCAGTTAACTTAAACCACACATGGGTTGGTGATATTGAATTAGATATCATTTCTCCATCAGGTACAAGAGTTAGTTTAGTAGACAATCAATGTACTACTTCTGATAATGCGAATTGTGTATTTGATGATGAAGGTGCTCCATTTGCTTGTGCGCTTTATACTCCTGGTTCAGGTGCTGCTGTTAGACCGAATCAACCTCTTTCTGCATTCGATGGTGAGCCAATGGGCGGAACATGGATGTTCAGATGGGATGATACTGTAGGTGGTGACCAAGGTATGTTCAACAGTGTATCTTTGACATTTAACGATGGCGAGGTATTTTGTGGTGCTACTGTAACTCCAGATGAATACTTATCTGCTGCAGGTTCTTCTTGCGAGATCGTTGATTTGGAAGTAGTACAAACTGAAATTATAGGAAATTCTTGTGATGGAACGACTACTTTAAGAACTTGGGTTGCTACTGATGCTTCTGGAAATACTTCTTCTAAAGTTCAGGCAATTATTCAAGAAAGAATAAGTGTTGCTGACCTTAATGAGGAATGGTTCTGGCCTACAGGCATTGTAACTTTAACTTGTGGAGCGGAGACTACTCCTGATGCAATTTATAATTACTTCAGAGGTCAATGGGAAGCTAATAACCCTTGTCCACTGCCAACTTGTGATGAGACTGATGGTCATAACTATGATCCTAATTTCGTAGCACTCTGGGAATGCAATGCAAATGCAGCTGGTGTAAGAAACGCTTACCCACTATTCTTTAGCGATAAAGGTTTACAGGAGAGTTTCTTGAACAATTCTTGTAATATCTTCTTTACTTACTCTGATCAAGTACTTCCTACGTGTGGTGCTGGTTGTAGTGGTAATAGTAAAATAATCAGAACATGGACTGCTCTTGATTGGTGTACTGGTGACACTGAAAATGCAATTCAAGTTATACATGCAAAAGATACGGAAGGACCTACTGCAAGTGGGTTGGCTCCAATGACTGTAAGTGCTAGCCCTTGGGGTTGTGCTGCTAACTTTACATTGCCAGTTCCTGATCATTTAGCGGATAATTGTTCTAGTGTAGTTACTTACAGAGTATACGGACAACCAGGTACAATTACTGAAATCGTTGCCGGTCCAAGAATTCTTTTGGATGAGGATGATAATCCAGTATTTGATGCTAATGGTTTCCCTGTTTGGATAGTAGAAGGTCTACCTAAGGCTGCTGCTCCATATGTATATACTTATGAATTAAGCGATTGTTGTGGTAATGTATCATATATAACATTATCTGTAACTGTAGTTGATGGCTCAGCGCCAATAGCTGTTGCTAAGCAAAACATTGTAATCAGTTTGACAAGTTCTCCAACTGATCCTCAAGGTGGTTCTGCTAAACTATATGTACCAAGTGTTGACAATGGTTCTCACGATGGTGATTGTGGTCCTGTAAGAGTAGCAATAAGAAGAGTTGATGGTGGTGTTTGTGGAAGCTTTGGTGTTGATGGACATGAGAATAACTCTACGTTCTTTAACTTCAATAACTTACCTAACTCTCAGCAGCCAACTGATCATGATAGAGATGACACTGATGAAGGACTTTATGTTAAGTTCTGTTGCCAAGATTTAATCGATGGTAATGGTGCTGATACTGACGGTGATGGAATCAATGATTATGTATTGATTGATGTTGAATTGGGTGTTTGGGATGATGCAAACATGGATGGTGTTCCAGGTACTCCAGGTGATTTATTTGGAATTACATGGGCAACAGTTAGAGTAGAAGCTAAATTAGCACCTAAATTAACTTGTCCTCCATTAGCGGTAATTACTTGTGAAATGGATGAGAAAGACTTATCTGTAACGGGTGGTTCAGCTTATGCTAGTTCGACTTGTGGTAACCTAGACGTTGATTATGTAGATCTTTGTGGTCTAGATATCAATCAAGACGGTGAGATTTCTGAATTTACAGTTACTAGCCAAAGCGGAATGTTTATCAACGAAGTTGGTATGTATACTGATGTAAATGGTGATGGATTTATTGCCAACTATACTGCACCTTGGTGGTCAACTGTTAATGAGGACCTATTCAACAAAGCTTGTCATTATGGTCCTATCACAAGATGGTGGTCTATTGCTGGTACAAATGTACAGTGCAGACAAATCATTGTTGTTGAAAGACCACTTGATGTACAACGGTTTGACGGTGATGTTTCTATTGACTGGCCGTACTCTGAAGATGAGTTTATCAGATTAGCTGATAACGATGGTGATGATTGTGGATTGATGGAAGTAAGAGGAGCTGATATTGAGCAATTTGATACTAATGATGATGATATTTTTGATTATGCTGAGGTTAGACTAAGCTGTGTTGACGGTCTTTGCGATAGACCTTACTGGGTTGACGCTAATTGTAGCTTAATTGGATGGTCATTGGATACTGACACTTTCTACTTCGAAGGTGATGCTTGTAGAAAGATTATTAATACTTATACAGTAATTGACTGGTGTCAGTATGAGCCTAACAATCCATCAAATGGTGGTATTTGGACTTGGACTGTTATTGGTAAATTAATAGACACATATGCACCAGCTATTGAAGCTGGAGACGATATGTTCCCTGCTGTTCCTGGTTCAGGAGGTTCTGGTACTTCTATAGATGAAAGAGCATGTGTAGGTGTAGGAATCCAAATGTCTGCAACAGCATTTGACACAAACTTGGATGAAAATGGCGAAGTAATTGAAAACGCTTGTCCTAGTGAGTGGTTGAAGTGGAATGTATATGTTGATATAAATTTCGATTGGGTATTTGACAGAGAGTGGAGTTCATTTGTAGCAGAGGATAGAAATACTTCAACTGATCCATTATGGTCAGAAGATAATGCTGCTGATAACTTAGCTGTTTACGGATACTTAATTCCAGATGTAAGAGTTGGTAACAGAGGTGGTGTTGATAATAATGAAGGTGACTTTGCGACACCTCCAGGATTTGAGTACACTATTAATATTCCTGATGCAATTCCTGCTGATTGTGGTGAAACTAGACACAGAGTTGTTTGGAAAGTATATGATGGTTGTGGTAACGTAAGTTCTACTACTTCATACTTCACAGTTCAGGATAAAAAAGCTCCTACGCCTTACTGTGTTAACCTAAGTACTGCACTTATGGCTGATCCAGATGGTTCAGGACCTGCTGTATCAATGGTTGAATTATGGGCTATCGATTTCGATTACGGTTCATTTGACAACTGTGTAGCTTACGAAGACTTAAGATTTACATTTACTGAAACTCAACCAGAGTTAGACCCTAATTACAATAGTGATTTGAGATCTTCTTCAAGAGTATTCACTTGTGATGATTTAGTTGGAACTAATGATGCTACGCTTACAATTCCTGTATATGTATGGGATTTATGTGGAAATTATGACTTCTGTCAAGTTAACCTAAGATTGGTTGATAACAATCCTAATGGTTGTACTGTCGATACTACAGGTACTGGAAGCATTGCTGGTAAGATCGAAACTGAGTTCGGACAAAGTGTAGAAAATGTTGAAGTTGCTAACGAAAACATGTTCTATGAATTCAAAGACACAGATATGACAGACAACACTGGTAATTACTCATTTGTTGATAACTTCTTAACAATGGATTACCAAGTGAAAGCTGAGAAGGATGATGACTACATGAACGGTGTAAGTACACTTGATTTAGTATTAATTCAACGACACATTCTTGGATTAGAGAACTTAGACAGTGCCTATAAGCTAATTGCTGCTGATGTTAATAACGACGGTGCAGTAACTGCTATAGATCTTATTGAATTAAGAAAACTGATCTTAGGTATCTATGAAGAATTACCAAGCAACTCTAGTTGGAGATTTGTTGATGCAGCTCAAACTTTGGACGTTAACAGTCCTTGGAACTTCGATGAGACGATTGATATCTACAATCTATCTACTGATATGATTGATGAGAACTTCGTTGGTATTAAAGTTGGTGATGTTAACCAAAGTGTTATAGCTAACGCTACAAGCGGATCAACAGAAGACAGATCTTCTTCAGTTGTAAATATAGAATTTGAAGATATTCAAGTTGAAGCTGGACAAACATTTGATCTGGCAGTAAACGCTGATGGTTTCAATAGCATCTATGGTTACCAATTTACTTTGGCTACTAATGGTCTTGAGCTTATCACAGTTAATGCTGGTGCAATTGATGTATCTGAAGATAACTTCGGAGTACACAGTGGTTCAGTAACTACTTCTTGGAACTCTGAGACTCCAGTGAATGCAACGGGAGCATTGTTTACAATGACTTTCAAAGCTAGAACATCTGGTTTGATTTCTGAATTGATTGATATCAATAGTGAAATCACTAGAGCTGAAGCTTATGTAGGTTCTAACTTGGATATTGTTAATATCGACATGAACAGTGGTGCTAAAGCTGATGTAAACTTTGCTTTATATCAAAATGAGCCTAATCCATTTACTACTAACACAATTGTAGGATTTGAATTACCTCTATCTGCTGATGCAACATTTACTGTTCTTGACGTTACTGGTAAAGTTGTTAAAACTGTAAATGGCAACTTTGCAAAAGGATATAATGAAATTGAATTGAGTAAATCCGATTTAGGCGCAGCTGGTGTATACTACTATCAATTAGAGAGTGGTGACTTTACAGCGACTAAGAAGATGATTATAATCGAATAGTACTAGAATAAAATCGGTTTTTGGGATGGCCTCTCTCCATGAATTTGGAGGGGGGCTTTTTTATATTAAAAAAAACATATATAAAAAATATCTAATATGTGGTAGTACAACATATTAGATATTTCCTACATTTGTAATACAATTGCTCTGAAGTAAACTAAATTCAAGCAATAATAGAATTAACCTACCCGAGTATTAATAGATCCATAAATAAGTAAACAATTTTATTTAAGGGGGATCAAGTAATTCCCAAACAGTAATCTTAAAAAGGATCTCATGAAGTACTTTGAATTGACCACAAAGAAGTGGTCTTATTATCTGGCATTATGTGCAATGTATATTTTATTGCCAATTGGCAATATTATCGCACAGAACCCAACGTGTTCTTTAGCATGTAATGGCGACACTCAAGTTTCACTTGACGTAGACTGCCAAGTCATGATAACAGCAGATATGATCTTAAATGATCAAGTCACATCTTGCCCTAATGGAAATTATGTTGTTACTGTTTCTAATGTCTATGGTGACATTTCTAATCCAGTATCCTCAAATTATATCGGTCAAGACTTGTATGCGAAAGTTACAGATACCAATACTGGGAATTCTTGCTGGGGAAATATAACTCTTGAAGACAAACTAGGTCCAATTATTGAAAGCTGTCCAGATACCGTAGAAGTAGCTTGTTCAGAACTTTCTGCCTATGAAGGACCTATATATTTTGATTCATGTGAAGGTTATAAAGATGCAGTATTGTTAAGTGAGACTGTTACACCTTACTCATGTGATCCTCTTTATGTTAAATCTGTCACTAGAGTTTATACCGCTTTTGATAGCAAAAACAATAGGGCACCTGAATGTACGATCGTTTATAATTTATTACGATTTGATTTTGATGATGTTAATTGTCCACCTGATTTTGCACAGTTTCCTGTCTTTAATGCTTGTGGTATTAATTTTAATACATTGTCTTGTGACGGAAAATGGAGATTTGGGCAATTTGGAAATGAATATGATACTGATTTAAATGGTGACGGTATATTGGATAAAGATGTATTTTGGGATGATAATAACAATAACTATCCTGATCCATTAGAAGTAGGAGTGCCTTCTATTACTACCGAGATAAATGGTATTGAAGAGCAAGTTCCTTTGTATCCTTTTCCAGATGTTTACTGTAATACAGTTGTTACTTTTGAAGATATAGAATACCCAAGAATTGGTTGTACAAAGAAAATTGTTCGATTGTGGGTTATGCGTGAATGGCATTGTAGTTCTGAAGTTTTAGACACTATTAGACAAGTAATCGAAATTGTTGATGACACACCTCCTGTCATAGAGTGTCCTGGCTTTATTTCTACGACGACTAATGTTATCATGGGTTCTGTTAATACAAGCTATGGAAATGTAACTTGTGGAGCAAATACTGCAATTCCATTGCCTCAGGCTGAGGATAATTGTAGTCCAAATAGTGGACTAACCTATGATGTAACTTATCCTGGAGGATTTCAAGGAAATTATAACGGAGCATTGCCTATTATTCTTCCAATGGGAACAAACGAAGTATTATTTACTGTCTATGATGAATGTTATAATTCTTCTTCTTGTTCAGTTTTGGTTGAAATAAGAGACAATACACCACCTGTTACAGTATGTGATCAATATACCGCAGTTAGTTTGACTACAGGCGGAGAAGCAATTGTTAACGCATCTAGCTTTGATGATGGGTCATATGATGATTGTAAAGCACATTGTATGTTGGTGCGAAGAATGACACCAGCTGATTGTGATTGTAAATTACCTCAATTTTGCGGATTGGATTATATAGGATCACACGATGGTAGCTATTATTATTTATCTAATTATAAAACCACGGCCAGTATTGCTAAAAATAGAGCAAAGGCATATGGTGGTTCAGTTGTTATTTTTGAAAATGAGATTGAAGAAGAATGGTTATTGAGTTCTGTAAGGCCAACATTTAAGGATGAATTCTGGATTGGAATGAAGCGTTTTGGAAATAATTTTCTGTGGGATGATCATAGTGGATTGTCCTATGATAATTGGGCACCTGGAAATCCAAGTGGGGCAGGTGGTTTAAACTATACTTTTTTAGCGCCTAATTTGGGTAATTCAATATTATTTAGTGATGGAGCAACCGTATCAAATGCTGATGATATGGTCTCTAATCTTAGATTGGTAAATGGACCAACGTCTAATACAATAGACATTCATTGGGACTGGTTTGCTCCTTCTACGGAAGAGTATACGGAAGAAAATGGAGTAAATATGAAATTGTTACATTATGATGGTAACAATTGGATTACAATTTATTCAGAAAGATATACAGGATCTGAGACTACAAACACTATAGAAAATTTATTGGATCAAACTAATAATGGATTTTATAGATACCAATTACCTGCAAATAACCCATGTGGTGTTAATTACTTTAGAATTGCAATAGAGGATAACTCATTTGAATGGGATATTATTCAGGGTAATTTTGCTACAGGTGACGATGATTCTCACTATGATAATGCAGATGTAAGTTTTATGATTAGTTCATCGCAATGTTCAGAAGATTGTGTTGTAATGGATGAATTTAATCAATGGGATGATACTGGTTGCTTAAATGAGTATGCTTACATCTTAGAGATAAAAGATATCTGTGGATTTAGTGAAATTGCTAATTTCTGTTGTTCTGATGTAGGAACGGACCAGATGGTTAGCTTTAGAGTGGTTGATATATTTGGAAACTATAATGACTGCATGGTAAATGTTGATATCCAAGATAAAATTGCACCTTCATTGATTTGTCCTGCAAACACTACAGTTGATTGTGATATACCATTTGATCCACAAAGTTTAAGCATTGTCTATGGGACCCCATTACTAAGTGATGATTGTGGTGCTACGGTTACAGAGTCGGGTATTAATGAATTAACAAACTGTAATTTGGGTACATACACTAGAGTGTTTACAGCTACGGATGAGGGAGGAAGAACTTCTTCTTGTAAGCAGATATTGACCTTTATTAATCCTAATCCTTTTTCTGCACAATTAGACGTTGACTGCCCTAGAGATACAATTATTGTTGGTTGTATGGCTCCAGAAGACTTGGGACCAGATATATTTGGCTATCCTGAATTTATTAATGAAAGATGTGGATTATTAGGTACAGATTGGGATGATGAAGTTTTCACTTTCAATAGTACCAATGGGGATGCATGTTTTAAAATATTAAGGACCTGGGAGATTATTGATTGGTGTCAACCAACCCTACCTGTTTGGACATGTGTTCAAGTAATAAAAGTAACTAATGGTGATAAGCCAATTATTAGTGGATGCGAAACTAAAGAAGTATGTACTTATGATTCAGAATGTCTAGGTGGCTTTATTGAACTAGAAGTTTCAGCGGTAGACAGCTGTACTGACGCATCAAACTTAAGATGGAAATATTCAGTTTATGCAGGTGACTTAGGCGTTGGGCCACAAAGTTTTACTTATCCAATTGCGCAAGATTCCGGAGATGGAAATATTGCAAATGCAAGTGGCGAATACCCTATAGGAACTCACATTGTAAGATGGACCTTCTTTGATAGATGTGGTAACGCCACTACTTGCGATCAAGAATTTACTATTGCCAATTGCAAAGCCCCTACAGCATATTGTATTAATGGGTTAGCGGTGAATTTAATGCCTATGGATCTTGATGGAGATGGAGAACCTGATTTTGCAATGGTTGAATTATGGGCCAGTGATTTTGATGCTGGAAGTCATCACCCTTGTGGATATGAAGTAACATTATCTTTTTCACCTGATTCATTTGAGCCTAATATAGTGTTTGATTGTACAACAAGAGGAGATCAAGAGGTTAATATTTGGGCTTCAGTTGTTGGGTTTGATGGTGAACTTATACAATCGTTTTGCACATCAGTTGTAAATGTACAAGATAACAATAATGCTTGTCAGGGTCAAAAGCCTGAAACTGTTGATGTTGGCGGAACAGTCTTTACAGAAGACTTAGAGAATGTAAATAATGTTGAAGTTAGTCTTGTCGGAACTAATTTGTTTGGGATGACTGATTTAAATGGAGAATATACATTCAATGAAATGCCTTTGGGTGGTGATTATATTGTTATGCCTAAGTTAAATGATAATCCATTAAATGGCGTTTCGACTCTAGATATTATTGAAATTCAAAGACACTTATTAGGATTGGATGAATTAAGTAGTCCATATAAAATAATTGCCGCTGATGTTAATAAGGATTTTAGAATCACATCGGTTGATTTACTAGAATTAAGAAAGCTCATATTAGGAATCTATAATGAATTTCCCAATAATGAGTCATGGAGATTTGTGGATAATGCATATAATTTCCTTGATCCAAGAAATCCATTGAATGAAGATTTCAAGGAAAGTTATTTGATTTCTAAGCTAACAACTGACATGGATATTGATTTTGTTGCAGTCAAAGTAGGAGATGTAAATGATAATTCCAGTGTTAACAGCAATGGATCTATTGAATCAGAATCTAATTCGATTGCTGAATTAATTATTAATGATTTTGAATTTGAAGCAGGTGATTTAATTAACATTCCTGTTTCAATTGAGAATGAACCTACGAGAGGATTTCAGTTTACCTTGAATTATGATTATGAGTCTATTGAAATTTTATCAATTGAATCTAAGTCTGGTGATTTTAATAAAAATAATTACAAAGTAAATGCAAATGAAATAGCAATCAGTTGGAATACAATAGAAAATCATATACAAACAACTGAGCTTTTCAATATTACAGCGATTGCTAAGTCAAATGGTAAAATTTCTGACCTTTTGGAAATAGTTTCTGGAAAGATTGCAGCTGAACTATATGATGAAAAGGGATTTATTAAAACTCCAAGATTAGTTTCTAAAACAAGTGAGAGTCAAGAGTTCAAGTTGTTCCAGAATATTCCGAATCCATTCTCTGAAAACACAGAGGTTAATTTCAACCTCAAAAGTGCTGGTTTGGTCAATATTAGAGTTTCAGACGTTCAGGGTAGGGTTATCAAAGCGGTATCTACTGATTTTAGTAAAGGATTCAACACATATGTAATAAACTCCAATGATCTAGGTAGAGCGGGAGTGTACTATCTGACATTAAGTACAGCTTCGCAATCTGCTACGATCAAAATGGTAGTATTAAGATAAATATAGATTTACTGTTTTTGGGATAGGGCCCCTCTCCATTAGATGGAGGGGGTCTTTTTTTTATTGAACTTTTTAGTACATCTAAGCATTTTTATCTTATGGCAAGGATAATTGGAATTGACTATGGAATTAAGAGGACTGGAATATCTGTAACAGATCCTGATCAGATAATTGTTTCTCCCTTAAAAACGGTGAATACTAATTCTTTATTAATTTTTTTAAAACAATATCTAAATGAGGAAGAAGTTGAAAAAATTGTTTTTGGGTATCCGACGCATAAGGATGGCAATCCGACCTATGTAGTTGATGAAATCAACAAATTCAAATCTAAATTGACTGATATTTTTCCCAAATTAGCGGTTGATTTCCAAGATGAAAATTTTACATCTGTGGAAGCTAGAGAAATTATTTTAAAGTCTGGATTAAATAAAAAGCAAAGACAGGATAAGTCTAGACTTGATAAAATCAGTGCAGTATTAATTTTACAAAGATATTTGAGACATATATGATATTACCAATTTATGCATACGGTCAAAGGGTATTAAAGAAGGTTGCGGAATCTATTTCAAAGGATTATAAAGACCTATATATTTTAATTGATAATATGTGGGAAACTATGTATTCTGCAAAGGGAATAGGACTAGCAGCTCCTCAAATCGGCAAATCAATTAGGCTTTTTCTTGTAGATACTGAGCAAATAAGTGATGAAGAAGAAGGCGTATCTGCTCCAATAAAAAAGGTTTTCATTAATGCAAAGATGATAGAGGAGACTGGGGAAGAGATTTCTTATGAAGAAGGATGTTTGAGTATTCCGGACATACGAGGAGAAGTCAGTAGGCAAGAGTTAATAAAAATAGAATTCCAAGATGAAAATTTTGATACACATATTGAAGTTTTTACTGGATTTAACGCAAGAGTTATACAACATGAATATGATCATATTGAAGGTAAACTTTTTACGGAAAAGCTTCAGCCTTTAAAAAAGAGGTTGATTAGAAGAAAGCTTGAAAACATAAAGAAAGGAAATATCAGATCTGATTATAGGATGAAATTTTAACAAATTTAAAATTACTTCCTTCCAAAGTCAGCTGGAATTTCTCCCCATCTTTTGGTATCCCATTTAATTATCTGATTTTTAATTTCATTTTCTTTGACCCATTTTTGAGCCCTATTTAAAAGTGCAAAAACTGATTTATTGGTCGAATTAGCTTTCAAAGTGGTTTTAACCTTTTTATTTCTTATCCAACTTAATGCAGTCCTTGAATCTGTATAAATGCTTGTTTTAAAATCATTTTGACTTTTAAGTAATGCTAATGCATGAACCAAGGCCAAAAACTCTCCAATATTATTGGTACCGCCTTTAAATGGACCCATTTTAAAAATTTCGAAACCACTTATTGTTTCCACCGCCCTGTATTCCATAAGGCCAGGATTCCCACTGCATGCTGCATCAACAGAAATACTATCTTTATCTATTTCTTCAATGAATTCTAGAAAATGTGTTTTTGCTTTAGACTCAGATTTTGAGGGAGAAGAAATATGATTGACAGAGGAGTCATGAAATGCAGCAATAGCTTCTTGTTCTGATTTAAATGATTTGAATTTGGCATTTGGGAATGCTTTAATTTGTAATTGACAATCTTGCCAATTGTCATAAACGCCAGGATTTTCCCCGACCCAAACTACATAATACTTACTTTTGCTTTTTTTTGACATAAAGTTCAATGATATGTTTATTGATACACATGCTCACCTATATTTAAAACAATTTGAAAAGGATATAGATGAAGTGATTCTAAAGTCCAAAAATAGAAATGTTCAAAAGATATTTTTACCAAATATTGATCAATCTACTACTGAGGCTATGTTTCTTTTAAGAAATAAGTATCCTGAAACTTGTTTTCCCATGATCGGACTTCACCCTTGTTCTGTAAAAAAGAACTTCCAAAACGAGTTATTGCATATAGAAGAAATACTACTTGAAGAGAAAGTTTATGGAATAGGGGAAACCGGTATTGATCTATATTGGGATAAAAGCTTTAAAAAAGCACAAATATATTGTTTTGAATATCAGATTGAATTAGCGCTTAAAAGCCAGTTGCCCATTATCATTCATTCTCGTGATTCTCTTGATATAACCATTAAATTGATTGAAAATCAACAGACCGGAGAGTTAAAAGGCATTTTTCATTGTTTTAATGGTACAATTGAACAATCTGAGAAAATCGAAAAACTAAATTTTCTTATGGGGATAGGAGGCGTAATAACCTATAAGAATGCTGGTTTGAGTGATATGATACGTAAAATTTCATTGCATAATATCGTATTGGAGACTGATTCTCCTTATTTATCTCCTGTTCCTTACAGAGGAAAAAGAAATGAAAGTCCATTTATTCCAATTATAGCTGAAAAGATTGCAGAAATTAAAAATATTGATATTGATATTATAGAGAAGCAAACAACAAGAAATGCCCTTGAATTATTTGGAATAGAGTATTAATCGGTGCATTTTTGTTGGCGTTTTGGAGAATTGGCCGAGTGGCTTAAGGCGCACGCTTGGAAAGCGTGTATACCCCAAAAGGGTATCGGGGGTTCGAATCCCTCATTCTCCGCTCTCCTTAAATTTAATAGAAGTAGAAATATTCTTTATCAGAGTTATATATTGGCACACCATAAATATTGATATTAACATCTTAATTTATATCAATAAAAATTACTTATTGGGTCAAGACTGACATTGGTAGATAAAAATTGATGTGTTTAATTACACAACTAATACAAATATTTATATTTTAGGGTTTTGAACCAATTTTAATTAATATACTGATCATTTAAGAAAAAATATTACCATGCGAAGAATCGTTCATGTATGTTTTGTAATCCTAGGAATTACATTTTTAGGATTTTCTGACCTAGTTGCTCAAGAAGCTGTTTCCGACGAAGGTGGAGGCGTATTTCAAATGTTAAAGGAAAAGTTCATCGAAGGAGATTGGTTCTTCATGAGTTTTGTTTTGATTACCTTGATATTAGGTTTAGCTTTTTGTATTGAAAGAATTATTACTTTAAATATCGCCACAACCAATACATCAAAATTAATCACCAAGATTGATGATAGATTGGCTGACGGAGATATAGAAGGTGCTAAGGAAGTAGCTAAGTCAACTCCAGGCCCAACTGCAAGTGTTTTGTATGAAGGTCTTAGAAGTGCTGGAGATGGACCTGAAGCTGTAGAAAAAGCAATTGTTTCTTATGGCTCTGTTCAAATGGGACTTTTAGAAAAAGGCCTGGTTTGGATATCACTGTTCATTGCAATTGCTCCAATGTTAGGGTTTATGGGAACTGTAATTGGTATGATTCAAGCATTTGACAGAATCGAAGCCGTTGGAGACCTTTCACCTTCAGTAGTTGCTGGGGGTATTAAAGTAGCCCTTTTAACAACTGTATTTGGTTTGATTGTAGCGATCATCCTTCAAATATTTTATAATTACATCGTATCCAAAATTGATGGTATCGTCAATAAAATGGAGGAAGCTACCATTAGCTTAGTTGATATTATGGCTAAAAACGGTTTGTTTAAGTAATTGTAATATTGAATAACAGTGTTCTCATCTCCTGAAATGGAGTTTGGGTAACCAAATAATAAAGAAATGTTATGAAGGCATTATATGATTTTTTAACCAGTAAAGGGCAGATGATAGCATTGTTATTGGCTATAGTTTGTATTGCTATTGTAATGATTAGCATCTTCACTGGTATTAGTGGTCAAGGTTATGATGTGGGCACAGATTTGGTGTCTATACTTAAAGATCCAGATAGTACTCAGGAATTCAATTTTTTTAATGCGGCAATTATTATACCTCGAGCTTTAATTATTCTTACGGCTTTAATAATGGTTGTCTTTGGTGTAATTGCATTAATCTCTGATCCTAAAGGCTCAATGAAATTTATCGTCAGCACCGTAGTAATATTATTATTGTTTTTTGTATTCTATTCTATTTCAGAATCTGAAACTACTGGCAAAATCTTTAGTTTGTTACAAAAGAACAATATCGGTGATGGAACCAGCAAGTTTATTAGCGGCGGCATAAAAACAAGCCTCTTAATGATTGGGTTATCTGTAGTATCAGCGATAGGAGGCGAGCTCTATAACTTTTTTAAATAATCAGATATGTCCAGAAAGAGAGCTAGAGACAGAATGAAACAAGAAGTCAATGCCGGCTCAATGGCTGATATTGCTTTTTTATTGCTTATATTTTTCCTTGTTACAACAACAATCGATGTAGATAAAGGGGTACTTGTGAAATTACCACCTTGGTCAGATGAACCACCTCCAGAGATGAAAATGAATTCAAGGAATGTGTATAGTGTTTTGGTAAATGCTAATAATGAATTATTGGTAAGAGGAGAACCTAAGGAGCTTAGAAACCTTAGGGCAGACACAAAAGTCTTTATTATAAATCCTCGAAGACAAGAGAATATGGCCGAAGACCCTAGAAAAGCAATCATCTCATTAAAAAATGACAGAGGGACAAGTTATAGGACTTATCTAGAGGTTTATAACGAACTGAAAGCTGCTTATTCTGAACTAAGAGAAGAGGAGGCCTTGAGAAAGCATGGTAAATCATTTGAATTCTTATCAAATGAAGAGCAGGGTGAGATCAGGTCCAAGATTCCATTGGTTATTTCAGAGGCTGAGCCTACCAATTTTGGTGATGAAGGTTAATAAAATATTTTGATCTAAATTATGGGAAAATTTACAAAAAAGAGAGGGATAGCAAATCCAGAAGTTTCAACAGCTTCTTTACCAGATATTATTTTTATGTTACTATTCTTTTTTATGGTAGTAACTGTGCTTAGAGATGCTGAAATAAAGGTTAACAATAATGTGCCTTCAGCTACAGAATTAACGAAGCTAGAGAAAAAATCATTGGTAAACTATCTATATATGGGTAAACCATTGGAAAGATTTCAAGCCACTTATGGTACTAAACCAAGGTTGCAATTGGGTGATAAATTTGCCGACATTGCAGAAATACCTTTGTTTTTGGAAAAACACAGAAGTATGGTTCCAGAAAATCAAAGACCTGGTATAAGTAGTTCACTAAGAGTGGATGGAGCAGTAACTATGGGGATTGTAACTGATGTTAAAACACAATTAAGAAAAACTGGTCAATTAAAAATTAACTATTCTGCAAAGAAAAGAGTGGATTAATATCCAGTTTGTTCTCAAAAATATTTAAAGCAATATGATTTCATATTGCTTTTTTTTATCGTAATCGATCCATTGACCGTACTGTTTTTTCGTCTTTATTGATATAATAGTTTGCTGCAATAATACAGACTAATGTAATTATGGTAGTATAAATACCTAGTCCATCATCTATTGTTAATTGTTCTGACCATTGATTAGCGTTGCTGTAGATTAACCATACGGCTACCAGAATAAGGAAAAAGGAGGCAATTAGGCTTATATATCCTATTCTTAATTGTAATAGCCTGTTATTATATAGAAAGATGTTAACAAGGCATGTAATCCCACCCAAGACAACAAGACCCATTAGAACATTGTGGTCCGCAATAAGAAAGTTTTGATCCTCAAAATATGGAGAAGCCATCATGTTGCTTTTGGCAAATGGAAATTTGAATAAACTGGTAAAGCCTAAAACTGCTAGGAAAAGGAATATTGACTGAATTCTTTGAATCATTAATTTAAATTTTATCATACAAATTTATCATATTAGAATTTTTAAATAATACTATTTTGAAAATACAATGCTAAGTTATTGGGAGAAGGAGTTTTGGCATCCAAAATTTGACTTTGCAATTATTGGTTCTGGGATTGTTGGTGTCTGTTGTGCGATTCAATTGAAACTGAAATTTCCTAATGCAAAGATCGTGATTTTAGAAAGAGGGGAGCTGCCCCAAGGTGCCAGTACTAAGAATGCGGGATTTGCCTGTTTTGGCACCATAGGTGAGTTGCTTGACGATTTACATCATCAGTCGGAGCAAGACCTAATAAGTACTGTTAAGATGCGATGGGGTGGATTACAGGCACTAAGGGAACTTGTGCCTGATCGTCAAATGGATTACAATAACTTAGGAGGGACCGAGATTGTAGATTCTGATATACTATTTAATGTATATGAAAATAAGAGAGCTTATATAAATGATCTAATTTTAGAAGCTATTGGTATTGGCGATTTATTTTCAATATCAAATCAAAGCAACTCTCCTTATTTTTTTGAAAGATCATTTTTCAATAAAGAAGAATCTCAATTGAATCCAGCCAAGATGATGTACACCCTTATAGGGGCTATAAAACGAATGGGTATTGAAATAATAAATGGGTTTAATTTAATGCACTACGAAAAGAAGGATGTATTTATTTTAAATTCAGATTCTGGGAATACTATTAGTTCTAAGCGATTGATTTTTTGTACCAATGCGTTTACTGATAAATTCTTTCCTGACTTAGATATTATTCCAGCGAGAAATCAAGTCTTGGTTACCAGTTCACTGTCGAATTTAAAGTGGGTTGGGTGTCACCATTTTGATTGTGGGTATATATATTTTAGGAATATTGGAAAACGAATACTTCTTGGAGGAGCTCGAAATTTGGATCATATCAATGAATTGACAGATCAATTCGGAGCGAATGAAAAAATAATAAAGCACTTAATGGCATTTTTAACCAGGCTTGATATTGATTCGGAGATAAAAATTGAATATCAGTGGAGTGGAATTATAGCAACAGGAAAATCTAAACTGCCAATTGTAAAAGAAATTGAAGAAGGCGTTTATGTCGGTGTAAGACTAGGTGGAATGGGAGTTGCTATTGGATCTGGCGTAGCAAAATCGATTGTCGATTTGATACATTAGTCTGGATTATATTATGATTATTTTTTATTAGTAAAATAAAATTGTATTAATTACCAAGCTGTTTATTTTTTGGTTGGCTTGTTAAAGTATAGATTTGTTTCAGATTTTCCCACATTAGATATTCCCATCTAATTTTCTGAACAGACCTCCGTACGCGAGGTTTTTAATTACTTATTTTTTAACCAAAACTTTTATCCCATGTCGAGGACCGATTTGTACGGCAGGGGCAGTGTGATACCTATATGGGTATTATGCTGTTTACTGCTAAGTTTTATTACAATGTCCAACCTTCATGCTAATGAAGGGGAGCCATTTACTACGCTTGTTTGCGATGATCAAATCAATGTTGCATTGAATGGTGATTGCGAAAGCAACATTACGGTAGAGATGATTTTGGAGGGAGAATCTAGCATTCCAAATTATGACCCTGCCAACTACGACGTTTTTATCGAAGGACCTAACGGTCTATTACCCGGAACACTTATAGACGAGATAGGGCTGTACACAGTAACTATTTCTGAGAATGGAACAGGCCCAGCAGGTTTGCAGCCACCATTCAATAGTTGTTGGGGGCATATCCTAGTAGAGGATAAATTGCCACCGCAATTGTCTAATTGTCCTTGTCCACAAGGCAATAATGATCCGGATTGTGTATTGCCTCTTCTATGTGAAGATTTAGGTGATATAAACAACATTATGGTTGAGTATCCTACTGCGGTAGACAACTGTAATAATGACTTCACAATCACATTTACAGATGATGTAGATGGTTTGGATTGTTCAACAACTACTGTAACCAGAACCTGGAGACTTACTGACAATGATGGCAACTATGTTACCTGTGTCAGTGAATACCGAATTGATCCATTTGCATTAGGAGGTGCGATCAAAGCGCCAAATCCTCATATTGAATTGGATTGTGGTATTGGGACGACTCCAGAAGCTATTTATGAATACTTTGCGGATGAATACAGAGCTAACAATCCTTGTGGGGCTTTCCATGCATCTTGTGATCCGAATGATATTTATTATGATGAAGATCTGGCTGAAGCTTATGAGCTTGATGTTCATAGGTATGCAATTATGTTTGCTTACCCAAGCATTAATGATGTAATTCTAGTTGGTAACATTTGTACTACAGTATCTAGCTATACAGATACTGTTATCCCAATTTGTAGCTCTGCTCCAGGTTGTGAAGGAAATGCAAAAGTTATTAGAACTTGGACCATATATGACTGGTGTGATCCAAACTTGGTACCTCTAAAATATTCTCAAGTTATAAAAGCTTCAGATACTACAGATCCAAGCATAGATGCTCATAGTTTTTCTGCATCTGTAGATCCTTGGGGTTGTACTGCAACAGTAGTATTTCCTAAACCAGATCATTTGACAGATAATTGTGCTTCATTTGTTACCTATACGGTAACAGGATCGGGCAGTTCTGACATTAATATTGAGTTTGATCCTAATATTGGATATTATGCAACTGAGGTTCCTATTGGAGAACATACTTTTTACTATAATGCATTTGATTGTTGTGACAACACATCCGCTGATGGAATTGTAGTCACGGTATTTGATGCTACTCCACCTGTTGCTATAACCAAACAGGATATTGTTGTTTCTTTGATTCCTAATCCAGGGAATCTAGTTGAGCCAGGATTGACAAAAATCTTTGCAGAAAGTGTTGACAACGGGTCATTTGACGGTTGTGGACCAGTAAAACTAGAAATAAGGAGAGAATCAGAATCTTGTGGGTACACACAATCTATTACCTATAATGATGATGGTCACGCCCAGGATCATGATGCAGACAAGGACAACGGAAGGTTTGTTACATTCTGTTGTAATGACTTGGCTGAATTAGGTGTAGATGAAGATGGAGATGGATTTGTTGACTATGCAAATATTAAAGTATGGTTGAGAGTGTGGGATGATGGAGATGGAGATGGATACTTTGGATCCGTAGGTGACAATTATAGTGAAGTATGGTCAAATATCCGATTAGAAGATAAATCCAGACCGACTATTATTTGTCCACCAGACAAAGTTATTGATTGTGATGCAGACTCTGGAGATTTATCTTTTGTCGGTCAAGCAACGGCTGTAGGCTCTTGTGGACCTGTAGCTGTATTTTATACTGACATTTATAGAGACTTGACAAGCTGTAATGAAGGTATTATTACAAGAAGATGGTATGTAGAAGGATATCCTGAAATTTTTTGTGATCAAAGAATCAGATTAAGTGGGCAATTGGTAGGAGGACCTATCGTGGTTAACTTCCCACAAGATACTGTTGTTACATGTGCTGATCATCTTATAGAAAAACCAACATGGATTGCTGGTCCTTGTGACCTTATGGCATATAGTGTTGAAAGAGATACTTTTTATTTTTCTGAAGGAGCTTGTTTTAAGGTTTTAAACTATTGGACCGTTATCAACTGGTGTACTTATGATCCTGATGATTTATTCAGTGATGGAATTTGGACTAATGTTCAAGTCGTTAAGATTGTTGATGATACGGCACCTGTACTATTAGAATGTACTGATGAAGTATTTAATGTTGGACCTAATTGCAAGCAAGATGCGATTGTGTTAACCAACAGAGCTGAAGATATTGGTCTTTGTTCGAGCAACAGACTTGTATGGACGGTTCAAGTCGATTTAAACAGTGATTGGACCATAGATTATACTTTTTCAAGTACTGCTCCTTTTTCAAGCGGTTATTATATTCCTCCGAGTAAATCCGGAGCCGAAGTATCAATAATATTGCCTGAAGGAGTTCTTGGATCTATGTCTAACCATAAGGTAACATGGAAAGTTTCTGACGGATGTGGAAACTTTACCAGCTGTACTAGCAGCTTCATGGTTATCGATAATATTCCCCCTACGCCTTACTGTGTTAACTTGAGTACTGCACTAATGGAAAATGGACAAGTAGAATTATGGGCTTGTGATTTTGATTTAGGTGCATTTGATAACTGTACTGAGAAAGAAAATTTGAAATTTACTTTTACGAATATTAAGCCTACAGATGACCCTTCATATAACCCACTGACTAAGTGTTCATCAAAAATATTTACATGTGATGACATCATAGCTGCTGGTGGTTCAGTTGTAACACTGAATGTATATGTATGGGATGAGAAAGACAATTTTGATTATTGTACTGTATTCCTAACCTTGATAGACAATAACAACTCATGCCAGGATGTGGGTAACAAGCCGGTTGCACAAATTGGTGGGTTGATATCAAATGTTTCAGGAGAACCTCTCGAGAACGTTAGTGTTTCATTGATGACTGGACAAGTAGAATCACAGTCGTCTAAACTAACAGATGCTTCAGGACATTTCATGTTTAATGATAATGAGATGTACAAGAATTATGAGTTGTTTGGATTTAATAATGATAATCCTTTAAATGGCGTAAGTACTTTGGATTTAGTATTAATCCAAAGGCATATTCTAGGACTAGAATCGTTGAATTCATCATTTAAATTGGTTGCTGCAGACGTTAATAATGATGAAAGTATTTCTACTATTGACTTACTTGAATTACGTAAACTGATTTTAGGCATCTATGATGAATTGCCTCAAAATGATAGTTGGAGATTCTTAAATGAATCATCTATTCTTGATCCGGTAAGTCCATGGCCTATACCAGAAATAAGATTCATTGACAACCTGAATAATAACATGATGCAAGAAGATTTTATTGGAATTAAAGTAGGTGATGTAAATGATTCTGCTTCTGCAAATGTTCTTGGTGATTCTAATGAATCCAATTCTGTTGGAAGCATTGACTTAAGTTTTGAAGATTATGCTTATGAAAAGGGAGAAATGGTAGAACTATCATTACATTCCGATCAATTAAATAGTGTAGCAGGACTTCAATTTACTCTAGAAACTAATGGCTTGGAATTGATATCAATTCAAGGACTAGATATTGAAGTTTCTGAAACTAACTATGCTAGGATGTCCAAGGACATTACCAATTTCTCATGGAATTCACGAGAAAACAAGAATGTTTCTGACATTGTCAAAATTGTATTTATAGCAGATGAACCTGGAATTCTAAGTGAATCTGTTGATATCAATTCTGACCTATTAGAGTCAGAGGCTTATTTAGGTAAAAAGCTTAATATTATTCCTATAAAACTAACCGGCCGTAATAATACTGAACAAACATTTAAGCTTTACCAAAATAAACCAAATCCATTTAACGGTTCCACTACTGTTAGCTTTGAAATACCAAAATCTACTGTTGCTACATTATCTGTAATGGATGTAACAGGAAGGGTTTTATGGACATATACTGATGAATTTAATAAGGGCACTCAATCGATTATTATCTCTGAAAAGGATATTAATGCCACAGGTGTGTTATACTATCAATTAGATGCTGGAGATTTTTCAGCAATCAAAAAGATGATTCTTATTGAATAGGAATTGACCACTACGAGCCGAAATCTCACTGGGCCTCCATAATATGGAGGCCCTTTTTTAATTCATAATAATTATTTGAATGAATTCCGTATTTTAAACGTTATAATAATTATGTGTAATTAAATATTTGAAAAAGTGCTTCGTTTTGTTAATAAATCATAAAAATTTAAATCATGAAAAGGAAATTCTGTTTAGTAATATTGTCTGTAGTTTTTGTTGGAAGTCTTATGAGTCAGATTTCAATCAGACCTCAGATAGGATTTAATGCACCATCCATTTCAGCAGATGATATTTCGGGTAATTTAGGTTATCAATTTGGTGCTGATATACAATTTGGCAAAACCTTTTTTATACAACCAGGTCTAAACTTTCAGACCGATAAATTATCTATTAAAAATGCTGGAGATATGGATTTAAGCAGTATAAATATTCCACTTATGTTTGGAATATCACTCTTTAAACCAGTTACTTCATCTATTGGAATACGCGCATTTGCTGGTCCAAATCTGTCCTTTCAGGTTAGTAAAAACCTTGATGATGTTTCAAGTTCGGACCTAATGGGCGATAATTTCAAGAATGCTGTATTTAGTGGTCAGTTTGGAGCGGGAATTGATCTGGGCATTTTATTCGTTGACCTTGCCTATCAATTTGGTTTATCTGATTATTTGCATGGAAGTAACCAATTCGAAGATTCTAAGAATAATAAGTTTATTGGCAATGCAGGGATTAGGATTGGGTTTTAATTAAATTCCACAGATTTTTTTCCACTATTAGCGGTCATTATGGTTATTAATGCCCCAATAGATTTTCAAGCATTTGAATATCTATTGGGGCATATTATACTGATGTAAGCTTTTGTAATATTGGTGTTGCTTAAAAGTCAGGTCTTCCTTTATTTTGGATCTTGTTAATTTCTTGCAATGAATTTTGCGCAAAGCATATTGAATTTTTATAGTAGGCTGCCACAAGAGTTTGATTTGCCAGAAGGCATAAAAATAATATATCCGTATAACGAGGATACAGTAATCCATTGTATGAAGCAGTTTTATCAAAAGTATTATACAGATAGGAGAAAGCGGTATTTTTTATGTGGCATTAATCCAGGTCGATTTGGCGCAGGTATTACTGGAATACCCTTTACAGATCCTTATCATTTAGAATACGAATGTGGGCTTGAAAATGCGTTTGAAAAGAAAAAGGAATTGTCTTCTATTTTGATGTACGATTTAATGAAACGATTTGGTGGCGTTAGAATATTCTATAATAACTTTTATGTTAGCTCAATATCTCCATTGGGGTTTGTTAAAAATCAGAAGAATTACAATTACTATGACAGTGATGAATTGTACAACGGACTAAAAGAATTTATTGTTAAGAAAATGGAAGAACAATTGACTTTTCCATTGTATCGCGATAAAATCTATTCATTGGGGAAGGGTAAAAACTACAAAATCCTGAAAAAGTTAAATGATCAATATAGATGGTTTGAAGAAGTGATTGCATTACCACATCCAAGATGGGTTATGCAATATCAAAGAAAGCACTATGACCAACATTTAGATAATATGGTTTCAACATTAAGTTCGAATTTAAGTTACTAGAAATCTCCTCCTCCTCCATCAAAACCTCCACTACCCTGAGGACCTCCTTTCTTCTTTTGATTGATTCTATAGCTTGCTGATAAAGAAGCTACCCTGCTTCTCCATTGGTAGTCTGACTGTCTATAAAAGTCGTTAATCAAAGTGAAGCCATCTCTTCTTCTGCTATTGAATACATCCCTTAAACTCAAAGTTAAGGTCAAGTTTTTAGATTCTAGAAAATCCTTGCTCCATCCAATATCCAATGAACCGATTCCAGCTGACTGTCCTTGTGATGTTTGTTGACCAGCCCTATAATTTGATCGCAATTGAAGGTCCGAATCAAAAATAGTTATTCGAAATGTAAGCCTACCATTCCATGTCACATTATCAGTTTCATTTAATTGGTAGGTATAGATATCATTAAATTCTTGTTCTGTCCCTTTAAAGTTTCTTGCACCTTGATAATAATTAAATACTGCCTGTTGAGTTTCTATCTGGGACAAGCTTAGTTTGTTTTTGAATATATTAAAATTGCCATCGATTCTTAACCACGAAATACCGCTATAGGAGGATGATAGATCAATACCATAATCGTCCATGGTGCCTATATTAATTGGCACCCTTAATGTAGTTACATCATTTTTGTTGGCTACAGTTATTCTCTGAATTGAAGATTTCGTATGTCTGTAAAATAAGCTTGATGAAAATGTAAAGTCGTCCTGATAAGTTATTTGTCCAAACTCATATGAGTCCGTGAACTCAGGATTGACATTTGGGTTTCCAGAGAAGAAATTTCGATTATCTGAAAATGTAAAAAATGGATTCAATGACCAAAATCCTGGTCTGTTTATTCGTCTGCTATAACTTGCTTGAATGGCGTTGGCTTCAGTAAAATTATAGTTCAAAAAGCCACTTGGAAATAAGTTTAAAAAATCTCGTTTGTTATCTGTGTTTCCTTCGGTCAACAATAGTCGTGTATTGATAAGGGTGTATTCCGCCCGAACACCAAACTGATAGCTAAACTTGCCTAAAGTATTGCCATAAATTCCATAGGCTGCCTGAATGTCTTCATTATAAATGAAGTTATTCGTGAATTCTGAAAGTGGTATTAGTTCTCCATTGATCTCTTCTTCTACAATATAATCATTGTCTATTTGCCTTATAGAGCTTCTAAGTCCTGCTTCGAATTTATGATCTTCTCCTAGGGGATGTATGTAGTCTAATTGAAATAACCATGTTTTTTCACCTTCAGAATTATTTGAAAACTGTTTAAGGGGGTTTTCAGATCCTGGCAGAGAATCATCGAACAAACTTAACAGGTCTGATCCTTCGGTTTCTGATTTTTCAAAGAATTGAATGCTAGTGTTTAAGGTATGTTCTCTTGATGAAAACTCTTTTTTATAATTGACTTTGTATTCTTGATTTCTTTCATCTTCAAATTCAATATCTGTCCTTGTGCTTTGACTGTACAACAATTCGTCATTTAGTTCTCTGGCAAAGGATCTAGAATCAATAGATTTTAGAAAAGAGATATCTCTTTTCCATAGAGGCGTAAAATCAAAATCTCCTGTATCTCCAATGTAATCTTTGTAAATGATAGTGTTTGAATTATTATCATCAGATATCCTATAGAGAAAGGAGGCAGTTAGTTGGTCTTTTTCTGTAAAGAAGTAATCTACTCCAAACCTTAAGCTATTAGATATACTTTTTCTAAAGCGATTGCCATCTATAGAGGTAAACTGTCTTTTGTCTAGTCCAGTTAGTGGATCTATTGATGCTTGATCTTGGATAGTAAATCCTCCACCTGGATTTTCATTGTAATTTAATCCATAGTTGGCAAACCAGTTTATATTGTTCTTTCTATAGTTCACATTAGCAGAAGCACCGCTCCTTGCTGGATATCCACCAATAATATCAAAAGAGCCATTAAATCCTTGACCTTCATCCTTTTTAAGGATTATATTGATTATTCCTGCCATGCCCTCAGCTTCATATCTTGCAGAAGGATTGGTAATAACTTCTACTTTTTCAATCATATTAGCGGAAATGGTTCTTAATCCATTGGCATTGCCTAGACCTACAAGACCAGAAGGTCTGCCATTTATTAATATTCTAACACCTGAACTTCCTCTTAGGCTTACGTTACCATCAATGTCTACAGTAACTGAGGGTACATTATCAAGTATATCCTGAGCAGTTCCTCCTCGATTTGCAAGATCTTTTCCAACTGTAAAAACTCTTTTGTCCAAGGCAAAAACGGTTTCTGATCTATCTGCAGTAATGACGATATCCTCTAATATTTTACTTTCGGGATTTAAAGTTATTCTTCCTAAATGAATTTCAGATTTACCCCCTAAGAACGGTGTTAATAAGACTGTTTCATATGAAATGAACTCAATTTTAATTAGATATTCTCCGGTTTTTGTCTCTAAACTGAAGAAACCTCCAGCCTCACTTAATGTTCCGTCTACTATGGTGGAATCAAGAGCATTTAGTATAGTAACTGTAGCGAATTCTAATCCTTTACCTGACTGACCGTCGAAAACGGTACCAGTAAATTTTATTTTGCCATTATTTTGATTAAGAATTGCTTGGCTGAAGGAAGTCGAAAGTCCTAAAAAAAGTATTGCGAAAACAAGTACGACCAACTTATACATGTAGTTTGTATTTGATACAAAGATTTGGTTAATTAAATCAACAAAGAAATGTTCTTATGATATTGACAGATTGTTAACATTCAATAGTGAATAAGGTTTAAGGATCAGAAATGTAAATTGTCAAGTCTTGGACTATTAGGCTGTTTTTAAAGCAAAAAGCACATGGGCAAGGTGTTCAAAGTTTTTATGTTTTAAATTGACTTTACTCAATATCTATAATCATTATAAAATCAAGTTAAATTATTAGAATTTTATTTGTCAGAATAACAACTAATGACTTTATCAGATAAATGTTTAATAACTCAAACACCTTAATTGATCATTGTTGCAAGCCACAAGAACATGATTTTTACCAGAAATATTGATGTTCGAAATATTTCTGACATTATATTTTAGGAAAAGCCCACTTTTAGTATTTGGGATAATCTCAAAAGAATTATTTTCGGATTCTTTCATTAACAAGCCAAGTGATGCGTCCGCTCTGGTTGTTTCAACTTCGGAGTCAAACATATTACCTGCGATTAAAACTTCTAGTTTATTATCATTGTCAAAGTCTTCAACTAATATTGCATTTGTGCTTGAGAATTGAGCTTCAATTGGTAGTTCCTCTAGATTTAACTTGTTATCGTTATTCCAAAGAATCACACTAGCAAATTGTGTTACACTTAAATGTAATACTTCCTTAGAATTCAAATCGAAAATTTGGCCAAGGGTTGCATCAGCGAATGCATTATAGCTGGGAAATTTTTCATTAACAAATGGCATCTGTTCAGAGGTACATTGTTTACCTCTAACAGGAACTTGATCGTTGCCATTATATTTTGCCAATACAATGTCATAAGATCCATTATTATCAAAATCTGAACTATAAATCTGAAATGGTTTTTCTTTGGAAGCTTTAAATTTATAATTTAAACCAAGGTTACCGACTATATAATCATCATCACCATCATTGTCTAAATCTTTAGCAATAATCTTATTCCACCAACCATTAGTGTTTTTGAGCTTGTATTTGTTGGAAGAGTCTACGAATTTTGATTTCTTGTTTATTAATACTTTGATAGGCATCCATTCTCCAACAATAATCAGATCCATGTAGTCATCTTTATTGATGTCTGTCCAGACTGCAGAACTAACCATTCCAAATTCTTTTAAAAAAGGTGCGTATGATTCTGTTACGTCTATTAGTGTACCGTTATCATTCATTAATAAATGACTGTCAGCTGGTTTGGGATATTGATCAGGTATTATTCTTCCTCCTACGAAAAGATCAAGATCACCATCATTATCAAAATCACATTTTTCGACACATGATCCTGAACTTAATATTTTTGGAAGTTGATTAATGCTTCTGGTGTAATTAGCAGTTCCATCATTTAAATATAATCTATCCAAATACGACGTAGAATTTGCTTTATCCTGGGTATCACCACTAACAACATAGATGTCAAGATCACCATCTGAATCTATGTCAAACAAGCACGAAGCCACATCTTCAAAATTGGAATCATTGAAGAAGGCAATGTTATTTTGAAGTTTAAATTTCCCATCAATTGTCTGGATATAGATTCTGGCTGCCTGTTTTTTTGCTCCACCTATGTAAAAATCATCTTTACCATCATTGTTTAAATCACCAACTGATAATGCTGGTCCAAGTTTTGATAATTTATGCGGAAGCAATACTTGAGAACGGAAGTCATCAAAATTATTTTCTTTATGAACCAAATTGCCAAGTTTGTTTGCAGTAACATCTTTAAAGAAGGGTATTTGTGCTTTTTCTTCTGTTAATTTATTTCGATCCTTATAGTTTATATCAATGACTTGGTTGGCATTTACATTTTTTACCACAGTTGATCTTTTATCTGACCAGATTACTTCAATTTCATCAATAATTTCTGATTTACCTATACCAAAATGAATTATTGGATCCGAAGATGCTAAATAACCCCTTGTGAGTTTTTGTTGAAATATTTGTTGTTGATTATTGTGTTTGATTTTTGCTATAGCACCGATACCATTTTTATTTTTTTGTGGTCCAGATAATCTAATTTTTATATAGTTATTATCTAGTTTATCTGCCTTGTTTCTATAAATAAAAGCCTGATCTTCTATATTATTTACTACTATATCTAAATCACCATCATTATCAAGATCGCCAACAGATGCGCCATTAGAAAAACTCTTTTGATTAAAACCCCAAGAGCTTATTTTTTTCTCAAATTTAAAATTTCCTTTATTTTTAAAAATAAAATTTTCCGTTTTGGTAACAGGTGTAAGACTTAAAAAAGTATTCAAGTCATTTAATTGTCCATTGTTCTCTTTAAAATATTGTTCTCTGTCTTTCTGAGAATCCCTGTCATAGACATCCCTTCTATATCCATTTGAAACAAATAAATCTCTCATTCCATCGTTATCAAAATCAGAAAGAAAACAAGACCAACTCCAATCGGTTTTTGAGATTCCAGTTAATTGAGCAATTTCACTATACATTCCATTGCCCATATTGAGCTGTAGAACATTGTGCATATATTGATAATACAGACCATTTCTGACCATAGAATTAAAATTCTTTGTGGACATATCAGCCATCATGGTTTTACTCCTCTTATAATCTTCGGGCATCATTTCAGAAACAAACAGATCTTCAAGCCCATCATTATTTATATCCGCATAATCTGCACCCATTGAAAATAATGAAATGTGCATGGTTTTATCCTTTAGAGATTCAGTAAAACTTCCATCTCCATTATTGATGTACATATAATCTCTTTGTTTGTAATCATTACCAACAAAAATATCTTGGAATCCATCATCATTAAGATCTGCTGTTATGACAGATAACCCAAATCCATAATTATTAAAAATCCCAGATTCTTTTGAAACGTCAGTAAAGTGACCATTATCATTCCTATAAAGGTGATCTTTGCAAAACCAAGACGCATTTTGTTCTCCCATTCTATAGGCTGGAGCATCTAGAAAACTTCTATCTGGGTGATTGATAACGTACACGTCAAGGTCACCATCATTGTCAAAATCAAAGAATGATGAATGAAAGGAATATCCTTTATCGTTTAGACCAAACTTTTCGGCTTCTTCTCTGAATTGTAAATTTCCTTCGTTGATGTAAAGCAAATTCTCTCTTAGATTTTCATCAGATTCAATTCCTCCTCTACAGATATAAATATCTAATAATCCATCACAGTTTATGTCAACAAATGAAGCTCCATTGTGCCATCCTTTGTCACCTAATAATCCTAAGGATTGACTAACATCCTCAAATTTAAAATTTCCTTTATTGAGATATAACTTGTCTTGCACATCATTTCCCGTGAATAATATATCTAAAAGGTTGTCATTATTAATGTCACCAAGAGCTACGCCACCACCATTATATAATGGATTAAATGTCAGGTAGGATCTGTCTATTCTTTCTTCAACAATATTATTGAAAGTGATTCCAGTAGAATCTGAAGAAAGTAATTCCATTAATGAGTCTTCATTAATCTTGGGATTATTGCTTGTTTTTTCTTCTGAGCAAGCTAATATTGACAGTATTACTGAGAAGCATAGAAATTTCAAAATGCGTATTGGCATAAACCTATTATTTTAAAACAAAACTCAAATTTACGCATTCTACAATATTCAAGACAGTTCGCTGCATCTTATGATAAAATATTGAATGAAATAAGATAAAGCTTCATACAGTTATTAATGAACAAATTAGATTATGATACAATTGTTGGTGTTTATTGGTTTACTTTTATTGGACGATTTTTTCATATAAATTTCCAGAAGAAATGGATATCTGACAGCGTTGTATTCAGTGATGAGAATACTATCACATAAGATTACCAAGTTATTATAATAGAAAAGTAATTATGATCAAAATTTTGATAGCTATAAGTATACTAATTATACATTTTGATGTTCCAATTTTCCAGAGCAAGATAGATCGGGAATACATTGTTGAGAAAATGAACAGATTAAGGCTAAATGGTTGTCAATGTGGATCGATTTATATGGATTCAGTTGGTCCTGTAGAGTGGAATACTATACTAGAAAAGACAGCTTATCAACATGCCAGGCAAATGGAGTCCTATGATTTTTTTTCACATAAATCTCAAGAGGGAATGGATATTGGTCAGCGCTTGGATGAAGCGGGTTATAATTGGATGTATGCTGGAGAAAACCTTGCAGAAGGTCAAAAATCTTTCGATGAGGCTTTTACTGATTGGCTTGAGAGTCCAACACATTGCAGAATGCTTATGAACCCAAGGATGAAAGAGATGGGATTATCTAAATTTGGCAAATATTGGGTTCAGCATTTTGGAACAAAAATGCCTCCAAAAACGGTTAGGAAAAGTGTTCATTACAGAGAAGGTTAATAGAAATAATTTGCAAAGAACTTTACTAAAAATATTTTATAGTCTGATTATTACCATGGTAGGGCTTCAAGCCATATCTGCTCAGGACACAATTGTAAAAAAATCAAAGGTAATAATTGAGAATGCCGATAGGTCAATCTCTAAGATAGTAAACAAGGAACACATTCAATATCTTCAAGGCAATGTGCGGGTGATTCAAGATAGTATATTTATGTTTTGTGATTCAGCGGTACTCAAAAAGAACCAATTGACGGCTATTGGTGATGTTATAATCATCCAAAATGATTCGATCAAAATGTTTTCTGATTCTTTGGTCTATGACGGAGATAATAAAATTGCAAAGATGTTTGAGAGTGTTGTGTTAGAAAAGAGAGGACAGCAAATATTTACAGAATCACTTATTTATAATTTGGATTCAAAGCATGCAATTTTTAATGATACATGCCTACTTGTAAAGGGTACCATGAATCTAAGCAGCTTAAGAGCTAATTATAACGTAAAGTCCAACCTAGCGTTCTTCTATGATGATGTAACTATTATAGATGGAGACTTTAAGATGAAGACCGATTCATTGATGTATGATACAGACATTGATAGGGCATACTTTATTGCACCAAGTTTTATTGAACAAAATAAAAAGAGGATATATGCAAAGGATGGGTTTTATGACCTTCTTGATAAGAGAGCATATTTTTCAGATTTTCCGGTTTACTTTAGTGGCGATCAATTTGCTAAGGCTGAGAATATGTATTATTCTGGAATTGATAGTGTAACGATACTAAGTGGAGATGCATTTATAAAAGATAGTTTGAGTGAAGCCAAGGCTGAATTAATCACTCAAAATGACAAAGAAAAGTTGTTGATTCTTGAAGGTAATGCTAGTTATTTAAGAGATGGCAGTTTGATCGAAGGCCCCAAAATAATTTATCATCAAAAGAGTAAGAATATTTTTCTAGAGGGCAGGAGTACGGTTAATATGAATGAAGGAGTCTTAAAGGGTGATACTATTAATTATATTGATTCTATTGATTTTGGTACGGTAAGAGGTGAAGCTTTTTGGTTAGATACTATTGATAACAGAAGCATTGAGGGAGAGCTATTTTACTATAAAAAGAAGGACAGTTATTTTAAAGCAGTAAGCTATAATGGCCAAAGACCTTTGATCAAACAAAAAATTAAAGAGGATACGATTTATTTCAGTGCAGATACTTTGATAAATGTAAAAATGGAAGACAGTATCTCTTACATGAAAGCCATCAGAAATGTGAGAATTTATAAATCGGATTTACAAGCGGTATGTGACTCTTTGTATTATTCTGAAAATGATTCAACAATATATCTTTATGGTCAACCGATAGTGTGGTCCGATACCACGCAATTTACAGGTGACACTATTCAACTGGTTATAAAGGATGATGAAATTTCAGAAATCCTAGCGAGAAATAAAGCTTTTATTATTTCTAACGAAAGTGCTGAGTATTATAATCAGATTAAAGGCAGGTATATACATGCTTATCTTGATAGTAATCAATTGGATCGTATGGTGGTTAAAGGAAATTCTGAAAGTATATATTTTATTAAAGATGATGAAAATGCTTTTGTTGGGCCTAACTATACGATCTGTAGTCATATGACTTTTTATTTTGCCGCTAAAGAACTTAAACACGTAAAATACTATACGGAGCCAGAGTCAGTATTGACGCCGATGAAAAAGGCAAGACAAGATCAATTTCAGCTGAAGAATTTCGTTTGGCATGAAGCCAATCGTCCTAGAGTATGGAAGGATGTGTTAAAAGTTTTTAGATCAAAAACTGAAATCAGTGAAAGGCCCGAGCCTGCGGATGAATTTGAATCAGCAGTAGAAAAGGTAATTCGAAAAAAAATATCGAATGATTCTGAAAAAAGTATAAAGAAAAAGGAATGAGCTTATTCAGAATTATTGGGCTATTAATAGTTTTTCACAGCATGGCTTTGACTCAGGAGTTTGAGCCAAGTTCTGAATTTACTCAAGCCAATGATTTGTATAGATCACAGGATTACAATAATGCTATTATAGTTTACAATCGCATTCTAGACGAAGGATGGACTTCATTTGAATTGTTCTATAATCTGGCCGTTTCTCATAATGCAATTGGAGAATACGATAAGGCTATTTTATATATGCAAAAGGCTCAATTTGAGAAGCCTAATAATAAAATGGTGAAAACGAAATTGGACGAATTTAGAAATGCTGCAGGAATAGATATAATTGAAATAGATGACTTTTTGCCAATTAAGTATTGGAATATACTATCACAAACTGTGAGTTCTTTTTCTTGGTTATTGTTGCAGGTTATTTTTTCACTTTTGACCATAACCACTTTGTATTTTTGGTTATATGGCAATTTGAATGGACCGAATAAAAGGAAGGTCGTTTCTTTTTCGATCCTCTTTTTATTCTTATTTGTATTGTCTTATTCCTTAGGTAAGACATCGGATTATCATCAGTATAATAGAACAAAAGGAATATTAATGGTAGAAGGATATTTATACAGTGGTGCCGACGAAAGGTCAGATGAGGTCAGACCTTTAAAAGCGGGTGTTTATGTAGAAGTATTGGATAAGATAGATGATTGGGTAAAAGTACGTTTAAGGAATAAAGAAGAAGGTTGGGTTGAGGAATCTTCAATCTCCTTAATATAAAAAAGCGACCACAAATTATTGAGATCGCTTTCGATTCTTATTATGTTTAATTCTTATTAGGAAGGATCGTCCTCTTTAAGGATACCACCATCTAATTTATCTTGTAGTGTCTTTAAGTCTTCCCACTTACCTTGAGCTGCTAAATCTGCTTGCATTGGCCAAGTTGACGGATTTTTACCTGCATATCTGCTACCAGCTTCAGTCAAGATCTCTTGAACTTTAGAAACTTTGGTTTTAGCTAAGTTTGCGAATGTAGAAATACCTGCATTGCTTAAAATCTCAGCGATTTTTGGTCCAATGCCTTCTATTTTTCTTAGATCATCACCTTTGTTTGAAGTTGCAGCAGGTTTAGTAGCCGCTTTAGGTGTAGCCTTGGCAGTTGGTTTTGCGGCAGCCTTAGGAGTTGTCTTAGGGGTAGCTTTAGCAGTTGGTTTTTCGGCAGCCTTAGGATCTGTCTTAGGGGTAGTCTTAGGGGTAGTCTTAGGGGTAGCTTTAGCTTCTGGTTTTGCGGCAGCTTTAGGAGTTGTCTTAGGAGTAGCTTTAACTTCTGGTTTTGCGGCAGCTTTTGGAGCAGCTTTTGGAGCTGGTGCTTTATCAGCAACGATTTGATCAGTGGATGGGACAATATTTACATATGTCTTACCTTCTTTCTTTTTTCTAAATTTAACGAAACCATCTACTTGAGCATGAAGGGTAAAATCTCTTCCCATATAAACATTTAATCCAGGATGAAACCTAGTTCCTCTTTGTCTAACAAGTATATTTCCAGCTCTTGCTTCTTGGCCACCGAATAATTTTACGCCTAACCGTTTACTCTTACTATCACGTCCATTATCCGTACTACCTACACCTTTTTTATGTGCCATTGTATTATAATTTCTAGTTTTAAATTAAGCTACGATCGAGTTGATCTTGATTTTAGTAAATGGTTGTCTATGACCATTCTTTACTTTGTAACCTTTTCTTCTTTTCTTCTTGAAAACGATTATTTTATCACCTTTGACATGCTCTAATATAGTAGCATCTACTTTAGCACCCTTTAATCCAGGTGTGCCTATTTTAGTGCTTTTGTCATCTACAGTCAACAAAACATTGTCGAAACTAACAGCTTCTCCTTCAGCACCTTGAAGCAAGTTGACATAATATTCTTTGTCAGCTTGAACTTTCATTTGTTTACCAGCAATTTCTACGATAGCGAACATGATATTTATTTAGCTTAAAAAATTTGGAATGCAAAGATATGCTTATTTTCTTCGATTAACAATAGAATGAAGGCAATTATTTTTCAGTTTTCCTTAGTTTTTTAGACATTAAAAAATCTGTTAATCTAAAACTTGTTTTAAACTTTACGCCATTTCTTTCCAGTGACATAGTTATTTTTTTTCCTTCTTTAGATTTTAGCTTCTTTAAGATATGTTTTAGAGAGAAAAAACTCGCTGGCCAGATGCCTATTTTTTTTATCATATCGCCCTTCCTAATGCCTGATTCATAGGCAGGAGAGCCTTTAATTACGTCTTTTACATAAAAATTACTTAGTTCTGGACCAAAGGCATATATTATTAATCCACTCTTGTCATACTCAAATGCTTTGTTATAATTGGCTCTAGGTTTCAAGTATATTTTTGCTCCTACAAAATCAATATAAATCTTGAATCTTTCTAGAATCGGGTTACCGATTAGGCCATTTCGATTGGCATAGACAATAGGATCAAGATTTGGGTCGATGTGCTGAAAGCTGGTTATAACGTTATTAAACTCAAAGACATTAGCCAATTTCAGTAAATTGACCTTACTTAGATAGCCTTCAATATCACCTCCTAGACCTTTACCAAGGTTGCCTTTGACAAAATTTTCTGGTAATTGAAGTGACTCATGAGAATTGAGAAAAACCAAAAAAGGCAAGGCTGCGCCGGTATCTATCAACAGGTCCAATTCAATGGTTTCTTTTGCGTCAAGCGAAATTTCGGCTTTGATATAGGGTTTGTGTTTTATAATCTGGAGGTCAAATTTAGTATACCCATCATCTTTAATATTAAACGTGGAAGCATTATAAAGTATCACTTTAGATTTTTTATAGTCTATCTCCATAACCAAGCCTCTAAAGATCCTGCCTCCTAAGATACCATGAATGGATTCACCAGTTAATTCTTCCAGATGAAGAAAGTCTTCTTCGAGAACAATAATATCTCTTTGAATGGTTGGTGTATTTTTCAATCCCAATGAAACATTTCTTGAAATAAAGGCATAGAACTCCATTCCAAGATCTGAGCCCATCAGATTAATTTTGTTTTCGTATTCTAGACCAAGAATGTCAGCTATTTCCTTTTTAAAAAGGATTACATGTTCAGCTCCGGTGTCTAGAATAAAGCGTAGAGGAAGTGCTTGTTGAAATTTTACATTTACAATGATAAATCCCTGAGTGTATTCAAATTTTATTTCTGCTTGTTTTTTTCCATCCAAAAGCTCTAATCCTAAGACTTGTCCATGCCCATGATTGACTAGCAAAACAAGCAAGGTAGTCAAGAGTATTTTACATTTGCGCTTAATGTAGCTTCTCAATGGTCTTATTTTTTAAAGGAAAATAATTTATGATTTAAGATACATTATAAAAACCAATACATGCTGTGACTAAGTATCATTAACAGGCATAAAAATTCTAAATTTAAGAAGTGAGATGTTTTATTAATCCCAATAGAAGCAATAAAAGGTAAGAATAAAACAAGTACTTAAACAGTATAAGGTATGTTCCCACATTTAATAGATCTAGCTTTTTGTTAATAATGATTGTTTGATAGTTTAATCTTTTTTGCATTTTAAATGCAAAACACAGAAGAGTGCAAGTTTGTATAGAATGCGTTGAAAATAAGCAGGCAAAGTATCTGTTTGAAGATCTTTCAAATAAGAAGAATGATCATTGCCATCAAAAAGAGGAATGGCTTTAGTAGAAAGATTTAATACCTTCAATAAATCTTTCATATGCAATAAGTCTGAGTTAAGAATTTTTTCAAAATAAATTTCATTAAGCTCAATCACAATTGATTGTAATTGAATAGAATCAGCCTTAGATTCAAACTGTGGGTCGAGGCGTAAATTTATATTACTCATTTGGGCGGTGATGAGGGTTTGAATTGCTTGTCGATCAAATTGGAAAATTATTGAAGAATAATCAGAAACACGTTTGATGAGTTGGTCTTGGAAATCACTATCATACGATCTTGATTGCATTTTGTAATTGATAAATCAGTTAGATGAACTTAAGTATTTGTGTCCTAGCTAATTTATATATTATAATTTGTTTATTTGATATTTTTAAAAATTACTGATACCTAATCAGATATTGAATCATTACTAAATGTTGGATTAATTAATTTATTTGGAAAACATTGATCAAAATAGGATTGACACATTTGTTGGTGGAGTAAAAGCTCTATCAGAAAGAAAGCTTTATGATGAAAAGTTAATACAAGAAATTTATTATTCTTTCTCATTGTTTTTTGAACTGATTACAGAATTCAATAATATAAGTTTTACGAGTTTGTTTTCTCGAATGGTATTTTCTACAGCGCATTATAATTTTCCACCTGGACTTAATTTTCAAAATCATTCTTTTAGAAAAATTTGTGAGAAGCAAAAAGAAGAATTTCAGGATTATGAGTCGATATGTAATTTCGGGATATACCTTTTATGGCGTAACTTAAACGTAATCAAAGAAGTAATTATACCGGAGAAATATCAAAAAAATGATTTTCTAGCTAATGAACCTGGTGATTATAAATCAAGAGATTACCAAAGAGTCAGTCGAATTATACTGACTTCAATCAATTCATTAGATGGCCAAGCTTTAAGATTAAATTATTGCAGTGAAGAGGAATCCCATCTGGAACAGTCTGTTGTTTTGCGTGAGCTTAATTTTTGCAAGCAACTCTTAAAAATAGAACAGCATATAGGCTTACCAGTAGCATTAAGTTTGTTGGATATTAGAAATGAATCAGACGAAAGAAGAATTTCAGCATTTGTTTTAAATCCAGATTTTCTGGTTGGAGTAACAACCATTTCAGAATGCTTTCAAAGTGAGGGAGCTTTGGCAATATCTGCATTGTCTCGGAAATTATTACCGACAGATTCAAATATACACTTGTTGATGGGTAATGTTGTTAATTATTTTCTTGACGAGTTGATTCATGATGAGACGCTTCATTTTGAGCAAGTATTACCTGAGATTTTTAAGATATCTCCAATTTCATTTGCCATTATGAATGATAATGAACTAAAGGAATTTATCCAAAAGATTTCAATTCATTTTGAGCATTTGAAAAACCTAATTAGTACAGAACTTCAGGAGACGAAAATAAGCAAAGAGAAAGTTTCACTTGAGCCTAGTTTTTATTCAAATGAATATGGAATACAAGGAAGGTTAGATCTGTATCATTTTGATGAGTCAAAGAGGCAATCAGATATTATAGAATTAAAAAGTGGAAAGCTGTTCAAAGCAAATGGCTATGGATTAAATGAGAACCATTATGTACAAACCTTAATGTATGACCTATTGATTGAGTCTGTGCATGAATCTGTGATTAAGTCAAACAATTATATTCTATATTCTGCATTGGAAACAAAGAGTTTGAGATATGCTCCTAGAATAAGAGCAAAACAATTACATGCCTTGCATGTGAGAAATGATATTATTCTAATGGAGCAAGTTTTATCTTCTGGTGATGAGCAATTGATTCATAAATTAATGTGTTTCTTGCAACCGGATAAGATACCATCTGGGTTTAATTTTCTTTCGAGGGATGCAAAATATTTTAGCTATTTTTATGAGAGACTCAGCGGGATTGAACGTTCCTACTATATACTATTTTTGGGATTCATAAATAGAGAATATGTATTGTCAAAAACAGGTAAGCATGGGATTAATTCAGACAATGGATTGGCCGCATTGTGGTTGAACAATCTAAATGAGAAAATTGAAAATTACAGAATTCTTTCTTACCTGAGGATAAAGGAAAATAAGGCTGGAGATCATGACCCAATTATCGTAATGCAATTTTCAAATAAATCTTCGAAGTTAAGCAGATTTAGAATTGGAGATATTGCTGTCTTGTATCCTGAAGATGGAAAGTATAATTCTGCAATGCATCATCAAATATATAAATGCACAATTATTGAGATTGATGATGAACTTTTAGTATTACGTTTACGAGCAAGACAAAAAAATGATGAGTTATTTAAGTCTTTTGAATTCTGGCATATTGAAGAGGATAGCCTTGACAGTAGTTTTTTAAAGCAATATCATGGCTTATATGATTTTATTTCTAGTAGAATAGCTTATCGTAGAAAGATATTAGCAATTGACCCTCCTGATAGTGGTGAATATAGAGAATATTATAGGAATGATCGATTGACTAAGGCTCAATTCGGGGTCGTTAATAAAGCAATTTGTGCCAAGGATTATTTTTTATTATGGGGTCCGCCAGGTACAGGCAAGACAAGTATAATGATTAATGCATTAGTTGATTATTATTTTAATAATACAAATTTTAACATTTTGCTGTTGGCCTATACCAATAAAGCAGTCGATGAAATATGTGAATCCATTGAAGAGCCAATAGGGCAATCCTATATAAGGATAGGGTCAAGATATTCTACAAAGGAGAAATATCAAGATAAATTGTTCAGTATTTTAATATCAGAAGTTAAATCAAGAAGGCGATTGCAAGAATTAATTTCTGAGAATAGAGTATTTGTTTCAACTGTGTCTTCATATCAAGGGATGAAGGAATTAACAAAGATTAAGAATTTTGACATCGTAATTATTGATGAGGCAAGTCAAATTCTTGAGCCTATGATTGTTGGCATGTTAGGGCAGTTTGATAAATTTATTTTAATTGGAGATCACAAGCAGTTACCGGCAGTTGTTAGGCAATCAAGTGAGGAGAGTTTTGTTAGTGATATTAGTTTAAGCGAGAGTACAGGACTTACGAATCTGAGCAATTCATTGTTTGAGCGACTATTCAACCGATGCAATGAAAATCGATGGCATTGGGCATATGCTAGTTTGTTTGAACAAGGTCGTATGCACCAAAGCATTCTTAATTATATTAGTCCAACATTTTATGAATCTTCATTGAGGGTGATACCAGGAATTGAAAGATTAAATAAAGAATTGGAGTTACAAAGTTTTGATGAGTTATCCAGTATTCTGATAGCGGAGAGAATGATATTTGTTAATGTTCCTATTGGAGAATCTGTAACCAGAAAAACTAATGCATTGGAGGCAGATCTTGTTGCTCGTATTGTAATGAAATGGCAGCAAATTTATAGGGATAATAGACAAGTATTAAATTCTAATTCTCTTGGAGTGATTACACCATTCCGTTCACAGATTGCATTAATATCGGAGATGCTCGACTCAGAACTAAGAAAAATTGTATCAGTTGATACTGTTGAGCGATATCAAGGAGGATCTAGAGATCATATTGTGATTTCACTTGCGGTAAGTAAGGCTCACTTATTGGACTCTATTAGTAATGTATCTTCTGAGGGGATTGACAGAAAGCTAAATGTTGCGCTGACGAGAGCTAAAGAAAATGTCATTATTTTTGGAAACAAAGCAGTATTAGAAAAGAGTGATTCATATAGATCTTTAATCGAACATTGTTATAAGTTAGATTTGAAATTTGTTGTCTAAAGTATTACGAATGAAAATATTGATGGTTTGCTTAGGTAATATCTGTAGATCGCCATTGGCAGAAGGAATAATGAAGGATAAACTTAAGAAGTATAATTTGTCTTGGGAAGTGGATAGTGCAGGAACAAGTGGGTGGCATCAGGGTGAATTGCCAGATTCGAGGTCTATACAAATCGCAAGTCAAAATGGTATTGATATAACGGATCAACGATCTAGGTTATTTGTTGAGGAAGACTTTGACCGTTTCGATTTGATTGTTGCTATGGACAGTTCAAATTATTCCAATATTCTTTCTATGGCGAAGAATTCTTTGCAAAATGAAAAGCTTGAATTATTGATGAATTTTGCCTATCCGGATCAAAACATGGCTATTCCTGACCCCTATTATGATGGAGGATTTCAAAAAGTTTTTGAAATGATCAGTGAAGCTGCTGAGGCCATAATTCAAAAGCACATGAAAGAATGAAGGAATTGGCATCATACAGGATTCGGGTATATGGTAAAGTGCAAGGTGTCGGATTCAGGTATTTCACCAAGTTGAAAGCCAATGAGCTTGGTTTATTAGGATGGGTAAAAAACGAAGATGATGGTTCGGTATTAATTTCTGTAAGTGGTAAAAAAGATCAAGTGGAGACATTTATAGCCTGGTGTCATAGTGGTCCAGATACATCTGTGGTCGAGAGGTTGGATTATAAGAGAGTTAATAGCGTTGAAGAGCAGGATTTTTATATAAAAAGAGAGGTAGAGTTATAGCTTCATTTTATTTGTTTCTAATATTGCCTGCAAATTATACTAAAGTACAGTATTGGCTATTAATTTTTTTATTTCATCGATCCCAAGCTTCCTGAGCGTTTTTTGATTTTGTTTGGGGACCGATGTAATGTTAGGGTGCGATAATATTGCAGATTCAACTTCACCTACATTTAGTATATGGATGGAAGGGTAGGGTGATCTATTGGTATAATCAGCAGGGTCGCTCGGCATAGAGTCAGCAAATTCGTAATCGGGGTGAAAGCCTGCAAGTTGATAATCCTCTGACAAAGAAGTCTCAGTCAAAAGCTTTTCAGCTTTATCAAATAGATCAAGAAAACTTTGAAAATCGGTTGGCCCGTTTGGATAAATTATAATTGCAGTGGTCTGGAGATTATGGTTTTTTAGTAACTGTACAGTGTTCCAAAAAGCTATTAATTGTGATATGACATCTTCTTGTTCTTCCAAGGTAAACAAGATTTTTCCTTCTTCAAAAACGCTTGAAGCAAATGGGCATAGATTTAGCTTAATAACAAAATTCTTAATCCATGCCTTTGTATGTTGTATATAAATGGACAAGGTTATAATTAAATCTTGCCAAATATGCTGCTAACAATGGGTCCATTGAGGAATTCTTCGCCATTCATATCACTTTGAAAAACAGGACCTTTTAGTTTGCCTTCCAATAGCATTAATGCCGCTTGACATAAAGGTCCAGCGGTTGCGGTTTGAATTGCTCTCAACTTGTATCCCATTATGGTTGATGGGTATATGTGAATGCTTTTTTCCATTTGTCTTAGAACGCCATTGCTGTCCTTTCCTTTTACAGCGGCAAACACAACTACAACATCTTGTTCAACGCTAGGAATTAAGTTTAGCATAGTTTCATTAAGGTGTTCTACAGGATCAATATTTTGTGGCGTTTGATCAATTACCGATTTGGCCCATTTGAAATGACCTGGATAACGCAATGTTTTATATCTGAGGTTTTTGGTTTTTCCTGCTAAAGCAACGGGCAAGTCTGCCGCACCTCCAGATGTATAATCATCTTCATAGGCAATACCGTTAATTAAAATGGTTTCTGTAGAAGAAAGTGAAGGAATTTTTTTGGTTTCAAAGTTTTCTACAACCAATGCCTCTTTAATGTATTCTGTAGCCACACCTATCGGGCTCCAAGTAAATGCATAAAAGGATGGTTCCTGAGCATGTTTGGAGAGTGCTCCAACTTTCATATCGACAATATCGACTTGGTCGACATTATATTTATTTGTAAAGCTGTTGAATAGGTATAATGCAAGAATATTAATATATCCTGGTGCTAATCCAGTTTGTAAGATGAAGCCGGAATCTGATTCTTTGGCAATATCAGTGACCAGGTTGGTTTCTTTTACATATTCAGTCAAATTTGCATAATGACATTTGTAGTCATCTGCATATTTAGCCAATCGAGGTGCTTGACTGCCTGGCAGGCAATCTAAAATGATATCTGCTTGATTTAATATTTCAATTAAGTCATCAGAAAGACCGTCCTCTGGGAATGCGAATCCTGTGCAAACCGTTTTACCACATTTATCATTTATTGCATTAGCAAAATCCATTGCGATAGATGAAATTCTGTCTCCAATGAAAATATGGCAATCTAAATCTTTATAATCTGCTAAAATTACTGCTGAGGCCTGACCAATTCCACCTGCACCAGCTATTAAAATATTCTTGTTGTTCATACAAATTATTGTTTGCGCAAAATTAAATGAATAGTTAAGGCTACCAAAAATGAATTTTATATATTATGATATTTTATAATGTATAAATAACAGATTAACAGTAAAAAATAATTGATAAATTTTTTTAATATGAAATATACGTCTATCTTCGCCATGTAAATTGTTAATCTCAATACCGAATTCCCGATGGCAAAGAAGAGAGCAAAAGCTAACAAGAAGGTAGCTCGTTCACAATTAAATTTCAACGATGAACGCATCGCAAAAATTTTAGGCATACTATGTTTTTTCATGGCTGCATATTTTGCGATAGCATTTGTGTCCTATTTATTTACGTGGCAAGCGGACCAGGACAAGGTTTTAAGGCTATCCTCTAATTTATTATTTGATGGTTCTGTCTCTGTAGAGAACTGGTTAGGCCGATTGGGAGCATATACATCGCATTTGTTTTTCTATTGGGGATATGGATTAAGCTCATTTGTTGTAATCTTTCTTTTGGTAAGATTGGGATTATGTTTGGTAACAAAATCTGGATTTTCTGTATTTTTTCATCAAATGGTAAAAAGCATCTTAATTATGGGCTTTTTATCTCTCATTTTAGAATTTCTATTCAGAAGTTCTGAATTCAGTTGGGGAGGATTGATGGGATATTCTATGTATTCTTATTTAGCAAGTTTTTTAGGTCAGATTGGGGTAGTACTATTAATGCTGCTCCTAATTATGGCATCTTTTGTTTGGATCATCAATCCTATGATGCAATTTGAGGCATTGAGAGTAGCTACTGATATGGGTAACTATTCTTTACCGAAATTGGATTTTGTTTCTGGTATAACTGAGTTTTTTGCAAGCAAAGCGGAGACATTAACAAAAGAAAAAGGAAAGAAAAGGAAAAAATTATTTGATGATATAAATGGGGCCAGCCCAAAAGCGGACTTTGAAGAAGAGGGAAGTCTAGAGGATTTTCATTCACTTGATTTTGGACTTCCCGATTCTTTTGACAGTGATGGTTCTTCAAAGTCGTCATCTAAATCTAAAGCTTCAAAGAAAAGCGATAATGATGAACCAGAATTGGAACTTGAATTGGAGGAAATTGTAGCGCAACCAAGTGTTCCTAGTCCTATTGTACCTAAAAGGACCATAGGACCGGATATGGATAGTGACAAGCTATATGTCGAAGAAAATAATATCGATGATTTTGAGCCCTATGACCCGGTTAAGGAATTATCTAGATATACAACTCCTGGATTTGAACATCTGGAAGATTATGCAGATCAGAAGCCTTCAATTAACAGAGAAGAATTAGAAGAAAATAAGAATCAGATTATCAAGACTCTTCTTAATTATAATATTAAGATCAATAAAATTAGAGCTACGATTGGACCTACCGTGACATTATATGAAATCGTTCCAGCTCCAGGGGTTAAAATTTCATCGATTAAAAAACTCGAAGATGATATTGCACTTAGTTTGAGTGCTCTTGGCATCAGGATCATTGCGCCTATTCCAGGAAAAGGAACGGTAGGTATTGAAGTACCAAACAAAAGCAAGCAAATAGTTTCTTTTAAGGAAGTTGTAATGTCTGAAAAATTTCAACAGGCGAAAATGGATTTACCTATAGTATTGGGTAAAACGATTTCAAATGAAGTTTTTGTAGCAGATCTGGCCAAAATGCCACACCTTTTGATAGCAGGTGCAACTGGACAAGGAAAGTCGGTTGGTATCAATACTATATTGATGTCGATTCTATATAAAAAGCACCCTTCTCAGGTTAAATTGGTAATGATTGACCCGAAAAAAGTCGAGTTGTTTCCATATAGTTATCTTGACAAACATTTTTTAGGCTTTTTGCCAAATGAGGAAGAAACGATAATTACAGATACTAAAAAGGCGATCAAAACCTTGATATCATTAACTGTTGAGATGGATGATCGTTATGATTTGCTGAAAAAAGCAAGGGCTAGAAATATTAAAGAATACAACGAAAAGTTTGTAAACCGTAAGATTAGTCCTAAAGATGGACACAGGTTCCTACCATTTATTGTATTGGTAATAGATGAGTTTGCTGACTTGATTATGACCGCAGGTAAAGAAATAGAATTACCTATTGCAAGGTTGGCACAATTGGCACGAGCGATAGGCATTCACTTAATTATTGCTACGCAAAGACCATCTGTGAAAATTATCACAGGAATGATCAAGGCAAATTTCCCAGCTAGAATTGCATACAAGGTGACTTCACAAATTGATTCAAGGACTATCCTAGACTCTAAGGGAGCCGAGCAGTTAATAGGAAAAGGTGATATGTTGTTGTCTGTAGGAAGTGATATCGTGAGACTTCAGTGTGCATTTGTAGATACACCTGAAGTTGAAGCAGCGATCAATCATATCAGTGAGCAAAAAGGATTTGTTGAGCCGTTTCACCTACCTGATGTTGCAGATGAAAATGGAGAAATGGGAGACAGTAATCTAAAATGGTCAGATCTTGATCCTATGTTTGAAGAAGCTGCTAGATTGGTGGTTTCAATGCAGCATGGATCGACATCGATGATTCAGCGAAAAATACAACTAGGGTACAACAGGGCTGGAAGGATTATGGATCAAATGGAAGCATTAGGTATTGTTGGTGAATCCAATGGTAGTAAGCCAAGAGAGGTCTTATTCACAACAGAAATAGAATTGATGCATTACATCGATCATATCAGAGGCAAATAATCTATTTGTATTATTTCTTCTCTGCTCTTAATTTTATTTCATCAAGGGTATTAATAAATACATCCCAGAATTCACTAAATACCGGTTTTAATTGTCTTCCAACATTTTGCGTAGCTGCAGGTAAAGGTTTTAGAACAGGATAAGTAAATGATTTACTTTTTTGATTATCAGAAATCAAGGACATGGAATTCATAAAATGAATCGAATAACTTAATAGTATTGCATAGAATAAGCCAAGTAAAATTGCTCCTGCCAGTTTGTTTATTGCATTGATATTTAATTTTTCAAAAAGTCTTTCAAGTTTGTTTCCGATATAGCGGATCGTTATTATGATCAATATAAAAGTAACAACAAACCCTAACACGAATAGGACTGCTGGGTTAAAGTCAATGTTATTCTGTAAGAATTTGATCAGAATTGGTGAAAGTTTTAAAGCTCCAACGATGGCTACTATAATAGAAATAGTTGCAAACACAGTTTTTATTAATCCGCTTGTAAAACCTTGATATAATCCAAAGGAGATTAGAATACCAGCGATGAGATCTATAATCATTTCTATATTTTTTTGAAACTCTTGATAATTAGTGCAAAATATATGCTAAATAAATAGCATTTGATTAAACATTGCCTTTTTTTTGTACAAACTAGCCAAAAGCAAAGACCACTGTTTTCGTGCTATTTCAATAAGATTGTCTTATGCAAAAATTAATTTTCTTAATTATCCTCTTTTATCAATGTTCTCATGTAATGGCTTTTCATGATGTAGAGCTGGATACCATGCCAACTGTATTTACGGTTGGTGAATATGGTAAAAAATACGAAGAGTTGGTTTCTGATTGTGATTTAGCTTTGTTTCAAATCTCAGGACAGTCAATGGATACTGCATATATGCATTGGTTAGAGGTATTAAATGACATTGAAAGTTTTTCAAACAATAATAATTTTGATATTAGAGGTGTAAAAATTTGGGTTAATATTTTCTGGAATGCTGATGGGAGCATACAGCATATTGTATATTTTCCAAAGCGAAGTTCTAGGAACATCAATTTTGATCACTTTGGGAAAATGTTAGAAGATTACATCAAGTATGCCAATCCATTTCTGTTATCTGGTGGTTGTTACAGTCACTTTGGGTCAGCAAGTTTTCCAACCCATGCTGAATTTCTTCTGAGAAAACATTAGTCTTTAACATGACTTTAAAGGTTTTTAATAGTTTCAAAATATACTTTTGTATACACTTAACGTCATAGAGTCATGAAGATACTTTTCTACTTATTACAGTTTGTGCCCCTGGTATTGCTAGCACAATCTCAGGATACTGCAATTGAAACTTCTGACAAGGAAGCTTTGGTAATTCTTGAGGCGATACAATCCGATTATGACTCCTATAATAGCCACCTTATAGAGTTTGGGATCGTAGTAGAATTTCCTGGTGAAGCACCTCAAAAGCAAAAGGGTAAATTATTGCAAGTTGGTGATAAATTTGAATTGGACATTGATGACAAACTTATAATTTCAGATGATTTAACGGTGTGGCTTTATCTTAAAGATAAAAATGAGGTACAGATTAATGATGCGGATTTTGGTGAGGAAGGTGAGTATATGTCACCGAATAAGGTATTCAATTTATATAAATCAAAAGATTATGTATTTGCAATTAGCCAAAAGACATATGAGGAGGGTAAAGCTGTCACATTAATAGAATGCAAGTCACTTAATAGGCAATCTGAGTACTCGAAAATTAGACTGACCATTATTGATCAAGGGAATAAAGTCAAACAATTCAAGTTATTTTCTAAAGATGGTAGCAGGTTTACGATGAATCTTTTTGATCATAAGAAAAATGTAATGATTCCTCCAAGTTCATTTGGATTTAATCCAAAGGATTATCCAGGAGTGATTGTGGAAGACCTCCGTTTTTAATTACTTGTCTTCTTGAACTACATGATACTTTAGTTTATCAAGATCCCAATCTATTACAAGACCTCCAGCCAAAGATTTGGCTATCTCTTTACCATATAAGTGTTGACACAGGTATAAGGCAGCTTCAAAAGATTTAGCACCTCCAACCGAAGTAATGAACTTATGATCATGAACAAAGAGTACACTGTCAAGCACATTCAATTGAGGAAACATTTCTTTATATGTATCGATATCTGACGGAAAGGTTGTAGAGGCATAGTTGTCAAGCAATCCAGCTTTTGCTAAAACAAATGCTCCATCACAATGAGAGGTAACAAACAAGGCTTGCTCAGAAACTTCCTTTACCCAATTAATCATTTTGTCATTTAGTAGATCCGTATCAAGGTGATGTTCTGCACTGGGCACAACTAAAATATCAATAGGTGGATGTGGTTTTTGAAAGCTGTAATCTGGTAAAATTCGAAGTCCTTCGAAGCTGGTAACAATATCCATATTTTGGGCGATAGTAAATACGTCCATAGGTTTAATACCTTCTCTGAAAATGGTATGTTGAAAAATATCATAAGGAGCAGTTAATTCGGTGTTATAAACGCCATCCATAATCAGGAATGCTACTTGATAATGATCTGAATTGGTCTGGGTTTTTTCATTTGAAGCCTTTTCTTGACTTGAATTACAAGCAAAAAATGTTAGAATTAAGAGCCAAATAAATTTCATTTTTTAATCGCTAAGATAGATATAATGAAAATAGCGCCCTTATACATTTGACAAGGGAGCTTTGGTTTTAGGTTATGGCCTTTTTCAAATGGTGCAGTAGTTTGTTTTCAATATTAAATCCTGCTGTAATTATCATTTCAGTGTCATCTGGAAATGGCAGTGTGAAATCTTTGATGCGGTTAATATCATGATTGCACAGAGCTCTTTTATCACCAATAAATCTCAAGGCATAGTCGGTAAAATTGCTTTCAGAGTATAATATCTTGTTGCTTTCAGTCCTGTTGGTTTTAGTATCAATTGTTGTTATGTTCAAACTTAAGTAAGCTTTTTTTTCACGTACTATTTCTGTTACTCGTGCATTGATGTTACGGTATACATCTCTTTTGAGTTTGTTGCCTAAACTATCAGTTCGTATTTCACCATTTTTGTTTTTCATGTAAACCCAACCATCTACAATTTTCTTGATGTCTCTATGATGAGAGATGATTTCTTTTTCAGGACTTACATTTAGTGTCTTAAGGTCAAGAAATGAAATATAATCATACTGTATAAGAGAGTCTTCATCCATGTGAAATCTCTTCCAGTAAGTATCAAGCTCTTTTCTACTTAATTTTGACCATTCATTCCAAAGTACTTCTTCTACAATACCGTTGTATTCATTGAGTTTAAATTGGACTAGAACATTGACGATGCCAAACTCTCTGCTTAATGACTGTAGGTGATTTGAATCTTTATATCCTGGACGAAAATCATTAGATTTTTCAAATTCGTAAAAAGCTTTTTGTGCCAATTTTTTGTCATTTAAATATTCAGCATCTGATAGCCACTTTTTGGCTAGATTATAATGATAAGCTGCTGCATTATCTTTGGTATTATTGATAAGAATACGAGTGTTAACGAACTTAAAATTAGCTTCATAACCATCTTTACTTATCAAAGGTAGGAACGGCCTGAGTTTGTTTTGTCTAGCTTCTATTTTATAGGCGACATCCATCACTTTGGACCACAATAATGGATTATTATTTGCGTCAAGTGATTTAATATAATTCATATTATTGGCCGTAATTTTTGCGAAAGCTTTCTCCAAAGCAATAATATGATCTGTTTTCTTTTTCTTTTTACCGGCAAGTTTTCTTGTCGCTACAACTATGGCTTCATCGTATTGGCCATTTTCTACAAGTTTGTTTACAGATTTGCAACTTGAGATAAGGCTTATTATGAGAATGGAGTAAAGGAATAATTTCATAGCATTCAAGTTTGAATTATTAGATGTGGCGATTTGCTAAGCTCACCTGTCTTGATGCTATGATGGATGTGGTGCATTAGATGTTACACCAACGTTTGGGCTTAATATTTTTTTAACGAATTGGAATTTATTTGGGCTTGGTTTTCTTGTCTAAAGATTTTGTAAGTTCTTCTATATTTTTAATTGCTGAAAATTTTCGTTGGATTTCGAATCTTGTGAATTCTTGATCTGCTCTAAATCCAAAACCGAAGCTTGTATCTCCAATAGATGGTTGTGCAATTTTTACTGGTTTGCTTGTATACAATTCTTCATTTTGTTCGTCCCAAATCAACTCATCGGTGAGCAATTGATCATTTCTTTTATTGTAGAGATTGACATTGTCTTGAACATATATTTTATTGTCCTTGTCTTTTCTTACAGCGTAATCAGCCTTAAGCCAGCTTTTGACATTTTTATTGTCGTCTAAAAATTCTACTAGGAGACCATCTGGAAATTCATCAAAATTTTCTCCTCTTAGTTCATATCGTTTTAATGTTGGACTTGTGATTCTTACTTTTACTTTTGCAGAATCGCTATAAAGAATAATGACATCCTTGGCTATTTCAACTTTGACATCTTTGCCTGGCAGTACTGATTTTAATTCACTTGCATCATTTGCGCAAGCTAAGAAATGGAATGCAAGCATTAGGATGATTGCTATCTTTAAATACTTACTTAAGAACTGTAACGTCATCTGCATAAGTGATTACTTCATCGTCAATAAATCTTATCTTTGCAGTCCAGACATAAACACCAGGGTCTACATAATTAGAAAAACTAAGGTCACGGCATTTGCCGAACCGGCCGTCCCATCCAATGCCAGGTTCATTTGGGTCAATATTTTCACAAATAAAAATCAAATTTCCCCAACGATCAAAGATACATAACTCTTCAATTGCTTCGGCTTGAGGTCCCAGTCCAATGGTAAAAACGCTATTTGCGTCTTGGGTAGTTGGGGTAATTACATTTGGGAAATAGAGTTCTCTAATAATTTCTGTGTTTACGGTAACTACATCCTCTTTAAAGCAACCATTAGAATCTGTAACAGTAAAAGTATAAGTAGTTGTACCTGGAGAGATCACCTCGGGATTCAGACAGTCTGTGCAACTTAATCCATCAGGTGGTGACCATTCGATTATGTCACCTGGATTAATAGGAGAATAAACAGCACTTAGTTGACCAGAGTAGCCAAGATTTATAGTAATATCGGCTCCAGCATTTGGCAAGATAGGAATAGGTTCTTCTATGATCACTGTAGTAGATACTTCACAACCTTTTATATCCTGGACTGTAAGGTCGTATGTTCCGGGTTCAAGTCCATTATATAGGATATTGGGAATAAACTCTCCGCCATTGAGACTAAAATTATAGTTAGGAGCCCCGGAAATACCGTTTACATTAATGATTCCATCATCTTCTCCGAAGCACGAAATATCAATAGAGGAGGCAATAATATCTAAAGTGGAAGTATCTGCGCAACAGGCTGCCACCTCTACATCCAGTATTTTTGTTACTATACATCCCATGGCGGTTTCAACGGTTAAGGCAATTGATTTAGGGCCAAAGGATTCATATATTATAGTATGTGGTCCTGAGCCGGCACCAATTTGAGGTGCAGCTCCTAAGCCAAAATTCCAAGCATAATTAATAATTGGATCAGCAAGTGATTCTGAAGAGTTTGTAATTTCTATTCTTTTGTCACATTCAAAAGCATCTATTGCAAAGAGGTCAAAGTCAGGTACTGGTCCAAGGAAAGTTCCAGTTCCACCAAAATCAATAGAGAATCCAAGTCCAGATCTTGAGAAGTTCATTACGACTAGAGCATAGGATTTGCCTGCTTCCATGATGATTTCGTCAGCAAAATTATTGTTACCAAATTGACATCCAGGATTTTCACTGACGTCTGTATCAGTCGATGACAATCCAGTAGGTCCATTGCATTGCTGCCAGGTTGAGAAAGGGTCAGTAACTCCGCCTGATCCATTTGCACCTGAAGCCATGCATCTAAGCATGGTTTTATTGACACAATCATCTATTCCATTAGGCAATTCGAATATTGCAAAATCAATATCATCGGATTCTAAGCCAGGAACATAATTATTGGGTGTAAGGACAAAGTTTAAAGTTCCTGATTGATCACATGTCCATTTATACCATGAAGAATTAAATTCAGTACTAAGACAAGAGTTTGGGAATGCATTCAGCTCATTAGGGTTATTTCCAGCTGTCGTTAAACTTTCAACTTGAAAAGGTGATTTGTCACAAAGAATAACGCCTTCGGGACAGTCTGATTGTGGTGAAGGAGGTGCAATAAAATCATTTATACACAAACGAAAACTACCTTCAATACCGACACCTGACTCAACAAATAAATAGTATCTCTGTCCAATAGTTAATCCTGAAACCGTGAATTCATCTTCTAATCTGGCCCTTCCTGGAGAACAATCTATGTACGTTAGGTTATTACATGTACCAGTGAACAAGGCCATTTTAGGGTCTTCCAAAGTTCCAAAGCTACCTCCACTAAATAGCCTTACAATTATGGCCGGTTCGGTCGGGGTAAATGAAAACCAAACACCATTTTGATAATTGACAAAACAAAAATCCATGAAAGTAGCATCAGGAGTTGCATCTTGATTTGTAAACGCTGCATCACCAGAGCAATAATTATTGACAGAAGGAATATTTATTGCACCAATACAATCATCATTATCAGGTTGTGCTGATAAAAATGTACCAATCATTATGATAAATAAACTCAAAAATAAACCTTTTCTCTGCATCAAGTCAATAGTTTCAATTGTTAATGAAAACGATACCAAGATATGTTCTTGAACGAACCTAACTTAGGATAAAGTCCATTTTTATTAATATTAAGATACATTTAATACTAAAAATGTGATGATCAGACTACATATCCATTGCGATTTGTCTTGATTGACAAAAAAACAACTTTAATATTTAGACTTTAGGCTTATTTTCGAGATATGTTGTATTTAATTCCTACTCCAATTGGAAATTTGGAGGATATTACGATCAGAGCTGTTAATACACTTAAATCTGTAGATAAGATTTTAGCTGAAGATACCAGAACTACGGGTCATCTTTTGAAGCATTACGGCATTCAAAAACCCATGGATTCATATCATATACACAATGAGCATAAAAAACTTGCTTCAATAATTCAGCTATTAAAGGAAGGTCTTAATATTGCCTTGGTTAGTGATGCGGGTACACCTGGTATTTCTGATCCTGGGTTTTTGTTGGTAAGAAGTGCCATTGAAAATGAAATTGAGTTAAGTTGTTTACCTGGGCCTTCTGCAATTATCCCTGCCTTGGTTATGAGCGGTTTGCCTTGTGATAAATTTTACTTTGAGGGATTCCTCCCCAACAAGAAAGGTAGACAGACTAGGATTAAGAGATTACTTGATCTTGAGGTCACTTTTATTTTATATGAATCTCCCTATAGGGTTATTAAAACCCTAGAGCAAATTCTAGAGTTAGGAGGAGGAGAACGACTAGCTTGTTGTGGTAGGGAAATTTCTAAATTATATGAGGAAAATATCAGAGGAACAGTTCATGATGTGATTAATATGTTAAAATCCAAGCAACAAGTAAAAGGGGAGTTTGTTATATGTGTAGAAGGGAGGGGGAGTTTGTAAATTAAATCACCTACCATTTATATTTTACATCTAAATTCAAAAACAGAATAAAAGCCAAAAATTCCTTAAAATTGTCAGATATTTTATCCGTCCATCAATTTATATTAGCAATCGATTAAATATTTGTATAAAACGGGAACAAACAGTATAAATTAATGTCTCAATCATCCAACATAAAGCCAAGACATATCTTTGTTATCGTAGCTGATAGCTTGAGGTATGATTCTGTTTATATGGATGGTGATGCAGGTGTACCGTATATGGAAGCTCATTCTGCTCAGTTGACCAATGCTAGTTCTGCTGCCTGTTGGACATTACCAGCTACTGCTAGTTTGTTCACTGGTCAATTGCCACATGATCATGGTGCTACAACTCAGACAAGAGCCTTAAATGACAATGCATTGACGCTTGCTCAAGTATTGAAGAGTCAAGGGTATAAAACGTATCAAATCACATCTAATGTAGCTACAACAGAAATTTTTGGTTTGGATAAAGGCTTTGATAAGGTTATTAAAACATGGGATCTTGCAGAGCAAAAGGGTTTGAAAATGTCCCAGTTATTGGTATTGTTAGGTAAGCGAAGAATTCGGAAGAAATTATTTTCTACCAACGCTATAACTGATTCACTATCTGCTGATCTTCGAGCAGGAAGCGTATGGTTTAGGTCTTATTATCAAATTATTTTTGATCATGCTAAGGCACTTGTGTCGGATCATGAAAAAAAGAATGAACGTGCATTTGTGTTTATCAATCTGATGGAAACACATTTTCCTTATCATATTGATATGGAGTTTAAGCTTTCGAGTTCGAACTTGTTTGGTAAGTTATCAGAAATAAAGAGTCTTTTTAATATTGTTAACCAGACATTTTTGACAAAGGAAAATTCTTTGCCAAACGATAAAATGCTTTCAACTATAAAATCAAGGCAGAGGAAGAGTTGGGAATTGATTCGTGAAGACTTGGATGAGTTTGTGCGTTCAATACATGAAGATCAGGACAATCTAGTCGTTTTTACTTCGGACCATGGTGAAAATTTCGGTGATCAAAATTGGGTATATCATTTTTCAAATGTGACTGATGCCTGTACTAGAGTGCCTATTTTTTGGCTAGACAATGATAATCGTAACGCTTCGACAATAGATCATAAAACAAGTTCTCGTCTTTTGTTTCATACTATAGCAAAAAAAGCAGGTTACGAAGACCTTAATGGTCATGATATATTTAGCAACAACATTTACAATATTCCAATATCTCAAAGTTATTGGTACAATAAGCAGGGTAAAACTTTAGACAAGTATAGATTTAATCAGTTTTGTTTTCATTATAATGGTATGCGTTATTTGAAAAAGAATGGATCCTGGAGTCTTGCTAAATCCACAGAATACTTATCTGGAGAGGAAGAAGCTAATTTTGAGGAAATGCATTCTGGTACAAACCCCTTGGAGGAATTGGTTGATGATTCTGAAGCCAAAGCTTATCTTACTAGCCATCTAAAGGCTTATTTGGAATTTGAATGTAAAATCAAAGGCTAATAAAGCAATATTCATTTCTTTTAATTATTCTATTCCCTTTATAATTTGAGAATTATGAAGTGATTTTCCTTTGTAAAGGAACACTAACTTTTAATCTATTAAGTTTTACATAGAGCATATAAAGTTCCTTTGACAAAATGTAATGAGCCATTTTATTAGTATGATTTATTGAGTCATTGGACGTTAAAATGAATGCATTTATCTTTTCGATGTAACTCTGCATTTCAAGAATTCGTTTTAAAGATAACATTCGCAACATTTTATAAGTCACACAAAATTTAATCGATATGAATACTACTAAATCTTGGTTAATCAGTATGGTAATGCTTGGATTTTTTTCGATTTCTGCCATTGCAAGTTCAGGCGTTAACAAGGAGCCAAAGGCAATTAACGATCAATTTTATAAACTATTGAAAGGTGTAGATTTTGAGATGAATGAATCAGGCACTATCCTGATCGATTTCATGGTGAATGAAAAATCAGAAATAATAGTTCTTTCAACGAGCAATAAAAATTTGGACACTTTACTGAAATCGAGATTAAACTATAAGACATTGGAAGCAGGTGACTTAAAGTACTTTAGAAAATACACTATTCCTGTAAGGATAGATAAGAAATAAAAGAATGATTTGTATTTAGTTGGTTAAGCCGGCCCGTCGAAAGTTGATGGGCCGGATAATTTTTTAAGTAAAATTTGATTCTTTAAGATAGATTATTAATCTGGTAATACAGATTTATAAGAGGATGCAGCAAGGAGCATCCTCTTTTTTTTATGTATTAAAAAAAGCCATGTGGTTGATCCACATGGCTTTTAAATTATTCTTTATTTCTAATGATTACTTTTTAGATGCAGTTGCTGGATCTAATAGATCGTAGAATTGACCTAATTTAGGAAGAATAATAATTCTTGTTCTTCTGTTTTTAGATCTTCCGTCAGCATCATCATTGCTCGCAACAGGATTGTGTTCTCCTCTACCTGCAGCAATAATTCTACTAGGATTGATATTGTAATCTTTAATCATAGTTCTAACTACACTGGTAGCTCTCTTAACACTTAAATCCCAGTTGTCAGCTATAGCAGCAGTTTTAATAGGTACGTTATCTGTATTTCCTTCAACCATAACTTCTAGGTCTGGTCTGTTTTCGATGATTTTAGCAATTTTTCCTAAAACCTCTTTTGCTCTTGCAGTTAAGTTTGAGCTTCCGCTATAGTATAACATCTTATCTGAAAGATTAATGAAAACTACTGTTTTGTCAACAGAAATTTCAATATCTTCATCAGCAATACCATCTTCCAAAGCTCCCTTTAAATTAACAGATAATGCAAGGTTGATAGAATCGGCTTTGCTTTTAGCAGCTTGTAACAACTTGATGTATTCATCTCTAGATTCTAACTGATTTAAAGTTTCTTTGATGTTTTCGTTTGCAGACTTAGACAAGACGGTAAGCTCACCTACTTGATCAAGTTGCTTGTCTCTTTGAGACTTTACATCTGCAAGTTGAGCTCTTAGATCTTCCATTTGCTCAGCTCTTAAGTTCATAGTTGTTTTAGACGTACTTAATTCAGATTTAAGTTTATCTTTTTCTGCCATTAAGTCATTGATGGTTTCGCCGGCATCACCTAGTTGTTGGTTTGCGATATCTAATTCAGCTTGTACTTCGGCACGAGCTTCTTCTACTTTTTTATTCGTCGCACAAGAAGCGAAAAATAGAAGAGATAATAATAAGACACTGTATTTCATAACTTTTGTTTTTTTATACTGTTTTACTGGATAAAAGAAATAATGTAACAATACATTTAAAATTCGTTGCAATATTAATTGATTTTTGTTTTGTATTAAAAATATGTGACGATTATTCGCTTGTTTTTTGAATATTTTAATCAAAATAAGCCTTTGATTTCTAGCTATTAAGGAAAATAATAATATGATTTAAGCTTTTTTGGATAAAATCATGAAAATATTATGAATATCGTTTAATGACTAATCATGCAATATTTGAAGTCTGGCATAATTTAACATTATTCTTTTTTCGGGATTTTCGGCTATATTTTCAAAGACTATTGTAGCCACTCTTCTTTCATCTATAGATTTTACGAATCCTTTTCCAAATTTCAAATGCAAGACATTCTGACCAATCTTTATATCATTGCTTGGGTTGGCTTGAAAATTATTAGCACCGACAGCTAGAGGCGTTGTTGGATTCGAAGAAAGGGGTTTGAATTTCCCAAGAATTTTAGGGGTAGCAAACTCTGGTTTTTTCTTGATGGTTATACTTGATTCTATGTTGTCATCAGAAATTTCTTCAAGGAAACGACTTGGGTCGTTAAACTTCATTTGTCCATATTGATATCTGGAATTGGCGTAACTCAATGTGAGAATTTCTTCGGCTCTTGTAATTGCCACATAAAAAAGTCGTCGTTCTTCATCCAATTGTTCTGGAGATGAAAGAGACATATAAGAAGGGAAGAGATTTTCTTCTAAGCCAACAACAAAAACAGATTTGAATTCCAATCCTTTAGCGGAGTGTACTGAAAGGAGGGTAAGAGTATCTACTTGGTCATTATCATTGTCCTGATCGGTCATAAGAGATATGGTCTGTAAGAAATTTGACAATGACCTTTCTTGTTTATTGATATCTTCACCTTCATCTAGAACATCGTCTTCTACAAACTCTTGAATACCATCTAATAAAGCATTGATGTTTTCGATACGGTTTTGAGCTTCCAAGCTATTTTCAGATTTGAACAAATCAATGATTCCACTTTTCTTTACTGCTAAAAGAGCAGTTTTATAAGCATCTTCTGTAACAGCTTTTTTCTGAATTTCTTTTATTATTCCAACAAACTTGCCCATTGATGTTTTTGCTCTAGGGCTTAGTTGGATTTGAGCAAGGCATTCCCACATTGAAATTCCGTTATCATCGGCAAGCTTGGTCAGATTATTAGTTGTGCCTTGTCCAATTCCTCTTTTAGGGTAATTGATTACTCTTTTAAGGGCTTCATCATCCTTGGTATTTACAGCAAGTCTTAAATATGCCAAAACATCTTTAACCTCTTTTCTTTGATAGAAGGAGAGGCCACCATAAATTCTGTAGGCAATATTCTGTCGTCTTAGGTGTTCCTCAAACACTCTTGATTGCGCATTGGTTCGATAGAGTATGGCTATTTCGCTATTGCTAAGGGAGTATCTATTTTTCTGTTCGATAATAGCATTGGCAATCATACGGCCTTCTTCCGTATCTGACATTCCTTTGATTAGTTTTATTTTATTGCCTGATAACCTATCGGTCCATATTTCTTTCTTTATTTGTTTTTTGTTAAATGTAATTACATCATTTGCGGCTTGAACGATATGTTGTGTTGATCTGTAGTTTTGCTCAAGTTTATAGGTTTTAACTTCTGGGAAGTCATTTGCAAACTGAAGGATATTTTCAATGGTAGCACCTCTGAAGGAATAGATACTCTGTGCATCATCACCCACGATACAAATATTGTTTTGGCTGCCATTATAAATTGAAAGTAATTTTAGAATTTCGTATTGTAGGAAGTTTGTATCCTGAAACTCATCTACCATCAAATATTTGAACTGTTGCTGGTATTTTTCTCTGATGTTATCAGGATTTTGATAAAGCAATCTAAACATTTGTAACAGAAGATCATCAAAATCCATTGCCCCGGCTCTTTGGCATCTTTCAAGATATTTTTCATAAATCTTGTATGTCATTGGCCTTCTATTCATCTTATCTTGCTCAATAAGTTCGTTGTTGGCCACGTACATCTTGGGAGTAATTAGATTGCTTTTTGCAGAGGATATCCTTGATCTTATTGCACCAACATTGTAAACTTTAGGATCAAGGTTCATCGATTTAATAATTTCCTTGATTAAACTCTTTGAGTCATCGGTATCGTAAATGCTAAAGTCATTGGGAAAGCCTATCCTATGTGCTTCTACGCGAAGTATTCTTGCGAAAATGGAGTGAAAGGTTCCGGCCCAAACTTTGTAAGCATCTTGCCCAACAAGTTTTTCAATTCTGTCTTTCATTTCTCTGGCAGCCTTATTGGTAAAGGTTAAAGCCAAAATCTGCCAGGGTGGTATTTGGCTTTTAAGCAGATGGACAATTCTATAGGTAAGTACTCTTGTTTTACCGGAGCCAGGGCCAGCAATGACCATTACTGGTCCATTAATGGTAGTTACGGCTTCTTTCTGAACATCGTTTAGTTCATTAAGATAGGATTCTGTCAACTTCATTTCTTGCATCGCGCTAAGTTCGTGTATTCAGATTATATTATAAAAGATTAAATCTGTTTTTTGCAGGACTAAACCAATAAACTTATAAAATTGTAGTTTTTCGTGTATTCTAGATGCATGATCATGCTTTTTGTAGCGAATCAATAAACTGTATATTTGATATTTAAGCGTGAATCCTGGAAAAGACCATAAAAGATTATGTTAAGTATCTAGTTCATCCGGAAATTGATCTTTCAAATCAGGATAAGCTACCGCTAATAAAAGTGATAAGTTTATTTTTTATCATTTTTATAATTGAAATGTTCATTGCTGCTATATTGTTTGGCATGATCGGTTTTGAGGGAGAGTCTCATAAATTTGATGAACTGCTTGATCAATTCAACTTTTTTTACATTTTTATTCTTGCCGTAATTGTTGCACCAATAATTGAGGAACTATTATTTAGGTATTATATAAACAAAGCGTCAATATTTGTTTATGGACTTCTGACAGTTCTTTTGTTGTTCTTAGCTTATGCCGGTTTTTCCAAAATGATTAGTTTGTATATTTCCATCCCTCTCGCTGTTCTTGTAATTTATATTATTTGTAAAGATGAAATAACAGACCTATTAACCAGGGTTTATGAAGATTACTTTCCTTACTTTTTTTATTTCAGTGCAGTCCTATTTGCTTATGTTCATATATTTAACTTTGATGGATCCATGCCATGGTATTATACTCCATTGTTGGTATTTCCTCAATTTTTTCTTGCCTTATATTTAGCTTACATCAGAATAAGGAATGGCATTCAATATAGCATTTTTGTACATGCCTTGAATAATTGCATTCCTATGTTGATAATGCTGATGGTACCTGAGCACTTTATCTCTGGAGGATGAATTTTTGTATTAGTGATTGTTCGCCAGAGTTGAGCTGAAGGTAATATATTCCATTAGGAAGATGATTCAGTTTAATGATCTTGTCTATATTATCTATGTTAAAGACCATTCTTCCATGGATGTCATAAACTCTCCCTTCAAGATCATCAAAATTGGGATTGGTAAACTGGATTTGAAATGTTCCATTATTTGGGTTTGGGTAGATATACCATGGATTATAGGGGGAGATCTCTTTTGTATCAGATAACGATATAGCTATTTGCACGGCAGCAAGGGCATCAATCCTTCCGTGGCCATAAATGTGGTTTGGTATGTTTAAGCCTGAAGAAGATACCTGAACACATTCGCTAGAGTCTGTCTTAGGTACTGCTGAATCTTTGAGAATTGACTCAATGATTTCTACCTGTCCTCGTAGTTCTGGATTCGCGCTAATGATAAGGGCTACGACACCAGCAACATGTGGTCCTGCCATACTTGTTCCACTAAAAGCTGCAAAACCTCCATTTCGGATAGAAGATCTTACTTGCTGACCTGGTGCTGAAACATCAGGTTTAAGGATAAAGCTGCTATCGATGGTTACAGGCCCTCTACTGCTGAATCCAGAAATGGTATCGTCACTTCTGGTTGAACCTACGACAAAGGATTCTTTAAAAATAGCAGGTGCTCGCGAAACCGATCCACATCCGTTACCTCCTGAATTTCCTGCGGATACCACTACAAATACTCCTGCTGCTTTTAGGTTTGTTACAGCCTCTCTCATAAGAGCCCAATTGCTTTCATTGCATCCTTCATCTGCGGGACAACTCCAGGAATTGTTGATAACATCTGGAGCAAGTTCGGGTCTTGGTTCTGTATCTTGAAGATTGGTAGGGGCGAGAAACCATTCAAAGCATTCAAGGTAAGTGCTTGGTTTACCTGCTCCTCTTTCCATATTTCTACATGCGATCCATTTTGATAAAGGTGCAACGCCAATAAGATTGCTTGTATCTGAACCTATCATTGTGCCCATCGTATGCGTACCGTGATTGTTATCATCGCAAGGGAATGGACTGTTAATTCCACATGGATTATGAGATGGATCTAATGTAGAATCATTATTCATCGGGTTAATTTCATGGATGGCATCATGCCAGCTATAATTATGATTGGATAAGCTATCTTGAAATCCTTTATATTTTTGTATTAAAACAGGATGTTGCCAGTCGTATCCAGTATCCTGGCCTCCAACTGTTACATTTTGGCCCTGATAGCCCAATTGCCAGACGCTGTCTGCATTAATCATTTGAATACCCCATTCAGCGTCGACATTATTTTTTGTTGGAGCATGTTGCTTTATAGTTTCTAAGTTAATATCAGGATCCCAGTCAATAGACTTAATACCAGAAAACAAACAGATTTTTTTTATTTGATCAAAATTTAGTTTTGCTGAAACAGCATTTACTATTAAAAAGCTATTGAACTCAATTTTCTCTTTTTCCAAGAATTTAATTAATTCCCTTTGGCTGAAATTACTTGTCTTTTTCAATTGGTCATAGACATACTTTGTTTTGGATATTTTCTTCTTGAATGAAGAAGCTGTGCTCAAATTCGCTTTTTGAGAAAAAGTAATTAGGCAATCAACAGTTTTATTTTCTTTGGATTTTTCGAGTAGAGTTGAACCGATAAGGTCATTTGCATTGTTTTGACCATATGAAAAAAGTGAAAAACTCATTAAAGTGACTAGGATATATGTCTTTAGAGTATAATTGGTGCGCATGAGAATAATATTTAAAGTGTGTTGTATTAGATGCAAATAATCAGCCAAAAGCAAGAGTGTCTTAAATTATTAAGCTTTAAGCAAAATTTTGTATTTAAAAGTATTAAAAGCCATTATATTTGGGCGGATTTAATCAGACATATAAATTCATTTTGTGTCAAACAACAAATAATTAACTCATTCAAAAAACATTGTTTATGAAAGAGAAAACAAGATATTCCGATGAGGAATTGAAAGAGTTTGGGGTATTAATTGATAGTAAGCTTGCAAAAGCTGAGGATGAATTAGAATATTATCAAAATCAAATTAATGAATTGGCTGAGAATGATGGCACAAAAATCAGAGAATTGGGTGATGGATTGGGAACAATTGAAAGCACTCGACTTCAACAAATGGCTTCTAGAACGACTAAACTTATTCAACATTTAAAGAATGCTAAAATGCGTATTCATAACAAGGTTTATGGAATATGTCGGGAATCAGGCAAATTAATTTCTAAAGAAAGATTGAAAGCAGTTCCTCATGCTACTTTAAGCATTCAATCAAAGAAGAATCAAATACCTAAAGTTTAATTTCAGATTATTGAAAAGATCCACTTTTTTACTTCTGCTAGTACTTATGATATTGATAGCTGATCAATGTCTTAAATTTTATATTAAAACATCATATCCTTTAGGAGGCGGGTTTAATCTCTTTGGTTTGGATTGGGCTAGAATTCACTTTGTGGAAAATAAAGGAATGGCATTCGGCTTAAGTTTTGGAGGAATGTTCGGTAAATATGTGCTTAGTATTTTCCGAATTATTATGGTTGGATTCCTTATTTACTTTCTTAGGACTCTTATGAGGTCAAAAGAGTCATTTGGCTTGCAGCTCAGTTTTGCACTAATTATTGCAGGTGCAATTGGAAATATTATAGATAGTATGTTTTATGGACTATTGTTTTCAGATTCGTGCTTTCATTGTGGAATAGCTGAATTTTTACCGGAAGGGGGAGGCTATGCTGGATTTTTACAAGGATCAGTGGTAGATATGTTCTACTTTCCACTGATAGATACTAATTTACCAGAGTGGCTACCTATAATTGGAGGTAATCGATTTGCATTTTTTAAACCTGTCTTTAATCTTGCAGATTCAGCAATATCTATAGGTGTTACTTTGATTCTGTTGTTTCACAGATCATATTTTGTTAGCTCAAAGAAAGTAAAAACAGAACCTGCATCTCAAATGAATGAAATGTAGGAATAGTATTTATTTTAATTTTCCTAAAAACCTATTAACCGCTCTTTCAGCTCTTGAAAGAACATCATAATTGATGTTATAGTGCACAAATTTTCCTTCTTTGGACGCATTGACCACACCAGCTAATCTTAAAAATCTCAAATGTTGAGAAGTTACTGATTGCTCAATGTTTAATGTGCTATAGATGCGATTAACATTTATAACACCTTGATTATCAATGTATTCCAAGATTTTTAATCGTAAAGGATGTGCTAAAGCTTTCATCAAGATGGTAGAATATTGTAGTTTCTGATGATCGAACCTGACCTTAGTCTTCTTCATTAGTTTACTTAGTTTTCTTAAATTATTTATAGACCCTTGATACAAAGATGTAAAAACAAGATGAAGAAAAAAAGAAATATTACGATTTTTTTTAAATTGTTATTAACTAATAACAAGACTACTATATATGCAAAAAGTTGTTAATCTGTAAACCAACAACTTTTTCCGAAGAAATATTACCCTGTTAAGAAATATTACCCCGCCAAATCTTCCACTAATTTGGAGATCTGATTTAATCTATCTTTGTCTAAAGAATAGTAGATAAACTTACCCTGTCTTTCTGTTATTACCACGCCAGCTCTTCGTAAAATGGCTAAATGTTGAGAAGCTACTGATTGTTCCAATCTTAATTTGATATAAATATCAGTAACAGTCATAGTTTGGCTGTTTTCCAGTAAATCGATGATTCGTTGCCTTAGTTTATGATTTACAGCTCTTAAGACAAGCACTGCTTTTCTTAAGTCCGCATAATCCAACTGTATGTCACTAGCACCTTTTTTTAGGGTAACAGTTTCGTTCTTCTTATTTCTCATAGGTAAGTTTTAATAAAGTTGATTTAATACGATTAGCATTATTACCAAAACTGTACCAAACTCAATACAAAGCAACATAGTCTTATTAATATCGTCTGATAATCAATGATTTATACCAATATAACTTTTAGATGTGTAAAATAGTTGCTATAGTATAGTCTTTTTTGATTTAGTGATATTGGGTGATTTTAGGTAGAAAGGACTAAAATATGCCGTATCAGCAAAGGCAGAAGATCTGAATTTGGTGTAAGCCAGATCTAACATATGTTTGGCAGAGGGGAAAGAAGATTTGTACTGAAAGTTTTTATTTTTCAAGAAATCAGAAGTTTTTATTGCTGCATCTCCACAAATGATGCATTTTTTATCTTTTAACCCACTAAAACTATCAGTGGTGAGAATATGATTGGTTGGATTTTGTTCTACTTCGAGGTGATGATTAAAGATTTGATAGAAGATTTCATCACGTCGTGCATCTATAGTAGCAATGATATAATCCCCATTGTCAATCCCTGACTTGAATTCATTAGCAATAATTTTCAATGTAGAAATCCCGATCAAAGGAATGCTTTTAGCGTAGCTTATGGCTTTGGCGGCAGAAACGCCAACCCTCAACCCTGTGTATGAACCAGGTCCTTCACTTACTGCTATTGCTGATAATTCATCAAAACCTACACCTGCACCTTTTAAAACGGATTCGATGTGTAGAGTGATTTCTTTGCTATGTTTCCAAATACCCTCTGATTGCTTATAAGAAATCAGGGTAGCTTTATCAGATAATGCAATTGAGCATTCTCTAGCAGAAGTTTCAATGCAGAGTAAGTAAGTGTTTTCCAATCTAAATGCTTGATTAGTTTGTGGCATTAAGCAATTGACTGTATCTACTATTGTTTTTGAGTAATTCTACAGCTGCATCAATTTCAGAATCATTTTTCAGCCTCTGAAATACCTTGCCTGTCTGAAAATTTAGACGTGTAGCCAATTCAATTTCGATAGCGTTTGTGATTTCATTTTGATAATTTATCCAGTCTGAAGTTTTAGATTGCTCAATTTGCTTATTGATTTTTTCAACCTTCTCAGCAATGCTTGTATTTTTTTTCTCAAGCAATTCAATTTTTGCTTTTTTCAAATGCTTTTGGACACTGGTTTCATAATTAAAACCGCTCTTTGCTACAAACTGTCTAAAACCTTCATAATCAGTAAAGATAACCACTTCATTTCTTAGGCTCGTGTCTAGTTTGGTTTCATATTCATTAGCGAATTTGAATATCAGATGTTGTTTTTTCAATGCCTGAAGTAACTCTGATCCTTTGTTTATTTCCAAGATAACATCAGGAGTAACACCTCCTCCGTCCAGAACTGTTCTTCCCTTAGATGTTTTGAATTGTGATCTTTTATCATCTGGAATATCTACTGGCTCACCATTTTCATATTGTACGCTTTGAATACATCTTCCACTTGGAATATAATATTTTGAAGTTGTCAATTTGACTCTCGAATTGTAACCCACTTCTTTTGTATTTTGAACTAGACCCTTACCGTAACTTCTTTGTCCCATAAGTATTCCTCGATCGTAATCTTGAATGACGCCCGAAACAATTTCTGAAGCAGACGCAGAGTTTTTATTGATGAGTACAACTAGAGGAACATCTGTATCAAAGGCATCTGCAAGTGTTCTGTATGTTTCATCTCTTTCTCTGACCTTTGATTTGACACTTACAACTTCCTTATCACGAGGAATAAAAAGGTTGGATACCTGGATGGCTTCTTTTAATAACCCTCCTCCATTTTCTCTAAGGTCAAGAATAACACCTTCTATATTAGGATTATCATTTTTAAGCTTTCGCAAAGCTTTTTTAATATTCTTACTTGCATCAAAGGTAAATGTTGATAAAGACACATAGGCAATATCATCATCTACGAAACCGGAATAAGGGACATTTGGAATATTTACTTCGGACCTTTTTAATTCTACATCTCGTTCATTACCACGAATATCTCTTATTCTTAATCTTACAGTTGTACCCGGCACGCCTCTATAATAGGCAGTAACCTCATCTTTGGTCTTATATTTTGTTGATTGTCCTTCGATAGCAATAATTTGATCTCCAGCCTTTATTCCAGCTTCTAATACGGGGCTATCTTCATAGGGTTCCACTATAGTAACATAGTCATCTATTTTTTCGACGATTGCGCCTATCCCTTCATATTTGCCTTCCGTATTAATACGATAACTGGCTACTTGGGCTTCTGAAATGTAATTGGTGTATGGATCCAATGAACCTACCATTGCATCGATTCCAACTTTCATCAATTGATTAGGATCAAGATCATCAACATAGTTGGCATTCAGTTCTTTATAAACTTTGATAAAAATTTCTATGTTTTTTGAAATTTCATAAAGTTTATCATGATTCACATTGACAGCTGAAATGCCAATCAATACTATCAGGACAAGGGCTATTTTTTTAAATATCATCTTTCGTGTTTATATAGTCTAAACGAAATTAGTGTTAAATATTGTAAGCGCGGGGTTGCAGTAATATTTAGTCAGCGAGAAATTCATTAATGACTGTTAATAGTTCGTCAGCTTTTTCAGCGTGCACCCAATGGCCTGCATTTTCTATGGTGATCAGATTGGAATGCAAAAACATTTTAGATATATCATCTGAGTCCTTGTTTGAGATATACTTTGAGTTTCCTCCTTTAACAAACAAGACTTCATTCTTAACTGGTTTAGTTATTTCAATTCCATTAATAATGTTTTGATAATTATTATACAAAGCTGGAATATTGGCTTTCCAGGAATAGCTTCCATCAGTGTGTCTATTCAAATTTTTCATTAGAAATAAAACGATAGACATTTCGCCTAGTTCATTCATTAATTCTTCTTGGACTTCTTTTCTAGAGCTCGGTTGTCTCAGGTCAATATTTAGTAGAGCATTAAAAATTTCATTGTGATTCCCCGTGTATGTTCTTGGTGCAATATCAACAACAACAGCTTTGGCAACCATTTGTGGGTGATCCTTAACAAATTGCATAACTGTTTTACCGCCCATCGAATGACCTATTTGATGACATTTATTAATATCAAGATGCTTTAATAAAGCTAAAAGATCTTTGCTTAATAGCTTGTAATTAAAATCTTCTGAGTGGAAAGACTTGCCATGATTTCTCTGGTCCACGGAGATGACCCAATAATTTTGGGATAGACTTTTTGCAAAGCTGTGCCAATTGTCCAACATACCTAGAAGGCCATGAAGAATGATTACTGGTTCTCCCTCACCATACTGTTTGTAATTCAGATTCATAGAAAAAGTAACGTCTTATTTGTTTTCTTGTTGATTATAATTTTTAAAAATAAAATCATAGGTGAGGAAAAGCATTACTGAAAAAAACTGATTGTTGACATTATCCTTTCCAGAAAAGGTATAGAGGTTATCGATATTCACATTATCAAAATTGGCTAATTGCGTTCCTCCTTCCCGACGACCATATCCGAAGTCCATTCCAATAGAAAAAGTATTGTTCCCTCTTCGAAACATTCCTCCTCCGGAAATATGAAAAACATTTGGTGTCAAGCCCAGATATTGAGCAGAGTTATTTATTAGGAGACTGGTATTCTCATTATAATCTGTCCGAAATCCTCCAACCCATGTTAATTTTGGATTGGCTTCATATTGAAGCCCAAAAGCAAAGTTTAAAACACTTTGATTACCAGTGATCAAATTAATTTCAGTCTCTGAAATCACTTGTGAATAGCCATCAAATGGATCATCTATATCGCGAAACATGACATATTCTTGGATGCCAAAGAAATATTCAGCAGAAGCTGAATAACAAAGCTTTTCTGCATGGATCTCCAAACCAAATCCAATAGAGGCTGGTGTTTTATAATTCTCTAGTTCAATATCATTACGATTCGAGACTACACTTACAAGTTCTTCATTAGGGTTAATCCTTTGGTCATCCAAAGAATAGTTTACACTGGACCTAAGAATACCGTAAGTAGGAGAAGTATAAGTAGCACCTATATTAAAGTTTTCGCTGCAATAAGAAATACCGATTTTCGAAATGAACCCACTATATGTAGATATGGAATAATTGACTTCGTTTCTCCAGGATGCTGTGATGGTTTGAGGAGATGAATTAAGCAGTACTTCTTTTTTTAAAAAAAAGTCAAGATTCTGACTATGCCACGTTGAGTATTGACTTATGCCTATGCCAAGGTTTTTGGTAATGTTGTAAGCTAGACCCATCGCAAACCAATCTTCAGAAATTTTTCTACTAAAGTTTATATCTGCTCGAAGCAAGAATAAACCGGTTTGATTTATTGGTCCAGTAATTCTGTCTTTGAACTGAATATTACTTTTAAAACGCTCAAAGGAAGCTAGGGCAAGCGTAATTTTTTTTGATTTAAAAGGCTTTAGTCTAATAGCTAAGAATCCAGGTGAAAAATTAAAACCAGAGTCTGTCAATTGACTTTTATCTACTAAAAAATTATTTGCCATTAAACTAGCATAAGTGGGAGATAAAAAGGAAAAGGCAAAACCAAGGTTGTTATCAAGGCCTAATGCTCCTGGATTATAAAAGATATTGGTCTCGTCGTCTGAAGATGCTATGACTGCTCCATTCAGCAATAGTCCTTTTGCGCCATATTGATGCGTCCAATAGTGTGCATCAAATTGTGCTGTTATTGTTGTGACAAAGCTTAAAAACAGAAAAGCTACTAATGTGACATTATTGATGTTCATATTGTTCTAGTCTTAGAGCAATTAAGATATAAAAATTCAATCGGCAAGTTGGTATTATGGGAATGCTTATTATTAATTAGTCGGAAATCTAGTATACCGGAGACTTGTCACAGTTTTATAAAATGATTAGATTGTAAACTTTTTTCTTCATCATAGCTTATATTTTGTATGTCTTTTAAGCTTACCTCAAAATATGAACCCACAGGCGATCAACCTGATGCGATTTCACAACTTGTATCTGGATTAGAAAACGACGATAGATCACAAGTTTTGCTAGGCGTTACAGGATCGGGTAAAACATTTACGATTGCCAATGTTATCAATAGTGTAAATAAACCTACTCTGGTTCTTACTCATAATAAAACATTGACTGCGCAACTTTACAGTGAGTTGCAGGAATTTTTTCCAGAGAATGCAGTAGAATATTTTGTTTCCTATTATGATTATTATCAACCTGAAGCTTATCTATCTCACAGTGATACCTATATTGAAAAAGACCTTCAAATCAACGAGCAAGTTGACAAATTAAGGTTGAGAGCAACTTCTTCATTGCTTTCTGGAAGAAGGGATGTTATTATAGTAGCTTCGGTTTCTTGCATTTTTGGTATGGGTAATCCAGAAGATTATAAATCAAGTATCATACGACTAGAGAAGGGACAGAAATTAGGAAGAAACCAATTTCTACACAGATTAGTGGATGGATTATATTCAAGGACCGTTGCTGATTTTAAAAGGGGTACATTCAGAGTAAAAGGAGATACTGTAGATATCCATTTGCCCTATTTAGATTATGGTTATAGAGTTACTTTTTTTGGTGATGAAATAGAAACTTTAGAATCCTTGGAAATAGAAACGGGAAAAAGAATCGGTTCATTAGATCATGCTGCTATATTTCCTGCTAATTTATATGTTGCACCTAAGGACAGATTCAATAGTATTATAAATGAGATTGAAGACGAGCTTAATGCTCATGAGAAATTCTTTGAAAGTGAAGGCAGATATGTTGAAGCAAAGAGAATAAGAGAAAGGACAACATTTGATATTGAAATGATGCGTGAACTGGGGTATTGCAATGGAATCGAAAATTACTCAAGATTTTTTGATGGACGTGACCCGGGAACAAGACCTTTTTGCCTAATAGATTATTTTCCTCAGGATTACCTGATGGTAATAGACGAAAGTCATGTTACTTTACCTCAAGTAAGAGGAATGTGGGGAGGGGACAGAGCGCGGAAACTTAATCTTGTAAATTTTGGTTTTCGATTGCCATCAGCGATTGATAACCGGCCATTGGATTTTCCAGAGTTTGAGAAGATCATTAATCAGGTTATTTATGTAAGTGCTACTCCTGGAAATTATGAGTTAGAAGAAACAGAAGGTGTTGTAGTTGAACAAATCGTAAGACCAACAGGACTACTTGATCCTCCCATTGAAGTAAGGTCAAGTCTTAATCAGATTGACGATTTACTTAATGAAATTACAAAGCGTATAAAAATTGATGAAAGGGTTCTTGTCACTACTTTGACAAAGAGGATGGCTGAGGAGCTAACCAAGTATTTGGATAAATTGAGTATAAAAGTGAGATATATCCATTCAGAAGTTGATACACTGGACAGAGTAGAAATAATCAGAGATCTTAGATTAGGTGTTTTTGATGTTCTTGTTGGTGTGAATTTATTGAGGGAAGGGCTTGACTTACCTGAAGTATCTTTAGTTGCAATTATTGATGCTGACAAGGAAGGCTTTTTGAGAAACCATAGATCACTGACGCAAACATCTGGAAGGGCGGCCAGAAATTCTAATGGTATGGTAATCTTTTATGCAGATAAAACTACTAACTCAATGCAGGAAACCATTAATGAGACTAATAGAAGAAGGGCTGTTCAAATGGCCTATAATGAACAATATGGCATTACGCCAACAACAATTTCGAAATCTAAAGAAGAGATATTAACACAAAAGTCTATCCTTGATATAAGAGTCGGTCATACAAAAGCTTATATAGAGCCTGATCATTCCAACCTTGCTGCAGATCCTGTAATTAATTACATGAACAAAGATCAGGTAGAAAAGCTGATTGATCAGACAGAGAGGAAGATGAAAAAAGCTGCTAAAGAACTAGATTTTATGACGGCCGCACAATACAGAGATGAATTATTTGAACTGAAAAAGAAACTAAAATCTTCTATCTAGAAATTGACATTTCAAATTTCATTTCATTAATTGGTACTGGATCATTACAGCTGTCTTGAGATAATAATTCAATATTATTAAAATTCAAAGCTTCAATCATTGGCAAGTCATTTTCTAATTTTTGATGCAAAAGATAAATTTCTTCTTCTTGATTCTTTTTTATGATTAGCTCAAAAATAAATTCTCCTTCCCAAACGCATTGAACATTGCAAGGGCATCTTTGGTCATTGATACTTTTTATTTCAATTTCGGTATTGCTGTCCAAGCAGATGAGATCAGATTGTTGGAACTCAAAAACTTCATTTATTTGAACTTCTGTACAATCATCACTTTTGCTGCATGAGTTCATTGATAAGATAAAAAATGCTGCTATTGTTAATGCGACTTGTCTATTCATAATGTATTCTATTTTATATTTTAAGACGTTCATATCTACTAAAATGTTGGATGAAGCAGACTTAAAATTACATTTGGTAGATTGAATCCGTTAATTTTTCTATAATACCTGTTTAAATGAAACATTTATCATAAGTTTTACATTATTTAATATATCAAACAATTGGTGTTTAACATGAAGTTCAACTTATTAACATTAATGTTTTTAATTTCCTTAATCCCAACTTTGGATGCCCAAGATGTAATAATTATAAATGGGGGATTCGAAGACAGGCCTCATTTTGGAAGGCGAGATTTCTATGACCCTATTAAAGGGTGGTTTGATTGTGGTCGAATTGAATTTCCTGATGAAAGCCCTCCTGACATACATCAGGGTGTTAACAGAGATACTGCATTTTGGCATAATACACAGGGATCTATTCAAGGCAGAACATACCTTGGAATGGTGGTAAGAGAGTCTGAAACCTATGAAGCTCTTTCTCAAAGATTGGCTATGCCACTACAGGAGGGAAAGTGTTATACTTTTAGTGTATATCTATCCAGATCTGAAACTTATATCAGTCAGGTTGCCAATAAAGAAGTAAACAAGAATTTTACCAAGCCTACAGTATTCAGAGTATGGGGAGGGGAAGGTTTATGCGGAGAATCAGAACTACTGCTGGAGTCTCCACCGATCGATCATGTAGAATGGAAAGAGTATAGCTTTAAGATTGAACCTAGGTCTACATACCGATATATCAGAATTGAAGCGTTTTATAAAACACCAGTTTTATTTCCTTATAATGGGCACATATTGATAGATGGTGCTTCGGATTTTGAATTAGTAGATTGTGACGAAAACGTAGAATTATATGCGGCAGAAGAAAGAACGAAACCTGAAAAAACTACGGTAGTGATGCCGGCACATAAGGCAAAAAAAAGAGAGCAGAAAGTATTTAATCGGGGAAGAAATGAAATTGTAATTGATACTATTGTTTATGAAACACCAAAAGATAAAATTCTAACCCTTGAAAGACATAAATTGAGAAAAGGTCAGAATATTAGAATAGATAAGTTGTATTTTGATGCAGATACTACGGCCATCGGTGTCGAATCTTTCCAGGTTCTTAATGAGTTATATGAATTTTTGGAACAAAATAAAGACATCTATGTGGAAATTGGCGGACATACCAACAATATACCTTCGCACGATTATTGTAATTCATTGTCTGAAGCAAGAGCCAAAGCTGTTGCCGATTATCTGATTAAAAAAGGTATCGATAGAAGCAGACTGACCTATAAGGGCTATGGGAAAAGAAGGCCAATTGCTTCAAATGGAACAATTGAAGGAAGGAAGAAAAATCAAAGAGTAGAAATAAAAATTATCAGTATAGGATAGTAGTTAAATTAGGAATTGGATTTTTTTAATATTCAGAAAAAAGAATTTATATGAAAATGAAGGGATTATTAATGGTGACAATTGTGTCATGTGGGTTATTTATAAGTGCTGTAAATCCAGGTGTAAACCCAGCAAAGGAAAGATTAATTCTTAATGCAGTTCTGAATTATTTAGATGCTTTGCATTTGAGTCCATTAACGTTAAATGATGATTTTTCTGTTAAAGTTTTTGATTCTTACTTGGATATGATAGATCCAGGTAAGCGTTATTTAATCCAAACTGAGATTGATGAATTATCACGATATAGATATGATCTGGATGATCAGATAAGCAACAGATCTTTTGTGTTTTTTGATGCATCAGAAAAGTTAATTGATAATGCTGTAACAAGAGCCAAATCCATTTTCAATGAAATCATAGAGAGTGATTTGGAGGAGGTAAGTAGTTACACTATTCAAATGGATTCTGATAAACGAGACTATCCAAAAAATGAAGAAGAACTTGCGCTGTTTTGGAAAAAAATAATCAAATATGATTTTAATGGTCGATTGGATTCCAAGATCGAAAATCAAAATTCCAAGATCGAAGAATCAAATGCAAATAGTGAAAAGAATGAACTGCAGATAAAGACAGAAGAGGAATTAAAAGAAGAGGTGATAAAAGATATTAAGAAGTCTTATAAAAACTGGTTTGACAACATAGATAAAGGCAGGAGGTCAGATAAGTTTGAACGCTATATGAATGCCATTACGCATTTGTATGATCCGCATTCGGATTATTTGAATCCTAAATCAAAAGATGATTTTGATATTCAGATGGGAGGCAAACTTGAAGGTATCGGTGCAAGACTTTCAACAGACAATGAAATGACAAGAGTTGTATCGATTGTTCCTGGAGGTCCTGCTTGGAAAGGAAAAGACCTTGAAGTTGATGACTTGATTTCTTCAGTCACACAAAAGGGAGAAGATGCAGTGAATGTCGTTGGTATGAGACTGGATGATGTTGTTCAATTGATAAGAGGAGATAAAGGAACCACAGTTATCCTAACTGTAAGGAAAGCAGATGGAACCATAAGAGATATTGAGATTGAAAGAGATGAAGTCATCATAGATGAGGCATTTGCGAGATCTTTAATTTTAGATATTCCAGGTGAAATGGAAAATATAGGTTACATAAGATTGCCAAAGTTCTATAGCACTTTTGAAAAAGATGACGGCAATAGTTGTGCAAAGGATGTCAAAATTGAAATTGAAAAATTAAAGGATAAAAATGTAAATGGTATAATCCTGGATTTACGAAGCAATGGTGGAGGGTCGTTAAAAGATGTAATTGACATGACAGGTCTGTTTATTAAAGATGGTCCAGTAGTGCAGGTTAAACCAAGAAATAAAGAGGCATATGTGTATGATGATGAAGATTCTGAAGTTCACTATACAGGGCCTTTGGTAGTAATGGTAAATCAATTTAGCGCTTCAGCATCAGAAATTCTTGCTGCCGCATTACAAGATTATCAAAGAGCAATTATTGTAGGATCCAACTCTACTTTCGGAAAAGGAACTGTCCAAAGATTTATTGATCTCGATAGGGCGTATAGGGAATATGACGAAATAAAGCCATTAGGGAATCTTAAGATAACAATGCAAAAATTCTATAGGATTAATGGTGGGTCGACACAATTAAAAGGTGTTATTCCAGACATCATTCTTCCTGACAATTATCATTTTATTGAGACTGGTGAGAAAGATTATAAAAATGCATTGGAATGGTCTGAAATTTCTGCGGTAGAGTATTCTCAAGACGTGTTTCCTTTAACAGAAGTGAGTAGTATAGTAATGAACAGTGAGAACAGGGTTAAGGATAATCCTTCGTTTCAATTGATTTTGGAAAACGCACAGCGATTGAAAAGAAACCAAGAGAAATCTGAGTATCCATTAGATTTCGCGGCCTTCGATCAAATGAAAGAGGACAGAAGAAAAGAGGCTGAGAAATATGATAATATATTTAAAGAGGATGTTGAAAATTTTGTAGTTAAGAACCTTGATGTTGATTTGGAATACATCAAGGTAGACGAATCCAGAATAGCAAGAAATGATGATTGGATTGATGGTGTAAAAAAGGACATATACTTGGAAGAAGTTATGCACATATTAAAAGATATGCAAAAGAGTAAAAAAGATTTGGCTTTAAGGAAATAGTATTATAGTATATTAAAATAAAAGGCTGTTGACGTGGTTAACGGTCTTCTATTTTTACATGGTCGTATATGCCAAAAAAACACCAAAAAGAATTAGAATAATACCAGAAATATTACTGACCAGATTAACATGATCTACAGTCAACCACTTTCTGAGAAAATTAGCAAGAAGGACTTTAAATGTATCAGAAACAATAATGACAATTAGAATGGTGGCTAATAGTATTGTCATTTCAAATGAACTGGAGTCCCTTCCGATCATGTAACTTGAAATAATCCCAATCCAGAATATAAAAGTGAACGGGTTTAGGGTATTTACTAGGAAACCCTTTAACCACAAACCCAGGTAATCAGATTTTTTAATTTTTATATCTTGATATTTTAGTTGAGGTTTTTTAATAAGTAGTACAATACCAAAAATAAAAAGTACTATGGCACCTGAGAGTCCCATCCAAAATATAAACGCATCGCTTTCAATGGTGGATTTGATGGTATAAATAAACCTGTAAAGTAAAAGCACAATAATAATATCACTAAACCAAATACCCATACCTACACTCAATCCAGGATTGATTCCTTTTTCCAAAGATGTTTGAGTGAGTGCTATAAAAATTGGTCCAAGAGAGACAGCAAGTAGAAGACCAGATAATAATCCTTCAATTAAAATTGACATGTTATTAATATATGCTGGCTATTAATTTTCTGCTACCCCCATTATTTCTAAACTCACAAAGATAAATTCCTTGCCATGTACCCAACATTAATCCATGATGATCAATAGGGATGCTGATCGAAGCCCCTACCATGGAGGCTTTTATGTGCGCAGGCATATCATCAGGTCCTTCGATGGTATGCTTTAAAAAAGGCATATTTTCTGGTACCATATAACTGAAAATTGATTCAAAATCATCTAGTACATCAGGATCTGCATTTTCATTTATACACAATCCCGCTGATGTATGTTTAATGAACAAATGCAATATACCATTTTCAGGTAAAGGTTCAAGGTTCTTCAAAACCTCATTGGTTATTAGGTGAAAGCCTCTTGTCTTAGGCAGTAGTGTCAATTCATGATGTATAATCATCAATAAATAGATTTAGAGATTGTGGGGCATTCAATTTCTCCTATATATCTCATAATCCCAATATTGAAAAAATACAATACATCATTATTTTTTCCATTTCCCCTTTGCATCGTGCTTCTCGCAAAATCAGGATTTAAAGATCTGTCTGATAATTCAACTGCTATGTTTCCTCTTCTAGCTGAAAGGCTAAAAAAATCTGGATACTCAGTGCTAACATCGTCAATATAATCCGTAAAAAGATTTCTTCCACTAACAGAGACATTGATACTCCAGTCTCTGTTAATATCCCATTTAAAGCCCATGCCATAAACAAATGCTCCAGAATATAGAGCATATTCTTGACCGTTTTGTTGTCCTTCGGTTCCCATACTTCTTAATGCATAGCTTTCTCCATTTAATTCTGCTTTTGGATTAAATTTTACAAATGCCAATCCTCCAAATAAATAAGGTGTGTAATAATGCTCATCACTTCCATGGAAGTATGGAAAGAAGTTGAATTCCATTGTTGCATTGAAATCAAATACATTAGACTTAAAACTTAGATTTCTTGTTCTTTGAAAATAATTATTGGAATTAGCATCTGAAGCTGATATTCTAGCATAATCAATGGCTCCGGTAAAGCTTATTCTCTCATTTATATTACGCCTAGCCAATATTCCAAATGTAAATCCAGCATTGGAAAAATTATAATCTGTATTCAGGTCACCAAAATAATTTACAACTCCGGTTCGTACACCAAGTTCATAGCCCTCTTGGGCTTCAATATTCAAGTGAAAACAACTTAAAACTATTACAATGAGAAATCTATCTAAACGCATAAGAATGTTAAACGATCCTGTTACAGGTATTCGTATTGAGCTTTAAACAAAAAATTAAGTACTAATTAATCTCAGGCCAAGGAAACTTGCTGCAAAAATAATTAATAGTGAGATTATATAGAAGGGATAATTAAACTTGATTAATGTTTGATTAAGTTTCAAGATATTTGAATAGCTATATTCAGGGAATACATCATCTTTCATTGTTACCATTACGGTTTCATATTTGTCTGCCATTTCATTAATATCATAATTAGGGTCATTGGTCCAAATAGCTTCATTCCCGTCATTTGAGCTAAATAAATAATTAAACTTGGGATTGGAAGACCAATGGTTGGTATGCTTTACTATTAGTTTGTGATCATCTATATCTTTTTCAATCCGAACCATTGGATTTCTGAAAATGGCTTTTGAAGGAATTTCTAATTCAACAAGGGTTTCTCCATTTTGAATAAGAATTGTGTTGTTATAAACATCAATGATATTACTATTTGTTGAATCAAAGGGTAATGGTATAATTTGCTCAATCAGAATATTTCCGTCCAGTACTTTGTCAAAATCAGAAATGATAATAGATTTGTTACATAACAGTATTAGATAATTTTTATGTAAAGTAAAATCTATATAGGGAATACCACCGAATAAGTTATCAAAATCTTCTTCGGTATCTATATCTATAATTTTTAGGCTATTGTCGTTGATGGAATACAATAACTTGCCTTCGTAACCAAACATGCCATATTGATAATCACTTATTTCGGTAAAAGCAGAAATTTGCTTATTCTCAATTTTATAAAAGCCTGATTCTCCTTCAATCAGAATTAAAGAGTCAGAAATAATGAAATTTGAATAATCATCCTGTCTGTTACTTATTTTTTTGAAAGTTGAGTTAAGTTGTTTGTATACGTTTTGATTGGTAGCAATATGCATGTTTCCTTCAATAGAATAAAGATCATTGCATGTCTCTCCATTAGGAAATTCCAGATAGTTAATGATTAAAGCATTATCCTCATGGATTTGAATAGCATAGTTTTTAAAAATAAGAAAGGGATGGTCGGTTCCCCTTTTTATTATTTTTTGTGGAGCTACTTTATTAGGATCCAAAGTATATTTATTAGTTGATTTTTCTTTTTTATAAACATGATTTCCATCTGTTAAGTATTCATTATTTCTAATCGTATAATAAAATATATTTCCTGGATTATTATTATCAATTATTGAAGTGTGAAATTTAATATTTGTAATAAGATATAGAGATTGCGTGCTAAGTAACCAAAAGGATTCTTCAGTATTTATTTCCAAAGCCAACCATTCCTCCATATCATTTCCTATCAAAGGTATAGATGAATGGCTCATCGTATTTACATCTATTAGGAATATAGCATTTTGAGAAATTGCAATTAATTGCTGGTTATAGGGCATTATATCAACAATAATGTCTTGTGAATCCAAATCTAATGAATCTATAATAGATATTGACTTTCCGTTAGATAATGTTTTGTAAATTTTATTCCGAGAAGTATAATAAAGATTTCCTTGGAATTCAAGACATTGGTTTGGTGGATATTTGAAAGCATGGATTAAAATTGTATCAACTCCTATTAGAGGGTTATAGCTTAGTATTTGTTTATTGTCATTAAAAATGACACGGTCATTGGAATCTTCAGTTATAAAATTGGAAGATTGTTGGTTCTTATAAGAAAGAGTACTCCAGCTATTTTCGTTATATTCATATAGATGTTTTCCCAATAAAAGATAATTATCAGTACTTAGTTTAGACAAGTAGGAATGATTTATTGGTGCATCATGGGATATTAAATTGCCTTGAATATCTAGTTCAGTGAAACCGTTTGTTTGATTGTTATAAATCCTGACACTGTCATTAAAAGACTTAAAACCTAAACGATCAAGAGCTTTGGGGAATGTCTTTATAATTTCTAGTTGTCCGCCATTTAATTGATATAATGCATTTTTTTCAACGATGTTGAGAAACTGATTTCCGTCTGAATAGATATCTATGGCATTAAAAGTATCGGGAAGAGCGAATTCATAAGAAACCTGACTGAATACAAAGTTGAAATTCAGGAATAACAAGAAGATACCCAAGCTTAGGTCTTTTCTCAAAATCAGGTGTTTTTAGAATGACTTAACAAGTTCGGAATTTCACCTGAGGAAGCCGAATAAATGGGTATTTAAAGGATGATATGGAAGGTGTTTGGCATTTATAGTTCTTAGTCTATAAGCCAGCAGCCTTACTGATTTCAAGCATTTTATCGATACACCGTCTTCCTTTTTCCAATACAAAATCTGATAGAATTATTTCTGGTTCTTCATATTTCAATGCGAGATACAGTTTTTCCAAGGTATTTCTTTTCATATGAGGACAATCATTGCATGCACAAGTATTGTTTGGTGGTGCAGGAATAAAAACCTTCTCAGGGGAATGAATTTGCATTTGATGCAAAATTCCTGATTCAGTAGCGACAATAAATTCTTTCGAATTGCTGCGTTTCGTATAGTTGAGTAGTCCAGTTGTAGATCCAATGAAATCAGCCCTTGCCAAAATATGTTGCTCACATTCTGGATGTGCAATAAATTCTGCATTTGGATAATCTATTTGAAGTTTGACTATCTTTTCATGAGAAAAAATTTCATGAACCATACAAGCTCCATTCCACAAAATTAATTCACGACCTGTTTTTTTAATCAAATATTGTCCTAGATTTTTATCAGGGGCAAAGATTATCCCTCTATTTTTGTCAATGCTTTGTATCACATGAACAGCATTGGTTGAAGTACAGCAGATATCGGTTAATGTTTTTAGTTCTGCAGAACAATTGATATAACTGACTACAAGATGGTCGGGGTATTTCTCCTTAAATTTTTTGAAAAGTTCAGCTGGGCAACTGTCAGCAAGTGAACAACCTGCCTTTAAGTCTGGCAAAACAACTTTTTTTTGTGGGCTTAATATTTTGGCGGTTTCAGCCATGAAATGAACGCCGGCAAATACAATCATGTCTGCTTTCGTTGAAGCTGCCTGCTGCGATAATCCAAGACTATCTCCTATATAATCTGCTATATCCTGGATTTCACTTTCTTGGTAATAATGCGCAAGAATGACTGCATTTTTTCTCTTTTTGAGTTTAATGATTTCCTTTTCAAGATCAAGCTGTGGATCAACATCGATATCAAGATATCCATTTTTTAATAGTTTGTCTTTTGCGATTTGTAATTCAGAGTTTGCCATGATTTTTTGGATTGAATTAATTGATAAATGCTAAAACATGTGCATTTGTTTAGTTGACCATAGAAGAATTAAAATTATGAGTCAACAAATTAAAAATAAATGTAATGCTGACAGATTTTACGACAGTTTAAAGATTTGGGATCTTGAAATTTAAAGCCAGGATTTAACTCATTTATAAAGTAAAAAAAATGATCAAAAATCAACCAATTATGATTTTAACTATATGTAAATGACTAAAATTTATTACTTTAGCGGCAGTTTACTTCATGAGATCCTTTCGGTTGCGACTTCAGTACCACCTGAGAAATGATGGTAAGTAACCAAGAAGATTCGAGGGGGTTCTGCCAGGAACCCCTTTTTTTATTTCTAACACTTTGATTAATAAGCTTTTGCGAAAAGCACTTTTTTATTGGAATCATTAGAAGAATAAACACATTTACCGGAACTTTCAGCTTCGTCATTAGGTATACATCTGATTGTTGCTTTAGTCTCTTCTTTTATTTTCAATTCTGTTTCTGTTGAGCCATCCCAATGCGCCTTAATAAACCCACCTTTCTCTTCTAATGCATCTTTAAAATCAGTAAAGTTTTTTACTTCAGTGATGTGGTCATCACGGTATGCTTTAGCGGTTTCAAATAAGTTAGTTTGAATATCCCCTAATAGCTTGTCCACATATTGATCAATTCCTTCAAGAAGTACTGGCATTTTTTCTTTTGTGTCTCTTCTTGCAATTTCCACCTGATTATTGACCAGATCTCTCATTCCTATACCAATCCTTATGGGTACGCCTTCTAGTTCATATTGAGCAAACTTAAATCCAGGTCGTTTTGTTTCATCCTCATCAATTTTTACACGTATACCTAATGCAGTTAATTTTTGTTTGATATTAGAAGCAACTTCTAAAATTTCTGGATTTGGCTTTGGAATTGGAACTATAACAACCTGTGTTGGTGCCAATTTAGGTGGTAAAACCAAACCTTCATCATCGGAATGAGTCATTATCAAACCACCAACAAGTCTGGTTGAAACACCCCAAGAGCTAGCCCATACATGTTCAACTTTATTGTTATTGTCTGAAAATTTAACATCAAAAGCTTTAGCAAAATTTTGACCAAGGAAATGGGAGGTTCCAGCTTGAAGTGCTTTACCATCCTGCATTAACGCCTCTATAGTATATGTTTCAACTGCCCCAGCAAATCTCTCATTTTCAGTTTTAACACCCTTAATAACAGGCATTGCCATATAGTCTTCGGCGAATCTCGCGTATATTTCGTGGATCAATGCGGTTTCTTCTTCAGCTTCTTTTTTTGAAGCATGGGCGGTGTGCCCTTCTTGCCATAAGAATTCAGTTGTACGTAAAAACGGCCTCGTTCTCATTTCCCATCTAACAACATTGACCCATTGATTAATTAGAAGGGGAAGATCTCTGTAAGATTGAATCCAATCCCTATAAGTATTCCATATGATGGTCTCAGAAGTAGGTCTTACAATGAGTTCTTCTTCAAGTTTGGACGAAGGATCAACGATGACTCCATCACCATTAGGATCATTCATCAGTCTATGGTGAGTAATAACGGCACATTCCTTAGCAAAGCCTTCTACATGTTTGGCTTCTTTGCTTAGAAAGCTCTTAGGTATAAAAAGAGGGAAATAGGCGTTGACATGCCCAGTTTCCTTGAACATTTTATCCAATTGAGCCTGCATGTTCTCCCAAATAGCATAACCCAAGGGTTTTATCACCATACATCCTCTGACTGCTGAATTATCGGCCAGCCCGGCTTTTTTCACAATATCGTTGTACCACTGAGAGTAATTCTCAGACCTCTTCGTAATTTCTTTTGCCATTATTTAAATTAAATAGGAATTATACAAATTGAAAGAATAAACGGTAAAGTTAAGGTTTTAGCTTTTTATCTGTTTTATTATTTGGAAATATTAATAGCTAGTAAATTATGTTAAATTCTTTATAATAACCTGCAAAACCGAACCTTTAGGCTTATTTTATCGTCTAATAAGTATAGAGATACTTAAAGAAGTTGTTTAGTAAATATTAACCTATGTTAAACTAATAATTAAAATAGTTTTAACGGAATGTGACAAACATTTGTAATAACTTCGAAATATCATTTACACAAACTGCGCAGGCAGTTACTATAAATTAAGACCCATGAAAAAAATAAGTTATTTAATCGCATTTAGTTTTATGATGTCATCTTTTGTTGTAATGGCACAATTTGATGATCTATACTATGACCCAGTTACAGATGATGATTTTTATGAAGATGATTATGCTGATGACAGTGATGAATATGATTATTATTATGAGGATGAAGATAGATATGATGATTATGAATACATGGATGATTATTACTATTCATCCAGAATCAGACGTTTTAACAGAAGAAGTTGTGGCTCTTTAAATTTTTACAACTCTTGGGCTTTCAACAGTGTTTTTTATGATCCGTTTGACTATTACAATCCATGGGGAGGATCATATCTAAGTATTGGATTTGGGAATCCTTACATCGGATTTGCATATAACCCTTGGGGATACAATAGTTATCGAAATTCCTGGAGAAGAAATAATTACTGGGGAGGCTATAATTCCTGGGGAGGAGGATATTATAACAATTATTGCCCACTAGGATGGGGCGGTGGACCTTATTACAGACAAGGCTATGCTAACAATGTGCAAGTTGTTAATGGTTATGTACAACAATCAAATCCGAAAGGAACTTACTACGGATCGCGAAGATCTGGGTCAACATCAAGCTCAACTAAAGGAGTGAGAGATAATCCAAGAGGTGGATCTAGACAAGGTGGTGAAATTTTGAATCCTGGAGTGTTGGGTGAAGATGGTTCATCAAGAAGCGTTGCAGCAGAAACTTCAAGACTTTCTCATTCGCCAAGAAGAACTTCTTCAAGAACTGATGATTTGGATGTCTCACGAATAGAAGATAGACCAGGGACAAGGTCAGCAATTGATGGCACCAAAAGAGGCAGTTCAGCGACATCAGCAAGAATGCAAAATGAGCGACCATCGAGAAGGTCGGTAAGAAGAACAGTTAATCCTGATTCGAGAGCAGGAACAAGTTCTTCTGCACCTCGAAGGTCATCGAATGCAACTCAGAAAACCTCTGAAAGACCTTCAGCAAGAACAAATAGGAACTACTCGCCAAACAGATCTTACAACAATAGTTCATCAAGGTCTGGAAGTAGGAGTTCAAGTTCTTCAAGCAGAAATATGAGTCGAAGTAGTTCCCCAGCAAGGTCAAGTGCAAGATCAAGTTCAGGATCTTCTAGCAAACCTTCAAGTGGAAGTTCTTCACCTAGAAGAAAAGGATAATATAAATATAATGGCGGACGAGGTTTAATGTCCGCCTTTTTTTTCCTATAATTTTATAAAGCTAAACTATTCAATCATGAAATTGGGCTATACTATTATTGTTTCTCTAGTATTTTCAACGATGTTTTATGCGCAATCCTTAACTGATGCACTGAGATACTCTAATATTCAAGGAGGAGGAACATCAAGGGTAATTGGAGCTGGTACATCATTCGGTGCAATGGGAGGGGATTTTGGCGTATTAGGTATTAATCCAGCTGGAATTGCAGATTTTAGATCAAGTGAATTGATGTTTAGTTTTTCTTTTAATGGTGGAGATACAGAATCGTCACTTATGGGAAATGATTTTATCAAGGACAGTCATATTCAAGAACCGCGTCTTGAAAATATTGGTGTTGTATTTAGTGCAAATAATCCGGGCAGTTCACTGGTAACAAATAACTTGGCATTTGGACTAACACAATACAGTAATTTTAACCAGGATTTTACATATCAAGGCTATTCCAAAGGTAGTATTACGGAGCGATTTGCAGAATTGGCAAATGGTAGAGATCCAGATTTTTTTGATCCATTTGAAGCTGAATTGGCATGGGAAACAGGTGCCATATTCGATTTTGATGGTGATTTGGTATACGAAACTGATATTGACACAATTCAAGAGATCTACAAAAGACAAAATGTTTCAAGATCAGGGCAAATCAATGAATTGGCTATCGCATGGGCAGGAAAATTTGATTCAAATTTGAGTCTAGGTATTGGAATAGGAATTCCATTTATAAGTTTTGAAGAAGATAAAACATATGTTGAAGAAGATCTTGATGAAAGGGTGCCCTTTTTTAATGATTTAAGATTTACAGAAAGATTGACAACTTCGGGAACAGGATTTAATTTCAAGATTGGTATGGGTTATGTAGTTGAGAGAACTTTTAGATTTGGATTAGCATTTCAAAGTCCAACTTATTACAAGTTAGATGACAACTTTAATACCGAGCTAAACTATTCCTTTACAGATTCTGAAGGCAATCAAAGGTTTGAAAGTGCTTCCCCAGATGGTAGATTTGATTATAAGTTGACGACTCCTTCTCGATTGACAGCAAGTTTTGGTACACTTATTAATGCAGGTGAAGTAAAAGGATTTGTAAATGTTGATGCTACTTTTATCAACTACACGAGCAATACCTTTGATTTTACAGTTAATAATAATGATCCCAGTGAAGCTGAATTTGAAAGAGAAGTTAATTCGGAGATTGAAAGTCAACTACAGTCTTCGATGAATATTAATTTAGGGGGTGAGTTGGTTTTTGATAAAATTAGACTTCGAGGAGGAATTGCCTTTATAGGATCTCCTTATGAGATCGATGGACATTCAGAATATGATCAAGTTTATTCTTTTGGACTGGGATACCGTGCAGATCGTATCTATTTCGATATGGCCTATCAGTTCAGAAGTATAGAAGAAGGATATATACCATATCAAGTTTTGGATAGCAATAGATTGCAACTTGTGAAAAATGATGTCAACTTAAACAAGTTAAGTTTTACTGTTGGTTTTAAAATCTAATTGCCAACTTACTTAAGCATCAAGCTTAGTGATCTTTTTCTTTTTCTTTTGTATGTTTATTGATAATCTGTGTTTTCAAATCAATAGACATCCAAATGTACAGAAGACATACTTCCAAGAATCCGAAAACTTTTGGGCGAAGACCTAGAAGAAGGAGGCTATCTACCATGATCTTAATTTTTCTAATAATCGGTGGTTATTCTATTTTTAATTACTTCTCTAACTCTCAAGTAAACGAAATAACTGGAGAAACACAATATGTTAGTATTTCACCAGAACAAGAAGTAGCTTTGGGTTTACAAAGTGCCCCTTCAATGATTCAGCAATACGGTGGGTTGCATCCAGATCAAAATGCACAGGAATTGGTTGACATCGTGGGAGAACGACTTGTTAACAATACGATAAAAAGTGAATCTGGTTACCCTTATGATTTTCATTTATTAGCAGATCCTAACATAGTAAATGCATTTGCTTTACCTGGAGGCCAGGTTTTCATTACTGGAGCATTATTTATGCGGTTACAAAATGAAGATCAGCTTGCAGGTGTTTTAGGTCATGAAATAGGTCATGTTATTCATAGACACGGCGCAGAGAGAATTGCCAAAATGCAATTGACCGAGGGATTAACTGGAGCTGCTGTTGTCGCATCTGGCGACTATAGTACAGCTCAGGCTGCTCAAATGATAGGTAACTTAATCAATATGAAGTATGGAAGAGATCAGGAGTTAGAGTCAGACGATTGGGGAGTACAGTTAATGTTAGAAGCAGGGTATAATGCAGAAGAATTAATTTCAGTTATGGATATATTGGAGGACGCCTCTGGAGGAAAGAGTATACCTGAATTTCAAAGTTCCCATCCTAGTCCTGAAAACAGACGTCAAAGAATTATAGAGTCTATTGAGAAATACAAACAATCCATTAATTAATTTACTTAAAATATAGTATGTCATTTAATAATTTGAAATCATCTAGTAATCCTTTTTATAGCAAAAAGGTATACGCTAAAGCGGAAACGCTTAAAAGAAAACCAGGAGGTGGTCCCTTTATGGAAGGCGATCTGACTATGACCATATCTGGTGCAGTTAATAAAACTGTCATATTAACCATGATGATGATGGCCACATTTTTGGTTGGTTATATATATCCTTCCGTTTTTTTTATTGTGGGTGGTTCAATTACTGCCTTTATCATCTATATAATTACATCTTTTAAACCCTATCTGGCATCTACAACTGCGCCGATGTATGCCTTAATACAAGGGCTATTTGTAGGCTCCATTTCAGCTGTATATTCTGCAACTTATGAAGGTATTATATTTCAAGCATTCAGTCTCACTATGGCATGTTTGCTTACCATGTTAATGATATACAAATCTGGATTGATTAAAGTGACTCAGAAATTCAGGATGGTCGTAGGTATGGCTGTTGGAGCAATAATGATCGTTTACATCATTAGTTTGATTGGCTATTTTGTTGGCTTTGAAGTACCATTTATTCATGATAGCGGACCAATTGGTATAGGCTTAAGTTTTGTAATTATTGGGGTAGCTTGTTTGAATTTGCTTCTTGATTTTGACAATTTCAGTAAAGGAGAAGAAAATGAAATACCTAAGTACATGGAATGGTATTTTGCTATGGGTCTACTTTTTACCATTATCTGGTTATATGTTGAGTTGTTGCGACTTTTATCAAAGCTTCGCGACTAGTAAAAGATATATGTTTTATATAAAAGGCTTGGAATTTAGTATTTCAAGCCTTTTATTATTTGAAAACGCATGTCCTAATTTATATTTTTTTACTGCAAAGTATTTTACAGTTTTATCGAATGATATCTGATTATTAGGAAGTTACATATTTTGTAAAAGGCCTGTTATTGAATAAGCCGTGTCAACAAGTGGATACTGTTGTTATATTATTTTGGGTTATACTGGCTTATCTTTGATATATCAAACGGGGAGATAAGATGTCTCTTCAAAAGTTTAACGGTTTAAAGTTTAAAGTCATGAAAAATATTATTCTAACTCTCACAGTAGCAATTTGCATCGGAACACAATTGAAAGCCACTGATCCAGTGATATCTGATAAGTGCTGTCCTGTTGTTGTAAGTACAAGTGATGTGAATTTTTCTTACGACGAAGCTGTTTATTCAAAACACTTTGCTCCTGCCTACTTTAATAAGAATACAAACTCATTGCATTTTGAAGCATTCAAACACATAAGTTTTATTCAAATATTTAATGCGGAGGGTAAGTTGGTTTACAAGCTTCCTGTAATGTCAAACAAAGTGAGAATAAGTAAGAATATGTTTGACAAGGGTGATTATAAAGTTGAGTTTCAAGTGAAAGATAGCCTTGAGCCTCTATATTCATATGTAACGATAAATTAAAGGGTGTTTAACAAGCGATAGAATAATTTAAGTTTTGGTTAAAGTCATAGAATATTTAAGTTTTAGTTAAAGTCATAGAATATTTATTTTAGTTAAAGTCAAAAAATCATTTTATACATTCTACATTAGCTTTTGAATTCAAGAT
>JAJCYH010000008.1 GCA_029262995.1 Saprospiraceae bacterium | reverse complement strand
AATAGGAACAAAAGTCATTTCCTTTCCATAGTTGATTATTAGGAAGCTTTGTTAGTTTATAAATATTATCATGAATTATTTTTAACCTTTGATTTCTGGGACTGTCTGGATAAAAGGAAATAAAAAATATTAATGAGTCATCTTTAAACCATTCAATTTCACTTTTATGAGAGTGAGTCCTTACACCAGATTCATCAGTTGCTATATCATTATAGAATAATTTTGAATCTTCTTGAATGTCTTTCCAAAGGTAACTTGGGGTAGCATTCTTTAAAGTTACTCCTTTATATTTATCTAAATAAATCCAACTTTCCCAACCAGATTTAATTGCAATAAATTTTATGGAATCTTTTGTGAGGTGAATATTATATACTGCAGGATAAACATACGTGTTATATTTTATTGAGTCGAATTCAAATTCATCTTGTGACCATAAGCTATTAAAGCTTAGGAGAATGAAATATGTAATTAAAATTTTCATAATAGCATGAGACGTCTGGTGTAGTCGGTCGTGCGTCTTGACCACCAAAGCCATTGGCGAAGGTGGTAGCATGGCGACTACACATTATTCTATGCAGTTGATTATTTTAATCTAAGGTTATATAATTCGAGATAATTCAATTTATTTTTATTTGTTATTAGGTACATCTCTGAAACACAGTTTTGAACTTTTCCCATATGGTTTCCATATTCAAATTCAGTATATTGACTTATATAATTTTTAATTTCTTCTAATAGAGCTTGATCTGTTTCAGTGTTTACACCAATTCCTCCTAAGCAGAGTTCATTTCCAATTACAGTAAATAATTTTATTTTAAAAATCTTTTCTTCACTCTTCTTATTTAAGTATTTTTTTAAAATTTGATTGACATCTTTATAAATCTGATTAATTTCTCCTTTTAATTTTGGTGGGTTTGATAGAACTTTAAAAAGCTCTAGTTTGCTATCATTGCAATTACCATCGAAATTCCAAATGAACTCATTGTCAGACATTGGAAATAAAATCTGACTATAAGATTTTGTAGTTGTAATAGTTAATACAAGAATTGTAAATAATCCAGTGAATAGTCTCATTTTATAATTTGTTTATTTTCCAATTGCATAGAACTTGTTAATAGCCGAAACTTAAATCCGCACTACAAGATAATAAGGATTTAGCAAGTATATATAATGTCGAATAAATGGTCTTCTTTTAATATGACATAAAAGTGGATATGTGGACTGAGTGTAGGGATTACTAACCGCACCCCCTCCATATAGGATATAGTTTTAAATACCCCCCCTTCTTAATAACTTAGAATAAAAGTTGAATTGGTATAGGAAATGCAAAACACGACGGTTATAGTGACGGCTAATATAAAAAAAGCCCAACAAGGTGTTTTTGATTCGTCCAGCCAACCTAGCCCAACTTCGCATGTGCAGAAAATCCTTTGCGGTCCGCGACCGACGTAGCCCTAAGAACAAAAAAGCCCAACAAGGCATTTTTGCTTCGTTGGGCGTAGGCGGTCTGGACGGGACTCGAACCCGCGACCCCCTGCGTGACAGGCAGGTATTCTAACCAGCTGAACTACCAGACCATTATTTTAGGTAGACTATTTCTTTTATATGTTGAGGCAAGTAACTTTCGAATACCTGCTGCTCTACTCCCCGCAAGCCGTTGTTTGCGGTTCTCTCTCTAGAGCATGTATGCTCTTCTGATCCTCAGACCATTCGTTCATCTAACCAGCTGAACTACCAGACCTCTCTTCTTCGGTAGATTATTTCTTTTATACGTTGAGGCAAGTAACTTTCGAATACCTGCTGCTCTACTCCCCGCAAGCCGTTGTTTGCGGTTCACTCTCTAGAGCATGTATGCTCTTCTGATCCTCAGACCATTCGTTCATCTAACCAGCTGAACTACCAGACCTTTTTCTTTGGTAGATTATTTCTTTTATATGTTGAGGCAAGTAACTCTCGAATACCTGCTGCTCTGCTCCCCGCAAGCCGTTGTTTGCGGTTCTCTCTCTAGAGCATATATGCTCTTCTGATCCTCAGACCGTTCGTTCATCTAACCAGCTGAACTACCAGACCTTTTTCTTCGGTAGATTATTTCTTTTATATGTTGAGGCAAGTAACTCTCGAATACCTGCTGCTCTGCTCCCCGCAAGTCGTCGTTTGCGGTTCTCTCTCTAGAGCATGTATGCTCTTCTGTTTCTCAGACCGTTCGTTCATCTAACCAGCTGAACTACCAGACATTACTCATTAAGCGACGCCAAAAATAGTATCTATTGTATAATTTCACAATTATTGCCTCAAATAATTTCAATAATAATGAATATTAAATATTCAGCTTTACTAATATGCTAATAGCCAGTATATTAATTATTTATCCAGTAAATAAAGAGACATAAGCTTAACTCGATAAATTGTAACTAGTAACGAGCTCAATAATCTCCATTTTCATATAGAATGCTCACACCCTAATTTAATTTAAGATATAAATATTTAATTCAAAATTCTCCTCAACATTACATACTTATTCAAAACAACTGGATGCTAAGCTTTTATAAATTAGAGTTAATTCACATATCTTAGAAAGACCCATTTAGGCCCTTACTCCGAAGCATTTCTTTCCATTTTATTAAGGCTCATTGATTAACTTCGCAATTGCTAATTAAAACTATTTAATTATGGTCTTTCTAGAATTTGAACAACCCCTCGAAAAGTTGTACGAACAACTTGAAAAAATTCAACAAGTTGAATCTGAGGGAGATATAGATGTTTCCGACAAGATTAAAGAGCTTGAGACTAAGATAAAGAACAAACAAAAGGAAATATATTCAAACTTAAACGGGTGGCAAAAAGTACAACTTTCAAGGCACCCTGAACGTCCCTATACCCTATTCTACATAGAAAGTATGTTTAAACAATTCACAGAATTACATGGGGACAGATTCTTTGGTGATGATCATGCCATTATTGGTGGTATAGGTAAAATAAATGATCAGTCTGTTGTCGTGATTGGTCATCAAAAGGGGGTAAACACCAAAATGCGCCAGTTTAGAAATTTTGGTATGGCTAATCCAGAAGGATACAGAAAAGCTTTACGATTAATGAAACTGGCAGAAAAATTCAATTTTCCAGTCATTTGCCTTATAGATACACCTGGAGCATTCCCAGGCATGGAAGCCGAAGAAAGAGGTCAAGCAGAAGCCATCGCTCGAAATCTATTTGAAATGGCCCAATTAAGAGTACCAATTATATGTTACATCATAGGCGAAGGTGCCTCTGGCGGTGCCTTAGGAATTGGATTAGGAGACCGCGTTTTTATGCTTGAAAATACCTGGTACTCTGTAATATCTCCAGAATCTTGTTCATCGATTCTTTGGAGAAGCTGGGATTATAAAGAACAAGCTGCAGAAGCACTCAAATTGACAGCGGACCATATGTTGGAATTTGGTCTGATTGATGAGATTATTAAAGAACCTTTAGGAGGAGCTCATAAAGACCCTGAAAAAATGGCCAAACTGTTAAAATCTCACATTAAAAAGGAAGTAATAAAATTGATGGAGATTCCCCCAGATGAGAGAATTGAACAACGTGTTCAAAAATACGCCAACATGGGAGAGCATGATATCCTTGATGAAAATGAGCTAGAACAATGAACAACATGTTTGACGGAACAGGGGTAGCTCTAATTACCCCATTTGATAAAAATTTAGACATAGATTTTAAGGCTTATGCCAAAATTATCGAATATGTCATTGAAGAAAACATAGATTTTCTTGTACCGCTGGGAAGTACAGGAGAATCAGCCACTTTAAATGAAGCGGAAGCAAGAAAATGCTTGGATTTTGTAATTGATGTCAATGCAGGACGCAAACCCATTCTCGCAGGGAATTTTGGTGGAAACAACACAAGAGAATTACAAAAGAAAATAGAGGATTATAACTTTAAGGGCATAGATGGTATACTCTCATCAAGCCCAGCCTATGTTAAACCAAACCAAAAAGGAATATTCAATCATTACATGTCATTGGCAAATGTGTCAAAAGTCCCAATAATGATCTATAATGTTCCTGGAAGAACCAAATCAAATATCGAATGGACTACAACCATTAGGTTAGCCAATTCAAGCAAGAATTTCATAGGTATTAAAGAAGCATCTGGAGATTTGATTCAAGCAACACGAATCATAAAAAACAGACCTGACGGCTTTGTTGTCACATCTGGTGATGATGAAGTAGCTATGCCTATGATTGCAGCCGGTGGCGATGGTGTCATTTCAGTGATTGCCAATGCATGCCCCGGGTATTTTTCCCGAATGACTAAATATTGCAGAGCAGGTGATCTTGAGAAAGCCAGAGATTGTAATTTCAAAACTTATGACCTTCATCAATGGCTATATGTGGAAGGAAATCCTGTAGGTATTAAATCGGCAATGGAAGTTCTTGGTTTTTGTGAAAATCATGTACGCTTACCACTCCATACAATGTCGGACAAAAATTACTCTGCTTTAAAGGAGTGCATACTAAGAATCTCTGAAATTTCAAAAAGAGAACCGAATTAAAAGCTCCAATATTGGCTGTTGATTTCCTTGAACCATTTACTTATGGTTGACTCTGACATTTTGCCTTGAGGCGTATAATCATGCTTTCCAAACTTCTCTCTGATCTTATGTGGATACCACTTCCATAAGAATCCACCTATCCAATAGTCTTCATCACAAAAACTCTCATATAAAGCCTCTAGTGCATTTGATTGCGCTAATTCATTAGACGGAATTGAAGTTCTACTTTTTTCCAGCTCCCATGTTTTACCAGCACAACCATCAATTGAAAGATACCCGTATTCAGTAAATAATATCTTTTTACCAGTTTGCTCTGATAATTTCCTAATCCGCTTCTTAATCGGAAGCCACTGTTTTTTTAAGTCTTCAACACTAGGGGTTGCAGAATCACTTAAAGGGAAATAGGCACTAATTCCAATCACGTCGACATCATTCCATATGGGTATATTTTCAAAATCATCCCAATTGGAACAATAGGTAATCAAACCTGAATAAACTTCTCTTATTTCTGAAATAAGTTTGATCCAAAAATGTGTCCGCTTTTGTACAGAAATTTTAAACTCTGTACCGATACACAATAAATCAACTTGTTCGTCTTCGGCAATCTTTGCAAAAGTCAATATATACTCTTTATAATCGGACTCCCATTGTAACCATTCAGATTCAGATTCAAAATCCAAAGCTCCAACCCAAGAATTATGCATCCAAAGCTGAGGCTTAAGCATTACTTTAATTCCTTCCTTCTTAGCTAACTTTATTGTCTGACGTGATCCTCGTGGGGTTTCTCCCCACCATTGATGATTATTACCGAAATATACTCTAGATTCATTAGCCGGCGTAAATGAGTAAGGAACAACTGCAATCCATTGACAGTTAATTTGTTTCAATTCAATCATGGGATTATTACTAAACGAATCACGTGGGGCAACCAAGGTTATACCGCTTAGTTTAGTTTGATTCTGTGCATAACTGTATTCAATATTAATAAAAGTTAATACTATCAATACAATTAATCTAGTCATGGGTTCAGTTGCCTTTTATTCTATGCCAAAGCTGACTTATCATTTGCTTTTCATCCCCTTCTTCAGGTCCTCCTTTGGCTACTTCTACAAAATAGCCATCTTCTCGTTTATCAAGAACAAATCTGAAGATATAATCATTTTCACCATCTCCTTTGCCCTTAAATGTCCCATATCTCAAATCATTAAACTGCAATTTCCTATCTTTCCTTTCAATGATATTGTAATATTCACTTGTGAACCATTTTAAAATTTCAATTGTCCTATCCACAGAAGAGTCATCTATGTAGTTGTGGTTTTTTTCAATAGGATTAAACTGAATATCATTGATGTCAAATAAACTATACTGACCTTGATAATAAACAGAATCTGTTTCCACGGTAGCATTCCATAAAACATTATTGAAGATAGTAGGTCCTACAATAAATCTGTTATAATCAATATTTTGTTTTACTAGCTGTTGCTCAAAAACTGAATTTACATATGCTTTATTGAATACAGTAAAACACAAATACAGACAACTCCATGCAATACCGATGTAATTCCATCTTAGCCTTTTCAGAGAATGCCTTTTTTGAAAAGCCACAATACATAGGCAAATAAAAAACGGCAAGGTATACATTGGATCTGCAACTGAAACTGTAGAAAACGCGACTCTGAAATTTGTAAAAGGTGCAAACAACTGCGTTCCATACATCGTAAAGCAATCCAATATCGAATGTGTGATGAAGCCTAAAAAAAACATGCATTGCCAAGATCTTAATCCAACAAGTTGATGATCACCTGATTTGCTGCCAAATCGCTTGAAAAATTTGTAAAAAAGCCAACCCATAAGTAAGCCCCCGACTACTGCAAAAAAGATAGAATGAGATATTCCTCTATGAAACGCCAATGCATCAACTTCCGTCATCAAAGGACCTGCAATAATATCTAAATCAGGAATTGTGCCAGCAATCCCTCCATAAAGCAAAGCTTTATTTCCAATTTTCTTCCCTAGAACTGCTTCTCCTACTGCAGCACCAAGCACAAATTGACTAATTGAGTCCATATTTAATTTAAATCATCCCTATTAGGACAATTATTCCCTATTTAAGTTCTTGATGTTAAGCGATTTTAACGCTAGAGATGAAGCGATTTGCTCAGCAGATTTTTTATTATAGTCTTCAGCAACAGATATTTCTTGACCCTCTAAAAATACGCCAACTCTAAATCGGTCCCGTTTGTCATGCTTGAATTTTGACAATGTTCTATATGAAATTTGTTTACCCTCTTTCTGACTCCATTCCAGCAGTTGTGATTTATAATTATCATCACTTCTTTCAAGCTCATGCATATCCAATAGTCTCATCAATACTTTTGAAATGATGTAATCCCTTGTTTTATCGTAACCATATTCTATATAGAGAGCACCAACTAGTGCTTCAAAGGCATTTCCTAACATCGACTTACTTAGTTTGCCTTGAGTATACTTTCCAAGCACCAAATCAAGACCCATCCTATCTGCAACTGCATTTAGGGTTTTTCGTTTTACGATCTTAGATCGCATCTTGGTTAGAAAACCTTCATCCTTCCCCGGGTATTTCTTGTACAGGTATTCCGCTACTATGGTCGAAAGCACAGCATCTCCCAAATACTCTAGTCTTTCATTATTATAACTCCTTAATTCTGTTTCATTATTATTCATCGAACGATGAAAGAAGGCCAATTTAAATAGGCGCATATTTTCCGGCACAAAGCCGAGGACAGCTTTGAGTTTTTTCGCCAGATCCCTCTCTGATGATATGTAGTAATTGTAAAAGCTTTTGATCAAAATAGGTTATCAGCTATACTTTTTTAAAAATAACTGTAGAGTTATGACCTCCAAACCCAAAAGTATTACTCAATGCAATGTTAACATTACGACCTTGAGCCTTGTTAAAAGTAAAATTAATTCTTGAATCCAATTCCGGATCATCGGTAAAATGATTAATTGTTGGTGGAATCTCAGATTCATTAATTGCAACGATACAAGCTATGGCTTCTACAGCACCAGCCGCACCTAGAAGGTGACCAGTCATACTTTTAGTAGAACTAATGTTCAGCTTAAAAGTATGTTCGCCAAATACTTTTGTAATTGCCTTTGTTTCAGCAATATCTCCAAGAGGGGTTGAAGTTCCGTGTACATTGATGTAATCAACATCAGTCGGCTCTATTCCTGCATCGTCCAATGCAAATTTCATGACTTCCATTGCACCTAAGCCTTCAGGATGCGGAGCAGTCATATGATAAGCATCTGCTGTTGCACCACATCCTATCACTTCTGCATAAATAGTAGCACCTCTAGCCTTGGCAAATTCGTATTCTTCCAATATCAAAGCACCAGCTCCTTCGCCAAGTAAAAATCCATCTCTGTCCTTATCGAAAGGGCGGCTTGCTGTTAAAGGATCATCATTTCTTTCTGACAATGCTTTCATAGAAGAAAATCCTCCAATACCGGCTTTAGTAATCGCTGCTTCGGAACCGCCTGTAATAATTACATCTCCTCTGCCTAATCTGATATAATCAAATGCTGCAGAAATAGCATGGCTTGCTGAAGCACATGCCGAAACTGTTGCATAATTGACACCTCTGAATCCATATTTCATTGAAATATGTCCAGGCGCAATGTCTGCAATTAATTTTGGAATTAGAAAGGGACTGTATCTTGGTGGACCTGTGTTTCGAGTAGCTTCTTCAATATCGTTCTCGATGGTTTCAAAACCGCCGATTCCACTACCCCAAATTACACCTGCCCTACTTAAGTTAATTTTTTCAATATCTAGCCTGCTATGATTTATAGCCTCATCAGCCACAACTAACGCATATTGTGAAAATCTGTCAATGCGTCGAATATCCCTTTTATGAAAGAAGTCTTCACCATTATATCCTTTTACTTCGGCAGCAAATTGAGTTTTAAACTGTGACGCATCAAATCGTGAGATAATATTAGCACCTGAACGGCCTTCCAAAAGACCTTTACGGTAAGAATCATAATCATTGCCTATAGGAGTTATGGCTCCAATACCTGTAACGACGACTCTTTTCATAATACCATCTCAGTTGAGTGAGTGTAAGATTAAAAATCCACAAGCCTTGATGGCTTGTGGACCAATAAAATCTTGTTAAAAATTAATTCTTTGCTTTTTCAAGATAATCTACCGCCATTCCAACAGTCTGAATCTTTTCAGCCTCTTCGTCTGGAATAGCTATATCAAATTCTTTTTCAAATTCCATGATTAATTCCACAGTATCTAAAGAATCTGCTCCCAAGTCATTTGTAAAACTTGATTCATGAGAAATTTCTGACTCATCAACGCCAAGTTTGTCAACAATGATTTGTTTTACTTTGTCTGCAATTTCTGACATAATAATACTATTTTTTGATTTAGTGCCGCAAAATAAACCAATTGTACCTATCGAACAAAGGTTTTACTTGCAAAAATTTTCCACATAGTTCAAACTATTCTTTCAAGATAAATAATTACAAGGCATTACGAATAATTGTAAATTTGACACTTACTATAAACTTGTCTTTATTTTCGGCATTATTATAGCGTGCATTAGTTAATAACTGTACAAAAAGCAAATGAGTTCAACAGAAGGTATTTATAGCTCATTTAAATAAATTTACATCAATAAAATTATAACTTTTGAGTACACTGAAACTTAAACATAGGCAAAAAACTAAAATTGTTGCTACAATTGGTCCTGCAAGTAGTTCTAAAGAAGTACTATTGGACCTTGTGAAAGAAGGAGTTGATGTTTTTCGTCTTAATTTTTCTCATGGCACTCACGAAGATCACCTTACCGTGATCAACAATATTATTGAAATCATAGAAACCTATGATATACCTATTGGTATTCTTGCAGATTTACAAGGACCTAAATTAAGGGTTGGAGAAATTGAAGGTGGAAGCCTTGAATTACTTAAAGGTGATGTTTTAACCTTTGTACCTCAGAAGTGTATAGGGACAAGGGAAAAAATATATATGAGCTATGAAAGTTTCGCCTCCGACGTAAATGTTGGTGAAAAAGTTCTCATCGATGATGGAAAACTTGTCCTTGAAGTCATTGAAATAAAAGGTAAGCAAGTCAAACTGAGGGTTCTTCATGGTACCAGTATATCTTCTAATAAAGGGGTCAACCTTCCAGATACTAAAGTTTCATTGCCATGTTTAACAAAAAAGGACCTGGTGGACTTGGAGTTTATTCTTACGCAACCTGTCAATTGGATTGCTTTATCATTTGTCAGAAAAGCCAGTGATATTCTTGAATTAAAAAAGATTATCGAAGATCACAGCCATTATGCCAAAGTAATCGCTAAAGTTGAAAAACCTGAAGCAATCCAAAATATCAAATCAATTGTAAATGTTTCTGATGCCGTAATGGTAGCAAGAGGTGACCTAGGCGTTGAAGTAGCCATGGAAAAACTACCAGCCATCCAGAAAGACATCATCAAAAGATGCTTGCAAAAAGCCAAACCAGTAATTGTCGCAACCCAGATGATGGAAAGCATGATTTCAAATCCCTCTCCAACAAGAGCGGAAATTACCGATGTTGCTAATGCCGTTTTAGATGGAGCTGATGCCGTAATGCTTAGTGGAGAAACTTCTGTTGGGATACATCCCGATCTAGTAGTAAAAGCCATGAACAAAATTATTGGTGAAGCTGAAAAACATTATGAATTGTTAGGCAAAAGACCTAAGCCTAATAAAACTTCCGTAACTTACTATTCTGATACTATTTGTCTCACAGCGGCAAAAACAGCTGAAGAAATAAAAGCAAAAGCTATTTTAGGCATTACCGTAGCAGGATATACCGCCTTCAGAGTTTCATCTTACAGACCAAAATCAGATATTTATATCTTCTCTTCGGTAAGACCAATTCTAGGAACAATGAATCTCGTTTGGGGTGTCAAAGCTTATTTCTATGATAAATTCTCAAGCACAGATGAAACTATAGATGATTTATGTAAAATTTTAACAGATAAAAAACAGTTAAAACAGGGGGATGTAATCATCAACACAATGTCTATGCCGTTAGATAAGAGATTTAGAACAAATACTTTAAAGATTACAATTGTTTAATGCACTTGAGATATCCTATACTAAACCTATTACTTTTTGCCAGCTTAACCAGTTTCAGTCAAGCAGGCATATACTCCGAAGCAGACATTGAACTCCAAGACTTATTTATTGAGGCCCAATTGGAAAAACAACTCAATCATCCAAAGGAACAAATTGAATTACTAGAACAGGTTATCAGAAGGGACAGAACAGCAGACGCTGCATATTATGAGCTAGCAAAAGCTTATTTCCAATTAGAAAATTATGCTTTAGCGGTAAAAAATGGTAAAAAAGCACATCAAATCAATCCAGAAAATGAATGGTATCTTAATTTACTAACCGAAATTTATGAAGCCTCAAGTCAGTATGATCGAGCCATTGAATTTTGCGTTAAGCTAAGAAAACTTCAACCTGAAAATCCAATCCATTTCAAGAAACTTGCTTTTCTCCAACTGAAATCTGGGCAAAGAGAGGCTTCAATTGCAACACTATTAAAGCTAGAAAAACTAAGAGGTATTGAAGAAGAAACCTCAAAAATAATTTTTGATATTCAAGACAACGCTGGCCTAAAAGAGGATGCATTGCAGACACTCATGAATATTAGCAATTCCAACCCAGGGAATATCCGTTATCTAATTAACATCGCTGGCTACTTGATTGAATTGGATAGAAAAGAAGAAGGACTAGAATATTATAAAAGAGTAATTCAACTCGATCCTTCAAATTCTACAGCAACTCTAGCAATTGCAAGACAAAACGCTAACTTATCAAGCATTGATGGTTTGCATACATTGGAAGAAATGATCACAAATGAAAATTTCTCCTTGGATGAAATCATTCAGTCATTAATGCCTTTTATATCCAATATGAGCAGGGACGGTGAACAGACACTAAAGCTAATCGCTCTTAGTGAAAAATTACATGAACGCTTCCCTAATGATGTCAAAACCTATGCGGTAAGAGCAGACATTTTATTTTACTCTGGTAAAATTGAGGAATCGGAAAAACTTTATGAAAAAGCTATTTCTCTTGATGACAGTAAATATACACTCTGGGATCAATGGCTTATAAACCTTTGGGAATTAGAGGCTTACACCAAAATGAAAAATAAGGCATTGGAAGCAGCAGACTATTTCCCAAATCAAGTAAATGCTTCATTATATTATTGCCTTGCGGCAAAAAAATTAAACGACCATAAAGAAGCTCAGTACTATCTTGAAGAAAGTAAATTGATGGCCGGTAATAATCCAAGATATAAAGAAGCCATAAAAATCCTGGAAATGTGGTTAGAGACCGATATGAATTTGCTAAATAATAATAAGCATTGGCTTTCTAGCATTGATCAAAGCAACATAACGAGTCCGGTTTTCTTTGAACTCCTTGGAGACTTACACCTAAAGGCAGGAGATCCAATTCAAACCAAAAAATTCTGGAACCTAGCAGTTAACATGGGTGCGGATAAAAGTCGAATAGAACAAAAAATAAGTACCTTAAATTAATGATAAAGCATCTATGGCTATCTTCATTTATTGTCATCCTAGGGATATTCCTTATTAGCTCCTGTAAAACGAATAAAAACCTTATTGTACCGAAAGATCATTTGGTATCGAAACAAGATGTTTACAATTCAATATTCGACAAGAAAAATATCGACTGGTTTTCAGGGAAGGCCAAAATCAAGGTAACAGATAACAATGGTAGCCAAAGAGCAACGATGTACGTCAGAATGAAGTCAGATTCAGTCATTTGGATTGTAATTAAAAAGCATAGCTTAGAAGCAGCAAGAGCTTTGATCACCAAAGATTCGCTATCGATTATCTATAGGTTTGAAAAAACTTATCAAGTCAATTCCTTAGATAGTTTATCAAGCGTATTTGGTATGCTTCCTGATTTTAATTTTCTGCAGCAAACACTGGTCGGCAGTATTCCTCAGGTTGATACTACAAGACTCTGGCAGCAAAAGGAATCCATTGAAGAATATAATTTCAGAAGTATTTATAAAAATATCATCCTGGATTTCAACTTTAATAAAATCACTGGTTACCTGAGTTCAGGAAAGTTCTATGAAAGGTCCATCTCAGAAGGAAGCTGGACATATTCTGAACATAATCCAATTGAACACTTGATACTTCCCTATCAAAGAAAATTTCATGTTAACTTTGATGAAGAAAATTATTTTGATCTTGAAATAGACTTTAACGATATAGAAATTAATACTCCTTATGAAATAAATTTCTCTATTCCTGATCACTATTTAAGAGTCAACTAAATCTCAACCATTGAAAGTTATCGTATTATTTATATTGTTTTGTATCCCGAGTTTTGCATTTATGCAAAATCTTAGCTTAAGTGAATTAAATAACCAGATCACTAAATTAAGCCAGGAAGAATTATCAACATCCATTCTGGCTAATAAACTACTGGAACTACGTTATGCCTATATAGAAACACTCAAAGACAGCATTTCGATGTTTGAAGAACTTGAAAGTGAAACCAATGTTGATTCCGTTTCAAATCAAATTATGGACAATTTGATCAATGATGCCTATTTTAGAAAAATTCAAAATAACGGTTCTAAGAAATCCGTCAATGCTTCAGTCGAATTGATTCACCTATTATCCCTTAAGTCTCATGGTTCAAAAGATATTACACGGACCAATCCAAATAAACAAAAAGTAAAGTTCTGGCAAGAAAGTATAAAGTCTCAGGAAGAAGCAATAGTAAAGTTAAAGGTATATCTCAGTTCAGAACTCAATAAAGAAAAAACAAAACAACAAAATCAAATAACGGAAGCCAAACCAAAATCTAATTCTGATGAACTTTACAATACCAATAGCATTGTAAAACAAATCATTATTGCATCAATTGAAAGCGGAATTAAGTACGAATTGGAACTTTCTAAGGACCCCAAATCGTTTAAAGACAGACAAGCGTTTATGAGCTGGCCCCTAGTCAATTCAATGATCAAAGACAGGTTTTCTGGCAATGGTAAACCAATGGTTTTTATTTCAGATCAAAGTCTAGTTCAAAGCGTATGTCAGGGTCAGGTAATTTATGCAAAAAAATTAGGCCCAAATAATTACACAATAGTTTTAATGCATAGCGATAATTATTATACAGTGTATAGCCGATTAAGCTCAGCGTTTGTAAGTTACGGTCAGAAAATTCTTTACCAAGAATCTCTTGGTTCAGCTTCTCTAAATAATTCCGGTAAAAATGAATTGCAATTTGAAGTCTGGAAAGGCTCAAAGAACATAGATCCAATTCATTGGTTAAAGAATGGATAGTATCTTTAAATTAAAAAAAAATGTAAATATCAGTGTATGTCAGATCAGTGGAACATAGGGAAAGGAAAAAATGCAGGACTGAAAAAAACCAAAGAGAATGCCGTTCTTGTTGGTTTAGTGCTATGGAATCAAAGCACCGAACAAGTTGAAGAGTATTTAGACGAATTGGAATTTCTAGCTTCAACAGCAGGAGCAACCATAAAAAAGAAATTTGTTCAAAAACTAAAACATCCAGACGTAAGAACCTTTGTAGGTAGCGGAAAAGTTGAAGAGATTGAATTATATATTGAAGAAAATGACATTGATCTTGTGATTTTTGATGATGACCTTTCGGCAAAACAAAATGCGATTCTGGAAAAGCAATTAAAGGTAAAGATTGTCGATCGCAGTTCTTTGATACTCGACATCTTTGCGAGTAGAGCACAAACGGCACAAGCCAAAACACAAGTTGAAATGGCTCAAATGCAATACTTACTTCCTCGACTTAGAGGCTTATGGACACACCTTGAAAGACAAAGAGGGGGAATAGGAATGAGAGGTCCAGGTGAAATGGAAATTGAAACTGACAGAAGGATTGTTAGAGATAAAATTTCACTACTTAAAAAGAAGTTGGAAAAAATAGATCAACAAAACGTCACTCAACGAAAAAATAGAGGTACCCTTATCAGAGTGGCATTGGTTGGTTATACCAACGTTGGTAAATCTACCTTAATGAATCTGATTTCCAAATCAGAAGTGTTTGCCGAAGATAAATTATTTGCTACACTTGATACCACAGTGAGGAAGGTGGTTTGGGAAAGTATGCCATTCTTATTATCCGATACAGTTGGATTTATCAGAAAGCTCCCTCATCATTTAATCGAAAGTTTCAAATCAACACTTGACGAAGTACGTGAAAGTGATATTCTATTGCATGTTGTTGATTTTGCTCATCCACAATATGAAGAACATATTAAAACCGTAGTAGAGACATTAAAAGATCTGGACTGTCAGGATAAAAAACAAATTCTAGTCTTTAATAAACTAGATAGCTTTAGAACTAAGGTATTTGATGACTTGCTCGATGAAGAGTCCAAAGAGGAAATTCTCTCAGAGGTGATTGAAAAAATTCAAAGCAGCTATGAACAGGATGTTCTGTTTGTTTCCGCTAAGACAAATGAAAATATTGATCAGTTAAGAGCTACAATGCAAAAAATGATTGAAGAAGAATATGAAATACGTTATCCTTATCAAACCAAAACTTGGTAAGCCAATTATTCTGGTTCAAAGCCTAAGACAATATTAAATTGTCCATACCCCTGGAATCCTGTTGCATTTGGATCTTTATCAAAGCCCAAACCATAATCAAATCCAAGCAATCCAAACATGGGAAGGAATACTCTCAAACCAAAACCTGCAGATCTTTTCATATCATAAGGATTAAACTCCTTGAAACTAGACCAAGCATTTCCACCTTGAACAAATCCATGTACATAGATCGAAGAGTTAGGATTTAAAGATAATGGATATCTCAGTTCCATTGTTAGCTTGTTATAAACAGCTCCCCCACCTTGTGTATTAACGCCAAAGTCAGAGGTTTCATATCCTCTCATAGAAATGATATCTCTACCAACAATACCAACATTTTGATTGGATAATCCATCGCCACCCAATTCAAATCTCTCAAAAGGAGAAATTCCAATAGAGTTGCTGTAATTTCCTAAGAAACCAAATTTGATATTCGCTGCCAAGACAAGCTTATCCACAATATTATAATACCATTCTCCTTTTAATTGCCATTTATGATATTCCAAAAATTCAAATCTTCTTGAAATTTCTACTCGAGCAATTTCAGTTGCTAAATTTATTATTGCTCCAGGACCTAATTTATCAATTAACCTATCTTCAAGATCATCAATTTCCATTTGATTTAATTTCCAGAAATTATCTGATCTGAAAATTGAATATGGTGGTGTAAATTGCACAGATAAAGTAATTCGAGATCCACTCCTAGGGAAAATAGGCTCTGAAACAGAGCTTCTAGAAAGAGTCGCCGTAAAACTGAAATTTTTGAAATTGCCGTCGGTGACACTTACGCCATCAACAAAAAATCCTCCATTTGAATATTGATTCAATTTGATTGTCTCCATCGTAAGTGTACCTCCTATGGAGAAAAAGTCATCCGGCCATTTCAACTGTGTGCCTAATCCTGTAAATATCCTTGTAATGTTTAAAGACCCTAACCCAAAATCTTTCTGATCAAAAGCAGAGCTAACCGCTCCTAAGGTAAATGATGTTGGCCTTTTACCTCCTAGCCAAGGTTCCGTAAAAGACATATTGTACGACCTGAAAAATCGGCTATTAGATTGTGCTCTGATACTTAGTTTTTGGCCATCACCTTGCGGCAATGGACTCCATGTAGACTTGTCTTTAATGTTTCTTAGTGAGAAGTTATTAAAAGTAACACCAAGCGTTCCAATCAATCCTCCTTGTGAACCTCCATAACCTGCTGATAACTCCAGCTGATCCGAAGGTCTTTCTTCTACCGCATAATTTACTTCAACTGTGCCATTTTGCTGGTTTACTGGTGTTTGTATATCAAGATTCTCGGGGTTAAAATAGCCGAGATTCATAATAGCTCTTTGAGACCTGATTATATCTGAACGACTAAACTTATAACCAGGTCTTGTTCTTAGCTCTCTTCTGATTACATGTTCATGGGTTCTATCATTTCCTGAAATGCCTACACTTGAAATGGTAGCTTGGGCACCTTCAAAGATTTGCATCTGCATGTCAATAGAGTCATTTACAATGGCAATTTCTACCGGGTCCACACTGAAAAACAAGTATCCATCATCCAGATATAAAGACGATACATCTCTACCATCAATACTGAATGATAGTCTTTTATCCAATAACTCGGGATCATATACAGAACCTTTTTCAATACCTAGAATTGCACTCAAATATTCATCCGTGTATTTAGAATTTCCCTTCCAGGATATATTTCTGAAATAGTACTGCTTTCCTTCATAAATTTTCATTTCAAGGAATAGATCACCGCCAAAAGAACGCCAGATGGTATCAGAAATAACTGCTGCATCCCTGTAACCATTTTTATTGTAAAACTGTACTAGAGCTTTCTTATCCTCTTCGTATTCTGCTTTGACCAGTTTGGATTTTTTAAGGAATGTTCCTATTTCTTTTGTTCCTTTTAATTTCTTCTTAAGTTTTGCATCAGCAAACTTGACATTTCCTAGTATTGTTATATTGGCAATTTTTACCCTCTCCCCTTTATCAACATGAAATACCAACCTTACAGCATTTGGTTTTATATCATCATCATATTCCTCAATTGTAATTGAAGCATCAAGGAATCCCTTTTCAATGTAATAATTCTTCAATTTGGTAATACACAAGTCTTTAAGATCCTGAGTAACAATTGAACCTTTGTTGAGCGTTTCATCAATAATATCTGTCAGAGAGGTATGTTTTCCTTTTTTCTCGCCTTCAATACTGTAACGAGATAAAGTAGGTCTTTCTAACAGTATAATTTTAAGAAAGATTAAGTCACCTTCTACTTTTTCTGCATATATCTGTACATCTTCAAAAAGTCTTAGTCTTAGTAAAGCTTTTACAGCATTAGGGATGGCATCTCCTGGCACAAGGACTTGTTCTCCTTCTCTTAGACCTGCAATAGACTTAATGGCATTCCTGTCTCTGTTTACAGCTCCTTCAATCTTAATCTCCGAAATGTTGAATTTTTTACGCTCAGAATAGTCAAATAACTGATACAAGCTATCTTGTTGTGCATTTACATTTGTATGAATAAATGCAATGGCGTAGAATAAGGCTGCAATTTTAAAAGCCGATTTTATGGAAATTAATCCCTTCATTCAGTCGTTTCTGCTATTGATAAATTTGACACTAATGGTATTATAAATTATAATGAACTCCATAATTGTCATAAAAGAATGCAAAACTAAACTTCTTCTTCATTGTTTTGCAATGCTTTAACGATTCTTTAATTGAAATATTCCCTTATATCCCATGATCTTTAGACTTTTGGGCTATTGAAGATAAGTCATCCTGAATCTAAGTTCTTGAAAGCTGTTCTGAAGTTTTACCAAATCTTCTTTCTCTATTCTGATAATCCAACAATGCTTCATAAAAGTTTTCTTTCCTGAAATCTGGCCAGAAAATATCGGTAAAATATAGTTCAGAATAGGCCAATTGCCATAGAAGAAAATTACTGATCCGCAATTCACCAGATGTTCTGATCATCAATTCTGGATCTGGAATATTACTTGTCGCTAAATAATTTTCAATAATATTTTCACAAATCGAATCAGATGACAATTTTCCTTGCTCAATCTCCTTTGACATTACTCGGAAAGCTTCAGCCAGTTCCCACCTTGAACTATAATTCAAGGCAAGTATCAAAGTCATCCTCTTGTTGTTTTTGGTGTTTTCAATGCCTTCCAACAATGCTCTATGAGTTTTAGATGGCAATTTGCTTAAATCACCTATTGCCATCAATTTAATATCATTGTTATTTAAGGTGGAAAGCTCATTTCTTACCGTGTCAATAAGGAGGTGCATCAATGCATTTACTTCCAACTTGGGACGATCCCAGTTTTCAGTAGAGAAAGCATATAATGTTAGATAAGAAACGCCTAATTCGGCAGCAGCTTCTGTGACCTCTCTTACCGATTTAACCCCGTTCTGATGTCCAAAGACTCTTGCTTTGCCATGTGCTTTTGCCCAACGTCCATTACCATCCATAATAATGGCAACATGTTTGGGCAATTTGGTGAGGTTAATTTGATTCTTTAAATCCGACATGAGAATACACAGATCATTTAAAACACACAATGTACGATATCTATCCAAAAATATTAATCATTAGATGATGTTCATCATTATATGGAAGTCCTAGCTGAAAAATAAAGTATAAAGTGCTTTGTATCACTTTCTATTATTACTAAAACATGAATATCAAAACAGTATTCGTTGCTCTTATAGCAATCGTATCAAATTGCTTTAATTTTTTGCCAATAAGATGCTTGCTCTAGCAAAAATCAATTTATCGAAAGCTCTAATTCATTTCTTGAAGAACTCTCGATAAGACTTCAGAAGACTAATTGGACCAAGAAATTGTTTCGCATGAAAAAAGATATGAATCCATGGATTAAAACTGCCATAAAAAATCAAATCAGAGCTTGGTCAAAAAGAAAAAGAGGGATCTTAAATGTCGGTTTAAACGATATTGCTTTTGAGCACATTCAAAAATATATTGCTGACGCAATCGAAAAGCTCGTGGAAAAATCTACAGATCATTTTTCTAGCTTGATTGAAGTCATGCTCGATTAGGAATTGCCTATTCTTATCGATTCCTTTGTTGGAAAAGTGGAAGAATTTGGAGAAAACATGAAAGATTCAATTAATAAATAGCAAACCAAGATGAAGTCATATCTATTTCTTTTTACTATTTAAAAGTCTGAAAATCACATATATAATATAAAATTATGCTTATTTTTCAGATAGCTTTTAAAAAAAGATGTTAGCTTTGAATGATACAAACCCCTTGGTTAAGTCTATGAACTATGTATGATATTGTTTTAGCTTTTATTACTTCTTTTCTCTTAACGTTTTTTGCAATTCCTTCCATCATCAATATTGCACGCAAAAAGCATTTGGTAGATGAGCCTGGAGAAAGAAGATCGCATAGTGTGAGTACACCAAGTTTAGGTGGAATCGGGATTTTTGTTGGTACTTTATTTTCAATCCTGCTCTGGACGCCGTTCAAATACTTTGGTGACCTTCAATACATATTATGTGCTTTCATCATTATTTTCTTGCTTGGCACAAAAGATGATCTTGATCCTGTACAACCTAAGAAAAAGTTTTTGATCCAACTTTTCGCTACTGCAATACTTGTGTTTTTTGCCAATATCAGAATCAGTAGTTTGTATGGAGTCTTTGGTATTGAAACATTATCTTTTGCGGCAAGCTGCATTCTTAGTATTTTTATTATCATCGTCATCATTAATGCATTTAACTTAATAGACGGCATCAATGGATTATCAGGAAGCATCGGTATACTTATGGCAGTTACTTTTGGAACTTGGTTTTTTCTAGTGGATAGAATTGAATTAGCATCTGTTGCATTTGCCCTAGTGGGATCAATTCTGGCGTTTTTATATTACAATGTTACGCCGGCCAAAATATTCATGGGAGATACGGGTTCATTATTTCTAGGTATTGTGGCCGCCATTCTAGCAATCAGCTTTATTGAATACCATAAGGAAATAATAGACTCCAAATATGCTTTTCAATCCGCACCTGCTATTGCTGTAGGAATTCTCATCCTGCCTTTGTTTGATACTTTAAGATTGGTTGTCACAAGGATTTTATCAGGCAAATCTCCTTTTAAAGCAGATAGAAATCATATACATCATTTACTCTTAGATTTAGGATTAAGCCATATGCAGGCAACTGCAATATTAATCGTTGTAAATATGGCCTATATTTTCATGATCTATCGTTTTCAACATATTGGAACATTAGCCCTATTATGTGTTCTATTGTTAGTCTCATCAGCTCTTACCGTAATTGTCTATTACCTTAAAGGACTGAATCTAAACAAGAAAAGTCAAATTCAAAACTCCTATTAGATGAATATCGCTTTTGTTTTTCTTGGTGGAGGGTTAGGAGCACTTTGCAGATTTGGTCTCTTAAAAGCAATCGGCAACGCCGCAAACAAATTTCCATGGGCTACTTTTACCGCTAATGTCATAAGCAGTATTATCGTCGGTATTCTTATGGCTTATTTCCTCCAAAAAGGTGAAAATTCAAAACTTTACTTGCTATTTATTACAGGCTTTTGTGGCAGTTTCAGCACATTCTCCAGCTTTTCATACGAAACTTATCAATTGCTTCAATCAGAACAATACATTATTGGTATCAGCTATATCTTAGGAAGTGTTATAATATGTCTCTTATCCATTGCACTTGGAATGAAAATGTACAATTGTTTGGAGTCCATCTAAACAAGCAGTATTAAATGTTGGCTTTTCTTGATAATCTAAATAATAATTCCTATATTTCTATTTAGGGCACTTAAAACAAGAATGATATGTTGAACGAACAGGTAAGAAATATCATGACTAAAAATCCAGTCATCGTTTCACCAAAAGAGTCATTGGAAGATTTGACTAATTTAATGACCGAAATGAAAGTTCAACAACTTCCAGTTGTTGAAAACAATCAATTTGTTGGATTGGTAACATCGTTTGACCTGTGGAAGGCTGGATCAACAAAAGACAAAACTGTTAAGGATATTATGACCACAAAGGTCATAAAGATCACACCAATTGACAAAGTAGGTACCGCAGCAGAATTGTTCATGGACAAAAGGTTTAAGACCTTACCAGTTGTAAATCTCAGAAATGAATTAAAAGGCATGGTAACAGCATTCGATGTCCTTCGTCATGTTATGCAAAGAGAATATCAGCCTGGTCAAACCTTATACCCTGAAGTTTTTGAGAATGAATAATTAATATTTTCACGCCTTAATTACTTCAATATTGATCTGGATTTCTCCAGGCAACTCCACTTTTGTTCCTGAATCCAGATCATTACTCATATTGACATCAACGGCCAATACCTCAGTTTTGATGTAGTTAACAAATTGACTCACGGCAGAACCTATCACCTCATGGCTTCCTATATTAACTACAATTTTATCTGTAACATCAAGATTTAATTCTCTTCGTATGGATTGAATTCTATTAACCAATTCCCTTGCCATTCCTTCTGCAATTAACTCTGGCGTAAGTGTAATGTCAAGAGCAACGATTATATCCCCATCCTGTGCAACTTGCCAACCAGGAATTTCTTCTGCAGAAATTTCAAAATCTTGTAAACCCAGATTGAACCTCTCGCCCTCAATTGTTAAAGTATATGACCCGCTAGACTCAATACCCTTTATATCTTCCTGACTGAATCCAGCTATCAACTGAGAAGCTGCTTTCATTTGTTTCCCCAATACCTTGCCTAAGGTTTTGAAATTTGGTTTGATTTTCTTCTTTATAACACCACTTGCATCTTTAATGTATTCTATCTCCTTTACGTTAAGTTCATGAAGTATTAAATCCTCAACAGCTCTTACCTGATCTTCGAATTTTTGATCTAGAATTGGGATTAATATTTTCATTAAAGGTTGTCTTACCCTGATCTTCTCTTTCTTTCTGAGTGACAATACAAGGGACGTAATTCTTTGGGCATATTCCATTCTTTGCTCCAAGTCCTTATCAATACATTTAACATCAACTTCTGGCAACAACGCCAAATGAACAGATTCATGTTTTTCCAATTCAGATGTTCCATTTAAGTTTTGATATAGCCAATCACCAAAAAATGGTGCTATTGGTGCCATTAACTTGGAAATATTTAACAAGCAAGTATATAATGTTTGATAAGCTGCAATTTTATCTTCCGTATATTCACCTTTCCAGAATCGTCTTCTACAAAGTCTAACATACCAGTTACTTAGATGAGACTCAACAAATTCCTGTATTTTTCTTGCCGCTTTGGTTGGTTCATAATCCTTGTATTCTTGATCCACTTCTTCGATCAAAGAATTCAACAAAGAAATAATCCATCTGTCTATTTCGGGTCTTTGCTCTAAAGCAATGTTTTCTTCCTGATATTTAAATTCATCTATGTTTGCGTAAAGCGCAAAAAATGAATATGTATTGTAAAGTGTTCCAAAAAACTTTCTTCTAACTTCTTCAATTCCATCTACGTCAAACTTCAGATTATCCCAAGGGTTGGCATTCGCCATCATATACCATCGAGTCGCATCTGCACCATAAGTATTAATCGTTTCAAAAGGATCTACAGCATTTCCCAGACGCTTAGACATTTTTAATCCATTCTTATCCAAGACTAAACCGTTTGAAACCACATTCTTGTAAGCCACATTATCAAAGACCATAGTAGCAATAGCATGCAGAGTATAAAACCAACCACGGGTCTGATCAACACCTTCTGCAATAAAATCAGCAGGAAAGTTTCTTTCAAATATCTCCTTATTTTCAAATGGATAATGCCATTGTGCATAAGGCATTGCTCCTGAATCAAACCAGACATCAATCAGGTCAGATTCACGGTGCATCTCCTCACCAGTAGCACTAACCAATACTACGCGATCAATATATGGCTTATGCAAGTCAGATGGTGTTTCTTGCTCAAGCCCCAAGGTTTCATTAGCCTTCTTAATTTCTGTAGTCAGTTCATCAATTGAACCAATGCAAATAGCCTTAGTCCCATCTTTGGTTCTCCATATAGGAAGTGGAATTCCCCAGAATCTAGAACGAGACAGATTCCAGTCTTGCAAGTTTTCCAACCAAATTTGAAAACGACCAGTTCCCGTATGAGATGGCTTCCAGTTGATCGTCTTGTTTAATTCAGCCATCCTATTCCTTAGCGAAGAAGAGCGAATAAACCAACTGTCTAAAGGATAATATAAGATAGGCTTATCGGTTCTCCAACAATGTGGATAAGAGTGAACATATTTCTCAACTTTAAATGCCTTATTGTCTTTCTTTAATTTAATAGCAATCTGTAAATCTGCTGATTCAAAACCCTCGGCAGATCTTGATGCATCATCATAGTATTCTTCTCGAACATAAAGACCACCAAATTCTCCTACCTCTTCAACAAATTTTCCTTCTTTATCAACCAGAGGTTCCCACAAATTTCCTCTTTTGACCATTATCGATGGAACATTGTTTTCCTTACATACGCGGTAATCATCACTGCCAAATACTGAAGCAGTATGAACTATACCCGTACCGTCCTCTGTGGAAACAAAATCACCCAAAATAGCTCTAAAAGCATCTCCCTCCTCAGGCTGAACATAAGGCATTAGCTGCTCATAATGTATACCTTCTATCTCAGCTCCTTTTATCAATTTAATAATTCTATAAGGAACAAGCTTTGCTTTTTCATCTAAGGAATCCATATCCATTTCTTCCCCTTCAGCTTTGAAATATTTATGGATAAGGTCCTTTGCAATAATAACGGTAATTGGCAATCTGGTATAAGCATTATAAGTCTGAACCAGAGCATAATCAATTTTTGCACCTAAAGCAACAGCACAATTGGATGGCAATGTCCACGGTGTTGTTGTCCAAGCAAGAAAGAAAACATCATTTGGATGACCCTCAAATAAGAATTCAGATTTATCATTTCTAATCAATTTAAACTGAGCTGTGACTGATAAATCTTTTATCTCTTTATAACAACCAGGTAAATTCAATTCATGTGTACTTAATCCCGTACCAGCGGCTGGAGAATACGGCTGAACAGTATAGCCTTTATATAAAAAATCTCTGTCATAAAGTCTGTTCAACAACCACCACACGGTTTCAATATAGTTATTATCAAAAGTGATATAGGGATTGTCTAGGTCAACCCAATAACCCATCTTCTTTGTAATGCTGTCCCATTGATCCTTGAATTGCATAACTGTTGTGCGACAAGCCAAATTATACTCCTCTACAGTTATTTTGGTGCCGATGTCAATCTTGGTGATCCCCAAGTTTTTTTCGACACTTAATTCAATCGGTAATCCATGAGTATCCCATCCCCCCTTTCTTTCAACACGCTGTCCTTTCATCGTATGATAGCGACAAAACAAATCTTTAACCGTACGAGCCATAACATGATGAATGCCTGGCTTACCGTTTGCAGATGGTGGTCCTTCGTAAAAAACAAAACTGTTAGCTTCTGGTCTTTGTTCTACACTTTTATTAAAAATTTTATTCTCTTCCCAAAAAGATAAAACTTCCTTGTCAATCGCAGCTAAATCAAGCGATTTACTTTCCCTATACTTTGTCATATCGACTTATCGAAATTATTTATTAAATTATTTTTTCAGCCCAATTTCCTTTAATCGTTCATCAAGGTATTCTCCGGCAGTTATATCGGAGTAATGCTTTGGGTTGGTCTCGCTAATGCAAGAAGCCAAACACGATAAATCCATATTGCTTTTTGGATGTAAGAAAAATGGAATACTTAAACGTGGTACATGCCACATCTCCTTTGGTGGATTAACAACCCTATGAGTTGTCGACTTTAGATAATTGTTGGTCATCCTTTGCAGCATATCTCCAACATTTATTACGATTTCTCCCTCTTCCGGAACAATATCTAACCATTTGCCTTCATTACTTAGTATTTGAAGACCTCCCGCAGAGGCCCCTACCAATAAGGTTATCAAATTTATATCTTCATGTTGCTCCGATCTAATTGCAGAAGATGGCTCAGAAGTAATAGGAGGATAGTGAATTGATCTCAATATACTATTGCCTTTTTCAATATGCTCGTCAAAGTAATTTTCTCCAATACCGAGATAAACAGCAATTGCCTTTAAGAGCATTCCGCCTGACTTTTCAAATGCCTTATATAATTGCTTACCCAATACACTAAATTCTTCTAACTCAGCAACATTTACATTATCAGGGTATTCAGATTTCAGAGGATCATTTTGATCTACATATTGCCCCAACTGAAAAAATTCCTTTAAATCCGCTACTTCCGAATGTTTTGCATGTTCTTTACCAAAAGCAGTGTAGCCTCTTTGACCTGCTAATCCATCAATCTCATATTTTCTCTTAATCTCTACAGGTAAAGAGAAAAACTTCTTTGACACATTATAAAAAGCATCTACCAATTCTGTTGGCACTCCATGATTAAGCACACCTACGAAGCCAAATTCATGAAAAGACTGTCCAATATTCTGAACAAACTCCTCTCTTTGATTCTTATCACCGGAGGTAAAATTTGACAAATCTACAACTGGAATACTTCGATTACTCATAGCGATTCATTTTGAAATGCAAAGATAAGTATTTATCGTCTTTTAGGCTTGTATTTAGACTTTTCCATTAGTTTTTGAGCATCCACTTCTGTTAATAGGTCATTTATTGTCAATTCTGGATATCTGTCCATATATGACTCAACGATCAACCAACCAATAAAACTACCGGTCCGTCCAGGTGCCTCCTTCGGCATTCCAGGTGAGCTCGGGCTAGGGTAAATGTATTTGTCAACTTTAAGAAAACTGGTTTCATACATTATATCTTGCTCAAGGAAAAAACTCCACATCTCTAATTCATTTTTATAAAGCCAGTCCATTTGCGCTTGTGAAAACTCTGTAACAACAGTATCTGCAGCATAAGGAAGCAAGCGCCTTAATAAAAATATCTTTTTTCCTTGATGAATAATTTGATCAATAAATCGCTTACCATTTGATTGACCTAGCAGCTCATCAATGATCATATCCAACACTTTTTTTACAATATGATCACGGTTATAAGTCCTCGTCAAATAAGTTGAAAAAGACGGGTTGGTTGGATCCAAATTTTTATAATTATAAATATCACCCAAAAACATATCAAGACCTACGCCAACTCCATCACGCTCTAAATCAGAAAACAATATCGTCTGGTAACCAAACTCTGTTTGAAAAAAATAAACATTAGGCAACTCATAATCTGGAAAATAATATTTAATGAATCTAAAAGCTTGTTTGAATTCATCTTCAATATCTTTAGTATCTGGATACAAGCCATCAATTGTGTCTTGCAATTCTTGAATTTCAGGAGCTGCAACAAACTGTGCAATTGAGTTATAAAAACTGTCTTTATTGCTGCTGTCAAAATTTAGCAATTTCTTAAAATATAAATCTGTAATATTTGGATACTTACTAACTGTTTGCAAGTAGGCATTATTGATATTACTGGTATCCATCTGAGACACAACTCTGTCAAACCGTACAAAACTAATATCAGATACCTCTATGCTCTCAACCTCTGGTATATCAATAGATGTCTTCTTGTCAGAACAAGAAAAATAAACTGATGCCAACAATGCAATGAACAACATTCTATGGCTTTTTTGAAATAATTTACTTCCTAAGAACTTCATACTCTAATAATTATTATAATGTTACAGTTTAAACCAAGCTATAGCTATCTGCTTTCTAGGAAAATATTCTATCCACTTACAGTTTAATGTGTTTCGGAATAAACTCTTCCTTTAAAATCGAATATCTCCATTCATCTCTAATCACATCATTTTTAATAACAGCTTTTCGTGCAATGCCTTCAAGTTTGAAGCCATTTTTCTCCAAAACCTTGATCGACCCAATATTATGCTCCAATGCTCCTGCAAATACCCTATTAACGTCTGGTATAGTAAATGCAAAATCAAGTATCAACGCCACAGCCTTTGAAGCCAGTCCCTTACCCCAATAAGGCTCTCCAATCCAGTAGCCCAACTCAAGACTTAACCTGTATATGTCTTTTTGTGGATGAAGTCCAATCATACCGCACAATTGTCCGTTATAATCAATGGCGAACACATAATCATGTTCTTGATCTTTTTTTAACTCAATAAATCGTATTGCATCATCAAGTGAGTATGGATAAGGCATCATATCTCTTAGCTTGCTCCATATTTTAAGGTTATTGCTTAATTCCGCCAGCCGGTATTTGTCCTCTTCCGTTAATTTTCTAAGTTTAATATTCATATTAGGAAAGATATTTTCCAACAATAGGCATGCGCCTTCCTTTGCCAAAAGCTTTAGTTGAGACCCTTAATACCGGAGCCGTCTGATGCCTTTTAAATTCATTGATATTAACCATTCTCAAAATGCGTTTAACCAAGGACGCTTCAAAACCCAATTTTATTATTTCCTTAGGACCTTTTGTGTTTTCGATGTACTGAAATAATATTTTATCTAGAATGTCATAATCGGGCAAACTGTCAGAATCTTTTTGATCTGGTCTTAATTCGGCACTTGGTGGTTTGGTAATGGAATTGATAGGTATTATCTCCTTTGATTTATTAATATATTCGGCCAGCTCATAAACCTGCGTTTTATAAACATCACCCAAGACAGATAAGCCTCCAGCTAAATCCCCATACAAAGTGCCATAGCCGACTGCCATTTCACTTTTATTGGTTGTATTTAACAGGATATTCCCAAATTTATTGGAATATGCCATTAACAATGTACCTCTGATTCTTGCTTGAATATTTTCTTCCGTGACATTAAAAGCCAAACCTTCAAAAGACTTTTCCAGTGATTTCATAAATGAGGCATAAACCGACTCAATAGGTATAATATCATACTGAATTCCTAAGTTTTGCGATATTTGCTCTGCATCTGAAATAGAATGGTTCGAAGAAAATTGCGAAGGCATTAATAAGCCACGAACATTCTCTTTCCCCAACGCTCTAGCAGCTAAAGCAATAGTTACTGCAGAATCTATACCTCCAGAAAGCCCAACAATTGCTTTTGAAAACCCTAATTTTCCAAAATAATCCTTGATTCCATAAACCAAGGCATCATGAATCTCAAGAATATCATTTTTCTTTTGTTGCTTGGATTGAATAGCATTCAATACATCCTCAAGATCAAAAATTTCAATCGCCTCCTTAAAGTAAGGCATTTCCCTAAATATAGTACCATCTGGTGACATGACAATAGAGCCCCCATCAAAAACAATTTCTGTTTGCGCTCCTACATTATTGCTATAAAACATTGGTAGACCATACTTCTTAACATTAGCCTTCAATATCTCTAATCTTGTTTCAGCATGACTATAACTGAAAGGAGAAGCAGAGATGTTAAGTACAAAATCAGGTTCTTCCAAACTTAATATATCAAGGGGACAAACTCTGTATAGAGGGTTTTCATTACCGATATTCCATATATCCTCACATACAGTCAAGGCAATTTTGAGACCTTTATAATGCACACATTTGTGATTTATTGCAGGTTCAAAATATCTATATTCATCAAATATATCGTAAGTTGGCAATAAGGTTTTGTGTTGAACATGTTTGATAATCCCATCTTCAATAAAATAAGCTGAATTAAACAAGTCCTTTCCTTCCTTATCTGGATTAACAGTAGGGCTTCCTACTACTACTGCAATACCTTCAGAGGCAGATCTAATCGCTTCAATACTCTTTTGTGCATTTTGTATAAAGTCTTCAAATTCCAAAAAATCACCAGGAGGATATCCACAAACAGCAAGCTCTCCAAACAATACAATGTCTGCTTTCTTTTTCCTTGCTTTCTCAATATATTTTAGAATTTTCGCAAGATTCCCTTCAAAATCCCCAATCACATAATTAAGTTGTGCTATAGCTATTTTCATTCATACCTTATTTGCAAGTACAAAGTTACTCTAAATTGTAATTATACTAAATGCCCTAATTCAATATCGAATAGATCAATCACAAAGTAATTTATACTGACTTGATGCCAAGTCGAACATCATTTCCACAATTTAAACACAATTGTTTTGAAGAATACTTATCTTCACGCTCCATGAGTTTCGTAGTATCTGCAAGAAAATATAGACCACAAAATTTTGATGAGCTGGTTGGCCAGGATCATATTGCTCAGACATTGAAAAATGCTATCAAAAATGATCATCTAGCTCATGCTTTCCTATTCTCAGGACCAAGAGGCGTTGGTAAAACTACAAGCGCAAGAATCCTTGCTAAGGTATTAAACTGCGAAAATTTACAAGAAGGCTATAAGGCATGTAATGAATGTAATTCATGTAAATCCTTTATGGAAAATGCATCTTTCAATATTTTTGAATTAGATGCTGCCTCCAATAATAGTGTCGAGCACATCAGAGCACTAAACGAACAAGTCCGCTTTCAACCTCAACAAGGTTCTTACAAGATATATATTATAGATGAGGTTCATATGCTCTCAACGGCTGCGTTTAATGCATTTCTTAAAACTCTTGAAGAACCTCCATCCTATGCTAAGTTTATCTTGGCAACAACCGAAAAACATAAAATTATTCCAACTATTCTCTCTAGATGTCAAATTTTTGATTTTAGAAGAATTCAGATAAAAGATATTGTCAATCAGTTAAGTAATATTGCTGAAAAGGAAGGTCGTAAAATAGATGATGAAGCCCTGCATCTAATTGCACAAAAATCTGATGGCGCCCTTAGAGATGCCCTTTCGATTTATGACAAAATTGTTAGTGCAGTTGAAAATGACATTAGCTACAAGGCCGTAGCCGAAAATTTAAATGTCCTGGATTATGACTACTATTTCAAACTAGTAGATACATCTATCAAAGAAGATTTGCCAAGCCAATTATTACTACTTGATGAAATATTCAAACATGGATTTGAATCCGAGCAATTGACTTTAGGTATGATGGAGCATCTAAGACAACTCCTTATTGTTCAGGATTTAAAAACTGCCCAATTGTTGGAGGCAGGAGATACCCTTAAGAAAAGGTATGAAGATCAAGCTTCTTTGTGTAGCAAATCATTTATTCTTACTGCTCTTTCAATTTTAAATCAAACCGATATAGATCTCGTTAGATCCCAAAACAAAAGACTCACCCTAGAAATAACTTTTAGTAAAATTTGTCATCTTAATCGCATTATCGATAAAAAAAAACTCTTCGAGGAACCGAATGATCCTAAAGATGAAAGAAAAGAAGAGATAATTGAACCAATTAGTGCCGTTATTAAGCAAGTAGAATCTAAAAATGACTCTAGTAAAGAAGTTTTCGACCTTGACAAACCGGAAGAAAAACTTTCTGAAACAAAAACAGTCAATCCACCTTCAAAAGCTAAACCAAGAGAGATTACTCAAGCAAAACGCGTTTCTCCAACCCTTACAACGGATGTTGATGCACTTCTTGTTACATTGATCAAAAAAGAAAATGAAAATAAAGAAAACGGTAAAGAACTTACTGTTGAGAACTTGAGAGTAGTTTTTGAAAACTATAAATCCACAGTAAGCTCAAAGTCTTTACAGTCAGCACTAGAGTATACCAAATTCGAAATTGGAGATCAAGAAATTTTTGTGTTTACACCTACACAAATTTATATAGACTATATCAAACAAGAATTGAAGTTGATTGATGATATACACGAAACTTTTCCGAATCTTGATATAAAAATAAAGTTTGAAGTCCGTGAAGAGACATTCCCAGAATACAAAGCACCAAAAAAACCGACACATTTGACAACAAAAGAAAAGTACGATAAGTTAATCAGTATAAATCCCAATTTTGAAAAATTGGTTTCAGAGTTTAAATTGAAGATTCATAACTAATCATTAAATTTAGAGAAGCTAATCCACTGAATTATGAATGAAAAAGCCATCTGGTATCTTGAAAACATCGATGTAGGAGGAATATTTTGTCCCCAGAAAATGGGTGAACAGCTAAATGACCACCAGGTTAAGCTTATCAAAAAGGATGAATACGTTTACCTCCCCGATCAAGAAAGCGATAAAATTTTCTTTATAAACTCAGGTAGAATAAAAATCGGATCATTTGCCGATAATGGCAAAGAAATTACCAAAGCTATACTAGGAAAAGGTGAGGTGTTTGGAGAACTGGCTATGATTGGAGAAGCCAAAAGAAGAGACTATGCACTAGCAGTTGAAGATACTGATGTCTGTGTCATTTCCTCAGAGCAAATGAAAAATCTTATCAAAGATCACAGCTCTTTAAGTTTGTTCTTTATGAAAATAATGGGCTCTAAAGTGATTGAAATGGAAAATAGACTGGAATCACTTGTATTTAAGGATTCACGAAGTCGGATCATCGAATATCTTGGTGAATTGGTAAGGAAGAGAGGACAGCGAGTTGGCTATGAATGGGTAGTTAGACATTTTATCACTCATCAAGAAATTGCTAATCTAACAGCAACATCCAGGCAGACAGTAACCACGGTTCTTAATGAATTGAGAGCGGATGACATTATTACCTTTAACAGAAAAAGATTATTGGTCCGAGACCTAGATAAATTATTAAGTGAAATAAAGTAATTGTTGTATAAGTACCTTCTTAAACCTCTTCTATTTTTACTTGACGCAGAAAGTGCTCACCAATTGACCGCCAAGAGCTTTAGCATTATATTGCGGATTCCAATAATTAGCCATTTGGTAAAATGGTCCTTAAGTTATCACGATAAAAAGCTTGAAACATCTCTTTGGGGAATCAATTTTCCAAATCGTGTTGGTCTGGCAGCAGGATTCGATAAAGATGGTAAGCACTTTGAAGCCATGTCAGCATTAGGATTTGGCTTTTTAGAAATAGGAACCGTCACCCCAAAGCCGCAGGAAGGTAATGCAAAACCAAGACTATTCAGATTGCCAGAGGATGAGGGGCTAATAAACAGAATGGGATTCAATAATGAAGGTGTAGAGACTCTGGTTAACCGCCTTATTAAAAGAAAAAACAAAAATATTATCATTGGCGGTAATATTGGAAAAAACAAACTAACACCTAATGCAAATGCCATAGAAGATTATCATTTTGCATTCGAAAAACTATATGATCATGTCGACTATTTTGTTGTTAATGTAAGTTCGCCAAATACGCCAGGACTAAGAGAACTTCAAGGCAAAGAGCCACTTACAAAATTATTAAGACATCTTATTACCCTAAGAGATTCCAAACCATTAAAAAAACCTGTCCTTTTAAAAATCGCTCCTGACTTAAGCGATGAACAACTAGAAGACATTTTTGACATCTTGAAAAATGAACAACTTGATGGTGTAATAGCAACCAATACAACAATTTCAAGAGATCATTTGAAAACTTCCACACAAACACTTAATGCTATTGGAAACGGGGGTCTAAGCGGTAAACCTTTGACACGTATCTCCAGAAACATCGTTAAAAAGATTAGAGATAATAATTCTGAAATTCCTATTATTGGCGCTGGTGGTATAAATTCGCCCGAAGATGCCCAGAAAATGATTGATTCTGGTGCAAATTTGATTCAAGTATATTCAGGATTAATCTATCAAGGTCCAACTTTTGTGAAAAACATTAAAAAACATCTATCAAAAGGTATCTAAAGCTTTTGGGTATTTTATAAATTGTATTCCTTGTGCAATTATTTAAATAAACTATATGATGCATTTAAAAACAGCTTACTATAAAGGCTTTATAGATAAGTTATTTCTGTTATAAATAGTTTACCCTTTAATCACAGCTAGTTTCTGTGTACATAACATATAACGATTAATACATATGGTATTCTTTTTGGCTTAATGAGATCAAAGGTTGACTCATCGTATTGATTTAACCTGATTAATAACCAAAACCCTATTACGTGTTATGATGCAGAAAGATGACCAGAATATCTATACTGATTTAAGATTCTGGGTTGTTGTGATCTTCTCGCTCATACTTTTGAGTTTTTTGATTATGAGTTATCCTGGATAAAACGTATAGATTTAACACGTCGACGAACAGTCATATTGATCTCAATATCAGTATGACTGTTTTTTATTTACTGATTTTCAAACTCAAATCCATGGATCCTGCCGAATGGGTAAGCGCACCTACTGAAATAAAATCAACGCCAGTTTCTGCAACAGATCTTAAAGTTTCTATAGTTATTCCGCCTGATGCTTCCGTTTCAAACTTCTTGTCTACAATTCCTACTGCTTTACGCAAATCTGAAATTTGAAAATTATCAAGCATTATTCTTTTAATACCTCCTTCGGTTAGGGCTTCCTTCAATTCATCAAAGTCTCTTACCTCAACAGTGATATTTAAAGACCTTTCAGTTTCGTCCAAGTATTTTTTAACCTTTTGAATGGCTATTGTCAAACCTCCACATGCTTCAACATGATTATCTTTTATCATAATCCAGTCGTAAAGACCATTTCTATAATTACTACACCCCCCTGTTCTTACTGCCCATTTTTCTAGAAATCTCATCAGTGGAGTGGTTTTTCTGGTATCTAGAATTATAACAGGGAGATCTTCTACAAGTCTTGCATATTTTTTGCTCATTGTAGCAACCCCACTTAGCCTCTGCATGGTATTGAGAACCAACCTTTCTCCCTTTAATAAAGCTCGAGATCCAGCCTCTACTTCAAAAGCAATATCACCATATTTTACATCTGTCCCATCATGGATATGAACCTCCCAATTGAAATCAGGATCAAGTTTTCGAAATACATGCTTTGCAAAGTCTATTCCAGCAATAACTCCATCTTCTTTCACAAGAAGATGAGCATTATCTTTTGAGGATTCTGAAATACAGGCTAATGAAGTATGATCTCCATCTTTGATATCTTCTCTTAAGGCAGCATCTATGAATGCCTCAAGTAATGAATCTTTAATACCTTCCAAGTGTAAAATTATTTGATTTACAATGTTGTAAAAATAATATAATCCCTAAATTGAATAGCTCAAGATATTTATAATGAATGAATTACTAATCAAGAATAGAATTTTAAAATTGTATTCACCACACTGCATTACTTAACCTGAATATTTCGGATTTCGTCTGTCTTGGAAAATAAATCTTCACTACCGTTTTCAAGTCTGAGTACACCTCTAGGGCAAACGGCGGCACAAATCCCACAGCCAACACAAGAAGAGCGAACAATATTTTGCCCCTTCTGAGCATAAGAGCGAACATCAATACCCATTTCGCAGTAGGTCGAACAATTACCACAACTTATACATTGACCACCATTTGTTGTAATCCTGAATCTGGAAAACAATTTTTGCTGTATCCCTAAAATGGCAGCCATAGGACAACCAAACCTACACCAAACCCTATTGCCCATCAATGGGTAGAATCCAACGCCAACAATTCCGGAAAATATTGCACCTATAATGAACCCATAACTACTTCTTAATGTGTAGAAATCAATAAACAAAGCATTCTTATTTCCTGTAAAATAAGATACAATCATTAACAATAGTCCCAACGTCATTACGCCTGTGAATATGTATAAAGCTTTTTGATCTATTTTATTTTTAAATGGTTTTACAAGCCAATTGGTGCCTATTAACCCAATAACAATAATTGATATTAGCATTACAATACTGCCTTTGTCAAACCAATAACCTTGAGGGTTGTTATGGAAGAAACTATAGATTACACCCATTGTCATCAGAAATGCAAATAATAATACGAGATGGACCAACCACCGTTCTATTTGCCAAGCTTTTATCGATTTATCAGATAGATGTCGGAAAGCATCACCTGCTGTTTCTGCCAATCCTCCGCAACCACAAACCCAACTGCAATACCACCTTTTTCCATATAGATATGTAAGAACAGGTGAAATTATAAATATCATCAAAATACCGAATAGCAACATGAACCATCCAAGATTGCCACCTTCCAAAAAGCCTTTTATACTCCATTCGTCAAAGAAATAATAATTCAAGGGCCACATATTTTTCATGTCATTATATGGATAGTTTAACTTTTGTAAGAATTCAGGAATTAAAAATGCAAATCCTAATTGAAAAAACATGACGCTTAGGGTTCTAAGAATTTGATACTTATTATACCTGTATTTCCATATAAATCTCAAGCCAAAAATTAATATAGCCAAGGTATAAAGAACACCATAAACAAACCATTGACTTGCTGGCTTGGATTTTAAAAGCATCGAAAGAGGATCAAAAAAAGCTACTAGTCCTGTGTTTCCTTGATCATCTTGCGCCAATCCCAAATAGCTTGGAAACCAATACAATAAAACATAGAAGCCTGTAATGAATATGCCTGCCATCCAGGCCCATAAACCTTTATTGGTTAAACTTGAAAACATTATCCCATCATTCTTAATCCCTGGAGACTTAGTTAAATATGCTCTATAAGCAAACCAAATGGTTCCGATGCTTATCAAACTTAATGACAACCATAGCATCTGAACTGTAGCAACCATCTTTATATTAATTGCAGCCATAAGGATAATGAGCAATCCAATTGCAGCTAATGCAGAGGCTAATTTTTGCTGGAGATCTAAATGCAGTGGGTGCGGGTTAGCGACCGACATACTATTATAAACAGGATCAGACATCAATTATTGTTTTAAAAATGATAATACACTATTAAGGGAACGTTTAGATTTCAGTACTAATTCTTTTCCAAAACTCTCATTGTATTGACTTATTAGTGATTTCTCATAAGTCTCATAAAATTCTGGGTTGAAGTCTGCTAGGCAAATGTTTTCTAAAACATCTTCTAATTTTGCTTTACTGGCAAGCCACTTTTCACACACTTCATGTCGAAATCTAATTCCCATAAGATTGAGACCAGTAACGATTTGAGTGTTTTGATCATAAACAATGCGTATTGACTTTTCTCCACAAGAATGTTCCCAATATATTGAATTGCTTTCTTGTGGTACATCGCCATAAACTTGATATTCAATATCGATAAATTTAGCCGAATTAAACCATATTCCTGGATCATAATCAATCTTATTTCCACAAACATTATGTGCAACCACCTCACCCATCATCCTACCTGTGTACCACACTGCTTCAATATTTTTTCTTCCTGGCTTTGCTTCTCTTATTTGCGCGCAATCTCCTATTGCATATACATCACCTATATTGGTCCGTAGGTAATCATCAACCATGATGCCTCTTTCCACTTCCAATGAAGAGTTTTTCAAAAAATCTACATTCGGGCTAACTCCAGCCGTCAAACCTACATAACCACAATTAACTTTATCTCCCGTCTCTTTCACAACGACTGCACAAGCCTTGCCATCACCATCATCTATAATTTCACCAAGATTAGAATTCAATCTAAGATCTATGCCATGTTTAACAATATGTCTTGAAATCATAGCTGATTCCTCTGGAGGTAGTACATTATTCCAATAATCTGATTCTCTTACCAACATTGTTACTGGAATCTTTCGAGAGTGAAACATTTCTGCCATTTCAATTCCAATAAGTCCTCCTCCAACAACAACTGCTCTTTCCAATCCAGAGCTAAAAGCTTCCATATTCTGAAGATCTTGAAGTGCATATAGACCTCCAACACCATTCAAGTCTTGTCCTGGCCAACCAAACATATTTGATTTGGAACCCAAGGCGAAAATTAGTTTGTCATATACTATTGGCTCTGAGCTTTCCAGTATTAATTTCTTCTCATCAAAAACAACTTGCTTGACCCTATCCTTTACAAGATCAATACGGTTTTTTAACCAAAAATCAGGTTCATATGGTTGAATATCATCAAATTTCATATGCCCCATATAAACATACATTAGGGCAGTTCTGGAAAAAAAGTAGTCAGATTCAGAAGAGATAACTGAAATTTGGTGATTCCCCAATTTGCGAATCCACCTGGCGGCAGTAATTCCACTAACTCCATTTCCAATAATTGCTACTTTCATAGTATTAAATAACTGATTGTTTTAAGCAAGATTTGCAAAGAGTTTATAAATTGAGTTAATATGTCAAAGTAAAGACAGTTACGAAAAGCCGCCATCAAGACATCATGGTTTATAATCTAAGTAATGACTTTACTTTGGATAAAAAAAATATAAATATCTGAGTATCCTTAAATATGTCAATAGGATTTAGCTACAGCTAAAGGCACTCATTTAAATAATCTGTTTTTGAAATATCGTCTGTTCAATTTATAGCAAAATTCATTTTAATAATTATGTAAGTATTTTCCTTTAATCATGTGATGAATACCTAGCTACCATTTCTCAGCATTTGTTATGGCAATGTGCACCCATTTTAATGTAGAGCTGGTTGTTTGTTTATCCAATTTTTCATGGAAATAAATCTCTACATAATTTGAAATATAGTACATAGCTTTTGCTTTTAACACTCAAAACCACATTGCTTTGTTGTAAGCTGTATTTTAATGTCTTGTCTACAGTTTCTGACTTATGAACTTAAAATACTACCATTTTGAAATATCTGAACTGACTAGATATTTTCCAGTTTCAACGTCTTCTAAAGATTCCGATTCTGCTAATACTGCTACATTTTGCTTATTCCGTGAACCCCAGCCAAGCATAAGTTTTGAGCCTTTTCTTATCTTTTATGTAAAAAATCTTCATCATATTAACAATATCATGTAGTCCCTATAAACCATCTCGACATCCCATTGCTGACCTTCTTTTATGCATCATGGCCCACACAGGTTCGTATCTCTTAAACCCAAGCTGGCTTTACCTCTCAAGAGCAATGATACCTTTCATAGATTGAGTCATTAGTGCCATAAACAAAAACCACACACGTAACGGAAGGTTAATGTTTTCCTTAATTGTACCGCTGCATATGGTTGTCCCAAAAGTACATAACTTATATTGCCACCGCCACTTTTTATTTAGGCAGTAATGATCTTTTGGGCTACATTTTATTGCAAATCATTCCTAGACTTTCCTTGTTGATTTAAAATGATTTCGGCAATTCTTTTCATCAGAAAATACCTCGTTAAATGCCAATATATTCATATCAACTTTTTGATATAAATTGGGTACTACTTTGCAGCTTACTTGCATTTAGGCATGACTACGGAGACTCAGAAATGTTATCATTAATTTGATTGACAAAGCAAGAAGCCTCATGTAATCCATGCGGCTTCTTTAATTTAGAACTTACCTGACAAACATAGTTTTAAGTAGACATTAACGATCCATTAAGACCTTTTATTGAATGCTTTTAGCTATATTTGAGCAAATGACAGTTGTATGAAAAAAATTATACTCTATATTTTATTTTTAGCTATAACTACGGGCATCAATGCACAAGATCTTACAATAAGTCCAGACCCTGTGATTAAAGAATTAACAGTGGCAGACGAGGATGTATATATTAGTTTTACAATTAACAATAATACAAGCACGGACAAAGTAGTGTATTGGGACTTTGTGTCGACAAATTCTCCTGAGGAATGGGAATTATATATATGTGATAATAATCTATGCTACACACCTGCCGTTACATCATGCCCTTGCAACAAGCCTAATGTCTTATTAGGCAATTCTTCAAATGTATGGAAGATGAACATCATTCCAAATGGAGTTCCTGGAACTGGTGTTGTTGAATTAAGACTTATAGATGAATGTGAAAGTACTACTACTGCAATGGATATTCCAATTACATTTATGGTAGAAGAGACTACTAGTACTTCTTTTGGAGATTTAAACAATAATATTAATATATATCCAAACCCTAGTTCTCAAAACATTAACATCAAAGAAGATGCTGAAGTAAAGGAAATTATCATATATAACTTGATTGGAAAAAAAATAAGAAGAGTTAATCATACAATAGGTCAATCTCATGATATTTCTGATTTGGATAGAGGCATTTACCTGATAAGAATGCTTAATAAAGAGCAAAACATTTTGAAGGTATCTCGCCTAACTAAAAGATAATAATTAACAATAGTCATAAGAAAAAGGCTTGGCAAATTTGCCAAGCCTTTTTTTATTGCAATAAGTCGATAATTTCATTTCATTCGTCGTCTATTTTGCAAAAAAAGGAACTATGTATTGCATAGTACCTGTTATTGTTTTATAATTGCACTAGAATATTACTCATAGCAATTTAAAATTATGAAAATAGAAAATACAATAGCACAGATGAGAAAGGGATTACTGGAGCTCTGTGTGTTAGCCATTGTCTCGGTTGATGAAATGTATCCATCAGATATCATTAAAAAACTTAAAGATCAGGAAATGATTATTGTAGAAGGAACACTTTATCCCATGCTAACCAGGTTAAAAAATGAAGGACTTCTAGATTATGTTTGGAAAGAATCAAATTCTGGACCTCCAAGGAAATATTTTAAAATAACTGAAGAAGGCAGCTCAATCAAAGATCAATTGATCAAAACATGGAAGAATCTTTCTTCAGCTGTTAATTCAACCATTAAAGAAAGCAAATAATTTAAATCAAGTAAAAGAAAACAATAAGATGAAAAAAGTAATGCATATCAATTTAGGTGGAAGAGCCTTAGTCATCGACACTGATGCTTACGATGAATTAGACAAATACCTTAGATCTATTGAAAAGCACTTTAAAAATTCACAAGGATTAGAGGATATCATGTATGATATTGAAAACAGAATAGCAGAATTGTTTGAAGAAGAAACTCATAGAAATACTGTTATTACAATGGCAAAAGTAGAAATGATAAAAAATACAATGGGACATCCAAGAGAGTTTGGTGGAGAAGAGTATACTGAAAGTGAAACTAAAAGCAGCATTCCAAAACTCAAAACAGGTAAAAGACTTTTCAGACATCCAGAGGATAAAGTAATTGCTGGTGTAGCCAGTGGATTGTCGTCATACTTTGGAATCTCAGATCCAATAATCATCAGGATCCTATTTGTTATATTTACTGTATCTGGTGGCTTAGGTCTAATAACTTATATTATACTTTGGATTGCAGTTCCTAAAGCAAAAACAACAAGTGATTTTTTAGCAATGAAAGGAGAAGACATTAATATAGACTCTATAGCTAATTCCGTTGAAAATGGCTTAAAAGACTTGAAAAACAAATTAGATGACCTTAGTAGAGGCATCAAAACCAGGATGTTTTAAATACCAACAAATCATGCAATACTTTATCATTATATTAATTGAGCTTTTGATTCATGGAATAATCACCTATTACAGGAGATAAAGTTATTCTGGTGGAGAAAGGAATAGCTTTTTACCCATGTAAACAAGTTTATCTCCTTCTTGAGCGGTAATTTTTGAAAAGTCCGAGACCACAATTTTATATTCGTCGGTGTCGGACTCCTTAACAAATAAAGGTATAATCTTTTCTTCCATATGTATAGCCTGTAAACTCTGCTGAAGATGTTCTTGTGAATTGATTTCCAATTCATGGATTTCAGGATAATCTCTTGCAACTTCTAGAAGGTTAATGAAGTCATCTTTATTTGAAAACAAGTGATCCTCTTCTATATTTTCAGGATGTTGTAACTCATTCACTGAAATTAATCTATATGCACCATTTTCACCAAACTGACCCGAGAATGTCTTAAGAGCATATTCATTTACTTCAGTGCTACCCGTCATTGCTAGCATAAAACCAACATCATTTAAATCGCTATTGTCATTGAGTTCATCTGAATAAATATTAGTCTGGAATGAATCAATACCCAATTCAAGACTTAGCTCAACATTAGCCATATTACTGTCAACCAAAATTACATGCCTATTGTTATCTACCAAATATTTTGCAATTAATCTTGAAGCTCGATGTGCACCCAAAATTAATATTCCATTGCTCTTGGTAAGTAATACATTTAACATTCGTGCTATTAAACCTGCCGTCGTAGCATTCAAAATGACCGTTCCTAATACGATCATGAATACTAAAGGCGTAATGTATTCTGCCCCTGGTACACCCTCATTCACCAATTTTGAACCAAAAAGAGAGGCAATCCCAGCGGCTACGATACCGCGAGGACCTACCCAACTGATGAAAAGCTTTTCTTTAAATGCAATTCCAGAACTCCTTGTACTAAGAAATACGCCTAAAGGTCTTAAAACCAAAATTATACTTGCAAATAATGCAAAAACTCTCCAATCATTTAATAGCTGAAGGTCCAACATATCAATATTTGCGCTAAGCAAAATAAACAAGATCGCAATCAATAATATACTAATTGATTCCCCGAAATCTGCAATCTCCTTTTTATGAGGCATATCAATATTGCCTATTACCATACCTAAAACAACAACAGTTAATAGCCCTGAATCTGCTACGAGGAAATGAGATCCTACAAAGACTGAAAGAACATAAGACAATGTAAATACCGTTAATAAGTAATGAGGCACCAAGGAGCGCTTCAAAAGCCATTTTAATCCATGAGCTGAGAAGAAACCCAACGAAGTTCCTAGAAGTGATATTGTCAAAAATTGCCTGATTGCCATTCCGGTAAAATCTCCTCCTCCTCCAAATTCAGGATTATGAAAAAGGCGAATAAATTCATAAACCAATACTGCCACCAAGGCTCCTATTGGATCTATTAATATCCCCTCCCATTTCAGAATAGCCGAAACATTACGCTTTAGATTCAAATTTCTTAAAATTGGGCCGATCACAGTGGGACCAGTTACAATTATCAATCCTGAGAATAAAAAAGAGATATCCCAAGGCAATCCCATTATGAAAAAAGCCATAAACGCACCTCCTACAAAAGTCACTAAGGAACCTAAAGTGATTAAATTAATGATTGCTGGGCCAACACCCCTTAGCTCTTCTCTTTTCAAACTCATTCCTCCTTCAAAGAGAATTAAGCCAATTGCCAATTCAACAAAATGAAAGAGGTGATCTCCAGCAAATAATCCCTTTTGCCCATTCCACATCGGTTCAAGCAACTTTTGACCATCTACCGTCCATAATGTAGATAAAGGACCAACAGTTAGCCCTATCAACAATAAAGGTAGAATTGCAGGGACCTTAATCCTCCATGCCAACCATTGCGCTAAGATGCCCAATATGATAACGCTCCCTAATTCCAGCATTGATATTATTTTTTAGTATATAAATTTTCTATTTAGCGAATTGCTTCCTCTTGTGCATGTGATAATAAAGTCCAGCAAACAATAGAATCAAAACTCCTGGTAAAATTGATATTAATTTAAGTGCATCAATTCCCGTCGCTCCATCAAGTATATAACCCATTATAGGCAAAACTATTGAAACAGAAAGCATTCCTAAGCCACCAATGACTGCTAAACCAAGGGCACCTGATTCCGGAATATTTTCTGCAATAAAAGAAATCATTGTAGGCCAGAAAAAGGTAATTCCTATGGCAAAGATTCCTGCTGCAACAAATGTCATAGATCCTGAAAATTGCGTAAAGGCCCATAATCCTAAAAATGAAAATATAGCAGAAAATAACAACATACCGGATGGTTTTAATCTGTGGGCTATAGGTCCAGCAAATGCCCGACCAATAGCCATTATACCATTTATGAATGCTAATACCAAAAGAGGCACAACACCTGAGGAGCTAAGTAATGATTCTATCCTCTGATTGGTTCCGAGTTCTGTTGCAGCAGTTAACAACATACAAAATCCCATAAAAAGGAATAATGGTGTAAAAATACTTTTCCACATCCTACTATTGCTCACACCCATTTCAACACGTTCCGTTCGAGGAAATTTTTGTCCTGTAAATAAATATCCATAAAGCAACAAAGGAATAAACAAAGTTGCCACCATTACTTGCCAATTTAAATTCATAACATCCATAATTATATAACCCAAAAAGGCGCCAATAACAATTCCTCCTGGAAACCAAACATGAAATCTGTTTAGCATTTTTGTTTTTTGCTCAGGATATAAAGAAGCTACCATTGGATTTAATGCAGCCTCAACCATCCCATTTCCAATACCAATAAACAAGGTTGCAGTAAAGAGAGTAGTTAAATTGGTTGCAAATAATGTTAAGACAACTCCTATTAAATGAGAGAAAAAAGCAAATTGGGTTATTCTTTTAATTCCCAGTGTATCTACTAATGGTCCTCCGATTATCATTGCTAGAGTAAATCCCCAAAAAGCGGGTGTAAATGCATAACCGATCTGTTCCAAACTTAACCCTACACCTTCTGGTCCAAATACTGTTTCTAACCTTGCTCTTATGGCAAAAGTCATAGAAGTAACGACCAAGGCAATACAACTGGCTATAAATAATCTTGATTTATCTGACATTAGTTCTTGTTTTATTCATCAATCCTAAAGTCTCTTTATTTTAATATTTCTATACCATACTTTGTCACCATGATCTTGCAAACCAATATGACCAGATTTAAATTTACCAAAATCCTCCCAGTCTTTGAATTTACTATCTGCAATCATGGCATTCCAATTTTCGTCATACATTCCAAATTCAACAACCTTATATCCATTCAGCCAGAACTGAACATCTCCTTGGTTCGAAATTATTCGGACCTTATTCCATTCCCCAGCAGGGTTAACTGTAACAATACTTGTTTCAATCATATCATACAAATCTCCAGCTCTGTGTGTCTCAAATCTGGAATCAGGATGGCATGTATTATCAAGAACCTGCATTTCTGGACCTGTCAAATAAGGGCAACAATACTTTTTATCCTCAACTGAATTAAAGAAGATTCCACTATTTCCACAATTACTTATCTTCCACTCAAGACAAAGTTCAAAGTTTTCAAATTCATCATTTGTTACCAGGTCGCCTCCGTTTCCTTCAGCCTCAGGATTAAAATGTAAAGCTCCGTTATCGATTTTCCATTTACTATCTACTCCTTGACCATTGTAAGTGTGGAATTGATCAATTTTATTTCCATCAAAAAGTAATATCCACCCATCTTCAGATTCTAACTCCGTCAGACCATTAGATTTTACAAATGATACTTGTTTTGATTTAAATCCGAAATCATTCTGAGGAATATAATTCATTGTGTACCAAGCCTCAGTCGACCATAACGAATGTTCTTCTTCACTAATAAAATGATTCTTAAGGCGGATATAAACCACATGGTCCTCTTCCATGTCATCTAATTCAATAAATACCCTTTTCCTGTCTTCAGAAACATTTACGGATAAAATATCTAAAGGCTTATCATCTAATTTCGGTCCTCCATAATTTTCTGTGGGTAGGTAGTACCATTGTCTGATTTCATAATCATCTTTTATCACACCGTCACCAGGCTTTAAGACTTCGGTAAATTCAATTTCTATACCATCTGATTTTGCTCTTACAGCCAGCATTTCAAATGCAGAATTTCCATTATAATTTAATCTCTGCAAACCATACCATAATTTGCCTGATTGCTGCCAATTCCCAGGATTTCCGATTCCTCCTGCATATAATGATCCATCAGGAGCCCATCTGATTCTGTTAACTCCAGCTTCAAGACCTTGAATAAATCTAAAAACTGCTCCCTGGAATGCACCATTTACTTCTTCAACAAAAACACGTTTGATGCCACCATGGGTTACCTCTCCATGTATCATTTGATTTTTGTAAGGTCCTACATTTAACCATAATGGCGTAGATGGAGAATTTCCTATTTCATCTTGTGGCAACCAAACAACCGGTTTTTTCTCTTTAAACTCTTTAGTACCATCAAAATCAACTACTCTTGAACCAAACCAATCACCTTTTGTAACATGGATAATCTTAGATGAGGGCAACCAATCACCTTGGTTATCGGCAATAAATAACTCATCGTTAAAGCCTAAACCTATCCCATTTGGCGTTCTTAAACCATTCGCAAGAATTTCCATTGAACCATCCTCAATAGACACCTTGATACAACTGCCTCTGTCTTGGTGTTGATTCGGCATTCCAGCTCCTCCTGGTAAAATCCCAGTAGCCAAATTAGCATATAAGTAGCCATGCTTTTCCTCTAATCCAAAGCCAAATTCATGAAAATTAGCGGTCACGCCCCAATCATCACAAACAGTTCTATATTCATCAATGATATGGTCACCATCTAAATCTATCAATTCCGTAAGCTCTTGTTTTTGCATTATAAAAATACGATCATCTACAACTTTTAACCCAAGAGGTTCTGCAAGTCCTTCTGCTATCTTTTTGTAACTAATTTCATCAGGATTTCCATTTGCATGATTTTCTAATTTGTAAACTGAACCGTCTTTTTCCCAAACACTAACCAACATGCTACCATCCGATAAAAAATCTAATCCACCAATTTTCTTTGAAAAATCATCTGGTCTAGCTTGTGTGATATCAAATGCAGGATGAACATCCAAAACCGGCATTCTATCTCCAGGTATTTTTGTGATGACAGACATAGGAAGACTTAAGCTAGAAACATATTTTCTATCGCCTTTATCATGACTTAACATCTCAGGCGGAACTACTTTCCATGACTTATCTTTTTCGGATTTCATATTAAATGATAAAAACTTACCCCCATTGCCCTGGAAAAACTCAATTCGAAAGGGATGGAGTCCTTTTTCAAGCATTACGCTTACCTGTTTCATCTCTGTGCTGTGGTTTCCGTCATTATCTATAACTGCCTTATTATGAAGAAATAATTTAGAGCCATCATCAGACCAAAGCCGAAAATTATAAATAGTAGTTTCCTCAATATTAAGCATCCCTATTCCCACTAAAGCAAAATTATCTTCTAATTCCTTGAAATCTCCACCACTGATATTGTTATAGTTTTGCAGAATTCCGGCTTGTATAGGCTTTTGATCCATAAGATTTATTGGCATTAACTGGGTATTGTTTGGAATTGAATATATTCTGGTCAATATACCGGGCATCAACTTAGATTCATCTATCTCAATAGCATTTATCAAACTAAGATCTCCTTTTGGGGTACTGGATTCTCCTTCAAATTCATCCAATAAAAAGATATATTTTACCATCTCTCTTAAATCATTCTCAGGAACTTCCGGATGTGGTGTCATGACTTGTTGACCCCAAATACCTGATCCACCAGCTTTAATTTTATCGGTAAGCATGACCATATTTTCATCTGAATGCTCATATTTTTTAGCAATAGCTTTATAAGAAGGTCCAACGGTTTGCTTTGAAACATTGTGGCAAATCTTACAATCATTTCTTCCTATCAGCTGCGCTCCCAGTGGAAGACTGCTTTCATCAGATTCAAAACCATCATCAATATTAGGATCTAAAAAAACTGTTTCCAGAAGAGGAATTTCCAATTGAGAATTTCCGTTTTCATTTAGATGCAATTGAATTGGATAATTAAAGAATTGCTTACTTTTGAAATTCATAGGAGAGCCCTCCCCAACGACAAAATTAGCATTGCTTTCTATTTGTGATTTATCAACTAGAATAGCATTGCTCTTCCACACTATATCAGTATTGTTTTTAGCACTAAAGTTTCTGATTAGTTTAAGTTGCCCGTTTTCAGTTATTAGAAAATTAACTTCTTCAGTAATCAAGGCTATATCTCCATTTGCTGTTGACAATTCATACATGAGTTCAAAGGACTGTTTGGTCATTCTGTGTCCTCTATAATTATATTCAGCAGGAGCAAGCTGATCGCCTTTTTTTATAAACCATACGCCATCCATAGAGTCGTCAATTATATAGGCATCACCAACAGATGTAGGTTGTGGACCATGTGCACCGTCGTAGACTGCGCCTTGAAAATTAACAATTCCATTCCAAGCCTTATACAGTTTGCCCTTTTGCGTATCATAGGCGACATATAAATCCTTATGTAAGGCAGCGACTAACATCCTTGGCTTTTGATCTAAGACTGAACGAAATACCCAAGTATCCATCGGTCGTTTATTACCCAAAGCAGAGGTATCTGAATCAGACGAACAAGAGACAAACAAAGCTATTAATAAGCAGAATAGAAAGGTCTTTTGCATGATAATTATAGTATTAAACCCGTAAAATACATTCTTTTTTCTAAGCATAATATCAATTTATCAGGCTAAATGGCAAAAGCCTGTAAACTCCATTTAATGAAACTGGCACAATTTCTGCTTCCATCACTATGTGATGAATATCGAAGAAATAAATAGAAAACATTTTATTGAAACAGACATGTACTACCGCGTTGGTTACGGTCTGTCATCCAAAATCGTAGATTATTCATTTGGTGTATTTACCATTGAAGTAGTATTAGGCAAAAGGTGGTCAAAAGACTTCAATGCAACTGCCCAAGAATTATCATATCTATGGAAAAATAGTCATCCAGAATTGGAGTCTGCCATTGGCTGTAAAGTCTATATTATTGACGCTAAAACCTATAATTACAAGCAAGCATTAATACATAGAGGTGTTACACCTGGTTATGACGCAAAGAAGGGAATCCTTTTCCGCACAGGATATTTAAATTAATACTTTCTAAGTTCTTTCAAAACGAAATCTATTTCAAAACCTTTAGCAGTACAAAATTTCAAAACTTTATCTTTTGCTAAAATGAGGTCGATATGACTATGCATTCTCAATCTTTCATCTACGAGTTTTTCAAGACATGATTGATAGTCTTCAGCATCTATTTCATTAACAGCTTTATCTATGCAGTACTGAGAAATATTACGTTGTTGCAGCTCAAATCGAATTCGGTTTTTACCCCATCTCTTCAAACGGAATTTTCCACCAGCAAAAGTAATTGCAAAACGCTCTTCATTCAAATAGTTGCTATTAATCAATTCATAAATAATTTCTTCCAACTCATCTCCATAAATAGAATATGATAGTATCTTTTGCCTTACTTCCTGGTGACATCTTTCCTGAAAGGCACAATACTTCATCAATTTTTGAAGTACATCTTTTTTGTCTAGAGGCATATTAGACATATTAGAAATCAAATGTGGAAAGGTATTTTTCAATATTGTCAACAATATCAAATTCTGGATTGTGGCGAATTGCATTCCAACCCTGGCTAATAGCTGACTCTACATTTTCAAGTTTGTCGTCAATAAAAAGAATTTGTTCTAGCGACTGATTTAATTGGCTCAACACATAAGAATATATTTCTGATTCTGGTTTTCGCTTTTGAATTAGATGAGAGTAGAAGATTTTATCAAAATACTTTTCTTCAAAGTTAGTTAGTGAATGTTCTCTCGTTAGATATAAGTGGATATGCCTTAGATGTAATGCATTTATATTGCTAAGCAAAACCAAATTGTAATTTCTTTTTAATTTCTCTAGCATTAACAGTCTTTGCATTGGCAATAAACTGATCATGTTATTCCATGCCTGAACAATTAAAGATGGGTTTACCTCTACATTAAATTGCTGAAACTGCCAGATAAACGCATCATCAGAAATCAATCCCTTATCGTATTTGTAAATAGCAAGATTGATGGCGGGAGGATATCCTTCATTGGGCCATTGTGATCCAAATAGTTCAGACAATGCACTAAAGTGTTTTTCGTAATCCAAATCGATTAATACATTTCCAAAGTCAAAAATGATCGTCTTACGAGGTTCATTCATGATTAAAGGATGTTATTAATTGAAGTAACTTCAGAAATTCTTTTATTCAGTTGTTCGATAGGAATTCGTTGTTGATCCATGGAATCTCTTTCTCTTATGGTTACGGTATTATTCTCCAATGTCTCAAAGTCAATCGTAATTGAAAACGGGGTACCAATAGCATCTTGCCTTCTATATCTTCGTCCAATGGCATCCTTCTCATCATATTGACAAATGAAGTCCTTCTTTAATTTGTTATAAACATCAGATGCTGCATTCACAAGTTCTTCTTTATTCTTTACCAAAGGCAAGACAGCAGCTTTAACAGGTGCCAACGCAGGGTGTAATTTAGCAACTACCCTCGTTGATTCTTTTCCGTTTGCATCAGGTACCGTTTCTTCTTGTAATGCCATGCTCATTTGAGACAAAAACATACGATCGCAACCTATCGAGGTTTCAACCACATAGGGAACATAGTTTTCGTTTAATTCTGGATCAAAATACTGAAGTTTTTTACCAGATAACTCCTGGTGGCTTAATAGGTCAAAATCTGTTCTTGAATGGATGCCTTCAAGTTCTCTGAACCCAAATGGAAATTTGAATTCAATGTCTACAGCAGCATTTGCATAATGGGCAAGATTTTCATGATTGTGAAAATTGAGATGATCCTCAGGAGTACCAAGAGCTTTATGCCATTTCATTCTTGATTCTTTCCAGTATTCATACCATTTCATTTCCTCTCCAGGTCTTACAAAGAATTGCATTTCCATTTGCTCAAATTCTCTCATTCTGAAGATAAATTGTCTAGCAACAATTTCATTTCTGAAGGCTTTACCGATCTGTGCTATGCCAAAAGGAATTTTTTGACGACTTGACTTTTGAACGTTTAAAAAGTTAACAAAAATACCTTGTGCCGTTTCAGGCCTCAAATATAGCTTCGACTCTTCACCAGAAATATTGCCAAGCTGGGTTGAAAACATCAGATTAAATTGTCTGACTTCAGTCCAGTTCCTTGATCCACTTTCCGGACAAGCAATCTCTAATTCCTCAATGAGATTCTTAAGCCCTTCCATATCTTCACTGGCAAGAAATTTATTCATCGCATTTAAGGCATAGTCAATTTTAGTTTGCCTATCAATTATCCTGTTATTTGTTGATCTGAATTGAACTTCATCAAAAGCATCACCAAATTTAGCTGAGGCTTTATCAATATCTTTTTGGGATTTGGCTTCAATTTTTCCTACATAGGATTCAATAAGTTGATCTGCTCTGTATCTTTTCTTAGAATCTTTATTATCTATTAAAGGATCATTGAAGGCATCCACATGACCCGAAGCTTCCCATGTTTTGGGATGCATAAAAATAGATGAATCTATTCCTACTATATTCTGATGCATCTGAACCATACTCTTCCACCAGTATTGTTTGATATTATTTTTTAGTTCAATGCCTAGAGGACCATAATCATAAACAGCAGCCAGTCCATCATATATTTCACTTGACTGAAATATAAATCCATATTCTTTACAATGAGAAATCAGTTGTTTAAGGTTCATTTTATTTGCTTCCTTTTTATGAAATGCAAAAGTAAGAAAGATGAGGCACTGAAACTTAATTAGTAGCTTATTTATCAAATTCACATCAACAATTCGGTAGAAGGTCATGCAAATTGAAAATAAATGTGTCTATTTGATTCAGTAATCATAATTTTGTGTATACTTCAAGGAAACTTGTTCAGAATTTTGGCGTTAAGCCATAACAATTAAAAATCATCAAAATCAGGAAAAAAGATTTGAGCGAAATTGTACTTACCATCGACGGCATTAATCCAGTAGAACTGTTTGGTCAACAAAACAATAAATTAAATATCATCAAGCAAGCATTTCCAGCACTTCTATTCAATTCCAGAGGAGAAAAATTAAAAATTAGCGGAGAAAAGAAAGATACTCAAAAGGCAAAAGCGAAAATTGAGCAGCTGGTAAAAATCATTAGAAATGAAGATGTTTTGAACATCGACAAATTAAAAGATGTGCTTAATGGATATGTAGCTTTTAATCTTGAAGAAACGCCAAGTGATGCTGAGGATAAGCTATTACCCACCAATAATAATGTCATCGTTTATGGCAGAAATGCAAAAGCGATCAAGGCTAGAACCAGAAACCAAAAGAAAATGGTTCAATTGTCGGAAGAAAATGACATTGTATTTGCAGTCGGACCTGCTGGAACTGGGAAAACCTATACTGCCGTAGCTTTAGCTGTAAGAGCGTTGAAAAGCAAAATGGTCAGAAAAATAATATTGACAAGACCTGCTGTTGAAGCTGGCGAAAACCTTGGGTTCTTACCAGGAGACTTAAAAGATAAAATCGATCCATATCTCAGGCCCTTATATGATGCTCTTGACGATATGCTGCCTAGCGAAAAACTAGATCATTTTATGCAAACAAGGGTTATTGAGGTAGCCCCTTTAGCATTTATGAGAGGCAGAACTCTTGATAAAGCATTTATCATTCTTGATGAAGCGCAAAATGCGACATCAACTCAGATCAAGATGTTTTTAACAAGGCTGGGGCCTTCCGCAAAATGTATAATCACAGGAGATCTATCCCAGATTGACTTGCCAAGAAATCAAAGATCTGGATTGTCCAATGCTTTGAATATTCTTTCTGATCTAGAAGGAATTGCAAAATTATTTCTAACTTCAGAAGACGTTGTAAGACATAAATTGGTAAAAGATATTATCAACAGGTATGAAGAAGACTCTGAAAGAAGGAAAGCTAAATTTCAAGAAGAATGATTTCAACTGTAGTTTATAAAGGAAACTTAAGAACTGAGGCTACGCATCTTAGGTCAGGAAATGTAATTATTACAGATGCACCTATTGACAACAGTGGTAATGGGGAAGCTTTTTCTCCAACGGATCTCGCTTCTACTTCTCTGGCTAGCTGTCTGATGACTATCATGGGAATCGCTGCAAGCACTCATGATATTCCAATGGAAGGAGCTAAGGCTGAAGTAATTAAAGTTATGGGCAGTAATCCTAGAAGAATAGCAGAGATCAAAATCGATCTCTATATGCCAGACAATCTCTATACAGATAAACAAAAGAAAATCCTAGAAAAAGCAGCTCATCATTGTCCAGTTTCGCTTAGCCTTAGTGATCATACTTTAGAAAACCTGAGCATTCACTGGACAAAAGCATAGGCAAGTTTTCAAATGCCAAGATATAAAATAACAGCCCCGGCTAATCCTATTAAGACAGAACTTGAAATAAGTGGCTCCAAGAGTATTTCCAATCGCGTTCTAATTATTAAATCCCTGTGCACTCAAAGTTTTGACATTGAAAATCTTTCCGAAAGTGATGATACGTCTGTTCTGAAAAAGAGTCTACAATCTCCATTACAAAAAGTATATGACGTCCATCATGCTGGCACCAGCTTCAGATTCTTGACAGCCTATCTTTGCTTACAATCAGGATACCAAATTCTGACCGGTTCAGATAGAATGAAACAGAGACCGATAGCACCACTAGTAGAGGCATTAAAAAACATAGGCGTTGAAATAGAGTATCTTGAGAAGGAAGGTTTTCCTCCATTAAAAATTGGTACGTATCTCAAACAAAAAACTGCTGCTGTAAAAATTAAATCAAATATCAGCAGTCAGTTCATTTCAGCCTTATGTCTTATTGCACCTAGACTACCTCTTGGTCTTCAAATACAATTAGAGGGAAAATTAGTTTCCAAACCATATCTGGAAATGACTCTAAAAATAATGTCCAAATTTGGCATTAAAAGTACTTTTAATGGATCAAGCATTCATATTCTACCTCAACCCTATGAGGCAGTAGATTATGTTGTTGAATCTGACTGGTCGTCTGCAGGATATCATTATGCCATTGCGGCTTTAATACCAAATACGAATATTACTTTGAAAAACTTCTTTAAAGAAAGTCTTCAAGGAGATTGCCGATTAGTTGAGATGATGGTAAACTTTGGTGTGCAATCATCGTTTGGTAAGGATTATGTTGAACTGAAGTCTACTACCAATTACAGTTCTGTTTTCGCTTACGATTTCATAGAACAACCAGATCTTTTTCAGACAATTGCCGTTTTGGCTGCAGCCAAAAATATAAAGCTTTACGCAAAAGGACTGAGTACTCTGAAATTAAAAGAAACAAATAGAATAGTTGCCTTGCAAACAGAGTTGGCAAAAATTGGAGTTTCATTAAATGCTTGCGTTGATGATACTTGTGAATATGAATTACTAGGAAATCCTCAAATTAATTTGCCTGAATTCGAAACATACAATGACCATAGAATGGCTATGGCATTAAGTGTTCTCTCATGTATAGCTCCTATATGGATCAATGATGTTGATGTGGTAAATAAATCTTATCCTTCTTTTTGGGAAAATCTACAAAAACTTGGTTTTACTATAAGCTAAAAAAGGCACGACTAAATAGCCGTGCCTTTTCATTAGCTTAAAATATTTATTTTTTACTGCATCAAATTCATGGTAAGCCACTTATCACCATAATTGACCATTATTAAATAATGTCCTTTATCCAAAGTGTTTAATTTTTGCTGTATTGTGGTTTTGAAGCTTTGTGCCTCTGAAGTAAACTCAATAATCTCCTCTCCATATTTATTAAAGAAAAATACGTGAAGAGTAGATCGTTCAGAATGATCTTCAAGAACCAATTGAGATAACTCTTCTAAATCTAATACAATTGTAGCTTTAGAAACGTCATCATTTTCGGGACCATCAAATCCGTTGAAACAAGGTGCTATAATCGCTTCAAAAAGTGTTCCCGCCACAACTTCAAACCCACTTTCAAAATCAAGCTGAGTACCTGCAGTAAACAATACACTCTGACCGTTATCAACTAATGCATCACTTTCTATACCAAGTTCCGCTCTATATTCATTTTGTGTTATTACAGGGATAACTAGATTAGCAGCATCACAATCAGGTGGAGAACCACAGCCTTCATCAGCTTGACCACTACAGTCATTATCAATACCATCTCCGCAAACATCTATTTCACCTGGGTTAATTGAAGCATCATTGTCATTACAATCAGAATTTGTCGAAATCAATTCAGAAGAAACGTAATAGTTGGTTGGTCGTGTACAGTTTACCAATGATGTACCTTCTCCATACGCATCGCCATCTTCATCTAAATACCAAACTTGACCTGGAAATTCAAGAGGATCATTGTCATTACAATCCAGGTCGTTCGTTACATATCCTATTGGTTGAGTACAAGCTTGTGTGTAAACGTCTATATCGCCATAATTGTCATTATCAAAATCTCTGAAGAACATCAACAACACACCATCGTCGATTATATCATTACAATCATTGTCTACTCCATCGCAAACTTCTGGATTACCAGGAAAAGCGGTAGGATCATCATCATTACAATCCAAATCCACAGATATTAATTCAGCACTTACAAAATAACCAGCAGGTCTTGTACACTGGACAATATTTATACCATTACCATGCAAATCGTTATCAAAATCCCTATACCAGATTTGATCTGGAAATTCTAAAGGATCGTTATCATCACAGTCATCATTATTGCTAACAAATCCAATAGGTTGAGTACAAGCTTGAGAAATGATATTAGGGTCTCCAAAATTATCACTATCAAAATCCCTATAATATGTTGTTAGCACTCCATTATCAATATTACCGTCACAGTCATTGTCAACACCATCACATACTTCTGGATTACCTGGAAATGCATTAGCATCATTATCATCACAATCTGTATCATCAACTACATATCCAGCTGGCTGTGAAGCAGATTGTTGACTTATGTTAGGGTCTCCAAAATTATCACTATCAAAATCCCTATACCATGTTATCGAACCGTACGTACAACTTCCATCATCTATCGTTGCCGTAGGATCATAGTTTGTTGCCGCAGGATCAGTACATCCATATACCTGAGGTGCTTCAAAATAAAGTGAGTAGTCTTCAACTTGTCCTGCAGAAGGAGTCGTACAACCGCCACTTGCGATACTCGTCGTAGAAACAGTTACACGCATTCGCAATAGTTGACCTTGAACTGGTGCAGAAGGAGTTGTAAAAGAAACATTATAAGTACCATTGGGATTACTTAATGTATATTGAGATGACGACTCGCCAGTATCATTAAAATCACCATCGTCATTATAATCAAAAAAGTATCTTAATCTTGTAACACCCTGAACCCCTAATGTATATGAATATGTAGTACTCTCGTCCAAAACTGCAGAACCATCACAAGAAAAATCTTCATAGACTCCAGTTGTAGTACTGCTGTTATTGATAGAAGTCAATCTGAACAAGGTTATACCAGCAGAGCCTCCTGTACCTGATGGCGTACAAGGCGTTGGTGGAGCTGCCTGAATATCTACATATTTCACTTCTGTATCACTACCTGCACCATTTGTAGAAGTAATTGTAACTGGGTGCAATCCTACAGTATTAAAAGTAATGGTAGGCTTTTCACTTGTAGAAGTTGGCGGTGTTCCCGTAATAAAATCCCATGTCCTTGTTGCACCATATTGAGATTGATCCTCAAATGAGATCGTTGAACCTGTACAACCTGCTATTCCCCCCTGAAAGAAATCTGCAATTGGAGGTCCTATAACAGAGCAATTATCAAGGTATCCTTGCGATGCAATTCTAGTACTGATCGTTGTTTTAGTAGAAGCTGCCCATATATCTGTAAGTGTGACACAAGGTGCCATTATATTGTTATTTCCACAGGATCCAACATGCGGAGCATTCCAGTTGTGTCCGATCTCATGAGAAACCATGGCATTTAGACTTGCGGCAGAACTTGTATAATTCTCAAGAATATGGTGCCATCCTGGCGTGTATGCTATTCCGACTACACCTCCACTAAAATCTGTATCTGTCCATACACCAGCCATATTATAATCTACGCCAAACCCACCGGTAGCACCCCCGGTATTTCCTCCACCAGCATTACCTGGTCCTCTTGCCCATTCTCTGAATCTAAATAATAGAGTACTTCCATTTGTGCTTGAAGTTTGAGGCTCATATGGGTTATTTGCAGTTGAGGTAGACACATAATTGGCTACAACATCATATTCAAGATTGGTATCAAATTCAGATCTGTAATTGGTCTGAACATCGTTTAAAACCCCAATATTAAAATTCATTACACCTGTAGTTCCACCTCCAATAGCTGCTATCATATCGAATGTATTGGCAATAGCATAATCGACAATCTTACAGGCTGTAGTAGGCATTTTCAGAAATGCATCAGGAAGCTTTGGTGTTTTTGAATCAACCAAATCTGATCCGCAAATATGCTCTCCCGTGTCAATAACATCATCGACATGATAAAACAAGAATAGATCAGAATCTGCAGACTTTTCAAGTCGACGTAGTGGTTCTATATAATATTTGCTATTTCCTTCTTGTATAAATCCAAAAATGAAGCCGTCATTAATGGTCAAACTGACTGATCCACCAGAATACAAGGAGCCACCAAGTGTGACGGGCTTGTTCTCTGCTACAAAAGAGGTGGTTAAATTATCCTTGAAAAGGTTTAGTTTGAATGTTCTATTTCCAAAATGCAAATCTAATAAGAAACTAGACGATTGGTTTTCAACCAATTGCTTTTGGATTTGAATTCTATAAATCTCATAATTTTCAAAATTGGCATCCACAGTTTCAAACTGTCCATTGGATTCTACCAATTCGCCAAATATTGATTCTTGCGCATGTGCAGTAGCTAATATTACGATGACTGCAAAAAGTGTAGTTATACTTCGCATCTATTCTCAGGTTTTCCTTTAATTGATAAATCTCCGAGGAGATTTTATAAAAATACCGGTTTTACAAGGGATTCTGCAATATTAAAGGGAGAGGTTAATGGGACAACCAGTATTCAAAAATATTATAATTTTTGTAATTATAAATAAGGGATTACCCTTTATTTGCTAATTGTCCGCAAGCCGCTTCGATATCCATGCCACGACTTTTTCTAACAGTAACCATAACACCCTTTTCTCTTAAATGTTTTGCAAAATTGTCAATACTCACAGCCTTTGATCTTTCAAAATTCACGCCAGAAATTTGATTATACTCTATAATATTCACTTTTACTGGGAAAAAACGACATAATCGTGCCAAACTGTTGGCATCTTCAATAGAATCATTAAAATCTTTAAAACTTATGTACTCGTAACTCAACCTGTTTTTTGTGATTTCATAGAAGTATTTTAAAGATTCCATGATACTTTCAAGGTCATTCTGATCATTAATCGGCATAATCTCCGACCGTTTGGCATCATTAGCAGCGTGCAGGGACAATGCCAGATTGAATTTTACATTGTCGTCAGCTAACTTTCTAATCATTTTAGACAAACCTACTGTACTGACTGTTATCCGCTTAGGAGAAATACCCAGTCCTTCAGCTCCAATATATTCAATGCTTTTTAGCAAATTGTTATAGTTAAGCAATGGTTCACCCATGCCCATAAATACGATATTGGTCAATGGATGACCAAAGCTTTTGATTGATTGTTGATTGACCATTACCACCTGATCATATATTTCGGCGGGATCAAGGTTCCTTACCCTATCCATTGTTCCTGTGGCACAAAACTTACAAGACAAACTACAACCTACCTGTGAAGAAACGCAAGCCGTAAATCTTTTGTCTTTAGTGACTGGAATCAATACAGCTTCGATAAGGTGGCCATCATGCAGTTTCAGGCGAGATTTCATTGTGCCATCAGTACTTTTTTGAATCTTATCAAGAGTCATAACATTGATGAAAAAGTTGGCTTTCAATAAGTCCTTTAGATCTTTGGGAAGATTATGCATTTCGTCAAAATCGGTTTTTGATTTCTTCCATATCCAATCCCAAATTTGCTGGGCTTTAAACTTGGGTATAGCATTGGCCAAGATAAAATCCTCCAACTCTGAATATTCTATTTTCCTAATATCGATTTTCAATTCAAAAACTTTGTGCAAAAATAGATCAATAAAAGAAGAGAAGTTGGAGAAAGAACATTGCGAAGGACTGAAATCTTAAAACATCACAACCATTCAAACCATCTTTTAATGTAAATTTGTCAAATAATAAATTCTATGGCATTAATAACGAGCATCCTCGTTTTCTTAATTCTATCAGCTTTTTTTTCTGGCTCAGAAATAGCCTTTGTTTCTGCCAATAAATTAGGCATAGCAGTAAAAAAGGAACAAAACACGCCTAGGGGTTTAATTATTTCTAAGTTTTATGAGGATCGTGAAGGCTTTTTAAGTTCTATGTTAGTTGGTAACAACATTGCACTTGTTGCATTTACCTTTTTCTCCACTCAATTAATATCTCCTTTTATTGAACCTTACTTGGGAGAAGGATTTACTGCCTTGATAATCTACACATTAATAATAACTGTTGTTGTTCTCATTTTTGGCGAGTTTTTACCAAAAACATTTTTTGGAATGTATTCAAATAAAGCCTTATTCATTTTTGCTTATCCTCTGGCTTTTTTCAAGATACTACTGGCCATTCCTACTTTCTTTATGACTTTAACTTCCAACTTTATTTTAACCAAAATATTTAGAGTATCGGCAGCAAACGCAGAAAATGCTCTGACAAGACTAGATCTTGAACATTTCATTGCTGATAGCTTAAGTGATGACCAAGATGAAATCGATAAGGAAATCTTAACCAATGCATTGAACCTTGGTCATAATACGGTTGGTCAATGTATGGTTCCTAGACCTGAAATTGTAAGCATTGACAAATTAGCCACGATAGATGAAGTCGTTGAAGTTTTTAAAGAATCAAGATTATCAAGAATTCTGGTTATTGACGGAGAAATAGAAAATATTGTTGGCTACATACACCATCAGCAGCTTTTAACCAATCCCTCCAGTTTACAAGAGATAATTTTGAACATATTATATGTGCCAGAGGTAATGAACCTTAAGGACCTTATGTTACAATTCATGAAAGAAGGAACATCAATTGCCTGTGTCGTGGATGAGTTTGGTGGCACTGCCGGAATTATAACTTTAGAAGATATCCTAGAAGAAATCTTTGGCGAAATCGAGGATGAGCATGATGAAGAAGAACATATCCTTGAGAAAATAAATGAAAATGAATATCTGTTATCGGGAAGATTGGAAATCGATTTTATCAAAGAAAAATTTCCTGAATTTAATTTGCCTGAAGGCCAATTTCAAACCATCTCGGGTTACGTTGTAATGACATCCGAAACCATTCCTGAGTTAGGGCAAGAAGTTATTCTAGGAGACTATAAGTTCATCATTGAAAAAGTGGATGATACTAAAATAGAAATCCTAAGAGTAGTAAAAGTAGATCCTGATGAAGTTTTAGGCTTAGATATTTAGGAATTCTTATTAACCTACCAAGAACAAATTCACCAAATATTCCTGCATAGATCAATCCTCTGTTTATAAGTGCTTTGAAAATCAAGCTTAGAATCCGATTTCCCATGGTAATATTGGTCAATTGGAAGCCAGGAGTGTGCCATTCCACTCTTTATCGAACATCATTTCAACAATATCAATCGAAGTTGTCTCTTATGAACCTGCCTGTTAATATTCAACTTTGGGTACAACTGCTGATAATCAGAAAGAACACAAAAAAGACATTTATATTCATGTGTATTTCAGGCCCTCTTTAGTATTAAAAATACATTTTTTAGCCTGAAAAAAAATGCTGGACATACAAGTAATAATTTTATCATCTTTGCACCTCAATTTGAAAAATGCAAAGCATAAGAAACATTGCTATAATAGCACACGTCGATCATGGTAAAACCACACTGGTTGATAAAATCATCGAGGCTTGTCAAGTTTTAGATGAAAGAAAAGACAAACAAGACCTCATTTTGGATAATATGGACCTCGAAAGAGAAAGAGGAATCACAATAACGTCTAAAAATGTATCTGCTATGTACAATGGTGTTAAAATAAACATCATTGATACACCAGGTCACGCAGATTTTGGAGGTGAAGTTGAACGTGTCTTAAAAATGGCAGATGGCGTATTATTGCTGGTTGATGCATTCGAAGGTGCTATGCCACAAACAAGATTCGTTTTAGGCAAAGCGATCGAGTTGGGTCTAAAACCAATTTTGGTTATCAATAAGGTAGATAAAGAAAATTGCAAACCAGAAGAAGTTCAAAGTGATGTTTTTGATCTTATGTTTAATTTGGGTGCTACAGAAGAACAACTTGATTTTGTCACTTTATTTGGGTCTTCGAAATTCGGTTGGATGAGTTTTGACGCCAATAAAAAAACAACTGATATTTTCCCATTACTGCAAGCTGTTATGGACCACATTCCTGAAGCACCATTTAAGGAGGGGCCTTCCCAAATGCAGATTACTTCATTGGATTATTCCAATTTTACTGGAAGGATAGCCATAGGCAGAATATGGAGAGGCTATATTGAATCGGGTAAAGACTATATGTTATGTTTAAAAGATGATGTCAAAAAGAAAGTCAGAATAAAAGAATTATTTCTGTTTGACGGATTGGGCAAAACAAAGGTTGACAAAGCGAGAAGTGGAGATATTTGTGCTATCGTAGGATTGGATGCATTTGATATAGGAGATACCATAGCAGATCTTGAAAACCCAGAAGCCATAAAAAGGATAAAAGTAGATGAACCGACTATGTCTATGTTGTTTACCATTAACAATTCTCCATTTTTTGGTAAGGAAGGTAAGTTTGTTACCTCTAGACATTTAAGAGACAGGTTATATAAAGAAACGGAAAAAAACCTTGCCTTAAGAGTAAAGGATATGGACTCTGAGGACAAGTTTACAGTTTTTGGAAGAGGAATTCTTCATTTGTCTGTATTAATAGAGACAATGAGAAGGGAAGGCTATGAATTACAGGTAGGTAAACCAGAAGTGATTTTTAAGGAATCAGAAGAAGGAAGAAAACAGGAGCCCGTGGAATCGTTGGTCGTTGATGTATCAGAAGAATTTGCTGGAAAAGTTATCGAAATGGTTACGCAGAAAAAAGGTATGCTTAATATCATGGAGCCAAAAGGAGATGTACAGCATCTTGAGTTTGATATACCATCTAGAGGACTAATTGGGTTGAGAAATAATATGCTCACAGCGACATCTGGAAAAGCTGTAATGACTCATAGGTTTAAGGCCTATGAAGATTTTAAAGGTGAGATACCTTCAAGATTTAAAGGATCGATTGTATCTGGAATGGAAGGTCAAGCATTAGCCTTTGCAATCGATAGATTACAAGATAGGGGTAGATTCTTTATTGATCCAGGAGAAAAAGTATACAAAGGCCAAGTTATTGGTGAGAATACCAGGGAAGGCGATATGGATGTTAATGTTATTAAAGGTAAGAAGTTAACAAATATGCGAGCTTCAGGATCTGACGATGCTAATAAAATTGCACCAAAACTTGTTTTTTCTTTGGAGGAGGCAATGGAGTATATCAGAGAAGATGAGTATCTTGAAGTTACGCCGTTAAACTTAAGAATGAGAAAGATTCATCATTCTTGATAAATAGAAGAATTACTGTTTCCAAATATCAATATCTAATGCCATGGCAACCATTCAAAAGTCGACTTTAAAGTTTCTTAATGATCTGTCCAAAAACAACAATAGGGAATGGTTTAAAGATCATTCTAAAGACTATGAAGAAGTAAAGACGAATGCAAAGGAATTCCTTGCAGGACTTGAAAATGAAATGAACAAGCATGATGTTATAGAAAAAACTAAACTTTTCAGAATTTATCGAGATGTGAGGTTTTCAAAAGATAAAACACCCTATAACACACATATTTCAATGTCTATGAGTAGGGAAGGTGCTTTTAGAAGAGGTGGCTATTACCTTAGAATTACACCTGGAGATACTATGCTTGCCGGGGGCTTTTGGAATCCAGAACCTTCCGATTTGAAATTAATAAGATCGCATATTTCTAGTGATAAGAAACGCTTAGAAAAGGTGTTGAATTCAAAAGCCTTCAAGTCTAATTTTGGTCAACTTTATGGTGAAAAATTAAGTTCTGCACCAAGAGGATTTGATAAAAACGATCCAGCTTTGGAACATATCCAGTATAAGCAATTTATTATTAAGAAAGTCTTTACTGACAAGGAAGTCTGTCAGGATAATTTTATGAAAGAACTTGTGAAAGGCTATAACGCTATGATACCATTTTTTGACTATATGACAGATATCTTAACTCATGATTTGAATGGTATTCCTCTATATGAGTCATAAAAAAGAGGTAAAAAATTCATTTTTTCACCTCTTTAACTTTTGATTTTCACTGTACATTTTTTCATTTAATTGGTGATTTATGCGTCCACATTTTTTTTATACATGAAATATGTAAACATAAAGGCACACGCAAAAAATGCAAGAATAATGTAAAATATTGTCATAGATAGAATTTTTATTACAGAAAAGATAAGCAATATTTCTTAAATATACAATAGCTTGATATATATTTTATGATTTTAGTTTTTAATCAAGACAATATTTGTCAATTCATGCTTTGTGAAAAATTAATGATTTACCAGAATTTCACCAGTCATTTCATCAGGTATTTCTATGCCCATCAAATAGAGAATAGTAGGCGCAATATCTGCTAATTTACCAGACTTAACCTGAGTTACTTTGTTTTCAGGATCCAAAACAATTATGGGTACAGGATTAGTGGTATGGGCTGTATGAGGAGAACCATCTTTATTAATCATAATATCAGAATTGCCATGATCAGCTATAATAATGCTTATATAATTATGTTTCAAAGCTTCGGGTATTAATTGGGACAAGCAACTATCTAGAGTTTCTGCTGCTTTAACGGCAGCGTCAAAAACACCTGTATGTCCAACCATGTCCGCATTTGCATAATTGAGAATTATCAGATCGGGGGAATCCTCCTTAATAATACGTGTAAGCCTAGTTGTAATTTCTCCAGCACTCATTTCTGGTTGCAGATCATAAGTAGCCACCTTTGGAGAATTGACCAAACATCTTTTTTCCCCTTCAAAAGCTTCTTCTCTTCCTCCTGAAAAGAAAAAAGTCACATGAGGATATTTTTCTGTTTCTGCAATCCTTAACTGTCTTAAACCATTGTTGGAAATTACCTCTCCCAAAGTATTTTTTATTTTAGCCTTGGTAAACAATACATGTACGTTTTTATAATGCTCATCATATTCCGTCATGGTTACATAGTATAATTCTTTAGTTGACATGTCATATTTAGGAAAATTTTCTTGTGTAAGCACTTTTGTTAATTGACGAGGTCTATCTGTTCTAAAATTTGTAAATAATACAGCATCACCATCTTGAATAGTACCAAATTCTTTTCCTCCTAGTTTTATTGGCTCCATAAATTCATCTGTCACTTGCTTGTCATAATAGCCTTTTACGGCATCAATCAAGGCGTTGGTTTGTTCTCCAATTCCTTTTGTCAAAAGATCATAAGCCTTCTTGATGCGTTCCCATCTCTTATCCCTATCCATGGCATAATATCGTCCTATTACGCTGACGACTTGAGCCTTATCATTTAATTGACTTGTCAATTCAGTCAAATATGTTAGTCCAGCGGTAGGAGAAGTATCTCTACCATCCAAAAACATATGTAGATAGCAATTAATATTTTTAGAGCTTAGTTTATTGGCCAATTCAATAATATGATCTATATGTGAATGAACGCCCCCATCGGATAATAATCCAAGAAGGTGAACAGGTTTATTATTTGAAATTGCATAATCAATCAGTCTCTTAAATTCATGATTTGATTCTAATTCGTCTTCTCTAACAGCTTTATTAATTCGAGCAAGTTCTTGATAGACTACTCTACCGGCCCCAATATTGAGGTGCCCAACTTCAGAATTCCCCATCTGTCCATCAGGCAAGCCTACTTGTCCTCCAAAGGTAACTAATTCAGCATTGGGATATCTCTTATACAATTCATCTACATAAGGCGTATTGGCTCGAGCCAAAGCACTCACTTCAGGTATCTTTCCATGTCCCCACCCGTCCAAAATGCACAAAATCACCTTTCTATTTTTCATATTATTATTATTAAAATGCAAATTTAGATTACTATTGCAATCTTCAAAGACCAAAATAAAATTTCAAAACTGTAACAAAGCTATAAGAGACTACGTTTCTTTAACATATATTTATCAGTACGTGGAAAACGGAATCACCAAAGCTTTCGTTGGATAGATTGAATAGAATACTCTGTTATGAATAAAATAATTAATTGTACGATATTAATTTTCTGTTTTGTTGGTTATAATCATCAATCTGGAAATGCTCAAGATTTCAATTATTTGCTTGAAAGCAAATCATATAATACTTTTGCAAAACATTTAGATGATACTATAACCATTGAAATTGACAGGAAAAAAGTTGCTTATAAGAAAGAAGAAGCATTAAATATTATCAAAAAGCATTTGGCAAAATTCAATCCTGTGAAATGGGAACGTATGCATCAAGGAGAATCAGAAGGGAGTGATGCAAATTATCAAATATTGAAGGCCTATAATGCTTCCGGAAACAGTTTGCGTATATTTCTATATACCAAAAGTGTAGGCTCTAGGAGTATAGTTTCTACTATTAAATTCAGAAAAGCATTATAATTCATGGATAACACCTAATCCGAATAATGCAAAATCGTATTTAACGGGGTCACTTGGATCAAATTGTCTAAGGGAATTTGTTAGTTCGACAACAGCTTTCCAATCTCTTTGCTTTCGCTTAAGTAGATTTAATTTCCTTGCTACTCTTTCAACGTGAACATCAAGTGGCATCATCAAAATGGAGGGTTGAATCTTGCTCCACAAACCGAAATCAACAGCATTCTCATCCTTTCGGACCATCCACCTTAAAAACATATTTAATCTTTTACAGGTAGAGTTTCGCTCTGGAGAGGCTATATGTTTTCTTGTTCTTTTCGGTGCATTATCAAGTTGAAAAAAATAATTATGAAAATCTGTCAATGCCGATTCGATCGTTGAATATTTAAGAAAAAAATCTTCAAGCGTATCGTTTTTTGAATAGTACCATTGAAAAAATTCAAGGAAATATAGTGTATCAGTATACTGAAAAGTGCGGTGTTTAAAATTTGAAAAGACTTTACGGTCTGACTCTTTATGATTTATAATAAAGTCATAAGGCGCATTATCCATTAATGCAAAGAGTTCACCACACTTGTTGATAATAGTTTTCCTTTGACCCCAAGAAAGCAATGCGGTCCATAAAGCTGTAATTTCTATGTCTTGTAAAAGGGAATAAGACTTAGGAATCTGAATTGGATCATCTAAGATAAAATCCTGGTGATTGAATTGAACATATTTAAGGTCTAGAAATGCTTTTAATGCGTCAAAGTTTTGAGGTATACCTGGCACAGTACTATTAAGTAAATTGGATAAATTATTCTAAAGTTCTTTTTATTTCGATGATCTCGTAAGCCTCGATTACATCTCCAACCTTTAAATCGTTATAGTTTTTAACCGTCAGACCACATTCCATACCAGCTCTTACTTCTTTTACGTCATCTTTGTAACGTTTAAGAGATGCAAGTTCGGCATTAGCACCTTCTTTGGTTGGATAGGCAACGATACCATCCCTAATCACCCTAACTTTAGCATCTTGTGTCACCTTTCCTTCAGTAACATAACAACCTGCTATAGTACCAATTTTACTTATTTTATATGTCTCCTTAATTTCGATATTACCAAGAACTTTCTCCTCTTTGATGGTATCCAACATACCTTCAATGGCTTTTTTAATTTCTTCAATAGCCTCGTAGATTATTGAATAAGTCTTAATCTGAACACCTTCTTTTTCAGCAATTGATCTAGCCGTTCCTGAAGGTCTAACTTGGAATCCAATGATGATAGCATCAGAAGCTGACGCTAACAATACATCTGATTCTGCAATAGCACCTACCGCTTTATGAATAACATTGACTTGAACAGTTTCCTGTGACAATTTGATCAACGAATCTGAAAGTGCTTCTACTGAACCATCGACATCACCTTTAACAATTAAATTCAATTCCTTGAAAGTTCCTAGTGCAAGACGTCTACCGATTTCATCCAAACTAATACGCTTGGAAGCTCTGTTGGTTTGCTCTCTTTCAATCTGCGATCTCTTGGTTGCGATAGACTTAGCTTCCTGTTCTTTTTCTGTTACTTTAAACTTCTCACCTGCCTGTGGAGCTCCGTCTAGACCAAGTATTGCGACTGGTGTTGAAGGACCAGCACTTTTTATCTTCTTACCTTTATCATTAAACATGGCTTTAATCTTACCAGCGTAAGAGCCTGCAACCATAGCATCCCCAATTTTCAGGGTTCCTGCTTGAACTAGCAATTTGGTTACATACCCTCTTCCTTTATCAAGAGAAGCCTCTACTACTGTACCGACAGCATATTTATTAGGATTTGCTTTAAGTTCAAGGATTTCTGCTTCAAGAAGTATTTTCTCAAGGAGAAGTTCAATATTTAATCCTGATTTTGCTGATATGTCTTGAGACTGATATTTACCACCCCAATCCTCAACAAGGATATTCATTTCTGAAAGTTGTTGTTTGATTCGGGTAGGATCAGCACCTTCCTTATCTATTTTATTTATTGCAAATACGATAGGTACTTGTGCTGCTTGAGCGTGACTAATTGCTTCTTTAGTTTGTGGCATGATTTGATCATCAGCTGCGATTATTACAACCACAATATCGGTTACTTTAGCCCCTCTGGCCCTCATCGCTGTAAAGGCTTCGTGACCTGGTGTATCAAGGAAAGTAACTTTACCTTCATTTACTGAAACGGAATAGGCACCTACGTGCTGTGTAATACCACCTGCTTCACCAGCTACCACATTTGCATTTCGGATATAATCCAAAAGAGAGGTTTTGCCGTGATCAACGTGCCCCATAACTGTAACTATTGGCGCTCTTGGTTCAAGGGTGTCTGGATCATCTTCTTCAATGACGATGATATTATCCTCTTGATCTTCAACCGAGATGAACTCTACATCGTGTCCAAATTCATTTGCTACCAATTCGATAATTTCGGCATCCATTCTCTGATTTATGGAAACGATGACACCTAGGTTCATACATTTTGTAATAACTTCTGAAACGCTTACATCCATTAAACTAGCCAATTCAGAAGCAGACACAAATTCTGTTAACCTTAATACGGTTTCTTCTGTTTGCTGTTCGATTAATTCAGCTTTTTCTCTTTTATCTGCTCTACTATCTCTACGGATTTTTTGTCTTTTGTTTTTTGCTCCCCCAGAAATCCTGGCCATTGTAGCCTTGATCTTTTCTTCAATCTCTTTTTTAGAAATTGTTTTTACTTCATCATCTTTCTTACCAGGTCCTTTAGATCCAGGCTGGTTTCTTTTCATCAAGGATTGTGCAGTAACTTTTTTACGAGTTCTTTTTCGTTTAGGCTGGGAGCTCCTTTTGTCTTTATCGCCGGAAGCTTTATCTGTTTTGGCTTTAGCTTCAGGTTTCTTTTTAGGTTTATCAAATTTCTTTATATCTATTTTCCCCTGAATTTTTAGTCCTGCAAGCTGCGGTGTTTTTGCTCTTAACATCTCTTCGGGAATCTCTGTGGAGGTCTCAGGAGCTGAAGAAGGAGCTGATTCAGTTTCATCCGGTTTAGCCTTTTCGGGCTCAACTTCTTTCGCTTTTGGTTCTTCAGGAGCTGGCTTTGTTTCTTCCTTTATAACTTCAACCTTCTTCTTAGGCTTTAAGTCTTCAAGATCAATTTTACCAACAACCTTCAATTCAGACTTTGGTTTTTTTTCAATTACAGGTTCGGCTTTTGGCTCTTCTGGAGCAGGCTTTTCCTCTTCTTTGATTTCTTCTGGTTTGGCAACTTCTACTTTAACAGGAGCAACGGGTTTTTCAGGCACTCCAGGTTCCGGTTGCACTCGATTACCAATGACTAATTTGTCTGCCTTTTCCTTTACGGCAATGGAGTTGCTGAATTCCTTGATCAAAGCTTCATACATATCATCAGAAACTTTAGATGTAGGCTTGTTTTCTATTTCAAACCCATTTTCTCTTAGGAATTCCACAATAGTGGAAGTTCCTACATTTAATTCTTTCGCTATCTTAACTAAGCGTTGTGACATGTATCGCTATAAATTTTATCAAATAATTATATTGCCCTAATCGTCAGCAAATTCAGATTCTAAAACTTGAATTACTGAATCAATAGTCTCTTCTTCTAGGTCTGTTCTTCTTAGCAATTCATCCTTGCTCAAATCTAAAACACTTCTAGCTGTATCGCACCCAATGGATTTCAGAGAATTTATTACCCATTCTTCTATTTCATCAGAGAATTCATCCAAATCCACATCTTCCAATCCTGGATCATCATCTTCTCTATAAACATCAATTTCAAAACCTGTTAATCGGCTTGCTAACTTAATGTTGGACCCCCCTTTTCCAATGGCTAAAGAAACTTGATCTGCTTTTAAGAATACAGCTGCTGTTCCTTTTTCAACATTTAACTCAATGTTTGAGACCTTTGCAGGTGTCAAAGATCTCTGAATAAATAAAGTTGAATTGGCGGTATAGTTAACTATATCTATGTTCTCATTTTTCAACTCTCTTACAATACCATGAATTCTTGATCCTTTCATTCCTACGCAAGCACCAACAGGATCGATTCTATCATCATAGGATTCTACAGCAACTTTTGCTCTTTCTCCCGGGATTCTTACAATTTTTTTAATTGTAATCAAACCATCTTCAATCTCGGGTACTTCCTGTTCCATTAATTTTTCAAGAAACATACTATCCGTTCTAGACATAACAACAACAGGGTTGTTATTCTTCATTTCTACGATCTTGATCACACCCTTAACCATGTCACCCTTTCTCAAAAAATCACCGCGGATCATTTCTGTTCTTGGGAGAATAATTTCACTTCCTGTAACATCATCAATAATCAAGAATTCTCTTTTTAGAACTTGTGCTACCTCACCTAAAATTAGTTCACCAATACGATCGGAGTATCGCTTATAAATTTCATCTTTTTCAAGCTCCATGATTCTTGAAATCAAGGTCTGTCTTGCAGCAAGGATTGCTCTTCTTCCGAAGTCTTCCAATCCTAATTGCTCGTAACATTCCTCACCAATTTCATAATCTTCATCTATAGATAAAGCTTCTGAAGAAGAAATTTGGCTCATCTCATCCGTTACCTCACCATCTGGAACGATTTCTCTAACCCTCCACATTTCAAGGTCTCCGTTTTGAGTATTGACGATGACATCGAAGTTTTCATCAGATCCATACTTCTTCTTTATTAAAGTTCTGAAAACATCTTCCAAAACTCTGACCATAGTTGGCCTATCAATATTTTTTCCCGCTTTAAATTCGGAAAACGATTCTACAAGATTCATTTTTTCATCTTTTGCTTACCAAATGAAATTAAAATCTTTGAGCTATCAACAGCATCAAATGTTATTTCGTTAATAATGGATTCTTTTTTATTCTTTCCTTCAGATTCGATGAATAGCACTTCTTCTTTAACCTCTTTAAGAACGCCTTTAATTACTGATCCATCTTTTAATTTAGATTTGATCTCTCGACCAATGTTTTTTGGATACTGTCTTAAAAATTTCAGTGGTCTTTCAATTCCAGGAGAAGATACTTCTAAAACGTATTTTTCTCCTAGTATTAATGTCTCGTCTAAAACACTTTCAATGTATCTACTCAGTTTTTGGCATTCCCCAAAACTAACCCCTTCGTCTGAATCGATGAATATTTGAACTTTAGTGCCGCTATGAACAGTATCGACAAGATAACATGCATTCAAATCCTCTTCTGCAAGTCTTTGTTCTACGATACTTTCTATTTTGACAATTATATTTTCCAATATCCATAAATTAAAAAGAGGGAACATTCGCTCCCTCCTTTAAAATCCGTTGCAAAGATAAGTAAATATTGTGGTTTTGACAACAAAGCACCTATCTATTTATGAACTCAACTTTAATGATTTATTTATTTGGATAATCTTATCCCAAAAACAAATTATGTTTATAATATAATTGAACAGATCAGTATGAGTGATATTTATAAAAGAGCAGCAGGAGCGGCAAGATATATACGCCAACGGGTAGAAGAATTGGGTAAGATATGTGTAATTACGGGATCTGGACTAGAAACCATACTTAGCCAATACACCCTAATAGAGCGATTCCCCTTTTCAAAGATTCCCCACTTGAATGAAGCCACCTTCCACAGGGGTGAATTTTTAGTCCTAGAGAGTAAGGGCAAGCGATTCTGTGCACTTAGTGGCAGATTACACTATTATGAAGGCTATAGTACCAGAGAGGTTGGATTTCCCATTAGAATTCTGAAATTACTAGGTATTTCTCATGTAGTAATGACGAATGCTGCTGGTGGGTTAAACCCAAATTATCAGCCCTCCGAGGTCATTTTGGTGAAAGATCATATCAACCTACTACCAGAAAATCCTCTAAGAGGAGAAAATGACGAAAGATTTGGTCCTCGATTCCCTGATATGTCCAATGCCTATGACGACAAATTTCGAAATAGCATTAAAACCATTTGCGCTAAGCTAGAAATCCCTATTAAAGAAGGTGTTTATGCTTGTTTTCAAGGGCCAAGTCTAGAAACCCCAGCTGAATATTTTTTCCTAAATAAAATAGGTGCAGACCTAGTCGGTATGTCTACTGTTCCAGAAGTTATTGTCGCCAATCACTGTGGAATGACAGTATCAGTTCTTTCTGTTGTCACAAATGTTTGCTTTCCTTTAGAAAACATTAAACCTACTACCGTTGAAGATGTTATAACAGTAGCTCAAAAGGCTACTCCCGTACTTTCAAGACTCGTGAATGAAATTATCAATACATATAATGAGAATTTAGCCTCTGACTTATAAAAAACTAGCAACTCTAGGCTGTAAAAAAGCTCAAAAGCTACTTTTTAAAATGTAAAGAATCACGAGAGTAGCCTTATATTTGGAAATTTTATATTATAGAAAACATTGGAACAAGACTTTATTGAAATTGTAGGAGCCAAAGAGAATAACCTCAAAAACATTGATGTAAAAATTCCTAAAAATAAGCTGGTAGTGATTACTGGCTTAAGTGGTAGTGGTAAATCCTCACTTGCTTTTGATACCTTATTTGCGGAAGGACAACGAAGGTATATGGAGACTTTTTCTTCCTATGCTAGACAGTTTCTTGGCAAAATGGAAAGACCTGAAGTTGAAAAAATTGATGGTCTAAGTCCTGTAATTTCTATAGAGCAAAAAACTACAGCCTGGAACCCTAGAAGTACAGTAGGAACTACAACAGAAATCTATGACTTTCTAAGGCTATTATACGCCCGTGTTGGGGAAGCCTACAGTTACAACACAGGCAAAAGGATGGTGCAGTATACTGAAGTTCAAATCATAGAACATATTCTGAAAAATTTTAATGAGCGGAAAATATCTGTTCTTGCTCCGGTTATTAGGGGAAGAAAAGGACACTATAGAGAGCTTTTTGAACAAACCAGAAAAAAGGGATATACCAAAGTTAGAGCAGATGGAGAAATAAAGGATTTAGTACCAGGTCTACAGCTGGACCGTTATAAGGTACATGATATTGAAATTGTAATCGATAGGATTAAGGTCAATTCAGATAAGAAAGAAAGAATTTCGCAATCCATTGATATCGCCTTCAAGCAAAGTCCCGACTTCATACAGATTCTGGATAACGACACTAACGAATTCCGAACCTATAGCAAACATCTTATGTGTCCAGACACAGGCATATCTTATGAGGAACCATCACCTAATGCCTTCTCGTTCAACTCACCTTATGGCACATGCCCAAGATGTAAAGGACTCGGTGAATGCCACGAAGTTGATATGGATAAAGTCATTCCTGACAATAATAAGTCCATTAACCAAATCGGCATTGTTCCCTTTGGAGAAGTAAGGGATACTTATACTTTCAAACAACTTAGGGAAATTAGTAAAAAGTTTAAATTCAGCTTCGCCACACCAATAAAAGACATACCCAAAGAGGCCTTACAAACCATTTTATACGGGGGTTTAGAATTGTATGACATCAAACTAAATTATCACAGTCATGAAATGATATACAATCTTGCACACGAAGGCCTTATCAATATGCTCAACAGGTGGCAAGAAAGTACAACATCAGAAAAAATACGTTCTTGGGCAGAAGAGTTTATGACCATTATAAGCTGCCCAGACTGTCAAACATACAGACTTAAAAAAGAGTCATTGCACTTCAAACTAGGAGAAAAACATATTGGAGAATTAGCCAATATGGATCTTGTTGATTTGAATGAATGGATGCCCCAACTTGAGAAGCAATTGAACAAGAAGCAAAAGACTATTGCAAAAGACATTCTCAAGGAAATCAATATGCGTCTTCAATTTCTTTTGGACGTTGGTCTTTCGTATTTAAGTTTGAACAGACCAACTCGAACACTGTCTGGAGGTGAATCACAGAGAACTCGCCTCGCAACACAAATAGGCTCACAGTTGTCTGGCATCACCTATATTATGGATGAACCAAGCATAGGACTACATCAAAGAGACAATCAAAGACTTATAAATGCGCTTAAAAACCTAACATATATAGGCAATACGGTTATCGTAGTTGAACATGACAAAGACATTATGCTTGCTTCAGATTACTTAATTGACCTAGGTCCAGGTGCCGGCATAAATGGGGGTTTAATTGTAGATGAAGGCATCCCTACAACCTTTTTCAATGGTAAGGGAATAACTGCCCAATACTTAAACAATAAAAGACGAATTGAGGTACCTAAGGAAAGAAGAAAAGGCAATGGTCATAAACTTATATTAACAGGAGCAAAGGGTCACAATCTTAAAAATATAAAACTTACGATTCCCTTAGGCACTTTTGTTTGTATCACGGGTGTTTCTGGTAGTGGTAAGTCCACAGTTATCAATGAAACACTTTACCATATTCTAAGGCAGCATTTTTACAAGAGTATAAAAAAACCTCTACCATACGATAAGATCTTAGGGTTAGAGCATGTAGACAAGGTTATTGAAATAGACCAAAGTCCTATTGGAAGAACGCCAAGATCTAACCCTGCCACCTATATTGGTGTTTTTACAGACATCAGAAAAATATTTTCAGATCTACCAGAATCTAAAATCCGAGGTTATAAGCCAGGTAGGTTTTCTTTCAATGTTAAGGAAGGGAGATGCAATACGTGTGAAGGAGGAGGAATGCGTTTAATCGAAATGAATTTTCTGCCCAATGTATATGTGGAATGTGAAGCGTGTATGGGAAAGAGATATCAAAGAGAAACACTTGAGATATTTTATAAAGGAAAGTCCATTTCTGATGTATTAGAAATGCCAGTTGCAGAAGCTGTGGTATTTTTCAAAAACATTCCTAAAATCTATAGAAAGTTGAAAACACTTATGGATGTTGGACTTGGCTATATAACACTTGGACAGCAAGCAACAAGTCTATCTGGAGGTGAGGCGCAAAGGGTAAAATTGGCAGAAGAGCTTTCAAAAAAAGATACCGGAAACACTTTTTATATACTGGATGAACCAACTACAGGACTTCATTTTGAAGACATAAAGCATTTATTGATTGTTTTAAACAAACTTGTAGATAAAGGCAATACTGTTGTAGTTATTGAACACAACATGGATGTAGTTAAGGTAGCTGACCATATAGTAGATATAGGACCTGAAGGAGGACATGCTGGTGGTAAGATAGTTTGCTCCGGAACACCTGAAAAGCTTGCAAAAAACAAGCACAGCCATACGGCAAAATTTTTATTAAGTGAATTGAAATAAAAATACTTTATGTTGTTTCTTATTTTTGATAAAAATTAAGCTCTACTATGCAGCTTGTTACATTAATATCGGATTTTGGAACCAAGGATTATTATGCTGCCTTGCTCAAAGGAAGTATTCTTAGTCTCGATTCGAATATTCAAATTATCGATATTACTCACGAGATCGATACACATGATATTCGTCAAGCCGCTTATGTCCTAAATGCTACGGCCAAGAAGTTTCCTAAAGGTAGTATTCATGTAGTAGCTGTCAATAATTATTATGAACCAAACTTTGAGTTTATCATTTTTGAATATAAAGATCATTTCTATGTCGGTCCTAACAATGGTGTTTTCTCTTTGGCTTTTGATTCTGTAAATGAAGACGAGATATATAAAATAGTTCTTGATGAGGATGATTGTCAGTTATTCGACCTTGTGGCTCATGCCATTAGTCTTATCTCACAGGACATGGCAATTACCGAAGTCGGTGTACCACTTAATCGCTATGTTAAAAAGCTCGAAGTACAACCTGTAATAACCAATAATGAAATCAGGGCAACGATAATACATATTGACAGATTTGACAATGTAATTCTTAACGTTCATAGAGAATTTTTTGAACATGCAAGAATGGGTCGTGATTTTGAGCTATTTTTTAAATTTTATAACCCCATCAAGGAAATCAGCAAGATTTATAGTGACGTACCAGAGGGGGAAGCTGTTTGTTTATTCAATACTGCCAATTACCTTGAAATTGCAATCAATATGGGTGCTGCAGCCAGTCAATTGGATTTGATGAAAGATGAAACAATACAAATCAAATTTCTTGACGAATGATTGTAAGAATTGTTAAAATGGAATTTCGTAAGGAAGAAGTTGAAAATTTCAAAAGAATGTTTGATTCGAAAAAACATCTCATAAGATCATTTCCTGGATGTCTTCATCTTGAATTGCTCCAAGGGACAGAAGCCAAGAGTAATGTTTTTATGACCTATAGTCATTGGGAATCAGAACAAGAGCTTAACGATTATAGGTATTCAGAATTATTTGCTGAAACTTGGGAAGAAACCAAAGCGATGTTTGCTTCTAAAGCAGAAGCTACCAGTTTTACCAAACTTCATACATTAGAGTAATGTCTGTTATAAAAAGCAATCATTATAACATACTTATCAATGAGGACATCGCCGTACTCAAGTCAAGCATTGAGCAATTAAATCCTACTAAAGTCTTCATTCTCGTTGATGAAAATTCAAAGAAACATTGTCTTCCTTATATCGAAGAAAAATTAAAACTGAACTTCACTGCCATTCAAGTGCCTGCTGGAGAAAAATATAAAAATCTTCAGACATGTTCGGGCATTTGGCAAGCATTGGTATCGAATCAAGCAGACAGGAATTGTCTGTTAATAAATTTAGGAGGAGGAGTTATAGGTGATATGGGTGGTTTTGCAGCATCTTGCTTTATGAGGGGAGTCAGGTTCATTCAACTTCCCACGACCCTCTTGTCACAGGTTGATGCGTCAGCAGGCGGCAAAGTGGGCATTGACTTTTTAGATTATAAAAATATGATTGGTGCTTTCAGCAATCCTGAATTGGTTTGGATAAATACCGATTTTCTATCCACCTTACCATTTAGGGAAATCAAAAGTGGATTTGCTGAAGTCATCAAACATGCTTTGATCAAATCTGAAGAATATTGGAAAAAAATAACATCTGCACCAGGAAATTTATCTTTAGATAATTGGCATGATATTATTCAACAATCCGTTCATATAAAAAATGAAATTACACGTCAGGATCCCTATGAAAAAGGCATAAGAAAAATACTGAACTTTGGTCATACCATTGGACATGCCATTGAAAGTTTTTATCTAAAAACCGACAAAAGATTATTGCACGGTGAGAGTGTTGCTATCGGTATGATATGTGAAGCTCATCTTAGTTATCAATGCAGTTTAATAAATGATGCCCAACTAAAAGAAGTCAGTCTGTTTATTCACAAAATATTCCCTATTCGTAAAAACTTAGTCAACAACTTTGACGATATCTATGAATTGATGAAAAAGGACAAGAAGAACTTTGATCAGAAAATTTCATTTTCATTATTGAATGGAATCGGAGATTGCAGTTTTAATCATTTTTGCAATCGTGATGCAATAATGAAATCTTTTGCTTATTATGAAAATAGTTTTAACTAAAAAACATGAAATCATCCAAACTACCTTTTAGTGCAGCTGAATATACTGATAGAAGAAAGACATTAATGTCAAATATGGAAAGTGGTAAAATCCTATTATTAGGAAACTGTAATGCCAGTATCAATTTTGAGGACAATTATTACAACTTCCGCCAGGACAGTAATTTTTTATACTACATAGGCATTAATGAACCCAATTTGAATGCCATCATTGATGTGGATAAGGGGGAAACAATCCTATTTGGTGATGATATTTCAATAGACCACATCATATGGATGGGAAATCAGGCCAAACTATCCGATCAGGCCAGTCTTGCGGGAATAGAAAGAGTGCTGTCAACTACTTCAATATTTGATTACGTCGACAAGGAATGTCACTACCTACCTCCATATCGTTCGGTGCATACTATTCAATTGGAAAATTATCTTGAGATTCCAGAAATCAAGCCTTCGCTAAAACTTATTCTATCTATAATATCACAAAGAAATACTAAGTCAGAGAATGAAATTTCTCTACTACACAAGGCTACCAGTTTGACCGCTGGTATGCATGCTGAGGTAATCAAAAATGCAAAGCCTGGAATGACAGAATATGAACTGATTGGTCATGCCAACAAATATGCTTGGGACAACAATGCAACATGGTCATTTACGCCAATCTTAACAAGAGATGGACAAATCCTCCACAATCATAATTATCATAATAAATTAGCTGATGGAGATCTTATATTATTTGATGGCGGTATTGAGCATTCTAGTGGATATGCCGGAGATATGACAAGAACTTTTCCGATAAACTCCAAATACAGCGATATTCAAAAGAGCCTATATAATATTGTAAAAGCTGCTCATGATGTTGCCAGAGATGCAAGCAAACCAAAAACCTATTACAAGGATGTGCATTTGATGGCAGCATTTGAAATCGCCAAAGGAATGACTGAACTTGGGTTTATGAATGGTGATCCTGAAGAAATCGTAGATGAAGGAGCACATGCTATTTTTTTTCCTCATGGCCTTGGACATATGATTGGATTAGACGTGCATGACATGGAAAATTTGGGAGAAACTTTTGTCGGATATGACCAAACGATAAGAAAGAGTGATGATTTTGGTCTTAAATCATTACGATTGGCAAGACCATTGGAAGCGGGATTTGCCATTACTATTGAGCCTGGAATTTATATTATTCCACATCTTATAGATTTATGGAAGTCAGAAAATAAGCATGCCGAATTTATCAATTACGAAGAGCTTGATAAGATAAAGAATTTTGGAGGCATCCGAATTGAAAATGACTATATCATTAGAGAAGGTGGAGCTGAACTACTTGGCGATCCTCTGGTCTATGATATTGAGGGAATCGAAAAATTAAAATCTTCATAGCATCAATTACGAGCCATAGGACATTCTTTTATAATCAGAATTGTTGATCAATATATCAGATTTATCTATTTTTTTGGTTTTCCATTCTGACTTTTTGCCATCGCTTAGTCGTTCTGTTTTTGCCTCCATTAGCATACCGTCCATTTGGTATTCTTCATTTTCTTTATAGAAATTTGGCGCAAACTGCGTCATCATTTGACCAAAGCTATCTTCCCATGAAAAAGGAAGTTTATTTGATATATAAGTTACAGATGTATTCTTTTCAGACCATATCTTATATTCTTCAGATTTATATCCCAATATATTTCTAGTCTTGCCAGTCTTTTCAATATTCAATTCATATTTATCCATTTCCTTTTGCACGGCCCTGTTTGAATAGGCGGTCATCATAGATCCATTTAAAGGGAAAGCAAACATTTCCATTGATTCCTGATTGTAACTCACCACAGCTTCATTCTCATTATCGAATATCATCATCATTTTTTTTCCGTAGTCTTCTTGTTCAATGCCAAATACCTGTTTATCAGTATTGATCAGCATTATCATTGTATTAGTATTCTTAGAACCAAAGTCTTTAAGTTCTACTTCTACTAAGTAATTGAATGAATAAGAATCAGGCACATTTGCGCTGCCCATAAATTGGCTTAATGCTTCTGCCATTTTTTCACTGTTTTGTGGGTCATACTTCTCTCCAGTGCTTTCTTCATAGGATTCAGCAAACAAGGAATCCATGAATGAATTGATTGGTTTTACGGCCTGATTGGCTATTTTTTCAGAAAGTTCATCTACCAATTTGTCCTCAGCTTTCTTTTGGATTTTGTTCATGGTTTTATCACCAAGCTTTTTTAGAAACCCTTGAGAATAAGCAGATGTTCCTAAGTTTAAAATGACTAATAGAATAAGTAGTTTTTTAGCTTTAGACATGATTTTATTTATTTGGCACATAAGAAATGTATCTATAATATAATTATAAAAAAGGTACAGCAAACTTTCTAATCATTTTCAAGTATTTTTTTCATCAGCATTAAATATTCAGCCCAGCAAAGACTACTCTTTCTAAAATGATTATTGGCTTCTTTCCAGTTGCGATGTTCAAATCTCAAAATATTGTTACCCGACTCTAGTGGAATAATCTCAAATGAAACAATTGTATCCGTCCAATCTTCATCTGCTGAGGTCATTTGGTATGTTATACGTTTGTCTATTTGGATATCAATCACCTTTGCTTTCCAATCAAATGCCTCGCTAAAGTAAAACTGATACTCTTGATTAAATGCCGCCATCCCTTTAGACTTTTTCGTCCACCAGGCATTTAATCCTTCTGGTGTAGAAACCATTCGAAAAATTTTATTAGGCTTAGCATTTATTTCAAGGTCGTGTAGTATATCGAACATGATAAGAATTATTGTTACTTTAAATTTTTAAAAAATAAAATAAAATTTCATAGTTTGGTAATGACCATCAATTACTAAGCCTTAATATAATAAATGATTGGTAGATGTTAGAAAATATTATCGACTACTTTGCAAATATACCATCCAGTCACAGGACAGCTATTCTAGTAGGGGGCTTGACATTGTTTTCACTTATTGAAAGTGCCAAACCATTAATGTCCCTTAGCTACAACCGTATTAAACATGCTTATATCAATATTTTCTTCACTGTTACGACTATTGTAGTAAACTTCCTTTTAGCTTTTGTTTTGGTCAAAAGTTCTGATTGGGCAATTGAAAATTCCTTTGGAATTTTGCAATGGACACACTTGCCAACGATTATCTTTTTACTTGCCGGCTTGCTGTTATTAGACTTCTTAGGGGCTTGGTTACCACATTGGGTTCAACATCATGTCGTATGGATGTGGAAATTTCACGTCATACACCATACGGACCAACATGTAGATACAACGACTGCCAACAGACATCATCCAGGTGAAAGTATAATCAGATTTATATTTGCCATTCTAGCCACAATAATTGTTGGTGCACCAATGTGGCTCGTATTCTTGTATCAGAGTTTGTCTGTTGTCTTAAGTCAATTTAACCATGCCAATGTTACAATACCGAGTTGGTTGAATAAAACACTGGTATTGGTGTTTTGTACGCCTAATATGCATCGTATTCATCATCATTATAAAATGCCCTATTCAGATATGAATTACGGCAATATATTTTCCTTTTGGGATAGGTTATTTTCAACGTATTCCAGTGTTGATAATAAGAAATTAATTTATGGTGTCGATACCTATTATGAAGCCAATGACTATGACAATATCTGGCAAATGTTAAAAATTCCATTTCAGCCTTATCGCAAAAGCATAACGTATGATGAAAAGGAAGAGCTCTAATTCTCCAAATAATAAAAACTGGAAAGTCTAGTAACCATCAAGATCATTCTAGATACAATAAAGACTTGTCCAAGGAGCAAACTTACAAGAAAGTTCAAATCGTAAATTTTATATTGAGTGATATAGAAGTGTATTATCACAATTACTGCTAAGACAAAAATATTGAGTAAGGCTAATAATATAGCAGAGAGTGTGAAACTTTTTCTAAAGGCCAATATATTACTCTGCCACAGGTAGTTATTGTCTGATGACAAACAATTGACTCTACAGAGATCCCTAAAAATTCCAACAAGAAAAAATAAAATGAGAAGGAGCACCATCAGTCCATAAAACCTGTTGATCAGAAACACTTCAGAATCAATTTTTAATACGTTGAGACCGTCTTTGGTAAAATAAGCAAACGATAATCCAATCAGTATTAAATATATCAATATCGTGTACAATGAAATTCTTATGTTCTTAAAAAAATACAGAGAGCCACTACTGAAGAAATCTACCAATTTAAAACTACTCTTTTTCACACTGCCGACAATTCCACCTAATGCAAAGTTCAACCAGAAGAAATAAAATATGGAGACAATCAATACCAATGGCAATAACAGAGAAGTAATGTTTTTATTCGAGTGTAAAACATCCATGATCACATTTAGATCAAATGAATTTGCAACACTATAAATTGACTCACTCTTTGATAATACATCATTTAACCAAGATTGTACTGGATAGATCAATACCATTGAAAACCCCAGATTCGCACAAAATAAGATCAGTATCAACTTCCAATGTTGAGTTGAATAAAGAATAGCTCGTTTATATGACTGCACAATTTTTGTCATAACAAGAAGCTTATGAATTCAACAATAGACTGAACTTTTAAAAAGAGGTTGGCACTCAATTTATTCAATGCAGACTTATTAGGTTCAATAGATAATGAATTGTTGATAAAATTTTTATCTATGTAAATTTTCAATTCAGGATCTATTATGGCTTTGACAATTTTTAAATCAGATTCGATAGTTATATCGTGAGATCTGGCTTTTCCATCCCACTTAAAATGCTCTTCGCTACCATCTTCAAAGAAGACTTTGATATCTAGAGGAAAATACATTTCGTCCAATCTATAAAATACAACTCTGGAATTATACTTTGGTTTGTTAACATCCTTCACCTCACAGCCCTTCTGATGATCAAAGATTCCCTTATCTGCTATTGTCTCAATATTACGAATAGACGCTACACTATAATCACATGTTCCTGTACCGTACAACACCTGTTCAAAGAACCAATCCATGCCATCGGGGAATTTTTCGGCTATGTTAATCATTACCCAATCATTGACAATTTGAATAAAATCATAGCGTGAAGGATGCTTAAATTTCCACTTCATGAAATACTCTTTCATGATTAAATCCATGGATTCTTGACCGATAATTCCTTCAAGTGTTTGCAACCAAAGTGCAGTCTTGTTATAGGCAATCTCACCATATCCTCCATGCTTATATTCCCAGCTCTTGGCGTCGTTGGATTCTATTGATGGGTGATCCATTCCGAAGTACTCTACTCTATTAAAAGTCTTATTGCCTGTCTTAAAACCAAGAAAGTCTATTGTTGATTCGTTTGTACCCATGAGTGAATCCAAAATTCTTGATTCATAATAACTGGTAATACCTTCGTCCATCCAGGTCTCCTCTACTTCATGAGTGGCTACCATTTGCATGAAGTACTGATGGATATATTCATGAACTACTAAGGTTTCTGGCGTTTTAAACCCTTTCGGGAAAAAGCAAAAACTAAGAGATGTTATTAATGTAGGGTATTCCATTCCTCCAGTAAACATGCCATGGATTGGTGGATCTACAATAGATAATGTACTGTATGGATAATCCATCAGGCGATCATCTAAAAATTTCATTGCAAATTTAATCGCCTTAAAGTATCTTTCTTTGACATGGCGTTTGTATGGATAACAATAGAATTTTAATTCGGTGTTCTTGTACTTCTCTGTGTATAATTCATAATGAGGAGAACAAGTCCAGGTAAAATCTATTACATCAATGGCTTTAAAGTTCCAGCTTGAAGTACTTTCATTTTCCACTTTTGAATTCAATTCACCACTTGAAGCAACAATAAAATCTGAAGGCACGGTAAGTGTTACATCATAGTCTCCAAAGTCTGAATAATACTCACCATTGGAATGGTATTGATGACAATTCCATTGTGTTTCTTTTGCAAATCGCATCCCCTTAGGTTCAAGTACTCCAAGCTTTGGAAACCATTGTGCTAAAAAATAAAAGTCCTTATTGTAACCTGTACGTGGCATGGTTTTAGGAATTTTAGCTTCCCATTCAAAATAAAAAATATGCATAGAATCAGCCAGCACGGGTTCTATCAAGTCAATCTTTAGAACGCTTTGGTCATATATGTTATCGTCATCAGTTTGCACATAATTCATTCTATCCGATAATTCATTTCCGTAATTATCCTTAAATGAACTTATATGCGTCCATCCCCATCCACAGGTATCGTCAATATCCGTGGTTAGAAACTCGGGAACTCCTCTTTCTTTAAAAAAGGTGGATCGAGCATTTTTAAAGGCATTATAATACATATGAAAATAAAGCTCATCGATGGGTTGATCAGAAATGTTTTTCCATCTTAAGGTAGTCTTTCCTTTTAATGTCTTAGTTTTTGCGTCAAGCAAAATATCCATATCGTAGTTTGCTATCTTGCTAGACAGTTGTTTAGTCTGAGCAATGGTATCGTTGTATTGACAAATTACCAAAAGGCAAATTAATGATATTAATAGTTTTCTACTTTGCATCTAAATTTATGGATGACAAATATAGTCATGAATAATATTAAATATGAACAAAAGTTACAGTGAAACAATTGATTAAATTTGTTTAATGACAATTCCCAATATATGTTCTTCCTAAAATCTATCGACCAATAATAATCCAGATAATCTGAAATTTGTAGAATGGTATTATCTTCACTATTATAAGAAATTAACATGTCTGCATCGACAATATTTATCATTGCAAGTGCCTCAATATTCTTGATTATTGTACTCTGGGATTTAATTGGGGGGGATATTGATAAAAAAACGTAAAATCCGCAATAAATGACAACAAAACCTATAGCAAAGCTATTTGATAATGGAGTATAAATCACTTTAATGGTCAAGTTGCTGAAAATAATTGTTGTCCTATATCTTATAGCTTGCTGTACCTTATATTTTGTACAAGATAGGTTCATTTTTAATCCTGAATTCATTTCAGAAGACTATACCTATCGCATGGGAACTGAGGTGGAGATTTCGTTGGATGATAAGATATCGATGAATGCTTTGATGGTAAAGCAGAGTGATTTGGGTAAGTCAAAAGGTGTCATCTTATACTTGCATGGCAATCGTGGGAGTATTCGGTTTGGTATCTATCAGATCAGACATATGTTGGATCTAGGCTATGATATCATTATTCCTGACTATAGATCCTTTGGAAAAACAGAAGGAAAAATCAATTCGGAGAAGCAGCTTTACGGAGATGTTCAAAAAGTTTATGATTATCTAAAGCAGGGATATAATGAAGATCAAATTGTTCTGGTAGGCTATTCATTGGGAACAGGAATGGCAAGCTATTTGGCTGCTGAAAACAATCCATCTCAATTATTGATGATTGCGCCTTTTACTTCGTTGGCTGATATAAAAAATAAATATCTATGGTTCTTTCCTGATTTCCTATTGAAATTCAAACTGGCTGTTTCCGGGCATATTCAAAATATAAGATGTCCAATAACCATTATTCATGGTACTAATGATCGAATTGTAGATTTTGACTTTTCAAAAAGGCTATGGCTTAAGTATAAAGATAAGGTTGAGCTTGTTGAAGCAAATAGAGAATCTCATCGAAGCATCATATTTGCTGAACTACTGAGACAGACATTACAACAGAAGTTAGGTTCTTAAATTTGTTAAAAAATTCCAATCTGTTTAATTCGAATACTTTATATTTGCACTCCGATTAAAGAAATCGGTTCCCTGCCTACCTAGCGGTAAGGCAGCCAGAAAAATAAACTGGTTCCCTACCTACCTGCATAGCAGTACGGCAGGCAAGCATAGCTCAGTTGGTTTGAGCTTTTAATTATTAGGTTCCCTGCCTACCTTGCGGTATGGCAGGCAGGCATAGCTCAGTTGATCTGAGTACTGCCTAATATAATTAGGTTCCCTGCCTACCTTGCAGTATGGCAGGCAGGCATAGCTCAGTTGATCTGAGTACTGCCTAATATAATTAGGTTCCATAGCTCAGCTGGTTAGAGCATCTGACTCATAATCAGAGGGTCCAAGGTTCGAGTCCTTGTGGAACCACACTAAGTACAGACCTTTACGTCACTTTTGATGTAAGGGTCTTTTTTATGCTAAAAATCAATAGAAGGGCGAGAAGTTTATCCCGCTCGAACAAAGTGAGCAGCGGAAAGCCCTTGCTTGCCTACCAGAACAAAGTGACGGTAGGTGCCCCGTCCGACCTTGTTTCTTAATCTTTAATGAGTCCGGGCGGACCCGTCCGTACGGTATCAAGCCGGGCGGAGAACCACTTGTAAATTAGACCTTTACGTCACTTTTGATGTAAGGGTCTTTTTATGCCAAAATCTATAGAAGAGCGAGAAGTTTATCCCGCTTAAAGGGAGTCAAAAGCGATTACTCACCTATATATTTTTATCCATGAGTGCCGCGTCCGCCTGATGGCAGTCCGGGTGGACCGAACCGATAATTATCGATTCGAGCATACTCGAAAAATTAATCAAATCACATCCTATTATAAATTCCTTCTAATTAAGAAATAGTGCATTTGTTGGTATATTCATATTAATTTCAATAAATATCTTTCATGACTGATATTCAAGAAATCATAAAACACCTCATTGAGTTCCGAGATGCTCGCGACTGGAAACAATTTCATGACTCCAAAAACCTTGCTACAGCTATTTCAATAGAAGCCGCCGAATTAAATGAACTTTTCCTTTGGAAATCGATAGCGGAATCTGAAAAGGTAGATCCGCAAAGGATAAAGGAAGAGTTGGCTGATGTATTTGCTTTCGCTTTTCTTTTAGCTGAAAAAAATGGATTTGATGTGAAGGAAATTATATTCGAAAAATTAAAAGCAAACGAAGGAAAATACTCTATCGACAAATCAAAAGGGGTTGCAACTAAATACGACCAATTATAGAATGATAGTATATCAAGGAAACAAGTCTGAATTCACTGAAGATGTCATATCCAATAGGATAGATGAAGTTATCTATGAGGCATTTAAAAAAAATCTTGGAAGGAGTACGTCTCAATCTGAAATAGAATCTTGGAAAAACTCTATGATGTACATGAATAATATTATCCTGGATAAGGATATTCCTTCTGATGCCATGATATCTATAGAATTCCAAATTCCATTAACATCCAAAAGAGTTGACTTTATTATTACAGGTAAAGATCATGATAAAAAAGAAAATGTCATCGTCATTGAATTAAAGCAATGGCAAAACGCAAACCTTAGCTCAAAAGACGCTATAGTATCTACCTGTTTCCAAGGAAGGGAGGTTGAAACATCACATCCATCTTACCAGGCCTGGTCATACGTACAATTGCTAAAGGGATTCAACCAAACCGTCCAAGAAGAAGATATTAATCTTACTCCATGCGCTTACTTGCATAATTATACTTCTGATGGTGTGATTGACAACGAATTTTACAGCGATTATATTGAAAAGGCCCCTCTGTTCCTGAAGTCTGATGCTATTAAACTCAGAAATTTTATTAAAAAATATATTAAATACGGTGATGATTCAAACATTCTCTATCGCATTGACAATGGAAAATTAAAACCGTCCAAACAATTGGCAGATGCTTTATCCTCAATGTTAAAAGGTAATGAGGAATTTACATTAATTGATGACCAAAAATTAGTATATGAAACAGCAAAGCAACTCGCTCGAAAATCTTCTACAAAAAATAAAAATGTATTAATTATCGAAGGAGGCCCAGGTACAGGCAAAAGCGTAGTTGCCATTAATTTGCTTGTTGACCTGACCAAAATCGGACTAGTGGCTCAATATGTTACTAAGAATGCTGCACCAAGGGCTGTATACGCTAGTAGACTTACTGGAACAATTAAGAAAACAGAATTCAATAATTTATTCAGAAGTTCGGGTGGATTTATCGATGCAGAGAATGGAGCTTTTGATACACTCATTGTGGATGAAGCCCATAGGTTAAATCTCAAAAGTGGCCTATATGGTAATCTAGGGCACAACCAAGTTCTGGAAATTATGCATGCATCCAAATTCAGCATCTTCTTTGTAGATGATCATCAACAAATACATTTAAAAGATATAGGTGAAGTATCTAAAATTAAACAGTGGGCAAAACAAGAAGGAGCTGAAGTCAACTTTCTAAAGTTAGAATCTCAATTCAGGTGCAATGGTTCTAATGGGTACCTTGCTTGGCTAGACAATCTATTAGGAATACGTAACACAGCCAACCAGACGCTGAGTAAAGATGATTATGATTTTAAAGTCTTCGATGACCCAAATCAATTACGGAATGAAATCGAAGAAAAAAATAAGCTTAACAACAAATCTAGGATGGTTGCAGGGTATTGTTGGGACTGGATAAGTAAAAAGAATCCTATTGCAAAGGATGTGATCATTCCAGAGTACGATTTCGAAATGACATGGAATCTTACCAAAGATGGTAGCAACTGGATCATCGCAGAAAACTCCATAGACGAAATCGGATGCATCCATACCTGCCAAGGCCTAGAACTAGATTATGTAGGCGTAATTATAGGGTTAGACCTGAAATACGAAAATGGTGAAATCATTACGGATGTATTCGAAAGATCCAAAATGGATCAATCCATCAGAGGCATCAAGAAGATGATAAAAGAACAACCTGAAGAAGCTTTAGCTTTAGCAAGAAGGCTCATCTTAAATACATACCGGGTATTGATGACAAGGGGGATGAAGGGGTGTTATGTATATTTTTGTGATGAGGCGTTGAGGAGGTATGTGAAATCAATAATTGGCTCCAGAGTAGGATATATTTCAGATCGCAAACTAAACATAGCTGCAGATTCAGAAGCACATTTCAATCGTAAAAATGATTAGGCATCTCAACATTTTTAACTTCTTTAACAACCATGATTTCAACTATTTTGAGGATAATCTTTCTAGTGGATTTACGATGTGTTTAATAAATGATTCTTCCGCGATTTTAGATTCAAAAATAGCTTAAGAATAAAAAACGTACTCCCGATTTTGCTTTCCGAGATGAGTTATGATGTACTCCATATCGCTAACGTAAATGTCACATAGCCTCACTCTACACAGGAGGATATGCTGTCATTGTCTATGGCTATATTGTCATTGCCATCTAATTAAAAGTAAGTCTTTACTGCAAATTCAAATTGATCAATAAATATATTTTTAATTGCTGATATATTGTTTTGCTCATAGAAAAGAAGCATAGCTTTTTTGTATTCTATTGAATCTATTGTTCTAAATGATATTGGACAATGTTTGTTATTTATTAGGCTTGCATTACTTACAATTCTCGCAGTTCGTTTGTTACCATCATTAAATGCTTGAATGTAGGACAAAAGAACTAACAGTAACAAGGATTTTTCAAACACTTTCTTTTTTGAATTAACCAAATTACATGTGTGTTGCAGTGCTTCTCGAATTTGGTATTCATTATCTAAAGGTTTATAGTTAGTACCAGTTATACCAACACTTCTGGTTCTGATGTTTCTATCAACCCCCAAATCTTTAATAAGTATACTATGGATATCCTCAATTCTCCTAATTTCCACCAGATCTATGTAATCAGAGTTTTCTATTATAAAGTCTATCGCGTCTTTGTGATTGAGCAACATAGTAGCCTCATCTTTATTTTTTCCTTCTGCTGTTACTTGTTCTTTCAGTAATCTCTCTGTTTCTAACAGTGAATAGGTATTCCCTTCAATTTGAGAGGATTTCCAACTTAAATCTATTGCTAATCTTTCAAGTTCTCTTTGATATTGTGAATTTGATAGACTCTTAATTTTCTGCTCATATCTATTCTGTAATTTTTCGAGTTTTTGCAGTTCTTCTTGAGTAAATAATTCAATTTGACTTAGAACATTCGGGATCAATTCTAAATCGAATTTTTCTTTTATTTCTCTATCATCAATCTCCTGTTTGAAATACTCATCGGTGTCGATCGGTTTGGTAATAAAGTAGGCGAGACTTATTTTGTATTTCGTAGCTCTACCCCGGCCTTCGATATCAAGATAATTGTTTTCGTGTAATCTGCTTAGAATTCGTTTTAGAGTGGCATATCCAACTTCAAGATTACTCCCTTCGTGTATTTCCTTTGAAGATCTTAATGGATTATTTGAGATATAATCTAAGGCTTGTTTGTCATTATTTTCCATTTTAAGCTCAATTTAGCGTTTGGACAAGCTCATTATTAATGCTATTTGAGCTACAAATATAAACAATTTGAGCCACATAACAAATAAAGCTCATTAAATGCACGTTAAAGCTCATAACTGAACAAAATTGAGCTTGATTTATACAAATGTTGAGCTTAATGATCGATTAATATGCTATTGCTAAATATCGTCCACCCTAAATCTTGAACTCAACCAACGTAATAAATCAACTAGACAAAATTGCTAATTTTAAGCTGTATGAAAAACGGTCTATTAAGCAAATCCAATTTCCTCTCCTACCTAGAGTGCCCTTACCAGTTCTACTACTTCTGCACCAATCCAGATCAACGTCCTGCAACTAGCGAATCAGACCTTCTTACCATAGAAAATGGTATGCATTTTCAAGATGTCGTCAACAGTCTTCTGGATGATAGCTACAAGTCCGAACAAGTATTCGAGACAGAGGAATATTACTCACGAACCGATTGTGTGCGCTATTTAGGAAACAAGCAGGTAGAGCTCTATGAAATAAAATCATCAAAATATAAAGAAGGAGTAAAGATCGACTCTAAATATATATTTGACTTGGCATTCCAAAAAATGGTTGCCGAAGAAGCTGGGTATACCATCGTTAGCGCATTTCTTATTCTCGCCAGCGATACATACAGGTACGATGGAGAAATGCATACTTCGGCATTATTTGAAATCGTAAATCTAGATGATGATCTCAAAGACATTGAAGAGGAAATAAAGGTATTAGCTGAACAAGCTTATCTGATCAAATCAAAAGCGATAAAACCGCAAGAAAAACATCAGTGCTCCCTAAAACACAAATGCGCATACCTGTCCAGCATAGTGGAATGGCCGGAATATCATATCGGCACTATACCCTACTTAAACGGAGATAAATTCTGGAATCAATTTGATAAAGAAATTATAGGTCTTGATGAATTAATTGACCTAGGCATACTTTCGTCAAATCAAATGAAATATTATGAGGCCTATACCAATAAAGAGAAACAAATCGATCTTAAGGAAATTGAAAATCTATTGAAAACACTCCATTTTCCGTTGTATTTCCTCGACTACGAAACCTACGCTCCCAGCGTTCCTATCATTCAATCATACAGTCCTCATGAAAAAATACCCTTCCAGTATTCCTTGCATATTCTTGAAAAACCAGGTGAACAATTAGGTCATGAAGCATTTTTATTGGATGATGCTTCTCAACAATTGCAACTTGTTAAAAAACTTAAGCAGGATATTGGTGACAAGGGACATGTTATTGCATGGAATGCTGGATTTGAAGCGAGGTGTAACAATACCTTAGCAGATAAGTTTCCCGAATACTCAGCGTTTCTGGCGGGGATAAATAATAGACTGTTTGACCTAGAAGACTTTTTCAGCAAAAAATATTACTTGGATTATAGATTTAAAGGCAAATCAAGTCTTAAGTATGTGCTGCCCGTTCTGCTTCCCGAACTGAGTTATGATGCCCTAGATATTGGTAACGGTCAATTGGCATCCTACCGCTGGAAGAAAGCCTTTGTAGATCAAGATGCCGAATATCCGAAAGATCAAATTAAAAAACACTTGTTGGAATATTGCAAACTAGATACACTAGCTATGGTGGAAATTTATAAATACCTATTAAATCTAATCAGAGCTTAAACCTATTCTGCGACGTATTTTTTTTTCAAATGAGAAATCAATTATAGTTTTAACTATTCCCTATTTCCAAATTAATTATTGTCTAACTTTAACACTCCGTATTTTCACAGGCAAAATAATCGCCCATTGTTAAACAGAGCAAACATCTTTTCACTATTATCAAAACAAGTATCTGCGTCTAGCATTGGACTATTCCGCATTTTTATCGGTATTATGATATTTTGGCAATTAGCCAGAATAGAACCTTATATCGTTAAGGAACTTACACGGTCGAAGTTCTTTCTTACATATGACTTTTTCCATTGGATCAAAATCTTGTCCAGAGAATCAATGGCATATCTTTTCTTCTTCCTTAAGATTGCTTGTTTGCTAGTCAGTATAGGCATCTTTTACAGGTTGGCAATCACGATACTTTTTATTGGATGGAGCTACATATTTCTTCTTGATTCAGGTCATTACAACAATCATTATTATTTGTATTGTATCATTCTTTTCTTAATGATATTCCTTGATGCAGATCGATGGTTTAGTATTAGAAAAGTATGGAATCGAACGCTTAAAGGCACAGCTCCATTTTGGCAAATATTTATTATCCGATTTCAACTGTTTATCGTTTATTTCTATGGTGGATTAGCCAAATTAGAATATGACTGGTTGCATGCTTACCCCATGCGAATTTGGATGTATATTAACCAAGATAATCCCAGCAAAGAATCCTTACTTACCAGTGATATAAGCACTTACTTTTTAAGCTGGTCTGGATTGATCTTCGATCTAAGTATTGGGTTTCTTTTATTATTTAAAAAAACCAGGTACTGGGCCTTAATCCCTTTAGCTTTATTTCATGTTTCAAATCATTTTCTCTGGAATATAGGCACCTTTCCCTGGTTTATGCTTGGAGCAACTTTTATCTTTTTCGATCCTGATTTACCACATCGATTAGTTTCAATAATTTGGAAAAAGAAAAAGTCAAAAGACAAGCCAATTAAAAAAACATCAAAAAAATTAACCGGAACGCCCAAGTGGGTCATAGCTGTTCTGATCGTACATTTTAGTTTGCAATTATTAATTCCTTTTCGACAATTCCTTTATAAAGGCAATACCTCATGGCATGGACAAGGACAGTATTTTGCCTGGCGAATGATGCTGGTAGACAGAGCTGATGCCATAAAGGTAAAACTGGGTATTCCCGGAAAAGGCATTGTCGGTCAAGTTGAATTACCACAGTATATCAATGTCAATCAATTTTTAAGAATGCCAAGACAGCCTAAAACTTTTAACCGATTGGCCAAGTTTATAAGTGAAGAAGTCGAGAAGAACTCAGAGATTAAAAAAGCTGAAGTATATGTTGTCCTCTGGCGTCAACTCAACGGCAGACCTTATCAATTGCTAATTGATTCCACAATTAATTTAGCTGATTATCCTTACTCTAATTTCAAGCCTGCCAAATTTATATTACCATTCAAGAATACTGCACAAAAAATTGACATCAATACATTGGAAGAATACGAAAGAAACGCTATGAAGCTGAAGTACTAATAATCTTTTATAACCTTATTCGCATCGAATATCGTTTTATGAATGAATCACTAATTGAAATAGAAAATCCTGAACTACATCTGCAGATCAGGATTTTCGAGTTAGAAATTTTTCGTATTGCTGTTTTATTCCACAATAAGCTGTTTGGTTATTTCAATACCATCCTGTTTAACTGTTACCATGTAAATCCCTGAAACAAATTTTTCCCCAGCTATACTCAACTTAACCGTTTGATTCTTCAACACAGAAGAATACACCTTTTGATTCAAGCTGTTTGATATTGATAGTTCTGTGCTAGTTACACCCATGCCAGATAGCTGAATATTTAATTCATCAATGACTGGATTCGGAAACATTTCAAAATCAAACAAATCGCTTTTTGCTGATTTATTGGTATTTAAATTTCCTGGATTAAACAATACAATTGGCAAACATGTTGATCCACAGTTATCTGCATATTCAAGTGTTACATATTTGTCGCTATTGAATTTTTTCTCAGAAAGAAAAAGACCTTTTGCATAAACTGGAGAGTCTAGCTTTCCTGATATTTTAATGTCTTCAAGCGCATGAACATTTGCATTAATTGTGACACCTTCTTTTATATCCGTTTGTTTCTCAGTATAAAATGATGCCACATAGCTCTCATCAGAGTTTATTGATACATTCTTATCCACATCGATTTTCTTTTCAGTAATGATATTGGTACACTGGTTAAAATACAATTGCGCTCCTTCACCCAGTTTCAGTTCTTTGATATATACAGTAGAATTCCCTGAAAAAGTTACGGTTGCATTTTTACCAATATCCAATTTTTTGTAATCAGAGCTAATTAGAACATCTGTATCATTGTCATCAACCGTATAATCACTAGCATTATTATTTACATAATACTGAAATGCAGGCAAGGTGAATGGAACAAAAGGATTAAGATGATTATCAACAACTGAGTTCGCATCTAAATCAAGTACACCAGCATTAACAAATGTAGCTGAACCCTGTACCAATGACATTTTGTGAATTTTTGCTTTTTTAGAAACATTATAAACTCCTATTCCTCCTGATATGACTACAGTCTCTTCAAGGTGTACTTCTTCTTTTCCAATAGCTGTGTAAGCACAACTGGAAGCAAAATCGCAAACATCTCCAATGCCATTATTGTTATTATCAGTCTGATCCGGATTAAATACTGCTGGACAATTATCTCCGCTATCGCATAATCCATCACCATCAGTATCTACACCGTCAGCGTCAGGGTTATCTGTTCCACTGGAACAGTCATCACATCCATCGCCATCTAAGTCTCTACATAAAAATTTGTCCAAAGGATCAGAATCTGCTGCATCCAATACATTATCGCCATCGTCATCAGGGTCTATACAATCCGCCAAACCATCACTATCTGTATCCGTAAAACCATCATCAACAGTACCATTGAGGTCATTATCCAGTCCATCACAAATCTCGCAAGTAGACAATGCATTTAATGGGTCGCTTCCGCAGTTAAGTTCATCTAGATCTGAAGCCCCATCATTATCGTCATCAGGGTCTACACAATCTGCTAAACCATCACCATCAGTATCCAAAAAGCCTTCATCTATGCCTTCATTCAAATCATTGTCTATGCCATCACACACTTCACATGTTGAAGATGCGTTCAAAGGATTACTGCCACAGGAAACCTCATCAAGATCAGATATGCCATCATTATCATCATCAAGGTCTCCTTCATCACACAAGCCATCACCATCAGAATCAGGACCATCTGCATTTACATTATCAGTACCACTTGAACAATCATCACATCCATCGCCATCCAAATCTCTGCACAAACAATTTTCTAAAGGATGAGAGTCTTCTGTATCGATTACACCATCATTATCATCATCTGGGTCTACACAATCTGCTAAACCATCACCATCTGTATCCAAAAAGCCTTCATCGATGCCTTCATTCAAGTCATTGTCTATGCCATCACACACTTCACATGTTGAAGATGCATTCAGAGGATTACTGCCACAGGATATCTCGTCAAGATCAGAGATTCCGTCGTTATCATCATCTGGATCTCCATCATTACACAAGCCATCAGAATCTGTGTCGAGACCATCATTTGAAGGATCACTATCCGATAATGGCCCATAACCATCTACCCATGTACTGCAGTCATCACAACCATCACCATCAGCATCGCCACAAATGGTTGGGTTTAGTGGCTCAATATCAAAAACATCTTCGATACCATCATTATCATCATCTGGGTCTACGCAATCTGCCATAGAGTCACCATCGGTATTAACAAATCCTTCGTCAATGCCTCCAAACTGATTGTTATCAATGCCATCACATGTTTCACATATAGAAGTATCGTTCAAAGGATTACTTCCACATGCTATTTCATCAAGATCTGAAACGCCGTCATCGTCGTCATCTAGATCTCCATTGTCACATAATCCATCACTGTCTGTATCAAACCCATCATTATTAGGATCGCTATCTGACAAAGGACCATAACCATCGAGCAATACACTGCAATCATCACAACCGTCGCCATCAACGTCACCGCAAATGCTTGGATTGAGAGGTTCAATATCAAAAACATCTTCGATACCATCATTATCATCATCTGGGTCTCCGTTGTCACACAAGCCATCACCGTCAGTATCGAGTCCATCGTTATTGACATCATCCCTTCCACTAGCACAATCATCACAACCGTCACCATCCAAATCTCTGCACTGAAAACGATTATATGGTTTGTTGTCTTCAGTATCAGGAACACCATCATTGTCATCGTCAAGGTCAACACAGTTAGCTTGTTCGTCTCCATCAGTATTCAAGAAGCCTTCATCAACACCTTCATTCAAATCGTTATCGTAACCATCACAGATTTCACATGTTGATGCTGCATTTAATGGGTTACTACCACATGAAATTTCATCCTGATCGGATATGCCATCATTATCATCATCCGGGTCCACGCAATCTGCCATGAAATCTCCATCTGTATTGATATAACCTTCATCTATCAATCCATTGCAATTATTGTCTTGCCCATCACAAAGTTCAGCAGATCCAGGGTAATTGTTAGCGTCATTATCATCACAATCTCCACCACAAGAAGTTACACCATCACCGTCAAGATCAAAGCCTTCGTCTATAATGCCATTGCAATCATTGTCCTTTCCATCGCAGATTTCTGCATTGCCAGGGTAAATGTTTGCATCGTTGTCATTGCAATCTCCTTGACAAACCGTCACACCGTCACCATCCAAATCAAAGCCTTCATCTACCAGTCCATTACAGTTGTTGTCCTGACCATCACAAATTTCAAAACTCCCTGGATAATTACTGGAATCATTGTCATCGCAATCTCCTTCGCAAGTGGAAAATCCATCACCGTCAAGATCAAAACCTTCATCTATTAAGCCATTGCAATCATTGTCTTTTCCATCGCAGATTTCTGTATTGCCCGAGTAGATGTTTGCATCGCTATCATTGCAATCGCCTTGGCAAATCGTCACACCGTCACCATCCAAATCATAGCCTTCATCTATAAGCCCATTACAATTATTGTCCTGACCATCACAGATTTCAAAGCTTCCTGGATAATTATTGGAATCATTGTCATCGCAATCGCCTGCACATGTAGTCACGCCATCACCATCGACATCGAAACCCTCATCTATTAAGCCATTGCTATTATTATCTTGTCCATCGCAAATTTCCACATTGCCTGGGTAATTGTTTGGATCATCATCAAAGCAATCGCCTTCACATGTAGTTACACCATCACCATCTAGATCAAAGCCTTCATCAACAACACCATCACAATTATTGTCTTTTCCATCGCAAATTTCTACATTACCTGGATAATTGTTTGCATCATTATCATCACAGTCTCCTGCGCATGTCGTCACACCGTCACCATCTAAGTCAAAATCTTCGTCTGCTTCACCATCGCAGCTGCAATTGTTGTCTTGTCCATCACATACCTCTACATTCCCTGGATAATTATTAGGGTCATTATCATCGCAATCGCCTTGGCAAACTGTAACGCCATCACCATCCTGATCAAAACCTTCATCTACTAAGCCATTACAATCATTGTCAATGCCATCACATACTTCTGTAAAGTTTGGAAAGCTGTTTCTGTTATTATCATTACAATCCGTATTGTCCAATACATAACCTTCCGGTTGATTACAATCAATAATTGAGATACTATTATTTCCAAAATCATCTTTGTCAGCATCCTCATACCATGTGAATTGCTGTTTAAATTCTATTTCTACTAAATCTTCGTTGCTTCCACATTCACCGTCACCACTAGCAATCGTCCATTTCAAAAGATATCTGACACCTTGGGAACCACTAAAGTTGGTATTGGCTGTATTGATATCGCCAAAACTGGCATTACCATCTCCCAGAACAATAGACCATGTCCCATTTCCGAAGCTTGGGTTCACAGCATTAAGATTGGTTGAGCCACCACAAACGATTTGATCCGTTCCAGCATTTGCATTGGAAGTACCATCCAACATATAAACAAAGTCTTCATAAGTATCGCTTCCAAATCCAATTGTTTTCCTTCCAGAGCTAGAGTACTCTGTTACTGCAGATACACCATTAACATTCTGAGGTGAAGAATTTCCACCCAAATCCCACTGTAATGTAAGAGGTCCTCCAAAAAAGACTATTGGCGTATTTGTACAATTGATGTCCTCAGCAGTAATGACTGGTTGAGCAAATAAATCGAAATTAATTTCTTCTCCAATTAAGGCATCCCCACTATCAAGAAAAACATCAATGGATACGCCATCAACGCCGTCGCCACCTCTACCTCCGTCACCACCTCTGCCTCCTTTGCCTCCAGGTGCACCACAGCCAGTCTCTTGGCTTCCACATCCTCCGCCAGCATTTCCTCTTATTCCACCATCTCCTCCAGTTCCACCAATTCCTCCAATTCCTCCAGTTCCATAGTCTCCTGCATTAATCAAACTTTGATTTATCGTTCCGTTGCTGCCATTATTGACTAAAAATATACCAAATGAAGCACCACCACCAAATCCTGGATTTCCGCCAGTACCTGCTTGACCGCCGCCACCACCGCCGCCACCACCACCACCGGTGCCATCATCAACAATACATGAAAATAATGGTGCATCGTCATCATATTGTCCACTACCGCCGCCACCGCCGCCGCCACCTTTGCCACCTATACCATCCTGACCTGGAAAGGCTATATTCCCAGGAATAAAAAACCCAGATCCATATGTCCATTGTGGTCCAACTGAACCATCCTGACCAAACGCGCCATTTGTTCCAACCGAACCATTTGTTCCATTATTTCCTATACATGTTTCTCCTATTCCCCCTGCTCCGAAATTAGAATCCAAACCACCGTTTCCTCCTTTTCCTCCACTTCCAAATGAAGGAGCTAGGTTACCTCCAGCACCGCCACCGCCACCACCGGTACCATATATTGAAGATGCAGGAGAGCCATTTGCCCCTGCTCTTCCAACGATTGTAGCTCCAATTCCGCCAGCTCCTCCACTGGTTCCTCCTCCCATTCCACCGTTGCCACCTCGACCAAAAATTCCGCCATCAATATCACCTGGTGTGCCAATAAACCCATTTAGTCCTTGCTCTCCATTAATACCGTCAAGCCCATCCTCACCATTTTCTGCTTTACCTGGAATCACATGAACCCTTGTAAAATAATAATCAGAACAACCTGTAAGATGAACACCATAGGTAGATCCTCCTTTTGATGCAGGTAATTCAGGCGCATCAGCTGTTTCGATAGTGACATCCTGAAACCTAAAATTAGAGGCACCATCCCCATAAATGGCAACAAGTCTTGGGTTGCTGCCTTCATCTTCAGGATTCATTGCAGATCGAAATATCGTTGTAGCTCCAGTCAAACTGGATTTCTTCCACTCATCAGTCTGATCGTATCCGCCTTCTAGGGTTACTCCTGAAGGAAAGTTGTTAATCGGATTGTCTAATACGTAAATACCATGTCCCATCTTTATTATGGTTCCAGCAATAGCAACCGATAAGGCATCCAAAAAGCCTGCAGGATCATTTTTCGCTCCAGATCCGGTACCCTCCGGTGTGACATAGAAGAATGTAGCTTGTGTTTCTGCACCAGTGCCTTGAGTTGGCGAAAGAAGATCATAGTCTGTATCTTCATTCAATAATGGGGAGCCACTATCTAGATATAGATTTTCTGATATGCCATCAGAAGCATTTCCACCTTTGCCGCCATTTCCACCTTTGCCGCCATTTCCACCATTTGCACCGCAACCAGGTTCATTCGTTCCGCATTGAGAATTATTAACTCCTCCTCTTATACCGCCATCACCGCCTGTGCCGCCATTTCCACCTTTGCCTCCTGCTCCTAAATCTCCTGATACGACCAGACAATTATCAAAATTTCCATTCATTCCATTATTTACTATAAATACGCCAAAAGAAGCGCCACCACCATATCCTGGCGTTCCACCAGTACCAGCCTGGCCACCGCCACCGCCACCGCCGCCACCGCCGCCAGTGCCATCATCCACAACGCATCCAAAAAGTGGTGTATCCTCATCATATTGTCCACTACCACCGCCACCACCGCCGCCGCCAGTGCCACCAACACCATCCTGACCTAGAGAGGCAATATTTCCAGCTATAAAAAACCCTGTTCCATATGACCATGACGGTCCATCTGATCCGTTCTGTCCATTTTGTCCATTTGATCCACTCATTCCAATCATCCCATTATTACCTATACAGGATTCACTTATACCACCAGCTCCAAAGTTTGATTCAGAACCTCCAGAACCACCATTTCCGCCACTTCCTAAACTAGGTGCTAAGTTACCTCCAGAACCGCCACCGCCACCGCCGGTACCATATATTGAGGATGCGATTGCTCCATCTGTACCTGATGTACCAAGAGTAGTCGCTCCAATTCCACTAGCACCCCCATTAGTTCCTCCACCCATTCCACCATTGCCACCTCTTCCAAAATTTCCGCCATCATTATCTCCTGCTGTACCATTAAATCCGTTTTGTCCTGGTAGGCCATTTATGCCATCAATCCCATCTTCACCTTTTTCAGCATTACCTGGTATTATATGTACTCTTGTAAAATAATAATCGGAGCAACCTGTAAGATGTACTCCATAGGTAGACCCCCCCTTAGGAGCTGGTAATTGTGGAGCATCTGCTGTTTGTATCGTAATATCTTTAACATTGAAATTAGAAGCGCCATTAACATAAAGTGCCACCAATCTTGGGTTGGTACCTGAATCTTCAGGATTTAACTCAGATCGGTATAGAATAGTTTCATCGGCTGTGTTGAGTTTTGCCCAATTGGAATTTTGATCAAATCCCCCTTCAAGTGTCACACCATTCGGAATATTCGCAATAGGGTTATCAAGAGTATAAATACCTTTTCCTATCCTTACCGTAGTTCCTGGCGTCGCCAAAACTATTGCTGAATAGATATTGGCAGGATTATTACTTGTACCTGTTCCTGTTCCTTGAGGCGTTACGTATAATAAATTTGTCTGACCCTGAATTGATGATACATTTCCTAAGCAAATACCTAGAAATAGAATGGAGAGAAGTATTATTTTTTTCATCGGAAGTGAATTATGTGGTAAAATATTTCAGAAATTATATGTCCTTTTATTCATTTTAAAAAATATGAGTAAGCCCAAGCAAGTCAAAAAATTACTCCTTTTGAAATGAATAGAGAATTAGGTCCTTGTGGAGCAAACTTTAATAAACTCTTAGCATCAAAGTGAAGAAAAAAAAATGATTTTTAGGATTATTTGGTGTTAACATGCTAAAAGCTGGTGGGAACTGCCATCATCTAAGTTATTTTTAAACTAATTTAATCGTGTAAGTATTAGCTTGTTTTATTAATTTCATTTACATTATTTTTCATATTCATACTTAAGATAATTGAACCACAATTGAAAAACTTCATTCTACTGGCAAGCCTAATTTCTGTTTTAATCATGATAAATGATGCGCCTGTATTCACTCAAGTACTTTTTCAAAAACTAGATTCAAAAGATACTGGAGTATCCTTTGTTAATACTTTATCTGACAAACTAGAATTCGTCAATGATGAAGACTCAGACAATTATCTTTATGCTGGTGGGGGAGTCGGGATAGGAGATATTAATAATGATGGGCTTATGGATATCTACCTTGTAGGTAACCATGTAAAAGATAAACTCTTTATCAATAAAGGTAATTTCCGCTTTAAGGATATAACTGATTTTGCTTTTAAATCAGACACTGAAGCTTGGCATACCGGTGTGTCAATGGTTGATATTAATCATGATGGATTTCTGGACATTTATGTATCAAGGAGAAGTCTAAGCACGAAAGGTGCTCCCAATCTCTTGTACATTAATCAAGGCAATGAAACATTTATTGAATCAGCAGCAGACTATGGCCTAGACATAGCATCAGAAACTTTTCAGACTTTGTTTTTTGATCAGGATTTAGACGGAGATTTAGACGCTTATGTCCTTAATTCCATTATTGGAGAAGAAAAAACCCTCTATGGTGACCGTGATTCTATATTTGAAAAAGGCCTCAATCAGTCGGATTATTTTTTCGAAAACATCATTGATATATATTACAATAAAACAAAAGAAAAGCTAATTAATAATGAAGCCTATGGCCTTGGCATTTCTGCAGGGGATATCGATAATAATGGAACGACTGATTTATATATCGCTAATGACTTTAATAGTCGAGATTATGTATATATAAATAATGTGGATGCTTTTCAAGAAGAAGTCAAATTAAGAACCAACCACACCTCATTTTATTCTATGGGTTCCGACATAGCTGATATCAACAATGATGGGCTTTTAGATATTTTAGTTCTGGATATGGGTTATAATAGCCATATTAAATCGAAGGTCAATATGCAACCAATGAGTCCCAACAAATTTTGGCAGTTGGTTGATAATGGTCAACATTTTCAATACATGCAAAATACTTTGCAGCTCAATAATGGTAATGCTTATTTCAGTGAAATAGCACAGCTTGCAGGCGTTGCAAAAAGCGATTGGAGTTGGGCTGTGTTATTCGCTGATTTTAATAATGATAGCTGGAACGACATTGTAATTACCAATGGAATAGATCGCGCAATTCATAATAGAGACGTATCGATTAAAGGTTTGGATAAGAGAAGTGCGGATTACCTTAGTAACTTTCCTAAAGACAGCGTAATGAATATGCTTTTTCAAAACAACAAAGATTTGACTTTTACGGAAGTCTCTAAAAAATGGGGATTTGAAGAAACCGTAAACTCCAGTGGGATAGCATACGCTGACCTCGATAACGATGGCGACCTTGATTTGGTTATTAACAATACAAATGTAGAAAGCAGTATTTATGAAAACAAAAACCCTGGCGCAAACAACTTTCTCAATATTGAATTGAAAGATTTTGAAAATAACACATCTGCAATTGGAAGCCGTGTAACTCTATATACAACCGAGGGCATGCAAATGAAGGAGGTCTATCCCGTAAGAGGATTCCAATCCAGCGTGGACACACGTTTGCATTTTGGTCTTGCTAATTTGCTAGAAGTAGATAAAATTGAAATACGATGGCCAAATCAGCAAATTACCACCCTTAAAAATATTAAGGCAAATCAATTTATTAGAATAAACTATAACGATATTGAGCATGAAGATGAAATTAAAAAAACGCCTCCAAATACCCTTTTTTCAAAAGTAGAAATAGCTATAGAATTCAAGCACCAAGAAAGTAAATACGATGATTTTAAAAGAGAACTACTATTGCCGCATAAATACTCTAGCCTGGGACCATGTATGAGTGTAGCTGATGTAAATAATGATAATTTGGACGATATCTTTATTGGTGGATCCAAAGGCTATGTCAATTCTTTATTTCTCCAAAATAATAAAGGCGAATTCGAATTATTTAAATGCCCAGACTTGGCTAGTGATTCAATATATGAAGATGTAGGATCTTTATTTTTTGACTTTAACTCAGATGGTTACCCAGACCTTTATATTGCAAGTGGTAGTAATGAATGTGAAGCAGGTGATTCTCTTTTACAAGACAGATTGTATGTCAACGATGGAAACGGACAATTCATAAAAACCAAAAACGTTTTACCCAAAATGCTAAGCAGCACTAAGGAAATCCAGTCTGTAGATTTTGATAATGACGGTGATCTTGATTTGTTTGTAGGAGGAAGGATAAGTCCAGGTCTGTTTCCAAAAGCACCAGAAAGCTTCCTCTTAAGAAACGAAAAAACCCATTTTATTGACGCCACTGATGATCTCTGTCCTGGATTAAAGTATGCCGGTATGATAACATCTGCCATTTTTGAAGATATTAACAATGATCAAAATATTGATTTAATTCTACTGGGGGAATGGATGCCATTTTCAGTATTCTTACAAGCGGATGGTATTTTTATCAAGCAAGATACTCCTATAGGTTCTGAAGGTATGTGGTACAGTTTGACCCCCTGTGATATTGAAGGAGATGGAGATATTGATTTTATTGGTGGAAACCTAGGGAAAAACACAAAATTCAAAGCTAGCCTTGATAAACCATTTCAAATTTTCGCTGATGACTTTGACGATAATGGATCGCTAGATATTGTATTAAGTAACTACCAGGATACGATAAATTATCCGATTAGAGGAAGAGATTGTTCATCAGAACAAATGCCGTTTATTAAAACTAAATTTGAAAGCTTTGTTGGTTTTGCGCAAGCATCAATGGAAGATATATTTGGAGATAAATTAAAAGCCAATAAGCCATTACAGGCACGAACTTTATTATCTAGTGTTTTTATAAATGATGGAAAAGGAAACTTTAATATTGCTCCTCTACCAAATGAAGTACAGTTTGCTCCTCTATTGAATATGATATCTGATGATTTCAATTCTGATAGCATCCCTGATTTCTTTGGCGTGGGTAACATGTATCAAACAGAGATAGAAACAGTCAGATATGACGCAGGTAGAGGAGTCTGCCTCACAGGAGTTGCAAATGGAAACTTTGAGTGTTTAGAGCCTATAAAATCTGGAATCGCTCTTCACTCTGATACTAGGGATGTAAAGCTCATTCGCATTTTGAATAAACCACATCTTGTCATATTAGCCAATAGTAAAGAATTAGAATTTTGGCGTTACGGCAAAGAATAGTGTACGAATATTCTAGAATAATATTCTTCAAAATATTATTATACTTAAATCCATTGATACTTTTATTTATTTAGCCATACTATCGTGTTGTAAACATCTGATATGTTAATAATTTAAAAATATAATCTATACTTGAAGTTTATTGCATTAAATATATGCTAGCTCATGCCAAATTTAGACCAATGAATGGTATCGATTTCCAATTGGAAGCATTGTGGAAAAAAGACACTACTAATCTATATATTGATTGGTTAGAGCAACTTTTAAACTAAGTTAAAAGCTACATCCTATTTTTGATTCTATTCTAACTAACCCCCAATCTTCAACCAATAATTGATATTTATTATAAATTAATGACGGCATTATACGATTTGGTTTGACTCTTTAACAGAATTGATTTTTTCGAACACCAGCACTTCAGCACAGGATTAAACTATTATATAATATAATCCAATAATTATACAATTCCAAAATGTGTTATAGCTAGGTGTCTTACTTGATTTGATAGCACCTAATTGGTTTTATAAATTACCAGCCTTAATTAATTAATAGCATTAACGCAATACCGTTACCGTTCCTGATTTGCTTTTTTCCTCTCCCCTGTATGAATAGGATAAGACATAAACATATACGCCTTGTATAACCTCCTTCTCATTGTACCTTCCATCCCAAGCCTCAGTGTCATCATTAGCCTTAAAATTTAAATTTTCGAATACCTTATTTCCCCATCTATCAAAAACTCGAAATGAATGGATCGCTATATCCAAATCCTCTTTACTCTGGACCTTAAAAAAATCATTGTTTCCATCATCATTAGGTGTGAATATATCTCCTAAATAAACATTCGGCTTTTCTATCACTTCAACAGTTACAGAACGTGTTTCAACGCAATCACCAAAATAGATTGTAAGCGTATAACTAATTGTTTCTAACGGAGAAACATGTGCTATCAATTCGCCAAGATTAAGAATTCCATTTGAAGGATACCAAACAAATGAATCAATTGTCATTTCATTGATCAAAGGATTTAAGAAAGTAGATTCCCCAAATTCAATTGGATCAATTCCTAGGATATCAAGCTGAAGGTCCGAGGCATCATTTACCTCTGTAGTTTCCTTACCATTACAATTGAATAAATCTTCAACCAAAACCTGATATTCCTGTGCCGTTAAGTTGGTAAAAATTGCGTTGTCTTGGAAGTTTAGACCATCTATGGAATACCTTGCTTCTCCTGCCCCACCCATAAAATTAATCACCTCTATACTTCCTAACTCAGAACAATTTTGATCAAAACTCAATAAGTTAAAACTTATTGGGTCAAAAGAATCAATATAGACAGAATCATTCATCTGACAATTCCTGTCATACTCAATAGTATAATTTTGCCATCCTTCTGAAAGATTTTCTATATGTAAATCATTTGTTCCATTTTCCCAAATCACTTGATAATCTCCTTGAATAATATTTCCTTCAATACTCTCTATTGTAATTGATCCAGAAAGTGGATTCAAACAATCCACCGGCTCCACCTCAAATACTATCACCAACTGTCTACATGGGCATGGAGGATCGAATATATCAAACTTATAAATCAATTCACAATCCGGCATAGATATTTTCCTGACAATAACTGAATAAGCACCTTCTGCTAAATCAGTAAATATTCCATTAGCCTGCCATTCCTGACCTCCGTCAATTGAATATTCTACATCAAGCGAATTAAGGATTAACTCAATGGAGGCATCTGAAGTATTACATGAACTTGCATCATAAAAGATTCCATCCACTATTTCTAATTCTTCAGGTGCTTTTATTTCAATCTCTTCAGATACAATACAATCTAATGCTCTAGACGCCCTTACTATTACAGTGTATTCTCCCGCTGGGAGGTTATCAAATAGATTTATCATTGACCATGTCTGTCCACCATCAATTGAAAACTCCAAATCTATTCCTGTAGAAAGTATTTCAACCCTGCCATTATCTTCAACACAACTGGATACATCAGAAACATCTAGCATTTCAATTATTGGAGCTTCAGGAGAAGATATTCTCACTGTTTCTGAATCTTCACAATTCAAGGCATTAAGCATACGTATTCTAACATCATATTGTCCTTGAACCAAGCCATCAAATTGATTAGACAACTGCCAAGTTTGCCCACCATCAATCGAGTATTCGATTTCCAAATTTGTAGCTTGTATTTCAATCCTACCATTACTTTCGTTACAACTTGTCAAATTATCAACTATAAGCATTGTAATTTCTGGAAACTCAGGACTTGTGATTTCTATTTCATCTGTGTCAATACAATCATTTGCAACTTGGGATCTTACATGAACACTAAATGTCCCACCTTCTAAATTGATGAATTCATTTGATTGTTGCCAGTTCAGACCGCCATCAATAGAATATTCAAGATTCACTCCTGACGCTTCGATAACAATTTCTCCATCGATACTATTACAATCAGATACATCAGCAAATTGGATGTCTGATATTATTGTTTGCTCAAAATCAAATATCGTAAATGAAGTTGTATCACTACAGTCTTCCGCTTCCGTAGATCTAATAATCAAAGTATAATCTCCTGGAGATAAATCTGTAAATAGATTGTTAGATTGCCACGTATTCCCATCATCAATACTGTATTCTGAATTGGTATTATCTACTATACATGTCAGATCAGATGTAAATTTACTGCAGTCTTTAATTGAATCAATTTGTAATTCAATTATATTCACTGAGCTTGGCGCAAAAATTTCGAATTCAAGATACTCTATGCAATCTGTACCTATATATCTTACCTGAAGTTCATATATTCCTGAGCTTAAGTTATTTCTAAAGAATTCCTGACTCCAATTTAATCCACCGTCTATAGAAAGTTCAAGATCTCCTAAAGCATTGACAAGCTCATATGAGCCATTGTTTATGGCGCATGAAGTAGCGTCCGAGGTATTTAACCCAATTTCAGATAGAGTATACACATCAACTTCTATATTGAAATCCATGTAACAATCCCCTTCGTCGGGAATAAAATGATTTTGGAAGGTATTGGATTGTCCATGTATTTCAGGGTCAAACTCTTCGATTAACCAAGTTCCTGATACACCATCATTTGATTCAACGGGAAATAAAAATGATCCAGAAGTTGAACAAAATGAATCAGGAAGATCGAAGGTCAAGTTAATCAAAGGCTCAATATAGAATGTTACTTCAGTCGCCTGGAAGCAACTTAAATCAGAAATCTCTGGATAAAAAACAAGTACTAATGAATCTTGAATATCATTAGGATTCAAAGATTCTTGAGACCAGCTACCGATTACTCCATTCGTACTTACCTTTGGTAACACAAATTCTGATTCCATTGCACAAAACACAGTCTGTATATCAAATTCAATGATAGATAAATCTGCATCAATAATCTCCACACTATGAGTGAAATTAATAAAGCATCTTTCATCTTCAGGCGTAAATATTAGATCAATTATTCCAGCTCCTTCTATGTCAGTATTTATTTCAGAAATATTCCAAGCACCACTAATATTGTTGTCACTAACAACTGGTAATTGTAAAACTCCAGAGTTAGTACAAATCAAATTAGGCAAATTGAATTCTACAGTAATCTCATCTACCAATTGGATGACAAAACTAGATCCTGAGATGCATTCTTCATCAAAATCCAAAGGCGTCCAGTATACTTGAAAATTATCTTCTAATATTGTGTCCATAGATACAGCCAGAGGCGTCCAAAACCCCAAGTTCCCTTCATTACTCATTGAATCAAATTCTATGTACTCCATTGACCTACATATGGTATCTGGAATATCGAAAGTATTTTCCAATTTACTCAACACAGAATAACTATGTTGATAATCTTCATAACAATCTTCATCGTCCAAACTGGAAAATATTACTGTCTGACTTTCTGTTTCAATGTTCAAATCAATAAAACTTTCATTCCAGACGCCCATGATTCCCTCAATCGAAGTATCTGGAAGATACAGTGTATCCGCTTGAACGCAAAAAGAACTGTCAATATCAAAATTTATTCCTTGCTCTCCGATAACCTCTATTATCATAACGTAATCTCTAGTACAATACTCATTTCTATTGGGATAGAAGGTGAATTTATGCGTTCCTACTCCTAATTCATCGGGCGTAAATTTATCTTCATCCCACACGCCTTCTACTCTTTCTTCAGTACGCTCAGGAAAATGATAAGTATCGTCATCATTAACACAATAAATGGTTTGATAATCAAAAGTTATTAATTCTTCTGGATGTATTAAGTATTCAAAGGTCCATTCTTGAATGCAATTATCTTGACCAGAATCTAAAGTAAAAGTGTATTCATGAACTTCATTTACAAGTTCATCAAAATCAAAATCTCCTTCCCATGTTCCACTGTATCCATTTAGTGAAACAAGTGGTAATTCATAATCTTCATATAATTCGCATAATAATATTTCAAATTCCGGTTTTTCAGAAGTTAAAATTTCCAGCTCAAATTCTCTAGTAATATCACAGTCTGAATCTTCAATAGTAACAGTATAAATAATGGTCTCGCCTTCAAAATCATTATTCTCAGGAATACTTATTGTTGGATTCATACTTTCAGGATTATCAAGGTAATTTACGCCATAACTAGGTTCTGATGTCCATTCAATATTTACACTTCCGGTTTCACCTGAATATTCGCCTTCAATAATCTGCTCTTCGCCAGGACATAATGCAATAAATTCTTCTTCAAGTTCTGCAGTTAGGCTGCAACAATATGTTTCATCACATACGCCGGAATCAATCAGTGTATTGGTTATCATTCCATCAGCGTAATCCTCTACTGTAATGAATATTTCAATACTTGCTGATTCTGGAGTTAAGCACAATTCAATATATTCCCATTCCGTTTCTGAAGCAATTTCATAATCTTCACCATCTATTGTAAGTAAAATAACAACAGGGTGGGCTCCACAAGCCATCATATACATGCCAAAGTAATATTCATTACCATCTATAAATCCAGGGATTTCAAACTCAGAACTTATAGATTCAATATCTGTTGATCCATTAGAAAACAAATGGATTACATTGCCTCCGGAAGGAGATTCTGATGTCATACATGGAAAACTTGTTGGATCTAAAAGATCTGGTGAAGACGATTGAACAACCCAACCTTCAGGTGCACAAGATGAACAAAACGGTCCTTCAATTTCTGGATATTCAATACAGTTTTGCGAAATAATATTCGAACTACAAAGACCAAACATCAACATAGTCATTGTAGCAAGTAAATAATATCTAAGCAGAATTTTCATCCTATTAAGAGAGTTAATACATTATAAATGATCCCTAAAAGTTGAAAATCGTTGGCTATACTATTGATTTAGTTATAATTATTTCTTCCAGAAATATATTTCAAAGTATATTTTGAATCAAAAACCAACAGAAAGTTCTTCAATCAGAATCCCTATTTCTTAAAAATATGGTTTAAAATCTCCAATAAAAACAATAATTATGATATTTAATTCTTAAATGAATTATTTTCTATGGTATATATTTAAAATCAATAACTTATATATTATATAATCTTGTACTTCATTATTTTTATTTAAACTACAATAGCTTTCAATAGAGTATTTTAACACCTTAAAATCTCTTGCACTCATTTCTTTATAATTACTATCCTGAATTTAATCGTTTGTGATTGTTCAGTCAATTGTTCAATTTGAATAACTCAATTATCGATTATTTGCCATTACATTATTAGCGTAATTGGTAAGTTCCACTGCTGGAATACTAACATTTCAATTCGCACCTTATGATGATAAAGATGGAAAAACAATGGCACTAAAAGCCTATTATTTATTCGTAGGGACTTTTTTTTATTTGCTATCACACCAATACTGTCACTGCCTTTTTGTCAGTTCAAATTCAATGTTTGTGCCATTTTGGCATACTTGAAGTCAAAAATCCTGCAAAAATGACTTGAATTATGGCTTGGCATTGCAATTGATCATAGTTAACATGTAAATCAATTTTTCAAATAACAAAAACATAATAGCTATGAACTTAATTAAATTTAACAGACCAGCACCAGTGAAAACTTTTAGTGGCATTCTTGATGAATTCTTTAACCAAAGTTTTCCTGATCCCATTAATACCGATTTTAACTGGAATACGCCTTCTACCAACATTAAAGAAACAGAAGATGGTTATACCATTGAAATGGCTGTTCCTGGCATTGACAAAAGCAAAGTAGACATCAGGGTAGAAAAAGATCAATTGATTGTTGAAGCAAAGCAAAGCTCTGAAAATGTAGAAAGTGATGATGACAACAATTATAAGATGAGGCAATTTAATTTCAGTGCTTTCCGAAAAAGCTTTTACTTAAACGAAAAAATTGATTCTGACAAAATCAATGCACAGTACAAAGATGGGGTTCTTTATATTGATCTTGAGAAGAAAGAAGAAGCGAAACCAAAAGAGCCTAGAACTGTTGAAATTAAATAATGTTGAGTTTTTTTTGAGTGTATTAACAAAAAGGGCTGCATGAAATCATGCAGCCCTTTGTTTTTTTATGTCAATTTGCTTTTAAAGTTGCTTGCTCGAACTTTCTCTCATTACAATTTGCGAATACACTTTTTGGGGAGGTATAACTTCAAGATTATTGAGTGGTTCTACCCTATCTTTTTCCATCATTTTCTGAATCTCAGACAATCTTGATAGCCTCTGCTCACGTCTTTTTTCCAATAGCTTATGATGAGCATCTTGATCGTGAACTTGCAGATAAGCCTCATGCTTTGACTTAGGAACAACAAGTGCAAAATGGCCATTATTTTTAGGAATATAATTAGACTTGAACTGAGGGTTTAAAGCCTTTAAAGTTCTGTAAGACAAATCTAATTCCTGAGACAATTGATAAAAATTATGCTTCTTTCCGTCTGTAATAGCAACCGTATACTTTAAATCTTTGTCAACGATGTCTGGTGTTAAATTATGCGCATGGTAGTATTGCATTAAATACATTGCTGCAATAATTCTAGGCACATATTTTTGCGTTTCCTTTGGTAAGTAGCTCCTAATATCCCAATAGTTATAACTACTACCTCTTCGAATGGCTTTCCTAACGCCGCCAGGACCACAATTATAAGCCGCAATTGCTAAAGTCCAATCATCAAACTCACAATAAAGGTCATTCAGATAATCCAATGCAGCCTTAGTTGATTTTATGGGATCTCTTCGCTCATCAACAGTACTGTTAATGGTTAAACCTTTCATCCTTCCTGTAGAGCTAATAAATTGCCATAAACCAGTAGCCCCAGTACTTGAAGTTGCTGTTGGCTTAAGGTTTGACTCAACCACAGCTATATACTTTAATTCATCCGGAAGCTTACGTGCATGGATTTCTTTTTCAAATAAAGGAAAAAACAAGTCTACTCTTCCAAGTATCTTTTCACCTGACTGTCTATAACTAACAGTATACTCATGAATTCGACGACCAACTTCGGAAGTATAGTTTATATCAATTACACTAGATAGATTATCCAAGCGATCTTTGATATCTTGTTCAGAAAAATGAGGCACAGATGGCTCGTACGCTTTTTCTGAGCGGTTTGTCGTATGGCTAAATGCCTGAGGCACAACCAGAAAACTTAGAAATGTAACTATTGCCATTTGTCTGGCAACAATTATTAATTTGTTCATAATCAAATAATTTGCAATATCAGTTAATGGGCTTCACATTATTCAAAATAATGTTCGGATTTTCTTATAAAACCCTCCATCCTATTTTATTATATATTAAGCCAAGACCTCATATATAAATGGGAGCGCAAAGATATGCGGACTTTTCGAAAAAGTCAACTATTCATATATTAGGAAATACCTAAATGTATATCTTGCTGATACACAAGGATCATGCCAAAGGCGTTTGTCCAAATACTATTTAAAAATCTCTTATTTATACCTTGATTTGAAGTGTATTGCTCACTATTTCTTATAAATAGTCATACAATTACTCATTTAATAGTCAATAGCTTTACTAAATCGTCATTTAGAACTACAATAACACTTTGAAAGTGAATAAGTCGTGATTAAATCGAGGGTTTTTGTGTTAAACTATAGTTAATCTTTCAAAATATTGGCGATCTCTTCCAAAGAGACACTATTCTGCTCTCCAGTCTTCATGTTTTTCAAACTATACATTCCTGTTTTCATTTCTTCATCTCCAACCAGAATAACGTAAGGGACTCGTATCTTATCAGCATATTTCATCTGCTTTTTCATTTTTGCAGGCTCTGGGTATAAATCTGCTGAAATACCTTTCAATCTTAATTTCATCAATATGTCAAAAGCAAATAGATGAGAAGAATCATCAAATGCGATAAGCAAAACCTTCAACATTTGCTCAATTTCACTTGGGAATAATTCCAATTCCTCCATGACATCATAGATTCTTTCAGCCCCAAAAGATATACCAACCCCTGAGACACCAGATAGACCAAAGCTTCCTGTTAAATCATCGTATCTGCCTCCACCTCCAATGCTTCCCATCTCAACACCTATTGCAGAGACTTCAAAAATACAGCCCGTATAATAGCTTAATCCCCTTGCCAAACTGATATCAAACCTTACTTCATTATAACATTCCGCCTGATCCAGATATTGATGGAACGTCCTTAATTCTGCTATCCCCTTTTTTCCTGTTTCTGTCTGCGCAAATTTTAGCTCCAAGTCATCGAGATTATTGATAGATAAAAAATCAATAGCCTTTTTTGCTTTATTGTTATCAATACCTCTGGTCATCATATCTTTGACAACTTTTCCTTCACCAATCTTATCCAGTTTATCTAGAGCAATAGTCATATCAACAAACTTGTCTTCAATTCCCAATGACTCAGCAATCCCAAACAAAATCTTTCTGTTATTTATCTTTATTACAGACGATATACCCAATTGATGAAAGACATCATCATAAATCTTAATCAACTCGGCTTCATACATCAAACTTTCGGAACCTACTACATCTGCATCACACTGATAAAATTCTTGATAACGACCTTTCTGTGGTCGATCACCTCTCCAAACTTGTTGAATTTGATATCTTTTAAAAGGAAATGCTAGATCGTTTTGATGCATCGTCACAAATCTTGCAAAAGGAACAGTCAAGTCATAACGCAATCCTCTTTTTGCAATAGCTGGGATTAAGGCCTTAGAGTCTTTATCATTTAAAATCTTCTGATCAGCATTCGATAGAAAATCTCCATTATTTAATACCTTAAACAGAAGTTGATCACCTTCATCCCCATAATTACCCGTTAAGGTGCTTAGGTTTTCCATTACAGGCGTTTCAATAGGTAAATACCCATAATTCTCGAAAACCTTTTTTATTGTCTCAAATATATATTGCCTTTTTGCAACCTGGCCAGGCAAAAAATCTCTGGTACCTTTTGGAATACTCGGTTTCATTAAAGTACAGATCTAAATTGATTAAGAAATCGCACATCGTTTTCGAATAGCAAACGAATATCACTTATATCAAATCTTTGCATAGCAGATCTTTCTATTCCAATACCAAATGCAAATCCAGTATAAACCTCTGAGTCAATTCCACAGTTTTCAAGAACATTTGGGTCAACCATTCCACAACCAAGAACCTCCAACCACCCAGTTCCTTTTGTTAACCTATAGGTTGTATCCGTATCTGTTCCCATCCAAACATCCATTTCAGCACTAGGCTCAGTAAATGGGAAGAAACTAGGCCTTAGCCTTATCTTTGTCTCATGACCATACATCTCCTTAGCAAAATAGTGCAAGGTTTGCTTCATATCAGCGAAGGATACTCCTTTGTCAATATAAAGTCCTTCAATCTGATGAAACTGACAATGAGAACGTGCCGAGATGGTCTCATTTCTATAGACACGACCAGGTGCTATTATCCTGATCGGAGGCTTCTGATTCATCATCACTCTAGCCTGAACAGATGAAGTATGTGTTCTTAAAAGGTACTTCGTGGAATCTTTCAGATAGAAAGTGTCCTGCATATCTCTTGCTGGATGATCCTCAGGTGTATTCATAGCCGTAAAATTATACCAGTCTTCCTCTATTTCACGATCCTCTTCAACCACAAAACCAATTCTTTCAAATATTGTAATCATCTGATTCATCACAATTGAAACCGGATGTCTACTGCCTAGTGCTTGTGTCTTTACTGGTCTGGTAAGATCAATCTGCTTCTTTTCTTCGCCTCCTTGAGATTCTGTCAGACCTTCTTTTAGCAGTTTATACCTTGCTTCAGCAGAAGTTTTAAGATGATTCAACTTTTGTCCAAAATCTTTCTTCTGCTCATTAGCGACATTTCGCATTTCTGCAAACAATGGCTTGATACAATTTTTTGTACCCAAATAGAGAATTCTAAACTTCTCTAGCTCATCAGCATTTTCTACCATAGTCTGCTCGATATCTTCCAGTAATTCCTGAATCTTTTTAAATACGTCCACATCATCTTATTAAGCCAACAAAATTAGTGTTTCTTCAAGCAGTTTTCTTGGATTTCAACATTAAATAGATACAATACTCTCTGAATTATTAGTTTTTCCATAATTACTAAGTACCAATAGTTATAAAATACTTTACTTCGCATTGTATAACAACTATTATATTGGAGCTTCTAGATATTTTAATATCATTAACAGGTGGGTTTTGTGCAGGGTTTCTAAATTCCTTGGCTGGTTTTGGCTCGGTAATAACTCTTGCTATCTATATGGATATCATGAATATCCCTGGACAAATTGCCAATGCTACCAATAGAGTTAATGTTTTAGCCAGCAGCTCCGTTAGTGCCCTTACATTCCAACGGAATGGTCTTCTTGGTTTTAACTTGGGAAAATGGATAATTTTAACCGTAGTTGCCGGAGCTGTGATAGGTATTTTAATGGCTCTTGAATTAGACGATCAACAATTCAGAACTGCCTATAAATATATCCTCATTCCAATCCTATTTATCTTGCTTATCAAACCTCAGAAATTTATCAATCCAGATCAAACGACTAAGGTGAAATCTAAATGGATAACAATTCCTATCTATTTCCTTATGGGAATTTATGCTGGCTTCATCCAAGTAGGCTTTGGCGTAATATTTCTCCTAGTCATTGTTATGTTGGACAAATATGATTTGATCAAGGCCAATGCATTGAAGGTTTTAGTAATTGCTTGTTACACTCTGGTTGCAATTTTTATCTTCAATTATAGAGGTTGGATTCGCTGGGAAGCGGGACTTCTTATTGCTATAGGTCAAGCCTTTGGAGGATACCTAGCAGCAAGGTATGCTTCAAGAGTTGAGTCGGCAAACAAATATGCTTATTATCTCATAATTACCATTGTAGTTATAGTTATCATCAAAAACTTTGAGCTCTGGAAACTTTTTTAATCATTAAAAAATCCGACCATAAAGTCAATTTATGGCCGGAAAACACTAATGAGCATCTATTACCTACAAATACGATTATTTCTTTGAGACCTATATCCCCTTATGGATCCATATTCATATAATAAGCTGTTCAGATCCCTTTCCAATTCATATATCCTTCTAGCTTCTCTCCTGCTGAGATATCCATCTTCTAGAGCACATCTTCTTTTTTCAGCAATTCTACGTTCTAGCTTATGTACTTTCTTCCTAACTTTGATTGGCAAATAACCATAATTACTATTGGCATTATTAGTTCTCCAATATTGACTGTTTGAATCATATGAACGATAATTGTACCTAGTGTTATGACGAACATCATAGTCACTGTAGAATTGGGCATTTAATGAAAATGCAAAAACACCTGATAACAAGATAATAATTAAAGTTTTCATAGCAATACGATTTAAGTTTAATAATGACATCCAATGAGTAGCTTCACTTTTCAATTTATATCTTAGACGTCAATTTATAAGTAATGTAAACGGGATGAAAGCATCTTAACTTTGATTTAACCTATTTAATATTTTTTAAAAAATAAACTTAAAATTTAGTTTCTAACTATTTTGATTTTAACATTTTAACAAGATGTATTCAACATATTTTACAATATTCTCAATACATTTCTTAAATTAACTTAACTCAATAATTTATTAATAAATGGATAATTCTTCTTCCACTTCATTTGCAGCAAAGGGCAAATATGATAGACTGTTTAAAGAAAGTCTAAACAAATTAAATAAAGAGCAGCTAGAAGCTGTCGTTAACATAGAAGGACCAGTATTGGTAAATGCTGGTCCCGGAACTGGCAAGACACAGATATTAGCAACCAGGATAGGAAAAATTCTTTACGAAACAGATACAGCACCACATAATATACTTTGCCTAACTTATACCGATGCTGCTACAATTGCAATGAGGAAAAGGCTTGTAGAAATTATTGGACCAACAGCGCATCAAATTCATATTTTTACCTTTCATGGGTTTTGCAATCAAGTCATTCAGGAAAACCTTGATTACTTTGGAGGGTATCGTCAACTTGAACCAATTACCGATCTCGAATCAATAGATATTTACAAAGAATTAATCGACAACTTACCTAATGGAAACATACTAAAGAGGTACAAGCAAGATAGATATTTTGAGAAAGGAAGAATGTCAAACCTTTTTAGTCTGATGAAAAAGGAAAACATTAAACCTCTAGAATTTATTGAAACAATAAACAAACATCTTGAAGAAGAAAAAGAAAACGAAAAATACATTGCCAAACGAGCCAGCACAAAAAAAGGTGTAAGCTTTAAGAAAGGAGACTTCAGGTATGATCACTTTGAGGAATACGCTACCAAATTTGAAGAAACAAAAGCGGCTATCGAACAATATGAGAATTTCGAAAAAATCATGCTTGCAAATGAAAGATATGATTATGATGATATGATTCTATGGGTACTTAAAGCGTTTCAGGAAAATGAATACTTATTACTGCAATACCAAGAAAGATATCATTATTTTTTGATTGATGAATATCAGGATACCAATGGAGCTCAAAATGCAATCTTAAGTGAACTCATCTCCTATTGGGATCAACCAAATGTATTTGTTGTAGGAGATGATGATCAGGCTATTTTTAAATTTCAAGGAGCCAATCTTCGGAATTTAGTGGATTTTAAAAATAGATACGATCCAACTACAATTGTGCTTATCCAAAATTACAGATCTAATCAACCAATATTAGATGCATCCAAACAGTTAATCGGTTTTAATAAGGAAAGAATAATCGTCGAAGATCCCAGTCTATCAAAAGAAATAATTGCTGTAGGAGAATATAAAACTAACGAGTGCATGCCTTCAGTACTGTGCTTTCAAAAACAATCTGAAGAATACGCCTACATAGCGAAGGAAATTGAAACTTTATACAAGAGAGACATTCATGAACTGACAGACACTGCAGTTATCTACAGAAATCACGCTCAGATTAATGACTTAATTAGCATCTGTGAAAAAAGAGGCATCCCATATAATGTCAAAAAGAAAGTAAATGTTCTACAACTCCCATTTATTAAAAACATTATAAACCTATTAAAATACATATCAGAAGAATATGATAAGAACTACTCTGCATCAGCCAGATTATTTGAGCTAATGCATTATAGCTACTTTGAACTTAATGCTCATGATATCGCTAAAATAAGCCACTACTCTAATGTAAGAAGGTCAGAACTTAAAGAAACAAAACTGAGAGATGTAATTGCCAATAGAGACATCCTCGAAAGCTTTAATTTAAATGATATCGATTCAATTCTTAAGCTATCTGATAATCTGGAAAAGTGGATTTCTGATATTGCCAATATGACTGTTCAAAGCCTTTTTGAAAATATTCTAAATGACGGCAATATACTTTCATACATTATCAATAGACATGATAAGGCATGGCTGCTTCAAATCGTTTCCAGCCTTTTTGATTTTATAAAAAATGAAACAGTTAAAAATCCTGATCTGAATTTGATGGAAATCATCAAACTTATAAATCAGATGATAGACAATAAAATTGAGTTGCCTGTAAATAAATCTATTACTTCAGAAATTGGTGTAAACTTTATAACGGCCCATTCCGCAAAAGGATTAGAATTTAAAAATGTGTTTATGATTTCATGCACTAAAAAAGTGTGGGATAAAAAAGGAAATACAAGAGGCAATTACAAATATCCAGATGGCGTAAACACTTCAAGTGAACTGACCATAGAAGACGACCGAAGACTTTTTTATGTAGCTATGACAAGGGCGAAAACCAATCTGCAAATAAGTTATTCAATTAGAGATGAAGAAGGCAAAGATCTCGGTGCCTCGCAATTTATTGATGAAATTTCAGATAGTGAAACGATCAAATTAGAGAATCCTCAGGTTAACGAAGAAACGCTGGTTGAATTCTATTATGATATTCTACGAAAAAATGAACCAAAGATAAGCCTAATTGAAAGTGAAATTATCAAAGATTGGTTAAAAGACTATAAGCTTAGCGTTACACATTTGAATAAATACTTGAGGTGCCCTCTTACCTTTTACTTTGAGATCATACTTAAAGTTCCTTCAGCTCGTAATGCATCTACTGGATTTGGTACAGCGATGCATGATGCACTGCGAGCGTTCTTTGAAAACTATAAGGCAAAAGACCTTAAGGATAAGTCTCACTTACTTTACTTTTTTAAGGATAGCATGAACAAACATAAGTCTCATTTCACAAAGGATGAATTCGAAGCTTATCTTTCAACGGGTGAAAACACACTTAATCTTGTCTATGACGACAGGATGGATCGATGGCTTAATGTTCCAAAGTTTGCTCTAGAGGAAGAAGTTTCAAATGCAGAATCAGATGGAATTCCTTTGAAAGGGTTCTTGGATAAGGTTGATATCTTCGATAATCATGTACATGTTATTGATTACAAGACAGGTAATGCCCAAAATGGAAAGAAAAAAACGGTTAGACCTTCAGAAAAGAACGAAACCGGAGGAGACTATTGGAGACAGTTAGTATTCTACAAAATATTACTTGATAGTGATAAAAAACACAGTTGGAATATGCAAAGTGCTGAAATTGATTTTTTGGAACCTGATAGAAAAACACAGCAATTTACCAATTGGATATATTCAGTAAGTCCTGAAGACATATCAATTGTTAAAGATCAAATCAAATCCAGCTACCAAAAAATATTGAATCACGAATTTGAAATCGGTTGTGGAGAAGAAGATTGTAATTGGTGTAGTTTTGCCCATCGCAATGAACTTATTGACTCTCAATAGATGATTATAACTAGAACTATAAACATACTTGTCCTTACACTTTTTCTTTATTGTGCCTATGTTCAATTTAATGACTCAGACGCTTGGAAATGGATCCTGATATATTTGAGTATCGCAATCCTCCCGCTTCTCTATCTTTTGAATTATGAAATTAAGACTTACACAACACTGCTATGCATTTCATTGGCAATAATTCTACTATTAAATTTCTCTTCTTTGACCGATTGGCTAGCAGCAGGAAAACCTGATTTCATTGATTATGAGCCAACTACTATTGATGTTGTTGAAGGAATACGAGAATTTCTTGGACTAGTCATTGCCTTTATAACCAGTATTATTTATTTGATTTTTATCAAAAAAAAGGAAAGGAGCTAAAAGCCACCTTTCCTATGTTACTCAATCACAAAAAACAATTGGGATTTTTTAAACATTGAGTCCTTTTTATATAATACCAGAATAAGGTTTTTCGTTGCCTGAGCTTAAGTTAATTAATCAGGCACTTAACCAAACTAATACCCGTTTTGGACTTTATTTGAATAAAATAAATACCTGAAATAAGATCACTTACTTCTATCCTATTATCCTTAAATTTATTTTTCACTACCCTCCCTTGTAAATCAAACATTATTAATTGCTCTATTTCACTCTTGGATTCTATGAATACAAATTCGCTAGCTGGATTGGGGTAAACTTGAATTTCCTCTTGCACTAAACTCTCATTAGAAGATATTGTAGGAAGTTGTACACCATACATTCCTCTTCCATAACTAGCAGCAACTAACCAACGCGCTTCTGAGTGTATGTCAATATCTAGAATAGGTACATTGGGGAGTTCTGAAGCTATTGCATCCCAGTTAAGACCTTGATCATCTGAACCATAAACACCTATATCGGTAGCAACATATAATTGTCCGATTATCTTATCGTCTGCTATAATATCGTTAACAGGTATATCTGGCAGATTCCCAGCTTTAGATTCCCAGCTTTCACCATAATCATTAGAATAAAATATCTGTGACTCCGATTCACCAAATCTAAATCCAGAGAATGCCACATAAACTCCAGATTCATTCCAAGGGTCAACTTCTATAGACGTAACCCACCTATTAGGCAAGTTAGCCGAAATATTGATAAATGAATTACCACCGTCTTTTGTAACCCAGACATTTCCGTCATCGGTGCCAACATAAATCACTTCTGCATCCAAAACAGAAGTCTCAATATAGCTAAGTGTACCAAAAGGTATTATTCCTATTGGGTTATTACTATTCACCAATGAAATAGATATTGCAGCCCAATTTCGACCCATATCCACTGATTTATACAATTTCTGAGTTCCCGTATAAATTGTAGAGGTATTAAAAGGGTCCATTGCTAAAGGCGCATTCCAATTAAAAGTACCCTGAATAAATGCTGCTGCAAAATAGCTGTTATCACCACCGTTAGAAGAACCGTAAATAGATCCATTCTGAGCTTCATAATATATTTGTTGTGGGTTATTTGGGTCAACCATAACCCGAAAGCCATCACCTCCAAATATTTTTTCAGCTGTTCCAGATTTATCAATCATTCTAAAAGTTCCATTGTCTTGGGCTCCTCCATAAACTACATTAGCGTCCGTAGGATCAATAGTACATGTGTAAAATTGTATATTGCTCATTCCATTCATATAAGAAATAGGGGCATTGCCAAGTGAATTGCTGAAATAAACACCCCCATCATTTCCATTGAAAAGGATTGAAGAGTCTTGCCTTGAAAATGCCAGTGCATGATGATCGACATGTACAAAAGGAAAAATCTGATTCCAGCTCTCAGCTCCATCACTGGAAGCAAACATGTTCAAACTGGTGGCATACACTTTATTGGGATTCTTATAATCAACAAATATTTTTCCAAACCACCACATAAATGACACTGAATTTATTCCCTCAATTGACATTCGCGTCCATAGTTTCCCTCCATTTTCTGTTTTAAAAATCCCTTCTAGAGAACCATCCTTTTTTGCATAATAAGCATATAGAATATTGGGATCTGATTCTGATATTGCCAAACCTATCCTCCCCTTTGCACTTGGATTTGTTGGAAGTCCATTGGTTAATTCAATCCATGAATTTCCTCCATCTTCTGATAGATATATTCCAGAACTTTCTCCACCATATTGCCTATTATATGGTCTTCGAATTCGCTCCCACATAGCAGCGTAAATAATATTCCCATTCTGAGGATGTATTGCTAAATCAATTGCACCAGTAGAGTCAGAAACAAAAAGTATTTGTTCCCAACTTGATCCCCTGTCCTTGGTTCTGTAAACACCTCTTTCTGAATTATTTTTAAATAATTCTCCCATTGCAGCCACAAAAACAACTGAATCGTTTTCTGGAGAGATAGCAATTTTTCCAATTGAACCCACATCCTCCAGCCCAATTGACTGCCATAGTACTCCTCCATTAACAGACTTGTAAACACCTGTACCATCATAGGCAATTGAGCCTCCTCCAGCATTTGATTCCCCAGTGCCGGCGTAAATAATATCTGGATTATTCGTCGATATCGCTAAATCGCCAATAGAAAGACTTCTTGCTTCATCAAAAATTGGAAACCAATTAGTACCTCCGTTTTCACTTTTATAAATTCCTCCAGAAGCAGAACCAGCATAGACAAGTTGATCATCACCTGGATGTAATTCAATATCAGTTATTCTGCCATTAAAATTGATAGGGCCTAAAGATTGCCAATCTTCAGAATACTTAAGATGATCTATAGCTAGTTTTTCCTTCCAACTGAGTGCCTCTCCATAAGCTTTCTTGTCTACCGTCCCATAAGGATATGATCTTTGAGCAAACAGATAGTCAGAAGGGTAATAAACAGGATTAAATTTATCATTTGTGGTGCAAGAATTAAATAATACACCAAGAATAATAATACAAAATATTCTAGTAATTATCATAGTTTAAAAAGGCTAAGAGCTTCCAATTTACTCAGAATAAAAATATTTATTTGAATAAAAGCCGCACTTCATTCCTTCAAGACGTTTTAATTTCGAAAACAGATTTTTCATTCCAACCCATTTAATATCCCATATTCCGGTTTATAAAATTTCATAAACCAAAATTGGAATCCCACTATTTCAGGTGGGATTTTTTATTTCTTTATTTCTTTTTCGAATTTTCTAAAAAATTCATCTAAACCAGGTTGATTTAGTTTAAATCCTTCTTCTGCTTTCGCTTTCAAAACCATTCTGGCAACATCTTCCAACATTTCCTGCGCATTATAAATAATTCCATCCTTGATGGTGTACTTTATGCCTCCTACTCGAACTACCTCATTTTCTTCTGTCAATTTGATTGCCCCTGTACCATAAAGAACTTTGAGGTTTTCTATTGGATTTTCTTCAACGAGTATTAAGTCTGCTTTTTTTCCAATTTCGATCGTGCCAATTTCATCTTCCATGCCGAGTGCTTCTGCACCAGACAAACTTGCAGATCTGAGTACTTCAAGGGGATGAAATCCTGCTTCTCTAAGCAATTCCAATTCTCTTATATATCCAAATCCGTAAAGTTTAAAAATAAACCCTGAGTCACTACCAGCAGTCACTCGACCTCCACGATTCTTGTATTCATTTACAAAAGTCATCCAAAGCTGATAATTATTCTTCCATTCAACTTCTTGTTCAGTCCCCCAATAATGCCAATATGATCCATGTGATATTTTAGATGGCATAAAAAACCTCCACAAACTAGGCAAAGTATATATTTCATGCCACTCCTCTCGTCTTGCCCTTTGTAAATCACGACTAGCTTCATAAATATTAAATGTAGGATCCAAAGTGAAATCTAAATCCAGTAATTGATTCATAACAGCATTCCACTTTTCAGAATATGGCTTGGCCGCCTGCTTCCATAATCTTCCAGCTTCTGCGAATCGGTGCTGTTCGTTTTGATAATTATAGTCCAAAGGATAGTCTTGAATTGTCTGATTTTCAAATAGTGCTTCTGGCAATCCATACCAATGCTCCATACTTGTCAATCCCGCTTCTGCTGAATTTAATACATTCCACCTTGCAACATCCAGTTGTGCATGATGACAAGCAGACCTCAAACCTAATTTTTTATTTTCTCTTAATGCAGCATCAAAGATTTTTGGTGGTAAACCAAAAAATTTAATCCCATCAGCACCTTTCTTTGCATTTTCATTTACCCATTGTCGAGATTGTTCAGGTGTTGATATCGGCGAATCAGAGCCTTGACCAAAAACGGTGTAAGCCTTAATTCTAGGAGCAGTTATCTTATTTTCATTACTCCATTTTTTATGTTTCATTACCCAATCCAATCCATTAGAACACGCAGGCTCTCTGATTGTCGTTATGCCATGTGCCATCCAAAGTTTAAATACATATTCTGCATCTGCACCTTGGGCCTTTCCTCCAATATGTCCATGCATATCTACAAAGCCAGGAAGTACATACATACCCAAAGCGTTAAGTTCTTTACCCTCATCTGATAGTTCAGGTCTGGAACTCTCATCAATTTCTACTCCTGGGTAACCAACTACAACAATATCTTTAATTAAATTATTTTCAATAATAATATCTACAGGACCTCTCGGAGGAGAACCCGTACCACTTATCATTGTAGCCCCTCGAATGATCAGATGAGAAAATGGCCCCTCTCCTTCATTTACAAGAGGTGCATCTTTAACTTGTCCAAATGATAATTGTGATAGCAAAAACAAAAAGACAAAAGTGAAATACTTCATAATTGCATATATTATTTAAATAGTACATAATAATACTAATATTTAATCTTCTTTAGCTTGAGCAAAAAGGCATTCAGGTATTTAATGTTTGGAAATTATTCACAACTAGACCTATTCATTATTGGTATACAAAAATTCTTTCATAAAAGTACACCATTAGAGCTTTGGTATTGCTTTACAAATAAATCTGAGCAAGCCAAAACGCTTAGGCGTTTTGATTATTAAACTATAAACTTTCTAATTTTGGAAGCGATCAAACACATATTTAAGTTTTACTTATATTTGCACACGATTTAAACCAAGCTCTACACTTATGCCTCGAGATACATCTATTAAATCGGTACTTATAATTGGAAGTGGACCTATAATTATTGGTCAAGCATGCGAATTTGATTATTCAGGAACTCAAGCATCTAGATCCCTAATGGAAGAAGGAATTGAAGTCAGTTTGATCAATTCTAATCCAGCAACTATAATGACCGACCCTATAACCGCAGATCATATATACTTGCTTCCTTTGACAGTAGAAAGCATTAGACAAATACTAGAAGAGAGAAAAATAGATGCTGCATTAGCGACAATGGGCGGACAAACAGCTTTAAATCTTGCTATAGAAGCTGGAAAACAGGGTGTATGGGAAGAGTTCGATGTTAAGTTAATTGGTGTTGATCTAGAAGCAATCGAAGTTGCAGAAAACAGAGAAGCCTTCAAAAACCACCTAGAAACCATTGGTCTAAAGAAAGCTCCTTCATTTATTGCCAATTCCTTTTTGGAAGGGAAAGAAGCATCTCAAAAAATTGGTTTTCCTCTTGTGATTCGACCCTCATACACTTTAGGTGGAACAGGTGGTGGTTTTGTTATGGAAGAAAAAGAGTTCGATGATGCTCTAAGGCATGGTTTGAATTCATCTCCTACTCATGAGGTTCTCGTTGAAAAAGCTGTTTTAGGTTGGAAAGAATATGAACTTGAGTTGCTACGCGACTCAAACAATAATGTTGTTATTATCTGTACAGTTGAAAACCTTGATCCAATGGGTATTCATACAGGTGATAGTATAACTGTAGCCCCAGCTATGACACTTTCCGATACGGCATATCAGGAAATGCGTAATCAAGCTATTACTTTGATGCGTTCCATGGGGAATTTTGCAGGAGGGTGTAATGTTCAATTTGCAATTAATCCTGAAAATGAAGAATTAATTTGCATTGAAATCAACCCTCGGGTTTCAAGATCTTCTGCTTTAGCAAGTAAGGCTACAGGGTATCCAATTGCTAAAATTGCTGCAAAACTTGCTATCGGTTATAATCTTGATGAATTAAAAAATCAGATTACAAAAACAACATCTGCCTTTTTTGAGCCTACCTTAGACTATGTAATTGTCAAAATGCCAAGATGGAATTTTGAAAAATTCTACGGCTCTGATCATACACTTGGATTACAAATGAAAAGTGTTGGTGAGGTGATGGCAATTGGAAGAACATTTTTGGAAGCTCTCCAAAAAGCTTGTCAAAGTCAGGAAAATAATAGAGCTGGTTTGGGAGCAGATAAAAAAGAATGGATAAGAACGGAAGATATTCTTGAGAGACTTGAAAAAGCTAGCGATGACAGGATTTTTAGAGTAAAAGATGCTATCAGATTAGGGGTTCCACTTAAGTCTGTGCATAAGTTAACCAAAATTGACCCTTGGTACTTAAAGCAAATCAAGCATTTGGTAAATCTGGAAAACAAATTAATGGTGTTTAACATACCTGAAGATATTCCAGAAGAATTTATGAGAGAGCTGAAAGTTAATGGATACTCTGATGCTCAAATAGCATGGCTCATGAGAGTCAAAGAAATTGACGTCACCAAACGGAGAAAGAACTTGGATGTACGCAGGACTTATAAAATGGTAGATACTTGTGCCGCAGAATTTGAAGCCAAGACACCTTACTTCTACTCTACTTTTGATACTGAAAACGAAAGTATTCCGAGCGATAAGAAAAAAATTATTGTTCTTGGTTCAGGACCAAATAGAATAGGTCAAGGCATTGAATTTGACTACTGTTGCGTTCATGGTGTATTGGCAATCAAAGAAGCAGGATATGAATCAATAATGATCAACTGCAATCCTGAAACTGTATCAACAGATTTTGACATTTCAGATAAGCTATATTTTGAACCGATTTATTGGGAGCATTTGGAAGAAATTCTTGAATTAGAAAAGCCAGAAGGCGTCATTGTACAATTAGGAGGTCAAACGGCCCTAAAGCTTGCCGAGACCATTGAAAAAAATGGTTATAAGATAATAGGAACAAATTTCGAAAGTATGGATCTTGCTGAAGACAGGGGCCGATTTTCAGACCTTTTGAAAGAACTAGATATTCCTTATCCTCGATACGGTGTTGCGAAAGATGTAGATGAAGCTATTGCTATAGCAAAAGAAGTAAGTTACCCGGTATTGGTTAGACCATCTTATGTATTGGGTGGACAAAGGATGAGGATCGTCATTAATGACGAAGAAATTGAAAGACATGTTCTTAATATCTTCAAACATATGCCTGACAATAGAGTTTTGATTGATCAGTTTCTTGAGAGAGCTAAGGAAGCTGAAGTCGATGCTATTTATGATGGAGATGAAATTTTGATTATGGGTATAATGGAGCATATTGAGCCAGCAGGAATACACTCAGGAGATAGTTCTGCAATGTTACCTACATATTCACTATCTGATCAAGTGATAGAAACCATGAAATTATACTCTGAAAAAATTGCTAAAGCTTTAAATATCAGAGGATTAATAAATATACAATTTGCTATTAAAGGAGAAAAAGTATATGTAATAGAGGCCAACCCAAGAGCTTCTAGGACAACGCCATTTATTGCCAAAGCTTATCAAGTACCATTCCTAAATATTGCGACTCATGTTATGATGGGAACCAAAAAGATTAAGGACTTTAAATTTGAAAAGAAATTAGAAGGGTATGCCATTAAAGTTCCCATATTTTCATTTGACAAATTTCCCAATGTTGACAAGCAATTGGGACCTGAAATGAAGTCTACAGGAGAAGCCATACATTTCATCAAAGACCTCAAGGATCCATTCTTTAGGAAACTAGATAAAGAAAGAAGTATGTACTTAAGTAGGTAAAAAAAAGGACCGTTTAAAATCAAACAGCCCTTTTTAAATATCGATTTTGATAATTACAAACCCAATTTAGCTTTTACCAAATTGTTTATGTTTGTTGATTGATTTGCATACAATACAAAACCAGTACTGTAATCAAATACATAATCATAAGCATTTTCTGCAGCAACATCATTGATAGCATTTTGAATTCTATCTCTAATTGGAGATAACAAATCTTCACTCTTTTTAACTATCTTTTGTTGACTCTCTTGTTCAAAGGCTAAAATTTGATTTTCCTCTGTCTTTAGTTTTTGTACTTCAATTTCAAGCTGCTTAGGAGCGATTTCGCCTTGACCCTCACGTCTTTCAAGGTCTTGATACTTTGCTTGTAAAGCTTTAAGCATCTCTTGACCCCTTTTCTGTAGTTGGGTTTTGAATGTTTCAATGTTCGAATTAGCTTCCTTTACCTCAGGAATCAATTCAATAATTTCCTGAGAATCGACATACCCAAAGTTTTGCGCAAGCAAATTCGTTGAAATTGACATACTGCAAAACAGTGTAAATAAGATTAATAGATTTTTCATTTTCCTAATAAATTATATGTTTAAATTATTTTGATCGAACACCCAACTCTCTTCTGATATCATCCGTTTTATCAAATTCTGGGCTAGCATATAGTAAGCCAGCAGCTCCTGATTTATCAAATATCAAGTCAAAACCTTTTAATTTGGCGTAATCTTCAATAGCAGAGAACACTTCATCTTGCAAAGGGCTTACCAATTCTTGTCTTCTTTGGAACAAATCGCCTTCAGGGCCAAATCTTCTCTTTTGTAAATCACGAACTTCTTTTTCTTTATTCATAATTTCTTCCTCCCTTTCAGCCCTCACTTCATCACTCAATAGCACTTGTTCTGCCTGGTATTTATTATACAGACTTTTAATTTTGTCATATTCCTGAGAAATGTCTTGTCTCCATTTAGCAGACAACTGGTCAATTTCTGTTTGCGCTTCTTTGAACGATGGTAAATCTTCAAGGATGCCTGAAACATTCACGATAGCGACTCTTTGGGCAGATATAGTTGACCCAATTACCAACATTACACCTACAATCAATGATAATTTTCTAAACATAGTTTATTTATTTATTTGCAATTTATACTATAACAATGTCAAAACCTATACTCATCATTCCCCCTTAATTTGATTTAACTAATGTTTAACGGTCAACGTTATCAAGTTTAAGAGTTAAATCAAAATCAACGCAAAAATAACTTGTTTGACATAAAAAAAAAGGAAGTCATGAAAACATGACTTCCTGTACAAATATTTAGAGCTAACGAATTATTTATTCAATAACCAGCATTTTATATTCAGAATGCCCATAATTGTTAGACATACGCATATAAATGACACCGCTGGTTTGTAGTTCAGACTTCTGAATTACCAACATATTTGAACCTGAATTATAATGTCTTTCCTTTACATGTAGCAAACGTCCATTTACATCATAAAATTCAAATCGTATATTATCCTGATAAGGTAAATCAAAATGAATAGTTGCATTATCAACCCATGGATTAGGCATTACTTTAGTAATTACCAACTCACCAGTCTCTTCAACAGATATCTTAATTGGAACTACTTTATTATCCTTTAAGTAAGCTTCTGCTTTTGTAACCTGAGAATTTAATTCAAATATTTCATTAGAGTTTATATCACGTTTTGCGATAAGCTCAATTCTTAATAAAGTCTCATCATTCTCAAAACTCTCAGCTATAGCATTTGAATAACTCAAGGTAATCCATCCTTGATCTGCTGAATTTAAATTTACATTTTCATTATCCACCAAGGTCATTCCTGCATTTTGGATACCTATAACTTCTACCATCTGAGGATCAAATGCGATCGTTCCTTGCCACCCTGCGATATTCTTATAATTGCTGGAGTATAATTCAACAACTTTATATTCTCCTGCTTTTGCGGAAAGCTTAGGAAAGTCTAGAACAATACTTTCTTCTTCATTTAGATCACCTTCGCTAATCGATTTTTCATTAGCAATGACAGTATTATTAACATCTCCAATTTTAACGCCTACGAAATCTAGATCCATATTTTGTTCTAAATTCCATATCTCATATTCTTCCGGAATATTAAATGCCCAAGGATCTTGTGGGTCTACGAAAGTGGCGGCAGCGTCTATAAATCTCCAACTTGAGTTATTTGGAATTTCTTCATAAATACCAAGTACCAGTTTTCTTAACTCAATAAGATCCAAAGCAGAGATTTTGTCGTTCTTATCAATATCAGCTGCAATCAACTTGTACGGACTATTAAGGCTTTGTATACCTAAAATATGTCTTTGAATTAAAATTAAATCCAGAGTACTTACCCCATTCAAATCATCGCCATCTTTCTTAGGTATAACCGTATAGTTACCTCCTAATGGCATATTATTAAAAGCATAGCGACCGCTATTGGTAGTCATATCAAATAAGTCACCACCGTCAAGTTCAACACTTACACCTTCAACCTCTTCAAGTTCTTCTGTGTAAATTTCACCTGCAACATCTGCTCTATTCATATCGGGGCAATCAGGATTATCTAAAACTTCAATCGTTGTAGAACAAAAATCCTGGACACCTGTAACAACATCTGTCACCCACATTCGTACACCTTGTGGTCCTATATCACTACAATCAAATACTCTGTTATTAATCATAGTGTCAGAATCCAAACTAAATGTTATTGGGTTACCACACGGATGATAAGATCCTCCATCAAAATCATTTGCCCATAGGGTAGCCACATATGTTGTATCTCCCATCTGAACTTCTTCCTCAAGACTTACTGTAAATCCGTTTATACAAATTGGAATCGGTGCTTTCTTATTAATGACGGTCAAGGCTTGCTCATCAGTATTAATATTACCACATCTATCAGTAACAACCCATGTAATTACATATTCACCATTTATTATTGTATCAATATAGCTGCTTGAATCACCAACTGCAACCAAGTTCATCTGATCGTCTCTTACTTCATAACTCCAGTAAAATTCTTCACAATCATCTGTTGCTGTGCGAGATACTTCAATCAAACCACTTTCGCAATCAATATTTAAAGATTCAACTGTTACATCATCAGCTGGATCAATTGATGGATAAACATCATTAAAAATCTCAATAATCTGAGGTGGATTCATTGTAAACACTTCGAACGAACCGTTAATCTGACTACACCAATTAATAACGGACCATGTTCTTTCAATATGAGCACAAGCTCCAAAACCATCTCTTGATTCAAATAATCTGTCTTCAAAATCCCAACCTAATAAACTGCATTCGTCGTCTCCTGCAAGAAATTTAGGATAAGCATAAAGTTCTGGTAATTCATCAGGTCCTAAGTCATAATTACATGGTCCTAAAGTATCGTAATTTAGTGGCCATTGAATATTAACTTCAACAAAAGGAGTGAAATTTTCAACACTTATTCGTTGTTTACATGACCTTAAAACTTGTGTGCTATCAAGACTTCTTAACTGGAACTCTCTTATAATCTCACCTATACCGCAGGTATTGACATTAGAAGTTACAATTTCAACGACTACCTGTTGAGCAGCGCAGTTATCTATTACATCTTCATCTCCAAACACCAAATCTAGATTTTCTAAATCGAAAGGTACTCTACAATCAATAGTAACATCTTGAGGACAAGTCATTAAAGGAATATCTTTATCCTGCACTTCAACTCTGACCATACATTCGTTATAATTTCCTCCGAGATCATATGCTCTGAAGACTATCATAACTTCAGTTCCTACATCTGAACAGCAGAAACTAATACTCGAATCAAATAGAGTATCAGCTGCAATACATATAGTATCCATTCTACGGACTTCAAATCTATCCAAACCACATTCATCCCAACTTCCATCATCAAAAGTTTCTGCAAATACTAATGTAGTTCCAGATTGACTAATTGCTACTACAGTACTTTGTTCACAAATAGATACCGGTTCAGTATCATCTCTTACTAGAACAGAGACTCTGCAACTACTGCTATTATAACAATCATCGCTTACTATATAATCTACTATATTATCACCAACTTCAAGATCTACCAATCCACCGTTTGCATTTAAGTATCCATTTGGATAATCAATTGCAACTCTTATTCCGTTATCACATGCATCTTCTGCATCAACAGGTGGAAGTTCAACAGAAGCAGCACAATAATCATTTGTTGTAATGGTAAGACTTGGAGGACATTCAAAAACTGGTGCTTCATCATCAATAATCTCAATCAGCTGGACAGAGCTTCTGCTATTCTCTCCATTACACCACCATTCCCTCACTTCCCAAGTACGCATGATTTTTCTGACACAACCCGCTTGAGGCAATTCAATATCAGAATAGGTAACAGCAGAATTACACACTTGATTAACTTCACCCGGTACAATAAATGGCAATCCATCAGGACCGATGCTTGTTGCACCACCCATTGGAATAATTGGTGCACCTGATCCAGAACCAGTCAAAGGACAATAAACACCATTTACAATACTATTATCACAAATAAATGGAACACCGGAAGTTCCAGAACCAGTAAATCCACCACCCATGTTAGTTCCAGAACCAGTAAATCCACCACCCATATCCGGCACTACTTCTGAAAATAACCAAGGCAAAGGAATACCATCTTCATTATATAAATATGCTGGATCATTACATGAAATTGGATTTAATCCACCAACACTTCTGTTTTCAGGAAACATAATATCATCTAATGATATTCTTTCAAGAAATATTTCATGACTACACTCGTCAAAATTACCCATCTCGTCAGTAGCTCTATAGGTTCTTTCAATTCTATGTGTGTAATCAGGATCGCAATCCAATCGCTCTCTAATTTCATTGTGCAGTGTAACTGTAAAATTCAGACCTCCACACGCTTCAACAGCAGTTGGCAATCCTAATACGTCTAATCCACCACAAGAAATAGTAAGATCATCTGGACAATCCAATGCTGGAGGAAGTTTGTATTCAACAGTCATATATGACCAACAAAAATTATTTCCACAAGCAGGTAAAAAAACTTTTACTTCAAAAGTCTCATTTACATCTTCAATTCCAAAAATCGAATCTACTTGATTCCCATGCGCATCATATACCTCAATGACATAATCTTCAGGAGGAAAATTCAAGTTCTGTACAAACATACCAGGCGTAATAGTTGAAGAGCAGTTTTCATCGAGGCTCAAATTAACATTGGTAATGCATTTCATACCATCACAAGGGCCCTGAGAATACCCAGAAACACCTAAAAAGCATATTAACATAATGTTAATAACGCTCATTTTTCGTTTACTCATTTTTTTTAATATCATGTTTTTAAATGACATCCTTGACACTATTGTCAAGTCGTTAGCTGTTGTAGAATTACTAATTCTCATATTTGTAAAGTTTGAAGTCTAATACTGCTCTTAATTCATTGAATACAATAATTACTTAATCATTAAGTCATTACGAGTCAACGTTAGGTTCAAATCAACAAGTCAGGTTTAGAATAGTCTTTACATGCTTACTTTTACCAATCAAGTAATAATACATACAAGGCTATCCTAATGATTTAGGACATCATTTACTGTTAGAGGGGATATATGAATTCACTGGATAAATGAATTCATAAGGCAAATATATTAATTACATATTATAAAAAATAATAATATGTAGTTTTTTTTCTTCATTTTATTAAAAATAGTATCCAATATTTGATAATAATCCTCTTATACTCTGAAAATTCACCACTACTTAGCAACTTTACATAGATAATTCCAGACTCAACCAGTTTTGATCTATCAATAGAATAGCTAGCAATGCCCTTTTTATATTCCTTAGAATCAATAAATATCAGTCTACCATTTACATCATAAACTGTAATTCAACTGGACTTGATTCATTAAAGAATAGCTCAATACTTACATTAACAACCCACGGATTGGTATTACATGAATGATTTTACCCTTTTCTCTATCGTCTACACCTAACTACAATTGAATAATTTCATCTTTAGAATATACTTCAAGTTTGGTAATCTTAAAACTTACATTTAAAACTTCTGAACTATTTATACTTTGCTTTGGTACTACCACTAGTGTAAATAGCGCAATTGATTTATCAATACTCTCATCTATCATATTATTATAGCTAAATATTATTATCCCTTTGTCCTTACCAATTAGGCTAGGATTTTCTCATTCAATAAAGTTTAGCTCACCACTTCTTACACCAAGTAATTCCATTTTTTGAGGGTCGATACTCTTCTTTATCAATGTTGCCAGATAAAATACTACCCCTTAACCCAACTAAAACTTGATTTACCATATCCTGTGTTTCTGTATATATATCCATTGACTGACATTGAAGATATTGAGGAACACACTTCATGTCGTAATATATCAATTCCAATTCCCTGAGCTGCGACATGCCTATTGATAGTAGCACTAAAAGTACATAGCCAATGAACGCTTCGCCATCTAGCAGCTCCAATCTTAGTCACCTTTATGATTTTGAAATCAATAGGGTTATCATAGCCTGTTTTTCTTTCACGGAATTGTCTAATTGATTTTTCATGAATAATTATAAGGATTCTCAATATTTACAGATTCATGAGGTCCTATATTAATGTATTCCCTTTTGAAAGAATTCATAACATCTTGTTGCTTAGTAAGAGTATTTTAAATTCTGATCTAAAAGTAAGCCTTTAAATCTTTAAAGATTCTTTCATATCTTCCATTTTACTGGGGCATCCTGAATTGGAAAAAACAGGAACACTATCAAGGTCAATAAGCCAATAGCACAGTTTAGAAAAATTTCTAAGTGTTGAGATACTACCAAGGGGGCAATCTTGGTCAGAATGAAAATATTCGGTCATATCCTAATTGATAAAGATAATAATATATGTTTGTTTTACAGTTGAGCAAAAAGCTTTGTAGCGACAATTGATTCCTAAAAATCATTCACCTGTTATAATCACATACAGTTAAAGAGTTACAATACCTTCCATTACCTATCTTAAGTTTACCTCTGTAGTCAGAACTTCATATTTTGTTGCATTCTTGTGTGCCGAATTAAGCGTTTAATTATCCTGCTGAAGGAATCCCTTCATATTCTTGCAGAATTTAAGTCGCTTCTTTTTAAAATGGCATTGACAGTAGTATCGGATGGAATATATTGAATGGAAAAATTTAACTCAAGTAATTTTCTTAATTTCCTGGCACCACTATTTGGATGTTTATTTCTTAAACATATTATTTCATTTTCAATTTTAGAATCTGTTTTGTTCGAAATACTTCTAGGAACTTTTGACCCGAGTGAAAAGCAGTCATTTCCAAATTGTAAATGATTTTTGATGAGCATATACCAAGAAGTTCTGGCGATATTAAAGTTATCACAAAGTGAAACTGTGTAAGTATTATGCTCCTGCTTCTTAATAAATCTTTCTTTGATTCATTACACTTACATTGTTCTAGCTTACAATTGCTCTTTATAAGCAATTTATCACTGATTTAAAGTGTAAGCTATTTGGATTGTCTATACATCGACCACTTTATGAGCTTTGCTAATCGAAATCAGTAAATAATATTACTCTATAATTACCATTTTAAATTCGGAAGACGAATATTCTGTAGTCATCCTCACGTAGATCATACCTTTGGCGTCTAACATCTCCTTTCTGATCTTATATACATGTTTGCCAGATGACCTATCGAATTCCTGCTGCATCAATAAGCTGCCCGACATATCAAAGAACTGAAAATTAACTTTACCAGCTATTGGCAATTCATAATTTAAAGCTGCGAAATCTGACCAAGGATTAGGTGCTACTGACAAGATCGATGCCTTTTCCATTTTAGACTTCTTGCCTAAAATGTTGATGCCTATAACTTCCATATCATTATTATAAGCCTCAGAATTCATCGTTTCAAAACCAGAGACTGAAAACAATTCATTAACATTAGTTTTGCGATAAGCTTCAAAAACAATTTCAAACAATACTTCATCTTCATTATAAGTCAATGCCTCAGTGTTACTAAAGCTTATTTTTATTTCTCCAGCATTACTTTTGGCAAAATTAATATGCTCATCAATATTCAAACCTACACTTCCAGGTACAATTTCTATTACTTTCCCAATTGAAGGATCATTTTGCAATGCTAATTGCCATCCCAAAATTTCATTATATCCTTTGCCATAAATCGGAATGCTTAAGATTGTTCCTTGTTCAATACTTGATTCCTCAAAAATTAGATCCAATGACTTAGATACAAGATTTGCTCCTGAACTGCCAATACTATTTGACGCAGCAGCAGTTGCATTTACATCACCTACTTTCAATCCGACAAAATCAATTTTCATATCAGAGGATAGATTATCAATAACATGAGATTCTGGGAAAACATTTATCCATGGATTCCAACTATCGATAAACTGATATTCTGAATCTACAAATCTCCAACTCTTATTATATGGCAGGTCATCGTAAATTCCTAAAATAAGTTTTCGCAATTCAATTAAATCAGTTGAAGAAATATTCCCGTCATTATTAATGTCAGCTGCCAATAACTTATATGGACTAATTAAACTTTCCATTCCAAGTATGTGCCTTTGTACAAGTATTAAATCCAATGTTGTGACACCGTTAAGATAATCATCGTCTTTCTCTGGCATTACTTCATAATTGCCTCCAAGTGGCATATCTTCAAAAGCATATTGCCCGTACGTATCTGTAACTTCTATAGGCAAATTGTCGCCTATGCTAATTTTCACATCACTAATTAATTCGAGTTCCTCGGTATATATTTCTCCAGATAAAGTAGATCTTCCCAATGTGTCAGAACAAATATCTATTGAATTATTATCCTGAACATCAACAAAACTTACACAAAAATCTTGATATCCTGTCACGACATCTGTAGCATATAACCTTACTTCATTTCTGCCAATATCATCACAATCGAATGTAATATTCTTAATATTGATGTCGCTAGACAAACTAAGAACTATTGGATTTCCACAGGAATATGTAGACCCAATGTCAAAATCGGAAGCCCATAATTCAACTATTTCTGCATCCAAAATGCCATTCGTATCTAAATCCATGGCGACCAAACTAACAGACAATCCATTGATGCAAACAGGTGTTGGGGCCTTGGTATTGATCATGGTCAGTTGTTGAAAGTCCACGTCAAAATTACCGCAACCATCACGCACTACCCATTCAACGGTGTAGGTTCCAACGGGTAAATACATTGTCAATGTATCAGATAACCCATTCCTGATTGTATCTCCTGATTCATTCCTTACAGTATGATACCATCCTAAAAATTCACAATCATCTGAAGCAGTTCTAATGACTTGGATAGAATCACCCTCGCAATTAACATCTTGCGACTCAAATTGTAAATCCTCTTGATCATCAATTACTGGAGCAGTCGTATTTATTATTTCAATAATCTGTGGCTCAGGGTTAGTCCATATATCAAATTCACCATTACTTGAACCGCACCAATTAATTACTCTCCATGTCCTCTTTATATGTACACAACCATTTCCTGATTCAAATCGCTTATCCTCATATTGATATCCTAAAAGTGTACATTCATCATGAAATCCAAAACTTGGGAAATTATAAAATTCTGGCAAATCCTGTGGATCTACACTGCTGACATCACATACAACTTCAGTAATATAATCCAAGGGCCATTGAATGTTGGCACCAACAAATGGTTGATAATTTTCTATTGAAATTAATTGCTTACAATGTGCAATAGTAAAACTGTCCGTATCAACTATGTCTATAAACCTTGTTATGGTTCCTACGCCGCACTGATTTACATCAGAGACAGGAGTTTCTTTAACGATTTGAGTATTAGAACAATTATCAGTAATTATAGCTTCACCAAAGGTCAATGATAAATTATTGATATCATAACCATCCTGACATTGAATTGTTCTATCGGGAGGGCACTGTATTGATGGTGCGATTTTATCCTGTACTTCAACTGTAACCATACAGTCATTATAATTACCATTCCAGTCATAAGCTCTGAAAACAACCATAACTTCATTACCAACATCAGAACAACAGAAATTAACACTTGCATCAAACAATGTGTCCGCAGCTACACAAAGACTATCCATCCTTCTTACTTCAAAACGATCCAAGCCGCATTCATCCCAAGAACCATTATCAAAGGGTTCAGCAAATACAAGAGTATGGGCACTTGTACTTATTGATATAACTTTATAGGTTTCGCAAATTGTCACTGGTGCGCGCCTGTCCTCCACTGTAACTTCAACATTACAAGTACTTTGATTGTAACATCCATCTGATACTATATAAGTCAGTTGATTGTGTCCCAAATTTAAATCTACATAACCACCATTAGAATGAAGCGTTCCATTAGAATGTTGGACCATTACATCAATATTGCCTGCACATTCATCATAAGCCTCAATTGGCTGTAAATATACATTACCTCCGCAATCGCTATCCGTAGATACTGTAAAGTCACTTGGGCAAATAAAACTTGGAGCCTCATCATCAATAATAGTAATTAATTGAGCAGCACCTTGTGATAATTCTCCATAACACCACCACTCCAAGATATTCCATTGTCGTAAAATCATACGTTTGCAAGCAACATTTGGAATCTCCATATCAGTATAGGTTAGAATAGCATTACATATTGCAGCACTATTCGTTTCTCCTACATGTTCAACAATATATTTAGGACCATAAATGTCCGGATTTTCAATAATCGCTATTCCTCCACTGTTTGGAATTAATGGAACACCTGAGAGATCATCATTTAATGGACAATAGAGACCATCTGTAATTTCAGGATCACATATTATTGGTATCCCATCTCCCATACCTGAACCTGATAAAGGTATAGTGTACCACGGAATTGGTATACCATTGCTATCAAATCGCATTAATGTATCAGTGCAAGAAATGACCGCAGGTCCTGGAAAAACAATATTCTCAACATTTAACCTTCTGATATATATATCATGACTACAGTAAGATGTATTACCATAACTGTCATATGCCCTATAAGTACGGGTTATTATTGAAGAATATTCATCATCACAATTAAGATCCTGTTTAATCTGTTCATGAAGAACCACATCAAAGTCTGCACAACCTCCCGATGCAGGTGGGACAGCCAGCAACTGTGCTGCACCACACGTCAGTGTCAAATCACCTGGGCATTCAATGAGTGGAGGATACTTATACTCAATGAATACTTTTCCCCAACAGGAATTGCCACAAGTATTCTCTGTTACCTTGTAGGTTAATAGTTTATCATGGTACTCTATCCCAACAAACGCATTAGGTAATAAAGTGCCATATTCATCATAAAGGCTCACTGAGTAATAGGAATTACAATAATACTCAACTCCGACTGCTCCCATCGCAGGAGTGATTTCGGTTGAACAATTTTGATCAAGAGAAACATTAATTTGTCCAATGCACTGAATCGAACAGTTTGTGTCGCAATTGTTTTGTGCATTAATTGGTGAGAAGGCCATTATACATAAAAAGCTAAAGCCTTTTATAAGCCTGATAGTCCACTTCATTTTAATCCTTATTCGTTAGCAATTAAATTGTCGTTCTCCAATGCTGACTTCAATAGCAATGAAAAACTCTATTCGTTTAAATATTTGTATCTAATTACCGATCATTAAATTCGTTTGGTAGTTACTGTTTGCTCTATTTCATATCCTTTAAAAGAATATTAGTAACTACAATAATGTATAGCTCTATCTCGGTAATTAATAGGTCCTATTCGGACAGGTAGGTATATTCGTATTCCAAATATAAGAACATATTATAAAAAAACAAAATATGTTTAATAAAAAAATTGAATTGCGCATTTACCTTTCACTGTAAAACTCATATATGATTGAATCAAATCATATAATTATGAATAAATTGTTCAAAGGACTAAGCATTTATGACTTCCAAAAGCAATTTGGAGATGACAAATCTTGTGTGGATACTCTTGTAGCAATGAAATGGCCTAATGGCTTTTCGTGCAGATATTGCGGCTACACTAATTACTGCACAACAAAAAGATATGGTGAAAGGCGTTGTTGC
>JAJCYH010000007.1 GCA_029262995.1 Saprospiraceae bacterium | reverse complement strand
AAAACGTTCTTTGCCAAGTCCAGTCCAATCGTTGTAATCTTCATCTCTCTCCTCCCGCTTCTGTTTGATGGAATATTCACTCCCATCATGGCGCATTGTGACGCCGTTATGGAAGTGGGAGGAGACCATCTCATCGATAATCTTCGAATATTGGATATTCACTAAATTTAAGCTTGCTATAGTCTAGAAATTGTTTGGGCCTTAATAAAAGGCGATACTCTTTCATGCCGAATCAGTGAGTCTGCTGGTTTTGGTTCCAACCAACGGAAGGAGTGTTGCTTTGAATAAAAAACTTACGCACAAGACCCAGATCATCAAGGAAAAAACCCTAATTGGGGCTTGCTGAAAAACATCTAAGTTTTTGATTTTAAAAATAATTTAGTTTCAGTATAATGTCTGAAGTGCAAAGAAATAACCCGTTCCCCCTCCAAAAGCGTGCACCAGGAGAGTCCATGTATCGAAAAATAGATCACAATCAGATGGTATTTGAGGGTTTTTATCTTCCCTTTGGCGGGAAGCTCCGCAGGGATAACCGCTGGGTCATCCTCTCGAAGAAGATCCCATGGGAGGAAGTCGAGGATGCCTACATCGTCAATTTTTCAGAAGAAGACCTGGGGTCCCCGGCGAAGTCGTCGAGGATTGCGTTTGGCGCACTGATCTTAAAAGAACACCTTGGTGTGACCGATCGGGAACTGGTTGAGCAGATTGCGGAAAACCCCTATCTTCAATACTTCCTTGGCTTGTCAGAGTATCAAGAGGAAGCCCCCTTTCATGATTCCATGCTGACGCATTTCAGGAAGCGCTTCAGCCAAGAAGCCCTGTTGAAAATCAACGAAGCCATTGCCCATCGTGTTTTGGGAGAAGGCCAAAAAGAGGGAGAAGCATCTAAAGACGATGAGGATGAGGACCCGCCCTCACCGAAAGGGAAACTGATCGTGGACGCCACCTGTACCCCCGCGGACATCAAATACCCGACCGACTTGAATCTGCTCAATGAAGCCAGAGAGAAGACCGAGGAGATCATCGACCGCTTGCACTCCTGCAGCACTAGCCCGGAGAAGAAACCCCGGACCTATCGACAGAAAGCGAGGAAGGATTTTCTGAGAATCGCCAAGACGAAGCAGGCGGGTCGAAAAAAGATCAGGCAGGGCGTGGGGAAACAACTGAGGTATCTGAGACGAAACCTGGCAGCCATCTCACTGATGGCACAAGCGAGCCTCCTGGTCCACTTGAGCCGGTCTCAATACCGGCATCTTCTCGTCATCCATGAACTGTTTCGTCAACAACAGTGGATGTATGAAAATCGAAGTCATCGCATCGCAAACCGGATCGTCAGCATCAGTCAACCCCATGTCCGTCCCATCATTCGGGGCAAGGCAGGGAGCGACGTAGAATTTGGAGCGAAAGTCTCCGTAAGCCTTGTGGATGGGATGAGCTTTGTAGGCCGGATTAGCTGGGAGGCCTACAACGAATCCGGGGATCTCCTGGACCAGATAGAAGCCTATCGAAGACGTTTTGGACACGATCCGGCCTCCGTTCATGCAGACAAGATCTACAGAACACGAGAGAACATTCGTACCTGCAAAAGCCGAGGGATTCGTCTATCGGGTCCACCGCTTGGCAGACCCAGAAAGGTCACAGATCAAAACGCTGAGCAGCTCAATCAGGAGAAGCGCGTTCGCCGAAGAGATGAAATAGACCGGATTGCGATTGAAGGCAAGTTTGGTCAGGGCAAACGCCGGTTTGGTTTGTCTCGCATCATGGCGAAGCTTGCAGTGACCTCGGAAGTGATGATCATGGTCTCTTTTATGGTAATGAACTTGGAGCTTGCCCTCTCAAAGGCGGTTTCTTTTCTGGTTCATTTTTGCTGGGAGGGTAAGGAAATCCCTTTGAGGGTTACTTTTACTGCTGGAGAACAATCACTGGGCCTGCGCTTAAGTTTCAACTGTTGTTGAGGACGAAGTCATTGAGCCGATGTAGACAAAGCGTTCTCAAATTGATGTCTCGGTCTTTTTTGAAGAACCGGAAGACGACTTTTTCAGCAAGCCCGACTTATATTGTCCTAAGGGTCGGAGATAAAGAGATCGGCATCTTATGGCAGGGCATCATGATCGATCAGGCCTTTCTAGAGCGTGTAAAAAAAAGAACTGGACTTCATGTTGCCCTAATAAATTCGGGGGGAGAAGAGATCGTTTCGACCCTACGGGACCTTAAGACCTTATCCATTGAGGCCCTAGATTCGGTTTCCGAAGACAATGATTATTTGTATGCTCTATTGCCATTGAATGAGGAAAAAACCTTAGAGGATGGGGGTATCGCGCTCTTGCAATCCTTGAAAACCCTTCATGTCGATCAAAGAAAGTTTGCCCTGATGTCGGCGCTCATGTTTGCCGTGATTGCTTCCCTGGTTTTGTTTTGTAGCTTCTATATCTCTACAGGAATTTCAACGCCGATTGAAGAAATTACAAAAATTTCCCAGGCGATCGCAAAAGGGAATCTCGATCAGGAAATATCAATCGTTCGGAATGACGAAATTGGTATGCTCGCAAGCGCGTTTTCAGAAATGGTCGGTGGATTGCGCAAGCTGGTTGGGCAAGTTAGAGAGGGTTCGGAGCATATTGCTAAAGCTTCGGAAGAAATTACCGTTTCAAGTACCGAGATGAGCGCAAACTCAAAAACGGCAGCGAATGAGGCCGTTAGTGTACTTGCGACGATGGAGCAGACTAATAAGAACGTTCATACCGTGGCGGCCTCGACGGAAGAGATGGCCGAAACCCTGAAGGAAATCTCAAGAAATGTCCAGAAATCAACGGGGATTACAAGGCAGGCCGTCACCATGGCCGAGTCGACAAACGTCAGCATTTCAAGGCTGGGGGAATCGAGCACCGAGATCGGCGACGTCCTCAAAGTAATCAGCTCTATCGCCCAGCAGACCAATCTTCTCGCCTTAAACGCGACGATTGAAGCCGCACGTGCAGGCGAAGCCGGTAAGGGCTTTGCCGTAGTGGCAAACGAGGTGAAAGAACTGGCAAAGGCGACCTCGGATGCGACAGAAGAGATTGGAATAAAAATTCTGGCAATTCAAAGCGACACCAAAGGCGCGGTTGAGGCGATTGCCGAAATTGAAAAAGTGATCAATCAAACCAATGAAATTTCATTAAGCATTGCAGGGGCAATTGAAGAACAGGCGACCATGACGAATGAGATTAATCGTAGTGTCGGTGAAGCGGCAGACGGAACGAATGAGGCCTCTAAACGGGTTGCAAATATGGCGTCCACTTCGAAGGGCTCGGCAGAACGTGCGACCAGTGTTTTACGGTCCTCAGAAGACCTCGCGAAAATGGGGGAAACCTTAAAGTCGGATATTAGGCGGTTTCATCTCGACTCGAAAGGTTAAACCTAATAATCGAGATGGGGAATTGACCTACTGCACTTTTACCTCATAACCTCTTCTTTAAAAATCCTCTTAAAAATTGTCGGCTTGAACTCATTTCCATGCCATTTCCTTTGGCCTAGAGCCAAAAGTTCAATCAAGCGATCTTATTCAACACGAGTTCAGTCATCCTCTTTCTAATCTATTTTCACAATCTATTTTATAAAGGTGTCCATTCCATGAGGCCCTTAGTGTCTTGGATTCTTTTTAATTCAAGGGGACAAATTTCCCCTTTTGAATCTGCGTTTCCCAAATGTGATGTAGGGCTTGATGCTCGCGCCTGCTATAGCTGATCGGCTTGCCGATACCGATGTCGAGTTTTTGAATCGACTCAATGGCCTCAATAAGGTTTTCTCGGTTGATTTTTTGGGGTGCACGTTTTAATCCTTCAACAAAAATTTTGGCGGCAAGATATCCCTCGAGAGAAACAAAATCTAGCCCTGCTTCTGCGTCGAAGGACTTCATTTGTTGGCGGTATTCGGCCACGCCCTTTAGTTCTGATTCGAAGTGAGGAACGACCTGGGTGACGATAACCCCTTCGCCGTTTTTACCGAGGGCTTTGGATAATGGGATGCTGCCGACAAAGGACACGTTTAAAAAAATCGTGTTCGGTAAAATGGTTTGGGCCAGTCGAATAAATTTAGCGCAGGCCGTATAAGCGCCGACCAGGATCACTGCCCTGGGTGAAATCGGCGCATCGAAAATAGTGAGTAGTCCCTCTTCAATATTGAGGGTATTGCGTGTGTAGCGCCCATGGGCTAAACTGTCGCTCTTATCATATCCGCGTACTTTCAAGGCCTTGACTGCCCCGGCGTAGCCCGCGTCACCGTAGGCGTCGTTCTGGGTGAAAAAGGCGATCTCGTCTGGCTTGATCCCACGTTCTAGAATCGAATCGATCATTGCCGCGGTCTCTTCTTCATAACTGGCGCGTAGATTAATGACGTAGCGGTCGGGCGGCGTCTTTCTTAAAAGATTTGACCCAGTAAAGGCCCCGAAGAGCAGAACCTTCTCACGGTTGGCGATGGGAACGGTCACCAGGGCGGTGGGCGTCCCTACGTTTCCGATGATAGCGAGGACTTTGTGTTCATTAATGAGCCGCCGCATGTTTGCCGCAGCACTTGTCGGTTGGTACCCATCATCTAGGGCGATTAATCGAAGCGGTCTTCCCCGTATACCGCCTGCTTGATTCACATAATGAAAATAGGCCTCTATACCGCGTTTCATTCCCAGGCCGAGATCCCTTGCAGGGCCACTTAAGGCCGTCGTCATGCCGATTCGGATTTCTTCTTTTTCGCTGGAAATCGCGATGGCAGGTACGAATATAATCAAACAGGCATATGCGGTAACGAGTCGCCGTCTCATATTTTTAAAAAGCATCATTTCGAGTCCACTCAATAAAATTTTATCAATGTAACCACAAACATGATGAGGGTAATCACCGGCCAATAAAACAACTTGGGCAATAGATTGTCGCGGTATTGCACAAAGGGGATTGAAATGTTCCAGCTAAACAAGATGGAGTTAATCGAGATGGCGAGGATGGCCCCATAAGTGACGACATAAAAATATTCCATATAGAATATTTCATTTGCCGAAAGGGAGCCTCGTAAATCGATGTGAGAAATCAGTACCACGAAAAAGAGCGCTGAACCTGAGGCCAATATGGTCGAGGCGTTAAATCCCAATAATTGGATTTTTTCCGCCTCTTTGGAGCTGGTAATGAGTACGGCGAAGAGCATGAGGAGCACCACAATGATTGGTGTGAGATTCGAGATAAAGGGATTGAGAAATCGGCGCTTGACGCCGATCTGAAAATATAACTCCGGAAATTGGTTTTGCCCCACATAGCGCGGGATGCCAAAATCCGTATTATAACTGTTGAAACGGTAGTTAAAAAAACTGCTGGTCACTTTCCAGCCGGGTAACACAAAATCTTGTTCGATACCCGGTAGTCTCTCCGGATGAATCAGGTCGTAGGAATCGAGCGCAGGGAGGAGGACGACGTTTTTATCGAAGTCTTGATGCCAAAGACGAATCCAGACCGTCTGCTGGTCGAAGGGGTAGCGCGTATAGTCGAATTCCTGCCGCAGAGTCACGTGAAAATACCATCCGATCACCTCGCCGTCTTTTTCTTTGCGACGGTAAGACTCGGTGATTTCCGAAGACTCCGCCTCCGGCAAAACAAAGCCGCGCGAAAGATCGTCTGGCACGTGTTCGTTATAATGCTGCCAGATATAACCGGTGAGGATGACATTGTTCGCACTTGTAAATTCGATCGATTGCACAAAGACACCCGTCGGAATGTAGATGGGAAGAACTTGCCGGTTCCGTAGGGCCTCCCGTATATTGCTTCGCTTAAATGTCTCTAGGCTGTGCTGATCGATAATGAGTGTTCGTTCCAGGTTTTTCCATGCAATGTCGTCTGTGGCTAAATACCAAACGATGCCGATGCCGAGCGTAAAGAGGACTGAAGCCTTTAAGGCGCGGAACCACAGAGTGAGGTCCGACTTTTTTTTGACACGAGACAGGTCCATGATAATGAGCATCAAGGCGAAGGTGATAAAGAGGATGGCGATCCAAATTAAACGACGGCGTAAGCTGAGGTTACCCTTTGTCAGGTCTTCCTTGCTATAAAGTATAGCGAGAGTCCATTGCGGTGTCGGGATGTGTTGGACGTTGACCCAACTCGGCCTGCCGGTTGGCACGTCGATCCCCTCGATGTTTCCACTTTCTCCCGCCAAGGCCATATGGACGATTCGTTCGCGTAGGGGATTGTGGGTTTCTTTTGCCTCCGCTTCAACCGCGCGTGCCTTATCCACTTGGAATTGTAAGGGGCGTGAGAGGAAGGTTCCTTGATTCGATAGCATTATCCCATAGCCCGTTTTACCCATGTTCAGCTTATTTATTTTTGCAAGAATATCGTCCAAGTCATAGTGCACAAGTACAATTCCCATCGCTTGCTCTTGTCCGGTCTTGGGATCTTTTTGAAAAAAAGGGGCGGCATATTCAACAACCGTTCGGTCCGCTGCCTGGCTAAAGTGGACTTCGTTCCAGCCCGTGCCACTCCGTAGGGGCTTGCGATACCAGTCATACGCATCGACTGTGTAATCGATTTGGTTTTCGATTTGAATTCGCTTGAGTTCTCCTCCTTGCCGTGTCAAATAAGGTGCAAAGAGGCGCACATCCGGATCGTAAGAAAAGGGCTCATAGGCAATGCCGATGCCCAGGAGATCCGAATTGGAATTTAGTGCACGTTTTAAAAGAGTGATTAATTCAGAATCTGATAGGGGGCCTTGACCTAATTCCTCCGTAAGCATCGAGGCCAGGGCGATGGAGGGCTTGAGGGTATCGTCAATGTTTTTTGCCAATCCAATGCTCTGGGCCAGAGCCTCAGCTTGAATCGGACCAATGACCTCCTCCCGTTTCTTTCGGTATTCGGCGATGAGGGCAAGACCAGAGAGCAAGGTGAGGAGGGCAAGCAAGGCTGAAAATTTAAAGATAATCTTTTTCGGAAGAATCGTCATGATCTGTTTTTGGGGGTAAGCTCGGGTTCAAGTGCAAGACATGACACTGTAAGGCTTTCTAAAGAATCGACGATGAAAGGTCCGGATAATAAATCCCTAAGGAAGATAAGAGATCGTAATTTGAAAGTAGAGACGGGAGAGTTTAGCGCTTAGAGAAAAGAAGATCAAGAAGCAGAAGTCTATAAAGTTAGCACATCGGTACTAATGGATAACATTTTCCAGCGTTGGCGGAGAATCCATCCTCATAATTCGACGTGTCGTCGTTCGGGCAAGGTCAATGGGGGCTTGAAGTCGTTCTCAAGGTTATTCGTTGGTCTGCATTGCCGAGCCCGGCGGATCGATACCAGGCCTCTTATTTATTCTGATTCGCATCACAGTGTGCAGAGCAGTATTTAAAGGGGGAGGAGGCCACTTCGGCGATTATTAATGCGTCGTCCGATTCCTTGAAGTCCGTGAAGAACCAAAAGTACATCCGTTTTCGAATGCTTGGCTCATCGCTTAGTCCAAGAGCCGAGATCACTTTGCATGGGTCGATTGGGTCACCCATTTAGGTGAGTTTGAATAATAACAAATACAGGAATACAGATCGTCGGGCGAAGCGAAGATATTTAATTCTAGCGGAAAGTTTATTTTTTATGGAGGTGCACTCGATTACGTCCTTCCCTTTTTGCAAGGTAGAGTGCTTCATCTGCGTAGCGGATAAATTCTTTAGGCGTAAGGGTTGATTCGTCGACCTCTTGGATTGAACAGATGCCAAAACTACAGGTCAGCGGGACTTCGTCAGGAAGGAAGAGAGCGGCTTCGGTGGTGGCATGGCGAAGGCGTTCGGCGGTGGCGAGGGCTTTGGCCTCATCCGTTTCAGACAACAAGATGATGAGTTCATCGCCCCCAAAGCGTGCTAGGACATCATAAGGCCGTATGATCGACTCATAAGCGCGGGACAGGTCTTGGAGAACCTGGTCGCCGACAAGGTGTCCGAATTTATCGTTGATGCGTTTAAAATAATCGACATCGATCATGATGACCGAAAGCGGGCTCTTTATACGGGACGCCCGGCCAATTTCCGAGACCATAACCTTGTCAAGATAATGCCGATTGTAGAGTCCGGTGAGCGGGTCGCGAATGGACAGCTCCTTTATTTTCTCGAAGGCCTGTTGCTTTTGAATGGCGATCACCGCTTGGGTCGCGAGCATCCGTAGGCTTTCAACAAGGGAATGCGGAAACGTCCTGGGCTCGAAATCATCGGCATATAAAATACCGACAGGCCCCTTTTCTGATACAAGAGGAATGGCAATAAGCGAGCGGATGCCTTCTTTCAGAATAATAGGATTGTTATAGGCGGGAAAATCGCGAATATCCGGCACCAGAATGGGTTCGTTTCCGGAAAGGATTTGTTCGGTCAAGCCTCCAGGCCGGACAGGATAAACAGCGTTTTTGTAAAACTCGGACGAAAACCCTTTCGACGCGACGAGAAAGAGCTGTTGTTTTTCTTTGTTGTAGACCGAAAGGGACCCGGCCGGCATGCCGGTGATGCGGACGGCCCCGGAAACGATGGCCTCAAAGATTTGGTCTGGTGTTTCGGAACT
>JAJCYH010000006.1 GCA_029262995.1 Saprospiraceae bacterium | reverse complement strand
CGCCTGTCCTGCTAATTCGCCAGAATTCAGCAGGAAACTATGGGGCCAAAAAAATATATTACGTCTCCTAATTACATTTCCACATAGTGAAACGCCTGTCCTGCTAATTCGCCAGAATTCAGCAGGAAACTATGGGACCATTATTTCAATACTCAAAGATATTCTTTTATATGTTTTGCGCAAAGCATAGCAATAACCAAATTATATTTTGCAATATATTATAATCATTGTTGATAAAAAATCATTTTTCCCTTTGTACAATAATAATATTATTTATATCATTACCGTATTAATAAATGCGTAGTCTCAATTTTGTCATATCAATAGTATTAATTTGCTATAATCCCGTTATTGCACACCCTAGCTGGGGAATCGTAGTAGATCAAAACAATAATATCTACTTCCCCGATATAGCTCATAATGACGGTACCATCTGGAAACTTACGCCAGAAGGTGAACTGATACAAATTCTAGACCACTGCCATGCACACAACATAGTCCTAGATCCTCAAGGTAATATCATCACAGCAAATGGAGAAGGCAATCATGCGATGATAAAAATTTACCCAAATGGCACTGTCGATACACTATATCAAACAAGAAACATAGACAAGTTTTTTGGAGGTAACTGCACCTGGTCTGAAAAGTATGGGATCATTTATGGCCAAAAGTCCAAACAACTATTGTACACTATAGATGCTAATGGCAATCAAAAACCATTGTGTAATTATAAATTTGTCTGGAATCAAGCCCTTTATGTAGATTCTGATCAAAACGTGTATGCTACAGATATCGGAATTGAAAATGGTGCTCTAATCAAAATAGATACATCTGGAATCGCCACCATTATCGCAAGAGATCTGATAAGCAAACTAGATCGACCAAAGGTTAAACATAATGACATTTTGTTGGGCATCACAAAAGACCAAGAAGGAAATATCTATGTAGTAGAAACTGCCGGAAAAAGAATAATCAAAATTTCAAAAGATCTGAAAACAGAAAACTTCTATCAGTCTAAATCCAATTGGTTTCCTTGTGCCATTACTTTTTCCAATGGTGATGCCTTTATTATGGAATACAGACATGGCGCAAAAGGCATTAAAGGTCCTCGCATTCTCAAAATAAATAACAATGGGAACAAAGAGGTATTGCTTGACTATGACAGCTTCGTTAAAGCGCAAAAAGAAATTGCAACTGTTATCCAAGAGGATACTACTGCATTGTATGTAGCCATTAGAAATTTGGTTTTTGGATTACTTATTATCGCCTTTTCTATGGTTGTTGTTCAATTTGCTCAAAAGAGTAGAGAGGCTTCTTAATAGCGTTATACGCTCGTACCGTTTATATGACTATGTCATTTTAATGGTTTAAAATTGATTGCATTTATTATTATAATGCTTTTGGTTTTAATGAATTTGTTTTCTTTCTATTGCTTTTCTTCAGAACTCTCGGTTTTCATAAATTGACATTCATTTATAATTTCTTTTTGACCTATTGGTTCTAATTTAGACATTCATTTTCCATAGTTCTCTTCTGTACATGTGGTTCTAGCAAATTGATATTCGTTTTAATTTTTTATTGACCTTTTGGCCCGCCTGCCAAAAGCTTGCTGTCGGACAGGCATTGCCACAATTCTTTTTTCCGATACTTTTTTCATTACCAAAAAAGTATCCAAAAAGGCTAGTCATATCTGAGGCCTTATCTCCTTGCTCAAACCTTCAGCCAAGATATTACTACTTCGGCACTACTACGTAGTCCCAGCCGTAACGTAATATCTTCGCCCCAGGCTGCCGATATGCCGTTTTATTTTATTTCGAACGATTAAGAAATAGATATTATCCTACTTCAAATAAAATGGCCTAGCCTTTGTAAATGGGCACCTGCTATTCGAAGTATTCCGAAGAAAATTGCTGGCTGTATGAGCGCAGCGAGTTTCAGCAATTTAGGAATCGAGAATCTAGCAGGTCATTGAAAAGGCAGCCTAGATCTTTTGAATACTTTTGCATCAATGGCAAAAGTATTAGAAAAAATGATCAACATTAGAAGCATCCAATGCAACTCTAAAAAAGTTAAATAAATAAAAAAAATTAAATAAATAAAAAATATTCCCTAAATTACTACCCTCAATTCTATTCAACCCCTTACCCTATAAACGATTAATACCTTTGGTCTGCCCTGCAGTCACTGGTTTGCTTTTAATCTAAACCTTAAATCCATGCCTATTCGATCCAGAAGTCGAAAAAAGGTCCATAAATTCGCCCTCCAACGTGACGAATGCCTGATCACCAATATCAATGGCATCAGCAAGCTCTATCCTGATGATTGGTTAGATATATATGGTCCTACTTCAGCTATATTACCACTTGCATACAACTCTAAAGCCTATTGACGATGAAGCAAGAACAAACAACAGGCACCATAGCCATGAAGCCATTTGCGCTAAGCGCCACAGAAGTATCAGCCACAAGACTGCCGACCAGAAGTTTGCAACTCGGCTATATAGATCTTAAAAAAGACAAGAGACCACGTAACAACAAACGCTACCCTATCCTGAGTGCAGGAGACTATAATATAGAGACCACACCAATACCAAAGAGTCGGTACATGCTATTGGATCTGGATCTCTATTCCTTTTTTGTTGACGACTTACCAGATTTTAACAAGCGAAATGAAGGCCTGCTTAAAATCAGCATCAATACCAAAAATCCACAAGACCTTAAAGCTTCAGATACGATGGCGACATTGGTCACCAACTTCAGCTCTAAAGACAGCAGCTATGCCCCTGGGTTTTTGTACAAGGGGGTATTCCGAAATATCTTGGTAGAGAAATGGGTTAATTTGAAATTTGATCTCTACGAATTAGACAGTGATGCAGAAAAGTATTTCACCAAGGTCAAACAAGTGATCAACGGCGTTCCAGAGATTAAGAATATTGATGTCTTAAAAGGCATGCCATATATCAATCTAGCGACCTCACTCTTCGAGAGCATCATCACTACTTTTGGCAGGAACAAAGACGACCATCTATGGGGAGAGATTCCAATCTTGGATATTAACCCTACCATTGGAGGCGCATTTTTGAGAAGTGGCATTTATGTGCTTTATGAGACGGTGAACAGTAAAAAAGAAAGTATTTCCTTCACGCAATTGGAATACATGAACGAACGGCTGGTCTTAAAAAAAGGCATTACAAGAAAGACACTATCTAATCACTTGTTGTTTGGTATTCAATTGAGAGAATATCTTAAGTAAGATGAAAATCATCAAAATGTAAAATTAACCATGAAATGAGATTCCTTATCCAATGAATGTTCCATCTGATATAAAAGAACTAATCGATAAATTAATTGACGACCCTATTAATTTTAGTGAGGATCAGTTAAAAGAATTGATCAACCACAAACAATTCAAACAGAAACAGCTAAACTATATCATTAGAAGAATCTATGACATCAATGAAGGCACTATCCTAAATAAGTCAGATGCTGCTTGTGGCGTCATTGGGCTATTAAACAAGTGGAATCAAAAGAGAAGGAACATCATTTTTGAAAAAAAGATAAAGAAGAACATCAAATCCCATCCAAATACAAAAATCATTCTGGCGGAAGGTGACTCATGGTTTGAATACCCCCGCTTTATCAAAGATGTTATAGACTGGCTCATCATAAGTAGAAAAGAAGATTATGCCGTTCACAGTTTGGCCTATGGAGCCGATTGGTTGGCGAATATGATTTATGAAAATAAATATATCGAAGACCTGCAAATGATTAATCCTCATGTATTCCTTATCAGCGGAGGTGGCAATGACATCGTAGGAAGCACTAGGCTGGCCAAACTAATAGATCTGCCAAACAAGATACGTAAAGATGATTCTTGTTTTTGCAAAACTAAGTCGGACAGGTTATTAAAACATCTGGAATGCAGCAAACATGAGATTGACGAAGTAAAGCTACAATTGGGATTGGATCATTTAAACAAAGAATTTTTTGGGCTTTTGAATGTCTTCAGACTACAGTATACATTACTGTTTACAAATCTCTTTCAGAAAACAGAAAAGTTTTCAGGCATGAAAATCCTTACGCATGGGTATGACTACCCTATTCCTTCATTTTCTTTAGGCTTTGGATGGAATCCTTTGAAGTTTTGGAAACCGATAACCAATAAATTTATGAAAAATGGGAAGTGGTTAAAATACCCTATGATGTTAAAGGGTATTTCAGATCAAAAGACTCAAGATGCTATTGCTTATGCTATGATCTTTGAGTTTAACGAGATGATGGTAGATTTTACGAATCGGGAAGAAGAAATGTACCAGACCATTCATCATATTGATTGCAGAGGCATTAATGACAGCAATTCTTGGTACAATGAATTACATCCTGAATCCCATATTTTCAAAATGATATCGCAGGCTTACCAAGACGTTATAGATGGTATAATTACGGCTAGGCATGTGTTAGTAAAAAAGCATTGTCCATAATATTTATATAATTACGGAAACGAGAAATAAACGTACGATGGGAATGAATAATAATAAATTTATGAACGAAATTTACATTAAAAAATTAAATTACTAATAAAACTATAATTATGAATCGAGTATCTAACATTTTTATTTGTTTCATTTTTCTCTCGTTAGGATGTAATGAACCAAAACAAGACAATGAAATTCCGAAAGAAAACACTGATGAAAAAAGGATCAAAACTATTTTACAATCTCAGGAGGTTTCACCAGAAATTAGTAAATTTTTAGTAACTGAAATCAATAGAGCAACGGCTGCAACTCCACCACCTCAATGCCCTGGTCCCTTTCCAATTCCTATAGCTCTTTCTGTTTATGGTAAAACACATATATCATCTGGTCAGGATAGGTGGTTAACTTATCCATATATAAGAACAAATGAAGGGTCATCAGGAAGTGGATTTGGCGGGTTTGGGTGGAATGGAAGCACTCAATTTGCTGCACCTTGTGATGGACTTTATCATTTGTCAATATCGTTTGTTAAAGACAGTTATTACCTAAATGGAACAACTGACGATGTAAATGTCTATTTTATTAAGTTACCTGCAACAGGTTCAAGTGGTATCAGGTACGGTAATGCTTGGAGTGGCGAAGGCGATGGAAGAAGAGGAACTGGCACAGACAATATTATACTTAGATTAAACGAAGGTGATAATATTTCAACTTGGGTGCATAGTGATGGTGGACCCACAAGGCATTTAGCCTATTATAGTTTGAATATTCACAGAATAGCAAATTAAATGATGATGGACAGCTTGAAAACGAACCATCCATATCAATCGATTTAAGTCTAAACTTTAACCAAGTAAGATATCAGCATTGGGGGATAATTGCTATATTATATAAGTTTTATTGTCCTATCGTATAATAAGTTTGTGGCAGGGCTAATAAATATAAGTGTATAAGACAGTTAGGCACAAGCAAAAGAAATCCAGTATTAACTTATTATATCTTAATAGTTAATGAACTTTTATGACCATAAATTCGTATAATTAAGTAGTTATTTGAATCTTTTAACTTGTTTAAGTAACTTATGATATATTAATAGTTAAGCTAGTAAATGAGCTTAACTACGAACATTTAAATACTTAATAATGGAAAATTGGTTATTTCTAACAGAAAGGGAAATTATTCAAGAAATTGGGCATAGACTAAAACTTATAAGATTGCAACACAATCTAACCCAAAAGAAACTAAGCAAAGATGTAGGCTTGAGTGTTTCAACAATTAGTCTAATTGAACAGGGAAATTCAACTTCAATTGAAAGCCTCATTAGAATATTAGTGAGACTAAATAGAATAAAGGATTTTGAATCAGTTTTTAGAATTGGAGAAAACTTAGAATTAAAATTGAAGTTTGAAAAAGCCAAACTCAGATCCAAAAGAAAAAGAGCGTCCAATAAAATCAAATAAATATGATAGTTAAAGTTAGTTTATATGGAGAATCATTAGGTACAGTAGATTGGAATGATCAAAAAGGTAGTGCAATTTTTCAATATAGCTCAAGTTCCTACACAAATGCACTTGAGCCTTCTCCCATCCTAATGCCCAAAGAAGGAAGGACTTATGAAACAAATAGAGATCATATAAACTTCCATAATCTCCCTTATCTACTTTCAGATTCAATGCCAGATGACTTTGGTAATATAATGATGAAAGAATGGTTAAGACAAAAAAGTTTAACATATGATGACATCAATCCAGTGGATAGATTAACCTACGTTGGTAAAAGAGGAATGGGAGCTCTTGAATACAACCCGATAAATCACAATTCTAGTAATAACTTAAATGTTGATGTAACAGAACTTCTAGAAGTAGCCAAAAATGTTTTAGAAGGTAAAAAAGAAACAAACTATAAAGACTTAAATGAGGAGAGTCTAACTGAAATACTTAGAATAGGAACATCTGTAGGAGGAGCAAGAGCAAAAGCATTAATTGCAATAAAAGATGACGAAAATGGAAATATAATAGAAATAAAACCAGGAGATATAATACAACCTAGTGGATATACTTATTGGATCTTGAAAATTGATGGAGCGAATAAAAAGACTTTGGGAGATTCCGATGGTACTGGTAAAATAGAATATGCCTATTATAAAATGGCAAGAGATTGTGGCATAGAAATGTCTGAGAGTAAATTATACAATGAAAATGACAGATTCCATTTCCTTACTAAACGCTTCGATCGATCAGAATTAGGAGAAAAAATACATATGCAAACATTAGGTTCTTTAGTTGGAATCGATTTCAAAATACAAAAAGCAAGTTCGTATGAAACACTCTTTAGAACAATGAAACGATTGAAGTGTAATTATCAACAATTAGAGCAACAGTTTAGAAGAGCAGTTTTCAATGTAGTTGCAAGGAATCACGATGATCATGTGAAAAATTTCTCTTTTTTAATGAATAAAAAAGGAGAATGGAAAATATCACCAGCATATGATTTAACTTATTCTTATAGTCCGGGTGGTACTTGGACAAGTGTTCATCAATCATCTATAAATGGAAAATTTGAAAATTTTAAGCAAAGCGATTTAATTGATTTTGGTAAAAGCTTCGGAATAAAAAACACTAAATTAATTATTCAAGAAATAATTGAATCTGTTTCAAAATGGAATCGAATAGCAAAAGAAGTTGACATTCCCAAAACCACTATTTCAATAATCAACAACAACTTTAGACTAAAACTCTAAAAGCCAGTGCCTAGTCGAGTAGGCAAGGGGAATTCCACCCCTAACCTCTCACAGAACCGTACGTGAATCTCTCGACTCATACGGCTCTTATTATGTTGTCAATAAATAACTAGGTTAACTTGTAACCTAGTGTCCAATGATAAAATAAATTTGGATAATCATTGGTAATTCGACGCAGCCATTTTACAGCACGTTTTCTGCTGTTCTTGAAACGCTTGTACTTTTTGAGTATCCATTTTATCATCCGATGATGTAGGTAGTAGAAAATTGGTTTCAGCGAATTTCTACGAATCTTGCCATAGTAGTTTATCCAGCCCCTGATTTTAGGGTTTAGCACTTTGGCTAAATCTTGAATACTACTTTGACTTCTTCGATGTAGCTCCATACTTCGTAACTCTTGAAGAATTCTCTTCTTTGATTTACGGCTCATCTTGCAGCTATACTGCAGAAAACTTCCACCTCTTTTTAATTTTGTCATTACTGGCAGAAAACTAAATCCAAGAAAATCAAATTGCACTGGTTTCCCTATCAATGGTCTTCTATCCTTTTTACAGTAAACTATTCTCGTCTTTTCTGGATGGACATTTAAGCCACATTCTTTAAAGCGACAAACAATTTTGGATAGCAATTCTTTTGCTTCTTTTTCTGTATCACAATGAACAATCATATCATCTGCATATCGAACCATCTTGATTGTTGGAAAATTTATCGCCATCCATTTGTCTATGCAATAGTGCAAATACAAATTTGATAACAGTGGACTTATCACCCCTCCTTGAGGCGTGCCTTTCCCTTGTGGGTACTGGAGCTTCCCATCTTCTAATTGGATAGGTGCTTCTAACCATCTTTTGATGTACATAAGTACCCACTTTTCCGAAACATGCACACTCAATGCTTTGAAGAGTAATTCGTGATTTACATTCTCGAAAAATTCTCGAATGTCCAAATCTATTACCCAACTGTGTTTCAATACATTTGATTGTACTGACTTTAATGCTTGATGTGCGCTTCTATTCGGTCGATAACCGTATGAGGTATCTAAGAATATTGCCTCTAGTCTAGGTTCAAGATACGTCTTGACTACCTGCTGGGCGATACGGTCACTAACCGTTGGTATCCCTAAAGGTCGAAGCTTTCCACTTCCTTTGGGGATATTCACCCGTTTTACAGCACTGGCAAAGTAACTTCCTGAAGACATCCGATTCCAGATCTTATACAATTCTTTTGCTCGATTCTTTTCGAATTCTGAAATACTTTGCATATCAATCCCAGAGCTGCCTTTGTTAGCCCTTACCAACTTGTACGCTTCCCACACCATTTGTTTTGATATGGGTATTGACTTTGTCTTTTCTTTAAAAATCATCCTCTTTCAAGTTGTTTCTAATTTACTAAAACTACATAATTGAACCCCTTCGCTCCTCTCCCATTATAGGAGGTATCAACACTAGTACGGGTTCATCCGCCACCTAAGCAAATATTGGTATTCGCCTCATAGAAACTCCCTACTTGGTGTTTCCCTTTTGCACTTTGCTTAGGCTTCCTGCGTTCCAAAATAAAGCCTAAATAAGAGTCATGCCCCCTTCATGGCGGTTGCCATATAGCCAGTATTTTAGGTCACCGCCATATTCTTCCCTAAGACCTCGATATTTCTTAGGTTTTGACAACGAATAGTCTTTTCGTCACTTCATCGGTAGGTTCGCTTGCGCTCATCTCTCTTATTCGCACCTGACTGTTTTTCTCAGCCTTTTCTTCTATCGCTTCATGCTCCTTCGTTGCCAATGGAACATCATAAAAGTGCTTTGATTAGTTTTCCTAATAACCCTAATCGGAAGACCTTCTTCCATCTTTATAATAGTTACGGTGTCCTTTGACACCTCACAGCACACATCGAGTAGACGGCCGTGAGCAATAAAGCCCACGGTGCACCTCTCACATGCTTGCGCTGAAGCTTCAGCATAGGCGCTACGGCGGTTCGGAATTCCATAATTGACAGCGCTCTTTACACCACCATCAAGTAGTTCTTACTTTAGGATAAGGCTATCATTTCAGATTCCTTATCGAATTTCTGAACAGATTATCGTTCAGTCTTTCCTACAGTGAGTCTTCAAGGAGATGACAAAACAATCCTCGCTCGTATCTCCAGGTACTATGACCTCTGCTGACTTCCTTCCCTGATTATTAAACATTGCCAGCCCGTCCGCAAGCGGTTCATTTCGCCAAAGACATTTCTATGTCTTTGGTTTCTTTCAGAAACTCCGCTGCATTCATTCAGGTAATTGCATCTTCTTCCAGTCAATCGCTGCCGGATCTACTATATGAGTCTTAAAAAACTTTTAGGGCGATACAATGATGTGTTTGCTTACCCAACTTATATAGCCTCAGTATCCGATTTCTGTTCGTCAGTACCGGATTTTATAGTCTCGCTTCCCTGTCCGTCCGGCAAGCGGGCTTCAGACTCGCAGTCACCCACGAAACCCTTACTGCTTGCTATATGCCTAGCTTCTTCATCATATGGTCTTAGCATTGATACATCTTTTTTATTCCGTTAGAATCCTGCATAATCAGGACTTTCACCTGATTAGTAATATCTATTCTTTGTACTTTTACAAAGAATGAGGTAGTAGCCATTCAAGGCACACACATGCCATGAAGAATGAAGAACTCCTATCGTCGTTCCTCATCTTATGGCTTGACGTTATGGCTCATCAAGGGCAAAAACTGGATACCATTAAATGAGAAAAAGGAACCAAATCTCGCTTGTTTATGTTAACTGAATAGTTAACTTTGTTGTGTGGTTCGAACAATCAAACTATATGGTAACTACTTTGCAGACTTCTACACAGAGCAGCCTGATAAAGTAAAAGATAAGATAGACTATGTAATAGATATGGTTCGATTCGTAGAACGAGTGCCTGAAAAATTCTTAAAGCATTTGACTGGTACTGATGGCCTGTATGAAGTCAGGGTATCAACAGCATTCAAGAATATTAGAGTTTTTTGCTTTTTCGATGAAGGGCAATTGGTGGTACTTACCAACTGTTTTATCAAGAAGACTCAAAGGACACCAAAGAAGGAACTGGACTTAGCTCATAAACTCAAACAAGAGTATTTTAAAAACAAGAATTCTAAATCATGAAAACACTAACATCTTTCGAAGAGCACTTGACAAGGCATAGAGGTGCCAAAGGCACAGAGTCAAGAGCAAAATTTGATGCTGATTCATTGGCATTTAGACTTGGTGTCATGCTCAAGGAAGCAAGAAAGGAAGCCAACCTGACACAAGAACAGTTAGCTGAAAAAACAGGAACAAAAAAGAGTTATATCTCGCGAATAGAAACTGGGAAAAGTGATATACAGCTAAGTACATTCTATAAGTTGATAGAAATTGGACTAGGAAAGACTTTAAATATAAGTATCGGATAGAAGAAAGACGAAGTCATAATCGAGTAGAGTGAGGTAGTCAATGTTAACTACCTCAGCCCTCTCACATTTATCTGCCGAAAGGCATGACCACCGTACGTACGGGCCTTCCCGCTCAGCGAGACGGGCTGTATATGCTTACGCCGAAGCTTCAGCATAGGCGCTACAGCGGTTCACTAAATCGAAAATCCAACTTTAGAGTAGTGATCAGTCAAGGATATATAACCATTACATTTGAGTTAGGATACTGTAATTGTAGTACCAAAAATAGGACTTTGAACTATTAAATAATTTTGTAGTATGGGCTTAAATAAAAAATTGCATAAGACAGTTGTACAACAGCTAAAAAATCATTGAGAAATCGACAAAATAATAAAAATGAATGAAAGTATGACCAATTATATAGACGGCTTTGTCCTTCCAATACCACGAATTCACCTGAACGAATACAGGGGCATTGCTGAAAAGGTAGCTGAAATTTGGAAAGAATATGGTGCTCTTGCTTACTTTGAGTATGTTGGTGAGGACTTGACTTTGGAAGGCACACGTTCTTTCATCAAAACCGTAGATGCAAAAGAAGATGAAGCCATTATATTTGGGTGGGTTATTTTTCCTTCAAAAGAGTCTCGTAACTTAGCAAATAAACAAGTTCCCAAAGACCCAAGAATGACAGAATTAGTTGCCCCATTGACCGACCCTGAAAGATTGATTTTTGATGCCAGTAGGATGGTTTATGGAGGATTTCAACCACTTGTTCAATCGAATAGTAGTGAGGCTGGATAGATCATTAAACTGAATCTTTCATTATGGAGATTCGATAAAAATACAGTCGTTGTACAACATTGTGTAAGACGTAATGCAGGCGAAAGTGATAATATGAAATTAATTACATTAAATAAACTTATTGGTAAGCGGACAGTGAAGTGCTATTAAATCCGCTACTATTTTTATATTAGACCGTTGACACACCAAATTAAATAACATGAACGAAATCATTTGTCCAAATTGTAATAAAGCTTTTAAAATCGATGAAGCCGGATTTGCTGATATCCTTAAGCAAGTTCGAGATCATCAATTCGAAGAAGAACTACAAAACAGATTAGATCTTGCCGAAAAGGATAAAGTAAGTGCCATTCAGCTTGCCGAAGCCCATCTTAAAAATGCATTGCAAGAAGATTTAGCAAAAAAAGATAAAGAAATAACTGAGCTTAAAGCCCAAAATAATCTTCAACTTGCCGAGCAACTCGCTAAAAAAGAATCCGAGATATCGGAAATGAAATCCAAAATCGAAAATGCAGAAATACAGAAAAAACTAGCCGTTAGCGAAGCATTAAAAGAAATTGAAAAAGAACGTGATCATCTTGCTAACGATTTGAAAATGAAAGAAGCTGAAAAACAGTTGCTTGAAAAATCATTGAACGAAAAGCATTCTACAGAACTCAGGACAAAAGACGATATCATAAAATTAAAAGATGAGGAAATTGCGCTTCGAAAAGATATGAAGCTGAAACTCTCAACCAAAATGGTTGGCGAAACCCTTGAGCAACATTGTGAAAATGAATTCAACAAACTTCGAGCGACAGCTTTTCAAAAAGCCTATTTCGAAAAAGACAACGATGCCAGATCTGGCAGTAAGGGCGATTACATTTATAGGGAAACGGATGACGCAGATAATGAAATCATTTCCATCATGTTCGAAATGAAAAATGAAGGCGACGAAACTGCTACCAAAAAGAAGAATGAAGACTTTTTTAAAGAATTAGATAAAGACCGCACAGAAAAAAAATGTGAGTACGCCGTGCTTGTTTCCCTACTAGAAGCAGAAAATGAATTCTACAATCAGGGCATTGTTGATGTCTCTCATAAGTATAATAAAATGTATGTTGTTCGCCCACAATTTTTCATTCCCATCATCACGCTTCTTCGCAATGCTGCGATGAACTCCATGCAGTATAAGGCAGAACTCAGTTTGATTAGAAATCAAAACATCGACATTACCAATTTTGAAGAAAAAATAAACACGTTTAAAGAGGGGTTTGCTTACAATTATGATTTGGCTAGTCGTAAATTTAAAACGGCAATTGCTGAAATTGATAAAACGATTACTCACCTCCAAAAAACTAAAGATGCCTTGTTGTCTTCAGAAAACAATTTGCGATTGGCTAATAATAAAGCGGATGATTTAACCATTAAGAAATTGACTCATGGTAATCCTACAATGAAAGCGAAGTTTGATGGACTTTCGGAGGAGACTGAATAGAATGTAAACCAAAAACAAAAATACGTAACACTACAATGGCAACTTTATCTTGCTTCGATTCAATTAAGCTGATAATTTAACACAATAAGATTCACGCATTAGCAAATAATCGTTATCTTCCATTGCCAGCATTCTTATTTAGTGTTAAAAATCTTGGTAGTTAATGTTTAGGCATAAGCATTTTAAAAAGATACAGTAGTTAGTGAGAGTAAATAAAAAATCAAGGATCAAGAAAACTTAAATTTTCAAACAATTAGTAGAAAGTAAGCAACAATGAAATATTATTATATCACAAGTTTAATTTTGCTTGGTTTATCATCCTGCACCCAAAACCAAGAATCATGTTCTTCCTTTGATAAAAATGATGTCAAACAATCCATTCCAGTATTAGAAAAATATATAAACGAAAATCCTAACAATTTAGATTCTTTGAATAAAATGGCAATGAATTTTTACAAACTAGGAAATCTTGAAAAAGCACTATATTATTACAATATAATTGCTGATGCAAACAGTGAATACAACTGTGTAGAAGCTAGCAAAGGAGTTTGCTTATTGTTGTTGGGAAAGAAAGAAGATGCTTGTGTTTCGTTTCATAAAGCTATGAAGCAAAACTGCGACTTAAATATAATAGAGGGAAAAAATATTAGTGAATATGTAAACGAGAATTGCTTAAAATAAATATAAAATCTTACACCATTATCAAGTTCATATGAATTTAGATGATAAATTAGAAAGATGAAAATGAAAAATATCTTAATTTTTGGAATCTCATTAACCTTCCTTTTTTATAGTAGTGATACTTTTGGAACTGAAAAATCTAGAGTAACTTCTGAGCAGGAAATTGAAATAAAACTGTTGAATTCAGAATTAATTCTTTATAACGGATTGGAGTTGGGTTATGAAGAATTTAAATTCAGATTTGGCCAGAATATAATGAACCACGCTCAAGAAAGAAGCTTACAAACGCTTAAAATAAAATTATTAAATGAGCCAAAAGTATCGTACAAATTTTACATTAAAATATATAGTTTGATTCTAAAGTACACTGAAGCCTTCGAATTGAGAATTAGAACTGAAAATTTACAATTGCTAGAAGAGGGTAAAGCCAATTATTTGGAGGATTTAAGACAACTACCCGTCATAGAAATATTAGGGTATTAATGTTTGCGTTTCCTAACAGAAAAACATTAATAGTCATCCAAATGATAATTAGTTACATTCTAATTTGAAGTTGAAAACTTCAAGTAAGCGGAGCAGAGGTATTCGAAGTTTGTAACTTCGAAGTTGGAGCAATTAACGGCATAGTAGCTAACGCCACTCATAACACTTTAGGTTAAGAGCGTCTCACTCTGTTCCAAAAAGAGACTACACTTCGCCGATACGTTACATATAACAAAATAAATTAAACATGAAGAATTATATATTAGCTTATTTGACATTAACTATTATGATTATGCCTTCCTGTGGGGAAGACAGAATGAATGTCGAAGACGTAAAACTTTGGACTCAAAATGACCTAGATGAATATTCCAATGAGTTGTTGGACCTTGTTTCTATAAATTCTCCTATAACACTGTCTTATGACGTAAAAGATATAAGATCATTAAGGAATATAGAAGAAATATCTGGAATGCTAAAAATCCAATCGAAATACTTAATGAATTTAGATATGTTAGCAAATTTAAGGAAGGTCAATGCGCTTATAATTTCAGAAGCGAGTCAATTAATTGAAATTGACTTACCAAATCTAACTACAATAGACACACACCTGATTATAACCGGCAACGACAAATTAAGAAGTATTAGCTTTCAAAGCTTAGAACTGATAGGAAACGGAATTGACATAGTTAATAACAAAAAAATAATTTCATTTAAATCTCCCAATTTGAATGATTATGGAGGACTGAACATTAGATACAATCCTGAATTTTCCTATTTAGAAATGAATTCACCCATTCCCGAGAGAGCTAGTTATCGTATCCAACTTGAGTTTAAAAACATGAGATCATCTGAAACATTATTCAGAAACTCAAAAAGGTATGTAAATATCGATTTGATGATTGAAAATATTGAAGACAGTGATCTTACTTGGATTAAGAATATAGATCCACAAGCTTTTGAATCACTAAACATATATGGAGACTCTGAAGTATCCAATTTTTGTGATTTAAAACAAATGCTTCAAAAAACTGTACATCCTTCTAATTTTCAAATTTATACAGGACTATATGAAAGAAACTTTGATGGTTCTGATATAATTAACCAATGCAATTGAATGCTGTAAATAACACTAATAATAATGGATGTTTTTCTATCGCTTCAGCCTCCATATCCACCTGGACAATATGTACGTTTAAGTTTATAAAGAAATTTCAATTCAAATACCAAAAGAAGAAGACTTAGGGATTTCAACCCTCTATAATAATTCACTATCTTGCGATAATGAGACCTATACTAGGCGCAGACTATCTGTAGTCGCCATGCTTCCACCTTAGCTGTCTCTTTTGCTAAAGTTTCAGAGACTAATAATGCTATAGTGGCTAAATCGCTCGACCGACTACACTCAACGCTAGTCCCTACTTCACAAACCCCCAATTAACACTTTCTAATCTAATTAATATACTTTTAGCCTATCAAAAAGTAGAGATTGTGGGACTAAGTAAAATGCGTAGCTATATTAAAGATGTTTTAGAAAACATGCCATCAGATTGGTTGTGTCTAACAACCCATCGACTTGATATCTATGATGAAAAATTGGCCAAAACGCAATTCTTAGAGCAGTTTGAAAGCTTATTCAATGACAATAATTCTGAAGCATTAGCACTTAAGCAATTACCCACTGCTTACGACTACATTCGATTAGGTCATCCATTATCCTGTGTACTAGAATGGGCAATTGCAAACTTAAATAAGCTAAAGGCAGATAATGTAATCAGTTTTTCATCAAAGACGACACCTATTTTGGCAGTTTTAAGAAAAAACTTACTGGCCAATAAAAAAACCCAAATCCTTTATACAGGTGAATTACCAGTGATTTTTGATGCTGATGTAGTAAAGCGTATTTATGGCTATAACTTTGAGCTATTGCAAATTAAGGAAGTATCAAACATTCCCGCGTTTAACGGCAGCACCATTTTGATTTCTCAACAAGATGAAATAGCTGATTTTAATCTCACCTCTAATATTGACTTTTTCATTAGTGTCCATGATCACTTAGGTAGTGTTTTATTGGTAAATGGTGAACAAAATGAAAATTATATCTCAGAAATTCAGCATGTAAGAAGAAGAGAGACCATAGCAATGACACCAGCAAATACGCTTGTTGCCTTAAAACATTTAATAGAAAAGTTACCTTTTGATAATAATAGAACTCATGTCGAAACCAACAACACGATTGTATTAGATTCTATTAAAGAAATTACTGGTACAAATGTAAATCCCCTCGTTGCTTCAAGTGGGCTTTCAATGCAATATGCGATTGTAATGGGCCTCGTTCACGATGCAGTAGAAAATCATAATGGGAAAGCAATCAAAATTGTTGTTCCTCCCAATTGTTATGGTGGAACAAATGACCAAGCAAGACGGGTGGCTGCATGCATTGATAATGTGGAAGTAATGGACTTGCCCGTTGATGGTGGAAACGACATGGGTCAAAGTATCGATGCCATCTTAAATGAAATTGCTAACGAAGACGCAGTTCCATATATCATCGCTGAAATTCCAACCAACCCAAGAGTTGAAGTCCCTGATCTCATTAAATTAAAAGAAGTCTTAAGCAAAGTGCGAAAAACTGCTACTGGAGAAATAGCTATTGATCCCGTCTTTATTTTAGATCAAACTTTTTGTCCTAACGTTCACTTTTTAGGTGAAGGCGATTTGCTATCAACAATTAGAACCATTACCTATGTGAGTGGATCCAAATTTCCAAGTGGCGGAAAATGTACTGCTGGCTATTGTGTTGTCAATAAAAAAGCTGAAGCTTTGATGGAAAAAATAGCATTACATCTAAGCCTTTGCGATAACGAGGCTACAGATCTTCAACTAGAAATATTAGCAAAACAAATGCCCTCCATGAATCAAAGAATTCATGACGCGTATCAAAATACACGCGAGTTTGTAAGCTTCATCAAAGAGAATTTACCAGCCGCGAAAATAAATTTTGTCTCCAAAGAATTTGCAGAAAAAGGGTTTACGCCTTCTGTGTTTTCATTGGATCTTCCCACTAAAGGTAATACTGATGAAGAAAGAGAAAACTATAAAAGAACGTTGAATCATAAATTAATCAATTTAATGATTAACGAAATCCCTAATGAAAGTAAATACTGTGTGAGTTATGGACAGCTTAAAGGCTGTTATTGGACGATACCAGCCACATCTACCCAAGGAACGACTATTGAAGGGGACAAAGATTATATTGCCCGTGTAGCACTCTCTCCTATTATGGATCTTGAGCTTCATAAGAAAGTATTTTTAGATTTTGTTGAAATGATTTGAAGGGCTAAAATCAATTAATCAAAACTATAATAAATCCCAAGATAACAAGTGACATAAGGATCATGGGCGATTGCTAATTCCCTAATCAATAAAGCATTATTCAACCCAATCCCATCAAACCACTCACATGCAATTCTAAAGATCTTTAAGACCACTGCTGGAATAAATAAACACAATAAGATTCACGCATTAGCAAATAATCGTTATCTTCCATTGCCAGCATTCATGTTTAGTGTTAAAAATCTTGGTAGTTAATGTTTAGGCATAAGCATTTTAAAAAGATACAGTAGCTATCCCTCATCTGACAATTAAATTGAAATTTTTTACATTGAATACAAATGATTAAAATACTACTAAAGAATGGAATAATAAATGGAGTTGGCTTTGTGGCTATTATGACAATTATTGATTTAATAAGAGGAGAACAAATTAGTTTTGGGAGTACACTGCTAATGTTTCTTTTTTTTGGTACTGTAATGTCAGTTTTCCTATTTATTCTTTTGAAGAGAGAGTTGAAAAAAAGAGGAATCAACACAATCAGTGAAAAAGAAATTTATAACTTGAATGAAAATACAAGCGTTCAAATAAGTAGTATTGATGATGTGATTCAAAGAATTGAGAATTCAAATCTCAAAATTGAAATCACCGAGAAAATAATAGAAGATAGAATCATTTTAAGTCCAGTGTCAATGAATTCTGATTGGGGAGATCCCATTCATCTTATTAAGACGGAAATTCCAAATGTATACAAGCTAAAAGCTAAAAGAAAAATATTGTCTCCTGAAATTTGCTATTTTAAAAATGCATTAAATATTAAGGAAATTAAAGAAATATTAACGGCGTAGACAAGCTGTAACTATCCATCCTGCAAGTAGGATGATAACATCAAATAAATATGGTTCATGAAAACAATAACAATACTAATATTGACAATAATGGTTCTCTCAAACGGACCTGAAGTAATACTGAAAAACTACTTAACCGCAAATAAAAATCTAGAATATAGTATTGTACATGATTTATTGTCTGAAAAAAGTAAACGTGGACTTACTAAGGAAGAATATTTAATCAAGAATAAATCTGAATCGAATATTTTTACATCATTTGCAAGTCGTGTTGATTATACCATTGAAAAAATAATTGAACAAAATGATTCAGCCATAGGAATTGTGACATTTAAAATCCCAGATATGATGAGAATGTCTGAGTTACAAAGTAGGATGATGCCTCTACTCATGATTGGTGATACAGATGGGTTAATGAAGCTTAATTTCGATTCTATTTATGTTGCAAATTACCCTGACAATAATTTTCCTGTTACAATACACACCGATACAATTTATCTCATATAAGAAAATATGAATTGGAAAATCGACTTAAGACTTAAACCTATTTCCAATATCCGGTAGTCTAATTAGAATACAATTATACCAATTAGGAATGTTTAATGATGAACGATAACAGAGTTCAACACCCCAAATCTATTCTCAAAATACTTACTACCCTCCTGATAATCATTTTTGTCATTTTTTTGATTTTCAAATTATTAATCAGGCCTTAAACCAATTTGTTTTTGCCAAGGTGACATAGCAATGCAGAACCGTGGGTTTTTTGAAAGAATGATGAAGATTAGTATAACAACTAATTTTGATCATCACAGTATAGTGCTAAAATTTATAAATATGAAAAATACCAATATGTCTAACTCAATTTATTTCGGAATCATCTTTTCATTATTGGTTTCATTTTCGTTTATGAGCTTTCTGAGTTGCAACTCCAAACCACCAAAAAATTCTTTAATAGCTCAAACGCAGAGAGGTAAAGAGCTCTTCCAGGAAAAATGTGCGCCCTGCCATGGGGTGGATGGCAAAGGCATGAAATTAGACAGTCTTCATATCAAATCAAAAGATTTAACACAGATCAAGCGATCACGAGGCGTAAATGATTTTCCTATCCTGGAAATAGCTAACATTATTGATGGCAGAAAAATGATAGAAGCTCATGGAACTAGACCCATGCCAGTATGGGGAGAAGTTTTCTCTGAAAATGAACATCTGGATGAAAACGAAATTAAAGGTAAAATGGCTGAATTAATAGCATATCTGATGTATATTCAGAATTAGGCAGTGAGTACTATATAGTATAAAATTGTCATGGACTATATTGCTGTTAATAAGAGGAAATGGCTAATTGATCTTGTCAATAGCGTTATTAAAAATGAAGCTACTTTCCCAACCGAATTCCTCCTTGTGGATAGGTGATAAGAATCTAAGTGGTCCGTATATTTTCTAATGGGTATTACACTATAGAACTTAAGGCTAAATACGACTATTGAAATAAGTCAGTATGAAGAGTGAATCAAATGAAGTGATCATATGCCACTAACCGTGAATATTGATTAAAATAAAAAGATTTAACACCATAAGATATCTGCATTGAGGAAAAAATGGTATATTTCTTATGCATAACATCCTTTTCGAAAACTGAATTTTGGCAGTATATGCTTAAATAACATAATGGTATAAGAGAGTTGTGATATTCGGTACAACACAAACATAAATTATGAAGAATATTGGGACATTAATTTGCATATTTCTAATAATAGGTTGTCAAAAATTTGAGCTTTTTAAAGGTGCTCCAGATTGTTTAGTTGTACATCTTGAATACTATGATGAAATAATTTGTGAAGAAGGTGCTTTCATTAAAAGATATTCATTTCAAAATAAGCCAACTTATCTAGTATATAATGGATGTGGGGCTGATTATGAAGAAGTACTTGATTCTAATTGTAACAGTTTGGGATCTCTAGGAGGAATAGCTGGTAATAATGACATAAATGGAGAGAAATATTATGGTAATGCCATTTTTGAATGCCTTATATGGGAAAGTAAAAGTTAATGTTATACTTCTTATCTTATCCATTGGAACAACTACAATTCTTAACCAAGAAAGTAATTGTCTGGTAAAAGGACATAATGAAAGAGTTTTCACCTTATCAGGGGGGCTTTAGTTTACATTGTATGGAACTCTACTGTTATTATTCAGTAATTGTAATAGGGTTCTGGATTTACTAATTCTAGAATACAAACCAATAATTAGATATGTAAATCAACTTTACATATTTGATGGTAATAAAAATGCTTGTAGAATATTATACGCAGGAGAAACCTTGGGTGACTAATAGAAGAAAAAAGATTCTTATATCTGCCTATAAGTGCTGAATATTTATTTGGAACCAGAAAAGCTTGCGGTCAAGAAAGTAATTTCATACTGCCAATTAGGGATTTAGCAATTAGAAGTAAATCAAAGAATTCTCGAACAATATTTGGTCTTGGTTTTCCTAAAGGATTATTTGTTTCAATACGGTTAGGCAAGTAATTTTGTTTTTAATACAAAGATATTACATACATTATAAAAGAATAGAATATATTTAATACAGCACATAATCCGATAGCCCACTATTTCTGCGATGTTTTAAAGATCAGGAGGTTTCAGATGCAATCTTATTATTATGTTTAGTCTACTCATCGCCTTTTAACAGTGGCTATCGGCAAGACGTTATAGATCATCAAGCGAAAAATGATAAAGAAAATTATTAAATATATTGGAGTCATAATTTTTGTTTATGGTATTCTTTGTTTGGTAACACCTTTCAATAAAACTCTTCGAAACAGATCAATAAAGAATCAAATTAACTACCTATCAAATATCCTTGATAGAGGATATGATAATAAACTACAAACAAGATTTCCAGAAGGCAAATTATTCAGTAATTGTCTCTTAGCCTTATCCACAATAGAATACTGCGACAAGAACGGGAAATCACATTGGAAATATGCAAACATAGTAGACAGCTGTATTAAAAGAATTCAATCAGAAAAGGCAACTGCTGTGTTTGATCCAAATCTTAATCCCAAATATGGAATGTTTTATCAAGGATGGTCAAACCTTGTATATTCTACATATGAAAAAAGTGATCTTATCAAATTTTCAAAATTATCTGAACTTGTAAAATTTAAGTCTAAAGAAATTGAATCAAGTTTTTACCAAGTCCAATTTGATAGTCTACAAATAATTGACACGTATATTGAATCGAACTGGCCAGCAGATAACCTTATTGGAATATCATCGATTGAAAATGATAGTCTTAGAAGTAAGTGGATAGGTCTGATCTTAAAATCAACAAGACATTCAAGTGGTCTAATTCATCACTCTGGAAGTGAAAGGAGTACTATTAGAGGTTCTTCGACGGCAATGATCACTTATTGTTTAAATAAAAGTAAATATTCAGATATTATAAATTACAATAACAAATTTGATAGCATATTCATTGACAATTTTTTAGGTATTCAACTTGTCAAGGAAAATGAAGACGGATCAATTGAAATGGATATAGATTCTGGGCCTATACTATTTGGCTATGGAGCATCCGCAACAATTATGAACATAAAAACACAAGCAAGTCTTGGAAAGTCAAATGCTAAAATTACATGGGCAGTAATGAACTTAATCTCGGTACCAATTAATATATTTAATAAGAAGTTTTTAATATTGAAGAAAGAACCAATGCTTGATTTATTTATGCTTTGGTCTTGTACAGAATTATGAAAAAGGACGATCTATAATCGAGTAGATAGCTCCGCTCCAACCTAAGTTGCAGAGGAGTACACCTCTCACATTTATATACCGAAAGGCATGACCAACGTACGTACTAGTCTTGAAAAATGATACCCCACCTAACAATAGTGGCTGTTGACAAACTATAGACTAAATCTTACTTTTTCACATTAAGATTTTGTATCTTAATGTATGCAAAGCCTGCCTGCCGTTGGTGGGGAAATAAAAATTTCACACCTAAGTTGTTTGTGAATTTTCGCTTAGACGAAGCAGTTCCTGATGACAACTTTTATAAGATTCCCAAGAAGAATCTTGACCTCAATTTTATTTACAAAGAAACTAAATCAGTTTATTCTCATACTGGAATACCTGGAATTGATCCTATCGTTTTCTTCAAAATGTTGCTTGTCGGTTATCTAGAAAACATCTGTACTTACAGAAAACTTGAAAGAGAATTTCAGAATAGATTAGACCTTAGGTTTTTTATTGATCATGATTTGGGAGATACAATCCCAGATCATTCTACTATTTGTAAAACTCGAAAAAGAATACCAAGAGAAGTATTTGATAAGGTATTTGATCACATTCTTAAGTTATGTATTGATGCTGGACTTGTAGGAGGCAAAACGCAATCTATTGATTCGGCTTATATCAATGCTAATGCATCCTTAGACAGAATGCAAGAAGTGAAACTTCTTGACAGAGATCATGATGAATATCTCAGAGAAGTCTTCGACCAAGATCTGCCTGACAACTTTACTACTAAAGATAAAATAGCTAGAGTCAATAAATTACAAAAGGATCTAGAAATGCATGCCAAAAGTCGTAAAAAGAAATATGATGCATTCTATGGCCCTAACAGAAAAAACAGCAGAAGAACCTTCAGCAATGCAACACATAGGTCTTCTACTGACCCGGATGCAAGAGTTGCAAAAAAGTCAGGAAAGCCTAGGGTGTTGTGTCACACCAGCACAATGTCTGTAGACACTAAGAGCAATGTAATTACAAATATTACTGCAGAACACGCATCTAAGAAAGACTCTCAATTACTTATCAGGAATGTCATTAAAACAACGAGCAGGTTAAAAGATAATGGGTTATACCTAGAGCAAATACTTGCTGATGCTGGATTCTCTTCTGGTGAAAACTATGCCTTACTAGAGCAAATGGATATTGAAGCTTTTATTCCTTTGCATGGCACATATGAAACTCATCGCGAAGCGTTTAAATACGACGGAAGAAGAAATGCTTTTACATGTGCAAACGGTCAAATACTAAAACCATCGTATACAAAATTTGCAGACGGAAAGAGAACAGTTGTTTATAGGTCAAAGAAAATAATATGTGATAAATGTCCATTTAGAATTAACTGTGTCAATAAAAAAGGAATAAAAGAAATCACCTCTACTCCTTATAAAAAGGAATACGAAAGAATGATAAAAAGACTAAAATCACAACAAGGTAAAATCTCATACGGATTACGAATGCACACCGTAGAACCTGTCTTCGGATCTCTACAACAATATTATGGACTACGAAGAATGAACGTTAGAGGAAAAAACAATGCAAGCAAAGTCATGTTAATGTCTGCTGCAGCTTTTAACTTAAAAAAATGGATGAAAAAGCTGATAAATAACAGTATAAATGGACTTTATTCGATGTTTTTAAGTCTTAGAGCTTTTAAGGAGTATCTTATTCTACAAAATAAGAAAATTGTATTTTTAAGCTCTTGAGCTTGAGTGATGAATCTCAGAGCGTTAGATGACTTTGGAAACAGGCTCAATATGCATGACGGCATCTCAGGCGATAATTTACCTCACTACATTCAAGAAAAATGACTATCTTAATTTTCAGAATACGTTTAGTCACCTGCGACGGCGCTCCCCCGACGATAAATGTCGGGATCGCTCCGCATACATTGAACGTTGGTGATAATATCTACATGAAAAAAACTAAATTGGTTCTACAAAAAGCCGATTGGAAATTGAACTGCTTAAAACTTGGTCTGAAAAACGGCCATAAGAAATGGTCATACTTTTATCAAAAGACTCAAGGTGTTGTATCAAGATTTGAGTTCCTAACTGAATCTCTTTTTTATCCAAGAATAATAGAAAATCAGTTGAACTATCACGAAGTGCTTTAAGCACCACTTTTGTACCTGCACCATACTCGGAAATAGATTTATAATTGTGGTTTTCTATTTCCCCATTTTTATTAGGGATAGGTGAACCGTGAGGGTCTACAGTTGGAAAACCTAATAATTCGTCCATTCTATCGAAAAGGATTTCAGTATCTAAATGTTCTAATTCTTCAGCAATGTCGTGTACCTCTTCCCAACCAAAACCCATTACCTGAGACAAAAACATTTCAGACAATCGGTGTTTTCTTATGACCAGAGCTGCATTTATTTTTCCCTCTTGGGTCAACTTTATAGGTTTGTATTTCTTATACTTCACCCAACCTTTTTGATGCATTATTTTAATCATATTATTTACCGAAGGTTTACTTATTCCCAAATTTTCACTTAATTCAGACAAAGATATTTCTACATTCTTTAAATGTAAATGATACAATGCTTTGAGGTAATTTTCTTTTGCTTGTGTGGGCATTGATTTTTATTTCATTTGTAAAGATAAAATATTTATCTAATAATTTAGTTAGTTAAGGATAACATTTATATATTTACAGCACTAACATTAAAACATCATTTAAAATGTCGGATAAAAAATATGTATTTTTTTTAATTTTTGTAGTTCTCTTTTTTGTATTCTCTTGTGAAAAATTTGAACCCCAAGCACCACTTGAAGAAGAACTTTTAGATGGTCCTCTTGAAGGTTTGACAACCGCACAAAGTGCGCAATTCTTGGCTGGAGACATTTCATTCAACGATGAAATATTTACCTCTCAGACGGGTTTAGGTCCAATTTTTGTCGCAACAAGCTGTGGGAGTTGCCACGCTGGGGACGGAAAAGGCACTCCTTTTACGACCCTTACTCGATTTGGGCAAATCGATGCAACAGGAAATCAATTTTTACACTTGGGAGGACCACAATTGCAGAATAGAGCATTGCCTGGTTATACACCTGAAACAATTCCTGCTGGAGCTACATTTTCAAATTTCACACCTCCGGCTGTAACTGGACTTGGCTTTTTACAACACGTTACGGATGCTGATATTTTGGCTTTAGCAGACCCCTTTGATGCTGATGGCGATGGTATTTCAGGCGCACCCAACTGGATAGAACTTACTGATTATCTTATTCCTGCTTCGAATGCAATCATACAAAATGGAAAATACATTCACCGTTTTGGAAAAAAAGCAGCCGCTTATGATTTATTACACCAAACAGTATTGGCTTACAACCAAGATATGGGTATCACTTCTACCTTTGAACCAAAAGATGTCCTTACAGGCTTGACTATTGACCCAGAAGTAACCGACAATACAGTTAGAAATGTTGTGGCTTATCTTAACACTTTGAAAGCACCCATTCAAAGAAATCAAAACGATGCTCAAGTATTAAGAGGCAAATCACTTTTTACACAAATAAATTGTACCTCCTGCCACACTCCAGAACTAAACACAGGTTATTCGTCAATTGAAGCACTCTCTCACACAACATTTTTTCCTTTTACGGATTTATTATTACACGATATGGGAGCAGGTTTAGATGATGGTTACACAGAGGGAAGTGCATTAACATCCGAATGGCGTACACCTCCGCTATGGGGTCTTGGTCTCTCTCCAACCACACAAGGTGGTCAATATTTTTTATTACACGATGGAAGGGCAAATAGTATTGAAGAAGCCATAATAATGCACGGAGGAGAAGCCGAAAATAGCAAAAACCAATTTCAAAATCTTACTCCATCTGAAAAAGAAGATTTAATCGAATTTTTAGAATCACTTTAAGGATATGGATAGGAAAGAGTTTATTAAAACTTGTGGTTATGCTTGTCTTGGTGCTACTTCCATCGGAATTTTACTACAAAGTTGCGTTTCTACCAAGAGTATTTATGCTTCTATTAACGGAGAAAATCTTGTTGTTCCAAAAGTAGATTTTCAGAATAAAGAGGACTATATCAAATACATTATTGTAAGAAATGATAATTTACAATTTCCTATTTATCTATTTCGTTTTTCAGAAAATGATTATACAGCACTATATCTGCGATGTACTCACCAAGGGTATGAATTAAACGCCTATGGAGAGAAATTGGTTTGTTCTGCACACGGTAGTGAATTTAACAATAAAGGAATTGCAACTAATGGTCCTGCTACAGAACCCCTAAAGTCATTTCCTGTCCACATTAACAATCAAAACATTCTCATTTCATTAAAAAAAGTATGAAACATATAATTACTATATCAATATTATTTCTATCTGCATTATCTTATGCACAAATAGATTCAACACTAATCAATAGGACCAAAATTGATTCGACAGAACAACACTTAAATATGGATGCGGTTTACAACCGTCCTTTTTTGAATTATGGGAAAGTACCTGTTTCTGTAGGTGGTTATGTAGAGGTAAACTGGCAACACTTAGGAACAGACGGCGTTTCTGAAGGACACCAATTTCAAATGAGAAGGATGACTATATTTGTTGCATCATCTATTGGAAAAAAACTTAAATTTTTAAGTGAAATAGAGTTTGAAGAAGGCGGAAAAGAAATAGCCATAGAATTTGCTTCTTTGGATGTAGAGTTCCATCCATTGATAAATTTAAGAGGCGGCATCATCATGAATCCTATTGGTGCTTTTAATCAAAATCACGATGGCCCAAAATGGGAATTTACCGACCGCCCTATCTCTGCTACTCAAATGCTTCCCGCCACATGGAGCAATGCGGGGTTTGGGTTGTTTGGAAAGACCTATAAAAACGATTGGATGTTTGGGTATGAAGTTTATTTAACTGGTGGCTTTGATAATTCTATCATAGACAATACCAAGAATAAAACATTTTTACCAGCGGCAAAGGAAAATGAAGAACGATTTGAAGAATCTGCAAGTGGAACACCACTCACAACTGCAAAGATTGCAATAAGACATAGTAAATTTGGAGAAATAGGTTTATCGTATATGGGAGGTATTTACAATACTTTTGAGAAAGATGGTATTGTCTTGGATGAAAAAAGACGAGTAAATGTATTTGCCATTGATTACAATACAACTTTGCCTAAATTAAAAACTTTTATTACAGGAGAATGGGCTTGGGTGAATGTTGATGTGCCTGACACATACACCCAACAATATGGTAATAAACAACACGGTGGATTTTTGGATATAGTACAGCCTGTATTAAAGCGAAAAATGTTTGACTGGGAAAATGCAACATTAAATCTTGCTTGTAGATTTGAGTATGTTGATTGGAATGTAGGCAATTTTACAGAAACAGGAGATAATATAGGAGATGAATTGTGGAGTATTATACCTGCAATTAGTTTTAGGCCATTGCCACAAACAGTTTTTCGTTTGAATTACAGAATCCAAAGCCAAAGAGATATTTTGAATAATGCCCCTTCCAAAACAAGAGGATTTAGTTTTGGAATTTCGTCCTATTTTTAAATGGATAGTAGGCATAAAAAACGAAAAAGAAATCACTGGCTAAAGGAGTAGAGTGAGGTAGTAGCCATTCAAGGCACACACAATGTGTAGTCGCAGTGAATGATAAAAAAATAAAAATGAAATTTAAACATTCAAATACTACCAGTATATAAACAAGAAGAAAATACAGATTGATGGCACAGATTTCATGCAAGTGACACAATAAAGCATTTAAAGTGGGTAAAGTTTAACAATACCGAATATCAAATAGTAAACTTAGATGCTCAAACTATATCACCAATCTACAATCTGAGTTCTTCCAACAACTTACTGTCTTACAAACCACCTCAAATAGTTACATTCGTTCACGGATATTGTATAGGTAAGATATCGGAGAATAGCTATGATATCCTCAACAGCTACAGCAACAAGAGATATGAAAAAGGGGATTGAAGAAAATCTATGGGAGAAAATTGGAAATAATAACTTGACAAAATATATCATGAAATGATATCCTAGAATTGCAATATAGCTTTTCGAAAAAGATACAACAACACGCTTCCCATGAACCCTGACATCATTATTGTTCAGGATTGCGAAAACGAAGCAATACTGAAATTTGGGAATTTATAGCTCCAACCGAATTCCTCCTTGTGGATAGGTGATAAGAATCTAAGTGGTCCGTATATTTTCTAATGAGTATTATACTATAGAACTTAAGGCTAAATACGACTATTGAAATAAGTCAGTATGAAGAGTGGATCAAATTAATAGGTCTCAGACTCTAAAGGTGGATATACTTAATAACAGTACTCCTTTTCTCCTAAAAAAATACATTTATAACATATTATAATAATTTACAATATGCTAATTTAAAGGCAGAAATACCAATCATTATTTATCTTTAAGAAAAATCTATTATGAGCCAGAGCCACAAACAGACACATTTCGCAAAAGTAGTTCTTGGCATATTTCTTATTTTATTTGTTAAGCTAACAGCCTTTTCTCAAAATAATACTTTAAGACCTAACGCTAATTATGAAGAAGATCACCTATGCGGAACTTTGGATCCTACACCAGAACAAATCGAACAAACCATAAAAGATATGGCCAACTTTATTCCAGTCAAAAACGCAGGCACCAATTGCGTTGGAATAATGCCTCATATATTTAGGACTGACGGTGGAACTGGCGGACTGACAACCGAACAACTGGCCAAAGGATTAACTTTTCTAAACAAGTTTTACTTAGATACAAATATAGAATTCTACTACTGCGGCGTAAACTATATCAACAACTCAGATCTTTATGATTTTGATGGAACTGCACCCGACAACGATACCGAAGATGCCCTAGCTGCTGCGACAACTATTGCAACCGACGCGGTGAATATATTTTTTCTAAACTCTATAGTTACCGCATCTGGATTAGCTGTGTGCGGTTATGCCTACTTTCCAAATGATTCTCCCGCCACTAACCGAATTCTAATGGATATCAGTTGCATGTTTAATGCCAATGGCACCTATGTTCACGAGTTTGGTCATTACTTCAATGTCTACCATACACATCAATCCACAGAACACGGTCCAGGACATGCAAATGCAGAAAATGTTCCACGAAATGGCATAGATGCCAATTGTTCTACTAAAGGGGATTTGCTCTGCGATACTGAAGCAGATCCTAGATACGATTCTTCACATTTTGACGTACCTACATGTATGGACACCGGCGGAGAAATGGACATTAACGGTGTCCTCTATACCCCTCCTGTAGAAAACTTGATGTCATACTACCCTGACGTGTGTGGTGGTATTTTTACAACAGAACAATATACACGTATTCAAGCAGCTTATGTCACAAGGTCCAACCATACAACGTATTCTTTTGACTGCACACCACCTACAGTATCCGTACCTACAGGTCTAACCGCCACATTTACCCCAAATCGTATTGCACTGAATTGGGTTGATGCAGCCAATAATGAATTAGGCTATTTGCTAGAACGCTCAACAACTTCTTCGTCCGCAGGATTTGAAGCCATCGTAAATGGAGCAACTGGAGAAAATGGGACTTCATTGTCAGATTCAGACATCATCCCTAATATGACCTATTGGTATAGGGTCAAGCCCATCAATGGAGATTGCGATACTTATAGCACTACAGCAACGGAAACAACGCCTTCTCAATTCTTCTGTCCAGCAAATTCAAATATATGCGATGAATTTATTGGAAGGGTACAAATCGGTACAATCGATAATACAACAGCATGTACGCCAAGTGGTTATCATAATTACCAAGCACAAAGCACAGATGTGAGTATAGGAGTAATACATCCCTTAACCATAACCAACGGTACACCTGCATATCCTCTGGATCGATGTGGTGTTTGGGTAGACTGGAATCATGATGATGATTTTGAAGACGCAAACGAAAGCATTACTGTCTTTGGAAGTCCAGGCATTGGCCCCTATACTGCTAACATTAGCCCTCCGGCAGGAACACCACAAGGAGATCACATAATACGTATTAGAATTACATACAACACTCCTCCTCTTCCTTGCGGAACCCAAAACTGGGGTGAAGTCGAAGATTATACTTTATCGCTTAATACTTGTATGGGGATATTGACACGTACCTGGACAGGTGCAGTTAACAATGACTGGACCAATACAGGGAACTGGGATTGTGGTGTACCTACGAATATGCATGATGTAATTATTCCAAGCGGAACACCAGACGCAATTTTAAATTCTGGCCAGACTGGCTTTTGCCACACGATTGATGTGCAAAACGGTGCCGTACTAATTGTCCCAAATGATGCTGAGCTTATTGTTGAAGAGCCTTAATTTCTACTGTTCAACTCGTAATAATCGTTTTCCCTCCATCCGCTTAATGCCTAAATTGATTGTAATTATAGCTTTACTTTAGACAGCCAAAGTAAGAACTGAGACATGCTGAGGCTTGATAGAACTAAGCTCTAAATTCAATTTTATAAAGACCTATAGCCTTGTATATAACATCATACGTTCCTAATTTTTGCTATTTAATTGAAAATAAACCACATATATATTCGCCATTTTATTATATATTATCTCTGACTCGGTGCAATATTCTTACCTTCGGCTGATATTATAACTTTGGTATTCCCATAATTTTCAATTGATGATCAGACTATCTTTTAAAAATCCTTATTTGGTAATGGTATTCGTCCTTATGGTAATACTATTATCTACAGTACTTATTCCAAGGATGCCCGTGGATATCTTGCCGCAATTTAAGAAGTCTGCCATGCAAATTTTAACCCTCTACCCCGGCATGCCTGCCAAAGTTGTGGAGAAAGACATCACTAGCCGGATGGAACGTTGGACAGGACAATCCCCAGGTATAGAAAAGCAATTATCTAAAAGTATCATGGGTGTCAGCATTGTTACCAATTTCTATGGTGAAGATGTAGATCCCGCAGAAGCTATGGCCAACACTTCGTCGTATGCCATGTCTGATATGTACTACCAACCCCCTGGTACATTACCGCCTATGGTTCAACCTTTTGACCCAACAGCATCCAAGCCCTTAATGCTTTTAACGGTAAGCAGCAATAATAAATCTGGTAAAGAACTCTATGATATTGCTTATTATACCTTACGGCAAATGCTTAGTGGCGTTAAAGGTATAATTGCACCTGCTGCCTATGGTGGCTCAAAAAGAAGAATATACATTTATGTAGATCCAGACAAATTGGAAGCGATGAGTATTTCCATGACGGATATCAACAAGGCTATCCAGGACAATACTACTATGATTCCTTCTGGTGTTGCCAAAATCGGTGACATCAACTATGGTGTCGATGCCAAAGGAATGATCGTTCATGTCAAAGACTTTAATGATATCGTAGTCTGCTATAGAAATGGAAAACCTATATACATTAAGGATCTTGGAGAAGCCAAAGATGCTGGTGCCATTCAAACCAATATCGCTCGTGTTGATGGCAAAGAACAAGTTTATCTTCCTATATTCAAAAGACCAAAAGCCAATACCATTGCTTCTGTAAATGCCGTGAAAGAAGCATTACCCAAACTTGCTGAACGTATGCCTGATGGAGTTAAATTGAATGTAATATTTGATCAATCATCTTATGTTAGAAATTCCATTTCAGGATTAAGAAATGCTGGACTAGCCGGATTACTGCTAGTTGCTTTTGTACTTATTCTATTTCTTGGTAACTTTAGAACTGCCTTCATTGTAGGCATTAGTTTGCCACTCTCTGTTTTCTTCACATTCATTGTACTTTATTTTACCGGTCAGGCTATCAATAGCATAACCCTTGGTGGTATTGCTCTTGTACTTGGCTTATTGGTAGACAATTCAATCGTTGTTCTTGAGAATATTGACAAGCAACGAAATGAAGGCAAGTCCCTTAAGGAAGCATCTATTAGTGCCGCCCAAGAAGTGTCTATGCCCGTCCTGGCCTCTACCCTTGTTATCATTGCCGTTTTTGTCCCCGTAATGTTCTTGACTGGAATTGCCAAATTCTTGTTTTCGCCCCTAGCAATTACCGTTGCAGGTGCTATGATTGGATCGTATATCTTTTCATTGACATTGATACCTGTTCTGGCTTCCCTACTCCTTAAGAACAGTCAAAATGAAGAAAAAAGATTATTTAAGGGTTTTCACAATTACATTTCTAATACCTCTAAGAAATATGAAAAGCTTTTGGTTAAGGCTTTAAAAAATAGAGTACCCATATTAGCTAGCGCATTTCTTCTATTTGCGCTCTCTGTTTTTTTGCTTTCGCAAAATGCCTATGAATTATTTCCGGAATCCGATGTCGGGCAAATGGAGATTCAGGTAAGAACGGAATCCGGAACGCCATTAGAAAATACAGAACAGGTGATCATCCAAATGGAAAATATCATCAAACAAGAATGTGGTGATGAGTTGGAGCAAGTCATTTCCAATATAGGCGTATTCTATGATTTGCCTGCCGCTTATACCCCTAACTCCGGTGTTCAGGATGCCTTTATTGGTGTTCAGTTAAAAGAAGATCATAACATTAGTACAAAGCAATATGCCAGACGATTGCGTACCATTTTTAACACTAAATTTCCAGGTGTTGAATGTAGTTTTAATACAGGAGGACTGATTACGGCTGCACTCAATGAAGGTAAGCCCTCTCCTATCGATGTGCAGGTAAAAGGTAATGATCTGAGCGTTCTTAGAAGTATTGCGGAGGACATCAGAGACACACTACGTACATTGCCTAACACTAGAGATGTTAGGGTATTACAGAGGATTGATGCACCAGCCAAGGATATCGATATCGACAGAATTAAGGCAGCTGAGCTAGGCGTCAAACCAGTAGATGCAATCAAAAATATGGTGTCGGCATTAAATTCTTCGACTACATTTCAAAAGGCATTTTGGATTGACGAAAACAATGGCAATCATTATTATGTAGGTGTAACCTATCCTCAATATCGTATTGATGAAATAGATGTCTTGTCTAATGTGACAACGACTAGTGAATTACATGACAAAGCGATTCCATTTAGGTCCTTTGCCAATATTACGGATTCCTCCAACCCGGTAGAAATCAATCACCATAACTTAACACGTGAATTTAATGTCTATGCCAATTTGGATGGGGGTGATGTTGGTCGAGTTTCCGATGAAATAAAAGCTATCATTAAAACGATGGAAGTGCCTAAGGGTTATGAAATAAATTTTGAAGGGGAAGTCAATGTAATCAGTAAATCCTTTGAAGAGCTGGCATTAGGACTTGTCTTAGCCACTATATTTGCTTTCCTTATCCTGGTTCCTTTGTTTCGCTCTTTTAGGCAGCCATTTATTATTTTACTAACGATACCGCTAGGGTTTATTGGTGTTGTCTTCCTCATGAAACTGACCAATACAAGACTTAATATTCAATCCATTATGGGAATCATCATGATGATTGGTATCTCCGTATCCTATGGTAATATATTGGTAGATAGAATTAACTCCCTTTTCGCAGAGACTACGGATATGAGCAATTCGATTCTACAAGGGGCTAGAGATAGGTTCAGACCTGTATTGATGACCGCCATAACTACAATTTTTGGTCTTTTGCCAACTGCTATTGGAATAGGTCGTGGAACAGAATCCAATGTTCCTTTAGCGATTGCCGTGATTGGTGGAACATTTATGGCAACATTGCTTACCTTATTCATTATCCCTATTCTTTATTCTCTTCTAGCTAAACCTAATAATGCTCAAAATGATTAAGATGAAATTTATTATACTAAGCATATTATTGGTTGTTTTCACAAATTGTACAGACAACAAGACCACTAACAATTCTGGCAGTCAAGCTGCAAAATCTGATGCCAAAGCATTGCCAACAGTTGAGGTAAGTCATCCTTCATTTCAATCTTTCAGCTCTGAACAATTGATAACTGGAACCGTAGTGCCAGACCAAATGGTCCATATTCATGCTATGGAAAAAGGCATTACTAGGGAAGTGATGGTTGATATCGGTGACGAAGTGAACAAAGGCCAGGTATTAGCTCAACTATCAAATCCCATATTGACCTATGAGTATAGGCTTGCTGAATCTATGATACTTCAAGAAGAAGCCAATTTATTAGCAGCAAAGGCTAAATTGGAAATGAGTACAGCCAATAGTCTAGCTGCTCAAAACATTTATAAGCGGCTAAAAGCTGTTTACGATCAATCTCCAGGCCTTACAACAATAATGGAACTTGAGAATGCCAAACGTGATGCAGATGTAACAGTAGCAGAGATGAATATGGCAAAAGCCAATATTGATATTTGCAATGCAAAAATTAAGTCTGCAGAAATTTTATTGATGTCCTTGAAAGAGAGATTAACCATGCTCACAATCAGAGCACCATTTTCCGGAATTATTTCTGGACGTTTTGTAGATCCCGGAAAGTTGATCCAAAATGCGCTGGTAGATCAAAATGCAGAACCCATTGTCAGTGTTGAATCTGTCTCACTGCTTAGGTTGATATTGCCTATTCCAGAGTCTGATGTTTCAGGCATTCAGGTAGGAGACAAACTAAGGGTAGAATTTCCTAGTTTGCCAGGCAATCACTTAGATCTTAAAATAAGCAGAATAGCCAAAAGCCTAGATCCCACATCTAAAACCATGGAAGTACAAATAGATATAGATAATAAAGAGGGTAAGATAAAATCAGGCATGTATGCCAAAGCCTATCTTGAAAGGTCAAGTTCAAATAAACTATTAAGTCTCCCGCATTCTGCTATTAACATGCGTAAGGATCAAGCTTTCGTTTACTTGGTCAACCAAGGCTTAGTTGAAGAAGTAGCTCTAAAAAAAGGGCTTTCTGGAAAAGAATACTTTGAAGTATTAAATAGTAACATTTCGGAAGCATCACAGGTGATTACCAAAGGCAAGAGTAGCGTTAATTCAGGACAGAAGGTTCATTCCATACTAAAAGATAATTAATGATGAAAAATATTATTGTAGTCATTTGTTTACTATTTTATGTTCTAAACATTAATGCCCAGGACAGCATCTACTTGAATCTCCAAAGTATTATTGCTTTCGCAAAATCAGAAAATTTTTCTGCTAGGAAAGCTCAATTATATCATCAATTGGCAGATGCCAATCATCAGAAAGCCAAAGAATGGTGGGTACCTAATATGCTTCTAGGTACTAACATCCATCACCTTGACGGTTCTGCACTAAATACCGATGGTCGAATATTTGACGAGATAAACAGGCAATCCAGATGGTATGGTACGGAAGTGAATTTGAATTGGGACTTAGGCAATGCCCTATTTTTGCCAAAAGCAAAAAAACTAGAAGCACAGAGTTCTAAGCAGTTGGCAGTTGTAGCAAAAAATCAATCCGTCATCAACACCATTGAGCTGTATTATGAATTGCTAAGATTATCGGTAGCCAAATCGGTATATGAAGATTTGATTTCTTCTAAGGAAAGTCTGATCGATCAATTAAGCATACATATTGATAATGGCATGAGACGAGAATCTGAATTGTTGCTTTCCAAAAGCAATAAAGCAAGAGTCAGTTTGCAATTGATTACATTAGAACAGGAGTACCAAAGGGCCATGACTTCATTAATGATTGCCTTGAACATTAGGGGGGAACATGTGATACATTTAGATCTAACAGATGTCAAGAGGATAGATCTAACAGATGTCTCTACTCCTACTGAAGGCCACCCTGCTTTGGACGCCATCAAATTAAAAAATGAAGCAGACAAATTAAATACAAAAGCAATAACATTAGGTTTATTGCCACCAAAGCTAGGGTTAAGGTATTCGTTTGGTAAATTTGGTGAGAACTACGAAAGTTCACTGCCTACTGATGCAGTGGATGTGTTTATTGGTTGGGAAATTCCATTGAGTCATCTTATTTATGGCGGAGACATGAAAATCACCAAGAGCAGAGTAGCCATAAGTAATCTGGAACTTGAGGAAACCAAAATGATACTTAACGTTCGAGTTATGGAATATCAATCCATATTATCCGAGTATCAGAAAATGATAGATATTTCACAAGAGGCGACAGACTTTTCTAGGATTGCCTTGGAGCAAGCAAGAAAAAGACAAGAGGCTGGTATATCTAATATTTTTGAACTTCTGCTTGCAGAAGAAGAATATACTCTTGCACGTATTGCCTATGTCGATAGTGTCACCAACTACAACAAAACACATTTTAAGCTATTGGATGCCTTAGGTATTCAATTGTAAATAAATGCCCCTTCGACTGTAATAATTTAGAATTTCTGATATAGTCACAGCAAAATAATTTTGTTTATTTCTATTGAAATAATACATAAAATATTTATATTAAGATGATTAAACTGATAAGTCATCCCTATAATACACTAAATACAATCATCATGATAGGCAAAATACTTAAAATTTGACTCTATATTCTTTGCTTCATAATCCTATTGATTGCAGCTGGTTTATCCTATGTGAAATTTGCTCTTCCTAATGTAGGTCCAGCCCCAGATATGCAAATTGAAGGAACGATGGCCCAGATAGAACGTGGTGAATATTTGGCTAATAATGTGATGGTCTGTATGGAGTGTCATTCTCAGCGTGATTGGACACTTTTTCTTGCTCCGCCCAAACCAGGAACAAAAGGAATTGGTGGTGAGGTTCATGACCAACGACTTGGTTTTCCAGGTAAATATGTCTCTTCCAATTTGACGCCCTATCATCTTTCAGAATGGACTGATGGAGAAATTTTCAGGGCTATTACAAGTGGAGTCGACCGGGATGGAAATGCCTTATTTCCTATTATGCCTCACCCTAATTTTGGTCAGCTAGACGAAGAAGATATCAAATCTGTAATTGCATATATTAGGACATTAGAGTCTGTAGAATATGACACGGATCCTTCAGAATCAGATTTTCCCATGAATTTTATCATCAATCTAATTCCTCAAAAAGCCTATCTAAAACCAGCACCACCAAAATCTGATTTGGTCGCTTATGGAGAGTACTTATCAATTTCTGCAATGTGCGCAACATGTCATACACAACAGGATGATAAAGGCGCATTCATTGGCCCAGAGTTTGGTGGAGGTATGTCGTTCAAACTTGATGACGGTTCCATTGTAAGGTCTGCCAATCTTACGCCTAGTCCAACTGGAATTGGTACTTGGACCAGAGAAAGTTTTATTCAACGTTTCAAAGAATATGCAGACAGTACTTATGTTCCTCATGTTGTCAATGAAGGAGATTTTCAGACTACTATGCCTTGGTCCAGTTATTCGCATATGACTGAAGATGATTTAGCAGCATTGTTTGAATATCTTCAATCACTTACCCCTGTAGATAATATAGTGGAAAAATTTACGCCCAGTATTTAAAAACCTCCCACCTTCTTGACCGAAGAAGTAAAGACCTTTAGGTCTGACGAAGGCGGTTCAGTCCTCAGTCCTCAGTCCTCAATCCTCAATCCTCAATCCTCAGTCCCCACCTTTCAATCCTCAGTCCTCAATCCTCAATCCTCAGTCCTCAATCCTCAGTCCTCAATCCTCAATCCTCAATCCTCAATCCTCAATCCTCAGTCCTCAGTCCTCAATCCTCAATCCTCAGTCCTCAGTCCTCAGTCCTCAATCCTCAGTCCTCAATCCTCAGTCCTCAGTCCTCAATCCTCAGTCCTCAATCCTCAATCCTCAATCCTCAATCCTCAGTCCTCAGTCCTCAATCCTCAGTCCTCAATCCTCAATCCTCAGTCCTCAGTCCTCAATCCTCAGTCATCAATCCTCAATCCTCAGTCCTCAGTCCTCAGTCCTCAATCATCAGTCCTCAATCCTCAGTCCTCAATCCTCAGTCCTCAGTCCTCTCCAAATGAATTTCTATAATAATTCCAACTCTGCCAACCACTCGTATTTGCAACCGTACTCAAGTACTGCATTTTAACTTCCGTCTTTTCAATAATATCACTTTGAGATTCGTCGGTTGCATCAAGAGCTGAATGTAATAATTTGTAATCCGGATGATCAAGGTAGAGTAGATAAGTGGCATCCAACTGATCAATATTTTTTACGTTATAGTGTGTTATTATGTAATCATAAGGAATCAATGCTGCAAACAAAAATATAACAAAGGCATACTTGGTCAATCGGTTAAAAAAATGCCAATTTGTATAAGGATATTTGATTTTTGATATGCATAAAATAAGACCGATTACAATGCAGATTAGAAAGAGGAAAACTGCAATACGCTTGTAAGTCAAACCATAAGCACTGACGTATAGTAAGTTTTTATTAGCAGTAATTAAAGCCAATAGTAAGTTTTGAGCTATCCAAAAATAGCTAGCACGTTTAAGCAGCAATACCTTTTGATGAAAATACAATTGACCACGGTAGAAATAAACAATCAAACCAATAGCCAATATCATTGAAAAAATTAAAGTAAAAAATCCTTGATGCACGTATTCAGAATAAGTAATACCCTCTGGTAACTTTCCCGTTAACAATACTACTATATCCAGAAGATTAACAGCTGCAAGAATTGCTGTTAAAGACCAAAAGCTAATATGTGCAATATTAAAGTATTGTCCGTTCTCTTCAGATATTGTACCATCTGAAATTTTTATTTCACTTTCATTAAGTGAAGCCAAGAAATTGTTCTTCCTGAACTTTACAAGGCCATGATGAATACCATAAATAAATATAGTAAAAGCAAATAGCTCAAAATAAACAGAGTCCCATTTTATACTTGGAATAAATTTTGAAAATATAGGATTACTACTTGAATACAATAATACAAAGACAAGGACTATTAAAGCCACTATCAGATATGTAGATAGTTTGTGTGTCAAAGTAGAGTCTCTCTTTATTGGGTTCTCCTTGATGATTTCACCAAAGTCATAGAGAGGCGCAACAATCATGGATGAAGCACCATGGAAAGGAATCAACACCGGCTTAAAATCAAAAGCCATTACACTCCACATCACAAGGTAACTAAGCATCCACATCAGTACCGTAAATGTCTGTGGATAAAATACAAGGAAAAAAGCGCAAAGCATTACTGGAGTAATCGCAGAAAACTTTTTAGCAATGCTAAGATTTGGATACAAGGTGCAAACAAATGCAACTGAGATAGAAGAAAAGATCAGCATATTAAGACCGACAAATTCTTCAAAAAACAAATAGCTTCCTAATATGGCAATTAGCACTGTACTCAGGGTTTTAAATTGTATTTTCATTTTATTTCATTTATATTTTAAAAGTACTTTGTATTTCAAAGTATGTTTACAAAAAAAAATTAGTGTTTATTCAACAGCTCCTCCAAAGCTGCCAGATGTTTAGAAAAAGCCTTGTGACCCAATGCTGTCTTATCATAAACTGTAAGGGGCTTTCTTCCAATAAAAGACTTTGTAAACTTAATATATTTCAAAGCCTCCAACGACTTGAGGTGACTGGCCAAATTGCCATCAGTAACTTCCAGCAACTCTTTCAACCTGTTAAAGTTAACACCTTCGTTCACGATCAATATTGACATGATGCCAAGCCTGATCCTGTTTTCAAAAGCTTTATTTAATTGATTGACAATATGCTTCATTGACGATCAAATTTATAATACATAAAGATACCGTATGCTATATGCAATAGACCAAAGCCAATCACCCAAAAGATTATCCCATAGCCAAGGTAAAAGGCATTTATTAGACCCAAGACAATTTCTAACAATCCCAATTGTCTGATAAAAAAGTATGTATGTCTGCTCACGCTCACCAATGCCAAGCCATAAAATATCAACGTTACCGGGGCTAGATACACTACTAATCCTTGAGACAATAGCGAAAGACAAAAAACACCACCTGCTACCAAAGGAATACCAAGGTTAATCATCGCTATCTTTACTGTTTCATCCCACATTTTTACGCGATTCTTATTGGCCTTAAGTCTGGTAAAAAGATATGCGGTTATAAATGCCAATACGAGGGTCAGAGTGGCTAAGCCAACATAAAAGTATTTGTCTTCAGCCAGGTTCGCATATTCGTCTATCCCACCCAAACGATCATATGCTATATATGCAGCAATAAGAGCATAGCTTCCTGCAAATATTCCTGATAATCCGCTTAAGGACAAAAAACGAGCAGACTTGTTCATCATTTGTCTGATCTCTTTAATTGCTTCAATGTGTTCTTTCTGGCTCATATAAAAGTACTTTGTGTTACAAAGTAAGTTAATAAAATTATAATTTCCAAGTGTCATTCAACAAATACTCTAAATCTCATGGCAAAAATTAAAAACTACGCATAAATAGCTTTTCCAATTCAATATATTTATACCCTACCTAAATAGCGTAATTTGGATATTAATCTAACCAAACTGTATTTTAGAAAACATATAGTATTAATTTGTGTAGAACAATAGCTTTTTAATATGCCCACTCGACTCTACCCTTTTTACATCGGAAGTTATACAACACAAAAAAGTCAAGGTATTTATAAATATGTTTTACTGCCAGATGGAAACATGGAAAACTTGGGATTAATGGCTAAAGCGGAGAATCCATCATTCCTAGCAATCTCAAAGAATAGGAAATATTTGTTGGCCGTCAATGAAAAAGCCAAAGGTTATGTGAATTCATTTAGAATCGGAGAAAATCAATTGTCCTTAATTAACAATAGCTCTTCCGGCGGTGCCGACCCTTGTTTTGTTGCTATCAATAAACAAGATTATGTGCTTGTTGCCAATTATACAGGAGGGAATGTAGGGCTTCTTAAAATTGATGAACAAGGAAAGTTGAGTAAACTACTGGACATTGAACAGCATAATGGTAGCTATATCTCTGAGAGACAGAATGAAGCTCATGCACATTCCGCATGGTTTGTTCCTAACAACAAAGATATCATTTCACTAGATCTGGGCACCAATAAAGTATGTTTTTCACTAATTGATTATAACAACGATAAACTAATACCTCACTCACAGGCAAATCTAAAAATGAAACCTGGCGCAGGGCCACGACACCTTGCGTTCCATCCAGACAATAACTGCCTCTATGTGTTGAACGAAATCAACGCTACCGTTACAGTACTTTCAAAAAATATTAAGGGAGACTACATTATTGGGAAGTCCTACTCTACCCTCCCTTCAGACCATCAAGGCACAAATCTATGTGCAGAAATTCAAATTTCCAATGATGGCAAATTTCTATATGCCTCGAACCGTGGTCATGACAGTATTGCTGTTTTTTCAATTTCAGAAGACTACTCCCTTAGCTGTATAAATTATCAAGGCATGAATGTCAATGAACCAAGAAGTTTCGCACTATCACCCGACAACAATTTCCTTTTAGTGGCGAATCAAAATTCGGATACAATAGTTTCGTTCAAACGTGATCATAATACTGGATTATTAGATTATCTAAATAAAATTGAGGCTTTTACTCCAGTTCATATTCTATTTGCTTAATAATTAAGATTCTGCTTTGTTAATTATTCTTTTTGACAACCTGACTCAATGTTAGCAAGTAATTATGCTAATTTGTCTAAATATTATTTATTCTAATTCACTACAATCAAACGATCCGTAGACAGTATCTTGTCCTCGCCGATAAAGTTTATAATATACATGCCTGGCATCCAGGACATCAGATCAAGATTGGTTTCTCCGCTATCAACTTTAAGCGTTCGCTGTAAGGCACCGTTAGAGTTATAGATGCGTAACCACTCAACACCATCGTCAATTTTTACTCTTGTCCTTTCAATTGCAGGGTTAGGATATACTAAACTCTCTTTTTGACTCTTAGCTTTTGACAATAGATTTTCATTAATGTCAATACCATCACTTTTTTCATCAACAAAACATAATTGACTACACATAACACAACAACAACAACAACAATAACCGCGACAAATCTTATAACTTACTATTTCAACGATATCGATAAGATTAGACACTGGAATCATTAAAATGTTTTCTTCGCTTTGATTAAAAATGCTCAAATCGACAATAAATACATAAGGTTCATAACCACAATAGGACACTTCTACCTTATAGGTTTCTGATGCAAGATTTTCTATTCTATATTCACCCTCAAAATCAGTAATAGTTCCAGTAATAAGTTTGTCATCTTGATAGATTGAAATTGTAGCAAATAACAAAGTTTCAGATGTTTCCATATCGTATACCGTTCCTTTAATACTATAGCCTTCTTGGCTATAACCCATAAGATAAAAAGCCGTCAATAAAATAGTCATTAAATTTTTCATAGCAGTAGGTTTTAGTTATCGTTAAGATGAAGCCGAAAGGCAAACCCCCTACAGGCTTGTTCACTATCAAGCATCAGTTAATGAAGCAGACAATTTCGCCTTCCTTAAAGATGACTTAGAAGACAAATCAATACGATGTTCTAATTAAAATAAATAATCAAATTCATTAAAAGCACTTACGATAGCTAAACGCCATTTACTATATTTACCATCAGATAAGCTTTAGAATCAAGAAATGACCGCCCAAGAAAAAGTATTCCAACATCTGCATCAGTTTAATATTGAATACACTTTGCATTCACACCAAGCAGCCTTCACCGTTGAAGAAGCTCAAAAGTATTGCAGTCATATCCCAGGCTTGCATTGCAAAAACCTTTTCCTAAGAGACCATAAAGGCAAAAGACATTTCTTACTTGTCTTGCCCAATACCAAACCTGTAGACCTCAAATTATTTAATAGTTTGCTTAACGACAGACTCAGTTTTGGTAGCTCTAAACGTATGTTTAAATACCTAGGTGTTGAGCCAGGATCTGTATCTCCATTTGGCTTAATAAATGATGAACACTCTAAAGTCTTGCTATATATAGATCAAGAAGTTTACGAAGCTGAATTAGTGACTTTCCATCCAAATGATAATTCAGCAACCCTTGAGCTTACAAAAGAAAATTTTCACTTATACCTCAGCAGCATTAATAACAGCATCCAAATTTTGCAATTTTAAGTCAATCTATAAATTTTACGCCCAGCTTTTCTTATTTTAGTCTGATGAAAAAATCTAAATTTCTTTATTTTTTATTTGGTATTGCTTACCTCTTATCATCGTGTTCTACTGAACAAAAGCCTTTTATCATACCACCTGCGTTTGATGAAGTAAATCATAACCCGAGTAGAGATGAAGTACTCAAATTAAGATATAAGGATCATCTTATCATAACAGTCACTACTACCCCTTCAAAAATGATTAAAAGTAGCGGTGAATCTGGTGCCGATATAATGAAAATAGCTTTTGAGTCTAGATTCCCACAAGCAGTCAATAATTATAATGGTTACCAAATCGAAGAAATGCTCCAACTTAATATCAATGACCACCCTTTTATCAGCCAAGTTTTTATGGCAGATGAAAGCGGAATCAAGCTGTATTATCAATATGGCATGATGTATATCAATGAAATCGAAGAATATTATGAAATTATCATTTCAGGAAGAAAGCACTACCGAACTGAACATGCAGCTTTGATTAAATCATTTCTAGAAGGCATATATCAATAACCTGATATCTTAAGCTTTTTCAATTGACATGTAAATATTAAATGAACATATTTGTCCTGTTCGGATTTAACAATTTTTAATTGAAGACCCCAATGGCTGATGGATTCAAATCAATAGTGTCGTGAAAGCAAAATAAATGCTATTTTTAAAAGAAATAACGATATTAAATGAGTGATTACAGTACCAACTGGACAAGGCAAGAGTTAAAAGCTTACATTCTTATTTTTTGTGCCAATGCAGACTTTGTTGAAACCAAAACGGAAACGGAATTTATCAAAAATATCATTGATGAAGAAACTTACAATCGTCTTCATCAGGAATTTGACAACAGTAATGACTATCAAAGTGTACAAAAAATAGTTGCTACAGTGAAAAAATTTGGCTACTCGACAGATGAAATAGAAAGACTGTTCACCAATATTAAAAAGATGTACCTATTAGATGGAAAACTTGACATCCTAGAGCAAAACCTTTACAATGGATTACGCCATATCTTAAGCCCCAGTAATAATTGATTAAATTATTAAACATGAGAATTTTATCAATCATACTTTTATTTTCCTTTTTACAAATAGGCGCTTTCTCCCAAAATATAAGAGAGCTCAAGGAAATATCTTTGCAAGGCGTAGGCTTTGAATTAGGATTTCAACACGGACAAGAATTAAAAAATGAAATAGATGCTATCATTACAGCTTGGAAAAACAATACCACAAAATCCTTAAAAAGAGATGCTGATCAAGTAGTTAAAAACTTCTTTGAATATGCAAAATTTGATAAAACGATTAAGGACTGGACGCCTGATTTGTATGAAGAAATTAAAGGCATAGCTGCTGGTGCTGAGCAAAATTTCAATGACGTTTTTGTACTCAACCTGCTGGATGAATTCTGGGTGTACCTAAACAATCTAAATAATCATCATTGCAGTGGATTAGGTATCCCATCTCAAGGTGGATCACCAAGCTATATTGCACAAAATATGGATCTTGAAAATTACACAGATGGGTTCCAGGTCTTAATGAAATTGAATAAAACCGACGCAAGACCTGAACAACTGATACTCACCTATCCTGGTCTAATAGCATTGAATGGACTAAATGAAACTGGTGTTGGTGTATGTGTAAATACCTTAATGCAGCTTAACGCAAATTCTACCGGTTTGCCTGTAGCTTTTGTCATCAGAAAAATTATCAACTCAACAGATAAAGCTGAAATATTAAGTTTCATCAAATCGGTCAACCATGCGTCTGGACAAAACTACATAATCGGCATTAAAGGCGAAGTGTATGATTTCGAAGCTTCAGCCAACAAAGTAGTTAGATTTGAACCCCAGAATAATAATGGAGCCGTTTATCACACCAATCATCCAATAGTCAATAACGACATCAAGCCATGGTTTGAAGAATACAATCCTGACTTAGAAAACGATAAAAAACCCTGGAACTCTAACAGTTATCAAAGACTAATGACATTGGAATCTAATCTATCTAGCCCAGAAATACAAGGAACACAATTAATAAAGAAAACGCTTAAGTCCAAAAAAAATGGAGTTCATCCTATCTGTCGATCTAATAATAACAATGGAAGAGGATTTACTTTTGCAACAACAATAATGCATTTGTATCCTGAAACAAAATTAGAACTTGTTTCAGGTCCGCCAGATGAATCAAGTTTTAAGATATTCTCATTTACAAAAATAAAATTATCGAATAAAATTGAACAGCCAGACTAGACTACACAAATTGAGTCATTTAAAGTGGCTGTTTATGGCAGCTCAGGTCATCCTTATTGGCTATATCTTATTTGCCTTACCTCTAAATATAATTACTCTTATTGGGATCGTAGTCTTTCTTGCAGGCATTCAATTAGGCTTGGACAGTTTTCGTGACATTTCCAAAATGTCTGCAAATGAAAAAAACAGGTTTAAAGTTAAAAAGAAAGTACAAAGAATGAATAGAGTCGTCTTTATTTACATTCTTGTGCTTATTGTCCTTAGCGTCATTTTCATGTCGCTTAAATTTTTCTTTCCTGTAAAGAACAAAGTTCTATTTGAGGAATTTTTTCATTTAGGTTTAAATTGCTGGGTACTGATACTGGGACTTCTTTGTGTTTTAAAAAGCAATCTTGAAAAGTACTATTACACTGTATCCAAAAGTGCTTCAACAGAATGATAAATCAGAAAATATCCGTAGCAATGCTAGGTGCAACAGGCGCCGTAGGTACTCAAGTATTGAAAAAATTACTTCAGATAGAGAATGTGGATAAAATTTCTATTCTTGGCAGAAGAAAACTCAATAGCATCAAAGATTATAAAGTCCAACAACATATAATCGATATTTTTAATCCCAGCACCTACAATAATATTTTATATGGACATCATGTAGCCATTTGCACATTAGGAATAGGTGAACCAAGTAAAGTAAGTAAAAAAGAATTTGTAAGAGTGGATAAATTAGCAGTTTTAGATTTTGCGAAAGCATGCAAACAACAAGGCATATCTCACTTCGAATTACTATCTTCCATTAGCACTCACCCTAAATCGGCTTCATTTTACTTGCGTATAAAAGGCGAATTAAACGCAGCTCTTGAAAAACTAGAATTTGATAGATTAAGCATTTTTCAACCCTCCATGATTCTTACTCCAAAAAACAGATATGGATTTTCTCAAGCTATAATTTTAAAAGTATGGCCACTATTATCAACATTGATGTTTGGACCACTTAAAAAATTCAGAGGCATTAAAGTTGAACATCTTGGGAGTGCAATGGCTAAAAACATACTATCCCCTTCCAAATCCATAGAGTATCTCAGCTGGCAAGAATTTAATGAGCTCAACCAATAGAAAGTTTACAGTAAATTATCATTTTCAAGTTTCTACTCTATGAACAAGCTACTCAATCACATATTTCTTGTAACAAGCATTCTATAATTAGGAACAAATATCACTCATGCTCAATTGATCTATTTTCAAAGTATCAAATTAAGCCCTTGTCTATTAATGATTGATTTGATACAAATAACAGTGAGGAGATAGAAATTCAAGAAGCCCTTTCTGTTCATTCAATTGGTTTGATAGAAGTTTTAGCCCCTTAAAGAAAAAGACATATTTACAACAAATTTATAGTAATTATGAGCATGAAAATCACAGAAAAAGGAACAAAAAAGATTATCAAACAATAATTATACTGTCCTTCAAGAAGATATTACTTGGCTCTCAAGTCAAGTTGTTCCAGTTTATCAATATTACTAAACCCAGGGAACAAACTTTTGGATTGACTAATTGCTTCAGCAAACAAATTATCCTGTCTCAGTTGATAGTAACATAAGGCTTTATTATATATGCCATCTGCAGTAATACCATAAAGGTTCTCAGATTCAGAGAAAAAAAACAAGGCATCTTCGTAGTATCCCAATTGATAATTAATACCCGCCATTTCAAAAGAAATATCTTTTTCTTCATTAATATTAAAATGCTCCTTCCATACCTTTTTCATTACCTGGTTAATTCGTATACGTTCATTAAAGCTTACTGTCCCAATAAGAAATTTTAATCTTGGCAATAATCGCATAAACAACATAGAGTCATAAGCATACAAGCGAACGATTGAAATAAGTTCTGGAATGTTAAGCCCAACAGCATGCTTATAATAGAATTGCTTTATTGTATTTATATCATCTGGACCAAAATCACTAACGTACTTCTTATATGCTTTTTTAGTCTCACTAAATTCAGAATAATCAGTTACGTATAATAAACATGCCAACACCAAATGAAAATTAGATTCGTCAGGCAGCAATGCCAAACCCTTGTTCTTTTCACAATGACGGCTTAAAGCATGGTAATTCACTGAGAATGACATACTACCATGTAATGACATATTAGGTTCGGGTGCACTTTCCATTTCATGAAGCTCATGAAAACCCTTATCCATACTTAATAATATCATACCCCCTATGGAAAGTCTCTTTAGCCGCTCAAGGGCAAGCATACCTGTATGTGGAAACATCATATATGCCTTTAATAGAATATCTTTATATTCTTCCAATATTTCATTATTAAGTACATTACTATAATAATCTCTATTCTGCAGATGAAGTAAAAACTGAAACTTTAATTTTTCAAGAATCTCACTTGCTTTCATATCTTTAAATTCTTCATCCATCTGTAAAGAAAGAGAGCAATCATACAACAAGCCATCATTAAAAAAATATAAATCTGAAGATATCGAATCAAAAAAATAATTAGCAACTACGACTAATGGCGATTCAAGATTACCCTCTTTAATTACTTTATCAGCTTTGCGCAAATAAATTTCGTCACTTTTAACTGCATCATAATAGCTTATATCCAATAGGCCTCGTTCTATATAATCTGCAAACTGAGGATGTCCAAGAAAAAATTCTAGATTTTTTTCCGCTATATCACTAAGCACATAACAATATGATGGCAAAGCAATACTTTCGTTAGAAATCAACAGTTCCAAGCTTCTTAAAATATGGAAAGCCAGCCTGCCATGACCAGCACCTAATTCCAGTACATAAACCTTTTCATTTGTTTGGTTCTTTGCTGCAAGGTCTTTCAATAATCCCAATATAATCTCAGCATAAATAAGTCCAATCTTTGCATTACTTGTAAGGTGATGAGGAAGTCCATCTTTGGACCATGCTTCTATTCCCCTTTGCTGGTAATAGTCCCTATTCAACTGCCAAATCATGCTGTCACCAAAAGGAACAGAGGATTCTAATTCAAAATAGTCATTATCGGCAATATTATTAAAGTTCTTATTGCTTACCATCGATTATAATTTTATTTCGAATCTAAGCGAGCTAATCAACTGTGGGTCAACAACAAACGAAGGAACGAAGAGTAACTAAATGCAAGCTTAATATAAGTAATTCTAGAATCAACTGCACTTTAATGACAAAAATGTTAATTGATAAGGCTGTTTCCATTGAGCATGCAGAATATGCTAACAAAAGAATTACGGACGCCAAATTAATAAGAATTGATAACGCCTGGGGGCACGTCTTCTGGTTAGACGAACAGTCAGACCGTGCTATCAGTCAACTAATTAGATTTATAGAAGAATAAGAACAATAGCACCGTTTAAGTCTAGCTATTTTTAAAAATAATATTTTTCAAATGATAAATTCTAATTGGTTAGTTTTGTTGAAAATTAAGCATTTTATAGCCATTGTTCTTACCAAAGCAGCCCGTTGAAAAAAAAGAAAATAATAGGTAGAAGGGATAAAGCTGATTTTAAAAAATTAGGCTTAGAGAATATCGACATTAAGGTTGATACAGGTGCCTATACTTCTGCAATACACTGTCGTAAGATTGAAAAGAAAAAGCAAGATGGAAAGTACATTCTGCGTTTCAGTTTGCTAGATCCAACGCATAAACAATACAATAAGAAGATCTTTTTAGAAGAAAATTTTACTGAAAAGAGAATTAAAAATTCTTTTGGAACTGTAGAAAAAAGATACATCATCAAGTCTTCAATTACAATCTTTGATAAAACTTATGTCATTAATCTTTCATTAAGTGAAAGAGGAGAAATGAGATTTCCAATATTAATAGGACGTAAATTCCTTGTAGGAAAGTTTATTGTTGATCCATCCAAAACAGATTTGTCATACCAAAAAAAAATAAACCCATAACATGAATATCGTTATATTATCCCGAGAACCTCACATTTACTCCACAAGAAGATTAGTAGAAGCTGGCAAAAATCTAGGACACAATATTCGCGTATTGGATCATCTGAAGTGTAATATTGAGATCGAAAAAAAGAATCCAAAAATATATTATGAGGGACATTACATTAATAATATTGATGCTATCATTCCAAGAATAGGTGCCTCAGTAACATTTTATGGAACTGCTGTCGTTAGGCAATTTGAAATGATGCACGTATTCAGTGCAATTGAATCTCAGGCTTTGGTAAGGTCGAGAGACAAACTGCGAAGCTTACAGCTTTTGGCAAGAGCAGGTGTGGGCTTACCCAAGACTATATTTACCAACTTTTCTAAAAATGTTGAACACGTTGTAGAAACTGTAGGTGGAGCCCCCGTAATTATGAAACTTCTCGAAGGAACTCAAGGCCTTGGGGTTGTATTGGCAGATTCTTTGAACGCCGCAAGTTCCGTAATGGAAGCGTTTAATGGATTGAAAGCCCGAATAATTGTACAAGAATTTATCGAAGAATCTAAGGGGTCAGATATCAGAGTATTCATCGTAGACGGTGAAGTCGTAGGCGCAATGAAGAGACAAGGTAAAAAAGGTGAATTTCGATCCAATTTACATCGTGGAGGATCAGCAAGTATCATCAAGTTAACAGATGATGAAAGAGAAACAGCCTTGACTGCAGCAAAGACTATGGGTTTAGGTATTGCAGGCGTTGATATGCTTCAAGCTACTTCCGGTCCATTGGTTTTGGAAGTAAACTCATCTCCTGGCCTTGAAGGTATTGAAAAAGCTACAGGGATTGATCTCGCATCAAAGATCATCAATTATTGTGAACGCAATGTCGTCACCAATAAAATAGCTAAATAATTTACTTATCAACTACAACCTTATAGGTAGGATCTTCCATAACATTAACTTCTATAATATCATCTGCATTTATTAACAGTCTGCGACAATCCTTGCTAAGATGCTTTAAATGTATTTTTTTACCAAGCTTTGCATATCTTTCTGTTAACTTATTCAAAGCTTCAATACCTGACATATCCGCTACCCTGCTTTCCTGAAAGTCTATAATAACTTCATCAGGATCATTCTGAAGATCGAATTTCTCAGCAAACAAAGCTGTCGATCCAAAAAATAAAGGACCATAAATTTCATAATGCTTTACTCCATTTTCATCGATATGTTTTCTAGCACGTATCCTCTTGGCATTTTCCCATGAATAAGCCAAAGCTGAAATTATTACACCTAGTAAAACTGCTATTGCTAAGTTATGGGTGATCGCTGTAATTAAAGTCACTAACACCATTACAACGACATCCGAAGTAGGCATATTCTTAAAAGTCTTGAAGCTAGCCCATTCGAAAGTACCTATGGCAACCATGAACATTAACCCTACTAAAGCAGCCATCGGCAATTGCTCGATTAGTCCTGAACCAAACATAATAAAGACCAATAGCATAATAGCGGCAGTTATGCCAGATAATCGCGCTCGTGCGCCAGATGAGATGTTGATCAGACTCTGACCTATCATTGCACAACCCCCCATCCCTGATAAAAACCCCGATAATATATTAGCTGCTCCCTGCGCTACACATTCTTTATTCCCTCTTCCTCTTGTTTCAGTAATTTCATCAATAATATTTAAAGTCAACAAACTTTCAATCAAACCAACACCAGCTACAATACCCGCATATGGAAGTATAATCTGTAGTGTCTTTAATGTAAATGGAATTTGTGGGATACTGATAGGAGGAAATCCACCCTTGATACTTTCCCCTGCATTCATGGTGTCTGCTACCGTTAAAGTTTCTATACCAAATCCCAACACAATTGCAGAAACAACAACTATAGCCAATAATGATGAAGGAATTGCCTTTGAAATTTTAGGGAAGCCCCAGATAATCACCATAGTCAACATCGTGAGCCCTAACATAGAAAACATAGACATTCCACTTAATAAATCATTGGTGCCTTTGACATAAAAGTTTGGAAACTGAGCCATGAATATTATTATAGCCAATCCGTTTACAAATCCAAACATGACTGGATGTGGAACCAGTCTTATAAATTTACCCAATCGTAATACCCCAGCAAGAATCTGAATAGATCCTGCAATAATTACCGTGGCAAATACATAATGCAATATCTCTTGAGGGTTTATGCCTGGAAAGTGTCTCTTCAATTCAAGAATTAAACCAACAAAAATTACAGCAACAGCACCTGTAGCACCAGAAATCATCCCAGGACGACCTCCCAAAATAGCGGTAACAAGCGCCAAAACAAAGGCAGCATAAAGTCCTGTTAATGGAGAAAATCCAGGTATCAAAGCAAAAGCAATCGCCTCAGGAACCAAAGCCAATGCAACGGTAAGTCCTGATAATATTTCGATCCTGTAATCTACTTTTTGCTTAAAATCAAATAGGTTTAAATACTTGTTCATTTATATATATTATATACTTAAAGCCGTTCTCCAGCTTTGTTTTTTAATCTTAAAATATAATTTGTGGTTCTACTTTATTCGTTGGGGTGAGTACCAATAAGTATTCTTCATCGCACCATTGCCTCTACTATCATTCTTTAGCTTCTTTTTGAAAAATGCAGCCGCAAAACTAAAGCTTTTTTTAATATGCTGCTTTCTTGTTATATACTTAGCTATCAGCAGGCAAGCAATCTTGCCTCTAAATTAAATTATCGGCTTAAATTACGATTAATTCAATTATCGCCTCTAAAGACGATATTCTTGATCATCGGTTTAAAAGTCGATATATTTGCTTATCGGTTCAAAACAATGAATCAAACAATGAGAAATCAAACGATAGCCATAATAACAGGAGATATAATTGGATCAAGGAAAAGTGATGCAACAAAATGGTTGAAAAACCTAAAGTTAATTCTTAATGAAAAGGGCAAATCTCCAAATAACTGCGAAATCTTTAGAGGAGACATGTTTCAATTAGAGGTTAAACCTCATGAAGCACTCCAAACGGCAATAGAAATAAAAGCAAGTATAAAGCGAAATAAAAATTTAGATGTTAGGATTGCAATTGGCATAGGGAAGCAACAGTTTAGGACAGGTAGAATATCAGAATCAAATGGAGAAGCATATACCAATTCTGGAATCTGTTTTGAGAAATTAAAAAAAAGGCGGTTAGCAATTAAAACACCTTGGGAAGATTTTGACAAACAGTGGAATTTGAGTTTACGACTACTCTCATTAACAATAGATAATTGGACATCTACATCAGCAAAAATTATAACTGAAGCGATAAAACATTCCGACTTGATTCAGACTGAACTTGCAAAAAAATTAAATAGATCTCAAAGTACAATAAGCGAGAGTTTGAATAGGGCAGGTTATGATGAAATTAAAATATTGCAATTCTATTTTATAGAACAATTAAATATTAAGATAAATCAACAATGATATTATTTATAAAATTTTTAATTGCACATTTCATTGGTGATTTTTTACTGCAAACGAAAAAAACACTAAAGAATAAACAAGAGAAGAAATTAAACTCAAAACAGCTATACTTCCATGTACTGACACATGGAATATTAACATTTGCAATAACAATGTCAACAGAATACTGGAAGAGTATCTGTTTATTAGTAGGGTCACATTAAATCATTGATGCATGGAAGCTCTATAATCAAGACAACAAAAACAAAAGAGTTGTATTTATAATTGATCAATTAATGCACATCAGAGTGATCGTAACAATTACTGACTATTATTCTCCATGGATTGCGAAAACTGTTCAAGGAATAAGCCATAATCAAATAATGCTATTCGTTTTGGCAATACTATTAATTACAACAGTGAGTTCACATTTTATAAAAGTGATAATATCAAAATGGCATCCAGAAAATGAAGATGGAGATGACGACTCTCTATCTAACGCAGGAAGCTATATTGGAGTTTTAGAAAGATTGTTTGTATCTGGGTTTATTATGAGCGGAAATTTACAAGGAATAGGATTTCTGTTAGTAGCTAAATCTGTATTTAGATTTGGTGACTTAAAAGACTCTGTAGACAGAAAATTAACAGAGTATATATTGATCGGTACACTATTGAGTTTTGGAATTGCGATAATGATTGGGAACTTATATTTAAAAGTGAAAAGTATACTATAAAGCCAGCGTATAACATTGATGATCACAGCATATCTGTTCGCTCCTCATAGAGACGCTAGATATGATTATCCGACTTTAAGGGATTATACAAAAGGGTAAGTTGATTAACTTAGATGTAAAGAAACTCATTATGACACATAGAATGCTAAAACCATACAGTTTGATATTATATCCACTGGCAATGATATTTAGTTTTATCGCTGGTCTTTATATCGCCAAATTAACTGGTGCAGGGAAAGGTCAAATGCTGGCAGGAGGCGCTATTGTATTTTTCTATGGTCTCGTTGGAAGCTTTATTGGCCTATGCAGCTCATTGGCACTAAGCTATTTCACAAACAAGAAATTAATTGTAAGGCTAAACATCGTATTGCTGATCGGTGTTATCGCCTTAGTAGGCATGACCAAATATCTATTTGATAAAAGGCAGCAAGAAAAGGCTAAAAAAGAAAATTTACATTCTCCTGAACCCAAAAAACAAACCACGCAACCATTTGGATCTGGAAGCCTAAACATATTATCTCTTTTTCCGACTACAAGCATAATGCAAAAAACCTGTAAACAAGAAATAGTATGTGAAAAAAGAAATAGTAACCAAAATGAAATGGGACTAAGCTATTTTGCACCCCATCTCTCCTATTCATCTATACTTCAGTTTGTAAACAATTGCAATGACACTGAATCACAAATTATAGATAGCATTGTTTGTTACAAAAATTCTGTTGGTCAGCTTGATATTCAAGAGGCACCTCCATGGCTATACCCTTCACACCTAAAATTGGATTATGAAATTCTTTTGTTTAAAATAATAACTAACTATGGAGCTTATGTAGAAAATGAAGTCAACAAACAAAATTCTGCTTCCTTTTGTGTTCCCTCTGATCAGGGAAAAATTATTTATTGGCCTGAATTCCTTCTTAATGTTTATAGCATCGAAGCTAAAAAAGTGAAGTATTAAATTGCAAAATAAATCCACTTGATAATGCTGCCAATGTAATTACACCTTACAAGCTTCTGAAGCATGTGGCATTTAAAAACCATTGGCTAAAAGTTCATTTGTATGATGAAGGATTCAATATGCTCAATACAGGGTGGGTAAAGTGGACAGATGGAACTTCCTTGCTAGTTAATTATTCTTTGCTATCCTAAATAAATAGCTGAAGCAATCTCACTACTTCAGCTATGAATTCAAAATCTACTATGTGTTATTTATTTTATAGAATAGTTGAGACCGGTACACTATAGCTTTTAATAAACTTAGCATTATAGTGGTCATCAACTCTATAGTATTCTTCTTCACTTTGAATTGATAAGATAAAAACCTGATCATTTTCATCTACCATAAAATCAATGGCAAAGTTTTCTCCATTCTCCTTTATAATAAAATTGGTAATGACAACCGCATTGCCATCGTGAGAATCAATAAATGAATGATTCACATACTCCTTCACCACTTTCTCAACATCTTTAACTGATATTGGTTTTTTTGATTCTGCAAATGTAGAATTTACAAAACAGAATAAAATAATAAAGGCCACGAGTAAAGACTTAATTGTTTTCATCTTATTTATTTTTTTTTGTTAGATATCAAAGTAATTACATATAAAACGATAGTTTATTATAGGAAGTTACTTCACATAGACGAACAAACAATTATTTCATACCAACCAAGCAGAAAATCAGAATAATACTAAAAACACATATTGCGCTATTGTCTTAAAGTCAATCCTAGCAGACATCAAAGTGGCTGATATTCAATACATTGAGAGATGTGCTTTTGACATACTAAAGTTTTGGAAAGAATATTCAGAAAGAATTATTCCTAAGAGATGAAGAAATATTTCAGTTTTCAGTTTGAAGGTGAACCCTGAATTATAGTAACTTGATAAATTGTAAATTAGAATTTACACTATAAGATGTTACCGAAAAGTAATATTAAAACACATAACCAATACCTGCCTTAATAAAAGCAAAGTGACTAGGATGAAAAGCTAAAGTATTGGCCCAACTGATATTTGCAATCAAGCCCTTATGATTCAAAGTACTGATCTGCAATCCAGTTTCAGTTGCTATAAAAATACTTGCATAATCATTACCTATACCTGCAGATGGCCCCACCTTAAACAAAACACGAAACGCATATTTATCGGAATCATTCAAATGATAATGTGCACCAATCATCAAAGGAATACTGGTAAAGTCCATTCTATTAAAATAAAAATATGAAAAACTAAGCTGGAACCCAATTTTGGATGATCCAGTATGGTTTAGTTGGTATTCAAATCCTAGTCTGCTAAATTCAGTTCTATCCTGAAATCTGTAAGCATCAATGACATTAATGGAGGACAACCATTTGCGAGAACGGTTCATAGAATCTGAAGATTGAGCAACTATTCCAAAATAAGTAGTTAATATTAAAGCAGTTAAAAAAATAAATTTCATAGGAGATCAATTATTGATCTAAAGATACAGACAAATTAAGCTTTTATTATTCTCAGTGAACTAAGAAGTGCAATCCTAGTTAATAATGAGTAACAATAATAAAAACATGATCTTTTCAAAGTACAAATTAGGAGAAATAGAATTGAAGAACAGAATTGTAATGGCACCAATGACAAGATCAAGAGCCATTGACAATATGCCAAATGATCTAATGGCTATTTATTATGGTCAGCGGGATGATGCGGGATTAATCATCACAGAAGGTGTTTCACCATCTCCAAATGGATTAGGATATCCTAGAATTCCTGGTGCGTATTCAAAAAAACAAACAGAGGCATGGAAAAAGGTCACTGAAGCTGTAAATGAAAAAGAAGGAAAAATATTCATGCAACTTATGCATACCGGCAGAGTGACACATCCAGGCAATTTGCCACAAGGTGGACAGCATCTTGCACCATCCTCCGTAGGAATGTCTGGACAGATGTATGTAGATGGAAAAGGAATGCTTGACTACCCTTTAGCTCAAGCTATGACACAAAAGCAAATTCACGAAGCTATTGAAGAATATGTTCAAGCCTCTAAAAATGCAATTTATGCTGGAATGCATGGTGTTGAGTTGCATGGCGCAAATGGCTATTTGATTGACCAATTTATCAATGCCGCATCAAACAAACGTGATGATGAATATGGTGGACCGATCGAAAATAGAGTACGCTTTGCCATTGAGGTGGCAAAAAAAGTAAGCGATGCCATTGGTGCAGATAAAACAGGAATCCGTTTGTCTCCTTACGGTGTTTTCAACGATATGGAAATATTTGAAGGTATTGATGAATGCTTTGTCTATTTGGCAGAGGAATTGGGAAAGCTGGGTCTAGCTTATCTGCATATTGTTGATCACTCCTCAATGGGAGCTCCGGAAGTACCTAATTCGTTAAAGCAAAAAATGAAAAAAGCTTTTGGCGGCACCATGGTCATCAGTGGAGGCTTAGACAAATCAAAAGCTGAAGCAGCCTTGGAAAACGATTTAGGGGAACTGGTTGCATTTGGAAAGCCATTTATTTCAAATCCTGACCTTGTTAACAGGATGAAAAATAATATTGAATTGGCTGAATATGACCAAAGTACCTTTTATACACCAGGTCCAAAGGGTTATACTGATTACCCTAATAGCGAAAATTAATTTTTGCTTAAAGCAAAACAATACTTACAACAAAACAAAAGCCCCGTGAATAATTGTGAGGCTTTTTAATTATATTAATTACAAACTAGTGCTCGTCAACGGAATTCACCCAGGTGCAATATTAAAAAGAGAACTTGATAAGAGAAACATCAAAGCTATCGATTTAACCAAGTCAATTCAAGAATATCCACAAACAATAAATGCTATAACAAAAGATAAAAGAAGAATTAACCCTAAGCTATTTATAAAACATGGAAACTACTTTAATATTGAAGAAGACTAATTTATGCTTCTCCAAGATTGCTTTGATATTAAGAAAACTCATAAACTACAAGCTTCTATCAAAAATTTATTAATCTATAAAATTAGAGAATCTATATTGGGGGATACAGAACTCAAAAAAATAAGTAATTCATTCAATGCAAATTATGAACGAAATATAAATAAGTACAAAATATGTTCAAAAAAAAGGCGTCCATAAAAATGAACGCCTCTTAAAATTATTATATCCTCTTGAAACTAAAATACACTTGAAAGCAATTCTTTCAGCTTGTTCCAGGAATCTGTATCTGCTTTTTCATTATAGGCGAGTGGTAATTCGAATTTAACTCCCAATGAATCAGCCATAGGACTTGTAAACCCATGAACGGCTCCCTCATAAGTGACATACTCATAATTAGCGCCTACCTTATCCATTTGTGCTTTATAAGCCACAATGGATTCCTTAGGAATAAATGGGTCATCAGCACCATTAGCAACAAGAATTTTTGCCATAATATCTTCTGAAGGAGGAATGGGTAGTGCTACTCCTGCGTGAAAGGCTGCAACGGCATCCAAATCATATCCTGCATTTGCCATAGACAAAACTACGGATCCACCAAAACAATAGCCAATTGCAGCAATTCTTTCGGGATCTACATTTTCATTAGATTTTAATGCCGTCATAGCTGATTCAAACCTCGCCTTTGCTTCATCGATATTAGAAACAACTTCTTGAACAAACTTGCCTGCATCATCAGGGTGATTGGCCTGTTTGCCATCTCCATACATGTCCACGGCAAGTGCAACATAACCCAGATCCGCCAACATATCAGCTCTTTGCCGTACATATTCATTATGACCCCACCACTCGTGAACAACCAGAACGCCTGGACGCTTTCCTTCTTGATTAGCATCATAGGAAATATATCCATTCATATTGGTGGAATCAGTAGAATAACTTAACTCCTCACCTCTTATAGATTTTTCAATATCCTTTACATCTTCTGCATCATTGCTTTTTTGAGCATTATTACAAGCTGCAATAGATAATAAAAATGTAAATGCAAATAAATTTAAACTGTTTTTCATCTTTTTTATTAGTTATTTAATGTAATCTAAACCACGTATCTTCAATATTTGTTTCCATAAAGATGGGTAATTTATAAAAACATAACTAATTATACATTATTGAAGACTAAGGCCATCTTCAACAATAAAGAAATTATTGAATGATCATTAATAGAATATCGCACCAAACTCAGTTACGAAGATGATGCAAGTCATTTGGAATTTATACAGTTTTAAGCTAATTGCTAATTTAATAAAATAATGCAAAATAGAAATATGCATAACCAAGTCTTTCTTTTAAGTTTCTTCATAGGGATATTATTCCTCGGTGCTTGCAATGAAGAAAAGCTTTCTATCAATCCAACATTGAGAGATATGACCATTTCTGTTTATGCATCAGCAATTGTCCAACCCAAAAATCACTATTTGCTTTTTCCAGAAGTTAACGGCATTATTAACAAGCTCGAAGTTACAGAAGGAGATACCCTCATTGAGAACGATATTATTGCTTATATCAAGCCACTGCGTGAAAATTATGATGTCAAATCTTTTGAGTTACAGAGACAACTTGCAGAATCAAAATTAAAAGGAGAGAGTAACCAACTAAGCTTAATTGAAAGTGAGATTAAAAACCTAAAAGCGCAATGTATCACAGATTCAATAAACTATTCCAGACTTAAAAATCTATGGGAGAAAAACATTGGCTCTAAAGCAGAATTGGACAATACCAAACTGAAATATGAAATATGCATTGAAAATCTACTTTCATCTGGGGAGAGAAAGAAGCAACTCGAAATTGAGCTTAAAAATCAATTAAAACAAACGCAGATAAATGTTCAACGCTCACAATCCTTGCTTCAGGACTATATCGTAAAAGTAAAAGGTGATTCTAAAGTTTATAAACTTAACAAGGAAGAAGGTGAGATGATTTCTAGGCAAGAAGCCTTAGCAGAATTAGGCCATAAAAGCGAGTTTATCGTTGAAATGCAAATCGATGAAATAGACATCGCAAAGATAGAGTTAGGACAAAAAACAATAGTAAGCCTTGACGCTTATCCGAATCAAACCTATAAGGCTAATATAATAAAGGTCTATCCTAGTAAAAATTTAAGAAACTTAAGTTTCCAAGTTGAAGCTCAATTTCTTACAAGACCAGAAAAATTATACGCAGGATTATCGGGTGAGGCAAATATTATTATCGAACAAAAGACCAATGTATTAACGATCCCATTAGAATATCTTGACAACGAAAACAAGGTAACAGATATTAACAACAAGAAGCATGTTGTCCAAGTTGGTCAGAAAAACATTGAACTTGTCGAAATTATTTCAGGTATTGACAGCAGTACACAACTGATCAAACCCTAGAGGATGAAAAACACGAAATTAATATTCGACATTACTAAAACGCATCTTCTCTCTAGAATCAAACAAAGCAGTATCGCTGCTCTTGGCGTTACATTCGGCATTGGCACTTTCATAATCCTCGTTAGTTTCATGACTGGTTTAAATGGACTATTAGATGGGTTGATCCTGAACAGGACACCACATATACATATATATAATGAAATTAAACCTTCAAAAATACAGGCAATAGATAAATCGGCTTCCTTTGCAGAAACCTTTAATGTAATCAAGTCTATCAAGCCAAAACAGAATCAGTCAAGAATTCATAACGGTAAGACATTAATGGATCATTTAAAAAAAGACGATCGTGTAATGGGTGTTTGTGCAGAAGTAGTTACAAAAGTCTTTTATACAGCAAGTTCTGTAGAGTTAAATGGCAATGTAACAGGTATAGATCCATATGAAGAAGATAGACTATTCAATTTTGGTGATTATATAATTAAAGGTTCGGCTGAAGAATTGATACGAACACCACAAGGAATACTTTTAGGAGCTGGTGTTGCAAATAAACTATCTATAAATATTGGAAACAAGGTTCAATTGGTTACACCACAAGGGCAAACTTTCCCATTGAAGGTAGTAGGCATTTATCAAAGTGGACTTGCAGAATTCGATAATGTTCAAAGCTATGTCAATCTAGCTATGGCACAGCAATTACTTGGTGAAGGTAGCAATTATATAACAGACATCAACGTCAAGTTATATGAAATTGAAAATGCAGAACCGATGTCTAAATTTATTTCAGACAAATACAACTTAACCGCAATAGACATCAAAACGGCAAATGCTCAGTTTGAAACTGGAACCAGCATACGAAATATGATTACCTATGCAGTTTCTATTACCCTTTTAATCGTTGCGGGATTTGGAATATATAATATTCTGAATATGTTGATATATGAAAAGATGAATGACATTGCAATACTAAAGGCAACCGGATTTTCTGGAAAGGATGTTCAATACATTTTTATAAGCCAGGCTATGGTTATTGGTTTAGTTGGAGGCGTACTAGGATTAATTCTAGGACATATGATTTCAATTGTTATTTCCAATATTCCATTTAAAACGGAAGCATTACCAACGGTAGATACCTTCCCAGTTAATTTTAATCCTAAGTTCTATATCATTGGGATATGCTTTGCTTTGATATCCACCTTTCTTGCAGGATTCCTGCCCTCTTTACGGGCAAAAAACATTGACCCTGTTGAAATAATTCGTAAACAGTAAATGCCATGTCAAAGATTCTTGAAGTAAAATCACTTAATAAATATTTCCGCAAACCAGTACTGTTTCATGCCTTAAGGGATATTGATTTTTCTATTAACAAAGGAGAGTTTGTTAGCATCATGGGTAAGTCAGGATGTGGCAAGTCTACCCTACTCTATATTCTTTCCACTATGGATACTGACTATGAAGGAGAATTGTTTTTCAACGAGAATAAAATAACAGGTAAATCTCATAATGAATTAACACAATTAAGAAATGAAGATATTGGATTTGTGTTTCAATTTCACTATTTGCTTCCTGAATTTACAGTACTAGATAATGTTATGATGCCCGCAAGGAAGTTAGGATTAAAACCATATGCCCAAATCAAGAAAGATGCATTGGCTAAATTAGCTCTTCTGGATATTGAAGAGCAAGCTTATAAAAAAGCTTCAAGAATATCAGGTGGTCAAAAACAAAGAGTGGCTATTGCTCGTGCTCTAATCAATAACCCAAATATTATTATGGGCGATGAACCAACTGGCAATCTTGACACTAAAAATTCTGAAAACGTATTCAATATACTTAGAGATTTAAGCGATACTCAAGGCCTATCTTTATTGGTAGTTACCCATGATAAAGACTTTGCTGCTAAAACCGATCGCGTTATCGAAATGGAAGATGGCAAAATCATCGGCACGGGAATTGTGTAATAATTCTGTTGGTAATAATTACAATTTACTCGAAAGCAACAATAGTAAGTTAAAAATCATAATTTTAAATTTGTAACTTTGTTTTAAATGGAAAATGTAATTGACTTAAATAAAATACGAAGTTTATCTCAAATTATTTCGCCTTCTAACTTCAAAAAGATTGTGCGAGAAGATGACTATCGCTCTACCTTTTACAAGTTAAAAAAGTATACAACAGTTTCAAATTCTACAACAAATCTTGATGCAATCAATCTTATATATAATTCGCTATTAAAAAATTATAAAAATGAATATGTATATAAAAATATACTTACTAATAAATTATTACTAAAAAAATATAGTTTAAAAAATACAATTGCTTTAAATGAATTTAATATAGGAAAATCTATTGCAGATTTTGTTTTGTTAAATGGAGAAGCTATAGTTTATGAAATAAAAACTGAACTTGATAATCTTGAAAAATTAGATAAGCAAATTGTAGATTATTGTCAATTTGGAGACAAAGTTTATATTGTAACTAGTTCAAAACACGTAAATAAATTAATTAAACTTTATAATAATTCAACAATTGGAATAATTGAATTAACATCAAGAAACGCTTTGAAAACATTAAAAGAAGCAACTAGTAATGTCGCTACTTTTAGTTATGAAAAACTGTTTAAAACCTTAAGAAAGCAGGAATATTTAGAAATAATTGACGAATACTTCCACTTTGTGCCAGAAGTTTCTAATACAAGAATTTTCAAAGAGTGTTTAGCCCTAGCGAAAAATATTGAAGTTTCATTGTTTCAAAAATTGGTGGTTAACAAACTCAAATCTCGAAATATTTCTAATCCAAAAAAAATCCATGAAAAAGTTATTCCAGAGAGTCTAAAACATATTTGTTATACATTGGATTTTTCAAAAAATGAGTATGAAAAATTAAACTCATTTCTTAATAAAAACAGCAAAATATGTATTTCCCATATTTAAGAGGCAAACAATTTGAATTAATTGCCTTAAGAGAATTATGTGCACTATTCCCACAGGAATTAAATAAAATTTCCCCAGTTATTGAGCCAGTCAAAGCTTCAAGCACTTTAATTTCCACTTTAGCTCAATTAACAAATTGCAACGCAAATTTTAACATAATAATAAATCCAAGAGTCGGTGATTTAGAAAGACAGTATGAAAGAATTATTGAAATAATTAATTCTTCAATTCCAGCAAATTATATCAACTACCAACTAGCAGTTATAATCGACTATAAAACTGAAAGGAACATTGCAGCATTAATTGATTTTATAAATGTTTTAGATTTAAATTATAACGGAATTACATTAATACACAAAACAGAAATAAACAGTCAAAACATTGAGTTACTAAATAATCAATTAAACATTGTTTATAACGTAATATATTTCAAAAAAACTAGTCGTAGATATTATCGTGAATTTGAGGCTAACACTCTTGTAAGTCTAGATGATTATTTCGAGGAACAATCTAGGAATGCAGACTATTTAGACCATGAAAGTGATTTTTCAAAAGAATACAGGTTTTATATTCAAGACGGTTTTGTTGGGTTTTCTGATTTCTTAACCATAGGTGATAATTATTCAGAATCTGGGTTTTTACCAAGAGCAGTAGCAATTCATTTGAGTTATTTGGACAATAGACAAATTAAAGTAAAACATTTCGTTTCTGACTCTAATGAGGATGTTGCAGATATTGGTGGCAAATTTTCAGAAGCAATAAATAAATTGGTCATTTGGTGCAACGAAAACAATCTAAATACTGCTGCTATTAATGAATTTAGAGATTTGCAAGAAAGAGGACATTTCCCAGGACTCGGAACTTTAAAAAAACTATCAATAATGAATCACATTGAGTTAATGATTAATAACATTTAATTATGAACTGTTGTGTTAATTGTTTTACTAGTTCATATCTAATTAGTATTATTAATGGTGATGATAGAACAGGAAAATGTGATTTCTGCAAAACTAAAAATACCTCAATTTATTCAGCACGAGAATTATCGCCATTTTTTAGAAACATATTATCCCTTTATGTTCCTGACGAGCATTCCAGTTCTCAAATATCCGAATCTTTAAAGGAAGATTTTAATGTGATTAGCGAAATTGTGTTAAATCCAACTGATTTATTGAAAGCTATTTTTGCTGATGAACTTGAAGCTTTCGAATCAATTTTTAACATTAATGTTTCCTTGAAACTAAAGCCTTTTCTAGAAACACAAGCCAATGATGTTCATAATGTATGGAATGAGTTTAAAGAAGAAATAAAGTTTGTCAATCGTTACCATATTCAAAATACAATTGACCTAAAAAAACTACAAACATTTTTTCTTCACGAGAGTTTTTATAGAAATATTAAAAAAGGAAGATTTTTTTTTAGATGTCGAGTTTCGGATAAAAGCGGTTTCCCTTGCGAAAAGATGGGGAATCCACCAATCGAATTAGCTTTAAGTGGTAGAGCAAACCCTAAAGGAATTTCTTATTTATATGTTGCCGATAGTCTTGAAACGTCATTGTATGAAACCAGAGCATCACTTTTTGATTATGTAAGTGTTGGTGAATTTAAGCTTAAAGAAGATATTAAAATATTGAACCTTCGAAATCCGAAAGACGATCCAATTTACTGGTCTGAAATTGAAGAAATAGAAAATTATTTAATTTATATTCCTTTCATACAAACACTGCAAAAAGAATTGTCTTTGCCAATTAGAAAAAGAGACCAATTACTAGATTATATTCCAACACAATATATATCTGAATTTATAAAATCCTTGGGATTTGACGGTGTGGAATATCAAAGTTCTTTAAATTCGGAAGGTTACAACATAGCCATCTTTAATCCTGAAAAATTGGAATGTTTTAAAACCAATGTTTATGAAATTAAAGATATTAAATTAACGCACGAAAAAATAAAATGACTATTGCCAATAACTTTTATAATTAATTGCTTGGCTTGTATACTTACGAAAATCCTCGTGGATTTTCTATTCGGTTTTTTACTTGATAAATTCCGTGCTTATCCACATAACTAGTCATATACAGTAAGTTAATTTTTAAAATAATTTTGACAAGCTATTGATTTGAACTAAACTTTATCGTAATATTGCGTTATAATGATTAAGCAATGGGAATAACAAAAAGTGATATTTTTTCAGAGGGTCAAAATCGCATAGCACAACTGGCAAAAGCAGTAGGTCATCCTGCAAGAGTTGCAATACTCCAGCAATTGACACAAACAGGAAATTGTATCTGTGGCGACCTGGTTACGGAGATTGGATTGTCACAATCAACCATATCCCAACATCTCAAAGAATTGAAACAAAACGGTTTAATCCAAGGAACGATCGATGGTCCAAAAGTATGCTATTGCTTAAACAAAGAGACCATTAATGAATTACTAAATTCACTAGAAACTTTACTTAGATCACGAAAAATCAGCAATTGCTGCTAATTTCAAAGTATAAATTAAATTCATCATGAAAATATCAGAATTAAAAAATAGCTTATTACAAAACAATAAAACTCTTAACTTCTATTTACCTAATGGAACAATGGTTCCTGCCCATTATCACTTGACAGAAATAGGTGTTAATAAAAAATCATTTGTTGACTGTGGCGGAAAATACCGCGAGGAAACAAAAGTCAGTCTACAACTCTGGGTTAGTGTTGATATTGATCATAGACTTGAGAGCGAGAAACTGCTTAATATAGTTACTATGGCTGAGGATAAAATTGATTTACCTGATGTGGAAATAGAAGTTCAGTATCAAGGAGAAACAATAAATATTTTTGGATTGGAAGAAGCTGCTAATGGCTTCCAATTGGTAAATATGCAAACAGATTGCTTGGCAAAAGATAATTGTGGCATCCCTAGTGAAAAGATAAAAAAACCTCTTTCCTCGTTGAACCCTTCTTTTTGTACTCCAGGAGGTACATGCTGCTAGAGTGGATATTCTGCCTATAAGAAAAAAGCATTTTACTGAACTCATAGAAATTTACTTGCAAGGAATAAAAACAGGAATTGCCACCTTTGAAACGTCTAGCCCACAATGGGATGATTGGAATCAATCACACTTTGCTTTTGGAAGAATCGCCACCTTTGAAAATAATCAAATGTTAGGATGGGCAGCTTTAATCCCTGTTTCAAGTCGGTGTGTGTATGGAGGTGTAGCCGAAGTAAGTATATATGTGTCTGAAAATTCAAGAGGAAAGAATATTGGCAAAAGGTTATTGATAGCACTTATTAAGGAAAGTGAAGACAATCATATTTGGACATTACAATCAAGTATTTTCAGACAAAACATTGCGAGTTTACATCTACACTTAAAATGTGGATTCAGGCAGATAGGATATAAAGAAAAGATTGGACTGCTTAATGGCATTTGGTACGATAACATTTTGCTAGAAAGACGAAGCAATAAGGTGGGCATTTAATTAAGGACAGAACAATGAATAGATTATTAAACAATATAAATTCTCTAGTAAAGGAATTTTCAAACATAAGCAAAGATCGCAAGGAACAACTCATCATACTTGCCGAAAAGATTAAGCTATTCAAAGAGGCAAATGATACATTGAATTTGGTATTTGTATGCACGCATAATTCCCGAAGAAGCCAACTGGCAGAAATATGGCTAAGTGCAGCATGTGAATTCAATAATATCAGTTATATAAAAACACATTCAGCAGGAACAGAAGTCAGCAACTTTAATATTAGAATGGTAAAGGCCCTCTCCCGGTTTGGGTTTGAATTGACAATAAAAGAAGATAAATCTAACACAGTTTATGAGTGGCATAAGCCTGATTTTTTAAACGCTAAAGACAATTCCAAATTATTCTATTCAAAAACGATAGATCACCCATCACTACAATTAGATAAGCTGATTTGTATAATGGTGTGCTCACATGCAGACGAAAATTGTCCCGTCATCACGCAAAGCATTCTTCGATACCCTTTACGATACGAAGATCCTAAAAAATATGATGATACTGAAAAAGAAAGCTTTGCTTATGATTCAAAAGTCATGGAGATTGGAAGGGAAATGCTCTTACTTGCAAAATATTTGACCAAATAACTCATAAACGAAATACTAAAGATAAGTTTCGATTTTGCGCTTGACGCAAAAAAAATGAAGAAATATACTATCTGCCTTTTAAAATTGCTAATATTAGTCCTGTTAGATTACACAGAATGCTTATTTTACATTTCACATAATCAACAAGATGAAAACTAAATTCTTTTACTGTCTGATATTCATCATCTTAAGTTTTAAGATAGAAGCACAAACTGAAGACATTTGGCAAAAACTAGATTCAATTGCTATTATTGATGAAAAAGTCATGATGCCAATGAGAGATGGAATCCGACTGTGTACCGATATTTTTAGACCCAAAACAAATTATAAAGTCCCCATCATTTTTTCAAGAACGCCCTATAATTTCAACAGATGGGGAGATGGAAAAGAAAATACAAGAACCGCTCAACGTGCTTATGAGGCTGTTAAAAGAGGTTATGCATATGTAGTGCAAAATGAAAGAGGAAGGTATTTTTCTGAGGGTGAATGGGATATTCTTGGAGTACCATTAACCGATGGTTATGATGCGTTTTCTTGGATGGAAAAACAAGAATGGTGCAATGGAAAAATAGCAAGTTATGGTTGTTCATCGACTGCTGAGTGGCAAATGGCAGTAGCAGCCCTAGATCATCCAGCACATGCTTGTATGGTCGCTCAAGGATTTGGTGCAGGTGTCGGAAAAGTAGGAGATTATATGGAACAGGGCAACTGGTATAGAGGTGGTGCACAACAAATGCTTTTTACGGCATGGCTATATGGTGTTGAACATGATAAGTTCAAACCTAGAATACCATCAGGAGCAAGCTCAGAGGATTTAAAAAGAATCAGTAGATTTTATGATCTGGCACCAGAGAATCCAGCAATAGATATGAAAGAGGCATTATCTCATTTGCCCGTTAGTGATATAATAAAAAACATAAACGGTAAGGATGAGATTTACAGTAAGATGATTAAACGCAAACCTAATGACCAGGAATGGTATAAAGGAGGATTGTACCATGACAATATGGGTTTTGGTGTTCCTAGCTTTTGGTTTTGTTCATGGTATGACGTGTCGATAAGTCCAAACTTAGCACTCTTTAATCATGTACGTAGTTTAGAGAATAAACAAATTGCGGATAATCAATTTTTAGTAATTGCTCCTACCCTACATTGCCGTTATACGAGGGCAACTAAAAATACGATAGTTGGAGAGCGTTCAGTTGGTGACGCAAGATTAAACTATACGGAACAGATTTTCAATTGGTATGACAAATGGTTAAAAGAAGAAAGCAATGATTTTGAATCTACAACACCTCACGTACAGTATTTTACAATGGGGTCAAACAAATGGCAAAGCAGTGATGAATGGCCTCCAGAGAATGCAGTAATGACAAATTATTACCTAGATAGTGATGGAAAAGCAAATTCACTCTTTGGCGATGGTCGGTTAATCACAGAAGTCACGTCCAAAAGCAATAAAGATGAATACGACTATAACCCGCTAAATCCAGTAATGTCTTATGGCGGAAATGTATGCTGTACAGGAAATGCGATTGAAGGGGGATCTTATGATCAACAACAAATGGAGACAAGGCAGGATATTTTGGTTTATACTTCAGAACCTCTCAAAGCTGGTCTTGAAGTGACTGGATTTATTGAAAGTACGATTTATGTTTCCTCTGACGCCAAGGACACAGATTTTACCATTAAGTTAATTGATGTGCATCCAGATGGAAAAGCCTATAATTTAGATGAAACAATCCAGCGGGCACGTTACCGTGAATCTTACGATAAAGCAGTCTTTATGGAAAGAGCTCAAGTGTATAAGATTAATTTTACACCAATGGCAACCAGTAATTATTTTGCGGAAGGTCATCGTATCCGAGTAGAAATTTCAAGTAGTAATTTTCCTCGATTCACAAGAAACTTAAATACGGGAGGAGACAACTATAATGAAACTGAACCAATAGTAGCACACAATACTATACATCATTCGCAGCAGTATCCATCGGTAATAAGGCTTCCTATTATTAAATAATATAAATCCAGGTAAATTTTGGCCAAAGAGCCAATAGGCATGAGTTCGAATTCCAGAAGAAATAAATTCAATTGAAATTCAGAATACAAATTATTATACATTTTCTACTTTTGGCAACTGGTTATAATTGCTTTGGGCAGGATCCTTTTCATATCATCTACGATGTAAATGATGGTCTTCCAAGTTCTGAAGTTTATGATGTAGAATTAGATAAATATAATAACCTTTGGTTTAGCACGGACCGTGGAATTTCAAGATACAACGGCTATGAATTTGAAAACTTCACAACGGAGGACGGCTTAACCGACAATACTATTTTTGAAATCATAAAAGACAATGATGATAATTTGTGGTTTAGCTGTTACGATGGATCAGTCTGTTATTACGATTATGAATCATTTAAGAAAGCACCGTTTAATGATAAACTCAAACCTTATATAATAAGAAATTGGCTTAGGCAAATAAATTTTGATGACAAGGGAAATTGTTATTTTTTCATTGGAAAAACAACTAGTTATGATAACAACAGTTGCTATTTCAAATATGATTTTAGCAATGACTCCTTATACTGCATTCAGCCAGAGACCAAAAATGAAATTCTAAAGATTGGAGATAACGAAACGACTCCTTTTTATTATATTAATGAGCACAATTATTACACTCATCTAAGTATTAAAGTTGAAGATCAATTACTTCTGGGTCTAACACCAGAAAATAACTATATGTCTCGGAAAATGTCGGAGGAAAAAGATCTAGGTAGACATCAATTCAATTCAAATGTATTGCTTTATAGAAATGATCAAAAGAAAGTCATATTTGATCAGGAACTTGAATTGGTTAAGATGTACAAAGATGAATTTGATAAGGTTTGGTTAATCACCAACAAAGGTCTTTTACAACTTAATGATTTTGGATCAAATATAGATATTAAATATTATTTCCAAGATTACTCCTGTTCGAGTATGATTGAAGATTCAGAAAATAATATCTGGATAACAACTATTGACAAAGGCGTAGTATTAATTCCTGCCATTTACATTAAACACTATGATAATAGTCATTTCAATAACTCAAGAGTTATGTCATTAAAGACTCTAGACAATCATATTGTAACAAGTAATTTTAATGGAGATGTCTTTTCCATAAGTCCAGATATGGATATTGATAAAATAGTATCACTTAAAGATAGATTTCTTGAAATAGAAAAATTTGATGATTATATATATACCTGTAATAATGACAAAATTTATGAGAAAAATAAAAGAGTAGTCACCGACAATATTAATATTGATAACGATTGGTATTCCAAGGTATTCTTGAAACTGGATGAAGAATATTTTCTTAAAACTTATCATAGTTTGTCTTGGAACGAAATTAAATCCGACAATAGCTTAAACCCAATTTCAAGTATATATACAGATACAAAGGTCACTTGTATCTATAAATCAGAAAACAATAAAATATGGATCGGTACTCTAGATGGAATCTATTGGATTCCAGACTATAAACAAGATTTAAGTTACTGTGAGAAGATAAAAGAATTTGATCATCTCGGCAGAATAAGTACAATCAGTGAATCTCTACTACCAATCCTTTATATTGGAACAATTGGACAAGGTTTGCATTACTTTTCCAAGAAAGACAGTACAGTTAGAGAAGTGTCACTTGAAGGAGAAAATAATGCCAGTATAATTAATTGCCTTTATGAAGAAAATGACACAACATTATGGTTGGGATCTAACATTGGTTTATTTCAATATAATATTAAGTACGAAAATGATCTTCTTAATTTGAATCTCACCAATCAGTTTACGATTCAATCAGGTCTCTCTTCAAATTTTGTTTATGATGTATTAAAATGGATGGATAAAATATGGCTCGTTAGCGAAAAAGGCTTGAACATATTCCACACCGAAGATATTCCTGAAAATATTAAAGCTCCAATTATCTATTTCGATAGTATTTCTTGCAACAACAAACTTCTAGATTTCAAAAGTAATGCAACACTTAGCAATGAAGATAAAAACCTTCATTTTAACTTCAGCTCAAATTCGTTTAAAAACAAGCAAGGCTACCCTTTTTACAAATATTCTTTGATAAAATCTGAAGGAGATACAATATGGAAATATACAAACAATCGAACGGTACAGTACACAAATATTTCACCTGCAAGCTATGAGTTCATCGTACAGTCAAGAAATCAACTAAACAACTGGAGTGAAGTACCAGCCAAATTTAAATTTACAATCAATCCTCATTTCACTCAAACCATCTTTTTTAGGCTGTTATTAATTATTTCCATTATGATATTTAGTTATATCATTTATTGGTATAGAATTAGGCAGCTTATCCATTCAGAATTTCAAAAAAGAAAACTACAAGCAACAGAAATGAGAGCGCAAAAAGCAGAACTTGATGTTTTGCGTGGACAAATGAATCCACACTTCATTTTCAATGCACTGAATTCAATTCAAAATTATTTCTACAAAGGCAATGAAGAACAGGCAAATTATTACATCACAAAATTTTCAAAGCTTATGCGAAGCAGTTTGGAGATGTCCAAACTTGAGCGTATCACTATAGAAGAAGAAATTAACTTTCTTACCAATTATTTAGATTTAGAGAAAATGAGATTCAATAATTAATTTAAATACAAAATTACTATAGATCCAATGCTTGATAAGTCTACAAGAATCCCTCCACTTCTGCTTCAACCTCTTGTTGAAAACGCAATAAAACATGGATTCAAGAATATAGAATACCAAGGTACTATAGATATATCATTCACTAAATCAGACAATAGAATAATTATTGCCGTCACCGATAATGGTAATGGAATAAATAAGAATAATCTTTCACTGAATAATAAAGATGATCATAATTCATTAAGTATTCAGATTATTAAGGAGAGGTTACAAATTACGAACGCTCAAAATCCTAATTTTAGAGCAAATATAATTATTAAATCAAAACAAAATGAGTCATCCATACACAAGGGAACAAGCGTTGTTATTGACTTATCACTAATAAAATCCTAATCATGTTAGATATAATTATCATTGACGATGAAAAAAACAGTAGGGAAATATTAAGAACTTTTGTAGGAAAATACTGTGATGAAGTTAATATAGTCGGAGAAGCAAGTTCAGTACAAAATGGCTTAGAACTATTAAACAATACCAACTGTGATTTAATATTTCTTGATATTGAAATGGCAGGAGGTACAGGATTCGATTTATTAGATTCTTTTGATAAAGGTAAGTGCTTAATCTGTTTTGTGACAGGATATGAGTTATATGCAATTAAGGCAATTAAGTATGGTGCATTTGATTATTTACTTAAGCCTCTAAATATTCAAGAACTTAAAACTGTTATTGCAAAAGCAAAAGAAATTATTTTAAATAAATCTAAAATTCAAGATCAAATGATGTTGAATGAGTCAGGTAAAATTATTGTTATTGAATATGATAAAATAGAATACCTTACCGTTAATAGCAACTATACAACGATCTATAAAAAAACAAAGAAAGCTATTCTGTCTAGTAAAAATCTAAGCCATTTTGATAGTATACTACCTAAAAGTATGTTTATCAGGATTCATAAAAGTTTTATCGTAAATTTTAGAGAAATTTCTGAAGTTAAGATATCAAGAACAGGCAGATTAAAACTAAAATCAGGTGTGGAACTTAGTATTGCAAGCAGAAGAAAGAAGGATTTTATTGATAGATTAAAAACTTATATACCTAATCATGACACGATTATCAAGTATTAATACACGTTCACATACTTATGTGAATAATCTTAATTAGGCAAGTAATATCTAACGTACATTTACACTGAACACTAGCTAGTCTTAGATTAGATTACAATTCTAATTTTAACTTCTATATGAAATGATCGGTCTTGACCGGTCATTTCTTTTTTGAGGTTTAAAATGAAAAATGCCCTACCGGAGAGGCAGGGCAACTCAATCAATAAACCAATCTCATAAAAGAAAAGTTAATATATAATATCCAGCAGATTCACTTTTGAACCACTGATATTAGAAAAAGACGAAATCCTTGATAATTCATCACGAATAAACGTGATTCGGCTCGATTATCAGATTCTTGTTTACTTCATGTCATCTATTGAATTCCATGAGTTGGGGTGATTGTCTTTTATTTTCCACTTTTGGAAAATAAATAATTTGAATTGTCAATCTACATTATCGTGAAAAAAAGAATTGTTTCTTTCAATAAAAGGAGCATCACTATCGTCAATATTGATACTTAATTTGGAATTACCAGCTTCCGCCTTTTTATTGATTTCTTCCAGTTCAATTTCCCTACGCTTATATGCAGGAACATCTTCAAGTTCAGCTATGGTCCTTGGACTGTCCAAGGGTTTAGCTGTCTTTTTTCTAATTTCCTCCCAATAGTTTTGATCTTCTACGGTTCTAGTTGGACGTCTACTTTGAGATTCTTTCTTAGCAATAAAAGGTTCACTATTGGCATTTAGATTATTACTATCTGTAATTTCATCTATTGTCTCAAACTCTATTACACTCTTCCTGTTTGGATCAAATACTGGTTTATTAATCACTTCATCATCTTTGAGATCAAAAGGCTCATCAAGGTGAACTTTGATGGTTTCAGATGTCATTTCTTCCAACCTTTTTTTACCTTCATCAAAACCTGTTGCAATTATGGTTACACTAATTTTTTCTCCAAGGAGTTCATCTTGACAATTACCCCATATCATATGCGTACCGTAACCTGCTTCTTCTTGTATGTAATCTGTAATTTCAGTTACTTCATCCATTGTCACCTCATTAGATCCTGATGAAATATTTAATAATATATGCTGTGCACCTCGTATGTCATTATCTTCAAGTAGCGGAGAATTAATAGCATTTTCTACAGCTTCCTTAGCTCTATACTCCCCTTCTGCTTCTGCATAGCCCATAATGGATACGCCAGAGTTTTTCATAACTGTATTGACATCTTTAAAATCTACATTTATATATCCTGGTACCGTTATAATTTCAGCGATGCCTCTTGCTGCCGTCGTCAAAATATCATCTGCTTTTGCGAAGGCATGCTTAAGACTTAGATTTCCATACATTTGCCTAACACGATCATTCGAAATCACAAGAATAGAATCTACACTCTTTTTCAGTGTTTCCAAGCCTTCTAAAGCCTGATTGTGCCTTCTAAGACCTTCGAATTTAAATGGTAGCGTGACGATTGCCACAGTTAAAATACCCATCTCCTTTGCCGCTTTCGCAATGATTGGTGCAGCACCAGTCCCTGTTCCACCACCCATTCCGGCAGTGATAAACAACATTTTGGTATCTTGCTCTAGGAATTTTCTTATATCATCTATAGATTCGATACAAGATTGTTTACCTATTTCAGGCACAGAACCAGCCCCCATTCCCTCAGTAAGGTTAGGGCCCAACTGTAGTTTAATAGGTACAGGACTGGAATCCAAAGCTTGGTTGTCGGTATTACATATTGCAAAGTCAACACCAATGATGCCTTGCTTATACATGTAAGCCACTGCATTTCCACCTCCGCCACCAACTCCAATGACTTTTATTATCGAGTTATGTCTTTCTTCAAATAACATAATATTGAGTTTTGCTTTATTAATTATAATTCAGTATCAGGACTAGATTCAAAAAATTCTTTAGTATATGTAAATATCTTTTTATACCACTTATTTCTAGGATATCCTGAATATTCATCATCGCCATCTTCAATATCATCATCTGAAATCTGTGATGGTATATTAGAGTATTGTAGATTATCTATTGCAATGCTTAACAAACCGACTGCTGTAGAATAAATTGGGCTTGCAAGAACACTAGAATAGCCATGGGCCAAATGTTCAATTGGTTGACCAATTCTTGTTGATAATCCTGTATGGAATTCAGATAACAGATCTATATCATTCAACAAAGATCCACCTCCTGTTAAAACTACTCCAGCAATCAATTTGGATTCATATCCGGATCTCTTTATTTCCCACAATACATAGTCAAATATTTCACGTACACGGGCTTCAATTATTTTTGATAAATTCTTTTCAGAGATTTCTTTGAAGTCTCTACCTCTGAATCCTGGTATAGTAATTATTCTATTGTCAACGATTTCATCAGATAAAGCAGAACCAAATTTAACTTTAAGTTTCTCCGCCTGATCCTTCATTACCGTACATCCTTCTTTAATATCATTAGTCACTACATTTCCACCAAAAGGAATTACTGATGTATGTCTTATAATACCATCTTTAAATATTGTAATATCTGTTGTTCCACCTCCAATATCAACAAGGGCTACACCTGCTTCTTTTTCCTGTGGTGTAAGAACTGCTTTAGATGAAGCTATAGGTTCAAGAGTGATATCGGCTACTTCTAGACCAACCTTTTCAACACATCTCATAATATTACGTGAAGCAGAAATCTGTCCAGTTATAATATGAAAATTTGCTTCTAGTCGGACTCCAGACATGCCTATTGGATCAACAATATTATTTTCGTCATCTACGGTAAACTCTTGAGGAAATACATGTAATATTTTATCACCAGGAGGTAATACCAATTTATGCATATCACTTATCAACTTACTGACATCAGCTTCATTAATTTCAGACTCAGGATCATGCCTAACCAATAGACCGTGATGATGAATACTTTTTATATGCTGTCCAGCGATACCAACATGCACTCTTCCGAATTTTGTCTTAGCATTTTTTTGTGCAATCTGCACGGCCTCATTAATCGCTTTCACTGTCTTATCGATATTAGAAACAACACCCCGTGAAACACCTTCAGAAGGAACGGTTCCAACACCGAGAACTTCGATTTTTCCGTACTCGTTTTTAAATCCTGCAATAGCACATATTTTGGTTGTCCCAATGTCTAGAGCTATGGCAATTTGGCGATCATTCTTATTAATATCGTTCATACGACTGTGTTTTAAAATTTCTTAAATCGGTTGTTTTAGGTATCTTTTTGTCGGCCTATTATTTGACCTTTAATTTTGAGGTCAAGCTCATCGAATTTTTCCAATCCAATATTCTTAATACCTCGCTCATAATAAGTTTTCAGTTTGTAAAATTTCTCATCCAGATTTTCTATCTGTCCAATTAGTATTTTATCGCGCCCAATTTTAGGTATGAGTGTAATTTCATTATTACTATCAATATTAATCTGTTCAATTAAAGCAGATAAAAATTCATCATCATGTACTTTCTTTGCTAATTCCAAAACAGAATTCAAGTTATTTTTTTTGTCATTGCGAAACAGAATTGTGTAATTATCTACATTTCCAGTAACCACAGGAACTCTATATATATCTGTTACTGGAACTTTGTCTCCTTGGTAATCAAGATAATAATCTGCTCCATTAGCCATTTCAATTCTAACAATTGGCAATTTCTGCTCTACTTTGACATGCAGGATATTCCTTTTGTCTAAGTAAATCTCTACATTATCAATACGTTCATTAAGCTTTAATATTGATTCCAATCGATAAATATTCAGTTGCTCTACTTCTGCAATGTTTATATCATATCCCAAATCATGTTTAATGATAGCTTTAATTTCTTTCTCTTCAATTAGCTTTTTACCTTCAGCACTTTCCTCTATTTGTACGATCAACCCGTCTATCGGCGTATTTAATTTTACAGAAATACTAAAAACCAAAAAACATGTTAATAGCACTGACAAAATCAGTCTCATGATCTTCCAAAAATCTATACTCACATATGTCTTCTTTCCTGCCAAATTTATTTAAGTATTTCTACTATTTCATTATGATATTTATCAATATCGGATGCTCCTAATGTTATCACAACATCCAAATTTTCTTTTTCTTTTCTCAGCGCTTCCACCAATTCACTTGTATGGAGAAGTCTTTTATTATCATTGCGTATCAGATTAAAAATCATTTCAGATTTTATACCTTCTATAGGTTCTTCTCTAGCCGGGTAAATGTCTAATATCCATATCTCATCCAAAGCTTCAAGCTCCCTAGCAAAACCTTGATAAAAATCTGCAGTCCTGCTGTATAAATGGGGTTGAAATATTCCAATTATACTTCTTCCTGCATAAAGTCGGTTCACTGTTTCAACTGCATTTTTTAATTCAGTCGGATGATGTGCATAATCATCAAGTAATACCTTTTTATCTTCGTAGACGACCTCAAACCTTCTTTTTATGCCTTTGAAGGAATGTAATGCCTCCTTGATATTTTCAGAACTACAGGAGTTCAGAATGGCAACCATTACCGATGCACAAACATTAGAAATATTGTGCAAACCAGGCATAATAGATATCAGTTCATTCAGGCTACTCTCTTTTGATTTAAAATCAAAAACATAACGTGTATCTGAAATCCTAACATTTTCAAAGCCAAAATCATCATTTAACTGAAGAACATTAATGCCATTTCTTTCAATGGAATCCTTCCATCTAAATGAAAAGCTATTTGAAAAATCATCCATTAGAATTAAAGTACCTCCAATGGAAATCTGACTGATAAATTGTTCATAAGCATCAATCATACTTCGATGACTTTTGTAGATATCCAAATGATCAGCATCTAAAGAGGTTATGATGAGAATATCAGGATAAATTTGTAAAAATGATCTATCATACTCATCTGCTTCTAAAACTACAATATCAGAATTACCTTGAATGTAATTTGAGTTTTGCTGTTTCAAAATTCCCCCAAGAAATGCAGAAATATCTAATCCGCAATATGTCAAAATGTGGGCGATCAAAGAACTTGTACTTGTCTTACCATGTGTGCCAGCAACTGCAATAGTGCTATGTTGCTTACTGATTAATCCAAGAACTTCTGCTCTCTTTTTAATGATATAATTATTCTCATTCAACCAAACAAATTCTCTATTGCTTTGAGGAATTGCTGGCGTATAAACCACCAAGTCAATATCCTTTGGAATTTTATCCAGATCTTCAGAATAATGAATCATCATACCCTCAGCCTCCAACTTTTTGGTAAGGCTGCTTTGCGTAAGATCATAACCAAAAATTTCAATGCCCTTATTAAGAAAGTATCTTGCTAAGGCACTCATTCCAATACCTCCTATTCCTAGAAAATATATTCGTTTCAGAGCGTCTAGATGCATCTATTTTATTAGTTTAATAATCTCATCTGCAATTTCATCACTCGCTTTTGGCATTGCCAAAGTTCGAATGTTTGCACTCAAACGTTTTTGAGTTTCAGTATCATTTAAAAGTTCCAATGCCCTGTTAAGTAAATTCTCTTTTGCTTCCTTATCGGACACCATTATGGCAGCTTTATGATCAACCAATGTCTGTGCATTTTTGGTTTGATGATCTTCTGCAACATTAGGAGAAGGAACAAAAACTGCTGGCTTTCCAATCAGACTAATTTCCGAGATTGTCAAAGCTCCAGCTCTACAGATAATTGTATCTGCCACACTGTAAGCCAAGTCCATTCTGTCTATAAAAGCCAAAATTTTAACATGATCGCATGATGCTATATCAGAATCCTTATAATTCTCATAGTATGCTGATCCTACTTGCCATAAAAATTGAACATTATCCATTGCTTGCATCATGGACCTATTATAATACAAGGCTTGATTAATACTCATTGCGCCCAGACTACCTCCAAATATTAGAACAGTTTTCTTACTTTGATCTAAGCCGAAATAGCGGATAGCTTCATCACGAAGATTTTCCAAGCTCATCAAATCCTTTCTTACGGGATTGCCGGTAAGTCTGATTTTTTGTTTGTCAAAAAATCTTGACATCGACGGATAAGCTACACAAATCTTATGTGCATTTTTAGCTAACAATTTGTTGGTAATGCCAGGAAACGAATTTTGTTCCTGAATCAGAGTAGGTATGTTTTTCCATTGGGCCATTTTTAATACAGGACCGCTGGCAAAACCTCCAACTCCAACTACTACATCAGGGTTAAACTTTTCAATGATCTTTTTTGCCTTTAAAAGGCTAACAACAAGCTTCAGAGGAAATAATAAATTCCTAAAAAACTTTTTTCTATGCAAACCGCTAATCCACAATCCTTCGATCTTAAAACCAGCGGCTGGTACTTTCAACATTTCAATCTTATCACTTGCTCCAATGAAAAGAATATCGTTTATTCCCTTTCCCTTTAAAGCATTTGCAATCGCTATTGCAGGAAACACATGACCACCTGATCCTCCTCCACTAATAATAATTCTCATACTTCAAGCGATTCCTCCCAATGATATTCTTATCCAATTTCTCTTCAGAAATAGATTGTTCTTCTTCTCTTATTTCAAAAGCACTGTATTCTTCCACATACTTACTTACACTCAATATTATTCCCAATGAAATACAAGTAAACAATATTGATGTACCACCCATACTTATTATTGGCAAGGTAAGTCCTGTAACCGGTACCAATTGCACAGATACAGCCATATTAGCAAAGGCCTGGACAACTACATTCAAACACAAACCTATTGCGAGTATAGAACCAAATGTCTTAGGGCATCTTGTAACCATATTGGTGCATCTAAAAAGCAAGCCTAGGTAAAGAGCAATTAAAACAAATGCGCCAATAAGTCCATATTCTTCACATATGATTGCAAAAATAAAATCTGCATAAGCATATGGAAGGTAATTTCTTTGAAGACTGTTTCCTGGACCAACACCAAATATTTCACCTGAAGCAATAGCTATCTTAGATTGTACAATTTGATATCCTCCTTCTTGTCCCAATATGAATTCATTAATTCTAGAAATCCAAGTATCCAATCTCACCCATTCAGGAAAAGCGATTCCAATTACTATAAGCAAGGATAATCCAGCAATGCCCAATAACCCTAACATTCCTATATACTTCAATGAAACCCTGCCTATAATCATCATTGTCATACAAGTTATGAACAATAATGCTGCGGTACTCAAATCCGAAGGAGCAATCAACATGCATACGCCAACTACAGGAACGATCAGAGGTACGAAGGCTGATTTAAAATCTTTGATAATATTTTGTTTATTAGAAATAGATCGTGCTATAAACATTACAAGGGCGAGTCGCGCTAAATCTGATGTCTGAAATTTCTGATCAATAAGGGGAATTTCCAACCATCTTCTTGCATCGTTTATTTCAGGACCAAAAAAGATAGTGTATATCAATAAAGGAATTGAAATTGCCAATAATATAGGAGCAATTTTCGAATAAAACATATAGTTAAAACGGTAGGAAAAAAACATTGCTGCAAGTCCAATAATCAATAACAAGGAGTGCTTTACCAAGTAATACTCAGTATTGCCACTTCGCTTCATAGCAGCCTCATGACCAACTGCACTGTAGACGGCAAGAACGGAACAAAACATCAATAAAGTAATAATAAACCAAATTGTCTTGTCTCCTCTTAAATTGTCATATATGTTATTAATTGCGTTCATTTAAAATTTTAAAAACAGCTTCCTTAAATTTTCTACCCCTATCTTCATAATCGATAAATAAATCAAAACTTGCACATGCTGGCGATAATAAAACAACACCATCTTCTATAAAATCCAATGACTTGCTTACTGCAGCTTCAACATCAGTTGTTGAAATTATTTTATCTCCAAAATCTCGAAAGAAAGATTTCAATTTTGCGTCATCCTTTGTTAAACAAATTATCGCCGACACTTTTTCATTAACCAGGTCTTTGATTACTGAATAATCATTACCCTTATCAGTGCCGCCAGCAATCCAAACCAAAGGCTTTTCCATTGATGCCAAAGCAACAAAACAAGAATCCACATTGGTAGACTTACTATCGTTTATAAACTCAACATTTCCGATTTTTGCGACAGGTTCAAGTCTATGTTCAACAGCCTTAAAGCTCTTTAATGCATCGCCAATTTTATTGTCTGACATTCCAAACATTCTAGCGATTATTATAGATGCTGTCGCATTAAAAATATTGTGTCTTCCTTTCAAAATCATTTCAAAAGCATAACCAGTTTCCTTTGAAACCGGCAAAGATTTAAGATCATTTTCCAACCAGATCACTTTCGCTTCTGGAGGATTTGATTTAAGTAAATCCTTACAAATTTCGGTATCTAAGTTCAGTATTATTGAACCTGTACCCTTTGTTGCTAAAGCCAAATTCCATTTTGCCTCAGCATATTTTTTAATATTATAATCGTAACGGTCCAGGTGATCAGGTGTAATATTCAGTATTACTGATAAATCAACCTTGAAAGAATTAATGTCTTCTAATTGAAAACTGCTTAATTCCAAAACCACCAAATCATATCCTGATTCATCACTTATTAATCTGGCAAAGGAAACCCCTATATTGCCTCCTATGCCAACTTTAAAATCAGAATTTGACAGTATATGATGACATAATTTTGTTGTTGTAGTCTTCCCATTACTTCCTGTAATGCCAATAATTTTACCATCATAATACCTGCCAGCAAATTCAATCTCTGAAATGATAATTTTCTGCCTTAGTCGAAAATATCGCATCACTTCAGAAGTCTCAGGAATACCTGGACTTTTTACGATTACATCTACGTTTTCTATTTTGTCAAATGAATGTCCCTTTTCTTCAAAAGGGATTTTATGTTGTAATAATTCTTCTTTGTAGTTTTTGGGTATTTCTCCAAAGTCTGAAACAAATACTTCTAAGCCTTTATGCTTGGCTAAAATAGCTGCACCAATTCCACTTTCTCCTCCTCCGATAATAGCTATAGAGTCCATACATTATCTTAGTTTAAGTGTTATTATCGTCATAACTGCAAGTAATATGGTAATGATCCAGAATCGAACAACAATCTTGGTTTCATGCCAACCTTTCTTTTGGTAGTGATGATGAAGTGGAGACATTAAAAAAAGTCTTTTGCCTTCACCGGACTTCTTTCTGGTATATTTAAAATAAGAAACCTGTAAAGTAACCGAAAGTGTTTCCATAAGTATTATTCCACATAAAATTGGAATTAATAATTCTTTTCTTAAGATAATGGAAATAACAGCGATAATTGCGCCTATTGCTAAACTTCCTGTATCACCCATGAATACGTTAGCTGGATAAGAATTATACCACAAAAATCCAATACACGCACCAATAAAACAGGCTAAAAATATTACGAGTTCTTCTGTATGAGGTATATAAAGGATATTTAAATATTCAGCAAAAATTGCATTACCTGAGACATAAGCCAAGATTCCTAAAGCCGATCCAATGATTGCAGCTACACCTGTCAGCAAACCATCTAATCCATCAGTTAAATTAGCACCGTTAGAAACTGCAGTAATAATAAAAATTAACAGAGGGATAAAAATGATCCAAACGAGATTCAAGTTATTTCCCACGAATATTGAATAATCCAATTCGTTATTCTTCAAGAATGGCATATTGGTAATTGGAGCTTTAACATAAGCAACAACCTTTTCAATTGGAGCTTGATTCAATCTAGGGATAGACAACTCAAACTGTTCTTGTATTTCCCAACCATTCTTTTGTGCTAATTCAACTGGAACTCTAACCACAACATCGGAGTGAAATAGCATTACCAAAGCGATAAACAAACCCAATCCAACTTGACCAATAATTTTGAATCTAGCATTAAGACCTTTCTTGTCTTTCTTAAACACTTTAATATAATCATCAATAAACCCAATCCCCGATATCCATAGCGTTGTGACAATCATCATAATTATATAGATATTATCCAAACGACAAAGCAAAAGAGTTGGCACTAATATTGATATTACTATTAATAGTCCACCCATGGTAGGAGTTCCTGTTTTTTCCAACTGTCCTTCCAAACCTAAATCCCTAACGGATTCACCTACTTGCATTTTTTTCAAAGAGCGTATTAGTCTTTTGCCAAAGAGAATAGAGATTGTCAATGAAATAATAATCCCTAATCCCGACCTAAAACTTATATATTGAAACAGTCCTGCACCTATCCAATCTTGTTTCTCTAAATATTCAAAAATATAGTATAGCATAATTTTTTTCTAAAAAAATAACAGATTGCAGTAGGATCCAAATCTTTATTTGGATTTCCCTACTGCAACTGTTAAAACCAACCTGAGAATGATAATAGAACCTATTCTTACATATCTTCTCGACGCATTAAAGCGCGAATTATTTCTTTATCATCAAAAGGAAACCTTTGTCCCTTTATTTCTTGATATTTTTCATGACCTTTACCTGCCAATAAAATAATATCATTTTTTCTTGCTAAATCAGCTGCCATTTTTATAGCCTCTCTTCTATCCGTTAACCGTAGACATTTATCATTTTGATCCTCATCCAGACCCGCTATCATCTCATCAATAATATCTTCGGGATTCTCATCCCTCGGATTATCTGATGTAAAAATAGATACATCAGAGTATTTGTAGGCAAGCTTCGCCATTATTGGTCTTTTCCCTTTATCACGATTACCACCACATCCAACTACACTAATTAATCGTTCACCCTTCCCAAGAATTGCTTTAAGCGTTTTTAATACTTTTTCCAATGCATCGGGAGTATGAGCATAGTCAACTACTGCTGTATATCCTTTATGCGAATTACTCATTATGTCTAGCCTTCCTTCAGCTGCTGACAAATTACTCAATGCCACAAGTACATCAGTTTCATCCTCACCCATCAGTGTTGCTGAAGCAAATACTGCTAAAGCGTTATATGCATTGAACTCTCCTACTAATCGCAAAAAAATCTCTTTTTTATTAATTTCAAGTTGAAGGCCGGTCACAGAGTTGGCAATTATCTTTCCTTTAAACTCAACTGGCCGCTTCAAAGCATATTCAAATATTCTTGCAGGACAATTTTGCACTACAGTCTTTCCATTTGGATCGTCAATATTCGTCAAAGCAATAGATGATACAGATAGATTATCAAACAATAATTTCTTCGCTTTGATGTACTCTGAAAATGTTCCATGATAATCCAGATGATCACGGCTTATGTTTGTAAAAACCGCTAAATCAAAATCAACTCCATTAACTCTTCCTTGATGTAATGCATGTGAACTAACTTCCATACATACATGAGTTACATTTGCGTCAAGCATTTCTTTAAAAAGCATTTGCAAACTCACAGGGTCAGGTGTTGTTAGTTTGGCAGGAATTAAAACATCATTGTATTTGTTTTCAATGGTAGAAATCAATCCAACTTTATATCCCAGTTTTTCGTATAAATTATAGAGCAAACTGCTAACAGTTGTTTTACCATTGGTTCCTGTTACACCAATCACTTTTAAATTCTTTGTAGGCTCATCATAATAGCTAGAGGCTATTTTACCAACACATTGCTGAACATCTTTAAGTTGAATAAAAACTACATCATTACTATCGACTATTTTATCTCTGTCTTCGAAAACCACCGCAGTAGCTCCGTTAGAAATAGCCTGATTGATATAGTCATGTCCATCCTGTACTACCCCCTTATATGCGATAAAGAGAAAGTTTTTTTCAACTTTACGGGAGTCAGTAGAAATACCCACAATTGGGATATCACTCAAGTCTGCTCTGTTAAGAATTTTGACGGATTCTAATATGTCTTCCAGTCTTTTCAAATTATAGTTTTATCACATTTGATAAATCTTATTTTAAAAATAATTTAACCGTTTGATTACGAATTGTTGTGCCTGGTTTTATGGATTGCATGTAAACTCTACCCATTCCTTGCTGCTCTACTTTCAACCCGAGGCTTTCCAAAACATATACTGCATCTCTTAAACCCATTCCAATTAAGTTAGGAACTTTTTTTGTACTTATTTTTTTTGCTTTGATGGCTAGATCACTATGTTCCCCATTCATGTCCACCCAATTAGACTTGGATTGATTATTATAATCCAGTCCAATGAATTCCAGCAGTTTGGTATAATCTGTTTTATAACCTGAATGTGCTTTTACAACTTCTCGTCCCTTAACATATTCTGGAACTTTTCGTTCCTCCATTCCTGAAATTCTTTGCACAATTTCGCTAAAAACAGGACCAGCGACCTGGGATCCGTAATAAGCTCCTTTTGGGTTATAGATTACAACCATCAGAGAGTATTTAGGATTTTCTGCTGGAAAATATCCAACAAAAGAAGCATTATACTCTTTAGTACTGGTTGATTTCCAGTAGTTAATTCTGGTCGTTCCAGTTTTACCTGCAAAAGTAGTATTCGTAATTTCAAATTTTTTGGCGGTTCCTCTTTCGGACACGCCTACAAGTAACTCCTGAGCTTTTTCAATCACTTCTTTTTTGGCAATTTGAGCATTCAGGATCTTTGGATTTATTTTTTTCGGTTTTTCTCCTGGTTCAATGATTTCCTTAACTATATAAGGTTTCATCAACATTCCATCATTTGCGACAGCATTATATATCGACAATATCTGTAAAGGTGTCATTTGCATTTCATACCCATGTGCCATCCATGGTACTGTAGTTCCTGACCATCTTTTATTCGCAGGTATAGATTCCAAAGATGGATTTTTAAAGAACGGTAATGGTTCACCAGGTATTTCAATTCCTGATTCCTGCATTACACTTAAGCTTTTTAGAGCTTCATAAAATTCAATCCATCCATCGCGTGATTTTCCATAAATCGAGTAAGCTGCATTAGCCATACCTACATTAGATGAAAGCTCAAAAACTTCTTTAAAACTTGCTACTGATAATCCATGTCTATCCGAATCATACATTGTACGGTCGTAGAACTTTTTCTTTCCACCATCCAAAGCAATCTTAGTATCCAAATCAATTTTTCCACTGCTTAACATCGCAAGCGCTGAAATCAGCTTAAATGTTGAACCTGGCTCGCTTAATCTTCCTACTGCATAATTGTAATCTTCTATATACGAACCCTCAGGTGTTCTTCCAAGATTAGAGATGGCCTTAATAGCACCTGTCTCTACTTCCATCAAAATCGCTGTTCCTGCATTAGCTTTGTATTTATCCATTACATGAAGCAATTCATGATGAACGATATCCTGATGAGTCATATTCAATGTCGTTACAATATCCGCTCCTCTTTCTTGATCTGATTCTGCTGGATTATAAATCGGTAGCCATTGATCTCCTGGGTATCGTTGCATTAATTTTTTCTGCGTTTCACCTTGGAGTAATTTATTATAACTCATCTCCAATCCTACCTGAGTCGCATTTTCTCTATCCAAACCTATGGTTCGCGATGCCAATTGCTTGTAAGGCTTTTCGCGGGAACTCAACACTTCATACATCAAGCCTCCCTTAAAACGCCCTTCCTTAAAAATGGGAAAGCTTTGCAGTTTTCGAAGTTGCTCCTTTGTAATATGCTTTACGACTGGAGTATATCTGCTTTTATTAGCTCTGGCTTTATTAAACTTACTATGCCAATATTCAGGCGTATACCCTAGAAAATTTGATAATTTATGACAGAGAGCAATCAGTTCGCTTTTATACAAAGACTCCGAAATGGTCATTACATCTACATATATGTCAAAATGAGGTAATGAAGTAGCTAGCAAGTTGCCTTTTTCATCATAAATGTTTCCACGTTCGCCTTCAACTTCTATCCATTTCACATTTCGGCCACCACGCTCTCTCCACTTTTCACCTTCAAACAAAGAAATCGTTATCACTTTGCTTAAGATGACAGCAGCAAACAAGACGAATACAAAGAAGACTATGTAAACTCTTACTAGTAATTCGCTTTTTCTGTCCATTGTCATCTAAACTCATTCAGTTTTTGGGTCAATCATTATGGGAGCATCAGTATTTAATTTTAAACCTTTTGCTTCCAATTTCTTTATCAATTGGGATTCTGTTGTATTGTATGTGTTTTCACTTTTCACTTCTTGATAACTAGCCTTTGCGTCGTTAACTTCTTTTTTTAATTTTGATATTTTTCTTAACTTTCTTTCTCCTTGGTGAGAATTAGCTATATACACCAAGCCCATCAAGGTCATTAACACGATAAATCCAATATTTTTAGAAAAAATTTTCAAAACATCTATCAATTTTCGATCTTTTCAGCAACTCTCATTTTAGCGCTTCTAGACCTTGCATTTCTATTTTGTTCTTCCTTTTCTGGAAGGATAATATTATTAATCATTTTTATCTTAGACAACATTTTGCCGTACTCATCTTTTTGCACTTTACCCTCTTTGTTTCCAGATTTAAAGAACCTCTTTACCACTCTATCTTCTATGGAATGATAAGAAATAACTACAATTCTTCCTCCTGGCTTCACAATATTTACTGAGGCATCAATCATTTCAATCAAAGCATTCAGTTCATCATTTACTTCCATCCTCAAAGCCTGGTAAACTTGCGCAAAATACTTGAACTTATCGCCGATTCTCAAGCGCTCCAAAAGAGCGTTTAATTGAAAACTTTCATCAAACAATCTTCCTGATTTGCGCATTTTTACAATTTCCCTAGCAAGTGTCTTTGAGTTTCTCAATTCACCGTACTCAGAAAAAATCCTCTGCAACTGTACTTCATCATAACTGTTTAATATATGAGAAGCAGTCAATAAAGAATTTTGATTCATTCGCATATCAAGCTCTGCATCAAATCGATAAGAAAATCCTCTTTCTTTTTCATCAAACTGATAAGAAGAAACCCCCAAATCAGCTAGAACTCCATCGACCTGATCTATATCCAACCATTTCCAAAATCTGTATAAATACCTGAAATTTGATTTGATAAAAATCAGCCGTTCATCTTTAAGAAGATTTTGCACAGCATCGCCATCCTGATCAAAAACTATCAACTTCCCTTTAGAAGTTAACCTAGACAGTATCTCTTTCGCGTGCCCTCCACCGCCAAAGGTCACATCTATATATGTGCCGTTAGGGTTGATATTCAGATAATCAACAGACTCCTTCAGTAGAACCGGATTATGATAATTACCCATTATCAGAACCTTGTCTGCCTCCTCCAAACACCTCTTCTGCTAATTCTGAAAAGTTATCTGGCTCGTCGCTGATCATTTGCTCATAAGCCTTTTTTGCCCAAATTTCAATCTGATCTAAGTAAGCAAACAGCACCAACTCTTTGTTGATACCTGCGTATTCAATCAGACTTTTGGGAATTAAGATTCTATCTGAAGCATCAGTATTTAACTGTGTAGCTCCTCGATAAAAATATCTTACTGCCTGTCTATTTTTAATAATGTGGATGTTGAGTTGGTTTAATTCATTCGTCCTTTCCTCCCAAACATCTTTCGGATAGAGCATCAAGTGTTTCTCAAATCCTCTGTTGACCATAAAATCATACGCACCATTAACTCCGAGTTGCCGCAACAAACTTGCTGGCATCTTGATGCGTCCTTTAGCATCAATCTTACATTCGTATTCCCCAGTTAACTGGTACATATCATTCTGTTTCTTTCGGTCAACATTTCAAAAGTACACCAGTTTTCCACTTTTTCCCACTTATCTCCATTTATTTTCACTTTTATATGAAAAATAATACACATCTATAAGTGTCTATAAGTAAACGACTTATGCTTTGTTGAATTCTACTTACAAAATGGATCAATTCACGCGATTTGCGTGATATTTCAGGTTGGCTTGATTTATACTTTTATAAAAAGCTATAAATCAGTAACAAATATATTAAATATTTAAATAATAATAAAAATTGATTGGAAGACTTTCTGTAAAATCACATATGGAGCAATGAAGACTATTTAGAACTGTAATCTCTTAATCGCATTTGCAAAACGCCAAAGATGGCTTCTGAGATAATACTGCTGTTCATTTTGGAAACACCAAGTATCCTATCTTTAAAAATTATAGGAACTTCAACGATTTTATAGCCCAGAGAATAGCAATAATATTTCATTTCGATCTGAAATGCATATCCAACAAATTTGATTTTGGTCAAATCCATTTTTTCTAGTACTTCTCTTTTATAAATTACAAATCCTGCAGTGGCATCTTTAACTGGCATCCAAGTAATTATTCTAGTATATATAGAAGCTCCATAAGAAAGCAATAGCCTATATCTACTCCAGTTTCTAAATCCTCCGCCTTTTACATACCTAGACCCAACCGCCATTCCTACTCCATCTGCCTTACAGGCTTCTAAAAGATCGACAATTTTATTAGGGTCATGACTGAAGTCAGCATCCATCTCCATTATAAAATCATAATCATGGTTCAGAGCAAACTTAAAGCCTTCAATGTAAGCGGTGCCGAGTCCTAATTTGCCTTCCCTTTCAATAAGATGCATTCTTCCTGCAAAACTTTCTTTAAGCAGTCGCACCTTTGAAGCAGTGCCATCAGGAGAACCGTCATCTACAATCAATAGATGATAGTTGTCAGAAAGATTGAGAACTGTTGTAGAAATTGCTTCTACATTTTCAATCTCATTATAAGTAGGTATAATAATTAAGACCTTTGTCAAGAAGATGAAATTATGATAACCCAAAAATAATTCTATTTGTTAAAATCACTTACTATTTGAGCACAATTACACAATCTTCAACAAAGAAAGGGCTGCCCCACATAGAACAACCCTCTGGAATCAGTTTAATATTTTTTAATGCTTTAAATACTTTTTCAGCAGAAACAACACCAAACCAACAACTACAACGAATACAGATGCAGCTATAAAAACAAAAACTCCTTCTCCCATGATTTCAGTATTTTAAGGTGAGCAATTAATATAATCCCCATATCATTCATATTTAAAATTCACAAATTTCTCCGCAAATACACCAACAGAGAAAATTCCCCTTTAGACAATCACAGTCAGTAGTACCCCTGCAACCTGTACCAGTTATCTCGTTATTGAACACTTTATTACACCTTGCTTCAGTAATCGAACGTGTACCGCCAAAACTAATATTCAGTATGCGCCATGTCAGACCTTGTATATCCCCGGTGTCATCTCCCTCCAGTGGCCAGTCAGGGTTAATTTTTTCCATAACTTTGGAAAATGCTGTAATATCTTTAATGTCATCATTTGAATATTCATTTTCATGATTAACAAACGTAATCCTGTCTTTAACTCTCTGAGAGCTTACTAAGCGTTTGTTGCCTAAATAAATTTCAAATACATTGGCAGAATTCTCATTCAGCTTTACTTCCAAAGATTTGTTTCTCACCAAATTCTTAAAAATTAGCTTTGCTTCTCTTTCTTGATTAATGGCATCCAATACCAGACTGTAAGCGGTGCCGTCATACTCGATTTCAATAATTCTACTACCCTTTCGTAGATAATCTTTTTGCACTGAAATCTGTGCAAAGGAAATAGTAATGCTCATACTAAGAATGAGACTAAATAAAAATGTTTTCATTGTTCTATGATTTTAAATGACCCTACTCCTTTAAGGCGTTTCAGAAAATGACCTGCCAATTATTTTGGTCTGTTCTTAAACAAACCTACCGAGGCATTAAGCTTCACCTCAATTAATTAATTATCAGCATTCTTAATATATAATGTTGCGCATACAATATCAGACCTAGGGCATCCCATACATTAACTCTCTTAACTTACTCCCTCTTAATTCAACCAAATCATAGGCAGAATCAAATTTTTCTATAGAATATATAATTTCGTTTTCGATATCAATGTACTGTTCAGGTAGTGAATCAATACATAAGTCTTTATTTTTGTAATTTTTTACAATCTGTAGAAACTTCTCGTAGTACATCTCTCCCATGTATACGAATTGTGAATAACTCTCAATAAAATCCATCAACAAATCAATACTAAATCTAAGTTGATCAAGACGTTGTAGGTTTTCCTTATCTACAATCAAAAAATCAACCTCGTTTGATTCTAACAGTTTGTCCTTGTAAGAATCCAAGAATATGAAGATCTGTTCCCAATCATCATTATCCCTACAATATTCTAAACCATAATTATACTTTACAACCTTTACGTAATTGTCAAATAAGGATAGACATTGTTTCTGCAAATCCAGATTTTGCAACCTTAGGTATTCTGTTTCGTAAAAGATAATTTTAAGATCTGTTTGCATGGCTAAGGTAAAGTCTAGCAAACAAGATATGTTGTCAATTTGCTCCGCTTTCTTACTTTTATTTTCAGATCCAAAAAAAGAATACATGAGCGTGTAACCCATCGAAAACAATGGATTATTATCCAAAAGAGATGGTAGGTTTACTCTATTCTTTGATTTTGAATTGGCTTTAAGGTATTCTTTAGCCTTTACAAATTCTGGAAAAGAATTTGGATTGCTGAGCATTGAAATGTTTTGGTATGTCCTCAATCCTGAAAAATGATGATCTAGGGATAACACTTTCTCATAGATCATTTTGAGAACTTCTATGCCCTTCCTATATCGAAAACAAACCAATTCTATGTCACTATCTACCTTAAGCGCATTAATCCTTTTCTCAAGACTCCTTTGTTGTACTAAGGCGTCAAACCTTTTGTCGAAAGACAATTTATCATCAATCACATATTGTTCTGTAAGAACTAAGCTATCCAATAAAAGAGAATATTCGTTTTTAGTCCTAGCACATAAGATATCACGCTCTTCAAAGGCATCTACTAAAAAAGAATCAATATCTATAGAAATACCATGGTAAGGCAGTTCTGTAGTGCAAGAGAAATGTAAAAGAAAAAAGAAAATTAAAGATAGCATCAGGTATATCGATTGATTTCCTGATTATGAGAATCAACTCAAATGGTAAACATTATTCTTCCAGACTTTTGATATAAAAAGCTTACTCTCCTAGACACTCCAATATGGCATCGACTATATCTTCCACCTGCGGCTTGGCGAAATAGTCACCATCAGAACCAAATGGTGTACGATGTTCACTTCCAGTGAGTGTTCTCGGCTTAGCATCAAGATGATAATAGCCTCCTTGCTCTTCAAGCACTTTTTGCATCATAAATGCAGAAGAACTTCCTGGGACATCTTCATCAACAAACAAGATTCTATTGGTCTTCTTTAATGAATTCAATACTACATGTTCTAGATCAAAAGGAATTAGAGTCTGTACGTCTATGAGTTCAATGCTTTGTGGCAAATAAGCAAGCCTTTCAATAGCTTCAGAAATATATCTAATATTACAGCCATAACTAACCACTGTTAAATCACTTCCTTGGGTAATAACTTCCGGCACACCTAGAGGAACTGTATATTCTCCTATGTTATCAGGCATAACTTCTTTATGACGATAAGCATTAAGAACTTCAACAACAATAGCGGGATCGCTAGATTGCATTAATGTATTATACATACCTGCAGCTTGAACAAAATTTCTAGGAACACATATGTAGATACCTCTCAAACTATTAATCATCATTCCAAGAGGAGAACCAGCATGCCAGATGCCTTCAAGTCTGTGACCTCTTGTCCGAATTATCGCTGGAGCTATCTGCAATCCGTTAGTTCTATATCTGAGTGTTGCCAAGTCATCGGATAAAGGGGCAAGACCATATATTAGATAATCAAGATATTGAATTTCTGCTATTGGTCGAATTCCTCTCATTGCCAGTCCTATCGCTTGACCCATTATACTCCATTCACGGATTCCTGTGTCAAATATTCTTTCGCTACCGTATTTCTTCTGGAGTCCTGCAAATCCTTGGTTAACATCACCAATATTTCCTACGTCTTCTCCAAAGGCCATTGCATTTGGGTTCTTTTCAAATGTAAGATCAAAAAACTTGTTAACAACCTGGTATCCATTAACTGTTTGTGATTCCTCTGAATATGAAGGGTTAATTACTGGAACATTTAGCGCGGACTTTTTAGTATGACTATAAAGGTTTGTGCTATATGTATCTTTACCGTATTGTTTCGCTTCACTCACAAAAGCTTCTAAAGCAGTCGGAACATCTTCGTCTAAAACTAATAGCCTTTGTCTTAATGCTCTGCCAATACCTATTATCTCTCCTAGAGTTGGTTGAATAGTCTTTGACAGCTTTCCCTTAATATCATGAATATCCCTATCGCTAGGAATAGATTGGATGATATTGGCCAACTCACTTTTTTTATTTTTAATTTTCTCTGTAAACTTTGCCCATGCCTGCTTACATTCTTGTTTCACGTAAATTTTTGCTTCAGTTCGAATTTTCTCTAGCGTAGGCTCATCAGCGATTCCACTTTCTGCCATCCATTCTGCCATCTTTTTGATGCCATCTAACTCTATTTCCCATTCAAGTCTTTCTTTGGATTTATATCTTTCATGAGACCCAGAAGTTGAATGTCCTTGAGGTTGTGTACATTCTTGAATGTGAACAATGGCAGGTCTATGTTCTTTACGCATTTGCTTGGTCACCTTGTCAAATGTGGTTACCAATTCAGTATAATTCCAAGCTTTGGCAGTATGTATATGGATGCCATCACCATTTTCATCTAAGAGAAAACCTTCCGTTGCCTTTGAAATGCTTCCTTTAGTCGTCTGCAATTCAATGGGTACTGATATTCCATATCCATCGTCCCAAACTACAATAAGTAAAGGCACCTTAGTTACTGAAGCGGCATTTAGGGTCTCCCAAAAAATACCTTCAGAAGTACTGGCATCGCCAATGGAACAGAATACTATTTCATTGCCATTTCTGGAAAATTTTTGATCGGGATCAAGGTTAGGTAATTTTCTGAATTTTTTGGATGCCGTAGCTAGTCCTAAAGCTCTAGCCATTTGTCCACCAGTACTTGAAATATCTGAAGAGACGTTATAGGAATCTGTATGTCTTAACCAATTATCATCTGCATCTACAAAGGGTGTAGCGAAGTGATTATTCATCTGACGACCGGCACTGAAAGGGTCATTTTCTGGATCTGCATATAATTGTGCAAAATATTGTTGAACATCACAAAGACCAAGAGCAAACATCCACGTTTGATCTCGATAGTACCCAGACCTGAAGTCTCCTTTATTAAAAAAATGTGATAATGTTAATTGGGGAATCTCCTTTCCATCACCCAGAATACCAAATTTAGCTTTACCTGTCATGACTTCCCTCCTTCCCAGTACACTGCACTCTCTACTAACACAAGCCAACCAATAATCATTAAGTACGCGTTCTTTGTAATCATAATGCTTATCAGCCTGTTGTACAGCACCTTCTAAAAAATCAGGATAATCTATCATCAAAATAAAAATTAGGTTTGGAACGAAAAAGATTGTACAAAGGTAAAAATATTTTTGGAGCAGTTCGGTTTAATATTTGCATATAGTTAGAATATCAAGCCTAAAAAACCCCATTAATTAACGTCTTATTATCATTTTATTGGTTTCTTTTTGAATCTATTAATATTATCTTTGTAAGACTTGGATTACTTAATTATTGAACAAATACAATATAATGTTTAAAAATCTAGCTTTTTTCGTCTTTTTACTTGCTTATACTAGTGTACAAGCTCAAGTAACGCCTGCCAAAATTGTTCATCCTGATGAGAATATGGCTCCAATCAATGAGAATGGACCAGTAATGGAGTTTGAATCGATGACTGTTGATTATGGAACAATTGAAAAGGATGCAGACCCTTTAAGAGTCTTAAAGTTTACAAATACTGGAAAAGAACCTTTGGTAATTAAAAATGCAAAAGGATCTTGTGGATGTACTGTGCCTACATGGCCTAAAGAGCCAATTATGCCTGGTGAAACTTCAACAATTGAAGTAAGATACGCAACTAACAGGCTTGGTAGAATCAATAAAAACATCAAAATTACTACCAACGAAGGACCAAACCCACACATCATTAAAGTGGTTGGAACTGTACTTGAAAAAGCAGAAGAAGAATCACTACCATCTTCTACGCCTAGTATGCTAAGCGGAGAAGGAGGAGAATAGTTTTCTTTTAAAAGATTTACTAGAAATACCCTTGGGACAGAACCTAAGGGTATTTTTTTTGTTGGAATTGTATATTTAAGAAAAATTAAACTTCGAAATGATTATTGTAATCTCTCCTGCAAAAACCCTTGATTATACAAAGAGCACTCTACAGGCTACAGATACGCCTAAATTTAGAAAGCATGCTAACCAGTTGATAGAAATACTAAAAACCAAATCTCCAGAGGATTTAAAAAAATTAATGTCTATCAGTGACCAACTCGCTGAATTAAATTATAGAAGGTTTCAAAAATTCTCCAGCAGATATACCGACAATAATTCAAAAGCCTCTATTATGGCTTTCAAGGGTGACGTATATCTGGGTTTGGAGGCGGAAACCCTACAAATTGAAGACATCACTTTTGCGCAAAAGCATTTAAGGATTTTGTCTGGTCTTTATGGCTTGCTCAAACCTTTGGATAAAATGCAGCCTTATCGTCTTGAAATGGGAACAACATTAGCTAATGAAAAAGGAAATAACCTTTATATTTTTTGGGGAGACCAGATCACAAAAGCAATCAATAGGGATTTAGCCAGTCAGGAAGAAAAAGTGCTTGTCAATTTAGCATCCAATGAATATTTCAAGTCCATCCACACCAAAAAAATAAAAGCTAAAATATTGGACATCAGCTTCAAGGAGTTTAGAAACGGCACATTAAGTTTTATTTCTTTCAATGCCAAAAAAGCAAGAGGCTTGATGAGCAGATATATCATACAGAACAAGATTACAAAGGTTGATGATATAAAGGGCTTTAATCTGGATAACTATTATTTCGACGAAGAAAATTCTACGGAAGACAATTTCTTATTTGTTCGCTAATAAAATTGTGTATTCCAAAGAAGTAGTCTTGCGGACTTCACGATATTCATGGATGGTTTATTCTTGTAATTAATTATGAAAAAACTAATATCATTTATTTGTTGCTTGTTATTTTTTTCTTCCTGTTTCTCACAAAAGGCCTTCTTCGAGATCGACTACAAATCCCTTTTGCAACAGCACAATTATCAAAATAGCATGGACTATTCTTCGATTCCACAAGAAGGTTTGGATAAATTGTATGCCTACTTGCAAGAAGACTATAGCCTAGATGAAAATAGTTTGGTAAAGCCACATCACCTCATTAATGTCTATAACTTTTTGGTGATATACACGATCAAAAGTGAGTACCCTATCTCCTCTGTTAAAGATGTCCCTAGCTTCTTTGATAAGAAACATAAGATTGGAGACAAAACCATAAGTCTTGATAAATTAGAAACTTATATCGTTAACAAATCAGCCAATGCCTTTTGTCATGTGTTGCTTAATTGTGGTGCTAAATCCTGCCCTATTTTAAGTTACCTAGATTCTTCCATTGCACTGGATGATTATATAACGGATAAACTTAAAGACGAAAACATTTTATCCATAAAAAATAAAGCGTTTAGTCTGTCCAAAATTTTCTACTGGCATCAAAAAGATTTTGGCAATGAGAAAGAAATGATTGCTGGCATACAACAATACTTTGCTGATGTCAATTTAAATTCTTTAATATTTAACTATAAGAATTTCGATTGGTCATTGAATGATTTAAATTCTGATGATTATCTGATCTACTACCCCACTAAGTTGTATAAAAAAGGCGGGGGTGAATTGAAAATATTTAACAACTATTATACGCAAACAGACAATGACCTAAGAAGCAATTTCTTCTCAAGCTTCTTCCAGTTCCAATTTGGTACAAACAAGAATTTTAATTGGGGCTTTGATGTAAAATTCAGATCTGTCAATCAAGGTGATGTGGGCTTGTTCAGTGCATTGGAATTAGACAATAAACCATTTGATCAGCCAGGTTCTATTAGATTTTCTAGGACGGGAATTTCTGGAATAGGTCCTAGAATCAAATACCAGCCATTTAAGAGCAAACCAAATATTAATTTTTTACACAGTATTTATCTTGTGCCCTTAAACGATGCAGAAGGAAATATAGATTATGGCTATTCAGATTTTCAGAACCTTCAGGTTTTCAATAATATTTATATAGAAAAGGAATTGAGCTTCAAGCGTAGATTATTCTTTGATATCGGATTATGGGTTGAAAATATTGATTTTTCAACTGGAGAAGAAGCACATTTTATGCAAATACAATTGCCAGTGACTGCAATATATTCATATTTCCCTAGCCCGAAAACAACATTTTATACCTTGATCAATATATCAGCCAAACCCGTTTACACAAAAAACAGTGATTTAAGCTCAAGCTGGGATTTAACAGGATACGGTCAATTGGGAGGAGGGTTCAAATATTACCTGACAGATTTTCTGGAAACAGAGTTGCTCTATAGCTATTTCTATGATGGAACAGAGGGACGACAAGCACATACATTCAATATCGGATTGCGATTCTTTAGGTTCTAATTAAACATATTATAATTTTTTATAATGTGTACATATTTGATTATCTTATATTTATAAATTTTTTATATAAAAAATACCCATTAACAATTTCTTTAATATATCAATTGGTTTCTTACATTTGCCGAGTAGTTATTAATTCCCAACCGGAGTCCATATATTTAAGAAGACTATACATCGTAAGCTAAATTAATGGATAAGCCAGGGTCATTCCAAAAACCGAGAAATTAAAATTTCTCTTTAATCCCATGAAACTGGTAGTTGTATAGTTTTCTTTTTTTTACTTTAGGTCTTCGATTACCATATGTCAAGTCAGGAAAAACATACACCGTTTAAATTAAGCGACTTTCGAGAAAGGCTTCATGAAATCATTTTTGAGGCCGATACTAAAGAAGGTAAGTTATTTGACGTCGTATTGCTGATTGCAATATTTACCAGTGTCATAGTGGTCATGTTGGAAACGGTTCCTCATATTCATGATAATTATTACACCCTGTTTTATACGCTTGAATGGATATTCACCTTTTTTTTTACAATAGAATATATCGTTAGAATATATACGGTCTTTTCTCCTAAGAAGTATATTTTTTCCTTTTACGGCATCGTTGACTTATTGTCAATATTACCTAGTTATATTGGAATATTAATTGCTGGAAGTCACAGTCTTATGGTAATTAGAGCACTGCGACTATTGAGGGTATTTAGAATCTTCAAGCTCGGTAATTTTTTATTTGAGAGTCAGGTAATCATGAAGTCTCTCAAGGAGTCCAGAAACAAAATAACAGTCTTCCTCACTTTCATAATTATCATGGTCACTATTTTTGGCAGTATCATGTATTTGATCGAAGGATCTGCCAGTAATGACTCTTTTGATTCTATACCTCGAAGTGTTTACTGGGCAGTTGTAACTTTGACTACTGTGGGGTATGGCGATATCGCACCAATTACGCCTTTGGGTCAATTTATTGCTGCATTGATTATGATCATGGGTTACGCGGTAATTGCTGTTCCCACAGGTATTGTTACTTCAGAATTCACACGAGCTTATAAAACCCGTAAACTTGGCCGTGGCGTTTCCACCCAAGTATGTTCAACTTGTCTGTATGAGGATCATGATTCCGATGCAAGATATTGTAAAATATGCGGCACTCATCTGAGAGATTCCTTAAGATAAAAATCTGAAAAGCTCAGTAAGTTTCTTCACTTCTAAGTCTGGAATAATGGAAGTTTCGTTATTGATATCATCGTGATTGAACCAGCAACTTTTGTAGCCAAAGTCATTAGCTCCCTTGATGTCTGAGCTCAAAGTATCTCCAATAACGAGTATAGATTCCTTTTCTGGATAAGCCATCATCTCATGACATTTTTCAAAAAATTCAATCTGCGGTTTTGGAAATCCAATTTCATCAGAGATAACAATAAATTCAAAGTATTTATTCATTCCAGCAGACTCCAAGCGTGGATTTTGAACTTCAGATAATCCATTGGTCACAATCATCATTTTGTATCTGCCGAAAAGTAGTTCCAGCAATTGTTCTGCACCGTCAACAAAGTCAACACTGTGTGTTAGGAGCTCAAAATATATACTATTTGCTTTGTCAGACGGAAACTTATATTTGATCATATCAAAAAACAATGTCCATCTTTTCAATTTAAGTTCCTCATGACCAATCAATCCACCTTCCCTATCGGCCCATAGTTTGTGATTGATTTCATAGTAAACGGGATATAACTCTGAAGCTGGCACATCAATTGTTAATTCATGAATTAAACCTTCAAAAGCTTTATATGAACTCTTCGTAAAACTTAATAAGGTATTGTCAAGATCAAACAATATCCATTCAAACTGCGTCTTCGAAATCATTATTTTGGCAATCTCATTACATGCAATATTCGCTTGACACTAAAGGACTTAGAGCCATTGGCTACCATAATCAGCAATCCTCCGCATAAGGCCATATTTCGCATAAAAGATATCAAATGAAGGTTTTTTACATCAACAGGATCGTTCCAAAAGGAGTAAACAACCAAGGTAAAGACAAACCAGTAAATGAACAGGAGCAGAGCTCCAATGCTTGCGTAATACCCAATGATGACCATAATAGCACCGACTAATAATAGGATAATTGAACCAACGATCAAGAAATCCTGAGCAAAATGGATCCCATAATTCGTTAATGTATCTCTAGTATCATCAAAGAATACCATTGTATCAAAGGCTTGATAAAAAAAGAAAAGACCTATTAGTATACGACCGATTAAGTCAGCGCTGTTTTTCATTTCTCTTGCTTAGTTTACTAAAAGCACAAAGAAAGCTAATTTTGACGTTTTCTAAGGACTTATACAGTATTAATAAGCGAACCTTCATGCGCATAAAAGAGTTTAGTTCTTAATTACTTATAAAATGAAAGTATTGAAGCGTATCGTTTATAAAATATTGGTATTTATCTATGGTTTTGGAATAAACTTCATCTCCTTTTTTAGTACAAATATTGCTGCAAAGATTACTTTCAAAGTTTTTAAAAAACCTAGAGGAGGCAAACTAAAAAAATCTCAATCTGACTATCTACACCAAGAATTAGACGGGTATTTTGAAGTTAATAATGATAAAATCGCCTACTACAGATGGCCTTCCAATGGACAGAAAATTTTATTGATCCATGGTTGGGAAAGCAGCTCTGTCAGATGGAAGCCTTATCTCTCCACACTCATAGACAAGGGGTTTGATGTATATGCATTGGATGCCCCTGCGCATGGACTATCTAGTGGAAAATATTTTACACCTCAGTTGTATGCAGATGCCATCGCACATTTGGTTGAGAAGTTTAATATATCCATTCTTTTAGGACATTCCGTAGGTGCTTATTCTGCATTAATCTATGCTCATTCTAAAGAAAGATCCTCCAGCCTAAAACATTTATTGCTAATGGCTCCAACTGGAAACATGGTAAAATTTATGGATCGCTTTTTTAAGCTATTAGGGTTGAGGGATACTATTAAAGAGCAATATTATAAAAACTTGAAATCCGAATACCTCGAAGAGCCTGAGTATTTCAATTCCTACAATCTTATTAAAAACATTCAGCTAAAGGGTTTGCTTATACATGACATTAATGATAATACCCTCCCCTTTTCAGATTCCTTACTAATTGCTGAGAATTGGCCCAAAGGCACTTTCATTCAGACAGAAGGCTTTGGGCATAGATTAAAAAGCACAGAAGTTAAAAACGCCATCTTTAATTATCTAGACCAGGTGTCTTAATAATAAATATTGAATGATTGGTCGTTAATCTTAAGATAAACATCCATTAACCATACTCTTTTTGGTACATAGCTCTCTTAGAGTAGAATAATCCTATTTAGCTTTCTTTAATCTCTTTTCCGCTTTCTTTTCTTTTGGCGTTTTAGTGGATTCTTTTTTAACGTTTTTCTTTGCGTCTTTACCTTTACCCATGATATTTACTTTTAAGTGTTTTTGTTATAATAAACCAATTAAGATACTTTCCTATGAATCTAATCTTAACCCTATTCGTATTATTTATTCATTGCCCAAAGTATAAGTTGAATACCTTAAGCCAATACGCCAACAATGGCTTTAACCACTCGCTGACCATCCATAGCTGCAGATAATATACCCCCCGCATATCCAGCACCTTCTCCACAAGGAAATAAATTTGCTATCTCTGGATGATTGCAGTTTGTATTGTCTCTAGGAATTCTGATTGGTGAGCTCGTTCTACTTTCTACTGCAACAACATTCGCTGCATCGGTATAATAGGGTTTCATCTTCAATGCAAAACTCAACAAACCATCCCTTAGACGTTCATAAATAAAATCAGGCAATAACTCATGTAATGGAGCCCTGTAAAGACCTGGAATATATGAAGAGTCATTTAACTCTAGCATGGTTTTACCATTAACAAAATCAATCAGATTTTGCGCTGGTGCTTTCTGACTACCATCACCATATTTAAAAATATTCTGCTCTACTTCTTTCTGGAAATTTACATTGCCAAAAACACCATCAAAACCTTTAGACTGCAATTCTTCTGTTGACAATTCTGTCACTATCCCTGAATTAGCAAAAGCGGAATCCCGTCTAGACAAACTCATTCCATTTACGACAATTTCACCAGGAGCTGTAGCTGAAGGAACAATCAATCCACCAGGGCACATGCAGAATGAAAAAACACCAACTCCCTTTATCTGACTAACAAGGCTGTAACTAGCTACAGGAAGATTCCCTTCCCTAGGCTTTTGTCCATACTGAATCTCATCAATTAATTCCTGGGGATGTTCAATTCGTATTCCCATGGCAAATGGCTTTGCTTCCATCGATTTACCATGTTTGTCAAACAATGCAAAAATATCACGAGCAGAATGCCCTGTAGCCAAAACGTAAGCATCTGCACTCAATTCTTCTTTATCGTTGATAACAACTCCTTTACAAGAGTTTTGATCAAATACGAAATCCGTTACATGGCTATCAAATCTAACCTCGCCTCCGTAAGCTTCTATTGTTTTTCTAATTTCAGTAATAATACCCGGTAGCTTATTTGATCCAATATGAGGATGTGAGTCATAAAGAATATCTGCCTTGGCGCCATGATCAACCAGTATCTTTAGTGTCTTAACAATTTTGCCTCTTTTCTTTGATCTGGTATAGAGTTTCCCATCAGAATAAGTTCCTGCTCCACCCTCTCCGAAACAATAATTGCTATGAGGGTTCACAATGCCATCTTGTTGAATAGCCTTAAGATCCCTTCTTCTCAATTGCACATCTTTGCCCCTTTCAAGCACAATAGGCTTAAGACCATGTTCAAGACACTCCAAAGCTGCAAAATACCCAGCAGGTCCAGCACCAATAATAATTACATTTTTGCGTAAAGCAGAAGTAGAATAATTAAGCTTTATTTTTTCAGCATCGGTTTCAATAGGCTCATTGACACCTACCAGAAATCTTAAAAGATAAAAAGGTTTCGCTCGTCTGGAGTCAATAGATTTTTTAACTAGCTTAAATGAAAGGCCATCTTTTTTAAAATAATTGACAGCATTTCTGACCAATGTCTCAATTTGTGCAGAGTCATTTATAGACTCCGGATTAACTTTAATTTCTACTTCTTTTACCATTTCGCATCAAAATAAACAAATATTCATACGGTAAAGTGTACTGTTCATCTATTTCTTGCGTTTAATTCTGGACTTTATAACTGTCATTTTATATTTTATAATAAAAAAGAAATCATATGAGACATTTTTCTTCAGTTTTGGTAATCATTCTATGTTCCAATTTGATCAGCTACGCACAAAGTTCTTATATTCTGGATTCCAGTTATCCAATCAAAACCAATGGGACCCTTTATCTGCAAACCAATGATGCAATTGTTAATATTCAATCCGGGAATACTGATGTAGTACAACTTAAAGTGGAGAGAAAAATTGAAGGAAAGAAAGATAATGTAGATTTTAAATTTGAAATTGAAAACAACAATGGGGACCTATATATTAAAGAGCACAAAAAATCGGATTATTATATTAGTTGGACAAAAATAATCACCTACAAAGTCGATATTATTATTCCTATCGATATTAACCTAAAGTTGAAAGGAGATGATGACGATTACCAAATCACCGGTGTAAATGGAGATATTCAATTAAATGGTGAAGACGGAAATGTGAAGATATCAAATTGTAATTCCAAAAACATGCTTATTCATTTGGAAGACGGAGATTTATTTATTAATGAATGTAATACTAGCTTAAACATAAGACTAGATGATGGTAATCTGATTGGTACTGCTTGCAATCTTATCAATTCAGATATTATCACTGAAGATGGTGATATTTCAATATCAGGAGGGACTAACTCCAATATCAGAGTTAGAACCTCAGATGGTGACATTGTGATTGATGAAGGTGAAGGAGATTTTTATGTAGTATCAGAAGATGGAGATATACACTTAAATCATATAATATCAAATAAGTTATTGGTTAAAACTGAGGATGGTGATGTCTATTTAAGTTTGGATTCCCAGGATTTTGGCAATTATGAAATAAGTTCAGAAGATGGAGACATTAACTTGCAATTAAAGGGAGAAGCCAAAATTGTAATTGACTCTGAAGATGCTGATATAAACGCCAAAAGCAATAAGTTCAGCTATGTAACCAATGAAAAACATCACAAAATATTAAGAACATCCTCTAATTCAACAGCTCAAGTTCGCATTCTGATTGGAGATGGCGATGTATCTTTGAACCCTTAAAGGGTTGTAATTCAAAGCCTTCTTTGTATTTCAGGTTGATTCCTAGATCATCTGAACCTGATTCTTAAGAAAATGCGTTTAATCTGCGCTTCAAAGTCTCAAAATTGTAACTTTGCAGCGTTTTTTAAGATTCAACCAACAAGAGAAACACACATGGACAGAAATCAGGGAATAGGTGTACTTCTACTTTTTATCGTTTTCGTAGGCTATTACATCTACACCAAGCCTTCCACTGCAGAAATAGCACGAGCTGAAGCCATGCAAGATTCAATAACTCAGGTGAAGTTAATGGAGAAAAGCACCGACAGTTCTACCAAGCAACCATTAATAAAAGAAGAAGTTCCTACAGTCAATGACTCTTTACGTAGAACTGAACTTGAAGGTAGTTATGGCACAATAGCTCAAGCCATGGTTGGAGAGTCTAAAATTACCAGCCTTGAAAACAAAGACATTAAAATCTTCTTTGATTCAAAAGGGGCAAAGATTTCGGAAGCAGTCCTTAAAAACCATATGAAGGTTGAAGAAGATTCACTTCATAACAGAACTAAATCTCCCCTTTCACTTCTTGAGGACAAAAAAAATAGATTTGATTTCTTACTTCCTACCAAAAGCTACGGTACGATTAATACTGCTGATTTATATTTCACTCCTTCCGTCAAAGGTAAAACCATCAGGATGAAAGCGGATCTGGGACCTGGACAATCTATAACTCAAGTCTATAGTCTGGCAGACAATGGTTATCAATTAGACTTTAACATAGAATTGGAAGGGATGGACCTTCTATTGGATAACCAAAAAAATGCAATCCGATTCGTTTGGCATAATTACCTAGACAGAATCGAGCTTAACACCAATTTCGAAAAATACTATTCTACGGTATATTTCAAAAAAGTAAATGAAGATTCAGACTATTGCTCATGCCGTTCTGATGATCAAGAGGTAGTGAATACAGAAAGAATTGAGTGGGTATCGCATGTTAATCAGTTTTTCAATACTTCATTGATCACTGAAAATGTAAAGTTTGAAAACGCTCAATTTGAAACAGTCATGTCAGAAGATGACAATGAAGATCTTAAATTGTTAAAATCCGAAGGAGATATTCCGGTGGCTATCACTAGAAATCAAACTTTAGAATTTGAAATATTCATCGGTCCTAATGAGTTTGAAAACTTATTGAAATACGATAATGGCTTGGAACAAATCATACCTTTTGGACGATCCATTTTTGGAACGATCAATCGTTGGATTATGAGACCTTCCTTTAATTTTCTTTCTAAATACATCGGCAGCAAAGGCATTGTAATCATTGTATTGATTTTCATCATTAAAATGCTTTTGTATCCTCTGATGTATAAAATGCTCTATTCCCAAGCCAAGATGGGAGCTCTTAAACCTGAGTTAGCAGGATTGAAAGAAAAATACAAAGACGACGCTCAAAAATCTCAGATGGAGACTATGAAAATCTATCGAGAATATGGTGTCAGTCCATTAGGAGGTTGTCTTCCTATGATCGCCCAGATGCCGATTTGGTATGCCCTATTTCGATTTTTCCCTGCCTCAATAACTTTTAGACAAGAATCTTTTCTTTGGGCTACGGATTTATCTTCTTATGATGTTATTGCTTACTTGCCATTTGAAATTCCTGCATTCGGATCACATATCAGTTTGTTTACAATCCTATGGGCAATCTCTACTGTTTTGTATTCATTTTATAACATGAAGCATATGGATATGTCAGCTAACCCTGCCATGAAATACATACAGTATCTAATGCCTGTTACCTTCCTTGTTTTCTTTAATGGTTATGCTTCTGGATTAACCTGTTATATGTTTTTCAGTAACTTATTTAATGTGGGTCAAACCATCGTCACTAAAAACTTTATTTTTGATGAAAGTAAAATTCGAGAGCAGCTGATGGTAGCAAAATCAAAACCCAAAAAGAAAGGCGGTTTTCAAACAAAGCTGGAACAAGCCATGCAAAAACAACAAGAAATTCAGAAAAAACAAGCCCAACAAAAAAAGAAAAAGAAATAAAATTTCAGTCAAGCTTTGATTGCTTTACTTTAATTTAAGTTCTTTAAAGTAATTTAATCGCTAAGATTTATATACAGCTAATCTAATATTGATCATGAATCGACGTATAGGAGTTTTGGGTGCTGGTTCATTTGGTACTGCAATCGCTCGATTGCTTTCCAAAAACAATGATGTGTTAATGTATAGCAGAAGACCTGAAATTGTCAATAATATCAATAATAACAATTGTATTAAAGACTTTAAGCTTAGCACTCGCATAAGTGCAACATCACATATTGAAAACATAGGCAAGGAGTGTTCTCTTATTTTTCCTGTCCTGCCATCAGAAAATTTTCGTGACGCCATTAAAAGTTTAGCTCCTCATGTTGGCCCGGGGCATTTAATGATTCACGGTACCAAGGGTCTAGATGTTTCTGAAGAATTTGAACGTGCTGTAGATATACGAACAATTAAAAAGACTGTATTCACAATGAGTGAGGTCATTCGTCAAGAAACCAGTGTAATCAGAACTGGGGCTTTGGCAGGACCAAACCTTGCAAAAGAAATTTTAGCAGGACAACCCGCTGCAACTGTAATAGCCTCAGAATTTGATGAAGTCATACAAATAGGGAGGGAAGTGCTTTCATCCAAAGAGTTTATCGTCTACGGTTCGTATAATCTGAAAGGAATAGAACTTGCCGGTGCCTTAAAAAACATAATAGCTATAGCTTCGGGGATAATGAACAAACTTGGATTTGGAAAAAATATGGAAGCCTTGCTTTTAACCAGAGGATTGAGAGAGATGATAATTATTGCAAAAGCCGTAGGGGCCGAAATTAGACCATTCTTAGGTACTGCTGGTGTAGGAGACCTTATTGCAACCGCAACAAGTAATCAAAGTCGTAATTACACTTTTGGGAGCCATCTCGCAGAAGGTAAAAAGGTGTCAGAGATATTATCAACAATGGATGAGGTTGCTGAAGGTTATAGAACGATAAAATTTGCTTACCGTATCGTAACATCTGCCCAATTGAAAGCACCAATCACCACTACCCTATACAAAGTTGTCTATGAAGATTATAGTGTAACCAAAGCACTTTTAGAGTTGGTGAACAATCCTCTAGAAATCGATGTAGATTTTATTTGATTGGGCGATTACTGATCTTTATAATTCAGATCAGTATCGGGCTATACGCTCATATCTCCTTTGGAGAACCCGCTACTATCCCTATCGCAGAATATTTCTTTTAGATAAATCATGCTGTATTATATGCTTTATATTTGTTATTCGATAAGCTGAAAACTATTAATTCGATAGAAAAAATCACTTGCCCTAATTGTCAATTTAATTTTGATGTTGAAGAAAATGTAGCAAGCAAACTAAAAGCTAGGATAAAAAAAGAATTTCAAAAGAAAAAAGAAGAGTGGATCAAAGACCTAAATACATCCAAAAACTTACTCGAGGAACAGATGAAGGGTTTCGAAGAGACAAATAGATACAGCTTGAAAAACTGATAATACAAATTCAAGAACTAGATAAAGATCTACAACTTAAATTCCAATGCTAGCTCAGAGAAGAACCAATTGTTAAAGAAGAACAAATTCAGAAAAGGTCGCATTAAGAAGTTCAAATGAAATTGTTAGAGAAGGACAAAATGCTTGAACAACAAAAGGCACTGATAGTAGAGATGAAGAGAAAGTCTGAGCAAGGCTCTACGCAGCTGCAGGGACAAGTCCATGAGTTGGTGATAGAGGACTGACTTTTTATCTCAAAACTTTCCATTAGATAAAATTGAAGAAATTAAGAAAGGGCAAGAGGAGGAGGTTGTATACAAGTAATAAATACAAGAATCAAATTGGCTTGTGGCCTCATCTACTACGAAAGTTAAAGAACTAAAGACTTCCAACCTAGCTGGATAGAAAAATTCAAAGCAGACATCAGATCGATCGTCAATGATGTTGGGGTCCTAGTCACGCAGTCCTATCCTAAGGGTTTTGAAAGAATGGGAATGCTGAATGCTAATTAGATATGTTACTTCGATCAATTCAAAAGCCTTTCATATGTGTTAAGAGATTCTCTAATAAGACTTGACAAAGTTAAAGAGGCAGAAGTTAATAAAGGTGACAAGATGTAAATGCTTTATGCCTATCTTACCAGTTATGAATTCAAACTTCAAGTAGAAGGAATAGTCGAAGGCTCCACTCAAATGCAAAATGATTTGGAAAAAGTAAAAAATGCGATGCAGAAGATTTGGAACCAAAGAGAAAAGCAAATTCCAATAGTACTTCTCAACACTTCTTCAATGTATGGATCTATACAAGGACTAGCAGGAAATTCAATTAGTTATATTGAAGCATTAAAAAAGCCGGAGTAAGGACTATTACTCCGGCAAAAAGGGAGTGTTAATATTATTCAATTACAATTTAATTCACTTATCTGATTAAGGATAAACAAACACGCAGCACTTCAATTTTATATATAGGTATGCATTCAATAATAATTAATACTGCAAAGGCATATCATTAAATTATTTATTGAATATAGAATATTCTGATTTTTACTTTATAATAACAATTCGATCAACTGCACTGAAATCGTCAATTAATAATACCCAACTATAAATACCTTCCGGTAAATCTGATATATCAAAAGACAGTGGTCTATCAGGAGAAATAATTTCGTTTTTAATAAATTCTTTCTTAACAACTTCCCCAGCTCCATTTAAGAATAGTACTTCACCATTTTCAATATTTGTATAGTGATCAAATTTTAACATGACCCTATCTTGTGCAGGATTTGGGAACATTCCTATTTGCAAATTATCAAATGCAAAAGTTTCTGATTGAATTGAAATGATTTTGCTATAATTGAAGCTACCATTAAAATCCTCCTGTTTAATTCGATAAAAATTAACTTCAGCACTTCCAATATTATAGTCCGAGAAATTATAAACTTTTGGATATTCTAAAGTTTCACGATAATCCACTTGACCAATTTCATCGAAATTAAATTCGCCAGTCAAGGATTTTTCAACCATGTAGTGACTAACGTTTATTTCATCTCCGACTGTCCATTCTAAATAGTTTTTATTTGTTTGCTGCCTACCAATAAAACTTATCCATTCCACAGGGAGAATACTTTCCAAAACACCGATATTAACATCTGGCAAATGTGTTCCTGGAAATATACTCATCATTTGAGTAGTTCCTTCACCATTTGATCCATCTACATCAGAATCTAACAGTTCATCTGTTCCAACATTAGCTTCAGTAAATTGCATACCATAAGGCAAGTCAACCTCTAGGTAATAATCATCTTTTTCTAAGTAATCAACGATATAATGACCTTCAGAATCACTTTCAACTTGAGATACTATTTCTCCTTCTGAATTTATTGCTCTAATTGTAATATTTGATACACCTGGCTCATTGGAATCTTTGATTCCATTGTCATTTGAGTCCAACCAAATAAAATCTCCTATTGATCCCATAGGATAATATCCAGCATTTATATAATTGTATTCTTCACTTGACAATACCTCAATCACTTCAGTTGTACCTTGACCGTTTCTTCCGGTAACCTTACTGCTATTCTGTTCGTTTCCTGCAAAAGGAATTACAGATACTAAGGCCGCAGGCGCATTTTTGAATTTAATATAATATCTTCCAGGATCTACACAAAATTCATAATATCCATCATCAGAAGGAGTACCAGGTTTGAGACCTGAATAGATAACATCCCAATAAACCCAATCGTTATTTTCAAACTTATATAGTTCTACTTTCATACCGTTAATACCATTTTCTGCAGAATCTTCTATGTCATTTTCATTATAATCATACCAGATTGTCCCTGATATTGTAGTACATTTAATCAAACCTACATCGATTGTATAATTATTGGTTTTGATATTATATTTTTTAGTAGTCTTTGGTCCATTCGTATTATCTAAGTCGCTATCTTCTGAATCCAAATTCCCTCTGTTGGATAAGGTTGGCTTATAAGCATCAGGATAGATGAATTTCAAATAATAGGTACTTGGAATGACATCTGAGAATAGATAATATCCGTTTTCATTAGTTTTTACCTTTTGCACTAATAAATCTCTAGAATTATATAGCCAAACATCTATATCTTTTATTCCTGACTCATTCAATTCTTGAATTCCATTTCCATTTTTATCCAACCACACATAATCCCCAATTTCCATTCTATTATAAACTTCAACTAAAATTTCGGATTCATCATCATCATCACCATTTCCATCACCATCTTCATCAATAGTATCATCTGTATTTGGATCACTATCGTAATCATCACCATCATCAAGTACGATCTGAGCTTTGTTCATTAATGTTTCACCTTCATAGTCGATATCGATCACGAAGTTTAATTGCAATATTACTTCCTGCCCAGGTAATAATAATCCTATTCTGTATCTAGTATTTGTTATTTCAGAAATGTTAGCATTATCATTTGCATTATTGCTTAAATAGACTAATCCATTTTCAAAATTATCTTCAATTTCTATATTAGTAGCCGGAAGTGTTCCTTGATTTTCAACACGCAAACTGTAGCTTAGGTGTGTTCCTGGAACAAAATTACCTATACTCATCAAATTTATAGTCAAGGAAAGATCATAGCAATCAGGTAGTAATTCAGTATTACAAATAACAGTACATGCATTTGCATCCATAATAATGACCTCATAATCTCCATGACTTAATCCTTCAAACAAACTTTGACTTTGATAACTGTTACCTCCATCTATGCTATAAGAAAATGGAGAGACACCACCCTCAACGAATACTGTTATCGTTCCATCATTAGGAACACAAGATTCTTCCGTGATAATTGTACTGCAAATTAATTCATCAGGTTCATCTATAATCATTCGACAAGTAATCAAACAACCATTTTGATCTGTGATAGTAGGTTCATAAGTACCTGATGATAGTGCAGAAGGATTGACTCCGCCCCAATCTATTTGATAAGGAGCTTTACCACCTATTGCAGACAATTGGATACTTCCAGTATTATAACCATAGCAATCCACATGATTTAAAGAAATCAAATCACACTCAAGAGGTTCATATTGATCTACTTCTATACTGCAATAGCTAAGGCAATTATTTGCATCTGTTACGGTCACCTGATATATGCCAGCTGATAAAGCATCTGCATCTACCGGTCCCCAGTCTACTTGATAAGGTTCAACCCCACCTTGTGGATTTACTTCTGCCCTACCATCGGAGCCACCATAGCAACTTATTTCTTGTACTAATTCAATATTACATGTTAATAATGAAGGTTCGCTTACTGTCACACTACAAGTGCTTGTACAACCATTATCATCTGTTACTGTTACGACATATAAGCCTGAATTTAAAGCCAATGGGGTTTCGCCGCCCCAATCAAAATCGTATGGTGATACACCACCTGAGGCACTTACACTTGCTTGACCATCATTACCACCAAAACAACTTACATCTTGGAGCTTAACAATGCTACAAGCTATTGAAGGTGGCTCATTTATGGTCACATTGCATGTACTAATGCAATTGTTAGCATCAGTTACAGTTACGATATATGTACCTGAACTTAAAGTTTGTGAATCTTCGCCACCCCAATCAAAGTCATATGGTGATATACCACCAGTAGCACTTACACTAGCTTGGCCATCATTATCACCATTACAACTTACATCCTGGATCTTGACAATACTACAAGTCATAGAAGGTGGCTCATTTATCGTCACACTACAAGTACTTGTACAATTATTCCCGTCTGTAACTGTAACTACATATGTTCCAATACTTAATACCAAAGGATCTTCACCTCCCCAGTCAAAATTATAAGGAAGGGACCCTCCGGAGGCACTAGCACTTGCTTGTCCATCAATTCCACCATAACAACTTACATCTTGAATCTTAGTGATATTACATGTCAAAAGTGATGGTTCGTTTATCGTTACACTGCACGTACTAGTACAGCTATTATCATCTGTTACCGTTACTACATAGCTGCCAACACTCAATGCCAAAGCATTTTCGCCACCCCAGTCATAATTGTATGGCGTAACGCCTCCTGAAGCACTTACACTCACTTGTCCATCAGTTCCATTAAAACAACTTACGTCCTGAATCTTAGTGATATTACAAGTTAATAATGGAGGTTCATCTATAGAAACACCGCAAGTGCTCATACAGCCATTATCATCTGTTACCGTTACTACATAGCTGCCAACACTCAATGCCATAGAATTCTCAGCTCCCCAATCAAATCCGTATGGTGCAACACCACCAGAGGCACTTACACTCGCTTGTCCATCTGTACCACCAAAACAACTTACATCTTGGAGCTTAGTGATACTACAAGTCAGTAGTAATGGCTCGTTAATCATCACACTAGAAATACATGTGCATTCGTTATTATCTGTTACTGTGACTTCAGAAATCCCTGTTCTTAAAGCGTACGCATTCATTCCGCCCCAATCATAATCATATGGAAAAGTTCCTCCCCAAGCACTTATACTCGCTTGGCCATCATTGCCACCAAAGCAGCTGACATCTTGAATCATAGCCATAGCGCAATCCAATGGAGGAGGTTCATTTATCGTTACACTACATGTACTAGTACAATTATTTCCATCTGTAACTGTTACTACATATGTACCCATACTCAAGGCCAGAGGGTTCTCTCCACCCCAATCAAAACCGTATGGTGCAACACCACCTGAAGCACCTATACTTGCTTGTCCATCAGTGCCACCAAAACAACTTACGTCTTGAATTTTTGTAATACTACATGTTAGCAATGGAGGTTCATTTAACGTTACACTGCACGTACTCGTACAGCCATTATCATCTGTTACGGTTACGACATAAGTGCCCATACTCAAGGCCAGAGGGTTCTCTCCACCCCAATCAAAACCGTATAGCGAAACGCCTCCTGAAGCACTTACACTCGCTTGTCCATCAGTACCACCAAAACAACTTACATCTTGGATCTTAGTGATACTACATGTCAATATTGGAGGTTCATTAATCGATACACTGCACGTACTTGTACAGCTATTATCATCTGTTACCGTTACCACATATGTACCCATACTTAATGCTAGTGGATTCTCACCACCCCAATCAAAACCGTATGGCGCAACGCCACCTGAAGCACTTACACTCGCTTGGCCATCATTACCATCAAAACAACTCACATCTTGAATATTTGTGATATTACATATCAAAAGTGGTGGTTCGTTTATCGTTACACTGCACGTATTCATACAGCCATTATCATCTGTTACAGTTACGACATAAGTACCCTTACTCAAGGCCAGTGGATTCTCTCCACCCCAATCAAAACTATATGGCGTAACGCCTCCTGAAGCACTTATACTTGCTTGTCCATCAGTGCCACCAATACAACTTACTTCTTGAATCTTTGTGATACTACATATTAAAAGTAGTGGTTCATTTATCGTCAGACTGCACGTACTCGTACAGCCATTATCATCAGTTACAGTTACCACATAAGTGCCCATACTCAAGGCTAGTGGATTCTCACCACCCCAATCAAAACTGTATGGCGTAACACCACCTGAAGCACTTACACTCGCTTGTCCATCAGTGCCTCCAATACAACTTACGTCTTGAATCTTTGTGATATTACATATCAAAAGTGGTGGTTCATTTATCGTTACACTGCACGAACTCGTACAGCCATTATCATCAGTTACAGTTACCACATAAGTGCCCATACTCAAGGCAAGTGGATTCTCACCACCCCAATCAAAACCGTATGGCGCAACGCCACCTGAAGCACTTACACT
>JAJCYH010000005.1 GCA_029262995.1 Saprospiraceae bacterium | reverse complement strand
TCCCGTTAATCGGTGGACATATTTCGCAATCAATAACGGGATCGTTTTTGTCTTCAATTCTTATGGTTCCCCAACATACATTTTGGGAAGCTCCATAAAACACTTGAAATGTTAGTGTGGAGTTAATAACTCCTGATAAATCTGAAGCGCCTCCTGTGGGACCATTTACACCACCTGATAAAACTGGACCTGTTGGTCCTGAGATAACATAGGTATAAAGTCCGTCTTCGATATCTTCATCTATATCCGTATCGCCTTCTATGAAGGCATCTACTGTAATGTCAATGGTACATTGTGTATTAACAGTTACGTTAATATGATCATTACAGGTAAGGCTTTGAGAGAAAGATTCTACAGACCAGACGCTTAAGAATAGAATTATTAGAGTGGTCAATAATCTATTGAACATGAGATTGAGTTTTGGTATATTATAAATAGTTTAATTATGATTTCGTCTCTGCACTTAAGCAAATTATCTTGCAAAATACAAAGTATTTTAATATGACTAATCATTTTCAATAAAAAAATAAAAAAAGAGCAACTTCTATGCTGCTCCTTCTTATCAATAAACTTACTGAGTACTCAATCTCCATAAATACTTTAAGTCTATTTTAATATAACCAATTGCTTAATCTCAAAATGATTTTCAGCTTCAAAACTGTAATAAAGCATTCCAGATGACGGAAAATCGTCCGCTTTTACTGAAATATTCGATTTTCCACTTGGAAATTGTCCTTTTATGGTCTTTACAACTCTACCGGTCAAATCATAAAATTTAAATTCAACTTCAGAATCATACGGTAATAAAAAAGAAATATTAGTTGACTCATTAAATGGATTAGGCGTATTCTGATACAATTTGAATGTCAGATTTTCGCTGTTGTTCTCAAGAACCAATGGCATAATCCTGCTTTCCTCATCATAAGCCTCTGCCTTTGTAATGTCAGATCCAATCGCCAATATTTCTGATAAATTACCATTTACCTTTGACTCCACTTGCAGTGTAATATTCATATCAGATTCAAGGGCTTTGGTTTGATGGAAACTAAAACTTAGTTTATTATCAAATACTCCCAGATTATCATTAGAAATATTTAACCCAGAAATCTCAATAAGCTCTAAGCCAGTAATATCCATTGTAAACTGCATTCCAGCTATTCCTGAAGGTACTGTTAGATTAATGTCATAGTGACCACCTTTTATAATTTCTTGATTGTCATAACGAATAATAACAGATGATTTTGATTTTACCCCGTCTTCTTCCATGGATGCATTCGCAATCACACTTCCATTGACATCACCGATTTTTACGCCTACAAAATCTTCTTCCATTCTATCTGCAATCAAATCTTCAATAGTGATTGACTCTTCATAATTCCAAGGATTCATTTGATCAAGTATTTGCCTTGCATTGATTAACTTCCAAGAATTATTATTTGGAAGTTCAGAATAAACCCCTAAAATCAATTTTCTCAAATCCAATAAATCCACCGCTGTAATCTGCTTGTCATTATTAACATCTGCAGCAATCATTTTATAAGGTGAATCCAATTCTTTTTGACCTAAAATATGTCTTTGAATTAATACAAGGTCCAAAGTACTTATACCATTCATGTAATCATCATTCTTATAACCAACCAATTTGTAGTCAGAAAAATATGGCGTATTTATAAAGGCATACTGGCCATTTTCATCTGTCAGATCTTCCACTTCATAATTCAATGGCCCACTCATTTCAGTTGTTATATTTTCTACCGCTTCACCAAATTCTGTAGCAACTGTTCCTGCAACCATAGCCTGTCCTCCTCCACCATTATCAACCAATCTGAGGGTAACCAAACAAAAGTCAATGTTTCCACATTCATCCCATACATATATAGGAACTTCAACAAAGCCATCTAGATCTGTATCAGCAGCGGTAAATATTTTACCAGCACTTCTAAGTCCTGGTTCCCATCTATGTACTTCACCACCGTAATCATCTAGTTTTTCGTATTCCCCAGCACCCGTTTGTGCATCTAACTCTTCACTGTTATAATACCAGAAATTTCCATTATACCACTGCAGGTCTGCATTGGAATCATATTCGCTATCATTCCTTGTAGGTGGAGCAATATTGGTAAATGTAAATAACAGGTTTTCAGAATTACTGCAATTATCAAAGCTTCCTTTATCAAAATCTACAGCCCACAGTTCTACTTGTCCATTTTCCATAACAGCAGTACTTATATTGAGACAGTATGGGGTAGGAGCTTTTTTGTCTGTAATCTGGAAATAAGTCATCTTACTTGCAGTATTGCCACAGCCATCATAGGCTCTCCAAATCGCTCTATGCCAGATCTTGCTGCCTGGAATCCCGTCTGGAAGGCCTACTAGTGCATCTTCTCCGTTAGTTGTTCTCTCTATATAAAATGGATTGGGATCCCCATTAGATAGTCTTCGAGAAACGCCCGAACTATAAAAATAATCTTCTGTCCAATCAGCATAGGCATCAATGGCTACTTCCCACTGAATCCAATCGCCTCCACATTTACCGTTATCCATTGCATTTGCGCTAAGCACAACATCTTTACTAGTACAATCATCTATAACGGCATAACAAAGGCTATCAGTTGCAAATATCTCAGGGTCAACACTATCAATGATCTTAACCAATTGCGTATGTGTATATTTTCCTGGTCCAGTTGGATTTGATGGGTCATAGAGACACCAGTTGATTACTGACCAATGATTAAGGATTTTCATACATGAATTGTTATCAAACATAAATGTATCCCTCTCTACTGAAACACCTACAAGGTTACATGTTGTCTCTAACCAATCAGGATTACCATTATCATAATCATCACAGTCTACAACCACATCGTCAGGCCAAATCAAAGAGCTATTATCAAATGGATCTACCGGTGAAATGATAAACCACTGATTTCCACCACCACAATCTTTAAATACTCTTCTAAGTGCTCCTGCTCCGCAACTGGGATCATAGGCAGGTGCTTGTTGAGGAACACCATTGATAAAAACACCATCACTTAATCTTAATTCACGAGGCTTTGTATTTTCAATAACTTCTAAAGTATCACAAGAAACCACAGCTTCTCCACAAGCGCCAAAATAATGAGGTAATCCTCCAGTCAAATCAAAATCACTAATATCCATGTCACATGTCAAAATCATATGCGGTGGAATAGTAGGAATTGAATTCGACTTATCTTCTAATAAAACGCGAGACCAAACCCGGTTTTCATTTCCATTTTCATCGGTTATTTTTAATTCTACATCAATTTCACGTGAAGCTACACCTTGTAGATCTTCACAACAAAATGTTACATAATTTCCCCAGATAGAGTCTCCATTCCTGCACGTTGCATCTCTTCTTATCATTACTGAAACCGGCGTACATCCATCATAAGATCCATTGTCCAAATCCCATGCAAAAATCTTAGCCGTACCTTGATATCCATTTATTGGATTACCTATATTGCTAAGACTAATGACTATAAATTCTTTACTAACGGCAACTGGTGGTGTATTATCTACAACGGTTAAATTCAGATAGGCCCTTCCGATATTTCCGCAACAATCCTCGCTTAGATATTCAATTTGATGGGTACCAATAGGTACATCCCATACGGTAAAACCGCTGGCCGCATCTCCTGTTACATCATATCCTCCCGTCTGCCCTATTGAATAGGCGTAAAAATTATCACAATTATCAAAAATATGTTCTGGTATAGGTAACTTCACTCTGGCGGAACAAGCCCATGGATCTACACTTGCAGTATATTCAGGTATGTCAATTTCCGGTCCAAGGTTATCAGCAGCTTTAATAATTTGACTGTAATTAATAAATGTACTGTTGCACCAGTCTAATATAGTCCATTGTCTGATGAATTTTCTATTTCCTAGACAACCGGGTTTACAAACCTCAAGGTTATTATCAGTATAATGTGTAAGTATATTACAAACCTCATTATCGATCGGCTGTGGGTGTGGACCACCTGAGCCTATTCCATCCTGATAATAGTGAGGAAACCCATAAGGAATTCCTTCATTATTTTCGATCACTAAATCAACATCCAACTCATCAGGATCAACATTGTCATCATCTGTATCTCTATCCTTTGTTTCTGGATTGTCAAAATAACTGGCAATACCAGCTGGACTAACGTCTTCACTACATGGTATTTCAATTACTTCAACGGGCAATAGTATGCAATCTCTAATTGGCTCAACATTCTGTGCAAAGGTGTTAGGAACCTTTTCATACTCCTTTACTCTATCCAAATCAATAGGTCTAAAGAAATATTCACGAGTGCATGTAACAGCACTGATCGCATTGTTATAATTGTAGTATCCAACGGTCCAGGTACGTAGAAGTCTTGCGCCAACACATGGTCCGAAATTGGTCCATCTATCATAATAGCTTGTTAACTCCAATTCCCAGTTATTACAATTGTCGGACATTGCCTCATCGACAAAATCTTCATAGTCTTCTTGAACCAACAAGTCCCTAAGTTTGATATCGTAATGTTCTTGAAGAATGTCTCTTTCCCAACAATTCAATATACATTCAGGAGCATAATCATCTGCAGTTCTTCCATTTACCTGAGGGCAAATTGAGCATTCAATTTGCGGTACTATCTTATCTTCCAATAGTACAGTTCCCCAACAAGTTGGTGTGCCCTGGTAATAGACTTTGTAAAATAAAAACGAATTTATATAGGCGGATAAATCGTCGCCACCGAATGTAGGTCCATTGATTCCTCCCAAAACAATTGTTCCGGTATGGTTATAAATTTCATAGGTGTAATATCCATTCTGAACGTCATTATTATTGCTTATGTCACCTTCCAAAAATGCATCAACACTTAAATCAACAGAACATGTGTGATTGACAGCTACATTGATTTGATCATTGCATGTTACGGATACAGCTTGCGCAAATGAAGAGACGCCAGTAAGCGTCAGGATAAGAACATATGAACAAAGTGATAATAAAGCTTTGGTCATGAGATTGAGTTTTATCGGTTTACTTGTGATACAATTTTCGTTTGAATCCTAAATAATCTTTCGTCTAATAATTAATTCATTCCAACTCTATTCAATAAATAGAATCAAATGACTTCAGGATTCAATAATATCAACTACAAATATACTCAACAAAGAAGCTATCTTATAGACTATCAGTGGGTTAGCTCATATATGAAAATATATAATTTTTTAAAACGCACTATCCACCGATGTTTTAGCAACAGTTTGCGATTTTTCCAGAATAAAAATTACCACTTTAGGGGTAGATATTACGAAATGAAGCCATATAACTACCTGATTCTGTGCAAATTATAAAATTTTATAATATATCATCGCCTTTGATTTTTACACAAATTATAGTGTAATTTGCAACTTCAAATGTCATGTGAATTTATAATTCATTTGAACAAATTATAATCATCAATAATGTATGCAAATCTTTCTGATACAATAACTGCATTAGCTACCCCTCAGGGAGTAGGTGCTTTAGGCATAATTAGGATAAGCGGACCTAAAGCCATTGAAATTGTAGATCAATGCTTTTTTGGCAAAAACCTCACTAAGGCAGAAAGTCATACAGTTCATTATGGTAAGATAAAAAGAGAGGATAATTATATTATTGACGAATGTCTGGCTACGGTATTCATTGCTCCACGATCGTTTACCAAGGAGAATAGTGTAGAAATAACCAGTCATGGCTCACCCTATATTCTCAACGAGCTATTGCAATTGTTTATTCGAAAAGGGGCGCGTCTTGCCAACGCTGGTGAATTTACATTACGTGCTTTTCTCAATGGACAATTTGATCTAAGCCAAGCAGAAGCCATTGCCGACCTTATTGCTTCGACCAGCCAATCAGACCATGAGTTGGCAATGAAACAGATGCGCGGCGGATTTTCCGAAGAGATCAGAAAACTAAGGCAGGAGCTTATTGACTTTGCTGCTTTAATAGAACTGGAACTTGACTTCGGTGAGGAAGATGTAGAATTTGCGGATCGTCAGAAGCTTCTTGATCTGGTGAGTAAGATTGTTTCTATCATCAGTCAATTGGTTCAAAGCTTCCAATTGGGAAATGTCATAAAAAATGGTGTTTCTACGGTAATTGCTGGCAGACCGAATGCAGGCAAGTCTACTTTGCTTAATGCTTTATTGAATGAAGAACGTGCGTTGGTATCAGAGATTGCAGGAACAACAAGAGACACCATTGAAGAAGCCATAAATATCAATGGTGTTCAATTTAGGCTCATTGATACGGCAGGCATCAGATTGACGGATGATGTCATTGAAAAGATGGGTGTCGACAAAACGATTGAGAAGATTACACAATCCACTTTGGTCTTATTCATGTTTGATGCTGTTACTACGCCACCTGAAGAACTCTGGAAAGACGTAGATACATTCCTTACGCAAAACACCACGATCAGCAGTTATTCGAAGAAGATTTTTCTAGCCAATAAAATGGATCTTAATCCTTATACGAAGCCGGAAAGTTTTTACAAGGAAGGTCTGATTACCAAGGATAATTTATTAAGCCTTTCGGCAAAAAATAAAATGAATCTGGAGGCCTTAAAAAATATGCTTTATCAAAGTGTTATCGATAATCCTGAATTGCTAGATCAAACGATCATCAGCAATAACAGACACTATGAAGCATTGCATAAAGCTGAAGAATCTCTTCGCCAGGTTATTGAAGGATTGAATACAGGCATTACCGGAGATTTTATTGCTATGGATATCCGGCAAGCGCTTCATCATTTAGGAAAGATCACTGGCGAAATACATAGCGACGAACTCTTAGACAGTATCTTCTCTAGGTTTTGTATAGGAAAGTAAAACATATATCAGGCCATCAATTCGATACTAAAAAAGTGCTAAAGCATTCACATCATTCACTCCTATGTGCCCCGGACGAAAATTCATAACTTCTATCTGTACGAGGGGTAAACACAAAATAGCCAACCGTAGGTGCTTTCACATTTCCATCTTCAACTATACCTCGCATATCAACTTGTAAATTGTATATCCTAATCTTTTCTCCATCTTTTGCAACTGTGTAAAATCCTTTGGCAAACCAGCGCATTAATTCTGCTTGCTCATTATTCAAATGTTTCAAAAGGTGATCATTGATTGGAAAATGCTCAAAAGAATCTTGCTCCTTTTTCAAGATAGAATATTTATGAATATAAATACTATCATCGGATTTAGCTACACCATACCAATTTATATTAGCTATACCAACAGGAATTGTAAGCAAAGCATTATAGCTAATATTTTGTTCTGATAATTCTGTTTTGAAGTGATCATTCACATGACTCTTAATCCCCAAAGTCATCAATAAATAAAGTGTGCTAACAGCAATTCCGACAAAATTATATTTCCTTTTATTGGGTTTATTTCTAAATATAAATAAGGTACAAATCAACCCAATCAAAAGTGGAATTGTATAAACAGGGTCAACCACATTTACACTATCTAAACCAATACGAGCATTAGAAAATGGAAGTAACAATTGTGTACCATATGAGGTAAATGCATCAAGTACCATATGCGTAAACAATGCCAACCAAGTGAATATCCAAATATGACTATAGCTAATTGTTTTGGTCCATTTGATGTGTTTCAAAGCATAAGCAAATAAGAAAGCCCCTATCACACTAAATACTATAGAATGACTAAACCCTCGATGTAGGCTTAACATTTCAAATTTGTCATAAACCAGATACAAGGCGACATCAAGGTCAGGAATAGTCGCTACGATTGCGCCAAGAAAAGCTCCCTTATTGCCAATATGCTTGCCAAGAGTTGCCTCTCCTATTGCTGCCCCTAATGCCGCTTGTGAAATACTATCCATAATTATTTCCCTTCATATTCTCTATAATCTAATCCGCGACCTTCCTCAATGTGAATACCGCAGGAATAACTGCCAAATTCAAAAAAGTAGAACTTATCAAACCTCCTAAAATAACAATTGCCATCGGGCTTTGAATTTCATTCCCTGCTTGTCCTCCTGCCAATGCTAAAGGAATCAAGGCCAATCCCGTTGTCAATGCAGTCATGAGTATTGGATTCAGTCTATCCAATGAACCCTCAATAATCGTTTGTCGAATACTAAGACCTTCCTTCTGCAAAACTTGATAACGGCTGACTAATAAAATACCATTTCGGGCCGCAATGCCAAAAAGACTAATGAATCCAATCGTCGAAGCAATAGAAATAATACCCGTTGTAAAATAAACGATGAATACTCCACCGATTAATGCCAATGGTAAATTCATCAATACAATTGCCGATAATCCAATGTCCTTGAACTCCATATAAAGCAATAGGAAGATAAACAGTATTGCACCTATAGAACTAATTAATAACATTCTAGTAGCCCGTTCCTCACTTTCAAATTGACCTCCATACTCTACCCTATACCCCTCCGACAAAGTAATATTATCCTCAACAGTAGTACGTATCTCATTGACTACACTTCGTAAATCTCTTCCAGCGACGTTAGCCGAAACAACAATTTTCCTTTGAACATTTTCTCGATTTACAGAATTTGGATTACCGGCTACACTTACCGTTGCAACATAACTTAAAGGAATTTTCTCACCGTTATGTGTATCAATTAAACTGTTCTCTAATGCCTTAGCTGTGTCTCTATTTCTCTCATTGTATCGTATGACCAAATCGAAACTTCGCTGTCCTTCATACACCTGTCCGACTTTTTCGCCAGCAAATGCAACATCTATATAATCCATGAAATCGCCTAATCGAATCCCATATTTAGCTAACATAATCCGGTTGGGAAGAATACGAATTTGAGGGACTTCTATTTGTTGCTCTACATTAAGATCAACCAAACCAGGGATCATCTCAATTTGTTGTTTGATTTGATTTCCTGTTGTGAATAACTTATTTAAGTCTGATCCAAAAACTTTAATGGCAATGTTGGCTCTCGTTCCTGATAGCATGTGATCTATACGATGAGCAATAGGTTGTCCAATTGTTATATTTGCGCCTGGAACTACAGATAACTTGGTACGTACATCTTCTAAAAATGCCTCTTGATTTCTTTCATCCAAAACAAAAGGAACATCTATTTCAGAAGCGTTAACGCCCTGTGCATGTTCATCCATTTCTGCTCTACCTGTCCTTCGTGAAGTGATTGCTACTTCGGGCATATCTAACATGATTTCTTCTACTAAAACTCCTGCCTTATTTGACTCTTCTAATGACGTGCCTGGAGGAGTTACTACGCTTATAACCAAAGAACCTTCATTGAAATCTGGCAGAAAACTACGTCCCAAACTTGTTAATAAAAAAACAGAAATGGCAAATAAAATGACTGCAGATAAAATTACTAAACGCGGAATTCTCAAAACCAGTTTGAGTAATTTGCGATAAGCTGATGCGACTGTTCTTTCTACCCAACTTCCTGATGATTGACGTTGGAGTCGATTCTCATTGGTCAATAAGTAACTGCTTAAAACCGGTGTTAAAGTAACGGCTACAAAAAGAGATGTGAAAATTGCAACGATGAAAGAAACACCTAATGGTTCTAATAAACGACCTTCCATACCACTCAAAAAGAATAGCGGAATAAAAGCCGTTATAATTATAAGTGTAGCTATTAAAATGGAGTTTCTAATTTCACTCGAAGCATCAAAAATAATTTTCAATGAGGTCTGTTTTTCAGCCACTGGCTTGTTGACATTTTCTCTTAACCGCTTAAAGATATTTTCAACATCAATAATTGCATCATCCACTAAGGCACCGATGGCAATAGCCATTCCTCCCAAACTCATTGTATTAATTGTAAATCCTAAAAGTTTTAATACTATGACTGTAACCAAAAGAGAAACGGGAATAGCAATTAGTGAAATTATGGTTGTCCGCCAATTCAACAAAAAGAGAAAAAGAATAATACTTACAAAAAAAGCGCCTTCCAATAATGTCTTTTGTAAATTATCAATTGAAGCCTGAATGAAGCTTGATTGCCGAAAAATATGAGTGTTCATAACTACTCCACTAGGCAATTGGGTTTGTACTCCTGCTATTGTTTCGTCTATCCTTTCTGTCAACTTAATAGTATTAGCATTAGGTTGTTTCAATACCGTAAGTATAACCGATGATTTTCCTGAAACAGAAGCATCTCCAATCTTTGGTGCAACGCTTATGCGAACATCTGCAACATCTTCAATTTTGATGGGGTTATTTCCCTCCATTTTAATCAGTGCCTGTCCAATTTTCTCTACAGAATTAGTTCTTCCTTCTCCGTAAATAAGATATTGATTACCGTATTCATTAATTATACCACCAGATGCATTTTGTGTGGATGCTGCAGCGGCTTGTTCTAATTCTTTTAATGAGACGCCAAAGTATTTCATTTTTTCAGGCGAAGCAGAGATTTCATATTGCTTGTAACCGCCGCCTATGACAATGACTTGTGCTACACCTCCAATAGCCAGCAATTGAGGACGAATGTTCCAGTCTGCGAGAGTGCGCAATTCCATAGGAGAAATACTATCAGAACTCAAACTCAACAACATGATTTCCCCCATAATAGAAGAGATAGGTGCAAGCATAGGGTTTTCAACACCTTCGGGCAATTTGCTTTCTACCGTTGATAATTTTTCCGCTACAATTTGACGGGCTTTATAGATGTCTGTCCCCCATTCAAATTCTGCCCAGACAATAGAAATTCCCATTGCGGAAGAAGATCGAATACGACGAATATTAGGTGCACCATTTAATGCTGATTCCAAAGGAAATGTAACGAGTCGTTCTACTTCTTCTGTTGCCATGCCATGTGCTTCTGTAAGTACCGTAACTGTCGGCGCAGTCAGGTCAGGAAACACATCAACATCCATTTCGGTGGCAATGAATGCACCTGAAATCATAATCAAGGAGAAAAAAGCCAAGACTACAGTTCGGTTTCTCAAAGAAACCTGTATTATTTTATTAAGCATTTTTTTTTATTTTTTATTACAAATTCAAATGGTTACTTCCCTAACCAATAATTCAGTTCAATACGTAAAACATTGAATTTGTACAGGGCTTCTAAATATTGTTGTTTGACTTTTATAACTTGCTCTAGGCCATCCAAATATTCTAGATATCCAATCTCTCCTTCTTCATAGGCAATCAAATTAACTTCACTCTGATCAATCACGATTGGAGTCAAATTTTGTTTGATGTATTCAAGAATGTGCAATTGGTGTTCAAGTCTATATCGGAATTCACTAATCGTTCTTTCCAATTCTTGTTCTTGGTTATACAATTCTGCTTCCCTAACCTTCACGCCAAGCTCAGCGGCTTGAATACGACCTTGATAAGCCTTTTTAAAAAGTGGGACATTCACGCCCAATTGATAGCCAAATAATGGGAAGTTTCCGGACATGGTTTGCAATTTAAATCCAGAATTGATTTGCGGAAGTAATTGGACTTTTTCAGTTTCTACTTTAGTTAATGCCAATTCTCGCTGCGCTTCAAATACCTGCAAGTGAGGATTATTGAGTAATGTAGAGTCAAGTAAAAAACTAGATTCATATTCCAATTCTCCTTTAGCCATATAAGTAATATCCGATTGCAACCATTGATTAAATAAAGTCAACGCAATTTGATATTTTTCGACAGAGTGCTCTTGTTCCAATTGGGCTTGTCCCAATCTAGATCGCGCTGCCATTTGCGGAATTCGTCCCGTTTCTCCTGATTCAAGTTGAGAAGTCGCAACCGATAAGAAATTATTGTAAATAACAATATTATCAGAAACCAATTGCTTTTCTTGTTTCGCATATAGCAATTGATAAAAAGCCTGTTCCACTTGCAACTTCAACCACTGATTGGTTAATGCCAATTCCCTTTCCGCAACCGCTGCGCCTTTTTTATAATAGTCTTTCTGCGCTTTTCCGACGCGCGGCACGTAAAAGTTTTGTAGTATATTAATTGAATGAACTCCCGATTGGTCATTAGCTCCGAACTCTTCACTGGAAAGATATAACTGGGTTGGTTGCTTTAAAGGACCTGAATCGGCTAGTTTGTTTTGCTGTTTAACGATTAGTCTGTCCCGCTCCAAGCCAGCATAATTATTACTAGCAATACTAATGGCTTCATCTAGACCAATAGATTTGGATTGACCATTGATGGATATAGTTACAGCACAAACCAATCCCATAATCAACAGTAAACGTGTATTAAATTTTCGTAGACTCATCTTTGAAAGAATTTAGTTTGTGATTAATGTTCATGTCCATGTGCAGGAATCGTAGATGACATAGATGCCATCTTAATTCGATAGGCACCTTCTGTAACGACCCATTCTCCTTCAGTTAGACCAGAAGTAATTTGTACATTTACACCATCATCTACACCTAGCTTTACTTCTCTTTTTTCAAAACTCTCTCCTCCCGTTTGGACATACACATAATTCAAGCTATAATCTTGCATCAGTGCAGATTTAGAGATAACCAAGGCGTTGTCAAGTGGAATTGTTAATAAAAACAGTTCAACATAAGAACCAGAAATAAGATCTTTCAAATTATCGAGTTCAAATAAGACTGGGATAAAGCTATTCTCTTGCTCTATTACATTTCCGTAAGAAATCAACTTACCATTATAATCATCAATAGACTGGACTTCATCTTGATAAGGCGCTTTAAAATTAGCAGACTTTATCTTATGTAATATTGGCAGATGACTTTGAGATACTTCTGCCTGTAACAGCAAGCGTTTATTGCTGGTGAGTTCAATCAAAGGCATTCCTTCTTCCACAAACTGACCATCACTTACCAAAACTTTTTTCACAAAACCAGTCATGGATGCTGCAACAGATTGACCATTCGAATTATAACTGCTTGACAAAGTTTGAAATTCAGCTTCTGCAACGGAATATTGCATCTTTCTTCTTTCATATTCTTTCAAACCAATAATTTGTTCCTTCAGCAAGTTTTCAGCTCTTTCAAAATCTGCTTTTGCTTTTAATACACGGGAGTTAGCAACCTTATACTTTTCTTCCATATTTGATTTCAATAATCCTTTGCTACTAATTGTGAAAAGATTTTCTCCTTTACGAACATTTTTACCTTCATATAGATTCTTAGTTTTAAAAAATACTATACCGCTACTTTTCGCGGAGACAATTTTTTCCTCTCCTTTAATTGCTTTTATTTCTCCAGATGTGTGGATGACTTCATGGATAGATTCACGTTTCACCTGTTTGATGGCAAAATCAATTTTCCAGGCTTGCTCTTTTGTAAATGATACTTCGTCACCTTCTGGTTCTGGTGGATTTGCAGCTATCGCTTCTGCTTCATTTGAATATACACTAATACCAGTAATCCTGATTGTATCTGAAAAGTGGGAAGTTGTTAATAAAAATTCCAAGTCATAAGTTCCAATTTGGCTTGGAATTATTGCAAGTCGAAAAATTCCCGGTGAATTGGGCTTTAAAACTTTATCCTCTGCAATTATTTTCACATTTTCTTTTAATTGCACTCTGACATCACCTTTTCCCAGTGCCTTGAAGTTTTTCATTTCAGTAAAATGAGCAGCAAAGCGACTTTCAATTCCCAATACCAATGGTTTAAATTCTACAAATAATTCAGATTTGTTTGTCCGAATAGTAAAAGCAATTGGCTCTAATGCCGCCCCATGAGGAGCATGTGCTATATCGCTTAGTGAATTGTCTTCATGTGAGTGCGTATCTTCTCCATGCTCGTGTGTACAAGCCAATAAGGAAATGAATAGCCCAACCATCATAATGATAGTGACATTAATATATTTCATACTATGTAATTCTTTTGTTAAAAAAACTGTTTGATTAGGACAAAGAATTGTCCTTAAAGAAAGGCTATGAAATAGTAGGAGGTGCTCTTAAAAGAGCATTAGGTTGGCTTAGCGTTGGTAATAGTTGATTTAGATAAAAAGGAGGAGCTGGCAATGAGTCAGAAACTATTCTTGGCACCACAATATTAACACTACCTAGGTGGACATCAATTGATTTGTAAAAATCTTTAACTCTTTTGCTATCTGAATTTGCAGCTACTAAATATTCATCAAAATGATCGTTAGATTGATCTATTATTTCAATTATATGCTTTAAAATATGAAATATGCCTACATGAAAGTTGTGTTTATGATGCACCTCATTATAATCATGGCTATGCTTGGTTACTTTTGGTAGAGATTGAAAATCTAAAAAATTAGATTCATAAATGCTGCCTTGCCCAATTACAAGAGAGTAGAGGAATAAAAGAAAAGTGCTTAATATTCTTTTTTTAAAATTCAACTTATGCGGTCTTTCTATATTAATATGATCATACAAGTGTAAGTTTCTATTCATAAAACGATAGTTAATAACTAAAACTTGCATTATGAATAAAAATTTTCAGCACACAAAGTTACATAAATTTCCAATATGGAATATTTAAAATATCCATTCTATATATGTTATGACTTTTTTAATTGTTTAACAAAGCAAATTAATTATGGTATTTGAATCTAGACCATTCCGTACTCATCTCATCCGATTTGATTTATTTCCTTCCTCTACTTTTTAATATTATTAAAAATTAGCGCAATTAACACCTTACCCTTTGAGTAAATAGTAAGAAAAAAAATTAGTATTCAAAACTATAAAGATCACCGTTAAAAGTTTAAAATGCATTATTCATATAGATCACTTTAAACTCATTTAATGTGATCGCTTCTACTCATTTTAATTATCAAAAATCAGTTCCGCTGTCCATTGGGAATAGACCTGAGACATATAAATATTATATCATTAAATTCTGCCGTCGTACGTCTGTATTAGGTGAAAACCATTAGTTCTATATATCTGATTATCAAGGTATTACCTGAATTGTAAAAATACTATAAAAAAAACCTAAATCTATGTAACTATTCCATTCCATTCAGCGTTCATACACTCGAATCATAATACAATTTTATGATAAAAATTAAAATTAAAATGATAAAACAGTTTAAATTATTTTCGATAATCCTAGTGATTACATTTATATCCATCAGTTGTGCATCCAATAAAAAAGTGGAGGATCTCAACTATGAAATTGAGAACATTACCAACGAACTCAGATCGACTGAATATGATCTGACAGCATGTAATACTGAATTGTCCAAACTTCAATCTAGTCTAAAAGCTGAACAGAATGAAAAAGATATATTAGCCAAGTCAAAAGATGCTATTATCTCAGATCTTAAGAATCAAATTGAAGACTTGAAAAAACAACGTCAACAACAGTATACGCAAGTTGGTGATTTGACTGTATTGAGCAAAACTGCCAGTGATAATATGGGTCAGACCATTAAACAGTTGGAACAAAAGGACAAATACCTTAAGCAACTTTTAAATGCAAAGTCAAAATCTGATTCTTTAAATCTAGCACTCGCCATTAATCTTAAGAGCGTTTTGAAGAAAGGCATTGACGATGAGGATATTGAAATCAAAGTTGACAAAACAGTAGTTTTCATCAACCTATCAGATAGAATGTTGTTCGAGTCAGGTAGTTACAAATTAACAAATCGAGCAAATGAGGTGCTGTCCAAAATCGCTGACATTGCCAAATCACGTCCTGAATTGGATCTAATGGTTGAAGGCTATACTGATAATGTACCAATCAGTAATGCATGTATCCAAGACAACTGGGATTTAAGCCTTAAACGGTCAGGAGCCGTTGTCAGAGTTTTGCAAAAAGACTTTGACATTAATCCAGACAAATTGATTGCTGCGGGTCGTGGTGAATACAACAAACTTGCAGACAACGAAACTGCAGACGGAAGATCACTAAACAGACGAACTCGTATTATACTGTTGCCTAAATTAAATCAGTTTTACGACTTATTAAAACCCGATGTTGCCAGTACAACTGACAAGAAATAAAATTAAAAAGGGGCGGTTGATAACTGCCTTTTTTTTTAACACCTTACAAATAGGGCTTGGCAATCCCCTTATATCTCAATATAAAAATGATTTTTCATTTATTGCAATGTAATGTTTTATCTTAAAAGATAGATAATTCTCTTTAGCACTTAACTCAGAAACAATATTAGTTAGCTTGATTTCCTCACGCACATCATGATTAAACGCCTATTCAGCAAGCGGTATAAATAACATAGGAGTTATCATGTGATAGAATAAAGATTCATTTAATTATAAATTACATATAGCAGATTATCACATAATTTCAACAGCAAATACCCTTCTACCCAATCTTTTCAACCATCAGTCGCTTGGCTACTTCATGACTTAAAATAGCATTTTTAAATCCTTGATAATCCACTGTCATTGTAAGGTCGAATGACTCCAGATCTTTGATGTGGAATTCTGTTCCCAATTTAATTTTCTTTTCATTCAATAGCACCAATAATGCATGCGAGCTATCATCTACAGCACACAATCTTAATTTGTCTCCCAGACTGAAATTTGACAAACTTTGATATTCCTTATTCTTTACATGCCCTTGTTTGTCTGGTATTGGCGATCCATGTGGATCTACTGAAGGAAAGCCAAGTAATTTATCCATTTTATCAAATAATTTATCTGTCTTGATATGCTCCAATTCCTCAGCTATATCATGAACTTCCTCCCATCCAAAACCCATGATTTCTGTAAGATACATTTCTGTTAATCTATGCTTTCTTAAGATAAGTGCAGCTTCCTTAAATCCCTTCCTTGTTAATTTGACCGGCTTGTACTTCTTATATTTCACCCACCCTTCATCCTGTAGTTTTTTCACCATGTTATTTGCTGTAGGTGTACTTACATCTAATTTTTTACTGAGCTCAGTCAAACTAAAGTGGTTTTGCTCGTCTACCAAAAAATACATCGCCTTTAAATAATTCTCTTTTGTTTGTGAAGGCATAAGTAACTTCTTAAATGGAGAAATTTAATTCAAAAAAATAACAACACTGACTAAAACGTAAAACAAAGTAAATAACAATTTGTTAGATTAGTCTAACTTTTTATATTTGCACTATCTAAATTATTAAAATGATCAATAAAAGTAAAATTATACTAGTTCTATATCTTAGTTTTTGTTTTTTTGCTTGTAAGCAAAATTCTAATCCAATCAATGAAGGACAGGTAACTATCGTCAGTACAACTGGGATGATAGCAGATATGATTAAAAACATTGTCAAGGAAAAGGCAATTGTAAGCAGTCTCATGGGTCCTGGTGTTGATCCCCATTTATATAAAGCGACACAGGGAGACTTAAAATTATTACAAGCCGCTGATTTGATTGTCTATAATGGCTTACACCTTGAAGGTAAAATGACAGAAATTCTGGAAAACTTATCCAATATCAAGAATGTTGAAGCCATTTCTAATCATATAACTCAAGATTCGATTCTTTCCGATCCTCAACACCCCTCTAGTCCTGATCCGCATATCTGGTTTGATGTCAAGCTATGGAGTAGTGCCATCGACGGTATATTACCCGTACTGATTAACTTGGATACTTCACAGAAAGAATATTTTACAAGCAATGCACTGGCCTATAAAAAGACTCTTCATAACTTAGATGCAGAAGTTAAATCAACTCTTGAAAGTATTCCCCACGAACAACGTATTCTTATTACGGCTCATGATGCTTTTAAGTATTATGGTCATGCTTACAATATTGAAGTTAGAGGACTACAGGGTATTTCCACTTTATCTGAATTTGGTCTTAAAGACAGAGTTGATCTTGTTGACTTTATTGTTAAGAGGAAAATTCATGCTGTATTTGTAGAAAGTTCAGTATCTCAAAAAAATATAATGGCCATTGTTGAAGGTTGCAAACAAAAAGGACATAACATCATTATCGGCGACAGTCTTTTCTCTGATGCCATGGGTGCTGAAAACACGCCTGAAGGCAGTTATATCGGTATGGTGAGATCAAATACGCACAGCATTGTTAACGGTTTGACCAACAAAAAAGAATAAATTGAAAGTAGAAATTTTGAATCCAGCAGTAGAATTTCATGATACTACAGTATCCTATGATAGGAAACCAGTATTATGGAATATCGACATGACACTACCTCAAGGTTCTCTTATTGGTATCATTGGTCCAAATGGTGCAGGCAAGTCAACCTTAATTAAAGCTGCTATGGGCTTACTACCATTGGCATCAGGATATGTGAAAATATTTGATGGTGATCTAGATGAACATCGCAAGAGAGTTAGCTATGTTCCACAACGAGAATCTGTTGACTGGGATTTCCCTACATCAGCAATAGATATAGTATTGATGGGACGGTATGCTCATATTGGATTATTGGGACGAATTTCGAAAAAAGACAGATCTTTAGCAATGGATTGCCTAGAGCAAGTAGGGATGCAAGCATTTGCAAAAAGACAAATATCACAACTTTCTGGTGGTCAACAACAACGTGTATTTCTAGCAAGAGCCTTAGCTCAGCAAGCTGATTTATACTTCATGGATGAACCATTTGCTGGTGTAGATGCTTCGACAGAATCAGCTATTCTAAACATTCTTCGAAATCTTACGCAAGAAGGGAAAACTGTCATCGTCGTTCATCATGATTTGCAATCGGCAGCAGAATTCTTTGATTGGATAGTATTACTAAACATGAGATTGATAGCTTCAGCTCCAATCGAAAATGTTTTTACACAAAACCTTTTGCAGGAAACTTATGGGGGCAAACTCACATTATTGAGTGAAATTTCTGAACTGATTAAGAAACGAAATATCCCGAGTAGAGAAAACTACTAATATGGAAAGCATTTGGAAATTTATAAGTCTATCCGATCCCAACATTATTTCTGTGGTTATAGGATCAGTATTAATTACTGCCTCGTCAGCTGTGGTTGGTACTTTTAGTTTCCTAAAAAAGAAGGCCCTTGTAGGAGACGCAGTTGCCCATGCCGTTCTTCCAGGTATTTGTCTTGCCTTCATCTTATCTGGTAATAAAAATCCAATTTACATTATAATAGGTGCATTCATAACAGGATGGCTCTCGCTCATTATTATTGACATCATAACCAAGAAATCAAAACTAAAAGAAGATACCGCTATTGCTTTAGTATTATCCGTATCCTTTGCTATTGGAATATTAATGCTAACCGCAATACAACACTCAGGAAATGCATCACAATCTGGATTGCAGTCTTTTCTTTTTGGCAAAGCAGCTGCACTAATAGGAAGAGACTTGATTATGTTTTCTGTAGTTGCCGTAATCTTACTATTAATGGTAGTTCTCTTTTTTAAAGAGCTAAAGCTCATTGCTTTTGATGAATCCTTTGCCAACACTATTGGCCTTCCTGTAAAAGCCTTAAACCTGCTATTGACATCATTAATCGTCATGGCAGTCGTTACTGGCATTCAGGCGGTTGGTGTTGTGCTAATGGCAGCAATATTAATAACGCCTGCTGCTGCAGCTCGATTCTGGACCGACGATCTAGTCAAGATGATTATACTTGCCGCAATTATAGGTGCCTTTTCCGGATGGGCAGGATCTTTGGTAAGTTACGTAGCGCCTAGAATGCCTACAGGTCCTTGGATCGTGATGGTTGTATCTATTATAGCTTTAATCTCATTTTTCATAGCTCCTAAAAAAGGAATAATTTCCAAACAACTAGAGCTAGCCAAACTAAGAGCCAGTATACTTGAAGAGAACCTGTTAAAGGAGCTTTACAGAATGGGCGAAAAAGATATGAATACCTCTAATGCCTATACTTTGGATTTACTAACCATGCAAAGACATTTTCCCATAAAATATCTAAAACCCGCTCTACGACGGTTATTAAAGAAATCGTTGGTATTTAAAGAAGGGAATAAGTGGTCATTGAGTGAGCAAGGACATCAAAAGGGAAAAAGAATTGTCAAACTTCATAGGCTTTGGGAATTATATCTATCTACCTATCTGAAAATTGCACCTGATCATGTGCATGAAGATGCAGAAACGATAGAACATATTATTACTCCTGAATTGGAGTCCAGACTTGAAAAACTTTTGGATTTTCCTAAAAAAGATCCTCACGATCGTAAAATCCCCTATTAAAACATGGATGACATTTATATCATATTGGTTGCTAGTTTATTTTCAATCTCCTGTGGACTTCTAGGTAGCTTTTTAATTCTTCGAAGAATGGCTATGGTAGGTGATGCAATATCTCATGCTGTCCTGCCAGGTATTGTGATTGCCTTTTTGATTTCAGGATCAAGGGACTCTTTCGAAATGATTATTGGTGCTGCCTTATTGGGTCTAATCACTAGCTTCTTGATTGAGTTCTTTCATAAAAAGGCAAACTTGCAAACTGATGCTGCTATCGGTGTTACGTTCACATGGCTTTTTGCTTTGGGTATAATATTAATATCCGTTTTCGCCGGCCAAGTAGACCTAGATCAAGAATGTGTGCTTTATGGAGAAATAGCCTATGTGCCACTTGACCTTTGGATTACTGATGCTGGTCTGAATATGGGACCAAAAGCTTTATATGTCTCTGCCTTTATTCTTGCTGCTGTTATTATATTTTTATCTTTCGGCTATCGCTATTTGCATATTACAACCTTTGATAGTGCCTTCGCAGCCTCTATTGGAATTTCAATTGGTCTTTGGCATTATCTACTGATGGGTATGGTATCAATGACAACTGTAGCCGCATTTGATTCGGTTGGTGCAATCCTTGTAGTTGCCTTATTTGTTGTGCCAGCAGCTACTTCTTACCTACTAACAAGAAAATTGAAATCAATGCTTTTAATGACAGTCCTATTGTCATTTTTAAACAGCTTTTTGGGCTATTATTTAGCAAGTACAATCAATGGGTCTATCTCAGGAGCTATTGCCAGTACGTCAGGCGTATTCTTTCTATTGGCATTTTTGTTCTCTCCTATTGACGGCATATGGATAAAAGCCATAAAAAGAAATTTCGATAAAAGCAAAAATACATCAAAAACAAAATTCAATAAAATCTTTAAGGAATAATGAAGGAGAGAGTCCTGCTTCCACAAGGCAGACTCTAGCACCCACCAATCTTTTCAGATATGGCATTTCTGATAAGATTGAGCTTAGATCATTAAGTCAGTTTGAAAATTTTAATACAGGTTTTGATTCATTTTCAGGCATTAGTGATTTAGAAATAGGTGCAAAAATTCAATTGTTCAGACAAGAAGGCAACACTACCGAAGTCGCATTTTTAAGTCACCTAGTAGTGCCTTCAGGCACCAATGAATTATCCTCGGACAATTATGCATCAATAAATAAACTATCTATTTCACATGCGATGTCAGAAAGCTTTTCAATTGCTTACAACATAGGATACAATTATTTTGGAACGGACAAGGGTGATTTATCTTATTCTCTTGCATTTGGCATTGCTGTAAATGAAAAAGTAGGCGTTTATATTGAGCCTTATGGTGATGTTGTAAACTTTAAATTTGATGACACGGTACTAAACTTCGATGCAGGATTCACATATCTCCCCAACCCCAATATTCAATTAGACTTTTCCTTTGGAACTGGCATCAATAAAAAAATGAATTACCTATCTGTAGGATGTAGTTGGTTAATCCCACGTGCAAACAAGTAAAATATCTCACAGAAAAAAATAACTTTACATTGTTTTAGGTAAAGCAATTTATAAAATTGACTTTTTAAAAGGGAACCCGGTGAAATTCCGGGGCTGTCCCCGCAGCTGTAAAACATGTCAATATTCATCAATTACCACTGTTAATTACGGGAAGGTGATGAATTAAGTGTTGAGCCAGAAGACCTACCTTTAGCAATATTGTTCAAACTTTCGGAGGAAGAGTTAGATCAGAATTTCTGTAAGTGCTATTTCACACTAGTGCCAAACATGCAATTTTCTGCTCTTCCCAACAAATTGTATGTTTAGAAATATTGTCATATCGTTATTAATTTGTCACGGCTTGCATGGGCAATCCGATACGCTTTATATCAACCAGGAAGTAACCATTGTAGATCAAGCTATTCAAAAAGAGAATGTAGGCTCCAATGATGTAAGTTGGACATCAGATGAAATTGACATTAAAGACAAGCAAAGTCTCGCTCAGTTACTTCAGGGTTCTGAAAATATATTTATTAAAAACTATGGTCCTGGTAGTCTATCTACAACATCACTTCGTGGCGGTACGGCAGCGCATACAAGTATCCTTTGGAATGGTTTACCAATTCAAAATCCAATGGTTGGTCAATTAGATATCTCCCTTTTAAATTTGTCTAGTATTCAAAATATTACACTTCAAAGAGGTGGCCACTCTTCTACATGGGGAAGTGGGGCAATTGCAGGAGTGATTCAATTAGACAATCAAAAAGTTAATTCCAAAAATATCGAATTTGAATCTACTACGAGTATAGGTTCATATGGACTTAAATACATTTCTAATTCAATAATCTATAGTAAAGACAAGTTCCAAAGCCGTACTACTTATTCCAATCAATCTGCAAACAATGACTATAGCTATTCGAGAGGCGGCATTATGGATACCTTAAACCATGCACGAATAAATATCCACACTGTAAACCAAGATGTCTATTTATCAATAGCTGAAAATAAGGAACTATCAATGAACTATTGGGGCACATTTTCCGACAGGGAAATCCCACCTACCAGTCAACAGTCCTCCAGTCAAGCTATTCAAATAGATAAGTCACATCGACTGGCCCTGAAATACAAACAAAACTTTAAACTAGGAATACTGAGAGCTAAAATAGCCTACTTTAATGAGCTTATAGATTATAAGGACTTAGCAATCCAATTAAATTCTGTAACAAAGTTTAATACCTATGTAATAGATTTAAATTACGAAACGAGCATAAATAAAAACCAGCAATTCATGCTAGGGTTAAGCAATCTACTTTATGATGTAGATGCTGGAAATAATTATGAAAGTTCGGTGCAGGAAAATCGCACAGCTGCAATCTTAAGCTGGAAAGTTAAATACTTAAAAATAAGAGGCAATATAAGTTTGCGTGAAGAAATTGTAGATGGTCAGTGGACAACTCCCGTTCCTAGTTTTGGAATAGAATATTTATTTACAAACGACTTTAGCCTTAAATCAAAAATTACAAGATTCTACAGGCTACCTAGTCTTAATGACAAATATTGGCAACCTGGAGGCAATGAAAATTTGAAAGCTGAACAAGGCTGGAGCTATGAAGCTGGCATAGAATACAGGAAGCTCAAACCAAATTCATCATTAACAGCTTCATTGACAGGATTCAGCAGAAAATTAAACAACTGGATACTATGGTCCCCTGGCAATATAGGTTTCAATTGGTCCGCTAGAAATTTAAATCAGGTGTGGAGCAGAGGTGTCGAATCAAGAATTCAATACCATAAAAGTTTTAATAAAGTAAAGATTCACCTATCAACAGGATTTGACTACGTGCGCTCTTCAAGCGAAGAAAGTATTACGATTCCAAAAATTGAAAAAGGGCAACAACTTTGGTATACACCAACAAAAAAGGCGTTTGTCAAAGTAAAAACTCAAATAAATAAACTTTCAATTGCCTACTTACACAGATATACTTCTGAAACAATAGGACTAAATAAATCTTTGGATGAATATCACTTAGGACAATTTGATGCAAGCTATAAATCAACACTTAATAATATAAATATTCAATATTTTATCACATTTCAAAACTTATGGAATACTGAATACAGAATCATAGAATTCAGACCTATGCCTGGTCGGAATATTCAACTTGGAATAACCATAAATTTTAAAAAATAATTAATATGAAACAATTTTTCACAATCTTATCTTTCTTGCTTTTCGCAAATATTAACGCTCAGTCTATAGCTGATTTTGAAAATTTCAGTTTGCCTGAAAATAGTTATCTTAAAGATGCTAGTCCCGAAGATGCTTTTACAAGTGGAGAAATACGCCTTCCAAACAAATTTACCGACGCTGGTTCCTTTACTTTTTGGGAAGGATGGGTTATATCTAATATTATGGACACTATTACACCTGGATTCACAAATGAAGGTGCAAGTTTTGCTGGTAGTGGATTTAATGAAAGTGCTCACTATGCGGTAAGCTATGCACCAATTAAGTCGGTAATCAAACTTTCAGAGCAAGCGAGTGGTACCGCTCAAATTTCAGGCTTATATGTATGCAATACAAGTTATGCTGCATTAAGCATGAAAGAAGGAGATGGATTTGCGAAGAGATTTGGAGGCGAAACAGGTAATGATCCAGATTACTTTTATTTAAGTGCTAAAAAATGGTTAAATGGTGATTTATCTCAAGACAGTATTATTTTCTATCTAGCTGACTTCAGATTTGCGGACAATTCATTTGATTATATTATTGATGAGTGGACATGGTTGGACCTTTCTTCATTGGGCGTGCTGGACAGCTTACAGTTTGAAATGTACTCAAGCGATATTGGAACATTTGGCATTAACACACCTACTTATTTTTGCGTCGATAATATAACTATAGATATTGTTTCTTCAGTTGCAACATCAGTCACGAGATCAAAAGTCTCTGTATTCCCCAATCCTTCCAGTGATTATATAAATTTATCAGAAGAGCAATCGGGTGAATACAGAATCTACAATTACTCTGGTCAATTGGTGCTTGAGGATTCTCATACTAACCGTAAGATTGATATAAGCTCCCTAAGCCAAGGCATGTACTATCTATTGTTCAACTCTGGAAAGAAGCAAAGTTACGGTTCGTTCTACAAGCAATAACCGTCTACATTGCAGACGCTATAAATAGTTTATTAATACGAACCATAAGGCCTAGACACATTGCTCTTTGACAATTTATGCATGAATTAACAATTACATGACAGGATGTGACTAAATCAATCCTCCTTAGAAGTTCTTTCAAGATTGATAAAGAATTGTGATAGGTCTCAGAGTACTTAATAAATTCACTAGTCAGGACTTTTTCTGGTTCAGTAGCCTCAGCAGTATCAATTTATTTAAACTTTCTTATCAGTTCAGGTTTGTCTCCCTCTTTAATCAATATCTTTATTTTCTCGTCTTCCTCAAACATTTCACTCACAAGTAATGTCAAATAACTATCTCCATTGGGACTAATCTAGTTTCCTTCTACATTGTTAGTACTATTAATGCATCCTAGAGATCCAACTACAATAAAAATCATAGTTGCTGTCAATAATTTAATCATATGCTCTATTAATGTGGCAGTTTTTCTCTAAGCAATCCATAGGCATAAGTGCCTAATATGGCACTTCCAATTACTAGCAATATTGATAATATTCCGTGTCCTAGCAATGTAAATAATGGACCAGGACAAGCTCCTGTCATTGCCCAACCTAATCCAAATATCGTACCTCCTATCAGATATCTGGCGATGCTTTTTGTCTTTGGTAAAAATTTAATTTGATCTCCCCTCATATTGTTTAGACCTAGTTTTTTAATTACAAAAACAAGTATGAATCCTAAGGTGACAGCAGTTCCAATAATACCATACATATGAAAACTTTCGAAACGAAACATCTCCTGAATTCTAAACCAGGAAATAGCTTCTGACTTGGTCATTACAATTCCAAATATTATCCCAGGTAATAAAAATTTAATAGCTTTCATTCGATATTATTATAGAGTTAATATTAGGGGTAACAACAACCAGGTCATTGTCAAACCGCCGATGAAAAAACCAATGACTGCAATCAAGGATGGAAATTGCATATTTGCCAGCCCGCTTATTGCATGTCCTGAAGTACATCCCCCAGCATATCTAGTTCCAAATCCAATAAAGAAACCACCTGCGATTAACAAGAAAAGATTTCTAGGATTCAATATATTCTCGATACCAAATATCTCGTTTGGAACATATGCTCTACCTTCTTCAATGTTTTGAGGTGTATTAATTCCTACCGTATACAAGTAAGCTTGAGTGGCTTCTGATATTTGTACAGGATCTGGACTGCCTAAATAATTCACTGCGATATATCCTCCAATTATAGCTCCACTTACAAATAATAGATTCCAAATCTGATCTCTCCAATTAAAATTAAAAAAATCGCAATGAGATCCTGCCCCTCCAATGGCACATAAGGTTCTGAGATTAGATGAAACACCAAACTCACCACCAAACCACAATAGCAAAAACATGACAAAGACAATTCCTATTCCAGAAACCGACCAATGCCATGGCTGACTAATAAATTCTAGTACACTCATTTATTATAATTTAACCTTTATTAAGCTCTATAAATTTATTCAACTTATCTAGAAGGAACTGACTGGTTTTCACCCCTGAGTCCCTCCACATCATTTTACCTCCTTGGTAGATTATCATAGTGGGAACCCCCATTATTTTTAATTGAGCTGCCAATTTAGGATTTTAATCAATATCAATTTTAATGATTCTAGCTTTGCCACCTACTTTGGCAGACAATTCCTTAAGTACTGGTGTCATAGCTTTACAAGGTCCACACCACTCCGCAAAAAAGTCAATTAAAACCGGTTTTTCGCTATGAATTAATTCTTGAAAAGATTTGTTTTTGGACATTAAATATCTTTGATAAACATTAGTTAATTGGAAAAGTAATTACCGGCCGTTCCAAATGATTAATAGCGTCATAAGAAATACTCTTCTTTACGATTCTGCTGAAACCAGTTCTTTGTTGACTTCCAATAGCAATAATATCCATTTTCATAGAATTACAAAAAGAAGATATACCCCTTTCAACACTGTTGTCATTATAAAGATGACACTTCACTTTTTCAAGTTCATTTAACTCACTGAATTCCTGCATACGATTATACACATCAATATTTATTTCAAAATCTCCAGGAGTATTAACTTTAAGTAGATGTAATTCAGCCTGGTTCTCAAGCACCAGATCTTTTATAAATGTCAAAGGCACCATTTGTGGATTTTGAAAATCACCAACAATTACAATACGGCTAATTGACTTGCCAGAAAGATCCCTTTTAACCGACAAAACGGGCACTGGAGATCTCATTGCAACATATGAAGTGTGTGAGCCAGATAAAATCTCTCTTACTCCCTTTGCCCCTCTAGTGCCCATCACCAAAAGGTCAATTGCATTATCCTTTATATATTGTATAATATCATTAGAAATTCTACCAAGCTTTACAGTACTCCTCTTTATCATACTTTTACCAATAAGCCATTTTTCCATATCCTCTTTATATTCGATTTGCTGGTCAAAGAGACCTGAAAAATCTACTACGCCATCATTCAATAATTCGCCACTTTCATTAAATAATATATCTGGACTAACAGAGACCACACTTAATGCATGTACTTCTATTTCTTCCTTTGGAAAAAGATTTACAACAGAATTATAGGCTATATCTGCTGTTTCACTAAAGTCAGTTGGGATCAATATTTTTCTCATATTATTGTTTTATCAACGGATTTCAATTTGATTGCATTGTATACTCTGCACTATCCGGTCCATCTCTGGTGGGGTTCTGAACACTTTTTACTGCTTCGGATATGTTAAGATAAAAGCTGTCTTTACCCATTAGGTCAAAGAGTCCTGATTTTTTCATTACATCTCGTACAGGACCAATAACGCTTGTAAAAACAAATTTAATATCGTTTTCTTTATAATTTATAAACATATCCTTTAATATGCTTACAGAACTGCTGTCAATTGTATTAATACTTTCTGAATTTAAGATTATTGAATGTATAGTACTTCCTTTTGCAAACACCCGATCATCAATAAAGTCTCTAAAGTATTCAATGTTATGATAATACAATCCGCTGTCATATCTTAAGATTAAGACGTTCTCAATATTTATCACATTTTCAAAACGTTCAACATTTCTAAAAATGTCAGTATTGGGAATCCTACCCAATACAGCAATATGTGGCCTTGACGAATTAAAGATCAATAAGATTAGAGAAAGGATAACACCGACTGCAATTCCCTGAACAATCCCTAAAAATATAGTTGCAAAAAAGCTAACTAGCAATAGTCCAAAATCCTTTCTGTCAATTTTCCATAACAAAATGGCTTCCTTAATGTCAATAAGTGAAAATACAGCCACCATAATAATAGAAGCCAAGATGGTTTTGGGAAGGTAATAAAAAATGGGTGTTAAAAACATCAAAGTGAACGCAATCAGAACAACCGTTATTAAAGATGCAACCGAAGTTTTTGCTCCAGCCTGATCATTGACAGCAGATCTTGAAAATCCACCCGCAACAGAAAATCCCTGAAACAATGATCCCATCATATTCGCAACGCCTAAGGCAGTAAGCTCTTTATTGGGTACCAATCGGTAGTTCTTATGCTTCGTCTGTATGCTTTTTGCAACTGCATAACTCTCCATAAAACTTATCATTGCGATGGTGAAGGCCGCCGGCCAAAGAAGGTTTAAAGCATCAAATGAAACATGCCCTATGCTGAAGCTTGGCAGTCCCGCTGGGACATCACCAACAATAAATACATTGTACGCTTGTAAAGAAATAAGGTAGCTAATCATAATACTTATTGCAACCAAAACAAGCTGCGCTGGAATTTTCCTATTAATTCTTTTTAAAACCTTAATCACTATTATTCCTAAAATACCAATGATCAAACTGTATATATTGATTTGATCGAATTGCTTAAAGGATTGGTAAATAATTTCATAAATATAATTGGTACTCTCTAACTTTATCCCAAGCAAATGTTTGAGTTGGCTAAAGCCGATAATCAAAGCAGCAGCAGAAGTGAAACCACTAATCACAGGTTTCGATAGAAAGTTTACAAGAAAGCCTAATTTCAAAATTCCCAATATAAACTGTATCGCTCCTACAAAAAAGGCAAGAGCAATAGCCATCATGATGTATTGATCTGTTCCAGCCTGTGCAATTACTGCAACACTTGAAGCAGTCAATAATGAATCCATGGCTACAGGACCCACGGCCAACTGCCGTGAAGTTCCCAATAGTGCATACATTAACAAAGGAACCAATGATGCATAGAGACCATAAATTGGAGGCAAACCTGCAATCATTGCATAGGCCATTCCTTGAGGTACTAACATAAACCCAACAGTCAAACCTGCGGACAGATCTGAATAAAAAACTTGTTTAGAATAAGTTTTAAGCTGATCTACAATTGGAAAAATTTGAGATATGGTCATTTTATTAGGTCCATTTGAAACTGAATTTCTCATGATCAATATATGTTTAATTGACCGAAATCAGGGATTATTTTATATAATAATAAAAACCAATTATTACGTGTTAAGCGAATCCCAAGGTCCTCCATTAATGGCAGAAATACCGTTTGATTGCAACATTTTAACCGCATTTGATGATCTCATTCCAGAACGACAGACCAAAACGATTGGTCTTCCTGCCAATTTAAAATCAGAAATATGATCCATAATTAAATTTAGTGGAATATTGATTGAAGATTTATAATGCCCTTGAGCAAATTCCTCAGTGGTTCGGACATCAACAATCAAACATTCTTCTGGTAATATCGTTTCCATCTTCGGTTGCTTTACATTGTTCATGAATTTTAATATTTGGCCCATCATGTTTTTTTATTGCAAAGAAAAGATTGTTTGTTCTTTAACTTGGTAACCCAAGTCACATACACAGACAAATGAAAATCATTTCTGTTTATGATCTGAATAACGGTTTCTGGTAGTTGAGCCAGTAATTATTATAAAAATAAATCCTATAAAATCATTGTCACCGAAGGAAAAATAGACATTGAGCATGATCAAAGTAGTAATTTAGAGAGGAGATCACTAAAGCCCTAAAAAACTGGGACCATCCTGAGAAAGGAACTTAGAATTTCACTGATTCTGCTAAATCTATGTTAGCTGCGCCATAGGAAAATATAAAGCTTTATGAAAATTAACGTAATTCTGATTTTTAGCTTATTGTTATTTTAGTATTAAATTCAAATATATGCCTAAATCGGGGAATGGATTATCTTGCATTGACATCTTAAGACAAAATTTTGAGTACCTCTTTGAAGCCACTTTAATCGAAGAAATCTGCAAATCTGGAAGATTGCAAAGCGTTGAATCTGACAAAGTACTTATCGATGTAGGTGACGTCATAAGCCATATGCCAATTGTAATTTCAGGATCAATTAAAGTAATGACCGAGGATAAAGAAGGAGATGAACTTCTTCTTTATTATCTTGAATTTGGTGACACTTGCGCTATAACTTTAAACTGTTGTACCAGAAATGCCAAATCCTCAATCCGTGCTGTAGTTGAGTCTGAAGCCAAAGTTATTTTTGTTCCTGTTGAAAAAATGGAGGAATGGATGGTAAAATACAGCAGTTGGCGAAATTATGTCCTCGAAAGTTTCAACAGTAGATTACACGAAATGATTGGTGCTCTTGACAATATTGTGTTCAATAGTATGGAAGATCGAATAAAAAATTATTTGCGTGACAAGGTATTCATCAATAAATCAGAAATAATAATAACTTCTCATTTGGAAATTGCAAACGATTTGCACTCTTCACGTGTTGTAATATCAAGACTTATGAAAAAACTCGAAAAAGAGGGACTTGTCAGACAAACAAGAAACAAAATTGAATACTTGGGTAAAATTTAATTTCTCAAGTGTATGTAACTTGAGTAACAAATGCTGACTGAAGCATAGCTTATATTTGCAATCACAAACAAGAAAGAAGATACTATGATTATTCAACAAATTTATACAGGTTGCCTTGCACAGGGCGCATATTATATTGAAAGCGAAGGTGAAGCAGCTATAATTGACCCATTAAGAGAAGTTCAACCATATATTGATATAGCCAATAAAAACAATGCGAAAATTAAATACATCTTTGAGACGCATTTTCATGCCGACTTTGTGAGTGGACATGTGAGTTTATCCAATAAAACTGGAGCAGCAATTATTTATGGTCCGCAAGCAAATCCAAGCTTTGAAGCTATTATTGCCAATGATGGTCAAGTTTTTAAAATAGGAAAAATAAGCGTTACAGCTTTGCATACGCCTGGCCACACAATGGAAAGTACGACTTATTTATTAAAAGATGAAAATGGAAAAGATCATGCAATCTTTTCTGGAGACACACTATTTCTTGGTGATGTTGGCAGACCTGATCTTGCTCAAAAAGCAGCTCATATGACCCAGGAAGAATTAGCAGGACTGCTTTTCGAAAGCCTCAGAAATAAAATAATGCCCCTTAACGATGAACTAATAGTGTACCCCGCACATGGTGCTGGTTCCGCTTGCGGTAAAAATATGATGAAGGAAACCTTAGATACTTTAGGAAATCAAAAAAAGGTCAATTATGCCTTGCGAGAGGATATGACTAAAGAAGAATTTGTCAAAGAAGTTACTGATGGACTATTGCCACCACCGGCCTATTTCCCTATGAATGTTAAGTTAAATAAAGAAGGATATCAGGATTTGGATACCATAATGGACAGATCCAAAAATGCACTTAGTCCTGCTGAATTTGAATTGATGGCTGAAGAAACTGGTGCTTTAGTGCTTGATGTAAGAACCCAGGAGGAATTTGCCAAAGCACATATTCCCAGATCTATTTTTATTGGTTTAAATGGTTCTTTTGCTCCTTGGGTTGGAGATTTGGTCAAGGATGTCAAACAAGAATTATTACTTGTAGTTGATGAAGAAAGGCTTGATGAGGCCATCATGAGATTATCCAGAGTAGGCTTTGATCAGGTCGTTGGTTATCTCAAAGGTGGTTTTTCTTCTTGGGAGAGTTCGAATAAAGAAGTGGACTCTGTCAAATCTATTAAAGCGACAGAATTAGAATCAGTATTAAAGAAAGAACAAAAACTGAATATAGCAGATGTAAGAAGAAAGTCTGAATATTTATCTGAACATATTGATAATGCTGAAAATCTACCATTGAGTGAATTAAATGAACATTTAGCTGAATTTAAAGATAATGAAGAATATTTCATTCATTGTGCTGGTGGATATCGATCAATGATTGCATGTTCAATTCTGAAATCAAGAGGAATACATAATATTACTGATATTGAAGGAGGGTTTGCTGAAATCAAAAAATGCAAAATTCCTTTTACCGGTTATGTATGTCCTTCTACTCTACCTTAATTATGCAATTAATTTGAAAACCAAAAGGCTTATCTCCTGATGAATATATTAGCAATTTCCGGATCGTCGAGGACAGAGTCTTCCAACATGAAACTCTTAGAATATTTGCAAAAAGCAAATAAGCATCTTGATTGGAATTTATATAATCAAATCGAAGATCTACCCTTATTCAGACCTTCGTATATCAAGGATCAGAAGTTGTTTGAATCTGTAACCTATTTAAAAAAATGCATTATAAAAGCAGATGCTGTAATCATTTCTAGTCCAGAATACACACATAATATTCCAGCATGCTTAAAGAATGCTCTGGAATGGATTACGGCTTCTGGTGAATTGCATCAAAAGAAAACAATAGCTATAGCTTACACACCTCATTCCCCTCGAGGTGAAAAAGCCCTTCAAAGTCTACTTTGGACTCTCCAAGCATTAGATGCAAATATTTTATCTCAGCTATTGATTCACCACACAGATATTAAGTTTGATCAAAATGGGACAATTATCCACAATCATATTGAGGAAATATTAAGTGAAACTGTTGAACTTTTACGCGTATAAAGACTTATATCTTAACAACCACAAGTATGAGATTCCACACTAGAAAATGGGTAAAACCAGAAGATTTAAATCCTAACAATTCATTGTTTGGTGGTCGGCTACTTCAATGGATAGACGAAGAAGCTGCTTTGTATGCAATCATTCAGTTAGAAAACAAAAGGATTGTAACTAAATTTATTTCAGAAATAGATTTTATCACGGCACCCAGACAAGGAGATATTATTGAGATCGGAATACTTGTTACCGAATTTGGGAGAACCTCTATCTCATTGAAATGTGAAGTGAGAAATAAATTGACAAGACAAGCCATTCTTACGATTGATAAAATTGTATTCGTAAATTTGGATGAAAATGGAAAGACTTGTCCTCATGGAAAAACAAGCATTAGGTTTTCCAAAGATGACTTTGAATAAAATTTACTAAGATCATTTTATGTATTTACAAAAGTATATTTTCATCCTAATTTCAGGATTGTTTGTTATATTAAATGGAATTCAAGCTCAGAGTTCTTTGCCAAATAACCCTAATTCTACCCCATATGAAGTAGTGTATAATCATCTATTCTACTTGCAAAAAGAACAATACGATCCACTTCAATCTTCCAAATCGTTTCCGGACAACATAAAAGATGCCCAGAGTATCGCTATTAAACTAAAACAAGTATTAGATGGGAAAGGCATTTACTTAGACATCAACAGGATTCCCAAAAAAGCCAATTACATTGATTCCCTTCGCAACGACAGTATATATGTTCTAGACAAATCACTAGAAAATATTTATCTAGAAAAATTAAATGGTCAATGGACTTACTCAAGAACTTCAGTTCAATTAATCCCAGAAATACATAAACGTGTCTATCCATTCGGTACCGCCTATATAACCAAATTTAGTGCTCCAACTTGGCAGGTCAAATTATTTACTATTCAATTATGGAAGTGGTTGGGACTAATTATATTAATTGGACTTTCCTTTTTGCTTTCTTGGATTGTAAAAGGTATAAGCGAATTCTTCATTACAAGGTTCGTCAAAAAAAGAGTAGAAATAACAGATGAGGTAAAAAAATCACTTTTTAGGTTATCAAGAGTTATTGGATTTATCGTTTCTATCAGGTTCGTCCTGTTTGTTATGCCAATGTTTCAGATTGCACCTAAGTTGAATGCAGGCATCATTAAAAGTCTGAATATACTATCTCTCTTCTTTGTGATCATCGCATTAAAATTTGTTTTAAAAATTGTTTTCGTTTATATCAAAAGGCTTACAGATAAAACGGAGAATACACTAGATGATCAACTTTTTCCTGTATTATACAAACTATCACTTTTGTTGTTATGGACAATTGGATTAGTATATATCTTCGATTATCTAGGTGTAAATATTACGGCCCTTCTTGCTGGATTGTCCATTGGAGGATTGGCTTTGGCACTTGCTGCTCAGGATACCGTCAAAAACTTTTTTGGATCAATTATGATTTTTCTAGACAAGCCTTTTCAGATAGGTGACTTGGTCGAATTTGCTGGAGTAACGGGGACCATTGAAGAGGTAGGAATTAGATCTACAAGGATCAGAACTTTAATTAACTCATTGACTTATGTTCCTAACGCCAAGATAGCAGACAGCATTATTAATAATTTAGGTTTGAGAGTATTCAGAAGGTTTAACACTCAATTAGGTATTACTTACGATAGTCCTCCTGAGCATATTGAAGAATTTGTAAAGGGAGTTAGACAAGTCATTTTAATGCATACTTTGACTAAAAAAGACAATTTTGAAGTTCACCTCAACAGCTTTGATAGCAGTTCACTAAATATCCTAGTCAATCTTTTTTTTGAAACAACTATCTATTCTGAAGAGTTAAAAGCAAGGCATGAAATCATTATTGCAATAATCAAACTTGCTGAGGCTATGAATATCAGATTTGCTTTTCCTACCCAAACACTTCATATTGAAGCACTACCAAATATGGGGGCAGACACTACGCCTAAACCATTATATAATGAGGAATTGGAAAAAGGAAAGCAATCAAGCTTGCAAGAAATAGAAAAATACTTCAAGCATAGGCAAGAAGATAATAATCTTGATAAAAAGAATACATAAGCCGTTTGCTTCTATAGAATTTCTGCTTTAATCAGAATTTCCTCTGCCCTTTGAGCGTCAGACTCATCTACATGAAGTTCAATATCGCCGAATACTCCTGCATGAGCAGTATCTAACTTATTGATGACATGTGACTCAATATCTGCCTCATTCAAAAGATGTTGTGCAGTCATTGTCTTCAATTGAGAAATGCTGAAAAAAATTGTTTTACTATTCATATTAATTTTCTTTACCACCTGCAGCGGTGACATTTAAAATATCTTTATCAAACAAATATAATCCGCTTTTTTCTTCGCCAATCAATTCAAGTTTATCGTTCAGAGTTCTGGCAAGGGATTCCTCCTCAACTTGCTCTGCTACATACCACTGTAAAAAATTATGAGTAGCATAATCTTTTTCATCCAAAGCAATATCCACCAATTTATTAATGCTCTCTGAAACCATAATTTCATGCTTCAACAATTCATGAAATGAATGCTTAATGGATGGATATGTTACAGTAGGTTGTTCAAGTGCAGGGACCATAGCGAATCCTCCTCTTTCATTGATAAAATGTATCAATTTTAGCATATGCATTCTTTCTTCCTCAGAATGCCTGTAGAAAAATGCTGTTATATTGTCAATCCCTGGCTGGATTTCAGCCCAAGAAGCCATCGCCAAATATACCTGAGACGATTGTGCTTCTATCTTTACCTGTTCATTAAGTGCTTCTTGCATTTTCTTAGATAACATAGTCAGTCTGTTTTTAATAAATATAATGCTAAAATCAACGCTTTAGTTCAACCAAGTGTTAATTGCAAGTTTCAGTGATCCAATTAGGTTAATCTTCTAAAAATACGATTGTAATACAAATAAACACATGAGCTAAGTGCCCTAATTATTGATTTTTAGCATATTTGCAGTCAAATAAACAATATGTCTGACAATAAAGTGATCTTTTCAATGGAAGGTGTTTCAAAAACCTTCCCTCCAAGTAAAAAAGTTTTAAACAATATCTGGCTTTCCTTTTTCTATGGAGCCAAAATTGGTGTTCTCGGATTGAACGGATCGGGTAAATCTAGTCTTTTAAAAATCATTGCGGGTATAGATGATAATTTTGAAGGTAAAGTCTTTTTTGACAAAGAATATAAAATAGGATATCTAGCACAAGAGCCCGTACTTGACGAAGAAAAGACTGTAAAGGAGGTTGTTCAAGAAGGTGTTCAGCATATTGTGGATGTCATAAAAGAATACGATGCTGTCAATGCCAAATTTGAAGAACCAATGACAGACGATGAAATGACCTCATTACTTGAAAAACAGGGAGACCTAGCTGAAAAAATGGACCACCTCAATGCATGGGAACTAGACTACAAACTAGACCTTGCGATGGATTCATTAAGGCTACCTCCAGATGATCAAAAGATTAAAGTTCTTTCTGGAGGAGAGCGACGTCGGGTGGCTTTATGCAGATTATTATTAAGTCAACCAGATATACTTTTATTAGATGAACCTACAAACCACCTTGATGCTGAATCGGTCCACTGGCTTGAACAGTTTCTAAAAAGTTTCCCTGGAACAGTAATAGCTGTTACCCACGATAGATATTTCTTAGATAATGTCGCTGGATGGATTCTGGAATTGGATAGAGGTGAAGGTATTCCTTGGGAAGGCAATTATTCTTCTTGGCTGGAGCAAAAGTCCAATCGATTGGAAATGGAAGAAAAGCAGGAATCTAAAAGAAAAAAAGCATTAGACCGAGAATTGGAATGGTCTAGGATGGCTCCAAAAGCAAGACAAGCAAAGGGTAAAGCTCGTTTGAATGCTTACGATAAGCTGGCCGGAGAAGAGATGAAAGAGAAAGAAAGAAAATTAGAATTATATATCCCGCCAGGTCCTAGGCTCGGCGATCAAGTCATCGAATTAAATAATGTTACAAAGGCTTATGATGGTCGTGTTTTGATTGAGGACCTAAGCTTTAGCATCCCTAAAAATGCTATTGTCGGAATTATTGGTGCCAACGGTGTTGGGAAGTCAACCCTCTTCAGAATGATCATGGGTGAAGAAACACCAGATTCTGGAGATGTAAAAATTGGGTCTACTGTTCATATGAGCTATGTAGACCAATCTCACAAGGATCTTGTACCAGAAAAAACCGTTTATGAGATTGTTGGAAATGGTAATGAAATTATAGAGATAGGAAGTAAAGAATTAAATGTAAGAGCCTATATCAGTAAATTTAATTTTACTGGTGCTGATCAGCAAAAACCATTATCTGTGCTTTCAGGTGGAGAGCGAAACAGAGTTCATCTAGCCATTACGCTAAAGGAAGGTGGCAATGTCTTATTACTGGATGAACCCACCAATGATATTGATGTAAATACTTTAAGAGCACTTGAAGAAGCCATTGACAACTTTGCAGGATGTGTGCTATTGATTTCTCACGATAGATGGTTTATCGATAGGCTGGCTACCCATATCCTTGCTTTTGAAGATGAAGCAAAAGTTAGATTCTTTGAAGGAAACTTTAGCGATTACGAAGCCAAGAAAAAAGAAGAATTAGGAGATGTAACTCCAAAAAGACCAAGGTTTAAAAACCTATTATAATATTGGTTACTTTCTATATTTTTTCTTTAAAAGCTCTGGAAAAGTCTTTATAATCTTTTCAACTTTAGGTTTGCTTACCCTCGCCACATACCCGTTATCTGGGTTTAGCTCATAGTAGTTTTGGTGATAATACTCTGCTACCCAAAATTCTTTGTACGGAGCAATCTCAGTCACGATTTTATTGTCGTATATAGACTTAGCATTCACTTCATTTATTACCTTTTCTATTATTCTTAGCTCTTCAGGTGTTTTGTAGTAAATTGCAGAGCGATATTCTTCTCCCACATCTGGTCCTTGTCTATTAAGAGTAGTAGGGTCATGAGCAATAAAAAGTACATTTAATAAAGTTTCGTAATCTATAATTTGGGGATCATAGAATATATAAATTGCCTCAGTGTGTCCCGTTATGCCTTTGCCCACCTCATAATATTCTGGAAAATCCTTGTGTCCTCCTGAATATCCACTGATAACATCTACAACACCATCAATCCGTTCAAAACAAGCTTCAGTACACCAAAAGCAACCACCTGCAAAAATCGCCTGAGCATAATCAGAAAGCTTATGTTCATTAATATATTTTTCGACTCTATAAGTCTTGTCCTCTTGAGGTGGATCAGCTATAGCCTGATTAGAACCACATGAAAGGAAGATACTTAATGCAATAAAGATGGAACTAAAATACATACAATTTGAATTTGACTTATAACTATAAATGCTATTAAATTGTTGCAATCAAGTCAAACTTAGTTCTGGAATCTGAGTGTTTTTCCAATCGGAATTAATTGACTTGAGGTAAATTTTATATTCACGGAAAGCAATGTAGGCCATTTTCAAACTGATCGGTTGAATACCTCTGGACTTTTGAATATCTGAAATTTCGTAGATTACTTTCCACAAAGAATAAAAGGTTTTGTATTTATCAAAAATACTAACGCTTTGATCATATATGTGAATAGGTTCACTAGCAATCCCGTTCATTTCAAGTATCTTGAGATCTTCTCCATTGATCAATTTTTCCCAGCTTTGATATTTTATATCAAATCGTCCATAATAGACTTCTTTCATCTCGCTGTTAATCTCATTGAAAAGATCATTTATTTTTTCCTCGATAAGGTGATTACCATCGATAAAACATGTACCTCTGCAATGATTCCCAATTGGTTCAAGGAGATAGTATTCTCCTTTTACAGGAATTTTATCTAGAATATCATAAGCCCCTTCTTCCTCCAACCTTTTAATTTGAATCTTTGTCCTAGGTCTACTATACATAAGCTCTCTTATAGTAGACTTCCCATCTCCTTTTAGTTTTAAAAAATCTTTCAACCCTATAGAGACAATTTTACCCTTTTTATCCGAAGGCTTCCTGATGTAGAAAATTCCGCATTCATTAGGAAGATCGATAAATTCCTGGATAAGGATATCAATTTTATTGGCGTCTAGATAGGATTTTAATTCTTTCTCATTTTGAATTAATGCGACCAATAAACCTCTTTCTCCGACATCAGGTTTGGCTATTAAAGGAAAATTTAAGTTTGCCTCTTCAATTTTTGAAAGGATATAGGCCAAATCCTTTTCATAGGATGAAAAATATAATGTAATAGGCTTGTACTTATCTGGAATCTGATCCAGGATTTTATACTTTGATGCTCCCATTAAAGCACCAGTCTTAAATAGTGGATTTACATTAGAAAAGAAAAACCATCTTCTTGTTTTTGCAACATAATATAAAACAATAGGCAAAACAGGCATATAGGCCAACCACATTGGCCAAAACTCCCAATGTGTCCATTTAATAATAAAATTGCTGTTCTTAATTTGCCTTAGCATTAAAATCAAAGGTTTTAACAAGAATACAGTTAATTTGAGATTACGCACTTTAATTTAACTAAAAATAATCTCAATCTTTTGTCGTTATAGCGAGATTCCAGTCATTAAGCCTTCCAGAATCGCCTTTAAGCTTGTCTTCAATTGCCAGAATCCATGTGCCATTTGATGGTAAATCAACAAATTCCGATAACATAGTAGCATTCCAATGCATCTTTAATTCGCTTTCATCTTTACCTTGTCTTTTATGCAAATTCTTTTTAACACCAGTTGGAGATACCAATTCAATATTCAAATCGCCAATATGGTCATGAGAAATTGAAAACCTTAAATCAAGAGAACCAACGGCAGACGTAGATTCGCAATATTTTTCCATTTGCAATATGCTGTTATCTTCTATATCAATCTCCCTTTCAGCTTCAATACCACCAAAAATCAATGCCCACTTCTTAAGTCTTCCTTCATCCTTAACGCCTCGATCGATGATGTTAATTTTCCACTTACCTCGAGTCCCTCCTCTTGTCATCTCTGCATTGTCGGTTATCTCAATTATTGTATTATTTAATGTAGTCAAACCATGTCTAGGTTGTAGAACAACTCTTTTATATCCTGCAGGATTGGTAAGTTCAATAATCAAATCATCCAGATAATCGTGGTCTATATCTAATGCTAATGAAACCGATTTAGGAAAATGTTGAGACTTGATTTCAATAACATCTGTTATTCCGATTAAATCATTGTCCGGGATTACAACATTAGTTGATTTGTACTTTGTAAATCTCATAGTTTAAATTCTTATTCAGATTTTAAAATAAGCTTTCTTATGACAAGATATTTATTTGTATTTTAACATCATATAGTGCAATGATGAATAAGCGAAGAAATTTTATAAAACATATTGGAACTACAGGTATCGCCATCCCATTTGCAATAGAGGGAATAGCAAAATCGCTGATAGCACAGCCATTAAATCGTCCTGATAATCCTGACTGGGAAGAAATCAGATCCTTGTTTCTTAAGAATGACTATAATCTCATCAATTTAAACAATGGAAGCTCAGGGATTATGCCTATTCCTGTTTTAGAGGTCTATCAAGGCTATCTCAAGGAAATAAATTCATTTGCACCCTATTATGTTTTGAACAATTGGAAGCCGTTTTGTGAAAACCACATTAACCGACTTGGAGAATTAATCAACGCACCTAAAGGAACAATAGCTTTTGTACGGAACACAACTGAAGCTATTAATCTTGTTATATGGGGTAAACAATGGGAATCAGACGATGAAATAATTTGCGCCTCTTGGGACTACCCTCTAGTTGAGTTTACATTGCAACACCTACAAGATAAGCAAGCTGTTAAAATCAAAAAAATAAACGAAAATATCCATGGCTTAAGTGATGATGAGATCATCACATTATACAAAAACAAAATTACACCAAAGACCAAACTAATCATAGCTACTTGGATTACCCACCGTGAAGGTAACAGATTACCTGTTCAAAGAATATGCCAACTTGCCAATGCTAACAATATTGAAGTACTGGTAGATGGTGCACATAGCATTGGACAAATAGATGTTGATTTGCAAAGTATATCCTGTGATTATTTTGCAAGCTCATTGCACAAATGGCTTAATGCTCCATTAGGCAGCGGAATACTGTATATCAAAGAAGATAAAATGTCAAGCCAAAGTCCCAAGATAAGTTATGACAGCCAACACACAGATACAATAGTAAAATACGACTACCTAGGCACTAGGACTTGGCAAAATCTTATGACTCTTGGAAGTGCTTTAGACTTTTTAGAATTAACTGGCATAAACAAGAAAAGTAATAGGCTGAGAGACCTAAATTTACATTGGATAAATGCTTTAAAAAATACAGATGGAATTAGCATTTATACCGATACCTCTAAATCATGTGCAGTTGCCTCTATGGGTATTAAAAATATTAGTGGTAATAAGATCAAGAAGATAATGAACGAAAAATTTGGAGTTCACGTTAAGGCAACATCCTATCCAGGCAGGGGAATGATTCGCATTAGCCCTAATATTTACAGCAGGATGAGCGAAATGGATAGATTCCTTGAGGCCGTTTACTACGTTTTTAAAATCTATTGATTTATTCAAGATCACTGTGACTATTAATAAAGCTTAATATCATCTTCTCGCTCCAATAAAATTCCTTACCCAATTCAACAAACCCTACATGACCACCATATCTTGGTGTTATTAACTCTACATATCGATGATTCTCAACTTCTTTATAAGGATAGCATTCCTCAGGTAAAAAAGGATCATCGATTGCATTTATAATTCTGGAAGGCAAATGAATCGCTTTAATAAATTGCTTACTACTGCATTTGGTATAATAATCTTTTGCATTTTCAAAACCATGAATAGGACCTGTAAAAAAATCATCAAAATCATACAGTGTCTTTACTTGGTTAATCAGCTCAGCATCGATTTGACTTGGATACTTTTTTGCCTTAAAAGTAATTTTTTCAAGAAGTGCTTTTAGAAATTTATTCTCGTAAATGAAATTACTAGGCTTTCCAATATTAATACTTCCCGCCTCTAGATCAACAGGAACCGATATACCAACAACTGCCTTAATCTTTGGATTAATATCTATCCCTTGCTCTCCTGCATATTTAAGAATCACATTCCCCCCTAAGCTAAACCCGACCAAGACAATTTCAGAATATAATGGAAAATATTCTTGAATTACCTCATCTAAATCATACGTTGCTCCGCTGTGGTACATTTTAATTTGACGATTCATCTCACCAGAGCATGATCTAAAGTTCATTGCCATGACATCCCAATCATTTTTTTGCAATAGCCGAGCAGTGCCAATCATATAATTTGACAAACTAGACCCTTCAAGTCCATGGCACAAAATTGTAAGCCTTTTGTTGTTGTTAAACAGACAATCCAAATCAAGAAAATCATCATCAGATGTAACCAACCTCTGCCTAGAATAATCAGGTGTCTTTTGCCTTCTAAATAGAGTTGGAAAGATGGTATTGATATGCCCATTTTTCAAAATTAAAGAAGGAGAATATTCCACTTCCTTAGAAATTCTTCAGTTCTATGTCAAAAACCATCACTGCGTTGGGCCGAATCGAAGATGGTGGTTGGTCACCATAAGCCAAGTAAGATGGCACAAGAAGCTTTCCTTTACCATTTTTACCAAACAATGGTATGCCTTCTCTCCAGCCTGCAATAACGTTGGTTAAAGGAAATTGTGATTCAAAACTTGAATCAAATACTGTCTCATCTAAATAATAACCGGTATATGCAACTTGTACAAGATCACATTGTTCAGGCTTTTCTTCAGATCCAGCTTCATCAATTATATAATGCAAACCAGAGGCTGTACTATTCGCCACAATATTATTAGCATCTAAATAATCATTAATTTTCACAATATCTGTATCATAAACAGTTGCATTGGTTATAGAAGGTAATCGCATTCCTATATCACAGGTATCATCGCCACAACCAATAAAGATTAAAATTGTTATACACAATAGAATAAATCTCATAGTTCTTTTTATTTTGACAAAAATAATAGCTTTAAAAACTTAATTCACATTTCATATGAATTTAAAAGACAAAACAGCAATCATTACCGGAGCAAGTAAAGGAATTGGCCTTGCAATAGCTCAAGAAATGCTCTCAAAAGGTATGAAAGTCCTAATTACAGGTAGATCCCAAAACAGTATCCACAATGCCTTAGAGCAAATACCTTCTGAATTAAGATCAAATATTATTGGAAAAACTGCAGATGTCTATTCCATGACCGACATGCGAGCTTGCTCACAGATAATAGTTGACAAATGGGGAAAAATAGATGTTGTCGTTGCCAATGCAGGCATAGGACATTTTGCTTCAATTGAAGATTTAACAGAAGAGCAATGGAATGAGACCATTAATACAAACCTTACAGGAGTATTCAATACCGTCAAAACAACAGTAGAAGAATTGAAAAAAACCAAAGGTTATATTATCACTATTGCTAGCCTTGCGGGCACAAATTTCTTTGCAAAAGGTTCTGCATATAATGCTAGTAAGTTTGGCTTAGTTGGTTTTACACAAGCCATAATGTTAGATCTAAGATCTTATGGTATTAAATGTACTACAATTATGCCCGGTTCTGTTTCAACTTATTTTAACAACCACACGCCCTCCGAAGCAGATGCTTGGAAAATTCAACCTGAGGACATAGCACAGGTCGTTACAGATTTATTAAATATCCCACAGAGGAGTTTGCCTAGTAAAATAGAAATAAGACCTACACAACCACCTTCAAAATAACCTTATATGAAGTTTTTATCCATCATTCTCTTATTATTTTTTTCAAACCTTTGCTTTGCACAAAATGATGAAATCATCTATCCTTCCAATGAAGAAGTCATCAAACAACGTGAGTATGTCGTTTACAGAACCACTCAATCCATTAACATCAATGGCATTGACGATGATAGCGATTGGAATGAGGTTCCTTTCACCGAAGATTTTGTGGACATTGAAGGCGAAAGAAGTGTCAATTATCAAACGCGCGTTAAAATGTTATGGGATAACGACTATCTATACGTTTATGCCGAAATGGAAGAAGAACATATATGGGCCAGTCTCAAAAACCATGATGATATCATCTTCCACGACAATGACTTTGAAATATTCATTGATCCCGATAATGATGGCCGTAATTATTCAGAGATTGAAGTAAATGCATACAATACAACATGGGACTTAATTTTGGACAAACCCTACCGATTAGGTGGGACCGCAAACGATTATCATGAGCTGGCAGGGCTACAGTCTGCCATTTATATTGATGGAACAATAAATAATCCCTCGGATATTGATAATTATTGGTCGGTCGAAATGGCTATTCCTATGCAATCTGTATTATTGTCCAAACACGCCGGTCCCAAACACCCAAAAAATCTAGATATTTGGAGAATAAACTTTTCAAGAGTAGAATGGAATTTTGAAGTTGTTGACAACAACTATCAAAGAAAAAAAGAGAAGGGCAAACTTCTACCTGAAATGAATTGGGTATGGTCCCCTCATGGCGAAATAAATATGCATATTCCAGAGCTTTGGGGATATGTTCAATTCTCCACGAACAGGGCTGATAAAAAAATCGAATACAAAGCCTCCGATGATGAAATATCAAGACAGATAACCTATGAACTTTTCAGAAGATTCAAATTTGGTGACCTTGTTCACTTCACAGATAAAAAAAACTATTTCACCAAGAAAATTCCACCTTTTACTGTAATTGACCAAACCTTCGAAGCAATCTACTACAAGACTGCACATGGGTTCGATCTAGTTGTCAAAAACACAAGTTTAAATAAGTCGTATATTATCGACGAGGGGGGTCACATCAGAGAGCTGCAAAACTGATTAAAACATAAATGTAAAATCTAAGTTTAAACTTCTTCCAAGAAGTTCAGACTCTGTTCCAATAATTATATTTTTAGGCGATCCCATATGTTGTGTCTCAAGCTTAAACGCATATTGCACATACTTAAGATTTCGACGATTTAAGATATTAAATACAGACAGACCTAGTTGAGCTCTCTTCTTTATAATATTGAAATTATAAGTTGCTCCAATATCCCATCTAAAATAATCCGGAAGCATATTGAGTACCTCTTTTTGATTTAGCATTTCTCTTGGACGTCTGTCCTGAATTTGCTCTAATGCCAAGTACGTCTTCCCACTTGTATATACAAAGTTAGTATTGAAGGTCCAGTTATTCAGCTCCCATTGATGAATCCATTTAAGCTGATGGCGTCGGTCATCCTGGCTTGAAAAATAATTGCCTTTGAACACTCTTGGAAACCTATCTTCATTCCATGACAAAGTATAAGCCAACCATGATGTGTAATTACTATTTCGATAATTGAAACTTAAATCAATACCATACACCCTGCGATCACCTTTAAATACCTGATAACCCGAAACTCCTAGAGGTCTAGGTCCTTGGTCAAGGTTGAATCCTGGAGATTCGGTACTTACCAATAAGTTGCCTTTCATGTTCTTATAAAATAACTCTACATCAACACCCCATAAGCCCTGGTCCATTCCATATCCCAACATATAATTGTCTGTTCTGAGAATAGGAATGTCATTGTTTTCAGAAATCTGATAAAAGCTTAAAGTCTGTCCAAGTCTCGTCTCATATTCTATTTCACGCAGAATTTGATTCGTTCGGCTAATCGAAGATTTTAAATACTGAAAATCACCTATACGATACCGTGCAATAAGTTGAGGTGAGTATAGCAGTTTGGTATGATTTCTAGAATTATGGACAGGCACTCTAAGACCAGCTTCAATAAATAATTTACCTAAAGTAAGGCCGTATGAAGAAAACATGCTATAAAATCCAAGTCTGTCTTTATAGTTTATCAACTTTTGTGAAAATTCAGCCTCAAGCTGATGATTAACATCAAGATGCTTGTATTCGGTCCCAATAACAAATTGGCTGCTAGTATTATCATATTTCAAATACGCTCGTATGCCCTTGTCAACAATCTCATTACTATTGCCACTCGAAATCATATTATTGCCAATAGCTCCTGGCAACTCAGAATTAAGAGCTGAGTTAAAGTTATATTCAGTAGCATATCCCGAAAGGTAAATGGAAAACTTATCTGTAATAGATTTTCTGGCAACTAGACTGACAGAACTGTTCTGCCATGTTTCGTCATGATTAAAAAGTTGTCGTTCAAACTCCTTTCCCTGCAAGTTGAATTCCAGGTTATAGTTATTGCTTAGTTTATCGTAACTGCGAAAAATATTTAAAAATAAATCAAGCTCTTTGCTCTTGTAGGATAAGGTAGAATTCAAATCATAAAACCTAAAATCAGGTTGATTGCTTATAAAGTTTGTTGATTGCTGGTTCGCAAAATCTATGTTTTCTTGTTCTCTTGGATTCAAATCCAAAATACTGGCATCATTAACGTTTCGATACGAACTCCTCCCTGATAGTTTAAAACTAACCCTCTTGCTTAATGGAAAGTCTAAGGTAAACGAAGAGGTCAAAAGGTTTATGTTAAAGGAATGATCATCTCGTTTAACTTGATCAGATTTCATGATTACCATTCCTCCACCCCTACCTTCATATTGAATTGGTTGTGCATTTTTATATAACTCAATCGATTCTACAAAATCACTATTGATAGAAGAAAAAATGCCATAATAATGAGAGACATTATATAGAGGCATTCCGTCCAGAATAATATGGGTTGACTCAGAATTTGATCCTCTAATTTTTAAATCAACTCGATTATCTTCATAGGCAGAAACGCCTGCAAGCAACTGCAAATATCGCAATAAATCCTTTCCAAATAGTCCAGAGCTTGAAGACACTCCTGCAAGTTTATCCGTATCTGTTATCAACCCAATTCTTTTGGTTTCAATAATCGGTGGTAACACATACTCGATCAGAGGCGTTTCCAATTGATAACTATCGGTTTTTAATCTTATCGTGGCAGACTTTCTTAATTGCTCAATAGACAAACTTTGATTTCTGTATCCCAAATAAGAAATAATCACCTTTCGTGTTTCATCTGGAGAAACGATAAAAGTATATTCCCCTAAGTTATTGCTTAATACGCCATAGCTAAGATCTTCAAAAAAGATACTCGCCAATGGAAGAGAAATTCCATTTTCTTCATCTGAGATTGTTCCTTTGATCTCAATAGGTTCATGAGGGCTAACAAATACAGGTCTTATCAAGTATTTCCTTTCATCAGCTTTATAAAATTCAAGAGATTTACCAGCAAATAGTTCATCCATGAGTTGATCAACTGAATTATAGCTAATCTCTACTGGGTCAATAATTATTTCTGAAATAAGATCTGAAGGGTAAGCAAATAGAACTTGATTTTGAATAGCTATTTTTTCTAAAAGACTGGTAAGATTCTCTTCTCTTTCAACGCTCAAAGTACTTGTTTGGGAATGTACTTCCTGAATCAAACAAGAAAATAAAAATATTAAAAAGATGATGTTTCTAAAATTCAAATGCCTAGTTTTTTGAAATAGAAATCTCTGAATCGCCTGTCATTTCATATTTTAATTGTAGTGGCCATAATACAGATTGCAATGCTTCATCCAAATGGTCCGACTCAAAAAAACCAGTGTAATTCAAAGATTTGATTTCTGCTGGACTTACTATTGATATGTCATATTGTCTTTCAATATCATCCAGCACACGACCAAGAGAAGCATTTTTATAATTATACATTCCCGAGGTCCAATTTCCATCAGTATTACTCACACCTAATGTTAATACTCCATTCTCAATGCGACATGACATACCCTTGGTTAAAATAGCTTGAGATTTCTTGTCTTTGGGCTTAACCATTACTTTCCCAGTATGACAGACAACTTCCATAACTTGATTTCTTGAATAAACATTAAATGATGTGCCAAGAACTTCAACTGTTCCATTTGAAGATTCAACAATGAAAGACTCACCCTTTTCTACTTGGAAAAAAGCTTCACCTTCAAGCTTAACCAGTCTGTTTTTATTGAAGTTTCTTTTTTTATACTGCACTTTAGATGCAACATTTAATTGCACAAATGAAAGGTCAGGCAATTTAATTTTTTCACTTTCCGCAAATTCTGTTTTTACAGAAAGCGTATTATCAAAAAACCAAAAAGATGATACCAATAATATTAAAGTAGCTGCTACTGCAGCAAACAATCGCAAAGAGATAAGTTTGGGTTTATTGGACTTAATAACATCAGAGTCAATGGTCTGATTTATTCTATTTATCAACTTCTCTTTCCTATCTTCTGAAGTGGATTTAGCTTTCGCAAAACTGAATCCTTCGATTATAGAGATTGCATTATCAAACGAGCTTTTATCAATTAATTCAGCTTTTATTTCTTGCCAGTATTCGTTTTGATATACAAAACCAGAGTTTACCCACTTGATAAAATCAAGATTTTCAAGGAACTCATTATTCTGGTCTAAATGCTCGAATGACATGCTATTATTAAATTAATTGGAAAAAAGTTCATCAAGATATTCATCTCTATTATCCGCTTTCAACTCAAAAAAACAAACACCTGGATTGCTATGCATTATACTAACACATGTACCATCTGCTAATGCATCATCCAGATGATCCCTATTGAGAAAACAATGTCCCAATTCATGAAATACTATAAACTCCTTTTCCAATTTCGAAGCATTGTTCCAGTAGTTTATATCTATAATTACTTTCTTTGGTTTCCTTTCATTTTGGAAACATTGCCCTTGTACATTGGTACTTGGAATATCCTGGAGTAAACCTTCAATTCGTTCTACATCATAATCAACAAAAAAGCCTCTCATTGTTGCTTCTTCTGCAAACAGTTCAAAATATGGTTGCAATTCTGGATCTGTCTCTACCAAATCTTCTTTTGCACAGGAATAAAAGAAGAGCATTCCAAGAAGTAGAATAAGCAATTGCTTCATCTTAGTAACTATTTCACCTTTATAAGACTGTATTTTAGATAATGTACTCATATATACATCAGATTTAATTTTTTAAATGCTTTCCCAAGGCTTTAATGCCCTTGCTTATAAGATTTCGTACAGATTGATAATTGATTTCCATCACTGTACATATTTCTTCGTATTCCATGGTTTCATAATATCTGAGGTAAACAGCCTGTTTTTGTCGACTGCTTAGATTTGCAAACCCCTCTTTAAGTTTACCCTGTACCTCTGTATTAAAATCCTCTTGAATCCACTTGTCTTCTATTGAAGATTCCTTTTCAAAAAAACCGCTTTGTTCTTCTAATTGTTCTTGAGTCTTTTGGTTTTTTAATACCTTAAGTAGGATATGTCGGAGAGAAACGAACAAATAGGGTTTAATTCTATCTACATCAGATAATCGTTCCTTTTTGTTCCATAGATATACAAATAGATCATGAATAGCATCTTCAATAATTTCAATATCATTAAGATAGGCTCGTGAATAACCAATCAAGGCTTCATATTCACGATTATAGATGAATTCAAAAACATCGCGATCGCCTTTTTTAAATCGCTTCCATAGCTCTATGTCTGTAATTTCTGTCAGAATTTTAATTTATATTTAAGACTAAAAAAATATTTTTCAGTTTAAACGAGTACAAAGGATAAATATATTTCTTCTATAGGTGTAATTTAATTGTAAAACTAAAATTTAATACTATGTTGAATAATCAGATTAAAATAAAAGTTCTAGCACTTTTATGCCTTGGAATTATGATCAGTTCTTGCAGTAAAGAAGATTCTGACGTACAAGTTGAAAACTATGGATTTACAGAAAGCTATGAAATGCAGAAGAATCTCAATGCAGGAGTGCACGGATGCTTTGAATTGGTCTTTCCATTAAATCTTGAATTACCTGATGGAAACGTCATTGAAATCAGCTCATTTGAAGACGGAAAAGAACAATTACAAGCCTGGAAAGAAGCCAATCCTAATGTCGATGGAAGACCACATGTTGTATTTCCTGTTGAAATTATAACGGAAGATGGAAGTGTAGTTTCTGTTGCAGATAAGGACGAACTAAAAGTTCAATTGCGTGAATGCAGAAGTGACTTTCCTCCACGACCGAGACATTTTAGACCTTGCTTTAAGGTTCAATACCCTATAAGTCTTAGTCTACCAGATGGTACAACTCTTGATGTAAATAATAGAATAGAGTTAAAGCAGTCTCTAAGAGAATGGAAAGCTAATCACCCAGATTCCGCCCAAAGACCTACACTTGACTTCCCGATTACCATAGAATATGAAGACGGAACAACACAAGAAATAGCAAGTAAGGAAGATTTGAAACAAGCAAAAAAAGACTGTAGAGATTAGACTTAATTTCTGATTAAATAAAAAAGCCTCTTCAGACAATCGAAGAGGCTTTTCATTTTATTAAGGTTTAATCATATCTTTTACTTTTTCAAAGTCTCCCGCCTTGACATAAATCATTTTATCAGGGTGAATGTATTTTTTAAATGCAGCATTTACTTGTTCTGCAGTCAGCCCAGAAATTCTATCTTCTAATTCCTGACTCCACATCATCGTTCGGTCTAGTCTAAGATTGTTGTTTAGTGTGCCTGTCAATGATCTGTCCTGAGACCTGTTTACACTTTGAGACTGCAACCAACCAGATTTTGCAGCTTCAAGTTCTTCTTGTGAAAAGCCTTCTGCAATAACTTTCAAAATTTCTTCCTTTAGTGCTGCTTGCACTTTAGCAGTATTTTCAGGAGCTGAAATTGCATAGGCACCAAAAGTCCCGCTTTTCTCATAAGAAGAAGCATTAAACCAAGAACCTACACCATAGCTTAGCCCATCATTCTGACGGATTCTTGTTGCAAGTCTTGAGTTTAAAAAACCTCCACCTAGCATATAATTACCAATCATGAGTGCTGCATAATCTTCTCCATTGTCAGAGATTGGCATATTCATTCCTGCCAAAAACAAAGAATTCGCTTTATCAGGTGTATTGATCTCTTCATCCGCAGACTTTACCTCAATATAAGGGTTACTTATTCTTTCATAGGAAGACTTGCTTTCCCATCCACCAAAATGGGATTCAATTTGTGATTTAATCTTTGCTTCATCAAAATCACCAACAACAGAGAAAGTTGCATCTGAAGCACCATAAAATCTTGTATAAAAGTCTTTTACTTCATCGAGAGTTAAAGCATTTATATCATCGATTTGCTCTTGCATGCTTTTTTGGTAACGTATATCGGTTTTAGGATATGGGCTAAGTAACTTTCCAAATTTCTCTCCAGCCAATGCCTGTGGATCTGATAGGCTTTCTTCAATCTGAGACAACCGCTCTTCTTTTAATTTATTAAATTCTTCTTGGCTGAAAACAGGGTCCTTTAAAATTTCTGCTACAAGATCGATTACTTCAACTAAATTTTTATTGGTTGTTTCTATTCTGACAGAACCACTAGATAAACCACCATTGATATTGACTCTAGCCTCTAAAGCGTCCCATTTATCTTGGATCTCTTGCCTTGTCATAGAGCTTGTTCCTTTATCCAAAAGTGAGCCTACAAATCCAGCTGCGGTACTTTTACCCATTAAGGTTTTGGGAGTACCAAAACGCATGGTCATTGTTGCGACTACACCGTCACCTCTGTTTTCTTTTTTCAAAAGAGCATACTCCAAACCAGAATTGGTTTGTCCCGTAGTGGTTCTTTTATCGATATTGGATGGAGAGGGATCAAATTCTTCACCAATAGCAATCTCTTCTTTCCCTTGATAATTGGCTAATAACGATCTTACATTAGGTGCATCAGGGATTTCAGCTCTTACAGGGTCTTTATCCGGAATGAATAATCCAATTGTTCGGTTAGATGGTACAAAGTATTGGGCAGCAACACGTACAACATCCTCAGTAGAAACTGCCTCAACTCTATCTCTGTACAATAGTCCTAATCTCCAATCTCCTTGAGCAATAAACTCACTCATAGCGAGACCGATCCGATCTGAACTATTATAGGCTAGATTCCAGTTTTTTAATATATTGGCTTTGGCTCTATCCACTTCTTCTTTAGTAGGAGGTGTACTGGTAATTCCATCAAGAGCTTCCAACATTGCGTTTTTAGCAGCATTAATGTCATTGTCTTTACGTACATCTGCATTAAGGTAGATGAATCCGCCCTCCTTCAAACCTGGAGCAAATCCCCATTGCGAAGAAGCCAATTTGGTTTCTACCAAGGCCTTATATAGCCTTCCAGATGGCTCATTGGTTAGTATGCTTTCAAGCACTGATATCGCTGCATAATCAGAATGTGGTCCTGGTGCTGTATGATATACAACAGAAATATTTTGTCCATCACCAACTCGCCTCAGAGTTACCAATCGTTCACCATCTTGAGTAGGTTCTTTTGTATAAGTAGGGATTAATGTTCTATCAGGGCGAGGAATTTTACCAAAATAATCATTGACAAGCATCAATGTCTTCGCTTCATCAAATTTTCCTGCTATAGTCAACACTGCATTGTCGGGTTGATAATATTTTTTATAAAACGCCTGTAACCTATCTATGGGCACATTTTCGAGATCTGCACGAGCTCCAATAGTGGATTTTCCATAATTATGCCATTGAAAAGCAGCACCCATCGTTCTTTTCATCAATACACCAACAGGACTGTTTTCGCCTGATTCAAATTCATTTCTTACTACTGTCATTTCACTATCTAAATCTTCTTTTGCAATAAAAGAATTTACCATTCGATCTGATTCCATGTCTAGCGCCCATTTAAGATTTTCATCCGAAGCACTAAAGGTTTCATAATAATTGGTCCTATCGTACCAAGTTGTACCATTAGGTCTAGCACCATGCTCTGTAAGTTCTTGAGGAATATCAGGATGGTCAGGAGTTCCTTTAAATACAAGATGCTCTAATAGATGTGCCATTCCCGTTTCTCCGTAAGCTTCATGTCTTGATCCTACCAAATAAGTAACATTAACAGTAATTGTTGGCTTGGATTGATCTGGAAACATGAGAACCTTCAATCCATTGTTTAATTCATATTCGGTAATGCCTTCAACGGAAGTATTTTTCTTAACGCCTGTAGGTAATTCAACAGACTGGGCTATAACATTTGCGAAAGCAAAGCAAAACATAATCAACAAAAGGTATTGTACTTTTTTCATTAGTTAAATTTTTAATTAATAATAATTTCCAAAAACAGTAAAGTGTAAATCCTTCTAAAGAGATAAGTTACAGCAATGTACAAAGCATTCATTTATTCTTCTTTCAATTTCGATTAATTCACAGAATTTTTCCATAAATATGTATCTTCTATTAATAAAATAGCCCAAATCAAAGAATATGAAGTTCACTTGTCAAGTTGAAATTAACGATTCATTGGATTCCGTTATCAAAGAATTTTCTGATTCTGAAAAATTAAAATATTGGCAAGATGGCTTTGTCTCAAAGACAACAATTGTCGGAAACAATATGGCAACGGGTTCTAAATCAGAAATGAAATATTTGATGAGAGGACAAGAAATGCTTATTACTGAAACTGTTTTAGACAATAAGCTACCAGATTATTTTTACGCAAAGTATGATCATAAACATACCGAAAATACAATGCTTTCTAAATTTTCAGAAAAAAATGGAAAAACCATTTACAAAGCAGAAATTGACTATTACCGCCTAAGTGGTTTCATGGTAAACTTGATTGCCTTTATTTATCCAAAATTATTTAAAAAACAAGTCGATAAATGGATGCAGCAATTCAAGGCTTACATTGAAAATAAAGAAAATGATTAGATCTGTAATTCCATCGTCTATCCAAAAGCATTTAGACCTGTCACATCCATTCCTGTGATCAGCAAATGAATATCATGTGTACCTTCATAGGTTAGAACTGTCTCTAGGTTCATCATGTGTCTCATGCAAGGATACTCATTGGTAATTCCCATACCACCATGAATTTGTCTTGCTTCTCTGGCTATTTCAAGAGCCATAAATACATTATTCCGCTTTGCCATAGAAATTTGTGCTGGTGTTGCTTTTCCACCATTTGCCAAACTGCCAAGTCTCCAGGCTAAAAGCTGAGCTTTGGTGATTTCTGTGATCATTTCAGCGAGTTTCTTTTGAGTCAATTGGAATTGTCCTATTGGCTTACCAAACTGAATTCTTTCCAAACTGTATCTAAGTGCTGAGTCATAACAATCTAAAGCCGCACCAATAGCTCCCCAGGCAATGCCATATCTGGCTTTTGACAAACATGATAACGGTCCTTTTAAGCCTACAACACTAGGAAGAATATTAGATTTTGGAACTCTTACATCTTCAAATACCAATTCCCCAGTGATACTTGCACGTAAAGACCATTTCCCATGAATCTCTGGAGCAGAAAATCCAGGCATACCTTTTTCTACAATCAAACCCTGTATCTTTCCTTCAGGGTTTTTTGCCCATACTACTGCAATGTCTGCCAATGGGCTGTTTGTGATCCACATTTTTGACCCATTTAATACCACATGATCTCCATCATCCTTAAAATGTGTTGTCATGCCATTGGGATTGGATCCATGATCTGGTTCTGTAAGACCAAAACAACCAATATATTCTCCGGATCCCAATTTTGGTAGGTACTTTAGCCTTTGCTCTTCGCTTCCAAATCTAAAGATTGGATACATAACTAAAGAACCTTGGACTGACGCCATTGAGCGTATTCCAGAATCTCCTCTTTCCAGCTCTTGCATGATCACGCCATAAGCGATTTCATCCATTCCGCCGCCGCCATATTGTACAGGCAAGCTTGGCCCAAAGGCACCAATCTCTGCTAACTGCTTAAAGAGATGTGTAGGACATTCTCCTCTTTCCGAATAATCTTCAATTATTGGGCTTACTTCTGATTTAACCCATTCTCTAACTGCATCCCTTGCTAACAAATGATCTTCATTCAAAAGTTCATCTATATGGTAATAATCATGATGCTGATATCTATCTACTTTTGAACCTGATGATTGGTTTTTATGATCCATAATATATATTTTATTTAAGCGTCACAAATGTATGATAATATAAAATCTAAACGCATTCAGAATACTACATTTCTACACACAAACCCGTGTAAACCCTTAGTTCCATTCAAGGGGTTGCACTGATAAAAAATAGCAAACATTAAGATATTTTTGATATTGCTAAAGCAAATTTCCTATTTCCCCATTTTTTAGCTCGAGCAAAAGACACATTTTAAGAAAAGAGTATCCACCCTCTTTTTGATCTTTTGTTGATTTAAGACTGGGAAGAGTGGTGGATATCTTTAAAATTACATTAGTCATTCATTATTTTTATTATACCATTAGTTTTCTTATTTAATATTCTTATTCATCTTAGTTGCTCAAAACTATATAGATGAAAACAATTGTATCATTGGAAGGTCTGGAATTCAAAGCTTATCACGGTTTCTATGACGAAGAAAGAAAGAGTGGCAATCGATTTGTATGTAATGTTCATGTGGAACTCAAAAGTTTTGATTCCTTAGATGACAATATTCATGATACTGTAAACTATGAAGAAGTATATGCAATAGTTGAAGAAGAAATGAAAAAAACTTGCAAATTGATTGAAACAGTAGCTTATAATATCATTGAAAGGATAAAACTCCTTGATAATGTGACAGGTGCAAATGTTAAATTGATAAAACTCAATCCGCCTTTAGTTGGTATTGCTGCTCAAGCCGTTGTCGAAATGAAATACTAAAAATGTCATTTATCAACAAATGTTTATAAAATCACATGTATAAATGATCTAATATTTATTTCAAGTATTAAATTAGGGTAAAATATTGTTAACACTAAATTAACCCACCTGAAATGAAAACTCTTACTACAGTTGTTCTATTACTTTTTTCAACATTTGCAATTGCTCAAGTGACAAGCTCATCCCTTGGTGGATACGTGACTGATGCAAATGGAGAATCTATGATTGGTGCTGCGATTTCAGCCGTACATGTCCCTACAGGTTCAAAATACGCAGTAACTACCTTTAATAACGGTAGATTTATTATTAAAAACATGAGGGTTGGTGGACCCTACACAGTTTCTGTTGATTATTTAGGTTACCGTACAGAAGTTGAAGAAAATGTATTCTTAGAATTAGGCCAACAATTAAACCTAGACTTCAATCTGGTTGAAGAAGGTGTTGTGGCGGATGAAATTGTTATAAGTGGGAGTTTGGATCCAATTTTAAATGGAGAAAGAACCGGTCCAGCAACTTCAATTACGTCTGATGAAATAAACAATTTACCTACAATTAGCAGATCTGCATCCGATTATACAAGACTCAATCCTATGTCTGCAGAAGGCGGATCTTTTGCTGGCAGAAACGATCAGTTTAATAACTACTCCCTAGATGGCGCAATCTTTAACAATCCATTTGGATTGGATGCTGCGACTCCAGGTGGACAATCCAATGCACAACCAATTTCATTGGATGCCATTGAGCAGATTAATGTTGCCATTGCCCCTTATGATGTAACTCAATCTGGTTTTACAGGTGCTTCGATAAATTCTGTTTCAAAATCCGGAACCAACGAGTTTAAAGGCACTGTTTTTGGCTTCTATAGAAATTCCAGTTTGACCGGCAGCAAATTAGATGGTGAGTCTATTTTTATAGGTGACCCCAAACAGTCTCAATTAGGCTTTAGCATTGGTGGTCCAATCGTAAAAAACAAAATCTTCTTTTTTGCCAATTTTGAAAAAGAAGACAGGTCAGACCTAGGTTCTTTATGGTCTCCTAGCGGTGGTACCTCTGACGGAAGTAACATCTCAAGAGTCAGTGCTTCTGATATGGAGTTAGTATCCAATCTTTTATCTAGTAGATATGGCTATGATACCGGCGCAAATTCAGGTTATATCCATGATGAAAACAATATTAAAGGATTATTCAAATTAGATTTTAACATTGGAACCAACCATAAATTAAGTGCCACTTATAATTTCCTCGATGCTTATAATGACAATACAGCACACCCATCTGCTATTGGAAGGAGAGGTCCTGACTTCTTGACTCTTCAGTTTGAAAATAGTGGTTATCGCATAAACAATACACTACATCAGTTTAGAACTGAACTGAAATCATATTTTGGTAGCAAATACGCAAATAAATTCAGCGTTGGTTATACCCAGTTCAGAGATTCTAGAGATCCTAAGTCAAGTGCATTTCCAGTGGTTAATATCTCCAAAGATGGCATTAGATATATCATTGCTGGACATGAACCATTTTCTATTAACAATGTGCTAGATCAGGATGTCTTTCAGATTAAAAATGAATTCAATGTCTTTTCTGGTAAACATTCCTTGACTTTTGGTGCTTCTGCAGAAAGATTTGACTTTAACAACTCATTTAACTTAGGTGCCTACGCTGGGTCAGCATTTGCACCAGACATTCCAATTGAAGATTTCGAAAACTATATAAATAGTGGTGCACTTGATGACGCTGTAACAACGGCAGCTGAAGTTTTTGAAAACAACAACAGCAATGATAGTTGGGCATTAGCAGAAACCAATCTCGGTCAATTTTCTATTTATGCACAGGACGAAATACAATTAAATAACAAACTGATTGTCACTCTTGGTTTAAGAGCAGATTTTCCATTGTATTTCAACACTGCTGATAAAATTCAAGAGAACATCGATCGTAACTGTTGCTATGATCCTGCTATTGTTTATTCTGATGAAGAAGGAATGGATGTAACATTTGATCACACTACACTTCCATCATCTACTCCACTTATTAATCCAAGAGTTGGGTTTAATTATGATATCAACGGTGATAGATCTGCACAACTTAGAGGTGGTACGGGCCTATTCGCTGGTAGATTTCCTTTCGTTTGGATAGGCAATCAAGTAGCAAACCCTAATTTCTTCTTTTATAATATGACAGATCCTGACTTTAAATTTCCACAGGTTTGGAGAACCAGTTTGGGTTACGATAGAGAGTTTGGTAATGGATGGATAGCAACTGTTGATTTACTTTACACAAAAGATTTACAGGCACAAGTCGTTAACAATTATGGATTAAGACTGCCCACTGGAAGATTATCTGGACCTGATTCAAGACCTATTTATACCAATGATGATAGAGTATTGGTATTTGGTGCACCTACCAATGCATATGTTTTCACAAATGTTGATGGTGGATACTCTTATAATGCTTCCGTGTCTATCGAAAGAAATTGGAACAATACTTATGTGAAATTGGCTTACAACTATCTAAAAGCAACTGACGTTATGTCAATAGATGCTGAAATATCTTCTGATGCCTATGATAGGAATCCAGCTAACCCTACTCATACCAATGCACCTCTAGTTGCGCCATCACTATATGGAAACAGACATAGAGTTGTAGGTGTCGCCTCTAAAAAATTCAATTGGACCAACGAAAATTTTGCAACTACAGTAAGTTTGTTCTTCGAGTATGTAGAAGGCAATAGATTCAGTTATACCTATGCAGGAGATATCAATAATGATGGATCCGTATTAAATGACTTACTTTATATACCGACAGATTCTGAAATTGATCAGATGAATTTTTCCGGTGCTGGACAAGGCCAAGCATTTAAAGATTTTATAGCTCAAGATGATTACCTCTCTGCCAACAGAGGAGAGTTTGCTGAAAAATATGCCGCCTTATCACCTTGGTATAACACTTGGGATTTAAGAATTCTTCAGGATATCGGGATACCAAACTCTAACAACAAATTTCAGGTCAGTCTGGATATTTTGAATCTTGGTAATTTGATTAGCTCCTCATGGGGCGTAAGACAAATTGCTACCGGTACTGCTCTAGCACAACCTATAGCTGTAAGCGTTAGCGATGGCAATCCAGTTTATTCATTTGATTCAGACTTGAAATCTACATTCTTCAATGATTTCAGTATATCAAGCAGATGGAGAATGCAAATTGGCCTTAGATATTCATTCTAATAATTAAATTCTATGTAAAGCCAGAACATTCTGGCTTTACATTTTAATATGAGTTATTCTGTATTTAATACACAAAGCTGGTCTAGAAAAAATGCCTTTAATTTTTATAAGGATTTTGATGACCCCTTTTTTAATGTAACTGTAAATCTTAGCGTAGAAATTGCATTACAGCACTCTAAGGCATCTGGATCTTCATTTTTTCTCTACTGCCTGCATCGAGCTTTGCTTGCCGCAAATTCTATTGAAAACTTCAAACTAAGAATGTTAAATGATGAGGTAAGACATTACGAGGTAATTAATGGAGGATCAACAATTCTGTTTGATGATGAAAGCTTTGGATTCGCTTATTATTCATTTAATTCTTCATCAAAAGAGTTTGTTAGAAATGCAATTATTCAAATTGATGACTTAAAGAAAACCAAGACTTTCGACCCCTCCAATAAAAACTTGGATCTTATCTATTTTTCATCTCTTCCCTGGTTAACATTTACTAGCATTAAACATGCACAAGACAAAAGAGTCAACCCTTCAATTCCTAAAATAAGCTTCGGCAAATACACCACATTTGAAGAAAAAACAATCATGCCTGTCAACGTTGAGGTGCATCACTCCCTAATGGATGGTTATCATGTAGCTCAATTTTTTGACCGATTTCAAAGCAACTTAAATGATGCTTAAAGTCAAAGTATGTTGCATTAAATCTATCCATGAAGCCAGAATGGCACTATCATTTGGAGCCAATTTTATCGGCCTAGTAGGTCCAATGCCAAGCGGTCCCGGGACTTTGACCGTTGATCAAATTAAAGATATTAAAGTACAACTATCACCACGAATTGAGTGCTTTTATCTTACAAGCAAAACCAGTATAAAAGACATTCTAATGGAATATGAGCAAATCAAAACAACTCATATCCAACTTACTGATCATGTAGAGGAAAGTGTTCGGCAAACGTTTAAAAAGGCTTATCCAAATACAGCTATTGTTCAAGTAGTTCATGTAACTGATGAGTCCTCCATTGAACTGGCTAAATCCTATTCACAAAATTCTGATTATTTACTCTTGGACTCTGGCACCCCTACCAATAAGATTAAGGAGTTAGGTGGAACAGGTAAAAAACATAACTGGGAAATAAGTAAGCAGATTGTAAAAACAGTTGATATACCTGTTTTCCTTGCGGGCGGTATCAATTACAAAAACGTAGAAGAAGCTGCAGCCATAGTAAAGCCTTATGGTATTGACCTATGTTCAAGTCTTCGAACATCAGATAATCTAGACAGGTTAAAAACCAAACAATTCTTTGAAAGTCTTAAAAGAATCGAAATGATCTAAATTTAGAGGTAGGATAGAGTAAAAAAATAAAACTATATTCGATGTGCTCAAAAAGTAAAAATGGATATTAAGGATCAAGAGGAAATTCAGCTAAATAAAGAATTAAATATATGGGAAGCACTTATCCCATTGGTTTCATTGATAATATTATTAGGAATAAATGTCTACATCTTTAAGGATGATGCCCTAGGTGGATCAAACCAATTTGTTTTGTTGATTGGAGCAGCAATCGCTGGAATCGTTGGTTATTTTAATAAGGTCAGTTATAAGCAAATGATAGAGAGGGTGTCAGAAAATCTAAAATCGATCAGCGAAGCAACGATAATATTATTACTTGTTGGAGCATTAGCTGGTACTTGGCTATTGAGTGGCATTATTCCGGCTATGATATATTATGGATTATTAATCTTGAATCCATCCATCTTCCTACCTGCAAGTTTAATCATCTGTGCTATTATTTCGGTTGCTACGGGTAGTTCATGGACGACTTCTGCTACTGTGGGGATTGGATTGATTGGTATCGGTCAATCAATGGGTTTCCCAGTTGCTATGGTCGCCGGAGCTGTTATTTCAGGAGCTTATTTTGGTGATAAAATGTCACCCTTATCAGATACAACAAATTTGGCGTCAGCAATGGCAGGATCTGAATTATTCTCTCACATTAAATATATGAGTTTAACAACCATTCCATCCATTACTATTGCTCTTATATCTTTTGTCATTATAGGAATGAATGTTAACTTTTCAGGAATAGTGGATTCCAATATTATCGCAGAAGAAATCAGAACTACATTTAACATTACGCCATTGATATTTATAGTGCCCATTATAGTTCTTTACATGGTAATAAAAAAATTCAAACCTATTATTGCCCTAATGGTAGGTGCACTTTTAGGAGGTGTAGTAGCCTTATTTGCACAACCACAGCTAGTAGCTCAAGTAGGAGATGCAGAGACGCTTTCGTTCATCTCCGGCTACAAAGGTGTTGTGAACTCACTTACTACCGACATTGCTATAACTACTAATAATGAAGAATTAAATGATTTATTTACCGCAGGAGGTATGAGTGGTATGCTTGGTACGATTTGGTTGATTATTTGTGCTATGGTATTCGGAGGTGTGATGGAAGCCATTGGCGCTCTATCTAGAATCAGTGAGACTTTATTGTCCATTGCCAAAACGACTTTTGGATTATTTGCCAGCACTGTAGCAAGTTGTCTAGCATTGAATGTAACAGCCTCTGATCAGTACTTATCTATAGTTGTATCGGGGAAAATGTTTAAAAAAGCATATGAAGACAGAGGTCTAGCTCCAGAAAACCTCAGCCGAACTTTAGAAGATTCTGGCACAGTAACTTCAGTCTTAATTCCTTGGAATACTTGTGGCGCTTATCAAAGTTCAGTACTTGGGGTTTCTGTATTTGATTACTTCATTTATGCAATCTTCAATTATGTAAGTCCATTGATGACCTTGGCATTTGCATTGTTTGGCATTAAGATAAAGCAACTAATAAAATAAGAAAAAGGGGACATCAAAGATGAACCCCAATTCTACCTATCTAAAATATTCGTTTGAATAAAGGCATATTAAAACAAATTTTCTTTAAGCAACAGGTTGGTTACATATAAACATCTACTTTTTATTTCATATGGTTTACAAGATCTTTTATGAATCATATGGCCATTACTGTCCTTTTCTTTTCATAAAATCTCTGGGTATTTGATTCTGACATTAGTTTATGTAGAAATATTTCAAATAGCAAACTAATGTCCAAGTAACTTAAAGACAGAAATTCAAACAATAACCCCTATACATATAACAATAAAATTGTCGCTATGCCCTAAACAAAGGCTATCTTGACAATAAATACAAAGATTTTGCAAATCACCAGTCAATTAACTTATAGAAGCCCGATTTAGGTTATTAAAAATATTAATGGAATGCCATTGTAAGTTTGGCAAAATTTTATTAGATTTAAATATGTAGGGCTTCCACAAGGGAAGTCCGGTAAATTGAAATATTTTCTAACTAACCAAAAAAAATAATATGGATATTAGAGTAGAGAAGGAACTTCTGGAAGGAAGAAATTATTTTGAAAATTATGCTAGAGTGAATCTCCAAAAATATTTTCAAAATTATCCATTTGTTGAATCCATAAAAGTGTTTTTCAGAGGAGAAAAACATCCAAGCAAAAAAATTAAATTACAAGCGAGGTTGAAGGGAAAAGATGTTTTTGTTGAAGCCAGTGCAGCAAAGCATGATATCGCTCTTGATCTGGCAGCAGAAAAATTAAAAAAACAAGTAGAAAAGTATAAATCAAAACGCTATAAAAATGCGTCTTAACTAAAAACATGGAGATCTGATTTCAGGTCTCCTTTTTTATTGCAAAGAATACTTCTTTCCTGTTCAATGTCTTAAGTTTGCACTTCAATAAAAATCGTGAATTACCTTACCCTAGAAAATGTTTCAAAGTCTTTTGGCGAAAAAATTCTTTTCGAAAATATAGACCTTACCATTGGTAAATCCCAAAAAATAGCTCTAATAGCTAAAAACGGAACCGGAAAAACAAGCTTATTAAGGCTAATTGCTGGTCAGGAATCTATTGAAGGTGAAAATGCCAAAATACTTCTACATAAAAACATCAGAACTGGATACCTTGAACAAGATCCAAGTTTTGATCCTCAGGCAAGCGCAATTGATACAGTACTAAACTCTGAAAATGAAAAAATTCTTGCAATAAAGGAATTTGAACTAGCCAGTTATCAAAAAGACGATAGACGGATTCAAAAAGCTATAGAAAAACTTGAAGACCTCAAAGCATGGGACATTGAAGTCAACGTTAAAGAGGTTTTAGGCAAGTTGAATATTCATGATCTTGATCAAAAAGTAGGCACTATGTCAGGAGGTCAAAGAAAGCGACTGGCATTGGCAAGATTGCTGATAGATGAGCCTGATTTTTTGATTTTGGATGAACCTACCAACCATTTGGATATAGACATGATTGAATGGCTAGAACAATATCTATCGCGTTCGAATTTAACCCTATTTATGGTTACCCACGACCGTTACTTTCTGGAAAGAGTTTGCAACGAAATTATTGAACTTGATCATGGAAAAATATTTGTCTATCGAGGTAGCTATTCCGACTTCCTTGAAAAAAAAGCGGCAAGATCTCAAAACGACCATGCCAATTTAGATAAATCCAAAAAACTGTTTAAAAAAGAACTTGATTGGATCAGAAGGCAACCAAAGGCTAGGGGTACAAAAGCCAAAGCAAGAGTCGACAGCTTTCAAACCATCAAAGAAAAGGCTCAACAAAATCTATCCGATGATGAGTTGAGCATAGAGATTGATATGCATCGTCTAGGTGGAAAAATTCTTGAACTTCATAATGTTTCTAAAGCTTATGGTGATAAAGTTATAGTAGATGGCTTTTCGTATAAATTTAGAAAAGGAGAACGCATTGGTTTAGCTGGACCAAATGGAAGCGGAAAAACAAGTTTGATTCGATTATTTACACAAGCAATAAAACCTGACTCAGGTAAAGTAATTGTAGGGGATACCGTCAAATTTGGTTACTACAGCCAGGACAATGAAGATTTGAAGGAAGAACTTAGAGTAATCGATGTCGTTAGAGAAATTGCTGAATATATACCACTAAAAAAAGGCAGGAAGATGACAGCAGAAACGCTCCTTGAAAGGTTTTTGTTTCCAAGATCTCAACAGCAAGTTTTTGTTTCGAAGCTGAGTGGTGGAGAAAAAAGAAGGTTGAGTCTTTTACGTGTCCTGATGTCCAATCCTAATTTTTTAATACTGGATGAACCCACAAATGATCTCGATATCATTAGTCTTAATGTCTTGGAAGAGTTTCTTGCATCCTTTGAAGGATGCCTTTTAATCACTTCACATGATCGATATTTTATGGACAAATTGGTTGAGCATAGCTTCATCCTTCATAGCAATGGCAAAATTAAAGATTTTAATGGCAATTATTCTGCCTTTAAGGCTTCAAACTTTAAAGATGAAAGCAATAAGGAAATATCTCATGTTGCAGATAGCATTCCTGAACCATCCAGTGGAAATGATACTGAAGTACGTAAGCTGAGCTACAAAGACAAGATGGAATTGAAGGATCTCGAAAAAGAATTAAAAAAGCTAGAGTTAAGAAAAAATGAAATTTCCTTGATTTTTCAGCAATCAGACCTTCCCGGGGATGATATACAAAAACTATCAATCGAATTGGGAACCATTGAAAAATCTATTTCTGAAAAAGAAGACAGATGGCTTGAAATGTCTGAGCATGCATAAATTCATTATTGTTTTAAGGCACAATTCTTTATAATTTTATAAAAACAGCTTTCTGATGAAAAGACTATTACTACTAACATCACTTTCTTTTATGTTTCTATTTTCATGTTCAGATGACAGTGATAGTACGCCTGATGAACTGCTAAACGGAAAAATAGATGGAATTGCATTTGAGATGAAAACTGCTAGATATAAAGTGCAGACGAATGGTAAACTACATTTTGAAATATTCAATGAAGGGTCTTCAGCGATTGATGTATGTGGCTTGATTCCTGGAGATATCAGAGTATTCTTTATAGCAGAGAATACATTGGAAAAACAAGAACTATTTATAGATATAAATACTTTAGAAGGATTTACGGTTACACTATTTAACCCGGATGGTGCTAATAATATCATTGCTGAAAATGGTTATGTAGAAATTATAAGCATAAATAATGATATCATCGAAGCAGAAATGGACGTTAAAGTTAATAATGAAAATTTTGTAAAAGGAAGGTTTGAAGCTGTTATTTGTCAATAAAAAACATTATAAACCAAGTACAATTTTCAAGTATATATTTAATGCCACATTACAAGGCTTTTTCATCCAAGAAATTTAATTTATTAAGTGCTATTTGTAATTCCTAATTGATTATAAAGCCATATTTTTGGTCTACATGAAATTTTGGGAAGACACAGATCATAGAACTTACACGGTGCTAAAAAAAATTGCTATCGTATTATGGGCCAGTATTGTTGCTGGGCTATTGATTGTGCTTTATTTTATCATGTCTACGGCTTCCGGTGACCTGCCTTCATTCGCAGATTTAGAAAATCCAAATTACGATGAAGCGTCTATCATATATGATATCAATGGAACGCCTTTCGGAAAATATTATATTGAAAACAGAGAAATAATTCCTTACAGGCAGTTATCACCATTTGTAATTAAATCTTTACTAGCTACTGAAGATATTCGATTTCACAGACACTCTGGGATCGATTTCAAGGCATTATTTCGTGTTGCTTTTAAGACGATTTTACTACAAAAAGAAAGCTCAGGAGGAGGTAGTACCATTTCTCAGCAACTTGCAAAATTACTATACAAGAGAAAATCTTTGTATGGAATGGGAAAGATCAGGAGATCTATTACACTCCTTAGAACTAAAATTCAGGAGTGGATAACTGCGGTCAAATTGGAACGTAGCTATACCAAAGAAGAAATCATGGCTATGTATCTCAATAAATTTGAATTTATAAATGGAGCACATGGGATTCAAGCTGCTGCACAAACCTATTTTGGTAAAAACCAGAATAAGCTAAGCCTTGATCAAGCGGCATTGCTAGTAGGTATGCTCAAAAACCCAAGTTTGTACAATCCTATCAGATTTCCAGAAAATGCCACTATTAGAAGAAATGTTGTTCTTAATCAAACCGAAAAATACTTTGATGTAGATAGCCTGGTTCATGATTCTATAAAAAACAAATTGGTAGATATGAGTCTCTTTGTAAGAGAAGCTCATGATACTGGACCTGCACCTTATTTCAGATCAGAATTAACCAAATGGCTCAAGACTCTTTTTGAAAAAGAAGACATCAAAAAAGCAGACGGTACAGATTACAATATTTATACCGATGGTCTGAAAATTTATACTACCATAGATTTAAAATATCAAAAATATGCAGAGCAGGCCGTCAAAGATCATATGAAGTCACTGCAGGAAAGGTATTGGAAAGTTTGGAAGAATAGAAACCCTTGGACATATGATTCAGATTCAGAACAACGCAAAATCAGACAAGCATCACTAAATAGAAAAATTAAAGAATCAGAACGCTACTTAAAACTCCATGATAAATATCTTTCAGGAACTAAACTTGCTATTCAACAAGTATATGACGAAATTCCTTTGAATGAAAATGTGATTAAAACTTTAATCGATCTGGAACAGGATCCAAAATCATGGAAGAACGAAGAAATTATAAATTATCTCGGTCAAAAAAACATAAAACCCTATAAGCAAATAGTTCAAACTGACAGTTTATTCTTGCCCTTAAAATCAAACTATCTCAAGTTGCAAGAAGATTATCCTAAAATTTTTGCTAAGCCTATACAAATGGAAGTATTCGCCTATAATGAGGATAATTTTGAGCTTAAAGAAATGAGTCCATTAGATTCAGTTAAATACCATAATCAACATCTACAGGCAAGTCTCTTGGCCGTACATCCTCGTACTGGACATATAAAAGCATGGGTAGGTGGCCCTGGTTTTAGTTACTTTAAATATGATCATGTAAACTCAAGGAGACAAGTGGGTTCTACAATCAAGCCTTTTGTATACGCTACAGCCATATCTCTTATGGGAATATCCCCATGTCAGTCTTATGAAGACATTCAATATACAATTGCTCCTGGTGATAGCGGATTTAATGTGCTGAAGGAATGGTCTCCTTCAAATGCCAATGGTGAGTTCTCCCGTAACATGTATAATCTTTATCAAGGACTTTTATATTCAAAAAATTCAATTACAGTTAGGTTGATCAAAGAAATGGGAAACGTAGATGTAATCAGAGAAATGCTGGACAATGCAGGGATAAGTAAAACAGCGACCTATCCTAATGGAGACTTAATTGTTCCAAACGTTCCTTCAATATGTCTTGGCTCAATGGATTTAACCCTACACGAAATGGCTGGTGCATACACAACATTTGCAAATGACGGGATTTACACAGAACCAATTTTTGCTTATAGAATTGAAGATAAATCAGGTAGGATTATATATAGTAATGCTCCAGAGACCAGAAGAGCAATAAACTCCTTATTTAACGGAGTAATGGTGGATATGTTAAAAAACAATGTTGGCGGTGGTTATGGCTTGGGGGTAAAAACGCCTATTGGTGGAAAAACGGGTACGACTAATGATTACGCTGATGGATGGTTTATGTCAATAACCCCAGAATTAGTTACAGGCGTTTGGGTAGGAGGAGATGATAAATGGATCCGATTTCTTAGTTTGAATGACGGTCAGGGATTTATTATGGCTAGACCAATAGTTCAAAAATTTATTCAACATCTTGAAGCTGATTCCCTAAGTGGTTATAAGTCAGACACTGAATTCCCTACTCCACCTTCTGATCTACTAGATTTTATCAATTGCGAAAAATATAAACAAAAGTCTGTTATTGAGGAACAAAATGTAAATAAACTTAACTTGAGAGAAGATCAATTCGATTTTCAATGGGAAGATGAATATGAAACGGAAAAAACCGACAGCCTAAAAATAATAGATACAAAACCAGATACAATAATTTAGGGTAATGGTTGATTAATTAAAAACTAAAATAATTATACGTGGGATTATTAAATGAAAAAACAGCACTAATAACAGGAGGTTCCAGAGGAATTGGAAAGGCTTTAGTTGAACGATTTTTGTCAGAAGGTGCTCGGGTAGCCTTTACCTACCAATCTTCTGCAACTGCTTCAGAAGCAATCATGGCAGAATTAAATTCCGGAGAAAATCTAAAAGCTTATAAATCGGATGCTAGCTCCTATGAACAATCTGAAGAATTGGTAAAACAAGTATTAAATGATTTTGGGAAAATTGACATTCTAATCAATAACGCAGGGATAACAAAAGATACTTTGATACTAAGGATGACAGAAGAACAATGGGATGATGTCATACAAGTAAACCTAAAATCAGTATTTAATCTGACCAAACATGTAGTTCGTCCAATGCTCAAAAACAGATCAGGATCGATAATTAATATGAGTTCAGTCGTTGGAGTTTTCGGTAATGCTGGACAATCAAATTATTCAGCTTCCAAAGCCGGAATAATTGGTTTCACAAAATCTATGGCCAAAGAATTAGGCTCTAGAGGAATAAGATGTAATGCTATTGCTCCAGGATTTATTGAATCTGAAATGACAGCTGAGCTAGAGGATAGCGTTAAGGATAGTTATGTAAACAGCATCCCATTAAAAAGGTTTGGACAAGGCAATGATGTAGCCAATGCATGTACCTTTTTAGGTTCTGATATGTCAACATATATAACAGGTCAAGTACTTAGCGTTTGTGGGGGTATGAATATATAATCCAATGTATAAAAACCTAACCGGAATATTAATTCTCCTTATCTGCTGCAGCTGTTCACCAAAGGTCAAAAGTATAATACTAAAGGATTTAAGTACTATTGATCCCCTTAAAAAACAAGGCGTTCATAATTGTAATGATCCCCTCTATTATTTTCCAGACAGCTTGACCAATATCAGATACCTACGCATAAATGTTCACTTCATGGACGATGAATCTGGAACTAGGAATTTCAAAATGGATGAAGGGAAAAAATTCATAAGATATTTAATTTCAAATGCAAATAAAAGACTCTCAGAAAATAAGAAAATGAATTTACCTGTTGGCAATACAACTGCTACTCTCGCTACTCAATATCGATATAAAATTGTTGCTGCCACAAATGATCCTAATGATGATGGCTTTTATAAACACTACGACGACAAGCTCTATTATTATGTTAATAAAGGAAGAAATAAAAACAACTATGATCGTAAGCTTATTGATAAATATTCGATTGGATCCGATAGCATTATCAATATCTTTATTTTACCACATCATCCTGATAGCGTAGCTACTGAACATTATAAAGCAACGAAAACTGGAATCGCACTAGGAACTTCATTAAAGATGGCAGGAATGCTAGAAGGTGACCCAGAACCCTGGAAATATGCAACCTTACTCAATCATGAAGTTGGTCATATCTTAGGGCTATCCCATTCGTGGTTAAGATATGATAGATGTGATGACACACCTGAGCACCCTAATTGTTGGGGTCGAACAAATGAACCTCCGTGTGATACGATTCCTTCAAATAATATGATGGATTATAATGCTGAACAAATGGCATTAACGCCTTGCCAGCTGGGAATTGTTCATAAGGGTTTCAACAAAATAAATTCTAAAAACAGAAAATTGATTACCCGCGATTGGTGTCACTTGGATAAATCAAAGACAATTATAATAGATAAAGAAACCAATTGGTATGGGTCTAAGGATATCACCCATAATATAGTCGTTAAAGAAAATGTTGACCTGCATATCTATTGTAGAATTTCCATGCCACAAAACAGTTCAATAACCTTAATGCCTGGTGCACAATTATTCCTCTATGATGCAACATTACATAACGATTGTAATTTACAATGGCAAGGCATTATAGTCCAGAGTAAAAAAGACATTTCAGCTCAGATTATTTGCTATGGCAAAAGCGAACTCTTGAATTGCACAACTTCAATTGAATAATTAAAAATCTTCAATCAATACGCCCATTTTCCCTTGTTGTGCATCCCTGATTGCTTCCATAATTTCTGTAGTTGAGTTCATTACAAAGGGACCATAGCTTGTAATTTCTTCGTCGATCGGTTGCCCCGATAACAATAAAAGTCTTGAAGACTCTTTACTAGAAATTTTAATTTTAGAGGCGTCATTATCAAAATTAAGCATAGTCTTGTTTCCAATCTGTTTCCCATTAATTTCTGTCTTACCATCAAGCTGATACAAGACTGTACGATGATCTGAGTTGGTATTAAGTTCTACAACACTATTTTCAACTGTATCAATTGTAGCTACAAATAATGGGCTATTGGTAGGAATTGGAGATGAATGACTGTCATAGTTGCCAGCGATTATCGATAATTGAGAACCTTTTTCATCCAAATTGATCTGTGAAATTTCATTCTTCTGAAGAGGGAAGTATTCAGCTGGCTTCATCTTGAAAGAAGCAGGAGAATTTATCCAAAATTGAATAATTTCAAAATCACCACCATTTTCGGCAATATTCTTAGATGGTCTCTCAGAATGCGTAATACCCTTGCCTACATTCATCCATTGCACCCCTCCAGCATCTACAATGCTATTATTTCCCAACGAATCTCTATGATGAAGTGAACCCTTGAAAATTATAGTTACAGGAGAGAATCCTCGATGTGGATGAGGTCCTACACCCACTTCCTTTTGTTTTTGACCACCTTGAAAACTTTGTGACCAATGATGTATTAATAAAAATGGATCTAAGTGATCATACTCGGAATTTGGTAGTGGTTGATCGATGATAATTCCCCCCATATTTACTTTATCTGCTCGTGTAACAGACTTTACAGTTCTCATTTGAATTCTTTATCTCAGTTAACATTTTAAATAAAGGAAAGTTTTCAAGGTGAAGTCTGACTAGAATTTGACCAGCCTTTTACTCAAAATAAAATCGTTGTTCTCATATATATTGACAAAATATACTCCACCTTCCAATTTAGACATATCAATCCAGGTTTGATTGACAATTTCTCTTTCGAAAAGTATTAATCTTCCCAAATTATCATAAACAAATATTGAAAACTCCTTTTCATTATTCGCATTAGAAATCTTAGTTAAAGCATTTGAAGGATTGGGATAGATAATATAAGATGAAGTTCCTTCATAGGCACTGTAAACTTGTCCCTCATCATAGATACGCAGTTCATCTAACAGTACAATATCTCTCTGACCAAAAAATAATTCATCTTGATTATTGGGGTTCATAGAAACACTAAGGACATCAATATTTATCAAGCCTGTATAATCGAATGGCAATGGCATCGTTTGGCGAATAAGTTCTCCCTCCTGTTGTCCATATATAAGTTGCTCCGAGAAGTCAGGATCATCAAGTCTGACCTTAAGCATTGTTGAGTAATCTGGATTGATTAGAAATATCTGTTGATCAGAATTGTTTAACTGCATCATATCTAAAGAAAAAACTGGACTTTCCAGACCTCTTGTGTCAACACAAAAGCTCAATGTCGCTTTATAAAAAAATTGATTAAAGAAATCTATATCTTCTTCACAATTCCTAAAAACCAAACCGCTACTATTTGATGCTAGTGCCAACATCCTATTAGATCTGACATCCACAATCGTATCAATTATAAAGTTTTCATTTACCTGAACTTCTAAATTTGACGAATATTCTTCTCCTTCGAAATCTTCCAAAAAATCTGATTTCACAAATTCCCTAAAAACAATATTCCCACTTGTGATATTGTTTTCGGTATTTAATTCTTCTCCATATCTGAAATGCACCTCATACACACTAAAGTCTTTTGGTACTTGCTCAAAAGCTATTCCTGAAGTACTGCCAAATAATATTCCTGGTACAAAATCAAAAAATACTCTTCTTTCCAAAGTGAAAGACCCTTTATCTGTTATTATATCAAAATAAATTGTATCGTCCTCATGTATAGTTTCACAACCAATATTTCTAATTCTATATCTAAATCTATTGATTTCTGAAATACCACATACATCTTCTGTAATAAAATCAGCTGACTCCAGCACAATTTCAAAATCTTCCTCTTCACTAATATATATCGTACTTGTAATATTGTTGTTCACCATATTAAATTCACCATCCAAAAACAATTCAGTTGTTATCAAACCATTATTAACGGTGCTAGCATTTACAGCATTTGTAAATTGAAAGTATAGCGAATCTCTAGGTAACATATCACGATCCAAGATGATCGTTTCCTCAATGGCCAATCCACCTGATTGGAAATATTTTATTCTTAACTCTGAAGCTTCACTGATTTTTTCCAATCCTGTATTTCTAATCCAGTAAGAAAGTACAGACTCAGCATTTTGACAAATAGTAATCACTGATTGTTCTGCCTCCAGAGAAAGATCTAAATTGCTAAATCCATCAAATAATCCTACTGCTTTCCAAGCCTCAACTACTGCATTATATTCATTACTATTTGGCCCATATAAATCATTACAAGCTTCCAAAGAATAATTAAACGCATCAATATAATCAGAAGAAGAAGTCAAATATGCTGATTGCATAAGGAATACAATCTGAAGTGCTTTGTCCATGCCAATTTCATCTACGGAATAGAATTCAGATTTTTCATTGATCCCAGTTTCTCCTTCTACCAATAAATAAAACCAATAGTTAAATACCCCACTATTGGAATGGACTCCTCCATTATCTGAAGTACCTGTTCTCCAGTTTAAACCGTTATAGTATTTAGGGTGAGCTCTAAGCGATGGATCTGCCATAGATCTAAAATAGTTAACAGAATCATCTTTACGGATTTTGTCTCCTAACAACCAGTTAAAACCACTTGGATCATAATAAAACTCTAATGCTTTACCAAATATATCAGATATAGACTCATTCAAGGCACCAGACTCATTCCGGTATACTAAATCTGAAGTGTGATCTGTTAATCCATGAACAAACTCATGCCCTACAATATCAAGTGTTGTTAAAGGGTTATAACGATCACAATCACCATTTCCAAAATTGGCTCTCTTACCATCCCAATAGGCATTGACATAATACTTCCCTCTCGCATGAACAACAGAAGTTAATTCAGAACCATTACCATCCAAGCCTTCCCATCCAAAATGGGATTTCATCATTTCATGATATGAACTCGCACCAAAATGAACATCACCGGCTACCTCATTTTGTGATTCATTTATTTGATTCCAATAAGCACTGTTGTTTTCAAATGTATCTCTGTCAGAATCTAATGTATAGACATGTCTAAAATCATCCTTTAGTAAATATTGATCTTCTCCCAAAGAATCAATATATATTTCCTTCTCTCCATAATATCGGGTATTAGCAATCCCCTTAACGCGATCAAAATGTATGTCAGATATATGATTAATCATTTTGCCATTAAAGGCATCAATAAAAACGATTTCACTTAAAGGACCATCAGTATCATCTCCTCCTGTAAGATGTAATTTTCTTGACAATAAATATGTGCCAGAAAAGTCAGGATATTCAGAATCTACTAAGCATAATCCTTTATCCTCAAAATGCCAATTTCCAGGTTTAATTTCAGAGTAAGAAAAGTCACTCATTGACTTAGAAAGGACAGCAGTCAAATATTCTTCATCAATTTTAAGATTAATATTCCGTTTTATATCATATGCTACTTCCGGATATAAAGCACTAATTGATTTTACAATGTAATTATCCTTGTAATGAATAATTATTTCTGAACCAACAACTTCAATACCATTATGAAAGTGCTGATATCTTTCAATGTCAATATCATTCTTATGCTTAAAAACAGACTTAAGTACCAAACTGTCTTTTACTGATAATCCCAATTGGAATTGGTATTTTTCAAAATATTTATCCGATTGGTAAATTTCATTTTCTGGCAATATCAACTTATTGCTTTGATAATTCACTAATCTATCTTGAGTTTTGCTTTGAGAGAAAGCAGATAGACCCAAAAAAATGAATATGTTAAGCAATAGCCATTTCATGAAAATGATAATTTGTCTAAAAGATACTCAATAATTTAAATTTTGTATTATAGTTCTGGCAGGAATATAATGATTATCACTAAAGACGACATCAATGGATTTATTAGTTATTGTATTTATTCTGTCGCTTTGTAGAAAAGAAGAAATCAAGACCCTTTATTCAAATTAGTTTATTCTTAAAAAGAAAAATTAAAGTCTCCAAAGCTGTGATACAAAATAAAAGTGCCAATTTAGAATTCTATTGCTGACTAATAAAATATCAAACATATATGGTTTATGAAATAATTTACCTTACCTTAACTCTGTTACATCCAACAGATAGGTCATGCACATACGAGAATTATTTCTATTATTCTCAATCTGCTACAGTTGAATTATTTCAAAACAACAACTTACAGAAAGCAAAAAATGACTTTAAAAAAGCATTCAATGAAGATGTTTTTCCATTAGGAATCGATGTCGCAAATGCCCCAGATATTGCAGCTCGGCTTAACGATAAAGAATGGGGAATAGAACATTACTCACAATTGGTAAAATCAGGAATTCCTATTGAATATTTTCATTCATCATAGATTCCAATTTGATGAATGCACACCTAAAAAGCATTGATCCGAAATCGCATGTAACGGTTCTCCAAGGCCAGTAGATGAAACACAGTTAAGTCATGTTTATGGTTTTGGAAAATGTAAAGGTATAGAAGAGGAAATTAAAATCAGATAGGACAGAAGAACAAATAAAAATTAACTTTGTCATGAATACAATGAAATGAAAACAAAGATAAATATCCCTACCAATAGACTCGAATTGAGAGAATTCATACCTGATGACTTTACCACTTTTCTTCAATACAGGTCAGATGCTGAGCTTTGCAGATATCAAAATTTTATGGTAAATACCGAAGAAGAGGTAATCAAGTTCTATGAAGAACAAAAACATATCATTCTGAATCAATCCAAAGAATGGAAACAAATTGCAATCGTTTATAACAAAGAGTTAATCGGTGACTGTGCCTTTAAGTGCAACGAAAACGATTCTCGAGTTGCTGAAATTGGCATTACACTCAGAAGAGAATTTCATGGACAGGGGTTTGCCAAAGAGGCTCTACATGCATTATTTACTTATGTGTTTAATCATATAGATTTGCATAAAATAATGGCTATAGTAGACATAAGAAATATTGCATCACTTACGCTTTTTACTAATCTCGGTTTTAATAAAGAAGCCCATTTTAGAAAGCATTATTGGGACAACATCGATAATGATTGGTTTGATGAAATACACTATGGCCTCTTAAAAAGTGATTTTATTAAATAGCAGATCTTGATACAATATTAGCCATAGTTGGTTGTTGACTACCACCCTCAGGTTCAATGGTTATTATTAGACTCTTGGCATCTTCAAAATTCTTTATTTCCATAATATAGTCTTGCCTATTTAGAATACCTAAATCTAAAAACTCTCCTTGTTTACTCGCCCAAATCTGAAAACATTCATCATCAGTTAATTGAGGAATATTTTTTAGGGTTAACAAAGACACTTTTTTTTCATCGTTCCAATAAACATTAAGATCAAGTCTATGAGCCTTATCATTCCCCTTTAGTCTTACTTTCTTGGTTTGACTATCGTCCAAAATTTTTATCTGATCTTCTAATTTAACAACTACCATTTGGAGAAGATCCAATTGCATATTCAATTGACGCGTAAAAAAATCATGTTCCTTATAGAGGTGGGTTGACCGATCAAGCGATCTTTGAAGTTCCAAATTTTTCATAAATAGATTAAAAGCAGTAAACAAACTTATAAACATACAGAAGATAGCTGCAATAAGAACAACGCGCTCGAATGTCATTGAGGATTTTTTAATTCCTTTACTATTCTTAAAAGAGCTGGAAGCATATTCAGAAGCAACTATATCAACCCTATCCTTTTCGTCCCTCTTTAATGGACCAGCTTTCCCTTTGGATTCTGTAATCGCAAATTGATCTTCACTCATCTCTTTAAAATATTTTTTCAATTTGGCTGAGTTTTCAAGCAATGTTTCAATCTCTTGAGTTTGTTCCTCTGTACAATTACCAAGAAGGTACCGCTCCAACATTCCAGATTCAATAATATGTTTTATCCTCTCTTCCATGTCAACAAAAGAAATTTAGTATAAATATTCATCTTAGTTTCACAATTTAGAATTTTTAAGTGAGAATCAGTAGTATACAATATGCATAAGAATTATAAGAATAATCATTAATATTTCCTGATTCGTTACTTGAAAACCTTGGAAGTAATCCTATTATGTCACACCAAAATAGTGAAAAATCCAATAGGCCTAACGGAATGCTATAAAGCCATTAAGCTTAGAAATTTTGCTTTGTTTAATAAAAATTAATCTGCTTACGCAAAATAAATAAATTCGTTATTTATAATAAACCTACCTTACCTTTCATTAATAAGGGGGTGTTCGCTAAATGTACTTTAACATTATAAGTTAATTTATAAAATATTTTTCATGAAAAATGGAATAATCGTATCAATAATAACCGTCTTTGTATTCTGCTCATGTGACCCTAAAGATTTAAGCAAACTTCTTGATGGCTTGGATTCTGTGGCCTTATCAGATAAAGATATAGCTAATGGTTTAAAAGAAGCACTAGAACTTGGTGTTGATAAAAGCGTGAAAACCTTATCCATACAAGATGGGTTCTATGTGTCAGATTACAAGATTTTTCTTCCAGAAGAAGCCAACGTTGTCATAGACAAATTAAAATTCATACCAGGATTCAATTCTATTGAAGAAGAGTTACTTAAGAAAATTAATCGCGCCGCAGAAGATGCAGCAGGTAAAGCAGGACCAATATTTCTATCAGCAATAAAAAACATAAGTTTTGACGATGCTATGAATATATTGCTTGGAGATAAAAATGCTGCAACTACATATCTTCACAATAATACTTACAATCAATTATATACCAGCTTTAAACCAGTGCTTGAAAATTCTTTGAACAAATTTGGTGCTTTGGACTATTGGTCTGATGCGGTGAATAAGTATAACAGTTTGCCTTTTGTAAAAGAGGTAAACCCTGATCTTGCAGATCATATCAATTCAAAAGCACTCTATGCTCTTTTTGATCTTATTGAACAAAAGGAACTTGGCATAAGAAATGATCTGTCACAGAGGACTAGCGACTTGCTTAAAAAAGTATTTGCCAGGCAAGATCCGTAAAAAGCTAAATATTGGCAGTTATCCTTTTTACAACTTCAAATTCACTGAAGAATACCTTAAGCAATACGCGTATTACTGTATAAACTGGTATTGCAATAACCATCCCGAGTATACCACCAATCTTGGCGCCTATCAATACAATTAGGAATATTTCAAGAGGGTGAGCTTTGACACTCTTTGAAAATATATTAGGTTGAAGAATGAAATTATCAAGCATTTGTAAAACAGCAAAAATGACAACAGCTGTGATCATTTTAGGCAACATTAGAGAATAAAAGTCCAAGTCAAGATTTGATGATATTACAATCATCACACCCACCAAATTACCAAGAATTGGACCAATGTATGGGATCAGATTAAATACAGCAAAACAAATTGCCATTAGTAAGGCACTCTTAAATCCAAAGAGCTTAAGAACAATTGTTGTAAATAGTGTTATGATCAATACCTGAACTACAAGGCCTACGAAATATCTTACAAGTAAAGTTGTAGATTCCTCAATGGCGTGTTGAACTTTGTCGTCTTTTTCTTTAGGCACCAGTAAAGTCATCATCTTAGTAAACAAACCTTTTTCTTTAAGAAAGAAAAAAGCAATAAAAAACACTGACAATACCATCACCAGCAAACTGCCGAAAAATCCGAAAAAAGACCCTAGTAAACTTGGCAATTGGGAGGGATCGAGCATCTTTAATACATCATTCCTTAATGTTACCAAAAATGGTGGCCTCTTTGAGTCTCTTCGTTCTTCTATTCCCAACTTCTCCTCTTGATGAATATTAATTAATAAATTAATATTCGTCTTTGGAATGCTGTCAACATCTCTATTGAGGAGAGAGTCTAACTTGATAACTTCCATATGTATTAAGTCGTTATGTTTTTGGACATTATTCTCACTAGGTTTATCAGCTGCCTCAGAAACGATACCAATTTTGGTCAACCAAAGAGTCAGGTCTTCAATGGGTTCTTCTAAACCGGTAAGGATTTTCTCGTAGTCAATTTCTGACAGATTCTTAGCTTGCTTAACCAATGGAGGTACTACAATCCTTAGAAACAACATAAAGCATAAAGACAATACCAAAAGTGTAGCTGCAGCAGACGTTGATGGTCCTGCAATTTTATTAAACAATGAATATAAGGGAGCACCAACCATTGAAACCACCCAAGCAAGGATAATATAACATACAATATCACCGAAATAATGAAACAAAAATACAAGTACAATCAATGGTATGATTGCTATTAAATACTTTTGCCATGTTTTAAAGGTCATATCTGATGTACTTATTCTTTAATAAAAATGAAACTTTAATTCCAAAGTATGAATTTAATATAAAGTAGCTCAATAGTAAAGCTTCAATTCTATTAATAAAAGCTTGATAAACTAATGCTAAAAAATAAACTATTCACTATCATCAAATTTTTCAAATGTAATAGTTTAAAATCGATAACTGTTCCTTTAACACTTGTTATCGCTTTTTCGATCCAACATTCTATAGTTGCTCAAAATTATTCAATCAACAATTATAATGTAAAAGTATATATCAATCAAAATGGATCAGTTGATATTCAAGAAGCAATAACTGTAAAGTATAAGGTACCTAGCCATGGTATTTTGCGCGAAATTCCTAAGTATTTTAATTCTGAAAATGGAACTAGTAAAATAAGCATATCAAATGTTACTGTAAAAGACTATAATTTTGTTATACAATCCAAAAATGATAATCATGTCATTAAAATCGGTGACAAAAACGTTTTTGTTGAAGGAATACAAACATACAACATAATCTATACGTTAAATACTCCATTTCTGTTTCTAGAAGATCATACCGAATTTTCCTATAATATAATTAACGGATGGAATACAAAATTAGATTCGGTAAACTTTGAAATTGCCTTCTATAAAGATCCAGAATTATCTTTTACAGATTATCAGATTGTTACTGGACAAGAAGGCGAACAAAAGAAGAATAGTATTATTGAAAAATCAAATACCGGTTTAGTTGGTCATTCCTTAAATTCTCTTGCTGAGAATGAAATCATTACAATATATGTGAAGTTACCCAAAGATTTCATAGATCGTCCGCCACCACCAGTTTCAATTTTTAAGACTGATCGCATTTGGTTATTACCCCTTGCATTTCTTTTACTTTTTATAAATTACTTTTTTAAAAGCAGAAAAGAATTTATCCCAGAAACAACAAAATTAATGTATTTCGCACCGGAAGGATTTTCACCAGCAGATGTTGGAGCTTACCATGATTATAAAGTAAACATTGAAGATTTAATATCTCTATTACCCTATTGGGCGGAAAAGGGGTTTATCAAAGTGATGTCCAGCAATGTATCAGGAAGTGATCAGGATTTATATTTTAAAAAGCTTAAAGCTCTGGATAAAGAATTTCCTGAGTACCAGCATATCATTTTTGAAGGGCTCTTTAATAACACGGATATAGTTTTGCTGTCAGAATTGAAAAATAAATTCTATTCTATTATTTCTAATGCTTCCGCGAAAATTAAATCTACACTGTTATCGAAGCAACTTTATGATTGGGACCATTATCGCATATTCCATACATGGAAAAATGTAGCTTTTGGAATCATTACAATGGTCATTTCTATAGTCTTATTTATTGCTTCTCCGTATAAACTTTCTGCCATTGTATTATTAATAATCGGTCTTACTATTTTTATACTCTATTTTTTTAGACCCAAAATGTCAGATAAGGGCATTAAACTCAAATCCCATTTGGTTTCATTAAAGAAGGCTCTATTAGAAATGAATCCAGTAAAGACGGACGAAATTTTAAAATCCAATCCCAGTTATTTTGAACAAATTTATCCTTTTGCTATAGCATTAGGCATTGACAAAACATGGCTAAAAAATATAGAGTCATTGGATTTACCGGCACCTCATTGGTACTCTTACTATAATTACTCAGATTCTTCTAGAAAGATTCCATTAAATGAATTTTCAAGAACTTTTTCCGTCAAGGAAATAAAGAGTGTATTTACAAGTGTCCCTGCAAGTAGTCGAAGCTCAAGTGGAAGCAGCTTTTCCGGTGGTTCAGCTGGTGGTGGATTTGGAGGAGGTGGTAGCAGCTGGTAATAAGAAATAAGCCCGATCAATCTTATTGACCAGGCTTAATGAAACCAACTTAACATCTTATATATCTAGAAAAATGATTTTGCTTCTACTTAGTATATGCACAAAACATGCAAAACGTTGCACCCGATATCATTTTTTTTAATAAAAAAAGCCCAACCATAGTATGATTGGGCTTCATAATTCATTATTTATATCTATTATTTCAGAACAATAAACTTATCTGTTTTGATGTAACCACCAGATTTTACTCGTATATAATAGACACCAGCCATAAGCGAACTCATATCAATGTCTACTTCTCCAAGTCCAATATTCTGTTGATGAAGCACTTTTCCACTAGAGTCAAATATCTGACAATACGTATTACTGTTTGGCACATTAATTACATCAAGTCGCAATCTGTCAATAACTGGATTAGGGTAAACCTTATAAGCTAAAGCTGCTGGTATTGTACAGTCATTTTTATTGATTTGAATAAAATTGTTTGATATATCAAAACAATCTTCAGCCAATACATCTACACCTACTGTGTCACCTTCTTCTGCTGTTAATGTACCTACATATGATATACCCCAAATTCTGCAAACACCTACATCTGAATCGTTAAAATCAAATACACCATTGCTAATTATTGTATCGATAACATTAAAGGTGTCAGTAATAGCATAAAAGTATTCTCCTGACATACTAGTAGTTTGCCAAATCACATTATCCTCTATCGCATCTCCTACGCATACATCTTCAACTGTTCCTCCTGACTGTAATGTCAAGTTTCCACCAAATACAGCATTCTTTACAACATCTACTGGTGTGGAAAGTAAGAAACAACCAGTCAAACTTGAAATATTTACGCCATTAGCAACTCCACCTAAGGAACCATCATGACTAATGCTAAATATTTGACACATTCCAGGTTGCACACCAGTCAAGTCTAATTGAGAAGAAACTTGGTTCAACAAAATAATACCATTCAAATTGGCAACAATGAAAACAAACGATGAACCTATTTCACCTTCTGTAATCAAGTTAACAATATCTACATTGTTGTCTCCTGAACAAATTTCAATAGAAGTCTCACCTGTAGTAGTTGAAAGAACACCCCCATTTAATGCTTTTTTAGTCAATATATAAACATTGGATATTCCATAACAGCCTGTAATGCTATCAATAGACTCTCCTATTTCAAGACCATCAATTATGTCAGGATTAAATCCAATATGATAAATTCTACATTCTGAAGTTCCTAAACTATCAAAAATGAATTCATTTGAATTTTGAATTGCAATTATCGTATCATTATCATTGGTCATCACCCATGCCATTGAATCAGCAAATGTTCCAGCCACTTCCAATGTTAAGGTATCCACTACGCCATCAGCTACAATAATCGTTGAAGATGTAAAACCCATGGTATCTTGTATGCTTCCACCTCTCTGAATATCTCTGACTAAAAAGATTGGATTTGAAAGGGAGAAATTACCCGTTAAATTAGAAATAAAGTTACCTTGATTATAACCACCTGGTATGGTGTCATAGGCAATATTATAGATTACGAAAGTATCAATATTAGCAGGAATCAATTCAAAGTCAAATGGGTTAGGCGCATTCAAGAATTGTAATTGACCGTTTGTACGTGCAAAGAAAAATTCATCATTTAAGCCCTGAGCTCCAGAAACGACATACGTAGTTAAGTCTGGAAGACCATCACCAAAACAAGTTTCTCTAACAGTCGTCATATCATCAAATCGAAGTAATCCTCCATTAAGACCATCTCTTACAATCATAATAGAATTTGAAAACGAATAACAACCATCCAATTGATTTACATTATTTCCAATTGATAAGCCTTGAATACCTACTTGAAATGCTAAATTCCAAATCAAGCAAACGCCTCCACCAGCAGATTCAAAATCAAATGGATCAGAAATTGGTAAATCCAATATTACCCCAAAGGTGTCAGTAACAACCCACTGATTAATTTCTCCTACTTGTCCAGTAAGAGTAACTTCAACAGTATCAATTATTCCTTCACCAACCATTATCGTATCTATCAATGAACCATCTTCAAATGTCAATGAACCACCAAAAGTCTCTACTTTAAAGATTTCAAGAGCATTGGAAACATGATAAGTTCCCATGGCATTTGCAAGTGTATCTCCTAAGGAAATTCCTGTTGGTGCAGAATCAAAAGCCATATTATACAAGTAACATGTTCCTAATGACAATGCTGATAGATCAAATGGATCCTGCACAGGAAGGCTTATAATTACGCCTGAAGAATCGACGATTATCCACTGATTCATGGAGCCTATCGTTCCTGTTAGAACTACCTCAAGACTGTCACTAAATGAATCTGTATTACAGAATTCAACAGAACTATTTCCGTTGATATCACTTAATATTCCACCATTTGGACCGTCTTTAGTTACTGTAACTGCATTGGAAAGATCAAAACAGCCTTCCAATTCTGACAAATTATTTCCAAGCATTAATCCACTAACAGCACCTGTAGATGCTAAATTCCAAATAAGGCATGCGCCTCCTCCATTATTTTCAAATGTAAATGGTGATGTTGCATTCAAATTGATGATTACATTATTAGTATCTGTGACAATCCACATTTGTGTATCACCTTCTTCACCGGTAAGAACGATATCTACTGAATCAATTACCCCTTCTCCAACTGGAATTGTAATTTCTGTCATTCCGCCAGTAGTTTCTATTTCTCCACCATCAGCTGCATTTCGTGTCACGCTTATTGCATTTGAAAAATCAAAGAAACCTTGCAATCCATTGATGTTTAATCCAACACTTAATCCCGTAAGACCATTGGCATAACTCAAATTCCAAATCTGACATAGTCCTGGACCTGCCAAACTTAAATCAAAAGGTGGTGCAGCAGGTAAGCCTAATATCAATCCCGTCGTATCCGTTATTACCCATTGAAAATTAGGTCCTTGATTGAAATTTAATACAACATCTATTTCCTCAGTTAATCCATTGCCGACGCAAATTTCAATAGCAATCAAAAAATCAGAGGTCGTTAAAACACCTCCATTTAATGGGGTAGGAATTCTCATTACTTCTATAGAATTTGAAATAGAAAAACATCCTTGTAAGTTATTTATATTAGCTCCAACAGATAATCCTGATATTCCAAACTCAAAATTAATTTCCCAAATCAAACATGTGCCTCCTCCAGATGATTCAAAATCAAATGAAGCAGTATCCTGAACCACAAGGATTGTTCCCATAGGGTCAGTAATTACCCAAACCGAACTATCTCCATCTCCTCCAGCTGAAATTGCATTGATTAGATCAACAATGCCTTCACCAACTGTAATTGAAACAGCCGTCAAGCTGTCTGTTGTCATTATGGAACTGGCAGTACTTGAAGCTTTATCTACTGTAATCGCGTTAGAAAAATTATAGTTGCCAACCAATGAATCTACACTTAGACCAATTTCTAAACCCGTAATATCCATATCATGACTTAGGTTCCATAAGAAACATGTCGCCACTGATTGAGAACTCAAGTCAAATGGTTGATTTGCTGGAAGATCCAAAATAATTCCCATAGCATCAGTAACAACCCATGACTGAATCGGTCCAACTGTATCTGAAAGTATAACATCAAATACATCTGATAACGTATCACTAACGCATATCTGAATAAAGACCAAGCTATCTGTAGTCATCAATTCACCTCCCATAAGACCTACTCTCGTTATCGTTACTGGATTGGAAAGATCAAAACAACCACTAAGTTGAGATACATTGTTAGAAATCTCTAGACCAGATAACCCATTTGCGTAGCTAAGATTCCATATCTGACAGACGCCTCCACCTGCATTTTCGAAAGTAAAACTACTGTTTGATGTAGTGTCAAGAATTTCCCCTAGAGTATCTGTAACCACATAAATTAAGTTTGCTCCTATAGCAATATTCAATACAACTTCTAAAGTGTCAATATTTCCATCACCTAATATTATGGTATCACTGGTTGTACCATCAAGTAAAGTTAAACTTCCTCCCGCTAGTGAATCTCTTATTACTTCAACTGGATTAGAAAAATCAAAAGAACCCGTTAGATCACTAACATTATTTCCTTCTACAAGACCCATAAGGTTATCTTGATAACTCAAATGCCATATCTGACATATTCCTGCTCCAGCACTAGAAAAATCAAATGGAGGGGATATCGGCAAATTAAGTATTAAGCCCGAAGTGTCCGTAATCACCCATCCAAAGTTCATCCCAAATGTATCCGTTACAATGACATCGATCAAATCTATAATTGTGTCATTCAAACAAACATTTACAGATGTAAGACTATCAACCGTAATAAGATTACCACCTTGTATGTGATCTCTTATAATTGTAATTGCATTGGAAAGATCAAAACAGCCTCCTAGATCAAATGCCGAAGAATCAATTTCTAAGCCTTCAGGTATCTCATTAAAAGAAATATTCCACATCAAACAAATACCTGGAGCAGAGCCTTCAAAGTCAAAAGGCAAGGTATCAGGTAATGCCAAAATTAATCCTTGTTCATCTGTAATTATCCAATGCGTTGAATCACCAACAGCATTTACCAAATTTAAATCAATTGAATCAGCAATACCGTCATTCGTTATCAACATCAAAGTATCCAAACCAGAGTTATGACTTATCAGCCCTCCATCTACTTGTTGTCTAACAACCTCAATTGGATTAGAAAAATCAAAAACTCCTGTAATATCTGCAATATTTTCTCCTACTGTCAACCCAGTAACACTGCCCAATGAAGCCAAATGCCAAATTTGACAAGTGCCTGTTGGAGCATTCGAAAAATCAAACGGCGGAGAAACTGGCAAAGCCAGAATTACACCCAAATCATCTGTAATTATCCATTGAAATTCAGTCCCCTTTTCATCGCTTAAAAGCACATCAATAGAATCAGAATTCATTTCCTGAATACAAAGATCGATGAGTACCAAGGAATCAATACTCGAAATTACACCTCCATTAACTTCCGTTCTTATTACGGTTATTGAATTTGAAAGATCAAAACAACCTATAATATCATTTAGATTATTCCCAATAATTAAGCCTTGTATACCAGCACCATAACTTAAATGGTATACCAAACATACGCCTTCACCTGCAGATTCAAAATCCACTGGAGGATTAGAACTAATACTTAATATCATACCTGTTGTATCTGTAATAACCCACACTAAAGAATCTCCCATTGCATCAATCACAGAAAATTCTAATGAGTCAACTACGCCTTCGCCGACAACAATATTTATCGTATCCAAACCAGATGCTTCTGATATGATACCTCCATCAACTTCCGTTCTTATTACGGTTATGGCATTCGATAAATCATAACAACCAATCAAATCATTCAATGAACTATCTATAGCTAAAGCCGTAAGATTATCGTAAAATGAAATATGATAAATAAAACAAGTTCCTGCACCTGCACCATCAAAATCAACTGTAAGTGAATCTGGTAAGGCAAGGATAACATCACTTGCATCCGTAATAATCCAAGCCGAACTATCTCCTTCTTCTCCTTCAACAAAAGCACTTACTATATCAGCTATACCATCTCCTGTACAAAGCGAAACCACGGTCATAGAATCAACTGTCATAATGTCTCCTCCATCAACATGTGTTCTTTCAACTACCAGTACATTAGATAAATTAAAAGCCCCATCCAGTTCGTTGACATTAAGTCCAACTTCAAGGCCATCAAGGTCCATTGTATAACTGATGTGCCAAATCTGACATATTCCGGTTGGTGCATTTTCAAATGCAAACGGAGGACCTAATGGCAATTCAAGAATAAGACCACTTATATCTGTAATTATCCAGGAAGATAATGGACCTTCAAAATCAGTCAATGTTACATTCAGACTGTCAACTATAGGGTCTCCTGTACAAATGGCAACTGTGTCTCTACCGTTATCAAAAACGATAACCCCACCATTCAACATTATTCTGTTAACTATAATAGCGTTTGAAAGATCATAACAACCAACAATATCATTGACATTTGATCCCACGTCCAATCCAGTAAGTATTCCATAATAACTTATATTGTATATATTACAAACGCCTGCACCAGCTGTTGAAAAATCAAATGGAGGGTCACTAGGAATAGACAATATCTCACCAAGGGTGTCTGTAATTATCCATGACATTTGCTCTCCAAATGCATCATTTAGTATCACATCCACTTCATCTGATACATTATCACCGATGACAATAGAAACTTCTGTTAGGCTATCTGTTGTCATCAGGTTACCACCTATTACTTGGTGACGAATAACTGTAACTGCATTGGAAAGCTCATAACATCCTACTATACTATCTAAACTGCTCTGCTGATTACTTAAAATACTGTCATTAGAGGATACCAGATGGTAAACAAGACACAGCCCATCAGGTACACCCTCAAAATCAATTATATCTGAATCAGGGATAGCCAAAATATTTCCTAAGTTGTCTGTTACAACCAAGCTGCTAAAAGGACCACTAAAGTTTATTGCGTTGAATATCAAACTGTCACTTTCTCCATCTCCAGAACAAATTTCAATTTCTGTTTCACCAGATTCAAGCGAAAGTTCAGCAGACTGTAACTCTATTCTATTAACTTCAATCGAGTTAGACAGATCATAGCAACCAACTATATCCTCAATATTTTGTCCAATAGAAAAGCCTTGTAAAACATTTACAAAAGAGATATTCCATATAAAACAAATACCAGTTCCAGCATTGCTAAAGTCAATGATATTGTCACTTGGAATTCCAAGTATCAATCCATTTTCATCTGTAACAATTAATGAAGATGCCGTTCCAGAAATACCTTCAACGAGTACTTCTACCATTGATTCTATAGGATCATTTACACATATATTTAAACTGTCAAGACCGTTAGAACTTATAACTCCGCCTTCTACAGTTGGAATATCAACTATCAATACATTTGAGACGTCAAAACATCCTTCTAGATCATTTATGTTTTCTCCTAATTCAAGCCCTTCGATGACTCCTAGATAACTAAGGTGAACCAATCTTAAGGTTGGAAACAACATCATTCCTACGTCGATGGGTGTATCATCAAAAATTCCTACGATCATTCCGTTAGGTGTATATAAAACCCACTGTGAAGTTCCTCCTATCGAATCAACTAAAGTTGGGTTTAATTCAAAACTGCTGGTTGTACATGCTTGAAAATTGTCATCTCCATCAAATGAAATTTGACCAGCGCTGATCCTCATTTTTTCAATATCAATTACATTGGAAAGTACAAAACACCCTTCTAGACTGCTTAATAAGTTTCCTTCACTGGAATTACTTAAAGATCCATTATGACCAACAGCTATAATCTGATAACTGCCCTCAGAAAATGAAGACAAATCTATAGTGGCTACAGTAGTGTTTACTAAAATATTACCTGTTGTATCAATCAGCAAGTATTCAGTTATCAATGCTGTTGAGCCATCTAACTCTAATACAATTGTGTTGTTTAGAGTATCATCACTACATATAAATACAATTTGTGACTCGTCGCTGCTTAATTCTCCTGCCTCAAGCTTATTGTTCGCTATTTCAATACTATTAGAAAGGTCAAAACAACCCTCAATATCTTCTAAAACTCCGCCTACCAAAAGGCCAGAAAAGTCTGTTGTATCATAGGAAATATGATAAACTGTATATATTCCATTTTCCAAAGAATTAAAATCAAAAACACTTGTATCTGATAAAGCTACTATCTCTTCAGCCTGATTTAGAATAAACCACGAAAATGTCGAACCAATTACCAGTTCCAAATTAAAGGACCTATGCCCTTCCAAAGAATCGGGGTAGCAAATCTCAGAAGACTCATTCACACTTATCAATCCACCATTCAGATCATTACATCCTCCTGTTATTGTTAACTCATCAATATCCCAAGCCATCATATCTGATTCTATACCAATCAGGCAATAAGGCAAAATTTCAAAGGAAAAAAGAGTTGGTACTGCTACGCTAAATCCAGGAACACTGGTGAAATCAAATTCACTCATTTCCCAGTTACGTGATGTCTCTATATCTATCTCTCTATATATTTCTATCCCATTGGCTAAAACCCTTAGTGCCATTTTAGTCGGATAATTATTTGCACCAGTTTCTCCATCAACAAAACTGAACATTTCAGGCGCTTGTGATAGAAACTTAATATCACTGATTGAGCCAAATCCAGTAGAGCCAGGCAAAATTAATACATCAAACCTAAGAGCTCTATCATTATCTACAGAATAATTGCAAGAATCCAAGCTGCTAATACACATGGCTAGAGAATTCAGACCAGGTGTGCAGGAGTGTGTATTCACTGAAGCATTTCTGCGATAAACAAATCCACCAACCAATTGCATCAAACTACAATCAGGATTCTCAGTCACATCTCCAGTAAATTCTGAATAATCTTCATTATATCCACCAAAATATGATACACATTCATTGAAGTCCACATGGATGGTAGGCTCTTCTTCTTTTAACAGAAGAGAAGCTTCTGCAGTCAAAAAATTAAAGGAAAATAAAAGAGCCACTGTAATGGCTGGAATTGTAAATGATCTCAACGACATGTTTCACTTTTTTAATACATTATCAAAAGCTATACTAAAGGAGACGGTTAATCACCGAAGCACTATACTATCCAAGTATATGTCGGTCATTTTACCAAACCATTAGTCATTACTGTCATTGGGATAGGGAAATCCTCAATCAAATACCAAAAATATGGTAAATAATACTTAAAATATAATTTTAATGTGTAAAAATTACTGCAAAATATATTTTACTTAATTTCTGTTTTTAATTCTCTTCAAATCGAAATTTAACTTACCTGCCAACTGTCTCTTTTTCAATTATCTATATATCTAACAAATAAAATATAACCATTCATTTTCATTATACATTAGAAATATAAATCCCACTTATAAATTTATTAAATTAAAATATCAATTTATAATTAAGAAGGGCCAATCCTCTATTTAACCTAATATCAAAATGTGCTATACCCTATTAACTTAAAGACCAATTATCATAATAAATAAGTTAAGCAAATCAAAAAGAATGTCTCAATAAGTGATTATTGGAATTAGTCACCAATAAATGTTGTAATAAAATGAATAAATATTCTCAAATTTCCAATTACTATATCCTATAATGAGCTTTCGCTACCTTTACAGGCAGACAAATGAACAAAACAAATCATACAATTATGACGGAACCATTACCCTCCTTTACAATTGATGTAAAAGCAGAATCTGTCTCTGCGCCTATACTTGCCGTCAAGTCTCTGTTTTATATTGAAAAAATACAGGAGGTCCTATCACAAAACTTGAATAAACTTCCTCCTGACTCTGCCATAGTTATCTCTTATTCGTGGGCGGACGAAGCCAAGCAAGTGTCTATCTTGCTCAGAGATTGTACACTTAATTTGTTCAAACTAAAATATCTACTACACAACAATAAAACAGAGCAAGAAGCGAATGACTACAAACAAAAAATTTGTTCAACTATTACTAAAGCAACAAATGAATTAGACATTAACTTCAAGGAAATTATTGAAGGTAAACGGTCCGAACAACAAGAGTGGATACATGAAACCAACCCAGTACACGTTGTCTTAAATCAACTTAATACTCTAGAAGATCAAATAAAGAGGATTCAAAGGAGTGAACACAAAATCGATGATATAAATAAATCTTTTAAAGCCTTTAACCTCGCCTATAAAGAAGCAATTTCACAAAGGCAACAGGCCTTAACATACAATTTTGATATATTATCAAATATACATACGCAGATTCAATCTTTAGGTTCTGAAATCCCTAAATCAGAAGTAGTCAAACTTACCTCAGATATAGATGCTGCCTTAGAAGCAATTGAAGAGAGGCCTAGCTTTTCATCTTATGAAAATATAGTCCTGGAAGACACAGATAGACTTTCATTACCATTCGTGACACTTGGTGGTAGATTTCAATATAAAAATATAGATATTTTATCCGAAGTATCTACATGGTCTTCTTTTAACCTCACTAGTCCACTAAGATCAATTGATCGTAAAGTTGTAATCTTTTTAGAGAAAGTAAATGTTGTCTTGTTGCAACTATCCAATAGACTAAAGGCTAAAGTCGAAACTAGGGATGGAAATACCATTTCATTTTCACCTAACGAATTGAGGAAATCATTAGCCAAGTTAATGTTGGACTATGAGCAACAGATAAGAAAAGAAATCTTTGAACCATTAGATGAAATTCTGCAAAACCTGTACCGTTATATAAATGTTTCTCAACTATTTAATGATAATTATTCCTTTCTGCCAATATCAAAAATAGGACAGTTAACCAGTGGTATTAGCTATATGCCTACTCTCGAGCAGAGATATGAAATTAATGCTATAAAGCAATTTCTTCAGCGTTTAAAGAATAGGATTTTTACCAAAAATTATCTAACAAATAAAACAAGCTTATCAGAATATATTAACGGTGTACTTGGCTTTAATCCAGACAGTGATAGCAATTCATTGTTTATGAGAAAAGGATTTTTAGGATCTTCATTTTTTGTCAGGAGACCAATACTTATAGAAAAAATTGAGAATCATTTTAAGCTTTGGCAATCTGGATTTGGAGGGTCACTTTTGATAAGTGGCTCATATGGCAGTGGTAAGTCCGCTTTAATTGAATTAATTCCACTCATCCAATCCAGTGTTATCAGCTATCATATTGTTCAAGGACAATCACTAGACATCAATGGCAATAAAATACATGTCGATAATAATCTTATTGCTGTAATAAAACATGTAATCAAGAACAAAAGCAATGACTTTTGTATACTCACAATTGATGATTTAAGTCATTATTCCCATTCGTCAGAAGAATTGTTTGATTTGATGAATACTCTTCTACCCTTGGTGCAAAGAAATAATCAGAATATCTATTTTGCTTTAAGCTTTACGCAAAAATTAGAAAACAGATTAAGATGCTTGTTTGATCTAGATAAGATTTTTACAGAAATCATTCGTACAGACAACATGGCAGTAGAAAAGATAGAAGAAGCTCTTTTAATGAGAGCACATGCTGTAGCTGATCACGATGAGATAGAATTTAATTCTAGTGAAATGCGTCAAAAATCGCGGTCAATTGCCAATATTAGTAAAGGTAACATAGGATTCGCCATGCAATTGTGGTGCATGGAAGAAAGTAATTTCAACCTTGTAAAAAATTCAAAAGAATTTAGTGATAGAGTCTTGGATAATCAAACTATGCTTAATCATCTAATCATGTACGATAAACAACATTTTCCAAGTTTAAAAAATATTTTTGATGAAGTTGAAATAGAAAATACAAAAGCCGAAATAGACTACCTTGCTAAACAAAAGATTGTTATGGTACTTAAAGAAGGGTATGTAACTATCAATCCTTACCTAAGGCATTTAATATCAGATATTCTTAATGATAATTCAATTCTAAATAACTAATAAAATGATTGATCTGTATACAATTTCTTGGACTACTTTCTGGATAATCATAGTTATAGAAGCGCTGGTACTAATATTTTACAAGCGTACTAATTGGGGAAACAACTTAATAAGAACGTATACGCCATGGTTGCCAAAATACATTGTGCCACTACAAATAATAATTTCAGTCATTGCTTTCGAACTTGTGCATCCTGTTACTCATGGAATTATTATAGCCACATTGGCTTTATTATATGTTTTCATAATAAAGTCCAAAAAAGGTGATACAAAGAATATTATTCTAAATAATAATGATTCCAGTTCACTAAATATAATTAACATCCTATGCAAGCCCAATGGAGAAGATTCAGTGCGTGAGGCTCGGAATAAATTGAGTAAATGTATTTTTAGTGCACCTTACATCGTAATTAGTTCTTCACCTAATATAGAGTTTGATGGAATAGAGTATCGTGTATCGCTGGAGTTATCCTCAAACAATTATTTATCAAGCCTAAGGCAATATTTAACCAAGGCTGGATTTCAAGTCATTTATATAAAAGATAAAAACTAACTATGGATTTTTCATCACCATATGCAATCATTATAGGTTCATCCGTCATATTGATCCTCTCTTTTTTCTTTGGAGAAATTTCCAAAAAAACAAGTATACCTTCCGTTCTGATGCTTATTATTACAGGGGTTTTCGTCAATCTAGGACTTCAAGCTTTAGGTGTACCTAATATAGATTATTCTTCCATCCTGGAAATACTTGGTATCGTAGGTTTGATAATGATCGTATTGGAGGCGGCGTTAGAACTCAAATTAACAAGAGATAAAATAGCACCAATAACAATATCTTTTGCCATTGCTTTAGTAGGATTAATGTTATCGATTTGGATAACTGCTGAGATATTACAATTTTTCATAGAAGGAATGGATGCTTTACATGCATGGCTTTATGCGACCCCACTATCTATCCTTTCAAGTGCTATTATCATTCCTAGTGTTTCCCACCTTAGAGGAGATAAAAAAGAATTCCACATCTATGAAAGTACGTTTTCCGACATCTTAGGAATTATGGTGTTTTACTTTCTAGCCAACAAACTTCCTAGTGCCGACGGTGTTGATCATAGTGGTGGATTGCTAGGCTTTGGTTTGACTACATTATTAACTATTGTATTATCACTAATCTTTAGTTATGTCGTCATTTTAATATTTCAGAAAGTAAAAAGTGATGCCAAACAATTTCTTCTCCTTTCGGTATTACTGCTTTTATATAGCTTGGGCAAATTGATGCACTTGTCATCCCTGATTATCATATTGATTTTTGGCTTGGTGATCGCTAATATGGATTTATTTTTCCAGGGACCACTTAAGAAATGGTTAGACAAAGTAAAGGCGAATGAAATATATCACGGTTTGCATGTGGTGACTCTGGAGACAGCATTTGTTGTCCGTACATTTTTCTTTGTCATCTTTGGTATTACCATTGTATTTTCATCATTACTCAGCTGGAGTGTCGTTGGTGTCTCAGCCTTGTGTTTAATAGTGATCTACGTTATTCGTTTTATCATACTTAGAGTGTCTATTGGTAGTGATATAACGCCTCAATTGTTCATTGCGCCTAGGGGTTTAATTACAGTTTTATTGTTTAATGCTATACCTGCAAAAGCTAATATTCCTGCTTTTTCGGAAGGCATCTTGTTATTTGTTATTATTGGAACAAGTCTGATTATGACTTTTGCAATGATCGCAGATAAAAAAAGAGCAGGCAAAGCGATAGCAAAATCTCAGGCCTTATCTGTGGCGGATATGAAGTGGAAGGCGCCGGAGTTGTAATTAATAAAAAATAAATGCAAAACTCCTTAGAAAGGAGTTTACACTCGTTACTAAGCCATGGAAATAATATTAACACATAATTATTGAAAATTAGGAGAAGCTATTTTTTCAATAACTCAATTTTCCATATATCGTTTTCTGTAATCATATACATTGTATCAGTCTTAGTCAATGTTGGATAAATATTATTTGGGTAATGAATACTTATAATAGAATCAAAATTAATATCTAATATTTTCTCTCTATCCAAAGAAGGCATAAAAAGAGGCATTAGTTCGTTGGTAATCTTATCCATATTAATTAAATCCGGTAGTGTAATTCTAACAATCGCAGATGCCTTATCACCATTTTCAACAAACTCTGCGATTTCAAAATCAGCCCTTTTCATCATAGAGCTAAAGATTAACATACCTTCATCTCTTGTACTAAGAAATTCGTTCAAAGTCTTTCCTTCCCTGCTCTCTTCAAACAGCAATTCGTATACAGTTTTATAATCCGATACTATTTTAGCCTTTAAAAAATGCTCTAATGTTTCTCTAGGCCCCGCACCCAAGAATATAATTAAGAATAGAAGTAAAGCAATAGGATTCATAATAAATAATTTTGAATAATAACTAATGATTATACTTCCTAACGGATCACTAAAATACTATAGAATGAATGTCTTGTCTAATGTTGAAAGCATTCAGACAAAAAATCCCTTAGGAAGAACCTTCTATAAATCAAGATACCATAAAATATTAAATAATGTACAATTGAATTGCATCAGGAATGATGTACAAATACGAATTTAGCATTTAGTCAAAATACATTTTGAAGAATTTATGCAAAAGATAAAATGCTAACTTGATCATTCATCATACTTTATAGATAAATAGATTGTACTAATAATCACTAAACTTGGGACAATATATTCTTGTTTAAGAATATTTATAGCTTTCTCAATTAGGCTTTCATTTTCTGCAAATGTAAATTGATTGCGGAAATCTTCGAAGACCATCATAATCATAAAATAAAAGATAATTACAATAATGCAAATTAGTATAGAAGTTACCGCTTTTGCCAAAGCCTGATTTAGATATCGTTTTGCGATAAGCATATATAAAAAACTATGTAAAAAAGTTATGACTTGAGCTAAGATAAATGTGCCGAATGAAGCAATAAATATCATTACCATAACAAACCATAAAAGATATGAAGAGGGAGAACCTACTGACCTTATGATGCAATCCGTCAAAAGATAAATTCCTATCAGGATATATAAAAATATGAATAGCTTAATTCCTTTCTTAAAAATTGCAGTGTTGTTCATATTGAAGTATCTTTTATTCCTTTAATATAAATTCGAATAGAAACTTGATGTCTCGTCTTTAATTTAATCATTTACTGAATCCACAGTCTTTCTTTACTAAAACTATAATTCAGCTTATTTTAAACAAAATAAAAGTTGTTCCCTTATTTAAAATATTGACAATTCAGACTTTGTGGTAAACTCTTCAAGAAATCTCATTCCCCTATAAGAATTTCCTTTTTTATTTAGTTTAGGACTCCAAACAACTATTGTATATTGTTTTGGATGCACTGCGACAATACCTCCTCCAACGCCACTTTTACCAGGAAGACCTACCTTAAAAGCAAACTCACCAGATTCATCATAAAATCCACAGGTTTGCATTAATGCATTTATCCTTTTAGACTGACTCTTTGATAGTATTTGTTTGTTGTCAACCAATGTACGACCGTCATTGGCCAAGAAAATGAATACTTCTGAAACTTCTTTGCAATTCATTTCCAGTGAGCAAAGATTATAATAGAAGTCGAGGACATCAGAAGGTTCATTTTCAATATTACCAAATGACTTTATAAAATTACAAAGAGCAACATTACGGAATCCAACATTCTTTTCTGAAGTAGCGATTCTATTCGAATAACAAATCTCAGAGTTACTTGAAAGACTATTTACAAAGCTTAAAAAATCTTCTTTAGGACTATTCAGATTGCTGATTAATATATCGGACACTACCAGAGCTCCAGCGTTAATAAATGGATTCCTTGGTTTCCCATTTTCAACTTCAAGTTGAACAAGAGAATTAAATGCGGTTCCTGAAGGTTCAACACCTACGCGGTCCCACAATTTTTCACCTAATTTGCTATAAGCTAAACTTAGAGAAATTACTTTGGCTATACTTTGTATTGAAAACTTGTCATTGTAATTTCCAATTCCAAAATTAAAATTGTCTATTGTCGAAATATGCACACCAAAACAATCTGGATCTACCTTTTCTAATTCAGGAATATAAGATGCAAGACTTCCTCTATCTTCGATTGCTTTGATCTTATAATAAACGCTTTGTATTATTTCTTCAAAATTCACATTTCTTATTTTAATAGCACATACCGGTTAACATATTGAAATAAATATTGCATAGTATATGTGATTTATTCTTCACATTTAATACCCTTTCTCTGCATCCCCATCAATTTACAGAAATAATCCTAATTAATATCTATATCTAAAAAATCAAGATCATATGTATTGATGATTCCACCAACAGAATAATAAAGAGTACCAATGTCTTCTCTTACAAAAACACCCCACCCATATTCCAATGCCTCAATTTTTTGTGCCTTCTGCCATATATTATCTATCAATCGACTTATAAACACTCCAGTATTTCCAGACGAACTTTCGTTTTAAATTCAGGACTGAACCTGCCTGCCGGTAGGTAGGTTTTCTTCTTGTTCTTTTCATTTGAATCACAATTTAGTTTTAAAAATTTATGGTTCAAATTTGTCTAGGTATTATATTCTTCTCTCCAATATGGAACTGTGGGGTAGCTGGTATATCTAGGCCCTGGTATATTGTATTTTTGAATCAATGACGTTGTCATCTAATATGATTTTAGTTTTTCGGATTTCTTCATTACCTATGCACTAACGTTCAAGTGCATATGCAGTTGCGAAATGATAAATGATTTTTGCAATTTCAAGTTAGTATTTTATTTTAAATATGTTCCAGAATTCAATTGTTATGTAATTGAATTTTACATATTAGCTGCTGGTGATTTCGGCTGATAACTTAAGTATTGGGTTTTGCTTTCCTTTAGAAATTTTATCTATGACAAACGAGTGTGCTTTATTGTCATCTTTGGGGTCATGAATCACAACTAATCCATCAATATTATTAGGTGGGTCAGCTTACAGGAATCGGAGGGTAAGCTTTCAGCCATTTAATATGATAATCTAATATTTCCCTAAACACAGTTTCTTTAGCTTTGTTATATTTAAATATTACCAATGAAGCACTTCAGTTTATTAATTATTAGTATAATATTAAATTGCCCAGTTACTGCACAAAAGGGGTTTAAAACAACGATTAATATACATCCAGCAGAACCCAATGCTGCTTATCAAGTGCAAGAATGTGATAATACCTATATTTTAAGTGGCCAGTACTTTGATTCAATTGAAGGTTATTGGTTACCATTTGTAGCAGAATTTGATATAAATGGGAACTTAATTCATAGAAACATATTAGCTAATGATACAACTTATGGTTTAAATTTATATGACAGATCTTTTTGCAATTCTGATTCATATATTTTTACTGGCAAAAGTAGCATTCAAGCTATTTTTAAATATGATCTAAAAAATAAATCAATAGAGATTATTGATAGGTTTAATTTTACTGAATTCGACATTGGACCTTCTTCTTTTCTTGTATCAGAAAATCTAGAAAAAAGATATTACTGCGGTAGAAATATTTCTACATCTAAATCTGAGGTTGCCGTAATTATGTTGAGCGAATTGGACACCATAATTTTTAGGCATCGTATTGCTGGTAAAAATCTTATAGCAAGGAATATGAGATTTAACTCTGAAGGAAATATAATAGTTGCTGCCGAAACAAGTGATGGATAGATTCGACTTTTGTTTTAATTTTTGATCCGAATCTTAACCTTATTACATCAACTTCCCAAACTGACTTTGAAGCGAATTTTAGCTATAGAGAAGGATTAGAAATAGATTTTGAAGACAATATTATTTGCACAGGAAATAGAGTTACTCAAAAAGGTGGCAATTTTTCAGTTAGATCTGGTGCAGTAAAATTTGATAAAAATGGAAGACATATATGGACTGCAGGAATAGGAGATCATCTACAAACTGTAGATGAATATCCTGATTGGAATGCTGTAGTTGAATCTACTAATTTAGATGGCTATGTGCTGGTTGGTGCTAAAAGTTACCAAACACCTACAAAGGATACTTCTATCTTAATACCAAGCATTGGTAAATTATCATATGATGGTGATAGCCTTTGGTATTATACTTTCAGTTTTAGGTCTGGACTAAATATAAGAGAATCTTTTCATGATATAATTGCAACCAGTGACGGAGGTTATCTGGTTGTTGGTGAAAGCATTTTATTTGATTCTGAAGATGAAGATTTGCCATGGACTCAATCAATCTTACTCAAAGTTGATTCTACCGGGCATTTAGATACGACTTCTGTTTCGGTATTAAATATTGACGAAGAAAATATTTCGCTGTACCCTAATCCATCTAATAACATTATTTATCTAAAACAATCCGGATCAAATCCACTATATATTGAAATAATTGATAATTTAGGAAGAGTAGTTGACAAATATATATCTCATTCAAATAATCATACAATTGCTCTTGATATATCGGGTTATTCAAACGGGGTTTATAATGTTATAGCAAGAATGAAAAATACCCCAAAATTAAATAAGGCTAGATTTATTAAAATTAATTAACCTAATATTTAACCAAGGAAAATTTAGCTTTGGAGTTGGTTAAAACGGATCAACCCATGCCAGCTATTTCGGTCGGGTCTGTGCCAGTGATTTCAGTTCAAACCGTGCCACTTTTTAAGATCAAGTATAAAACCGCAATATCAATTGCGGACCTACCATACGGTTTTACCTTCGGCAGGCAAGTGGTTGGCTGAGTGGGATCGATGATTATCACAAGTTAAATCAGTTCCAACTACAACATGTTTTACTCCGTTAATATATTCGACTCTATCGGTTGGTGCTACCCATCTAGAACCTATACCTATAGGTAAATTCAAATGTTCATCTAAACTCAAATCATCACCTGGGGATACACATACATCCATAGGGGAAATTATCGGAGGAGAAGACACTGGTCTAGTTATATCATCATCTGTCTCACATAATAAAAATGTATTAACCTCCCAAGTCTAAACTCGGTTGTCTAACGTTGCGAGAATTTTTAGAAGCAGGTGAGAACAAGTAATTACTTCTAGCCATTACATGCTGTTAATTATATATTTTTTCTTTATACATGTCCAACATATTTGAGATGTTCGTAGGTACTTATTGTAGTAGCTGATTGTTTTTAATTTTTTAGATTCATTATAAAATTCTAGTAAGTAATAATTTTCTTTTTTGAATAGGTTTAAGTAAATATCTTCAGTCAAAGGATTTGTTTTCTTACCAGATTTAAATAAAACTTGAAGTTTCTTAATTTGTTCCTTATTTGTTATTTCTTCAATAAGTTCAAATCTATTCCATGAACTAATATCATAAGGTTTTCTCAGGCTTTTTTTATTTGGGATTTTTTTTATAATTATACTATCGATTTTATTTAGAAATGAATAGGAACAAAAGTCATTTCCTTTCCATAGTTGATTATTAGGAAGCTTTGTTAGTTTATAAATATTATCATGAATTATTTTTAACCTTTGATTTCT
>JAJCYH010000004.1 GCA_029262995.1 Saprospiraceae bacterium | reverse complement strand
GTAACTTCACTTTCTTTTAACAATACAACCAACGCTCTAGAGTATGTAGATGAAAATGGCAATACCAATACTATTGCTATTACAACTCTAGTTTCTGTAATGGCAGACATCAACGATGGTAAGATCATCGCTACCCACACCTCGGGGGATGGTACCGTAACCAACATAGAAGAAACGATTACTACCCTTGTAGATAACGGTAATGGTACTTTTACTTACGTCTCTGAAAATGGGACCTCTACCACTTATGATGAAACAACCACTACAGTAGCTCTCAATATCGATGATAACTCGTTTGACTATACCGACGAAGATGGTATCGTAACCAATATTAACCTGTGTAATGTAGTGGATAACTGCGAAACTGTAACTTCACTTTCTTTTAACAATACAACCAACGCTTTAGAGTATGTAGATGAAAATGGCAATACCAATACTATTGCTATTACAACTCTAGTTTCTGTAATGGCAGACATCAACGACGGTAAGATCATCGCTACCCACACCTCAGGGGATGGTACCGTAACCAACATAGAAGAAACCGTTACTACCCTTGTAGATAACGGTAATGGTACTTTTACTTACGTCTCTGAAAATGGGACTTCCACCACTTATGATGAAACAACCACTACTGTAGCTCTCAATATCGATGATAACTCTTTTGACTATACCGACGAAGATGGTATCGTAACCAATATAAACCTCTGTAATGTAGTAGATAACTGCGAAACGGTGACTTCGCTTTCCTTTAATAACATTTCCAATGCCATCGAATACATCGATGAAAATGGTATTACTAATTCGATCGCGCTTGGTGACTTAGTTTCTGTAATGGCAGACATCAACGATGGTAAGATCATCGCTACCCACACCTCGGGGGACGGTACCGTAACCAACATCGAAGAAACGGTCACTTCAATTGCATTAAACGGTAGCACAAATGAATTGGAATACACTGATGAAAATGGTACTACTAATGCTGTTGATCTTAGCTCTCTATTCTCGTCTGCTACAGACTTGAACGGTGCAGCTAGTGTTAATGTCATTGCATCTCACACTTCTGGTGACGGTACTACTACTAACATCGAAGAAACGGTCACTTCATTGGTTGATAACGGAAATAAAACTTTTACTTATACTTCTGAAGATGGTACAACTACCACGATAGATAATAAGGATTGTTTCTATCCTCCAACAATTCCAATTGATGCAAGTACAACAGGTTCATTCGTAATAGATATGCATGCCAATTATATATCTCAATATGCAACACCTGTGATTTCAAGTCCTAGTGCAGGAGTTATTCCAACAAAAGCAGCACTTGATTTAGATTACCATGTATTAGATTATGATAACTCAGTAATTAGCGTTACTGGGGTAACAGATTTAGGAGTATTGAACTATGATATTATATCGGTTCCAACTAATAATTGTACTTATATAAATATCCTGTTCTGTGAAAATTAATTTTTTAAAAACCGATTAACTAAAAAAATTGAAAACAATAATAATCAACAAAGCGGCTTGGATACCGATGGGAAATCAAAATTTCCCACCTAAGTATCTACCAAATTGGATTTCAGAAAAATTTGTTTTTTCCAAATCTTTAATTACAAGTCTTTTAAGAATTCTGTAAACCAGTTGTCAATTAGAATATATTGAATAGTGCTCTGGCTTAATTAATGTAATACAAAAGCTATAATAAGGGATGTTAAAGAATAGTAATGTAAATCATAGAATAAGTTTAGTCCCAGGATTATTACTCCTAGCGATAACACTATTTTATAATGGTTTAATTCATGCTCAGACAAGTCCTTCAAGTGCATTTGGTAATACATTTATTCACTCAGAGGGAAACCTAACTATTTTTGGAGAACATTCTTTTAAAATTCCTACACAATTTACAGGTACTCAGCCAGGAATCATTGGAGCAGAACGACTACCTACTTTAGGTTATTTCAATTTTGCTCCAGGAGCAACATGGGTTGAGGCAGATAATACAAAATATGTTGATGGGTATGTAAGATTTTTTGGCAATACCAGATTTTTATTTCCCGTGGGTGATAATGGGTCATTTAGACCAGCTGCCGTTTCTGGTGGAGCTTATGTTGAAGCAGCTTATTTTGCTGTAGATCCTACAGTTGCGATAACGAATGACATTAGAGGTGGAGACTTCCCAATTTTGCCACAAACTGGACCTTTTGATACATCTCTTTATGATGATGCAATCATAAAAGTAAGTGAATATGAATATTGGGATATCAATGGATCTGACCCAACAATTATTACTTTGACTTGGGATGGAAACAGCAAGGTTGACTTGATCACTTCAAATGATTTAGAAAGACTAGCTATTGTTGGATGGAATGGAGCCCAATGGGAATATATTCCATCATATATAGATTTCAATTCAATTAATCAAGCAAATAACTCAGCAATGTTCACAGGAACTACACCTGATTATAGTAGTGGATCTATATCTACAAAAGTTCCTGTTGTACCCTCCAGTTATGAAGTCTATACTCTTGCTAGTTCATGCCTATTTATGGAAGTTGATGTGTCAAATGAATTGCTAATTTGCTTAGGTGAAACATTTACCCTATCAGCTAGTTCTTATGATGAAGCTGAACTTGTTTGGAATACAGGTGAAATCGGGCCAACTATAACAGATTCTCCAACTGAAAATACATTTTATTCTGTAACAGCTACTTTAGGATCTTGTGTTGTAACCAGAGAAATTTTAGTTGAAGTAAGAGAAATGATGGTTGAGCTTGGCCAAGATACTTTTGTATGTTCAGGTAATGACATTACTATCATTGCACAAAGTTCAGATGCTGGAACCTACCAATGGGAACATAGGGGTGTTCTAACTTTTGGCAACAATTCAATTACTTTACAAAACTTAAATACACCAAGCACACTTAATGTTACAGTTACTGATTCTAATGGTTGCACTGCAACTGACAACCTCTTTATTAACATTAGACAAAGTCCAGATGTTTTTACAGGAAGGGATGCATCTGTTTGTTTAGGTGATTCTACATTTATTCAAGCTTTTGGTTCAGTGAGTGGATATGGTTATCGATGGAGCACAGGAGATACGGCTTCTTTGATTTGGGTTACGCCATTGCAAAACTCTACCTATGAAGTATCTCTAACGGAAAATGGTTGTTCTGATGTTTCATTCGTTTCTGTAGAAGTTTTTCAACAAGCTTATATAGAAATTTTAAACGACAATATAATATGCCCTGGTGAAGAAGTAATTATAGAAACAGAATCTACTCCAGGTAGTTATTTATGGAGTAATGGAGATTCAACTGAATCTATTACAGTATTCCCTGTAGATCAAGAATCATATAGTGTGACATTAACATCCTCGGGTAATTGTGAGTGGATTGATGAAATAATATTTGTAAGTTTTGAAACTACACTAGACTTAGGACAAGATTTGTTTATATGTGCTGGAGAAACCGTTAATCTTAAAATAACAGGAATATTTGACGCTGTTTTATGGGAAACTGGTGAAACTAGTCAGCAAATAAGTGTAACTCCAGATACTACTACATCATATGAGGTAATATGTTATTATGGAAATTGTTCAGCCATTAAACAAATTACCATAAATGTTGATACTGTGCTAAATGTTGAGTTGGGTCCTGATCCTACAATATGTAGAGGTGAAACGATACAATTAGGAAGTAATTCTGTTGGTCAGTACAATTGGAGTACAGGACAAAACACTTCCACAATACAAGTGTCACCTTTCTCCACAACAACTTTCTCCGTTACTGTAACCTCTGGAGGATGCATTGATGAAGATCAAATCACTGTAAACGTTATTGAAGAAGCAGCATTTGTAGAAATTACTACAGATCCACTATTTTGTCTAGGAGAAGAGGTATTTCTGCAAGCTAGTGGATCAGCTGGAGATTATGAATGGAGTAATGGAAATATCACAAATGCATTTAGTGTTTCGCCAATTGACGGATCTATTTATACCGTTACAGTAACAAATATTGAAGGATGTGAGGCAACTGCATCAATTACATTTGAGGCCTATGACCAAAGTACCATTGACATTGGACCTGATCAAAATATTTGCATAGGAGAACAAGTCCAACTAGAGGTAACCGGTAACTATAGAAATCTATTTTGGAGCAATGGTTCTACAAACAACTTTATAAATGTTATCCCTTTAGTCACTACTAGCTATTATGTAACTGCAACTCTAAATGGCTGCGTAAGTTATGATACTGTAACTGTAAATGTTACAAACTTACTTGATTTAGAATTAGGAAATGACATCACAGTCTGTAAAGGAGAAACTGTTACACTAACAGTAAATAATATTGGTGGACAATTTGAATGGAGCACTGGACAAACAGGAAATTCAATTACGATCAATCCTTCAACTTCAGGAATATATTCTGTTACAGCAACATCGGGTTCATGTTCGGCTACAGATGAGATAACAATTATTGTTGACGAACCCTTCATTGAAATTATTACAGAGGAGAATTATTGTCCTGGTGAAAGTCTGCTACTGACTACCAATGCTTCACCAGGGACAATAATTTGGAATAATGGAACAATCGCAGATTCCCTGATACTATTTCCTAGTCCTGGATTTAGCTACAGTGCTACAGTATTCAGTGAAGAAGGATGTACTGCAAATGACATTGTTTTCCCTACTCCATTTGTCCTTCAAAACATTAACTTAGGTCCAGATCTTCAGATTTGTGAAGGTGGCATTATTAACATCGGGTTTAATGGCAATTATGACAGTGTATTATGGAGTACGGGAGGTATAGAAAATACGATAACTGTATCTCCACTTCAAAATGAAAGTTATTCTGTAAGTGTTACTCAAGGAAGCTGCACATTATCAGATACAATTTCTATTTCCGTCGTAGAGTCAGTAGAAGTAGAGTTAGGACCAGATAAAACCATATGTAAAGGATCCAGCACATCTATTAATTCAAATATAAACGGAACTTATATGTGGAGTACAGGTGAATCCAGTTCATCAATTACAGTAATACCTTTACAAAATACCACATATTACCTTACAGTGACTTCAGGATTGTGTGAATCTATCGATTCTATAACTGTAAATGTTGAAAATAACCCAAATGTCGAAATTATAGGATCTTCGTCAATATGTCTTGGCGAACAAACAACTTTATATTTAGACAACCCTGTAGGAGCTGTATTATGGAATACTGGAGAAACTACTCCACAAATAACAATAACACCAAGTCCAGGTCAACTATTTTCTGTAACTGTTACTTCACCTAATGGATGTATTGGTAGTGACGAATTAATGATAAGTTCCTTTAATAGTGGATCTATAGACTTAGGTCCTGATATTGAAATTTGCAATGGCGCTGAAGTGATTTTAGATATTGAAGGAAATTTTGATCAAATACAATGGAGTACAGGACAATCAGGAAATACAATAACTATAATCCCTACTCAAACAATTACGATAACCGTAACTGCCTGGAAAGAAACATGCCAAGTAAGTGACAATATAACCATTATTGTTAAAGATGAAATCAACCTCAACCTAGGCCCCAATATCACAATTTGCTCTGGTCAGGAAGTTGAATTGTTTTCAAATATTGCAGGAAATTACCTATGGAGTACAGGTGATACAAGTCCTACTATTTTTGTTAGCCCTACTGAAACAACCGTCTATACAGCAACTGTTCAATCTGGATCATGTATATCTGCCGATGAAATAACAGTTATTGTTGAAAATAATGCTTATGCGAATATCGTTACTAATCCACTCTTTTGTTTAGGTGAAATGGTGGTATTGGATAGTGAAGGGTCTCAAGGTACATATGTGTGGAATACAGGTGAAACAGGGCAAACAATTAATCAATTCCCAGTAAACAATTCAACCTACTATGTAACAGTTACCACTAGCGAAGGATGTGTAGACGTTGATTCAATTACAATGCAAAAATTTGATGATAGAGAGTTATTTGACAAAGATGCCATTGACATATGCGAAGGTGAAACAGTCAGTTTGGAAGTACTTGGCTTATACCAAAGCTTAAGCTGGGATGACGGCAGCTCTGAAAACCCTCGTTTTGTACAACCTACAAACACAACAACATATTTAGCTACTGCAGATTTCAGATCATGTTCAAGTACAGATGAAATAACTGTCAATGTAAATACTAGTTTGAACTTAGACCTAGGAGTCGACATTTATCTCTGTGAAGGAAAATCTGTTGAATTACGGTCCAATATCATAGGTCAATACTTATGGAATACAGGGTCCACAAGCAATACTATAAGTGTTAGTCCTGAAGATCCTACTTTATATACACTAACCGTAACATCATCGAACTGCGTTGCAACGGATAGTATATGGGTGTTTGTTGAAGATGCATTTGTAGAGATCCTAAATAATTCTGTTTTTTGTGAAGAAGCTTTAGTAAGTTTAGAAACGATTGGATCTGAAGGAACATATGTATGGAGTACTGGTGAATCGGGACCCATCATAGATGTTATACCTACTTCGAACCAAACATATTCAGTAACAATAACATCTGATGCAGGATGTCAAGCTACAGATGAAATTACATTTACTAAATATGGAGGAGGTGACATTAACCTCGGACCAGATATCACAATATGTCAAGGTGGATCAACTCAACTTAGAGTCCAAGGAATATTCGACTATGTAATCTGGAGTGACGGCATCACAGGTGCCTCAAGAATAGTAACCCCAGGCAATACAACCAAATATAATGTGACTGCTGTATATGGATCTTGCCTTTCTTTTGACCAGATTACAGTTAATGTAGAAGAAAATTTAAATCTTTCCCTAGGACCTGATATTACAATTTGCGAAGGACAAACTGTTGAATTGAACGATATTGATGTTGGAGGGAATTATCTTTGGAGTACCGGAGAAACAACCAGCTCAATAATTGTTAATCCAACAGCTACAACCAGTTATACCGTAACCGTTAGTTCAGGCATATGTGTTGATCAAGATGAAATAAAAGTTGTCGTTTCTGATAATTGTAAAATTGATTTATATCTTCATAAATCAAGTGACAACTTCAACCCTGAAACAGGAGACACCATAGAACTTTCTGTGCTCGTCGGAAACAAAGGAGAAATTACTGCAACAAATATTGAAGTCTTAGAAATTATTAGATCTGGTTTCAAATTAATCTCTCATCAAACAACTGAAGGCACTTATAACCCGAATACAAGTATTTGGTATTTGGATTCCTTAGAAACGAATAAAACTCAGGTACTAAATTTAAACGTAGAAGTATTAACAACTGGAGATTACTTTAATATCGCAGAAGTCGTAAAAGTAGATCAACAAGATGTTGATTCAGAACCTGGCAATGGTGATGACTCCGAAGACGATTTCGATAAAATATTACTTGATGTGTTCACATTAGTTGAAGTGCCAGATAACACCTCTGAAATAGGAGACAGAGTCTGGATGGATACAAATGGAGATGGCTATCAAGACAACAGCGAGTCCGGAATTGAAAATATAGAAGTTCAACTTTTTAATTCAAGTAACTTTTTCATACCTGTTGAGACTATGTCAACAGGAACAAATGGATCCTTTCGCTTTACCGGATTAAGTTCAGGTGTATACTTTGTCAAGTTTATAATCCCTGAAAATCTTGTTATTACTGTTCCAAAGTTTAATGGTTCTAACAATACCAACTTCGATGATAAAGACAGCGATATCGAAAATATTTTTGGGTACGGTACAACAAATATGATCAACCTTGAGAAAGGTGAAAAAATTAAAACATGCGATGGTGGATTATATCCAGGAGGTAGCATTGGCGATTTTGTTTGGGAAGACGCCTTAGGCGGTTTGGATGACAGATATGACCAAATGATTGATAATGGAGTTGAAGGTGTAACGCTTAAGCTCTATGATTTTACCATGGATACATTTATCAGAGAAACAGTTACTGATGAAAACGGATTCTATTTATTTGATAACCTTGTAAAAGGTGATTATTATTTAGAATTAGTACTACCAGGTATTTTACAACATAAAGATATTGTAAGTCCCAATGTAGCCGTTGAAGATATAGATTCAGATTTTAATCCCTTCTCTATGAAAACATCAAGAGTAACCTTAGTCCCTGGACAACATATCGATTATATTGATGCTGGTTTAGCTGGCTCTCTACCCCTAACGCTTGTAGACTTTTGGGGTGAGCGGATTTATGATGACAGATTAAACAGATTGTTTTGGACAACAGAATCTGAATTTAACACAGATAAATTTATCATCGAAAGAAGCTTAACGCAAAGTTTGAATTTCAAACCCATAGGAGAAGTCGAAGCAGCTGGATCAAGCTCTGAAGTTCTTTACTATACCTTTGACGATTTAAATTCCATACCTGCTGGTGAATACTACTACCGTCTAAAGATGATTGACTTAAATGGCCTCTACAGCTATGGTCCAATCATTATCATAAAAGTTTATGAAGATGGTCAGGAAGAAGAAAAGCCAACAGTTTATAAAATTTTCCCTATTCCTACAACAGATTTTTTAAATCTGCAAATCGCAGTTGACCAAGATCAAGTCTTTGAAGCTTTTCTTGTAAATAATTTAGGTCAACATGTTAGGACACTAGAAAAACAAACACTTTTCGAAGGTAATAATCTCTTAAACATTGATGTGATCGATTTAGATCAAGGCCAATACTACCTTAATTTCTATGTAGGAAAAGAACAGTTTATTGTCAAAGTACTAATCCTCGATTAGGAATAATTTCAAAATAACTACAGATTAATTCATCCTTTGAATTAAAAAAGTCTTAAAAAGGCCTTATTGGTTTCCTAGATATTATATATTAAATATATTTGTAATATAAAAATCATTATGTGCCTTCGCTTTATCTTACTTTTTATATTTTGCTTACAAGCAAAAGGTACATTCTGCCAGGGGCACAGACTCTTTGAAGATAAAGACACTTTTGTTGTAGAAGTTGATTTAAACCAATCCCCGTTTTACACTCATACCATAAGTTCAGGAGAAACGATTTATAGTCTTGCCCGATTTTTTGGCATCAGCTATATAGATCTTTTGATCATGAATGGTTTTCAAGAAAATCAAATCATTCCATTAGGGACTCAAATTATTATACCTATTCAAACGGAACTTTTACTAAGAGGTAGAAAGGCTTCTACCACATCCGATATACCCGTAATCTATCGAGTAAAAAAGCAAGAAACACTATTTAAAATTTCACATGTCTATTTCAATCAAAAGATAGAAGACCTTGTTGTGAGAAACCAAGTAAAAAAACTATCTCTTTCTATAGGTCAAGAATTATTGGTAGGCTGGTGGCCAAACATCAAAACATCCACAGAATTACAAACTGAAAAATTTATCAATCAGGATTCCATGTTCATTCTGAAAGATGACTCGCATTTTGAGCTTGACTCAATACAAAATATATCGGCAGAATTGTCTAATCTAAAGTCAGATAGTTTGAGTGCCTTACAATCTGATTCTACCCAATCCATTGAAGTTGTTCCCGAAATTATTAGTAATAAAGGCATCGCCCTATGGGATAAGGCAGACGAAAATACTGAGACTTTACTGGCTTTACATAAATATGCTCGCGTAGGATCGGTAATAAAGTTGCAAAACCCAGTTACCAAATACATTACCATAGCACAAGTAGTCGGTCCTATACCAGATAATGTATACTCTAATGATATAGATATTATCATCTCCAAGGCTGTCGCCCAAAAACTTGGGGCACTTGATTCCCGCTTTCAAATATTAATGACTTATTACGAGTAATTCACATTTGTGCTTTCGCTTATTGTTAGATTAAGAGTAGATATCCTAATTTTTATTCTAATCCATATATCTTTATAGTGTAAAATGAATGAATGATTTATAATAACATACTGGAAACTATAGGTAATACTCCATTAATCAAAATAAACAAGATCACAAAGAATGCAAAAGGTCTTGTTTTGGGTAAAGTTGAAAGCTTTAACCCTGGACATTCTATAAAAGACCGAATGGCTCTTAAAATGGTGGAAGATGCTGAAAAAAACGGTTCTTTAAAACCTGGTGGGACAATTATAGAGTGTACTTCTGGGAATACTGGTATGGGTATCGCTTTGGCTGCCTGTGTAAAGGGATACAAATGTATATTTACAACTTCGGATAAACAATCGAAAGAAAAAATGGATATACTGAGAGCTGTCGGCGCTGAGGTTATTGTATGTCCTACAAATGTGTCAGCCAATGATCCAAGATCATACTACAGTGTAGCAGAAAAATTAAGCAAGGAAACGCCTAACTCTATTTGGTGCAATCAATATGATAATCTTTCTAATAGAGAAGCACATTACCTTTCAACCGGACCGGAAATTTGGAAGCAAACAGAAGGGAAAATAACTCACCTTGTCGTCGGCGTAGGAACAGGAGGAACAATTTCAGGAACAGGCAAATATTTAAAAGAACAAAATCCAAATATCAAAATATGGGGTATTGATACTTATGGCTCCGCATTAAAAAAATATCATGAAACCGGCGAAATTGATGAAACTGAGATTTATCCTTATATCACAGAAGGCATAGGCGAAGATATTATTCCAGCAAATATTGACTTTAGCATTATTGATCATTTTGAAAAAGTTACTGATAAAGATGGTGCTATAATGACAAGAAGATTAGCACTGGAGGAAGGATTACTGTTAGGTTACAGCTGTGGTTCAGCAGTGGCAGGATTATTACAATTACAGGATCAATTAAATGATGATTCTGTTGTGGTTGTAATTTTTCATGATCATGGCTCACGCTATATTGGAAAAATATATAATGATGATTGGATGAAAGCCAACGGTTTTATTAATTAAAATACTAAAATATGAAATTTCTAAAAAATATTCCCTTACTGTTAGTCCTTGCATTTGTCGCTTGTGGAGACCCTTGTGATGATGTAGTCTGCGGCCCTAATGGTACTTGCGTGGAAGGAGATTGCCTGTGTAATGATGGTTACTCCGGAGCTAATTGCCAAATCAATATTTGCGATTCTGTCAATTGTAATAATGGCAATTGTGATCCGGTTACTGGTGATTGCACTTGTGACGATGGTTATGAAGGAGGTTTTTGCGATACAGAAATTAGAGCTAAATATTTTGGGACATATTCTGGTAGCTTTGAAGTTTGCCTTGCAGAACTTATAGATTTAATAGATACATCACAAGTTCCGGAGGAATTCTTAATGGCTTTAGCCATCATTTCTGCCGACCCTGACAATATCAATAATGTTATTATTACACAAACCAATGCCTTAACTTCCGGTGAAAACATAATTGTCAACCCTAGCAATGGAAGTTTTAACTTGCCATTAACATCCACTACTGTTGAGATACCAAACATACCTTTTCCAGTATCGATTACAGTAACTGGCAATGGAGAATTCATAGATGAAAATAGTTTCATCATCAATTTGAATATTATCACTCCTCTCATTCCAGCAATCAGTTGTTCAATTATAATGACAAGGGCATAAATGACAAAAGAAACATTAGATATAGGATTCAATAAAAACGAAGACTGTTTGCTACAAGCTATTTCAAAACTCAACTTCAAACTTGAAGAAATAGAACTTGGAGGCGGTAAGAAGAGATTGGAAAAGTTAAAAGCTCAAGGCAAAATGTCTGCTCGTGAAAGAGTAGATTATCTTATTGATGAGAACAGCTTTCTAGAAATAGGAGCCTTCGCTGCCTATGGTATGTATGAAGAACATGGAGGAGCTCCTGCTGCTGGCGTTGTCGTTGGTATAGGTAAAATTCATGGCAGAAATTGTATGGTTGTTGCCAATGATGCCACAGTTAAAGCTGGTGCATGGTTTCCGATGACCGGTAAGAAAAACCTAAGAGCACAGGAAATAGCAATGGAAAATCATTTGCCAATAATCTATTTGGTTGACAGTGCAGGCGTATTCCTTCCCATGCAAAATGAAATATTTCCGGATAAGGAACATTTCGGAAGAATCTTCCGTAACAATGCCGTCATGTCAGGGATGGGTATTCCTCAGATTGCCGCTATCATGGGTTCTTGCGTAGCAGGTGGAGCATATCTCCCTATCATGTCTGATGAGTCCATAATTGTAGAAGGTACCGGTTCTATTTTCCTAGCTGGACCATATTTGGTAAAAGCAGCCATCGGTGAAACTGTTGACAAAGAGACATTAGGAGGTGCAACAACACAAACCGAAATTTCGGGCGTCTGTGACTATAAGGTTAAAACAGATGAAGAAGCCCTAGATAAAATCAGGGATATAGTTTCCAAAATGGGAAACATACCTGATGCGGGTCTAAATAGAATTAAAGGCGAAGAACCAGAATTTGCTAAAGAAGAAATATTAGGAATATTCCCAGAACAATCCAACAAACCTTATGATACAGCAGAACTTTTAAAGCGTATAGTAGATAAAAGTTCACTAAATTATTATAAGCAAGATTATGGGCAAACAATCATTACTGCCTATGCGAGGATTGATGGTTGGTCAGTTGGTATTGTTGCTAATAATCGACTGGTCACTAAAAATGCTAAAGGCGAGATGCAATTTGGTGGTGTCATTTATTCTGATTCAGCTGATAAGGCAACTCGATTTATTATGAATTGTAATCAAAAGAAAATACCTCTTATTTTCTTCCATGATGTAACAGGCTTTATGGTAGGTAAACGGTCAGAGCATGGAGGAATAATTAAAGACGGAGCCAAAATGGTAAATGCTGTATCTAACAGTACTGTTCCAAAAATATCTATCGTTATCGGAAATTCGTATGGAGCAGGCAATTATGCTATGTGTGGAAAAGCCTATGATCCAAGGTTTATTTTGGCTTGGCCTACTGCAAAGATTGCTGTAATGGGAGGAGAACAAGCTGCAAAGGTGATGACGCAGATTGAAGTAGCAACTTTAAAGAGAAAGGGTCTTCCTGCTGATGAAGAAAAAGAAAAAGAAATTTTTGAACAAATAAAATCCAAATACGAAGAAGAAACCACTGCCTATTATGCAGCTTCTAGACTTTGGGTGGATGCAATAATAGATCCTAGAGAAACTAGAGTAAAAATTTCACAAGCCTTAGAAGCTTGCTCAAAAGCTCCTATAGAAAAATTTAATGTAGGTGTCATTCAAACATAAAACATGCAACTGATCATCAAAACAATGGAGGGCTTCGAAGAAGTTTTGGCGAAAGAGCTAGAAGATCTTCAACTGCTTAACATTCAAATATTAAAAAGAGCGGTAAGTTGCGAAGGAAACTGGGCACAACTGTATAAGTGCAATTATATGCTTAGAACTGCACTTAGAGTATTACTTCCTGTTAAAAGTGCATCTATTGAAACTCAAGAAGATCTTTATGATCTTGTTAAATCCGTTTCCTGGGCACCATATATTGCAGAAGGCAAAACCTTTTCAATCAATGGAACAATTTCTGGTGAACTCTTTAACCACAGTCAATTTGCCATTTACAGAACTAAAGACGCTATTGTAGATCAATTGACTGAAAAATACGGTACAAGACCTTCCATTGACACAAGAAATTCTGACGTATTAATCGATTTGCATATCAGCAATAATGAGGTCAATATATCACTAGACAGTTCTGGTAGATCCCTGCATTTAAGAAACTACAAATACAGACAATATAAGGCCCCTCTAAATGAAGTATTAGCAGCAGGAATTATCAAGTTGTCAGGATGGGAACAGACCAAGGCTTTTCATGATCCGATGTCTGGTTCTGGTACATTTATTACTGAAGCATTAATGATTGCATCAAATATTCCTCCAGGCATGTTCAATAACAATTTCGCTTTTACAAAATGGGAAGAGTTTTACCCCGACATCTGGAACATGGTTAAAGAGACGGCAGATTCTAATATTCATTTTCCCGAAATTGAACTGTCTGCCAGTGATATTAACCCATTGGCCGTACGTGACACAAAAAAGAACCTTCAAAAATTTCCTTTTAAGGAAAAGGTTCAAATATACAATAGAGACTTTTTTACCATTCCAGGAGAAGCCGATAAAATTCTTTTCATGAATCCTCCTTACAACAAAAGAATCGAAGTTGACAATATTTATGCCTATTATAAAAATATTGGTGATACACTTAAAACCCGATGGCAAGGATCTGAAGCTTGGATCGTCAGTGGGAATGCGGAGGCAATTAAAAACTTAGGCTTACAAACAAGTAAAAGAATAGCTTTAAATCATGGTGGCACGGATGTGAAACTCTATAAATATGAAATTTATGACGGTAGTAAAAAAGCCAAATATCAATAAAGTCATATTCCTATCAATTCTATTTTTTCCTTTTTTGGCTTTAAGCCAAAAATCAGCACTTGAATTTGAAAAATATCAAAAACTAGATGTAATATTATATCCTGCTAATAACCATATAAGTCTGCTCAAAAAAAACAATTGCAATAATTTAATCCCCTACTCTTTTAATCATCTTGGAGCTTTTTGCAAAATAGAAAATAGCCTTTCAAAGAATACCCATTTCCCAATCAGATTAAGACTTGGCACAGTTCAATATGTAGATCAATTAGAGTACAAAATACCTGCCTATAAGTTGATTCAACTGGAGAATAGATAATGATCTAACGTATTTTAAACAGATCATCAGCACCAATATACTCATAGGTAGTAAATCCTTCTCCATGTTGTGCACCAATGCGCCTTCCGTGAGCGACAGCTCTTCCTAATAAATGATCCATAAATTGCTTGGATGAAATTGGCGTTTCTACTTCGTGAGATGTCGGATCATAAAATTGAGACTTAAAACATGCAATCATCTCAAATTTTCTTTCCAGATAACCCGATACATCAATGACAAAATCTGGTTCAACATTGTAGTCCTGAATATAATGATAAACATTTTCAGGTCTCCATTTTTCCTGTGATACTCCCTTCATAAAGGTTTCAATTTTTGCCAATCCCGACAGGAAACAGGCTTCTTTGACTAGTGTAGCTGCTTTACCATGATCTGGATGCCTATCTCTTATAGCGTTTGCTAGGACTATCTTAGGTTTATATTTTCTTAGGATTTCAATTATCGAAATTTTTGAGTCCATATCATTTACAAAAAACCCATCCGAAAGACCAATATTTTCTCTAAATGATATTCCAGCATAGTCTTTTGCATCATTAGCCTCCTTTAATCTTAACTCGGCATTACCTCGTGTGCCCAGTTCTCCTTTCGTTAGATCTAAAATACCCACTTTGTATCCTAGGTCAACATGCTTTATCAATGTTGCTCCACATCCTAATTCTACATCATCAGGATGCACGCCAATTGCTAAAATGTCTAAATTGTTTTCTACCATCTTATTAATGCACTTCCCCATGTGAAACCTGAACCAAATGCGGCCAGGCATATTAAATCACCATCGTTTACCTTTCCTTCTTCCCATGCTTCAGTTAACGCAATAGGAATAGATGCTGCTGTTGTGTTACCATATTTCTCAATATTATTTTGTACCTGTTCGTCACGTAATCCAAATGTTTTTTGAACAAACTGGCTAATTCTTAAATTTGCTTGATGAGGAACTAACAAAGATATATCTTCAGGTTTTAACTTCGTTTTAGCCAATGCCTCTTTGATCACTTTAGTAAATTTCACAACAGCATTTTTAAAAACCAATTGACCGTTCATGTTTGGAAAAATCTTACCATCATCGATCATTTTTTGCGTTAGAAACAATCCACCAGGCGTGTCTTCACTTGGAAAGCCATATTTCTCTTGATCTCCAAAGTACCCGCCATGTGCACCAGGACTTATGAATGCCAGCTCTTCAGCGTGAGTACCATCTGAATGAAGGTGGGTTGTTAGTATTCCCTTTCCTTCTTCTTCCGTTGCCTGGATTACAACGGCACCAGCACCATCGCCAAAAATGACCGTAACATTTCTACCTTCCGTTGAATAATCCAGACCCATTGAATGTTTTTCTGATCCGACGAGTAATATGTTTTTATACATCCCACTTTTAATAAACTGATCTGCAACAGATAATCCATATATAAATCCTGAACATTGATTTCTAATATCTAAAGCACCTATTTCAGTCTTTGTAATACCCAATTCCCTTTGTAACAAAACACCACAACCAGGAAAGTAATAATCTGGACTAAGGGTTGCGAAAATTATGAAATCAATATCTTTCTTGTCAAGACCTGCACGTTGAATCGCTATTTCTGAAGCTATCTTGGCCATTGAAGTTGTAGATTCATTATGTTTTGAGGCATACCTTCTTTCCTTGATTCCAGTTCTCTCTTGAATCCATTCATCTGATGTATCCATATATTGAGCCAATTCATCATTCGTTACGATGCGCTCCGGGACATAAAACCCTAATCCTGCAATTTTAGCACTTATCATAATATTGCATTTGAATTGATTTGTGATGAAGAATATATCTTTTTTCATAAAAAAACGCCCACAATTTAAGATTTGAAAGATTAAAGGCTAAATTTCGGCTTCTTTTTTATTATGTTGATTATTGGATATTTTTAACTAATCTACATAATATGACCCCTAGAGGACGTATTAAATGAATAAGCTAAAACAACAATTACAAGAATTAGCATATAAAGTTCTTGATCCCTTTGTCAAACTGCTCATTAAGTTGGGGATTACACCAAATATGGTAACTATGCTAGGATTTCTTCTAACAGTTGCCTCTACTGTAGTATTGATTTATGGTGCCGAAATGGGAGATAGAAACAATCACAGGTATATCGGTATGGCAGGTATCATAATTTTAATAGCTGGAGCAATGGATATGGTTGATGGCAGACTTGCAAGAGTAAATAATCAAGCTCAACCTTTTGGTGCTTTATTTGATTCCGTAATTGATCGGTATAGTGAATTGATTATGTTTTTTGGATTCTGTTATTACACAGTAAACCAAGGATATCTTCTAACCTCTATATTTTGTTTTTTTGCTATGATTGGGTCAATAATGGTGAGTTATACCAGAGCGAGAGCTGAAGGCCTAGGCGTAGTTGCAAGTGTAGGATTAATGCAAAGACCAGAGCGTGTTGTATTAGTCGCCTTTGCCAGTATAGCTACTAGCATTATTTCAAATAAGATAGGTGCAGAATTTAGAATTAATGTTGATTGGTTACCTCAACCTTTATATGAAACAATTTCTGTATTCAGTTGGTCTATCTTCTTCTTAGCAGTTTCAGCCAATATGACTGCAATTAAAAGACTCACTTTTGCCAAAGCAGAACTCAGCAAGACGGCTAGCTAAATTTACTTTAATATAAAAATATGTCTAATCTGTCCAATTTTTGGTTTTGACGCCACTTTCTTATACAAGTGTTCCTATATTTGGGCATATCAAAGAATATCCAAATTAAAACACTAAATGCTAACGGAATTAAATAAATCACAGTTTACAATTCAAGGAGAAAGAGGTCTTCCAGAAACCTATCCAGTGCCTCAAAACATTGATAACCTACTCTTTTATATTCAGAGGAATCTGAATACCAATACCGTTGTCTATGCCCTTAATGAAGGCGTGACAGGAAGCATTAATGAAGATTACCCAATGCGGGTTTTTTGGATAAAATATTCTGCTGGTGGTACTCGTGAAGCACTGAATTATATACAAACAAAAGCTTTTGGATACAGTGCAAGCAAGATATCAAATGGCCTTTATGAGTTTAATATGGATTCTTATCATGTGTTGAGATTTTTTATTGTTAAAAATGTTCAAGACCAATATCAGATTATTACAAAAATGAATGGTCAAGATGCTCAACTACATAACATTTATGTATATGCTAATGAATTCGGCTTATTCCCAAAAGTAGAATACATTGAGTTATATGGAACTGACGTTTTAACGCAATTTCCTACTTATCAAAAGATCTTGATTTAGTAAGTAATGGGCGAAAATATTTTATTTGATCGTTTTTCAAGAAAATCACTCATTGGATTCGCAATAATTACAATACTGTATTGGTCCTGGTTTGCTTTTTTGATTGGGCCAACGCCCTCTGAATATTACTTTTACATATTACTGTTATGCTTTTTCTTCTTTAATAAGTCAAGTCGTCAAATCTTTGTAATCTTTTCACCATTCTTTATTTATCTAACTCTTTATAGCTCATTGCGTGCTTTGCAAAAAATTAATGTCTTTCCGATCCATATTGAAGATTTATATAACCTTGAATTAAAGCTATTCGGTATTTATAGTGGGGGGGAGAAAATATCCGTTAATGAGTATTTTTTGGATAATCTGAATATATTCTCAGATTTATTTTCTGGCAGCTTTTATATTACATGGGTGCCCTTCCCAATAATTTTTGGATTTATTGTTTTTTTCAGTAAAAAGTCAAAAATTGGATTCGACTTTTGGTTGTGCTTTCTAATCGCTAACCTTATTGGATTTATAGGATATATTGTCTATCCTGCAGCTCCACCATGGTATTATTTTGAATACGGCAATGAATTGATTAGTTCGGTACCTGGAAATGCTGCTGGATTGGCCAGATTTGATGAAATCACTGGATTAACACTATATCAAACCATGTATTCACAGGGAACCAATACATTTGGAGCTATGCCTTCAATGCATGCTGCTTTTCCACTTATCTTAGTCTATTACTCGCTTAAATTCAAAAACTATTTCCTGACTGCCCTATTTTTCATTAGCTTGATAGGAATTTGGTACGGTGCAGTCTATACATCACATCACTATATTATTGATATCGTGATTGGAATTGTTTGTGGTATTATAGGATTATTTATTACAGAATATCTAGTAAATCGTAAATTTGTACCGATTTGGTATAAAAATGCCATTTCATATATCGAAAAGAACTAAAACTAAAGTCATGCTTAAACAAAAAATGGAGGCATACGATATCCCTCAAAAGGTTCAAGAAATGGGCTTATACCCTTATTTTCGAACCATTGAATCTGAGCAAGATACCGTTGTTAAAATTAATGGACAGGATGTACTCATGTTTGGATCCAACAGTTATTTGGGTTTAACCAATCATCCAAAATTAAAAGAAGCTTCAAAAGCAGCCATTGATAAATATGGCTCTGGCTGTGCTGGCTCACGTTTTTTGAATGGTACTCTTGATATCCACCTTAAGTTAGAAGAAGAATTAGCTGACTTTGTTGGCAAGGAAGCCGCTCTAGTCTTTAGTACTGGATTTCAAGTAAATCTTGGCGTGATTTCTTCTATTCCAGGCAGAAACGATTACATCATAATTGATGACCTAGATCATGCTTGTATTATTGATGGTTCAAGACTTTCTTTTGCTAAGGTTCTAAAATACAGACATAATGATATGGACTCACTGGAAAAAATTCTTTCCAAATGTGAACATGACAAAATTAAATTGATTGCAGTCGATGGTGTTTTCAGCATGGAAGGAGACATCGCCAAACTGCCTGAAATTGTCCAATTAGCTAAAAAATACAAAGCCAATATCTTTGTAGATGATGCGCATGGATTAGGTGTTATAGGTAAAAACGGTAGAGGTACCGCAGATCATTTTGGCTTAACAGACGATATAGATCTTATTATGGGGACATTTAGTAAGTCTCTTGCTTCTATAGGGGGTTTTGTTGCTTCTGATGAGGCAACTATCAACTATTTGAAGCACAATGCTAGATCTTTGATTTTTAGTGCCAGTATAGCACCGGCAAATGCTGCTAGTGTTATTGCTGCTCTGGACATCATGAGAGAGGAACCAGAAAGATTAGATAGACTTTGGGACAATACCCACTTTGCAATGAAACTTCTCAATGCGTATGGATTTGATACCGGTCATACAGAAACACCCATTATCCCTATTATGATCAGAGATGATTTTAAAACATTCAAACTGACCAAACTTTTACTTGATCAAGGCGTATTTGTTAATCCAGTAGTTTCACCCGCGGTACCAAGTACTTCATCTTTGATTAGGTTCTCCTTGATGGCTACTCATACGCTTGATCAAATACAAGAAGCAATAGATAAAATCTACAATATTTCTACACAGATAGGTGTGTTTGATACGCAAATCAATGACGAAGTAGAAGTATAAATTGCTGAATACAATCCTTTCTAATGAATGGAATTACTCCATTAAAATAGTACAATGGCACTTGAGATAAGAGAAGCTGTCCATAAAAAGCAAATCAATCAATTCATTGATTTTGCACATGAATTGTATAAAGACGATCCGAATTATGTTCCCGAATTATTTTTGGCACAAAAAGAAATGTTTGATCGAAAAAAATACCCATTCTATGAATATGGAGATATTAAATGCTTCCTTGCTTATGATAACAGTCGAATCGTAGGAAGAATTGCCGCTATAAAAAATGATCGTTACAACGAATATCATAAATCGAATATCGGATTCTTTGGTTTCTTTGAATTCATAGAATCTAGTGAAGTAGCAAAGGCTTTGCTAGAAGCTGCGAAAGAATGGTTGGCCTTACATGATTTTGATTATCTAATGGGACCTACCAATTTCACAACCAATGAAACAGCTGGGTTTTTGGTTGAAGGTTTTGAGGAACCGCCTAAAATCATGATGACCTATAATGCCCCCTATTATGACCGCATTCTTAAAAGTCTTGGTCTTGAAAAAGAAATGGACCTCTATGCATTCATGATCTATTCATTAGAAGCTTCGGATAAGTCTATTAAGCTGTCGCAAATGCTTGAAGATAGATTGAAACGAACTGGTATTACCATAAGAAACATATCTATCAAAAACTTTAAAGCTGAAATAGCAAAGATCAAACAGATATATAACGAGGCATGGGAAAACAATTGGGGCTTTGTTCCATTTACAGACAGCGAATTTAAACATTTAGCTGATGGGTTGAAGATGCTTGCTGATGAAGATTTTGCCTATATAGCAGAACATGACGGAAGAGCCGTTGGTTTTTCAATATCCCTGCCCAATATCAATGAAATAACCATAAACTTTAAAAAAGGAAGACTATTCCCTTTCAATATTTTTAAGCTTTTGCTAAATAAAAAGAAAGTAAAAACGGTTAGAATTCTTGCAACAGGAATTCTAGAAGAGTATCGCAAAAAAGGCATTGAGGCAATATTTTTTGCTAAAAACATACTTGAAGCCAGGAAAAGAAAACTTATCGGAGGCGAAGCATCCTGGATTCTTGAAAGCAATCAGGAGATGGTTAGTTCAGCTGAAAAACTTAACGGTATTAAATACAAAACTTACCGAATTTACAAATTACCACTTTCCTAAATTGATGCATGAGTGCAAAAATCCTAATCACCGGAAGTAATGGATTCGTTGGCAGTTATCTGGTTGAAGAAGCCATAAAACACAATTTCAATGTTTTTGCTGGTGTGAGAAAAAACAGTAATCTTAAGTACTTGCAAGATCCAAGGATTAATTTCTTCTATTACGATTTTGAAAATGAAAATAATCTTAGAGAACAACTTCGCTCACACCAATTTGATTATATCATCTTAAATGCTGGCGTAACAAATGCATTGGACAAGGAAACCTATTTCAAAGTTAATGCCGCCTATACCAGAAAATTCTGTAGAATCTTATTGGAAGAAAATGTTGTACCCAATAAATTAATTCTAATAAGCAGCCTTGCTTCTCATGGTCCAGCAGACTACCAATTCAAACAAATACTAGATTCAGGGTCAGCACCTCATCCTACTACCTGGTATGGAGAGTCAAAGCTTCAGGCGGAACAATTTGTTCAGACCTTTACCAATATCCCAAGTTTAATTTTTCGACCAACTGCAGTTTATGGCCCAAGAGATATGGATATGCTTGAACTATATAAAACGATCAATAGAGGGCTTGAGCTCAAAGTTGGTTTTGGAGAACAAACTCAAACTTTTATATACGTTAAAGATTTAAGTAGACTGGTCATAAATTCTTTGGAATCCCCGCATATAAACAAAGCCTATTTCGTTTCAGATGGGAATTTGTATAAAGCTGATAAACTCAATCAAATCGTAAAAACCTTACTAAAGAAAAAAACGATCAAAATTACAATACCCATTGCCGTATTAAAGATTTTGGCAGTTATTTCGGAAATGAATGGGAGATTTAGAGGTAAGGTTCCAATCTTAAATAGGAACAAGATTAAGGAGTATTTTGTAAGGTCTTTTGCTGTAGATACCTCAGACTTAAAAAAAGATTTTAACTTCGCAGCCGAATTCGATCTTCAAAATGGTCTTGAAGAAACAATTAGATGGTATAAACAGAATAAATTACTATAAAAAGATGAGTAAACAACAAGTAAACAACAGTATTTCAGTCGATCCGGCTAGTGGAAAACTTGGCATATTACTTCCAGGAATGGGAGCAGTTGCAACAACTTTTATTGCAGGTGTTTTAGCTGTTAATAAGGGCATAGCTCAACCAATTGGATCATTATCTCAAATGGGTCGTGTTCGAATTGGAAAAAGAACAACTAAACCTAACAAGCCTTTAATCAGTGAGGTAGTACCTATTCAAAACCTTAAAAACCTTGCTTTTGGTGGCTGGGACATCTTTAAAGATAATATGTATGAGGCCGCAGTACATGCCAATGTTCTTGACATTAATCTCTTGAACAAATTAAAAGCACCTCTTTCAAAAATCACACCTATGAAGGCTGTTTTTGACAAAAATTATGTCAAAAAATTAAGCGGCACACATGTAAAAAAATCGAAAACCAAAATGGCTTTAGCTAAAGCTTTAATGGCGGATATTAAAAAATTCAAAACGGACAATAAATGTAGCCGTCTTGTAATGGTATGGTGTGGGTCTACTGAAATTTATATAGAAGAAGGAAAAGTTCATAAAACAATCGAAGCTTTTGAAAAAGGTCTTAAAGAAAACGATCCTCAAATTGCACCAAGTATGATTTATGCTTATGCAGCAATTAAAATGGGCGTTCCTTATGCAAATGGAGCACCTAACTTAAGTTGTGATATTCCTGCATTAGTAGATTTGGCTAAGAAAACGCAGACTCCAATTGCTGGAAAAGATTTCAAGACAGGTCAGACTTTAATGAAAACTATTTTAGCGCCAGGATTAAAAGCAAGAGCTCTTGCAGTTAATGGATGGTTTTCGACTAACATTCTTGGCAACAGAGATGGTGAAGTATTGGATGATCCAGATAACTTCAAGACGAAAGAAGTTTCAAAATTAGGGGTACTAGAAGAAATTTTTGAACCTGACTTATATCCTGAATTGTATAAAGACTTCTACCATAAAGTAAGAATCAATTACTATCCACCTCGTGGAGACAATAAAGAAGGATGGGATAATATCGATATTTCTGGTTGGTTAAATTACCCTATGCAGATCAAAATCGATTTCCTTTGTAGAGATTCTATTTTAGCTGCTCCAATTGTATTGGATTTGGCAATATTCTTAGATTTATCTAAAAGAGCTGGAATGTCAGGAATTCAAGAATGGCTTTCATTCTACTTAAAATCGCCACAAGCGCCTAAAGGTAGACAGGCTATCCATGATATATTCAAACAATTACACAAATTAGAAAATACGCTTAGATATATCGGTGGACATGATTTAATCCATCACCTAGGTCAGGATTACGAATAGTATGTTACTTCATAAAGCCATAGTAACCGTTTTAGGTTTAGGAATGGCTCCTTTCGCTCCTGGTACTTTTGGGGCATTAGGAGCCGTTCTCTTTTTATACCTCTTTAATTTTACCAATACTCCCCTCCCATTGGGAATTTTATTAGTTCTCATTGGCGTATTAACATTAATTGGTGTTTGGAGTACAGACAAACTGTATAGTGAGTGGGGAGACGACCCCTCAAGAGTTGTTATTGATGAATTTATCGGCATTTTGGTAAGTGTAGTGATGTTACCACTCACATCATTGAATATATGGCTTGCATTTGTTTTATTTCGCTTTTTTGATATTTTGAAACCTCTGGGAATCCGTTATGTAGATAAAAACCTAAAAGGAGGATGGGGAGTCATGCTTGATGATGTTCTTGCCGGAGTGTACACCTGCATATGTTTGCATCTTATTAATCACTTTATTCTATCTTAAATAATTAATCTTAATTGACAAGTTATTAAGTCTACAGCTATCGAATCACATATTCCATTTCTTAAATCATTCTTTAGGTCTCAAATAGGCGCCATCACCGCCACATCTGTTGATATTGTCAGCCTCTTTGTCCTTACTGAATACATCGGTATATTCTATGTTATTTCTGCTGGTATTGCAAGTGCTCTAGGTGCCGTGACTAGCTTTGTAATATTACGCTATTGGGCATTTGAAAGCACAAGAAAAAAAATCTTGCATCAAGCCTTGAGATATATTGCTGTCAGTGTATTAATCTTACTGTTAAATATGGGAGGAATCTATCTCTTCACTGAGTTTTTTGGTATTCAATATATGCTATCCAAGATTATTATAGCTATTATTATTGGCATCTTTATTAGCTTCCCTATGTTCAGATACTGGGTATACGTTGATTAACTTTATCAAAATCAATTAAGTTAAGTAAAATGACGAATTATAATAAATCAATTGCCAAAAAATAACTTAAGATATTGCAATATGTAATGAGATAATAACATTTGCGCCTAAGCTAAAACAATATGAAAATAACAACTAACGCCTTACAAGAGTATGCCCAAATATTACTTGGAATAGTATTAGCCAGTATTGGACTAAAGGCTTTTCTCCTGCCTAATGGATTTCTAGATGGTGGTGTAACCGGAATTGCAATTTTAATCAATGAATTATATGATTTCAATATTTCTATTTCACTTATTCTTATTTCTATTCCATTTCTAATTTTGGCATGGTTCACCGTTTCAAAAACCATAGTCTTTAAATCTGTCATATCAATAATTGGCTTAGCCATTATTATTCATTTAGAAAACTTTATGCCTATCACAGATGATAAATTGCTAATTGCCATATTTGGTGGCATTTTTCTAGGTGCCGGGATAGGTATTGCAATTCGTAATGGCACCGTCCTTGATGGATCAGAAATACTTGGTATTTATATTAATAATCGTTTCGGTTTCAGTATAGGTGGTATCATCCTATTTTTCAATACTATACTTTTTATTATTACAGGTTTCCTAATATCAATGGAAACAGCAATGTATTCTACTTTGACTTACTTAGTCACTACCAGAGTTATAGATTTTTTTATTAAAGGATTTGAAGACTATGTAGGAATGATGATTATCTCAAAATCTAGTATTGAAGTAGAACAAAATATAGTTCAGGAAATGGGTACAGGAATTACCGTTTATAAGTTTTCTCGAGGATATGGGAATAGTGGAATACAAAAGGATGGAGACATTATTCATCTAATAATCAATCGTATAGATATTAGAAAAACTTATAATATAGTAAACGCTATTGATAAAGAAGCTTTTATCGTGGAGTTTGATGTTAATAATATTACTGGAGGAGTGTTTAGAAGATATTTAAGTAAAAGCCAAAGAAAATTATCTAATGAAATAACCAAACCAGAATAAAAAGAAAATCTAAAAAGGAAGTTTGCTTAAATCCACATTACCTCCTGTCAAGATAATTCCAACTTTCTGCCCCTTAAACTTACCAACCGAATTCATTAACGCAGCCAATGGAACTGCACTTGAAGGTTCAATAACAATCTTTAATCGCTCATAAATCATGTGCATAGCGTTAATAATTTCTTTTTCCTCTACACGTACTATTCCCTTTACCAATTTTTGAATAATAGGAAAATTTATATCACCCAAATGAGTTCTTAAGCCATCAGCTATTGTATATGAAGTTTTATTATATTCAATCTGACCAGAAATTAACGACCTGTATGCATCATCAGCTTCCCTAGGTTCCCCAGCAAATACCTTACATTTCTTAGATAAGACATTTGCTGCAATTGCAGTACCTGCCAATAATCCACCACCACCGACAGGGACAATTATACTGTCAAGATCTGGTTTATCCATCAATAACTCAAAAGCTGCTGTACCCTGACCCAAAATCACATCTAAATCATTTGAGGGATGTAAAAAAATTGCACCTGTATTTTTTGCAATTTCCGAAGACGCTGCTTCCCTAGCCTCAATTGTTGAGGCACAAATGGTAATAATACCTCCGTAATCTTTAACAGCATTCATTTTTACTTGAGGGGCATTATCTGGCATTACGATATAGGCAGGAATACCCAAGTTTTTTGCACTTAAGGCTACTGCTTGCGCCATGTTTCCCGATGAATGAGTTACAACACCTCTACTGCGGATGGTCTCTGGTATCTTTAAAATAGCATTGCTTGCGCCCCGCATTTTAAAAGCACCCATTTTCTGAAAATTTTCACATTTAAAGTAAACCTCGGCTTGGGCTAACTCATTGATTAATCTTGATGTTAGAATTGGTGTACGATGTACATAATCTTTTACTCTGCTGTAGGATTCGCGTATCTCTGATTCATACATTCTGAATCTGCATTTTAGTGTTCATCGTTAAAATACAGCTTATAGAATTTACGCCCCTCATCATCAACACCTTTTTCTATCATATTTCTATTGCCGTGAACATAAACATGAAAATTCTTGTCAAGCTTTATCACAGATTTAAAAACTCTGGATTGATTTTTAACTGCAGCATTGGAAACTTTAAAATCATCAAATACTTGGAGTCCTTTCTCGTCTTCGTAGTCTTGCTTATAATCTTTAAACTCTTGTTTGATCGCATCCTGCTCACCGAATAATTCATTCAAAAAACCTTCCTCTTCAAAATCTTCATGCGTTTCAAAATATGATTTCGAACTGTTCAATAAAAAAGCTTCATCTTGTTTTTCAACATCATATAATGGCTTCATCCTCTCATCGATAAAGCTCTTAGTCGCTTGAATATAAACTTTCGTTTTTTGATAATCATTAAAGAATGGCTTTATGTCAAGAAATTTCTTATTCCAAAATACAGACTCCTCACCTGGTTTGGTTTTGTCCAAGACACAGCACTTGTAGCCTGTACTTGCATTGGTATTGAAAATTATACAGGCCTTATCAATTTTAGATGGATATATTCCCTTTTCCAAGGTCATTAGAAAATCACTATGATTCTGATCCAATTTCATGAATTGCTCCTTTGATTCAGACTTTACAATAGCAATTGCGGAAAGCATCTCATCATCGATAAGCACCTCATCTACATAAGCCATCATAAGTTCACCTGACTTAATATTCGGGTGATTAGATTGTTTAAATAAATGATCTGCAATCAACATAGACGACTGATGCAATTGATTCGGTGATTCAAAGATTTGCTTAGCTAGAGAATACATAATATTGTAATCCTCATCTATATTATCAAAAGAATAATAATCAGGTTCCTTGAACCCGCTGAAAAACATCTTTAGAAGAAAATCCTTTAGAGGTTCATCGCTGACTCTTATTGCACCAGTAGACATAGTTGGAGCATCCGACTCTATCCTATTAGGCACATAGTGGACTGAAATCTCGTCCAAAAGAGATTGAAGATAATTTATCATTGACAAATATGTTTTGTTTAATATGAATCAATCTCTAGAGTATTAAAAGAAGAAATACTTTACTACTCTTCTTCGTAGTATACTTCGTTTAACATAGGAAGATCAATAAGTGCTCTCTCTTCCTTAGTAATACTCATCATTCCTAAAAAACCACCTGAAGATTTTGCGACGTGCTTGGCAAAAGACTTATATGATTCATATAGTTCTACAGCTATGTCAGAATCCAAGCTTGGCATGATGCTATTGATCGTAGCTATTCTTTCTGTTAAGATAGTTCTGCGCTGATCTTTATTTTCAGGTAATTCTGATATTAAATTATCAAGACTATCATGGAAGTCTTTTCCAACTTCCTGATAAAAGTGAATCAAATCCCCTTTAAGACTATAACTTCTGATTTCAGTAATTTTTTCTGCCCACTCTTTTTCAGTGTTATCAATTTTTCCATCAGCACCAGCGATTAAAATAGTGATCCAGCTAATTGCTTTTTTAAGCGTTTCAAATTGCTCAGATGATAATTTTTCAAAGCCCTCTATCATTGTTTTTTATAGGTTTAATTTTCAACGCAATATTACTAAAAATCTAGACTAAAAGTTTAATCTTAAACCAAGAGAAGGAATAATAGGGAGTTGATTTACCCGTTCGAAACGAATACGATCAAAATAGAATATATTGTCACGATCGTATAGGTTTGAAGCACTAGCTACCAATTCCATATTCATATAATCGGAAAAGGTAAACGTCTTACGAACTGAAACGTCTAATCTATGGTAATTTGGTAGTCTTCCCCCATTTCTTTCATCTGAGAATAAAATACCAATATTTGATGGGTTTTCTGTTTCATAGCTAGTACTTGCACCATCACGCAATGAAAGTTGATTGTAAAAAGCCTGAGTTTTTGTAAATGGAAATCCTGATCCAAAATTCCACCTTAAACTTACTTGCCAATCTTGATCGGCACCAAAAGTATAACTCGTCAGAAAGTTTACATTGTGTCTCCTATCAAAGACAGTTGGGTATTCTTGTTCTCCATCGAAGCGATCCACAAAGCCAAGTGTATAAGTAGCCCATAAATACCATCCCCCAGTTTCATATTTGGCTGAAAAATCAACGCCATAAGCTTGTCCCTCTTCTGTCGTATAATCAGACTGAGTCGAACTGGTTTTGTTTCGGTTAACAACAATCAACTGAGGAAAGTCTTTTAAGTATCCCTCAATATTAAGCGTCAAATTATCAGTTACATCTTGTTCAACGCCAAAAACCAAGTGCCTTGACTTCTGTAATTTTGATGTTACTCTGTCCCCATTAAGATCGTCAAATTGACTTTCTGGACCGGATAAGAATCCATTGAACAAGTTAACAACATCACGCTCATTGGAAGTAGAAATCAAATTTTGTGTATATATCCCAGCGGCTGCTTTAATCCTTGTTTTATCTGTAACATTCCATTTCAAACCCAATCTTGGTTCAATAGAAAATTCTCCTAAAGATGCATAGTATTGAAATCTAAGTCCCGGCTCAAAAACAACTTTTTCCCATGATCTTTTAAATTTAAAAAATCCTGACATTTCAGTTGTATTCTGAAATTGATTTAGTCTAAGTCCAAATGGATTGGTAAAATCAAATTCCGTTCTTATGCTTTTTACTTCCAATCCATATTTAAGAGTATAGGCGTTTGAAAAATAATTAAAATTCAACCCCAATACATACTCCCTGATAAAACTGCTTCTTGGATCTTCATCTGCTTCTTGAATTGATGTTTCGTACTGTGAAAATCCAACCAAACCATTTAAAGTTATTGGACTAGCCGTAGGTAAAAGATCAAAACTCATTCCACCACCAGAATTTTTCCAATCTACTCTTGCTACCAATGGGTTGTCAAATGAATCATCAAAATTAAATCCAAAAAGATTGAATTTAGAACCATTTTCTGTTACAAAGGAAAGTTTTCCATAGGTATCCGTAAATCTAAACGGTAAGCCAATGGTGTCATTTACACTTGCATATGGATAAAGTGATGTTGAAGTTTCTTCGATTATGGATTTTTTAGAAGCTAAAGCAAATGAGACACTTCCTCCATCATTTTTCAATTTTACAATTGGACCTTCAAACAATGTCTTAACCATAAATGGGCTTGCCGATAATTGTCCTCCTAAATGTTTTTTATTCCCTTCTCTTGTTGTAATATCAACAACAGCTGAAATCCTTCCTCCATGTTCAGCGTTAAACCCTCCGGTTAAAACTTCAACATTTCTGATAAGTTCTGTTTCAAAAGTTGAATAAAATCCTATGGAGTGAAATGGGTTATAAATGGTCAATCCATCCAATAGTATTTTATTCTGAACTGGGCTACCACCACGAACATAAAGCTGTCCTCCTTGATCTCCCGTTGAAATTATACCTGGAAGTACTTGTAAGTATTGAAGTATATCCGCGTCTCCTCCCGTAGACGGCAAAGATTCAATTTGTCTCTTACTAACATTCAGTTTGGAAATCTGAACTTCTGCCCTTGCTTGCTGTTTGCTCGCCGAAATATTTACTGTCCCAATATTAATCCCACTTTCTATAAGTTCAACTCTGTAATAATTGATCTTATTTCCGACAAATATTACCTCTACAGTTTGTTCTTCATAACCCAGATAGCTTACTTTAAGAATATAAGTACCCTCCTCTACCCCTGCAATGGTAAAGAATCCATTATCGTCTGTCGTTGCACCTATTGTAGATTCCAAAAGTGAAACATTAGCAAAAATTACTGGCTCTCCTGATTTGGCATCATAAATATGACCTCTTATAGAACTTTGTTGTGAAATTCCTGCTGAAGAAAAAAGTGATATTATTGCAATAATAAAAATGGAAAGTGAAACTCTCATATTGTTAGACTCAAAATTTGATATAAAATTGGTTAGCAATCGAATATTAATGCTTGAATTTCCGCCAAATGTAGTTATAATTGATCAGAGCATTCAAATTTGATGTAAATCTTCCAAGACATTTTTTCCAATTAAATTCTTTACAGATGAAAAAAATTACCAAAAAAAATATTCTTCTTTCATTACTTGGTGTTTTCTTGATTTTGCAGGTCTTCAGCATCGATAAATCCCTACCTGAAACCATTGATTCAGAAGATTTTTTTAAAATGGAAAATGTTCCATTAGAAGTAAGTTCTCTTTTAAGGCGCGCCTGTAAGGATTGTCACTCTCACCAAACCGATTTTCCGTGGTACACCAATATTGAACCATTATCCTGGTGGATAAATGGTCATATTGAGTTTGGGAGAGAAAATTTGAATTTTTCAAAATGGAATAGTTATGACGCCGTCAAAAAAAGGAGAAAAATTGATGAATGTATAGAAGTTCTTCAAAAAAGGAGAATGCCTTTCAAGTCTTATAAGTGGTTGCATGATGAAGCCAAATTATCCGAAGCGGAATATGAAAGCTTAATCCTTTATTTTCAATCCATTAGGTAAGATATAGAGCTTATAGCTCACTTAATTGATCTTTGTCATTGAGAAAAGGGAATGATTTTCTGAATTGCTCTAAAGTCACTTTATCAAGTGATGCCTTTATGATTGTTTCCTTGGTTGTAAATTCAGTTAGAGCTTCACCATCAAAGCTGTAAACTTTTGAATATCCTGAATATTCGTTGTTCCAAACATCCCTACCAATGCAATTGGCTCCTATCACATAGCATTGGTTTTCAATAGCCCTAGCTCTTAAGAGAGAATCCCATGCTAACAAGCGTTTGTCTGGCCAATTGGCAGTATACAATAAGATATCATAATCTTCATAGTTTCTTGACCACACAGGAAATCTAAGATCATAGCAAATGTTAAGGCATATTTTCCAACCATCCAGTTCTACTATTTTCTTATCATTACCTTTCGTAAAACTTATATTTTCTCCAGCAAAAGCAAATAAATGTCTTTTGTCATACCAGTCAATTACACTTCCGTTATCAATGCAATACAGCCTGTTATAAAATTTGTTATCAACTTTTGCGATAAGCGAACCCATTACAGCTGAACTATAGATATTACTCCACTCCTTCATTTTGTCCAAGGCAGCATCATGGGCATAAGCATACTTTTCTGCTTTCATAGTAAATCCAGTCGACCACATTTCAGGTAAGACGATAAGCCTTTGCACTTCAATAGTATAGGCTCCCAAAATCTTAGAAAAATGATCTATGTTGGCTTTAGAATCGTGCCATTTTATTTGTCCCTGAACAACTGCAATATCTAGTGCTTTCAATTATTGATTTTTAAAAATCGTTAAAGTACCTTCTTGCATTACGATTAAAATTGTCTGGCATTTGCCTGCCATCAATATAATTATTGGGTTGTTCAATATAGGCATCGCTGTAAAGATCCAATTCCCACCTAGGATTATTCTGTTCACCTCTGCAGTTGGAATGCAAAAGAATGAAATCATTGGTTGCTAAGGATGGATTGTAGAATAAAAACTTAACGTTTGTTTGCTGCGTCTCCTCAATATAATTGTAAATCCAAATTTCATACGGTGGTGCAGTCTGCTCATCTTCTTCAAAGACAGTATCATCTGGTTTGCCATATTTCATAAAGATTCTTCCTCTATCGGTTTCAAAACCGAAAAATACATTAGTCGTGTAACTATTGTCAACAGCTCTTGCAACTGCCATGTAAGCGTCATAGTTCTCCTGCATTTTATCAATAGAAAAAGAAGACCAGAAATTATAGAGAAAATATTTCTTAGGCTTAAGTTCTTTATTCCTGATAATATAATTTAGAATTTCCGTCATATTGTTTCCAACTCTCGGGAATATGGCTTTTAGGCTGTAGTTCAGTTCATCTTCAGTAAAGTACTGAAAGAAAGAGCTTTCAAAGGAAGCATCCGGTGTATACCTTATTTTATAATCCTCAACAGGATTGTAAACCGAAAAATGTATTTGCTTAGAGGAAATCCTTTTTTTACTCTTTTCATTCAATTCTAGATGAAGAATATAATTTCCACTCACCAGTTCTTTTGCTGAAAACGAAATCAGAAGTCTGTTGAGACTGTCTGGCTTTATTTTTTTATATCCTGTTTTACTGTACTTGTCAAATCCGTCAGCCTCTTCATTTTCAACAAAATATTTGACAAACATTAGCTCATCAAACTGTTGATTCAAATTGTATAATTCTGTGTAAAATATAAATTCATTAGTGGCAGCATTAAGCAAATTAAATTCCAATGGCTCATAGCTAAAATCCATCCTTTGAAAAGCTAGCTTACTCTCTGGTCTATCTATAGATTCAAGAAGCAAAATATCTGAAAACTGAGCTGAAGAATCAGACAAACTAATGTTGATATTCTGCTCAAAAGTCATCGTATCACTTACATTGTTTAGGTCGACAAACTTAAGAGTAATATTATAAGATCCTTGTTCAAGCAAAAATCTCCTCATGTCCCAATAATCACTAGGAGAATCCAGTTCAGGGCTTTGAATATTGTACTTTTCTGCAATGACCAATTCTTCACTTTTGGAAATCAAACAAAGCATTTCCATTTGAGAGTAGAGGTGGAGCATATCGTCTGGGCGACTGGCCCATTGCAAAGAATTGCTTTTAAACTTACTATATAATTCTATGTAATTAAGGTCTCCTCTTTTGAATTCACAGATGCTTATACTAACGCCTATAGCAGAAATGTTTTTAACAAACAAAAAACAAATACATAGGCATACTATAAATCTACTCATCATTGATTTCTTTTTTGGCTACAGCCGTAAAGCTAAAATCAAAGTTTTTAATAATCGTATTAAATATCAAGGTGTCCTTAGTCTTTTTTGTGACACGAAAGCTGCTATTTGCGGGATCCATCACTTTTAATTGCTTGCCATCATAAGAATAGGCATAAGGGGTTGTATCTGGAAGAAAATTGGTTGAAAATTTATCTTTACTGATATAAAATTCAGAATTGACTAGTGAAAGTGCATTTCTATTATTTCTTTTGGCAGAAATGACTTGCCAGGTACCTTGAAGGTTTTCAGGCATAACGGTCTGATTGTTTTCTGAATCCGTTTTACAGGAAGCAATCAAGATAATAGCAAGTAAGAATGTAAATCTCATAAACAATTCTGGATTATGATACAAAAATATAAAGCTTTGATCGAATTTATGTTCAATTTTCATGCAGTTCAACCGATATCAAATATTATCTTAGAAAAAATGCAATTATGCGTAAAAAAGTATTTATAACAGGTATATCAAGCGGAATTGGTCTAGATACAACAAAAGTTTTAATCAATAACGGTTTTCATGTTTATGGTACTGTAAGAAAATTAGAGGACCAATTAAAGCTCTTAAAAACATTTCCGGATAAGCTTACATGTTTCAGATTTGATATAACAGATGACAATGCTTTGGATGATTGTATTATGACTTTAAAAACCGAATTGGGAGGACAGTCTCTATTTGCGCTTATTAACAATGCAGGTATTGCTGTTCCTGGTATTATGCATATGATTTCAGATGAAGATTTTGAAAAGCAGATGAATGTAAACCTGATTGCAACCAGAAAGATAACAAATAGAATTATCCCTTTACTTGGAGGACAACAATCCTTAAAGCCAAGAATTGTATTTATAAGTTCGGTATCAGGAATATTTGCAACACCATTTAATGGGCCATATTGTGTGTCAAAGCATGCACTAGAATGCTTAGTGGATATTTACAGAAGGGAACTTAAGTTTCTTGACATCGATGTTATCTGTATTCAGCCAGGACCAATTAAGACCAAGATATGGTCGAAAGCAAAAGGTCGATTTGATAAATACAAAACAAGTGTTTTTAAAAATATTGCAGAAAAAGCAGATGATATTATTGAAATAACTGATCAGCAGGCATTACCTGTTAGCCGAGTAAGCATGCTTATTCTCAATATTCTTAATAATCAGAAGAATAGAAATAGATACATGGTGCACAAAAAAGCATTACTGTTAAAATTTGTGTCATACTGTCTTCCCTCGAAATGCGTAGATTATCTGATCTGGAAAAATCTGGGTAAATCCGATACGAAGTCCTACAGACCTGTATGAATTATTTACGCGCTCTTTGCTTTTCTTTAATTTTGGCTTTCTTACCAACAAGCTCACGCAGATAGAATAATTTAGCTCTTCTAACTTTGCCTTTTTTAAGCATTTCTACGCTGTCAATAATTGGGGAAGAGAAAGGAAAGATTCTTTCAACACCAACACCATTGGACATTTTACGAACGGTAAAAGTCTTGGTAGTTCCGCTTCCATTGATTTGAATAACGTTTCCTTTGAAAGTTTGAATTCTTTCTTTGGCACCTTCAATGATCTTGTAATTAACTGCAATGTTATCTCCTGGCTTAAATTCAGGGAATGAATTAACCTTGCTTAGCTTATCGTGAACATAATTAATCAAATCCATGGCTCTATGTATTTTATAAAATTAGGGCGCAAAGATATGTTAATTACCAAATTAATGCAGCAATTATTTAAAAAATATTTTGAGTTCATTAGCTTTTAATAAATCTGATGCTTACCGCAAAAGGACTACTTGTCCATTTAATAGCTTTCGCTCCCCTCTTGGATCTCTGTAGGATACCATATAAACATATACTCCCTGAGCTGAGGTTTTGCCTGTGTTGTTAAATTGTCCATTCCAGCCGTCTTGAGGATCATCTGTTTCAAAGACCAATTGCCCCCATCTGTTCCATATCGTCATTGTATAATCAGAGATTGCTTCTGTATATCCTTTTCCCCGAAATGAATCATTATTGCCATTATTATCTGGCGTAAAGGCATTAGGCATAAATAATGTGGTTAGAGGCCTTATTTCAACAGTCTTGACTATCGTATCTGGACAATTGGTTATTGGATGGAAAACGGTTAATACTACATCGTAATAGCCTGTATCTGGAAATGAAAAATTCGGATTTTCAGCGAATGAGGTGCCTGCGCCTCCAAAGCTCCACTGCCATGCCGCAGCATTTATAGATAAATCAGTAAATGAAACAAATTCAGTGAAATTATTGGGCTCCCTAGGACTAAAGTCAAAATTAGCTTGAGGACCTTCCAAAATTCTTATCCATGAATCAAATGAAGTACTTGTAGTACAGCCTACTGGGGATTCAATATCAACAGAAATGGAATAGACCCCTGCCTCTAAATATTCATGTGTTGGACTTATCTCATCACCGGTTGATCCATCACCAAAATTCCATAAGATAGTATAAGTTGAATCTATAGGTGTAGACAGATTATTAAAGAAAATTTCAGCTGGTGAGCAACCAACAAATGTCGTAGGTTCTACAACGATCAGTTGAGGTACGGGAAAGTAATTTATCACTTGAGTAGAGACTGCAGTGCATTCATTATTGTCTTCGACGATTAACTGAACACTGTTATTACCAGGCTCTGGAAATGTAAAGTTTGGATTTTGAAAATTACTGGTATTGCCATCACCAAAGTCCCAGGACCAGTCTATAATTTGTTCTGCCCCTGTCACTGATAAGTCTGAGAATACAACTGGACCTGCGATACATGTATCATAAGAAAATTCAAAATCCGCTTCAATTGAAGGATAAATGTTTATAAAGAAGCAAGCTGTATCAGAACATTCTGTGCCTTCATTTAATATCATTACACCATCGTATTGACCAATACCAGGGAATGTTACCTCTAAATCTCTAACTTCTGGACCTCCCACTACATCATTCAATACTGTCCCATCTGGATTAGTGAATGTCCAATGATAATTGAATATATTCGATATAACTTGGCTTTCGTTTTTAATAAAAACTGTGTTTTCGCCACATGAGTTTATTTCAAATTGTTGGCATTCATTATTGGTTGAATTATCATTGATGACTTCGTAATCAAAAGAGGCAATAACTTGAGGCGTACATTCAACTACGTTAAACTGAAAATCTCTTCTTACTCTACCTATTAATACATTATTTCTATATTCTTCCACACATACACCAACAACAAACTGTCCTTGTAAATTTGGCTCTCCTGAGATAGTTCCAGTAACACTATTTATTGAAACAGTAGGACTACCTCCAAGTGGTTGAAGACTTGTAAATGGTGGTCTAAAAACTGTATCATCAAAAGGTGGAGCACAAGTGAATGGATTTGGTCTAACACAATCGCAGCAACCAAGATTACCTCCAGATTGGGCATCAAATACTCCTCCTGCTGCCAATGGTGCGCAAAAACTGTATCGAATTAAATCGCCATCTTGATCTGATGCAGAGTGATCAAAATTAAAAGCTTTGTTGGCACAAATGAAAATTGGTGGAAACTGATTAAATCTGGGACTACTGTTTCCTAGTTGCATTGATTCTCCTGATATTTCAACAGAGAATACAGCTCCCGTATCGCCTGGATCAAAAATGTTACTTATTGAATTATTCCTACAACATCGCTGATAAGCAATCATATATGCCGTGTTAATGACATCAAAAGTATATTCAAATGAATAGCGTGTTTCCTCAACGCCAATATCATCAGGTTCATCAACACAAGGATCGTCTGTTCTGGGTACATCAGAGACTGGACCTGGTGGTCTCAATAAGTCATCTACATATGTCCAACTCCCGTCAAGCTCTTGTCTGAATATGCCAAACCGTGCATTAGCATCAAAGGGCGCACCGTCACTAAACTTGTCTCTGTACATGTTAACTTCAATCAGATAAGTTACACGTGAAGAGTCTGCATTAAAATTCCTAAATGTATAATAGACATCACCACCTACGATATGAGCGCCTTGTAAAGCAAAGGCACAAAATATCAGACAAAATGTAAACGTTATTTTACTTATAAATCCTTTCATTCTTTTTTAAAATTCAGAATAGAATATAAAATTAATATACCTCCAATATTCATATAACAATATGTAATTAAAAATACTATACATACGTTATTACCCCAAGTTACTGCAAACTATTAAGAGTTTGCCCTTAGATTAACGTCTGATCAATGTAATTGTTATATGATAAACTACCTAGACGACTTATATGCTATTCGTGACATATTGCTCAACAATAAGATTATTCTTGTACCTACTGACAGCATCTGGAGTTTTGCCTGTCATCCACTAAGCGAAACAGCATTAAATACTGTTAAAGAAGTTACTGGTAAAAATATTTCAAGAGAACAGGTAATTATAACGGATACGATCGAAAGACTGAAATTATATGTTAAGGAGATTCATCCTAGAGTAGAAACGCTGCTTTGCTTTCATGAAAGACCATTAAATATTCTATACAATGCTTCTTTTCATCTGCCCTATTATTTAAAAGACAAAAACGGAAGGGTGATCATTCGTATCACTAAAGACGAATTGCTTTGTGACTTAATCAAATTAATAGACCACCCACTTGTTTCAATACCAGCGACAAGGTCATTTGAGAATCTACCAAAAAGCATTCAAGATATAAATTCAGAATTATTAGATATTGCTGGATATGTCCTTGAAACCGGAAGAAGTTTTAGTTATAAACCAAGACTTGCAATGATGATTTCTTTTGACAAAGAAGGAGAATTAATTTTCCACAGACAATGATGCTAGCGTCGTTTTTTCATTTTTAAAAAAGAGCATTGCCTCATCTATATAAGCATCATTAGAAATAAAATGATGTTCATACGCATCCATACCTACGGAAATCCTAAGATAGTTACCCCAAATATATTGTCCTAAATCCGCTTCACAATCTTTTTCCAAACCACTTATGTCTTCATTAAAATAGAAATACACAAATTCATTCATTTCTTTTACAGATAGATCATCTTCTTCCAATTTATTGGAAGCTGTTTGAATCATTTTGTGCATAATGTAGTAATCAATGTATTCGCGATAGTTGTAGCAATAATCATTGAATGAACTTTTTACAAACACATCCGGCATTATTCCTCCTCCACCTTGCACTTTTCTCTCTAGCAACTTGGTCTTAAATTCATTTGTATCTGCTTCAAAGGTTTTGGCAATATTATTATATGATTTTTGTATTAAACGTCCTGATGGTGTGTAATACTTTGCAACGGTCAGCCTGAGTGCCCCACCATTTTTCAAAGGAAATATTTCTTGTACCAATCCTTTCCCATAACTGGGCTGACCAATTATTATGCCCCTATCCCAATCTTGAATAGCCCCAGCAACAATTTCACTTCCAGATGCGGAATACTCATTGATCAATACAACAATTTTTTCAATATTATAAAAAGTCTTACCTGTTGAATAGTAATCTGATCGTTTTCTATTCAATCCTTCAGTGTAACATAGGAGTTTATTCTTATCCTGAAATAATTGAGATAAGATATTGACAGCTTCAGGCAAGTATCCTCCTGGATTATCTCGAAGGTCAATGATCAAATGCATAGAAGGCTTGTCTCCAATTAGCTTTTCCACAGATTTCATAAATTGCTCATAGGTATTACCACTAAACCTTATAAGTTTAATATAGGCGATATCATCATTGATTAGAAAAGAGGTATTAGCAGAAGGAACAATAATTTCCTGAGATTCTAAATTCACCGTTTTGCTGATAGTGTCCCCTAGTGGCATCAACACTAGCTTAAGCAGTGGTTTCTCTTTATTTCTGAAATGCTTCCTAAGTATAGAAAAAGAACTATTGACTCCGGTAAGATCCTCATCATTCATCGCAATTATAGCATCGCCTACTTTAATGCCTCCCTTTTCTGCTGGAGTATCTTCAATAACACGGGCTATATAAAATGTATCATTGAGCTCAAGTGTTTCGACACCAATACCGCGATACTTCCCTTCCATTTTTTCATTATGATCCTCTAATTCTTCAGCCGTTATATAATTGGAATGTGGATCTAATTGCCTAAGGATATGCGTTATGGCATCTATAGCTATTTCATCTTGATCAAGACTATCTACATAATTAGTCTCAATAAATCTTAATATTTCTTCAATTCTCCCATCCCTGGTAATAATCAATTGTGCTTGCTTTTCCAGTTTGATTAGTGAATAATCATTGCTGAAATCTATTTTATACCCAGCAATTAATCCAATAGCAGCAGCAAGAGCCACCATAAATGGCATATAAAATCTGATTTGATTCCTATTAACTTTTTCCGGCATTATGTCAATTTACAAGTATAAAAATAATGGAATAAAAATCGGCAGAAAATAAAACTATAAGTATTACAACAAATCAATAGATTAATGTTTAGTAAAGCTCCATGTTTCGGTGTTAATAATCAGATTAATCTATATTTATTTCTCCAATCTTTCGATGAATAAACTCTAACGAGATGAGATGAAAAGAAGTTTTGTGCCAGATGATATTGATTTATAAATTCTTTCGATATTAATGTATAACGCTAAAAAAACTTATGCATAAATAGGTAAAGAACTTTACATTTCATGTGGCATCGTACCTGTAAGAATTAAAAATTTAATGGAAGATGAAGTTATTTTGAATTCTCAGTTAAAAGTGGTTTATACCAAATTAGGCTATGACATTACTCCCTTTCTAGGGATATATCTTGAAAAAAGTAAGTTTCACAATGATGTTGGTCCATCAAGTTAGGTGAGATTCCTTGAAATATTAGAAATGAATTATACAACAGGCGTATATAGGTTATTCGCCAAGATAATATGCCGGATACTGAACATCTGAAGGGCATTATTTCTGATAAAATTCAACAAATCAATTGAATTCATAGAACAGAAACTTTTATATCTCTCCATAATAGTCACTTAAGACCACTTAAAGACCACTTAAGGACCACTTAAGATGTAATTATAAAAAAAAAGGTCTTATTTAAACAAACAAGACCTTTTTTTTCTTTTACTAAAATTTCTTATCCAAGATAATGTTTCAATAATTTACTTCTTGATGCAGATCTTAACTTATTGATGGCTTTATCTTTTATTTGTCTCACTCGTTCTCTGGTCAAGCCAAATCTGTCTCCAATATCTTCAAGAGACATCGGGTGTTCGATTCCAATCCCGAAATAAAGCTTAATTACATCACATTGTCTCTCTGTTAAGGTGTTTAAAGACCTTTCAATCTCTCTACGTAATGATTCAGCATATTCCAACTTGGTATCCGTACCAGGAGTTCCACTGTTTTCTAATACATCTAGTAAGGAGTTGTCTTCACCATCCACAAAGGGAGCATCCATTGACACATGTCGTGCCGCTACACCTAATGTTGTTTCTACTTCATCAGATGTGATTTCCAATAAATCAGCCAATTCCTCTGAAGAAGGCTCTCTTTCAAATTCCTGCTCTAATTCAGAAAATGCCCGGTTAATCTTATTCAAAGATCCCACTTTATTAAGAGGTAATCTGACAATTCTTGATTGCTCAGCCAATGCCTGCAATATTGATTGTCTGATCCACCAAACCGCATAGGAGATGAACTTAAATCCTCTGGTTTCATCAAATCTCTGAGCTGCTTTGATCAAACCCAAATTTCCCTCGTTGATTAAATCACTAAGGGATAATCCTTGATTTTGGTATTGTTTTGCAACGGAAACCACAAATCTCAAGTTGGCTTTTGTCAGTTTTTCAAGGGCTTCTTGATCTCCTTCTTTAATTTTCTTCGCTAAATCTACCTCTTCTTCAGGGGTAAGTAAATCAACCTTTCCAATTTCCTGAAGATATTTCTCTAGTGATTGGCTTTCTCGGTTAGTTATGGATTTGGTTATTTTTAATTGCCTCATTTGGTTTTTTAAGTCTTTCAATATTTAAAAACGCCCATTTTTTACAAAAAACAAAAGTATCACTATCCTAGCTTAAACGCAACAATTAATTTTAATGCTTCTTCGAGGGAAAACCCTTGACTTATAAAGCTTTTTGAAATTTTATCACCAAATATTTTTTAATCCAACAATTATCATATATATTTTGTCGGTTTTAAAGGAGTGACTTCCACTACATAAAATAATAAGTTAATGAGCCGAGAGAAAATTGAGATGGAGTTTATATTTAGAGCTTCACCTGCTATACTTTATCAATTCCTTACTTCACCTGAAAATTTAGTAAGATGGTTTTGTGATTCTGTAGATATCAAAGAGGATATTTATACATTTGGATGGGATGGAAATGTTCAAGAAGCATTTCTAATTGATGATATTGAAGAAGAAAGACTCAGATTCAAATGGGAAGACGATGAAGAAATAGGTGAATATTTTGAATTCAGAATGTACAAATCAGATATAACTCTACAAACTATTCTAGAAATCACAGATTTTTGTGATAAAGATGAAGTTGAAGAACAGAAAGATTTGTGGGCTTCTCAAATATCTGAATTACAAGTTGTTTGTGGAGGATAATATTAAACAATGAATATAAGATATCCTGATTTAGCATCCTTAATTTTAAGATTAGGTATGGGTTTACTCATGGCATTGGGACATGGTTTAGGCAAACTACAAGTTCTTTTAAGCGGTGAAGAAATTCGTTTTCCTGAATTGTTTGGACTTCCAAGTACTGTTGGATTATCCCTTGCCATATTTGCTGAATTTTTTGCTGCAATTATGATCATTATTGGATTCAAAACCCGCTTGTTTTGCATTCCTGTCATAATCACTATGGCAGTAGCGGCATTTTATATCCATTCTGGTGATGCTTGGTTTATGAAATCAGGAGGTGCAAGTAAAGAACCCGCACTTTTATTTCTTGCAGGATTTATTGCAATCTATTTATTGGGTCCTGGCAAGTATTCTCTTGATGACAGAATCAGCGGCGTAATCTCCTAAAGTCCAGTATTAATATACTGGCTTACGATCAAAATGATGGTTTGCTTGAATCAGACGTGTAGTACCAGACTTTGAACGCATTACAAGAGAATGTGTAATTGCACCCCATGATTTAAACTGAACTCCCTTTAAAAGAGATCCTTCAGTAACTCCTGTAGCAACAAACATAACATCTCCCTTAGCCAATTCATTCATAGTAAATACTTTATTGATGTCTTTGATACCCATTTTCCTAGCACGTTCAGTATCTGCATCATTCCTTGGCACCAATACGCCTTGAAAATCTCCCTTGATACATCTCATAGCAGCTGCAGCAATCACACCTTCTGGAGCACCTCCAGTTCCCAACAACATATCAATACCAGTATCAGGTAATGCTGTAGCAATTGCAGCCGAAACGTCTCCATCACCTATAAGTGATATTCTGGCTCCTGTACCTCTAACTTCTTTTATCAAATCCGCATGTCTTGGTCTATCCAATATAATAACTGTCAAATCTGATATCGAACAAGATTTTCTTTGGGCCAATCTTTTAAGATTATTCGTTGGCGTATCATTAATATCTATTGCGCCAACTCCATCTGGACCAACAGCAATCTTTCTCATATAAATATCTGGTGCATGCAAAAGATGGTCCTTTTTACCAATGGCCATAACGGATATAGCATTGTATCCTCCATTAGCACAAATCGTTGTTCCTTCTAAAGGGTCAAGGGCAATCTCCAACTCTGGTCCATCTCCCGAACCTACTTTTTCTCCAATATATAACATGGGTGCCTCATCTCTCTCTCCTTCTCCAATGACAACTGTAGCATCACAGACAACAGTGTCTAACATTTTCCTCATAGCATCTACCGCTGCCTGATCTGCAGCTTTTTCATCTCCCCTTCCCATCCATCTTGCAGATTCAATTGCGGCAAGTTCCGTTACTCGAACAAATTCTAGAGCTAGATTCCTATTCATAGTGATATTTTAAGTTATTATTGGTTTGCGCAAATGTAAGAATTTTATTGCTTTCAAAATCTTATAGTCAAGTTTCTAATGACAATAAAAAAGCCGCTTTTTTCAAAGCGGCTATATAAATCTATATTCTATTTCTTCTAAACAGTTGTAGAAGCTTTTTCGAAGTTATCTTCTATAAACTTCTTTCCGTCCCATTTCCCTAACCAATCACAATTTTCTGGTTGTGTCTTCAAATAAGACTTATAGGCATCAATCGCTTTTTTCTTATCAACTCTTTTAATGGTAATGTTGTTGTTGTAGCCTTTTTTAACATTGAAATAGTAAATTCCCTTTCCAAACTCAAATTTCTTTGTACGTGGTCTTGCCATGTTTAATCATTTTATTAACAATAAAAGGAGAAGAGCTTCTATATTCGAAGATCGCGAATCAAACTTATTCGGTAAATTGCTGGAATAATAAATGATATGAGCGAGCATTATCTCCTTCACAAACAATATGAACGAATAAGTATCGCTTTTAGTTCATTTCCAATTGATTTTTTTCAAAATAAAATCAAACACTTAACCAAGAAATAATTACATATTAATCTTACACAAATTACTTATTACATACTATTGACATGAAACCAAAATCTCTGATCTACTTCCTCTTATTATTGCTTTTCCCGATTACAAATAATGCACAAAACAGTCAGCATTTGCATGAAAATGCAATCAAAAAAATATTAATGTCCCAACAAGATGCTTGGAACGCTGGCGACCTTGAAGCATTTATGAGTGCCTATGCAAAAACCGATTCCATTTCCTTCATGGGCAGGAATGGAATTACTTACGGTTGGCACAAGGTGTTGAAAAACTATAAAAACGCTTATCCTGATCTTGAGGCGATGGGCAAACTAAGTTTTGAAATCAATCAGACAACTGCTCTAGGTGAGTTACACTATCTTGTACTTGGAAAATATACCTTAATGCGAGAGTTTGATCAACCTTCTGGCTATTTCTCGTTAATTTGGAAAAATATCAATGGCAATTGGAAAATAATTAATGACCACACTTCAGTTACCCTTAAATTGAACTAAAAAATGAAGCTTTCAATATTAAAATATTCTTAATTATTTGACTTGCTTGTCAAAGCTCTTTAAGTTTCTAAATAAAATTATAATTATGAAATATCTATCTCTAATAATCTTGTTCAGTATAGGCTTATTTGCTTGTAAAACAGATGATCCGATACAAATACCTGTTTGCATCGATGAAGAAATTCCAGTTTTTGCACAATTCGCTTGTCTAGGCTCAGGAGATCTAACCGTGTGGTCATTTGCTGGACAAGACGTTTTTTGTTTCAATGAAGGCTCTTGTAAAACAGAAATGATTTTAGGGAAATTGGTCAACATTGGCCAAAATTATATTTATGATGCAAATTGCAATCTTATTTGTACCCTAGGTGGCATCAGCGGAAATACCTTATGTGATGGTCTGGAATGGGAAAGCAATGCCGAATACCTTGAACTGGTCTATGTCTATTAATGCTTAACTGATTTCATATGCATAATCTTAAAACCTGCTTCAAAATCTTCATGAAAAGGAGCACCAATCTCAATATGGTTTTTGGAGATAGGGTGAATAAATGACAAATGACTGGCATGAAGTAACATAGTGGTCATGTTAAATTTATCCTTCCAAATTTTGTTTTGTTTATTGCAGCCATGAGGTCTATCACCGATAATAGGATGGTATATATGAGCCATATGTTTTCTAAGCTGATGCATCCTTCCCGTTACAGGATTAAGTTCTACAAAAGAATATCTAGATGTAGTGTGACTCCCTGATCCGAAATCAAGTTCATACCTTTTCAAAGTTCGATATCTTGTTCTAGTCTCCTGAAGCTTGCCTTTCTCGTTTGTCAAATCATAATCAATATCTCCTTCATCTTCTGTAAATCCTCTAACAATTGCCTGATAAGTCTTATTTATTTCTCTTTTCCTAAAGAGATCAGAGAATGAATCAAGGATAAGTTTTTCTTTGGCAAACAACAATACTCCCCCTGTTTTTCTATCCAATCTATGAACCGGATAAACATGACATCCAATTTGATTACGTAACATTTGAACTGCAAATACCTTTGCATCAATTGCTATCCTTGATCTATGAACGAGAAGACCATGGGGTTTATTTATGGCAATGATTTCATCATCTTCAAACAGTATCTCAAGTGGCTTAAATTTTTGCACATTATTTCTTTAACCCATAGCTGAGTTGCTCTACAAAAGTATCTGGAAACTCCTCAATCTTAGGGAATCCTAATCGGATATCCTTACCATCATGAGGGATTTCTGCTGTACCAAAAATATAATCCCATAACGCTAATGTGATACCAAAGTTAATCCCGTAACGCCTTCCTTCAGGCAGGTCATAAGCATGATGCCAGATATGCATTTCCGGATTGTTAAATATCTTTTTCATAAATCTTCCTAAGAGAAATATCCCTACTAAAGAAATAGCTGTAAATACAACAGTTTTACTAAGCGTAGAACTGTTTACCATTAAATTTACATCCATCAGATTATTGCTTACAATCAATGCTATCATTACACCTAGAATACCACCAGTAATTTTACCACTTACCGAAATATTAGAATGGTTGTAATGTCCCCAGGCCAGTGTAAAAATATGGATGACGAAGAAGTCATATAGACCAATGCCTAATAACGCCAAAGGAATATACTCCAATGACCTATAAACAACATTTTCCATCCAATGATATCTTAAATGAGCAGCAAAGCCCATTTCTTCAACCGAATGATGTACCTTATGAAAGCGCCACAGAAACTCCACCCGATGCAATAATCGATGCACCCACCACTGTACAAAATCCCTTACTACGAAACCGATAAGTAATATTGACCAATATGGAAAGGAATTTAAAGGGTTAGAGGCTTGTAAATCAAATCCACCTGTAATGCCACTGATCATATCATTGAAAAAATTTACGACCACATCGGAAGCAGCATTATAAATGATCAGGGAAAAAAGAAAGAAATTGAAAAACATATAAAAGGCATCCAACCAAAAATCCTTACGGATAATATTTTGCTTCTTTCTCCAAGGGATAATTACTTCAAGAGTGAAGAAAAACAAAGACACAACTATCAACCAATAGAAATAATTAGTCAAACTTGGATGAGTAACTTCATACCACAAGTAAGAACCATATGACTTATACCCCTGAACAAAAATATCCCAATAGCTTTGCATCTTATTTATTTGATGCTACAAGTTACATACTCTCCTTCAATATGATTGTAAGCTTTGTAACATAATATGTGCTTAAATCAACTTACCAATAACAAAAAACCTTACTTGAGATAACCGACTGATCCTTTAACCTCTAATTCCTAGCAGATATATTACATCGAGACATGTTGCTTTCATCATACCTATTAGACAAACATACTGCAATTGCAAGAACTCACCCAACTTACTCATTCGCTAAAATCTTGCAAAGTTAAATAGAAAAGCTTTAACCCAATTGCTTTTCCTTATTCGTATAATTAAAGTGTATGCTTGATCAATCGCTGATTGAAAAGATGCATAATTATTTGTATCAATAGAGTTAGAATTGCCAAAGGGATTCCTTTCCAACTACTGATTAGAATAAACCAAAAAATTAAATGGATGGGGAAAGCAAACATTAGCAATCCCACCCTAATTGAAGCATAAAAGGTCTTGTCTTCAATTAAATATTTAATGACAAACCATTCAACCAATTTATAAGTCAAATTTGGAACTAGGGAAATAGCAAAAAGAATGTACATAATCTTACTCGGTGTAAAAGCCTTAGGATCTTCACCACTCTTCAGAATTGCTTTAAAATCTGAAAATTTGTATTTGTAATAATGCTTGTTCAGAAATTTCAAATTTCTCTGATAATGCTCATCATTATGTGGAATAAACATGTTATCAATCAATTCATCTGTAGTCTTATCTCTAATTTCATTTATTACTTGCTGCTCGGATTCACTTCCATCGACAATTTGTTTTAAATCTATCGCCTTCCCATAATTCAAAATCAATTTGCTTCCTCCGTTGAGATGATCGAAATAATTGATACCAACTGGAATTATATATACCTTATGATCAAAGTCTTTTTGCGAAAGCAAAGCTATCCTTGAAAGACCTTTTGAAAGTGGTCTTAAATAATGAACCAACTTTTGTGATGCTTCAGGAAATAATAAAATAGGTTTCCCAGATTGCACTAGGTTTTTGCATGTTTCGAATACACCTTCATTTTTTGACATCGTTTTTCTACCATCGCGCAAGCGATAAACCGGCATCATATTAAGGGATCGGAGGGCATATTTAAAAGGAAAGGTAAAAATGTCAGCCCTAGTTAAAAAATAAATTGGTTTGGTTGAAAATACTGCGACAAGTATGGCGTCTAAGAATGCACTTTGGTGATTGGGCGCAAATATTATTCTTGAAGAGTTTTTAGGAATGTTCTCCAAACCATTGACTTCAATAGGATGATAGAATAAGTAAATCGCAACTTTGGCGATAAGCCTAACAATAATATAATATAAACTGCTCAATATTTTTTCCATTTAAAAATTGCAGCAAGCGAAAACCCACTAATAATATGCCATATACCCCACCATGCAGCGACAAGAGTCATTCCTCCCAAACCTGAAAAAAAAGTAAAAATAAGCAACAATCCTAAGCCAGAATTTTGTATCCCGGTTTCTATTGTTATCGATTTAACAGAAGCCTTATCAAGACGAAAAAGTTTAGCCCATCCAAATGCGGCTAAAAAAGCTAATCCATTATGAAACAACACCAAAAAGAAAACTACTGAAATAAATTCATAAAAATAATGACCATTTGACAACAGAGCAAATATCACGATTACTAAAAAGGCTAACATTGAAAGATTTCTAAAAGGTTTCTTTATTTTCTCGCTCCAGAATGGTTTCCAATAACTAAATAGCTTTCCAAGAAATATCGGGAATATTATTATCAGCGCAATGGTCTGTATGATCTGAATCCAATCAAGATGAACTTTGACCATTATTTCCCTGGTGGGTTCATACATCATTCCATATAATGTTAGGTTGAAGGGTGTAAATAATATAGCCGACACGCTAGTTACTACCGTCATGACAATAGACAATTCTACATTTGCCTTAGCTACCGTACTGATAAAATTAGAAATATTACCACCAGGACATGATGCTACCAATATCATTCCTAATGCCATACTAGGCAATGGCTTTATTATCAAGATCAATAGGTATGTAAGAAAAGGCAACAATATCAATTGGCTTGATAGTCCAATTATTAAACCCCTTGGATGAGCAAGTACGGATTTAAAGTTTGCCCATCTCAAATCCAGGGCTATACCAAACATAATAAATGCCAAAATAACATTGAGTAAGAACAAGGAAGACGTACTAAAGTTAATTCGTAAGGAATCTATTTCTGACATTTAAATCTCTTGAATGGTATTATAATAAACTTTTTCAGTCAGGTCCGTCCAAGGTTTTAATTTGTCTCTAAAGCTATAATAACTCTCTGCAACTTTTTTAGCATCCGTATTCTTAGCTATCAATTCATCAATTGCTTCCATCGTAAATTTCTTTAGTTCAATCAAGACTTCACGAGGGAAAGAGCGAATTTCAGTGGCACCATCAATTATTTTTTTGAGATAAACAGCGTTTTGCACATCCAATTCGGCTAGCATCCACGCTTGCACTCTTGCCGCTGCCGCAACAATTATTTCTTGTAGATCGGAAGGCAGTTTGTTATAAGCTCTAATATTCACAAAATATTCAAGCTGAGTTCCTGGCTCATGCCATCCAGGTGTATAATAGTATTTAGCGACTTTTGGAAAACCCATTTTAAAATCATGATAAGGACCAACCCATTCTGTCGCGTCAATAACGCCTCTTTCCAAATTGGTATAGATTTCTCCTCCTGGGACATTCATCGCTGCACCTCCAGCTTTTTCCAATGCACTTCCTCCAAGTCCAGGAATACGCATTTTTAATCCTTTCAGATCAGAAACATCATTAATTTCCTTATTGAACCAACCTCCCATTTGCACTCCAGAGCTACCAGAAATCATCGGCTTTAGGCCAAATGGTTTGTAAATCTCTTCCCATAATTCTAGCCCTCCTCCTGATATTAACCAAGCTTGATGTTGCTGTGCGTTCATTCCAAAAGGTGATGTGGCAAAAAAAGCAGAAGCAGGTGTCTTTCCAAACCAATAATATGAGCAACCGCTACCAATATCAGCAGTACCATCCTGCACTGTATCAAAACTTTCCATTGCAGGAACCAACTCACCTTTTGCAAATAATTTAATATTCAAACGCTCTCCTGACATCCTTTTTACCCAATCAATGAATTTAATATCTGCCTCACCGAACACAGGGAAATTTTTAGGCCAAACAGATACCATTCTCCAACTAAACTTTTTATTAAAGTTTAACGATGGTACATTTAGCTCCTCTATTGAATCTTGCTTACAAGAAGACAATAGTCCAGAGCCTGCAGTAATTGCCGCCCCAGCAACTAATGAACTTTTAATAAACTGTTTTCTCTTCATTGTTATATGCTTTAAGCCTATTTGAAAATGTAAAGCAAGTTGGGAAATATAATTATCAAAGCAATAAATATTATCTGAATCAAGATAAATGGTATTATGCCTCTATATAGGTGTTGAGTGCTTATAGATTTGGGGGCTACACCCTTTAGGTAAAATAGTGAAAACCCAAATGGAGGAGTAAGGAATGAAGTCTGTAAATTCATTGCCATTAATATCCCAACCCATAACATGTCAACATCCAAAGCATTAAAGACAGGGGTAACAACTGGAACAATTATAAAAATGATCTCAATAAAGTCAACGAAGAATCCTGCGATAAACAAAACCAACATAACAAGAGCTAGAAAAGCCATAGGAGGCAAATTGGAATCGCTGATTAGTTCAACCAGATAATCGTCTCCACCCAAAGTCCTAAAAACAAGTGTAAATGTTGTTGCACCCAACAAAATAAAAAAGACCATTGCCGATAAGTGCATCGTCTGTTGCATTACTTTTTGAATGACATCGAGACTAAACCTTCCTTGTATAAAAGTTAAAATTGTGGCACCAACTGCACCTACGGCAGCGGCTTCTGTAGGCGATGCAATCCCAGCTAAAATAGAACCTAAGACAGCAATAATCAAACTTAGAGGTAGAAAAAATGCTAGGATTAATCTTACGGTAAATCCCTTCCTTTTAAATTGATTGATTTCTTCTTCAGGAATGGCTGGTGCCCAATGTGGTTTAATGGTGCTAATAACATATACATAAATGATATAAGATAAAACCAATAAAATTCCAGGAAAAATAGCCGCTTGAAAAAGTGAACCTACATCAATTTGACTTCCCGTTCTAGAACTACTGCTTATCGTATCTGCTAATAAAACCAAGACCACTGAAGGAGGGATAATCTGCCCTAAAGTACCGGAAGCAGCTACAACCCCGGTTGCAAGTTCTTCTTTGTAACCACGTTTAAGCATAGTAGGCAAACTAATCAATCCCATTGTGACAACTGTTGCACCAACAATGCCGGTAGAAGCTGCCAACAAGGCTCCAACAATTACGACTGATATAGCTAAACCTCCATGAAATTTTCCAAAAAGTATTGCCATAGTATCCAATAGACTTTCTGCCAGGCCTGATTTCTCAAGCATCATACCCATATAAATAAAAAGTGGAACAGCCATCAATACATAATTATCAATTGTACCCATAAACCTTGAAGGGAGCAATTTGAAATCAGCAAACCTCATGACATCAGGAAACATAAAGCAAATGACTAAAGCAAAAAGCACTGAGACACCTGCTAATGTAAACGCTACAGGATAACCTCTAAGAATAAGAATGAAAATGATCACAAATAGTATAATAGCCAGATACCCCATATGTCTATTGCAATTCAGCTTTTGAATGAATAGCTTCTTTGTTTTGCTCTTCCTTTATAATTTTAAAAGCTTTTAATATACTGGCAAAGGCCTGTAATACAAGTAGCAAAAAGCCTAGGAACAGAATAAATTTTAAAATATAAATTGCAGGTAGACCACCAGGCTGGGGTGAAGATTCTCCAATTTTGAATGACTTTAAGAAATAACAAAAGCAGACATAACTTGAAATCAAACTCCAAGGTAACAACAGAAAAATTCCACCTAAGAAATTTGTCCAGGCCTTCTTTTTCCTTGAATATGTTGTATAAAATAGATCAACGCGGACATGTTTATCGTGCTTGAAAGCATAACCAGAAGCCATAAGAAAGCTCATGGCAAAAAAATAGGTTTCCAATTCTATTATCCAAATTAGTGTGAAATTGAAGCAGTATCTTAGGATAACATCAATACACATTAACCATACAAGCAGAGAACAACTCCAGGAAAATATTCGACCTGCATACTCGTTAATTGATTCAAGAACCTTTATAGCATTGTCCATCAAATATGAATGTAAGAATATTCGTGATTTTTGTCCTAAAGGGCAGAACAAATATTCAAGTCAATATTTTTTCTAATATATCAATAAGGTATAGACATGAGGATGTCTGTTGGTTGTTTTACCCGAAGAAGGCAGATCTCTTAATTTACCAAAGTTAGGCTTCATTTCTTCAATATATTTATAAACACAATCTCGTATAGGCTTCATATCCACCTCTTCTTTATCCAGTACCTCTAAATCATCATAACTACCATCTGGATATACTTTGACTTTCAAATGCAAATAACTGCCATCCATTAAATTGACGCATTCAAAACCAATTTCTCTTCTGAAATCAATCAATAATTGTTGTCTATTTTTGATAAGACTATCCACATATTCTTCTGTTAAGTAACTCTGATCTTGAGTGACAGGATGTGAAGGATTATTAGGATTGGCTGCATTAGATGAATCTCCATTTCTACAGGATACAATCAATAATAGTATAGCAAAGGAAAAAAGAATATGTTTCATTATTAATCTATTTCAAGTGAATTTAAGATATCATCATTAACCAGTTCAGGAAGTGTGACGACTAAGCCTGGGCTTCTTTTCATTTCTCTTTTGATCGCAAAATTTGCCTCAGGATTTCTAGCCCATGCTCGACGAGCAATACCGTTATTAACATCAAAAAATAACATATTTTTAATATTACTATCTGCAAAATCGGAACCATCTAATAACATACCAAATCCACCATTTATCACTTCTCCCCAACCGACGCCACCTCCATTATGCAAAGAAACCCATGTCGCCCCTCTAAAGGAATCACCTATAACGTTATGAACCGCCATATCAGCCGTAAACCTACTGCCATCATAAATATTACTTGTTTCTCTGTAAGGAGAATCAGTACCACTCACATCATGATGGTCTCTTCCAAGAACTATTGGTTCACTGATTCTGCCATCACGTATAGCTTGATTAAACGCCAAGGCAATTTTTGTCCTACCTTCTGCATCTGCATATAATATTCTCGCCTGAGATCCTACAACCATCTTATTGGCTTTAGCCTCTTTGATCCACTTAATGTTATCATCCATCTGTTGATGAATTTCAGCAGGAGCGCACTTTTGGATTTCAGTCAATACTTTACAAGCAATTTCATCTGTACGATCAAGATCATGGGGATTCCCTGAAGTGCAAACCCACCGAAAAGGTCCAAAGCCATAATCAAAACACATAGGACCAAGAATATCCTGTACATAAGATGGATAAATGAAATCATCAGAACCAGGCTTTTGTATATCAGCACCTGCTCTAGAAGCCTCTAGTAAAAAAGCATTCCCATAATCGAAGAAATATGTTCCTTTATCCGTATGATTTTTAATACTCAGGGCATGGCGTCTTAAAGACTCCTGAACTTTTTCCTTGAACAAATCTGGTTTGTTCTTAATCATTTCATTGGACTCCTCATAACTTAGACCAACAGGATAATACCCTCCGGACCAAGGGTTATGTAATGAAGTCTGATCGGACCCTAGATGAACAAATATTCCATCTTCATAAAATCTCTCCCATACATCAACAACATTGCCTATAAAAGCAATTGATACTACTTCATTTGAACTTGTTGCTTCTCTCACTCTTTCCACCAATGCATCAAGGTCTTCAATACATTCATCTACCCATTTCTGTGCGTGCCTCTTTTTTGCTGCCAGAGCATTGATCTCTGCACAAACTGTTATGCAACCTGCTATGTTTCCTGCTTTTGGCTGTGCGCCACTCATCCCGCCAAGACCTGCGGTAAGAAATATTTTACCATTTGGACTTTCCCCTTTTTCAAGTTTCATCCTAAATGCATTCATTACTGTTATGGTAGTTCCATGAACAATTCCTTGAGGGCCAATATACATATAGGATCCTGCAGTCATTTGTCCATATTGGGTAACACCTAATGCATTGTATTTTTCCCAATCATCTTTAGATGAATAATTAGGGATCATCATACCGTTGGTTACCACAACTCTAGGAGCATCTTTCGAAGAAGGAAACAATCCCATCGGATGACCTGAATACATATGAAGGGTCTGCTCCTCTGTCATTTCTGAAAGGTACTGCATCGTCAGTAGGTATTGAGCCCAATTCTGAAATACACTACCGTTTCCACCATATGTTATTAGCTCAAATGGATGTTGGGCAACAGCTGGATCCAGATTATTTTGAATCATTAGCATGACTGCTGCCGCTTGCTTAGATTGAGCAGGATACTCTGAAATCGGTCTTGCGAACATCTCATAATCAGGTTTAAATCTATACATATATATTCTACCATAAGTCACTAATTCATCATAAAACTCATGGGCCAATTCCTTATGCCAGGTCTTAGGAAAATATCTTAAGGCATTCTCTATTGCAAGCCTCTTTTCATCTGAAGATAAAATATTCTTTCTTTTGGGAGCACTATTAACGTGTTCGGGATAATTGTTTTTTTTCGGTAAAATCCGTGGTATCCCTTGTTGTATATATTCTTGAAAAGACATATTGACTCCCTCGTTTAATTAAAATTATATTAGCCTTTTTCCAGACTTCCAAACCTGATCTGGTTTGATGGTTCCCTGATGGTAGAAAATTTCGTTATAATGATTTTGGTTATAAATCAAGAAGTCTGCCTTATTATTCTTTTTCAGCCTGCCAATATTTTCAATCTGCAAAGCTAAAGCCGCTCTAAAGCTAATTCCTGCCAGTACTTCTAAGTTACTTAACTTTTCATATGTTGCCAAAACACTCGCTGAAATCAGAAGATCTCCCATCGGCGCAGATCCTGGATTCCAATCTGATGCAATAGCTACTGCTGCTCCTGCATCCAGCAATTTTCTAGCTGGTGTAAATGAGCAGCCCAAACCAATTGACGCTGCGGGAAGTGCCATAGCAATAACCTCACTGTCAGCAAGCATAATTATCTCTTTTTCTCCAGAAACCTCTAAATGATCTGCGCTTAATGCCTTCATCTTTACAGCTAGCTGACTTCCTCCTGTAGAGAATTGATCGGCATGTACCGTTAAATCAAATTCATATTTTCTTGCTTCCGCAAAATAGTTCTCAACGATATCTGCCGAAAAAGCTTCTTCTTCAATGAAAGCATCAATTCTTGAACATAGATTTTCTTGCTTTAATATGGGAAACAAATCTTTTGCGATATATTTAAGATAATCTTCATGGTTTCCCTCAAAATCTTTTGGTTTGATATGAGCGGCCAAGCAAGTTGGAATCAAGTCCAAAGGAGTCAATTTATTGGCTTCCTTGATGGCTCTTAACATTTTCAACTCCTCACTAACGGATAAACCATAACCGCTTTTAACTTCAGCCGTTGTAATACCTTGTTTTAACAAGTTATCACATCTTAACAGTATTCCGTCAAGGAGTTGCTCTTGAGACGAAATTCTGGTTTGAGTAACCGTATCCCAAATACCACCTCCTGCTTTTGCGATTTCAAGATAACTGGCACCTGAATTTCTTAAAGCATAATCACGAGCTCTAGAACCGCCAAAACATATATGAGTGTGGGCATCGCAAAAGGAAGGCATACATATACATTCGCTTTCAAAGCTAATTCTTTCTACATGCTCTCCTACAGACTCTGTTAATTTCTGATAATTATCAATATCAATAATCTGATCATCACAAATCAAAAGTCCTCCATTGGGGACAATATCAATCTGATCATCTCCTAATGCTCCTTTTAATGGAAGATTAGCAAGACAGATCAATTGTTTAAATGGGCCTAATAACTTATATGAATTATTCAAAATCCTAGCGATACAAAAAATTATAATACAGAATCAATAGGTGTATATTTCAGGTTGAAAGCTTCAGCTACACCTTCATAAACAACCTGACCGTTCACAATATTCAAACCTTTACGCAATGCCAAATCATCTTGACAGGCTTTTTTCCAGCCATGGTCAGCTAATTTTATTGCATAGCTTAATGTAGCATTTGTTAAGGCTAAAGTTGAAGTATATGGAACAGCCCCTGGCATATTCGCAACACAATAATGAATTACATCGTCAATGATATAAATCGGTCTAGCGTGCGTTGTCGGCTTACAAGTTTCAATACAACCTCCTTGATCTACTGCAACATCAACAAGCACAGTTCCAGGTCTCATTTCCTTTAACATGTCTCTCGTTATTAATTTGGGTGCTTTTGCTCCTGGAATCAAAACGGCTCCTATGATTAAATCAGATTCTCTACATAGTTCTCTAATGTTGTAACCATTAGAGTATACCGTTGTAACATTTGCTGGCATTACATCTTCAAGGTATCTCATTCTATTAAGATTGACATCCAAGATTGTAACATCAGCGCCAAGTCCAGCTGCCATCTTAGCGGCCTCTGTTCCAACGATTCCTCCGCCTATTACCATAACTTTTGCTGGAGGTACACCTGGCACGCCTCCCAGTAGAATACCTCTTCCTTTAAGGGGTTTCTCCAAATATTTAGCACCTTCTTGTACTGACATTCTTCCTGCAACCTCTGACATTGGTACCAAAAGAGGTAAAGACCTATCGGGTAGCTCCACCGTTTCATAAGCAAGGCATACAGACTTGCTCTTTATCATTGCTTGGGTTAATGGCTTATATGAAGCAAAATGGAAATACGTAAAAACCAATTGGTCCTTTTTGATAAGACTATATTCTTCTTTGATCGGTTCCTTAACCTTCATTATCATTTCTGCCACAGCATAGGTAGATTTGATGTCTTTCTTAATTTTAGCACCTGCATCCTTGTATTGGCTGTCTAAAAATCCACTTCCATCACCTGCTGTACTCTGTACATATACCTTGTGGTCTCTTGCAACCAAGGCACTAACTCCAGCTGGTGTTAAAGCAACTCTGTTCTCATTATTTTTTATTTCTTTTGGAACCCCTATGATCATTGTTGATTGGTTTTATTGGTTGATAATCTTCAAATGTGGCGCTAAGATAATATTTAGTTCATTTTGTAAACCTAAAAATTGACACTTAATGCAAAGAACACTTTCTCTGTTTCAAAGCGACAATTATGAATCGATTGATAGATTATTCATTATTAAAGATGAGGCGAAACTCTTACTTTGATTGATTTCGAAATTGGCGTTTGGCTCTGATCCGCAAAATGATTAATCGGAACCAATGGGTTCATTTCAGGAAAATAACCTGCTAGGTTTTGTTGTGGAATATCATAAGGCACTATCAGAAAATTTTTCACCCATCTTGTTTGTCCATCATACTCACTGCAAATATCTACTTCCTGCAATTTCTTGAATCCGTATTTTTTCATATCCTGTCTATTCATAAATATAATTCTACGTTCGTTATAAACGCCTCTATAGCGATCATCTAAACCATAAATTGTTGTATTAAATTGATCATGTGACCTGATGGTCATCAATAAAAACTCATCTTGATTTAAATTATGTTGTGGCAGAGGGCAAACGGAAAAAATAGCTCGACCTCCTGGCAATTTACTAAAGTCTGCTTCCCTTGCATTATTAGGTAGATAAAATCCATTATTGCCTTTAATTTTTTGATTGTATGATTCAAATCCAACAATAACTTTGGCTATTTTATCCCTTATCATTTCATAGTTCTGACCCATATCTAACCATTTAATGGAAGAGGTATCACCAATTGTTGCATGGGCAATGTTTGCTACTATTTCAGGTTCACTCATCAATTGTTTGGAAGCAGGCGACAGGTGACCTTTAGATGGATGTACCTTACCCATGCTGTTTTCAACTGTAACCTCTCTTAATTTTCCATTTTTCATGTCTTTTTCTGAACGGCCCAATGTAGGTAGAATGATACTGGTCCTTGCTTGCATCAAATGTGAACGGTTCAATTTGGTACTAATAGAGACCAATAATTCACAATTTCGCATTGCCTTAGCGGTATAGTAGGTATCTGATGCTGCAGATAGGAAATTTCCACCCAAGGCAATAAATGTCTTTGCCTTTCCTTCATGCATCGCCTTAATTGATTCGACAGTATCCAAGCCAACTTTATCGGGTGCATCAAAGCCAAAAACCTCCTTCAATGCCTTATTAAGTTGAGGAGATACATGATGCATAATACCAACAGTTCTGTCACCCTGAACATTGCTATGACCTCTTACCGGACAAGTCCCAGCGCCAGCCTTTCCAATACTACCCTTCATGAGTAGTAGATTTACACATTCCTTTATATTTTCAACACCATTTTTATGCTGTGTTAAGCCCATTGCCCAGCAGATAATAATCTTTTTGCGTAAAGCAATTAAATCAACAGCATCGACAATATCTTTTTCATCAACGCCGCTTCTATGTATCAATTCCTTAAGACTATAATTTTCAAGATCCTTAATTAGAGCCTCAAATCCTGTGGTTTTATTATTGATAAAATCCATATCCAAAATAGAAGGGTTCGATTCTGCTCGTTCAACAAGCATTTTCATGATTGCCTTTAGCAAGGCTACATCTTCATTTATTTTAACCTGAAGGAAAACATCTGTAATGATGGTTCCTCCAGTGAAATAGTCCATGGGCTTTTGAGGGTTTTTAAATCGCTTTAAACCTGCTTCTTCTAAAGGGTTGATGGCAATGACCTTACCACCATTCAATTTACATTTTTGTAATGCCGATAGCATTCTGGGGTGGTTTGTTCCTGGATTTTGACCAATAACAACAGCCAATTCACAATTTTCTAGATCATCCAATTTGACTGACCCCTTTCCAATCCCCAAGGTCTGTGTTAAGGCTACCCCACTGGACTCATGACACATATTGGAGCAATCAGGCATGTTGTTGGTTCCAAAAGCCCTAGCAAATAGTCCCCAAAGAAAAGCAGCTTCATTACTTGACCTACCAGAGGTATAAAAAACAGCTTCGTCTGGATGATCTAAGGACTTCAATTGTTTTCCAATAATATCAAAAGCCTCGGACCATTCAAGGGCAGAATAATGATTTTCGCCTTGACGGCAAATGAGAGGGTGTGTCAAACGACCGCTTTTTCCTAATTCAAAATCACTCAATTGTGCAAGCTCGTCTAGGCTGTGGTCCGCAAAAAAATCTGGTCCAGTTCTTTTTTTAGTGGCTTCTTCTGCAAGTGCTTTTGCGCCATTCTCACAGTATTCTGCTAACAAAGACCTTTTGTCATCAGGATCTGGCCAAGCACATCCAGGACAATCGAAACCATCTTTTTGATTCATCTTAGCCAAGGTCGCAAAAGCTCTTATTGGTCCCATTTCCTTGATTGCATGATCCAATGCAGTGCTGACACCTTTCAAGCCTGCTGCATAAACTGCGGGTTCCTTTAATATAATTCCAGTATACTTTTCTGGTGCTAATTCTTTCTTGTTCATTGTGTTTTTCTCAATTATGACTGTAAAGTCGTTAACCAAATATAGTAAAAGCAAATGCGACTGTTTGAAAAAATTTAAACACTGAACTAGATTATGTGCTTAAAAATCTATATCTACGGTAATTAATTATAGTTCATTATTTGTACTTTGAGAAAATGAAATTAAAAGTTATAGAAACAGGTTTGTTTAAGCTAGATGGTGGAGCTATGTTTGGTGTCGTTCCCAAGCAGATGTGGAAAAAACTTAATCCGCCTGATGACAATAACATGTGCACTTGGACAATGCGCTGTCTCCTAATAGAAGACGGGGATCGAATTATTTTATTTGACACTGGAATGGGCAACAAACAAGGAGAAAAATTCCAATCTCATTTCGAACCTCATGGCACTCATAGTCTTGAACAGAGTATTATTGATGCAGGTTATTCCGCAGAAGCTATAACTGATGTTTTTCTGACACACTTTCATTTTGATCATGTAGGTGGAGCATTAAAACATAATACTAAGGGTCAGATCGTTCCGACATTCCCCAATGCTGTTTACTGGAGTAATGAATGTCATTACAATTGGGCTATTGAATCAAATGACAGAGAAAAGGCTTCTTTTTTAGTAGAAAATTTCAAACCATTAAAAGACATGGGAATTATGAAATTTATTGACTTGGAAGAAGATGTTGCATTTACCGATAAAATAAAAATCAATTTTTACAACGGCCATACTGAAGCATTAATGGTTCCAACAATACAAATTGATGGAGGTAAAAAACTTGTTTTTGCTACAGATTTATTACCATCTGCTCATCATGTGGGAATGCCTTATGTGATGGCTTATGACATCAGACCCTTGGTGACTTTAGAAGATAAGGAGAGGTTTTATGAAAAAGCATTGGACCCAGATCTATATATCTTTTTTGAGCATGACAAAGATCAGGTCATCGGTCAACTTTCTAAAAATGAAAGGGGAAGATTTATCATCGAAAATCCTGATGTTAATTTATTTGTTTAATCCCAATTCATCAGCAATGGATAATCTTGCTTTTTGCAAAAGTTCTTCGATATCGAAGGCATTAGGGTCCAAAGGAGGAAGAACTGTCCATTTTAATTTTCGAAAAGTATTCAAGGGATATTTCTTATGCATATTAATTTTCATTGTGCCTTCAATAGCAACAGGTATGACCAAAGCGTTAGGTGCTCTTTTCAATAAGGCTGCAACTCCTCCTGGTTTGAATGGCTTCAAGTCTGTCCCACTTCTTGTTCCTTCAGGAAAAATTACAGCTGAATAATTATTCTCTTTTATAAAACTTCCCAATCGCAATATTTCTTTTAGTGACTGCATACGATCACTTCTGTCTATCAAAGCAGCACCACTTTTTCTCAAATTAAACGATACACTTGGAATGCTTTTAGACAATTCTAGTTTGGAAACAAATATCGGATTGAATGCTGACATTTTTGCGTAAAGCGTAGGAATATCATGAAGGCTATTATGGTTGGCAACAATAATTAAGGGTCTGTCCTTTGGTAAATTTTGTTTATTGACAAATTTTACACTGTGCCCAAGAATGTATAAAGTAGAGGAAAGGCATGCATTTAAGAAATAAACGAAATTCCGATGTGCCCGATCGCCAAAGGTATAATATAAAAACACCTGGAATGGGTGAAACAATACGAGTATGCCTCCAAAGCAGAAATAAAATATAGGCGTGAGAAGGTGATTAATCAACAATCGCACTTGAATCAGTTTTTGTTACAAAATTAAAATGAGGATTTATATGTTTTCTTTTCGATTATCATTTTTGCTATCACTTCTTTCAAGATTTGAGAAGTTCCACCTCCTATTGGTCCCAAACGACTATCTCTTGACATTCTGGCCAGTGGGTAATCCTCCATGTAGCCGTAACCACCCAAAAATTGCAGACAATCATAAATAACCTCGTCAGCTATTTTAGTGGATTGCAATTTGGACATCGTCGCTTCTTTTACAGGATACTCCCCATCCTGAAGTTTCTTGGTCACTTCATAATTGAAGGTCTTTATAATTTCAATTTCACTTGCCATTTCAGCAATTCTATGTCTTAATGCTTGAAATTGATCCAGCGATTTTCCAAACGCCTCTCTTTCGGACATATATTTAATAGTATATTCCAAAGCATATTCAGCTCTAGCGTGGGCATTGATTCCCATAATCAAACGCTCTAATGCAAAGTGTTGCATGATATATGGAAATCCTTTATTCTCTTCTCCCAATAAATTAGATGCTGGAATTTTTACATTATCGAATGCTATTTCTCCTGTATCGGAAGCTCTCCACCCCAATTTATCCAGCTTATTAGCAGAAATTCCAGGCGTATCTCTGTCAATTACAAAAATACTGATGCCTCTGCTTCCAGCTGAAGTATCTGTTTTAGCAGTAACAACCAGATAGTCACTATAAACACCATTGGTGATAAAGGTTTTTGAACCATTCATTATGTAGAAATCGCCTTCTTTTGTAGCTGTTGTTTTCATTCCAGCTACATCAGAACCAGCAAAGGGTTCGGTAATGCAAAGACAGCCAATTTTTGTGCCCATTATACTTGGAGTCAAATATTTTTCCTTGATGTTTTCATCACCTTCTGAATTCAAGTGCTGCATAGCTAAGAAAGCATGCGCCCACATCGCTGCAGCAAATCCACCAGAATTAACTCTTTGAAGTTCCTCCAACCAGATTAAAGTGTAGAATTTATCTAGAGCCATACCGCCATAAGCTTCAGGATAATCTATACCAAAGTATCCCATTTCTCCAAACTTCTCCCAGATTGCTCTATCAATCCTACCTTCTTGTTCCCATCTGTTAATGTGAGGGATTACTTCCTTTTCAAGAAAAGCTCTTAATCCTTGTCTGAATAAATGATGTTCTTCGGTAAAGTATTTCTCCATAAATGGTTTTTAATTGCTTAAGGCTCGTAAAAATAACTCCTTAATTCTAGTTATTTTGATAAATCCTTAAAATAAACAATATAGAATGGATTGGGTTTTTAACTGTAAATAAAGATAAATGCCATGCTTTAAAGCATACAGTTACAATATAAACAAAACGAAAAATTACCTGCAATGATTATTAATTTGTTTATTTTGAATTAATCTAAATAATGAATTAGTTTTGACGAAAATTTACCTGAGTGCAATTAATTGGATTAAAAGTTGGGCAGAAGGGAGTGGTAACTGGAATAAAACTTAACCTTCAAGCACGCAAAAAATTATTAACTTTTGGAGTAGGTCTTGGCAGTATTTTACAGCTTTCCTATAATCCTGCCTACTCTTCTTTGATTAACCTTATGATTAACGGAAAGTCATTTTGTATTCGCAAGATGGACGCAGAGCTGATTGAAGTGATAAAATACGAGGATCGATGAAGAGACTTGCTCTTGTAGGCAAACCAAATTCGGGAAAAAGCAGTTTATTCAATCTGCTAACTGGTTTGAATCAAAAAATTGGCAATTACTCTGGTGTAACTGTAGAGAAAAAGACCGGTTATTTTGAGGACCATGAAATCATAGATTTACCTGGATTAAACTCACTTTGGGCTGATACCGTTGAAGAGCAGATAAGTCAGTCTTACATCCTCAATCTAGTTCTTGATCAGACACCAATAATTTTTGTTGCCAATGCCAATCAACTAAGCGATAATCTTGTCTTGTTTTCAGAAATTGCTGATTTGCAAATTCCAATGATTCTTGTTATAAATTTTGAAGACGAACTAAAAAAGAACAAATCGGAAATCGATATCCCTACTCTTGAATCGAGGCTAAACTGCAAAGTATGCCTGATGAATTCAAAAAATGGATCAGGCCTCGAAAAACTAAAAGAAGTCATCAACAAAGAAGACTTACGTGTTGCCAATAGCTTTTGTAGAAGTTTTTATGACACTTTTGATGGTGATAGAATTGAGAACTTTTATATCAGCAGCTTAATGGACAATCAACTCAGTCCTACTGAAGACAAACTGGCCGAGATGGATCAGGATTTTGCACAAAGACAAATGCTGATAAACCATCTGCTAAATGGTCTTTTAAAGTATAATCAAAAAGAAGATCATTTGCAGCGAAGAACTCGACTGATTGATCAATATCTATTACATCCTATCTGGGGAATATTGATATTTCTCTTTGTAATGCTCATCGTATTTCAGTCCGTTTTTACTTTATCAACCTATCCTATGGAATGGATAGACAATTTTTTCGCCATCAGCTCAGAGTGGGTTAATCAATCCATGAAATTATCATGGTTGGCAGAGCTTATAGGAAATGGAATATTGCCTGGTCTTGCTGGAGTACTAATTTTTATACCACAGATTGCCATACTATTTTTTCTGCTTGGCGTTCTTGAGAATACAGGATACCTATCGAGAATATCTAATTTATCCGACAAATTTCTTCAAGTCTTTGGACTTAGTGGGAAGAGCATAATACCATTGATGTCATCATGGGCCTGTGCTATTCCTGCAATTATGAGTACCCGAACTATTGAAGACTCTAAAGAAAGAATGGCAATCATCTTTGCATCACCCTTGATGACTTGTTCAGCTAGGCTTCCTGTATACACTATTTTGATTGCTGTATTGGTGCCACAAGAAGGAAGTGGATTTTTTGATATGCGAGGCTTAATCTTATTAGGACTTTACTTGATTGGTGTTATATCTACTCTACTTGTGGCATATTTGATAAGTTCTCGTTCTAAGCTTCAATCTACGGGTTTATGGACATTGGAAATGCCATTGTACAGATCTCCAAACTGGAGAAATGTTATTTACAATATGTATCTCAAAACTCGATCATTTGTTGTAGAGGCGGGAAAGATTATATTCCTGATTTCAATATTGTTATGGGTTTTGGCAAGTAACAGCCCTAAAAGTCAAGATTATCTGGATCAAAAATATAGTGAATACTCAGAAAAATATTCTGACCAATCTATAAGTAGAGAAGCTGTTGAATTGGAATATTCATATGCTGGATATATGGGAAAAATTATTGAACCAGCAATCAAACCACTTGGTTACGATTGGAAAATCGGGATAGCTTTAATCAGTTCTTTTGCGGCAAGAGAAGTTTTTGTCGGTACTTTAAGTACTATCTATAGTGTTGGTTCTGAAGATGAAGGACCAATTATCGAAAGGCTGAAAAATGAAAGAAACCTCCAAAGTGGTCGCTTACAATTTGATCGTGCAACCAGCATATCCTTATTACTCTTTTATGTTTTTGCACTGCAATGCATGAGCACACTGGCTATAGTAAAGAAAGAAACAGGAACATGGAATGTCGCAATCCTTCAGTTTATTTCATTTACAGCTCTAGCCTATATTGTAGCTCTTTTGGCATACCAAATCCTTAGTTAATAAACTTATTTTATTCTCCAGAAATAAGGTGTAAAGATGATGACTATGGTAAAAAGCTCTAGTCTTCCGATCACCATATAACTTGATAAAAACATTTTCGTGACATCATTTAATTGAGAGAAATTATTTACGGGTCCCAATGAGCCAATCGCGGGACCTACATTTCCCAATGCAGTTGCTACAGCACCAAGAGCTGTACGGAAGGGCATGATATCTTGTGGCATCATTGAACTTACAGCAAGTACACCAATGCAAAAAATGATCATATAAAAGAAAAGAAAAACTAGAATGTGCATTGTTACTTTTGATGGCACAAGTTCTCCGTCAATTTTCATTCTGATATAACTTCGAGGATGTAATATTCTTTTGATTTCTAAAAAGGAAGTCTTAAGTATTGCAAGATGCCTAATCATCTTAATTCCTCCACTGGTTGAACCAGCACAGGCACCAAAAAACAATAACAGAAAAAATAACAATTCTAATCCAGGATTCCAAGATGTATAATCCGCCGTAACATAACCGGTAGTAGTTACCAACGAAATGACAGTAAAAGCGGCATTTCTAAAACTAAATTCAAGAGAATAAAAGTTCTGACTGAATAAAATAGCACTTACTATTGTGATAAGGATAAATATTACAGTCAGATAAAACTTGAGTTCCTCACTGCTCCAAACTTTTTTAAATCTGCCTTTAAAGAAGTAATAAAGTATTGTATAATTAGTTCCTCCCAATAACATAAACAGGATTATTGGGTATTCCACAAGAGGTGAATTAAAATGTGCTATGCTGTCATTTTTTGTCGAAAATCCTCCTGTTGCCATTGTTGTCATCGCATGATTACAAGCATCAAAAATTGACATTCCACTAAAGAAGTGTAATATTAAAAACAAACTTAAAGTCAATCCCAAATAGATAAACCATAATCGTTTGGCAACTTCCTTAATTTTAGGATGGATTTTATTTGTCGTTGGTCCAGGAGCTTCAGCAACAAATAATTCCACACCCCCTATACCAAGAATTGGAAAAATGGCTATGGTAAAAACTATAATTCCCATGCCGCCAATCCATTGAGTCATTGACCGCCATAACAAGACAGCAGGATTGATAGATTCAACATCTGAAAAGATAGTAGCACCGGTAGTTGTAAATCCAGAGGTGCTTTCGAATATAGCATCAACAGTACTGATCTTAAGAACATCCTCATAGATATAAGGCAAGGCACCAAAGATGCATAACAGAACCCATCCAAGAGCAACAATTAAGTAACCTTCCCTTTTTCGTATTTCTTTGCTTGGAACCTTGATTGTAAATAATACTACTCCTAAGACTAATGCTATAGCAGAAGATTTAATAAAAGGTAAAACATCCACTGCATCAAGAAATACAGCTACAACGCAAGGAATGATCATGAATATTCCCAAAATAAAAATCAACAATCCGATGACTTTTAGAACGATCCTGTAGTTTATAAATATCACTTGAACATGGATTCTACTTTTTTCATAGCTTCTGGGAGGACGAATATGATAACCTTATCCCTAAGCTTCAATTGAAAATTAGAATGAGGAATAATACCAATTTTGTTTCTTATGACACCCGCAATAATTGCTCCATCAGGAAAACCCAATTCGCTTAAAGCAAACTTTACCATTCTGTTCCCTTTATCAATAGTGTATTCAATAATTTCAGCACTTACCCCATGAAAAGATGCTATAGCTTCTATATTGCCCTTTCTCACATACCTAAATATATTATTAGCTGCCAATAATTTTTTATCAATAATAGTATCTACTCCAATCTTTTGTGACAAATGTGTGTATGCTGGATTATCCACAAGAGCAATTGTCTTGTATACACCTTGTTCATTAGCCATTAAACTTGTCAGGATATTAGTCTCTGAATTGGAAGTCATTGCAATAAAGGCGTCCATATTTTCGAGTCCTTCTTCAATCAGCAAATCCGTATTACTTGGATCACCCTTTATGACGTGACAATTATCTAGATCACGATGAAAAATTTTACAATCTCTTTCATTTTTCAAAATGATTTTTACCTGATAATGTTTTTCAAGAATTTTGGCCGTATCCTTAGCCACAGGAGTGTCACCAATAATCATTATGTTTTTTATCTTCTTCAGTGTCTTTCCAACAAAAGTATTTACTTGTTCGAAATCACTGACATCAGTAGACAGATAGATATGATCTGAAGGCTTAATTTTGTCTTGTTTGTTTGGAATAAAAGTTATTCCATTTCGTAAAACTGCGAAAACCTTAAAATGCTGATCTGAAACTTGATTATAAAAATCCTCAAAAGTCTTATGTGTAATTGGAGATGTATTATCTGCAGTAAATCCAATTATTGAAATTTTCCCTTCTTCAAAATCAAAAATGTCAGTTGCTGATACTCGCCTAATCAATCTTTTTACCTCTCGAGCAGCCAGATAACGTGGTGATAACACACTGTCGATACCTATTTCTTTAAAGTATTCCTTTTGATCAGGTTGCAAGAATTCTGGATTAGATACTCTGGCAATTGTCTTTTTAGCACCAAGCTTTTTGGCAAGTATAGAAGACAACATATTGGTTGATTCATGCGTAGTTACTGCTATAAAAAGATCAGCATTATAAAGATTGGCGCTTTCAAGAATAAGAATTGAAGTCACATCTCCTAATATTATTCGAACATCCAAGTGATCAGCTGCGTGCGCTAGAATTTCCTCTTCTGTATCTATCAAGGTAACACTTTGCCCATCTTCTACCAATAATTGCCCTAAATGAAATCCAACCTCACCAGCACCTGCAATAACAATGTTCATTGCTTATATTAATTTGTACAAATTTACATTGTCCTTGGGAAGATTCTAAGAAATTCAATACTTAGTTTGCTTTATCTGTATAAGTTTAATTTTTTGGCTTAAAGCCAAAATTCGTATTCAATCTATTATAAATTATTAATATCATAAATTTTGCGTGAAGCAATAAAATCAAACAAACTGTATATTTTAGCGCGCTAAAGCAATTGGCATGTCTGAGGTAAATATAAATTCATTGGTATCAAAGAGCTTAAGCCTCTCTAGTCAGTCCGTACAAAATACCATAAAACTGCTTGAAGGCGGAGCAACCATACCTTTTATCGCCAGATACAGAAAGGAAGCGACTCATTCTCTGGATGAACTACAGATCGGCGCTATTCAAAAAGAATGGCAGAACATTTTGGAGCTTATAAAAAGAAAGCAATATATTCTGCAGACAATCGAAGAACAAGGTCAATTAAGTGAATCGCTTAAAGTAAGGATTGAAAATTGTTGGGATGAAATTTTACTTGAAGACCTGTATTTGCCTTTTAAAAAGAAAAGACAAACCAAAGCCGATATAGCCAAAGACAAGGGTCTTGAACCTCTTGCACAGCTAATCATGGCTCAAAAATTAGCAGCAAACACTAAAGCAAAAGAGTTTATTTCTGAAGCGGTCTACAGTGCTGAGGAAGCCCTACAAGGAGCCAGAGATATTATCGCAGAAATAATAAATGAAAATACTGAAGCTAGAGACATCATCCGGAGGAATTTTAAAGTCAATGGATTTTTAAGTTCAAAGGTGATTACTAAAAAAAAGGGAGAAGGCATTAAGTATAAAGATTATTTCGACTATGAAGAAAGGGCATCGAAGGCTCCGGCTCACAGAATTTTAGCCGTCTTGAGAGCCGAGAAAGAAGGGTTCTTGAAAGTTAAAGTAAAAATTGATGATGATAAAGCACTTGGCGACCTACATAAACTATTTATAAGAAAGGAAGCTCACCCAGAATGCAGTAGTCAAATCATCAAAAGTATAGATGATGCCTATAAAAGACTGCTATATCCATCCATAGAAACGGAATTTCGAAATATTTACAAATCTAAGGCCGACGAAGAAGCTATAAATGTTTTCTCTGAAAATCTAAAACAGCTGTTATTAAGTTCTCCGCTTGGCGCAAAAAGTGTTATAGGTATGGACCCTGGATTCAGGACAGGATGTAAAATCGTATGCCTAGACGAAAATGGATTTTTAAAACATCATACTACCATCTACCCTCATCCACCTCAAAATAAATGGCAAGAGGCACAAGACGAATTAAAATCTTTGGCTTCGCAATATAGTATTGAAGCCATAGCCATTGGAAATGGAACAGCAGGTAAAGAGTCCTTCGCCCTAGCTAAATCCATAGAATTTGAAGATGCAATAGAACTGTATTTAGTTAACGAAAATGGTGCATCAATTTATTCTGCTTCAGAAGTTGCGCGCAATGAATTTCCAAATTTAGACCTGACGGTAAGAGGTGCTATTTCAATTGGAAGGCGCTTGATTGATCCCCTTTCTGAATTGGTAAAAATAGATCCTAAATCTATTGGTGTTGGACAATATCAGCACGATGTGCATCAAGGCAAATTAAAAGAAAACCTTACAATTTGCGTTGAACATTGCGTCAATGCTGTCGGTGTAGACCTAAATACGGCCTCCGAATATTTGCTTTCCTACATCTCTGGATTAGGTCCCGTTCTTGCAAAAAACGTAGTTCAGCACAGAAGTGAAAATGGTTCATTTCAGGATATTAAAACACTTTTAAAGGTGTCCCGGATAGGCGCTAAATCATTTGAGCAATGTGCAGGCTTTCTGAGGGTTAGGAATGGAAAAAATATATTGGATAATACCGGTGTACATCCTGAGAGGTATTCTCTTGTAGATAAAATTTCAAGGGATCAAGGTTTAAAAACCAAGCATCTTGTCTCCAATCCAGAAGCTCTAAAAAAAGTAGACTTGCAAAAATATATCGATGATCAAACAGGCTTACCAACTTTGAAAGATATTATTGCTGAACTCACCAAACCTGGATTTGACATCCGTGGAAAAGCTCAAAGTTTTGAATTTACACCTGGTATAAATAGTATTGAAGATTTGAACCCAGGAATGTATGTCATTGGAATTATAAATAATATTACAAAATTTGGTGCCTTTGTAGACATCGGAATAAAAGAAGCTGGACTTATTCACGTTTCGCAAATAGCGAATAAATTTATAAAAGACCCTCTTGAAGTAGTACAGCTAAATCAAAAAGTAAATGCTAAAATTATCGAGGTTGATATCGAGCGTAAAAGAATTTCTCTTAGCCTCAAGTCGTAAACTTTTCCAACCTTGGATACAATCCTGAAAATATTGCACTTTAGAAATCCAGTTTGCATTTCATACTCTTATACAGAACTATACGAGCATCCTAAACGTTTAGTCAATCAGCATAACATATTAACACGCCTTAAAAAGATTTGATTCTTCTATAGCTTTAGAAAATTGATCATTGATTTTTAAGTTGTGCCCATTGAGCAACAAGTTGCTTTTGTTTTTATTGCGTATTGCTTTATTAAAAATATAATTTTCGCTATATAATTATTCTACGAAATCATTTTCAAACAATAAATCAAGCTCACTATATGAATTCTAATACCATAGCTCCATTGTCCAAGGTACGAACCTTTATATTTACAGTCTTATTAAGTTTCACTTTTGTCTCTACTTATGCACAGACAGTTACAGTTAGTGCAGATAATGGCTCACCTGGTAGTTTAAGGAATATTATTGCTTCGGCTTCTTCTGGTGCTGAGATTACATTTGCTTCTAATATAAACAGTATAGAATTGAACGCCCAAATTGTAGTTGACAAAAACATTAGAATCATTGGCAATCCGACTGGTAAAACAACGATCGATGTTAGGTATGATGACCGTGCCTTTTTCATAACAGCTGGAGATTTTGTTCTACGAAACATCAAATTGATAAATGGTAGATCTCTAAATGGAGGAGCCATCTATATTGACAGTGGAAGTGTAGTTGCCACTAATTGTGAATTCAGAAATAACATCACAAATGATATCAATGGATCAGGTGGAGTCATTTATATCAATACATCTTCTGATCTTATCATGAGCAATTGTATACTTGAATCAAATCAGTCCAATAAATTTGGTGGTGCCATAGAAGATAATTCTGGACCTGGCTTAGGTCTTACGCTTGATAATGTTATTCTTAGAGATAACAGATCAGGACTAAATGCAGATGTCGCACTACCTGGAGATGGTGGTGCTATACACATATCAGGATCTGGTCAAGCTAAAATAACTTCCTGTACAATAGAAAATAATATTTCAGAGAATGACGGAGGTGGTGTTTCATGTAGCAATGGTACTTTAGAATTAAAAGGTACTACCCTTTCGGCAAATACATCAATTGGGAACGGAGGAGCTATTAGTATAAGTCAGAATTCAAATGTTGATATTCTCGTTTCTACCATTTCTGGTAATACCTCTTCCTCTAATGGTGGAGGCATCTATCACTCGGGAGGTCAGCTAGACATAAATGCTTCAACTGTGGCAAATAATAGTAGTTCACAAGGCGGAGGTGTCTTTAGCAATTCTGGTGCACTGCTAAAAAATAGCATTGTAGCCAATAATAATGCTGGGAGTGGTAAAAACCTCGCCGGCAACATAAATAGTAATGGTTATAATATTCTTGATGGTGATGCTTTAAATAGTTTAAATGCCAAATCTACAGATAGAACAAATACAGATCCATTAATCAATTCATTAGCAAATAACGGAGGAGGTCTAAAAACGCATTCATTAGAAAATGGTTCGCCAGCTTACAATGGAGGAGACCCGAGCGATAATTTTCCTGACCAAATAAATCAATCGGTATTTGATGGCAGAAGAGACATTGGCGCTTATGAATCCCAACAAAAATTGAGTTCTAACAATACTATTTCGGAGCGGGTGATTGGATTAAAGCTCTACCCTAACCCTGTTAGAGATCAATTCTTTTTTGAATTATCAAAAGACTATAGTATTGAAAAAATAGAAATAGTAAATCTCAACGGCCTAAAGATAAAAGTTATAAATGAACTAGATCAGTACTCTATTGATGTCAGTGAACTTGAGTCAGGAATTTACAATTGTATATTTTATTTGAAGGATGCCATTACAACCAAAAACTTCATTAAACATTGATGGTCCTATATATCATAAGCTGAATTAGATATTGAATTTTAAATATTTAATTTCTAAGTCAATATCTCTTTAAGCCATTTGAAAAGTCATAATCAAATGCTTAAGCTATCTGCTTGTCATTACACAGAATTCCTACTGGCATTTATATTGCCATACATTGATCGGGTAACTATTTTCTCATAAGAAGATTTCATTTCGCATTCCTCCGCAACTTTCTGAAGTGCATATTGCTGTATACTTAGTAAGGGCAATACAATACGTTCACGCATTTCTATGGATCGTTTAGATATTGGCTCTTCCTCCATTAATTCCTGATAACCAGTAATTTCCAAACACATTTTCAAACTCAGTTCATATTCATCAAACAATATATTCCAAAAGTCCTTGAATTCTTTACGCTCTTTCATGTAGGATGTTAATGGAAAGTAACTTTTTTTAAGTGACATCATACTGTTTAAGACTAAAGCCCTGAAATACTTATTGCTTTTGAACAGCTGCTTTAAACTTTCAATTTCACCCTCATCCGCAAAAGACTTTATTGCTGAACCCATACCAAAATATCCAGGAACATTTTGTTTTAACTGGCTCCAACTACCAACAAACGAAATAGCTCTTAAATCGTCTAAAGTCAATTTAGAAGATTTCCCGCGCTTACTTGGACGAGAGCCAATATTAGCTTGACTATAATATTTCAAAGTAGACATTTCCTCCAGATAAGGAATAAAATCTTTATGGTTTTTTAGTGCGTCGTATTTATCAAAACTAGTATTTGCTAGCCTTTCAAATATTTCTGCTTCTGCATTGCTAACAGTAATTGCTGATTCATCTTGTAATACTTTTTCCAAACCAGCGCGAATAAGTTGCTCGCAATTATAAGTAAATTGCCTCTCTGTACCATAAGTACTCGTAATCGTCTGTCCTTGTAAGGTTAATTGAATCTCATTATTGGCTATATCCTTCCCTGTTGAAGCATAGAACCTATGTGACTTTCCTCCTCCTCTTGCCGGAGGCCCTCCTCTACCATCAAAAAACATAACATCAATATCTGATGCATTACTCAATCTAGTCAATCGCTCCTTAGTCTTATATATTGACCAATTGGCTTTCATATAACCTCCGTCTTTAGTGCCATCCGAAAACCCAAGCATAATTGTTTGCTTATTGTTTCTTCGATTCAGGTGACGCTTATAAGCATCATTTTTGTATAGAAAATTCATGACATTCTCTGACTCTTCCATACCAATCATGGTTTCAAAAAGTGGAACAATATCAAATTTCATTTCATCTACTTTCCAACCACACCATTTAAATAATGCAGAAACATATAAAACAGATAAGATACTCTCAGAATTACTTATGATATATCTATGACAACTTTCTTCACCATTCATCAACTGTATCTTTTTCAATTGGGAAATGTTAACGATGGTATCTTTATGAAGATCATTTTCAAATAATTCGGGATCTAGTTTGATATCTGCAGTTTGTAATATAGAAGCTAATTCATCTTCAGAAAGAACTTCAAAAGGCTTCTCACTTAATTTGTATTTACTAAATACTTCCTGCATCAATGAATGATGAACGCTATGGTCCTGTCTTATGTCTAAAGTCGCAAAAAAGCTTTTGAATGCCATTAATTTTATCTCGAATCGTTCCAGTTCCGACAATTTAAAGCTCTTAAAATCTTTAATCAGAATATCTTTACATTTGATGATATAACTATGAATTTCTGTCCATTTTAAATCTACAGAAGCATCAAACATAGCTTCATACAATTTGTCTTTTAGAGATTCTAAAAGTTCATTAATACCTCTGAAACTCATTATTTTTTTAATGCTTTTAATATCATGGTAATAACATTTATAAAGTGTCATTCTCAATTCATCAGCAACCTCCATTGTTGTATTAGCATTTACAAATGGATTACCATCACGATCACCACCAGGCCAAAATCCTAGGCGAATCAATTGGTAGTTTGAAAATGCTTTATTTCTTTCCTTTAATTGCCATAGCAAATCGCCTACAGAATTATAGTAAACATTGCGCAGGTAATAGATGATATTTTTAGCTTCTTCGAAAGGTGTAGGTTTGTCTGGATTCAACAAACTTGTCATTCCCAGTTGAATAAGAAGATCATTAACAGATTCGAAATCATTGTTATAGATTCCTTCTCGCAATTCTGATATTATGTCCAAAACCCATAAGGGATAAAATTGTGTTGGGTGAGCTGTAAACACTAGTCTGATAGAAAAATTATTCAATTTATTTAACATCTTTGAACTATCAGTTTCACTCACAGAATTAAGAAGATTCAACAATGGTCTTATTTCATTTTCAGACCTGTTCCTAAATCTGGCATCTTCCACGGCATCAAACAAAACGACCTGTCTTTCAACATATTGAACGACTCTAAAAAAGAATTTAATTTTCTCCTTCTCTGATACAATATCAACCCTATTGAAGAAGTCTTCCAATATATCTATAGGACTCATGCCGGCTTTATATCCTATTTCACATGCCTCAGTCAAAATAGGAATAAGAATGCCAATTTTTTCTATTTCATTGTATGGCAGGTTCAGAAATAGACTATTGTATATCAAGTACTTATTTTCAACTTGATTTTTATAATCCAAAAGATTCTTATTCATCAATATAGCTTTTACATGCAATGATAAAGGAAAGAATCATAATAAGTTCAAATGAAATTCCGAAGCTAGGCCAATCCTAAACAACAAAAGCTGAGGTTTGAATTTGAATTGACCATTCATTAAATTCAATTATTTCAAGTTGATTTAGGACATAGGATTCAATACTATCACATCCATTAACTGATGTAAAATGGAAATCAAGTAAGCCTTCATTGGAGTAGTACTGTCCATATAGGTATATTGAATCACCTTCACAGTTATCTATACTATTTGTTGAATGGAAAAGGGGTTGAACTTCTAAGTCTTTTAAGATTGTACTATCACAGCCTACAATGTTTGTATACGAAGTCCAAATAATCTCTTCAGTTTTGTACCAATCTCCTTCAGTATCAAATTGAAAATTAAAATTCTGATCAGTAGATATTACAAGATCGTTAATAATCCATTCCTGTGACGTATACTGATTTGAGAGGTTTTTAACATTCAGCAAAGCACCTATCCCTATACATTCTGAATCAAGTGTAAAATTTGCATAAGCTGGAGATTCACAAGAAAGAAAGCATGCAAAGCTACTAGTAAGCATGTTCCAAAAGTTATCAATATAAAAATGCATCCTATCAGATTGTCCTAATGTAAAATTTATCCTACATTCCCTGAAGGCATATTCCATGAAGTTATCACCCAAATCATTCTGGTCACCTATCCCTCCCAATGCCAATGGTCAAAATGGATTATTATTTGTCAAATCATCTTCATCAGTGGAACAGGAATTAACCAGTACTTGGCAATGGGTAATAGTGCTTCTGGAATCAGGAGGTGTGTCACAAACCCCATCACCATCCACTAAACAATTATCATTTTTGCATCCGTCATAAAAAGGATGCAACAGACCAAGAAAGTGTCCCATTTCGTGAACAAGGGAACTTGCATCCCATGATCCACTGCTTAAAGCCTCATATTCTATAACAATGCAATTTTTGTAAGAATATGCAGGAAATGCATTTACCGCATAGCCCGCAACTTCTTCGCAATTCTGTCCACAGACCTCTTTCATTATTCTAATATTGATGTATTCAAGTGGATTATAATAGGCTAATGAACTAATCATATCATGACTCACTCCATTACTCATATCAGTAAAGGAAGATTCATGTCTTACAATACCATTGAAGAATTCTCCTAAGGTATCTCTTTGAGCCATGCAAAAACTGATTTTAGTATTATACCCTGTATCTGAATAATATGACCCTATGTTTGAAAATGCTTCGTTCATAAAGTCGAACGACCGAAATATATCTGAATCACTTATGTTCTCTGTACCATTATTATGAATAATATGAAATACCACTGGTAGGGAAATATCTCCTTCACTTGATTTAAGGTTATTGTCATCACTTGAGGTAGCATATAAGTTCTCCAAACTTCCTCTGCTTCCACTTAATTGTGAATCACTTATTATCATTTCATTGTACCAATCGAATGCACATGACTCTTGAGCTGAAATATCAACTAACGAAAGAAAGCTAATGATTAATAAATAATAATGCATCAATTTTAGAATCTACCTGATTTTATAGATATGTTTCTAAGATACATATATTAAAGTAACTGTTGCCTATCATTGAATTAAGTCAAGTATACCAAAGGTATGAGCAAACTGTTAAAAAGGAGTCTTCAAAACTAGGACCAATTGATTGAATTTAAAAGGTATATTCTTGTAAACTAATGATTTACATTCTATATTATAAAATCTGTATGAATCTGGAAATGTAAAAGGTGGAGCTCCAAAGGACTGCGCCTTTTGGACATTGCGCTGGGATTGACTTCGTCCATCCCTATTGCGATCTCAATTTTTAATTATATGTCTATCAGGTAGTTACACAAATATATTACCTTTGGGCATCTTCAGAGACTCTTCATCGAATATATTTCCATATAGCCTAACATATCTTGACTTAAGTAAATCTGAATAGCGTTCCTGCATTTGAGGTGACAAGAATGACTTTGAAATAATATCAATCGCGTGTGAACTATAGTCTTTGAACCTATTGTGAATATTATCAATTTGCTTTTCCGATAATCCCATTGATTTACCTAATTTGTCAAAGTGCTGTTTAGATAGTTTACGTTTCTTTGCTTCCAAACTTAGTGCTAACTCCTCATTATCTTCAGGTAGAATAATAGTCACATTTAGTAGGTCATATGCAGGAGACAATTGCCATCCTAAAGGACTGTTAATTAGTGAAAAGTTTTTAAGATGCATATCATTATTGCCTGTTAGAAATGAGAATATTAACAGCTCTAATAATCTAACTGTATCCAACCCTGAAATATCTGAGTAATTAATAACTGCCTTAGCAATTTTCTCGCATGAACTCTTGTATTTATCAACTGCTTCCGTTATTTGAAACATATCTAGCATGTGGTTTTCTATACCAGAGTCATCTCTATCAACTCTTTTAGTAATATATGCAAGCTCACCCGACCTTAACCGTATCAAACTTGAAGGAACGGTTTGTATCTCCATTTCTCTAGCAAGAAGCATTGTAATATGCTCATTTGCAGTCATCTCAGGGAACTCTTTTGTTGGTGGTTTTAGAATGTAGTTTCCACCCAATGCACTAACAATTGTCAATCTCTTATCTGATGTTTCAACAGCTTCGCTTACCAGTGACATAGATAACTTTGCTTGTACGCCAGGAACTGATATGCTTCGCTCAACAACATTCTTAGCTAACTCCACCATTTTATCCAATGTATACTCTAAAAGTGGCTCTTCCTCAGTCCCGAAGAATTCTTTCATACATTCTTTATGGTAGTTTGCACTACCTTCTAACTCCTTGCAGCAATATAAACACTTATTCTTCATTGGTTTCTCTTGGTATTACCTTTAATGCACCTATACAGTTTCTACAACAGTTCAGTAGTAAACCCATCCTATCCGATTTATTTATCTTCCAGTTTTTCGATGCGATATTTAATAGCCAACCCTCTGGTATTAAACCTTCAAATACTGGAAATAGTCTTTTGTCTCGGTAAGGTTCACGTCTAACAGGCATTGTAAAAGTTATAAATTTTTCCTTGTTTTGCTCTACATACTCATCTGAGTATTCAAATACATAGTCGCCGTCATCTTCTTCGGTCAATATTCCAGCCAACTTGTCTTTATAATATATTTCCGCTTGTCTCATTATTTTCTAAGTCTTTTATTTTAACAGGGGCCATTTCATGACCAAACATTTTTAACACCTGATTTACTTTATCCAAGTTTAAATTAGTTTTACCCTGTTCTATTTTCCTAATTACAGTAAGTGCTACTCCAGCTCTGTCAGCAAATTCATCTTGATTTAGATCAACATACTTTCTTCTTTCTTTTACAAATTCTGCCAATCTTTTCATTATATGCATTTAAGTATTATTTATATATGTTTAATGCAATTATATGTAATTACATACAATTTTAATAAATTAAACAAATTATATGCCATTACGTATAATTTATCTAAATATTAGCACTTTATATTCATTAACATATAATTATTGACAAAATAAAAATATTATATGTAATTGCATATAATATAATAATCAATTCTAAAAAGGAAAACATATAAGCAACTGTATTTAACAAATTAAAAGCTAAACTGGATTGATGTTAAAAGCATTAGAACATTTAAGAAGATACACGTACTGAACTTGATCTAATTCTTCTATTCGCTTCACAATTACCTAATTTAGAATAAGCTTCAATCCTTTTTGATAGGCATAAATATTATGGTAAGATGTAAACAATTTCATGAAAATTGAACCGCCTTCGTTAGACCTAAAGGTCTAATACTTCGTAGGTCAAGGAATGGAGTTTTCTATGCTAATCATACCATCCTTAAAATTCTGAGAAGGATGATGCTCTCCTTTGCTCTTTCAGAGCTTCGGAGAGCGAAGTGTGGAGGTCTCCGCCGAAGCTCTCCGAAAAATGTATCATTATATGGAAGATATTGTGTGCTCTCCTTTGCCATTATTTTCATTTAAACAAATGTCATAAAATTTGGCTATTCAGAGCGATGCTCTCCTTTGCTCTTTCAGAGCTTCGGAGAGCGAAGGTGGAGCTCCAAAGGACTGCGCCTTTTGGACACTGCGCAGGGATTGACTTCGTCCATCCCGATTGCGAACAAGGTCAAAATCAATTCTTCCAATTCTATCGAATTGAATTAAAAAAAGCCGTAAATATCTGAGCAAGCTCTTATTTACAGCTATTTTTTTTTATTCCTCTGAAAAATTGATTCTCTGGTGGAGCCGCAGGGATTCGAACCCTGGTCCAGACAAAGCGCTTATAAGCTTTCTACATGCATAGCTTGTTCTTGAATTTTCGTCTTCGAGCAGGTGTACAAGCAACCAACCCTAAGCTTATCTTCATTAATTTCAGCGAATAGTCAAAGCACCTACCCTCCTAGTCTGAATGATATACCCTTAGTATATCTCTCATTATACACCATAGATAAAACTATCAGACATCGTCTTATCAAGTGCAAAAAGCAATGCTAATTCTAAATTAGGCTGCTAATGCGAATCTGTTGTCGCCAATTATTGTTTGATCATCATTTGAACGAAGTAAATGATCAGTTCTCCGACATGCTTACGTACAAGAATTCTCTCCTGTCAATACCGTTCGGCCCCATATATTAAAGATCGTTTTGCGCTAAGCAAGAACAAATATAACGGAGTGACTGTAAATATGGTTCCCTAATTTGAAAAATTGACTTAATACTAATTAAAAAAGACTGAAAAGTGAAAAGTGAGGACTGAGGGGTGAAGGGTGAGGACTGAGGGGTGAAGGCTGAGGGGTGAGGGCTGAGGGGTGAGGAAGAGGAAGGTGATTTGATAATAATTTTCAATACATTTGTCCACATGCTAAATAACCAAAAGATTGTCCTAATCAGAGAAGATAAATCGCCTAGTGATTCACGCGTAGTCCTTACACCACATCAATGTAAATCCTTGATCGATAAAGGATATGATATAAGTGTACAATCCTCCAAGGTAAGAGCATTTTCTGATGATGAGTTTAAAGAACAAGGCATTCCTATAGTAGAAGAAATTGAGGATTTTGATATCATGATTGGCGTCAAAGAAGTACCGATCAGCAATCTAATCCCACAAAAAACCTACTTCTTCTTCTCTCATACCATAAAAGAACAGCCATACAACCGAAACCTTCTTAAAACCGCCATCGACAGAAAAATCAAACTTATCGATTATGAAGTAATCACAAACGATGATAATCAAAGGCTAATCGCTTTCGGAAAATTCGCAGGGATGGTAGGTGCCCATAATAGCATCTGGACCTATGGCAAAAGAACAGGACTGATAGATTTACCAAGAATGTATCAATCCAAAGACTATAAAGCCATCAAGGAAACCTATAAAAAAATTGGAATTCCAGCCATCAAGATCGTGGTATCTGGAACCGGTCGTGTAGCTTACGGTGCCACAAAAGTCCTAGATGACATGAATATAAAACGTGTCGGCGCATTAGACTTTTTTAGGAGCGACTTTGATTATCCAGTTTATACTCAAATCAACAGCTTTTACTATGCCGCTAGAAAAGATGGAAAAGTATATGATCATGTTCAGGATTTCTATGACAACCCTCTAGACTATGAAAGCATTTTCCACCACTTCTCTAAACAAGCAGATATATTCATCAATGGAATTTACTGGGATAATAAAGCGCCTGCCTTTTTCACTAGAAAAAATATGTCCAAAGAGAGTTTTAACATACAAGTTATTGCAGATGTAACCTGTGACATCGCCCCGGTATCTTCTATCCCATCAACACTAAGAGCTACTACAATAAAAGATCCGATTTATGGCTACGACCCAAAATTAGGTACGGAAACAGAAGCTCACCTACCAGGTGTAGTTGATATGATGACAATTGATAACCTTCCCAATGAATTGCCTCGTGATGCCTCTGAAGCTTTTGGAGAAATGTTTATTGATAATGTGCTTCCTGAACTTGACAAAGAGCAAAGCACTCTATTGGACCGAGCAACAATATGTCAAAATGGAGCATTGAACCCTCCTTTTGAATACCTAAAAAAATATGTTGAAGGTCATTAGACTTTTGACATTCCAAATTTCCTATAACGCCAATAAGCAATAATAGCGATGATGGTAGCACATGCTACTGAAATATACACCCAATTGGGAATTGGAATAGGATCCCCTGCTGCATAAGAGTGCAAGCCAGACAAATAGTAGTTGACGCCAAAATAAGTCATCACCACAGACGCAAATCCAAATAGCTTAGCCAAGTTATACGTGTATAATCCTTGCATCTTTGGCATCAACCGCATATGCAAGATGAAAGCATAAACGAGTATAGTTACCAAGGCCCATGTCTCCTTCGCATCCCAACCCCAGTATCTACCCCAAGACTCATTCGCCCAAACGCCTCCCAAGTAAGTACCTATGCTAATCATCACCAATCCTCCTATCAATGTAATTTCACTGATATACGACATTTCCTTAACCAACAACTTGACTCTCTTCTTGTTTTCATCTGTCAAAAACATAAAAAGAATCAGATTGATCAAACCAATAATAGCACCCAGCATCAAAAATCCATAACTACCTGCAATAAGTGACACATGGATAGTCAACCAATATGATCTCAAGACTGGCACTAATGGCGTTATTTCAGGATCTAGATAACTCAATTTGGCAACCAACAATATCGTACCAGCCAATACCATCGTTGCCGCAAGTCCACCGCTTGATTTTCTTGTAAATATCAATCCAGCAAGACTACTTGTAAAAGCGATATATATCATAGATTCATAACCATTACTCCAAGGCGCCCTCCCCGACACATACCAACGAATGCCTAAGCCCAATGTGTGAAAAAAGAATCCGATGACAACAAGCGCAAACAAAAACTTGAATACTTTTTCTACGTTGATTTTAGGTTTGAATACACCTAAAAACAACAGCGATAGAAATGCCATTCCAAGCAAGAGATAATAGCTTGCCAATCTTCCAAACACATTCATTTTATTTAGCAAGATCTCCAAATCGATTCTAACATCTGAAGGTCTTACATTAGCTCCAACCTCCTTTTGATAATTGGACAGCTCATTCAATATTTGCTCTGCCAATGAGAAATTACCTGTTCTAAGTCCGTCAATAAGTGATTGCTGATAGCTTGGAAAAAATCTATCTGCAACCGGTTGAACCAAAGCTTCTTCACCATGATCATTTAAATGACTAGATACCCATAAATTGTTTGGATGACCTGGTACAGGAATAATCTTGAATATCCTGTTAGAAAAAATCATACTAACAATATTAAGGCGCTCATCAATTTTCATCAAGTCTTTTTCATAACTGCTTCTATCAATTGCTTCCATACTATAAGCAGCACGAACTTGATCTCTTAATTTGTACGATCCATTCGTATTAAAAAAGTCCTTATAGGACAATAGCTTAGCTTCAGTTCCAAGCATAGCTTGAATTTGTGGAGAATTGCTGGATTTAATTAATGGGACGGCCAGCCAACTCTGCTTATCTGCATACATACTGAGTATAACCTGGTCAGCATTATAGGAGCCAATACTTTCTTTTCTTGATATCTTTCTCAGTAATTCCCTACTTAATGTATGCATCGGTTTCATCCTACCCTTATGGTCTTGGACGATAATTTTAGAAAATGTTTCAGCATGCGCCTTAGACACAACAGAAATATTTGGATCAATGACCTTTTGTCCATTTAATTCTACAGAATTATAACATATCAAAGACGATAAAATTAATAGCAGTGCTATCGTTTTATTTTTCAGCTTTTGGGTAATATGATAAAATCGACTCTTTTTGCTAAAAAAAGACATGATCAAACCAACGGTAAGAAGTATATAACCTATATAAGAAATCCAGGTGCCCCAAAAATCATAATTCACACTCAGATAGGTACCTTGTTCATCCCTGTCAAAAGAAGACTGAAAGAAACGATAACCTCCATAATCTAGAATGTTATTCATAAAGATTCTATAGTCTTTTTTATAATTATTTCTATTGTCTATCAATTGCACTTCACTAGCATAGGATGCCGCACTATTAGTACCTGGATATTTCTCCATCTGAAAATCATAAAGCCCAATTTCAAATGGCACTACAACAGGTCTTGAGCCATAGGATATAGCCAAATCAAGATTGTCAAATCTTAATACCTCTGGACGGCCAGGCATTCCCTTTCTTCCATATACCATGGCGTTTTGAGATTCTCCATCAACAGTAATATTTAAATCAACAGCTTTGAGGCTTTCGTTCTTTATTTTTAAACTCTCAGATTTCAAAATCAATTTTCCACTTGGATTGAAATCTCCAAAAACAAAACTATTAATGCCATCAGAGTATAAAGCCCTCAATCTAAGCATTTGTTTACCTTCCTCTGGATAAAGAGTATCTCTTTCCTGAGTTGCCATAACCATCTGACTTAATACCCTATCTGAAGCAATCGTTATTATTTGATCTTTAAAGTTAATATTAATGGCATCTGGTATCTCTGTTGGGTTAAAATTAAAAAGCACACCATTGATTCTCTGTACATCACCATAAGTCAAATAATATTCTTCCCTTCCTTGTATGCCACCAAAAACCACTTTTATTATAGCGTTTCCATTTTCCGATTCAATGATTTCCTGTAAAGGATTAGGAATAAAGTTCTCGAGATCGACCTTTATATAATGCCCATCAACCAAATACTCCCTATTGAAATTATTTCCTCCTAAGCTTGAAAACAGGACTGCCTCATCAAAGGAATAATTCTGAGTTCCCTTTTGAACTTCAAACTTCATATAAGACTCCCTAGATAAAAAAGAATTGGAACTCTCTCCCTCCCTAATATGCATCATGCCTTCGTATCCAAAGTATCGTGTAACACCTGCTCCTATGATGATAACAATCATTGAAGAATGAAAAGTAAGCAAGGCCCAGCGCTTGTTCTTAATCATCCTGAATTGGGTAATATTATAGATTAAACAAACACAGAAAAGAAAAAGCAATAGCTCAAACCACCATGATTTGAAAATCACTCTCTGAGCAGAGTCAGTACCAAAATCATTTTCAATAAACGTCGCTAAACCTATTGAAAAAGCAAACAATAATATATAAACACCTGCTGAACGCGTATTAAACAGTGCATTTAAAATCTTTTTTAATACAACCATGCTTTTATTCATAATCACTTTATCAACTCTCCGTTTTCAACCAACAATTCATATGTATAACCTGCGCCAAAATCTCTGTTTAATGTTACCGTTCCTCTAAAGGCAACTTCATGTCCTTCAGGTACTGCAACAGAAGAGGTAATAACCAAATCATAGTCATCCATTGTTCCATCTTTAATATGAATCCAGTTGCGTCCCATAATATTTGGATTTACCTTAACACACGTACCCTTTAATTCAACCACCTTGCCTTCAAAGGATGCTTTGTTATTTACAAGCTCTGAGATTTTTAAGAATTTATCCTGGTCCACAGTACTACTATGTTCTTTTTTGGTATTAACGGTCTTGGCTTTTTGATCAGAGGTATTCGTAACTTGACCGACAGCACCTTGTGAATGGTTAGCTGGAACCACATTAGAAACAAGATATATTTTGTCAAATATTCTTTTGTATTCCTTGCTCTCAAACTGAGTTTTAAGAAGTCCTCCCTTATAAAAATAATGACTACCAAGCTCTATTTCTTGCTTCCTCGTTGCAATCCAAAATTCCTCATCATTTTCTTCTACCCTCAAATAGACATATTTGTCCGTAGGCAAAATTTCAAGCACTTTCACATTATGAATATCGCTTGAAAAATCTGAAGTTTTTATATCACCATTTGTATTTTCAGTGTTATCAGAAAAAATTCCTGTTGAAGCAGAATTGCTTTGATTAACTTCATCTTCTTTGGCATCAATTACCTTTGGACCATTGCTACATGCCGTCAATAATGCAATCGACATTAATAGATTTATTGATATAATTTTCATTGCTTGTACTTTTAATTTGATCTGAATCTTTTAATCAATCTGGTATTCACTCTATACCTTGAATCATCACTAATTTCTGATCGTTCTACTAAAATATTAAAACTTAAGTTTTTGGCAACATTCCAAGATAATCCTAATCCTGCATAATATTGACTAAATAAAGTCTCTGTATTAAAATAATCATAACGCACATACCTATAATAAAGATCTACATCAAGCTTACTTTTTAATACTGGTCTAGAGTATCTACCAGAATATATTTTACTATTTAGGTAATTGGATTTGTTTTGATTATAATTAAAATTAATTCTTCCTCCAATTCCTGGTACTCTTGACAAACTTACAAAGCCATTAATATTATCAGATTTATTCTGATTATCATTCTGAAATCTTCTACTATAACTGATTCCTAAGTAAACCATTTTAAGAGGTCTGATATTCAATCTAGCACGAATGCCTTGTCTCGCTTCATCATCAGCTAGCAATCTTTCCAATTCTGTTCTTAGTGTTTCATAATAAATAATTCTCTTTCTTGAATCGAAAGAAAAACTTAAAGAAACATTTCTGTTGAATTTATAACCAGCAGAAAGGTACAAGTTGGTTAATTTAGGCTTGAATTGCTTGCTAGACGAAATATTCTCATATAAGTCGACTTCTGCTGATCCAAATAAATTTATCTTCCTTTTAAGATTGCTATTAAATTGCAAATAAGTGTAACGCCTGTCAATTGCAGAACCATTTCTCTGTTCTAAAATACCCATCGTAAATTGGCCGTAACCATTTCTACTCGAAAGATCTTTTCCAAAGTATAAGCCATACTGCAATAAGCGTGGGTTAAAACCAAAATCAGATATATTAGGCTTAAAGCCCAAAACCAAGCCTGTATAAATTCTCCCTAAGGACTTATCAAGTTGAATACCGTCAATAGCACCCACGGATGACATTCTTCTATTTATTTTCCTACCGGCTGTAATTACAGTACTTGAATCCAATTGATACTTTATTGCAGCATTATATATTCTGAATACGCTATTCTGTGAACTGGTAGTGTTTGATACTTCATCGAAACTTCTTCTATAATTGATATAGGAATCAATAGATAATTTCGAATTATTTATTCTATTTGCGTTAAACGCAAAACGCCACATCATCCTATGCCTGTTGCCATATTCAGGATCTAGGCTACTGTAACTAGATGCCGATATTCTTGCATAAATATTTTCAATTGATTCTACTTCTTGATCAGACATAGCATCATTGATCTGAAGTTGTATTGAATCCGTATCAAAAACCTGAACTGTTTCAACTTCATCATCATTTGGATTTGTATCTACAATATCTTCTATTACAATTCTCTTTCTGTGAAATACTGCCGACCCCTTCAATAATTCACAATCAGCAATATTATTACAAACACATGAACTCGAGGATTTTTGTACTACAACCAGACAAGATTTGTACTCTCCTCCAGTGGCTACCGATAAGGTGTCGCCAACTGAAATATTTTGAGTATTTGAGAACCTAACGTAAATGCTATTGGAAGTTACGAAGCTTACTTTACCCTCCGATAAATTGTTTTGGGCATTCAAATCTAGACTTATAATAGCCAAAAGAATGAAAGCAATATAACATTTAACTACAATCATCTACTGCTCACCAGTTGGATGACAGGAATAACAAGCCGTGCTTTCATAGATATACCCTGAGACACCATCGTGGTCATCATCTACTACATTCTGATCATCATGTTCGTGACAATCTATACAAGAAAATATTGTATAGTCATTTGCATTGATATGGCAATCGATACACAAGGTCCACTCGTCATCATGTTTGCCACTATAAATAGGAAAATACATACCATCATGATCAAAACTTGAAGGCACCCAAGCATCCTCAGTATGACACAACAGACAATTGACAGGAAACATAGCTGAGGCATGATCTGGATTTGTAGTCTCGTCATAATCCATTTGGTGGCACCCTATACAATCTGTTGGCGTATTTGTATAATCACCCATATGGCAAGCAAAACAATCATTCTGAATATCCATATGAGCTCCATTTAATACCCAGAAATCATCGTGATCAAAATCTGCAGGAACCCAAGCATCTTCATTGTGACAACTGATACAATCTGTAGAAAGATTATTTTCATTATGATCAGGATCTGTTGTTCCATCATAATCAGCTTGATGACAACCAACACATGTATTTGGTGTATTGGTATAATCTCCATCGTGACAAAGCACACACTCATTAGCTATAATAGCATGAGCTCCATTTAACTCATAATAATCATCATGAATATCAAACGTAGCAGGCATCCATCCTGGATCAGTCGTATGACAGTCATCACAGCTTAGTGGTAAATTTAGATCCTGATGATCAGGATTAGTAGTTGAATTATAATCTGGCATATGACATCCGTCACATGTATTTGGTGTATTGGTATAATCACCATTATGACATAATACACAATCATCTGCTATCGTAAGGTGAGCACCGGTTAGTTCGTAAAAATCATTATGAATATCAAACGTGGCTGGCATCCAGCCTGGGTCAGTAGTGTGACAGTCATCACAGCTTAATGGCAAATTTAGATCTGGATGATCAGGGTTAGTAGTAGAATTATAATCTGGTATATGACATCCGTCACATGTATTTGGCGTATTGGTATAATCACCATTATGACATAAAGCACAGTCTCCTGCTATATCCAAATGCGCCCCTGTTAATGCATAAAATTGATCATGAATATCGAAAGTTGCAGGCATCCAGCCTGGATCTGTTGTATGGCAACTTATGCAATCTGTAGGTAATCCAAGGTTTTGATGATCAGGATTCAAGCTCTCATTATAATCAATATCATGACATGCGTAACAATCTGTTGGTGTTCCAATAAAACCGTTGTCATGGCAATCAAAACAATCAACACCAATATGGGCTCCTGTCAACGGAAAAGCAGTGTTATTGTGATCTATTGCGCCCATTCCTTCTCCTGTTGGATGGCATCCAAGGCAAGCATTATCATCATATACATATCCACCGATACCTATATGCTCATCATCCGTTTCTGGATTTAGATGGCATGCAATACATGTAAATTCTGCAAAATTATTCGGATTTAAATGACAGTCCATACATGCCATCCACTCACCAGCATGCGTCCCACTATATATTGGAAAGTATTGAGCATCATGATCAAAAATAGATGGCATCCATGCATCCTGATTATGACAGACTACACAATCAGTCGAAAATTGAGCCTGGCTATGATTTGGATTTGTCGTTGCATTATAATCATCTAAGTGGCATCCAACACATGTATTTGGTGTGTTGGTATAATCACCATTATGGCAAGAAATACAATCATCCGAGATCAAAGCATGAGCACCTAACAATTCATAAAAATCATTGTGTATGTCAAAGGTCGCAGGCATCCAGTCAGGATCAGTTGTATGACAAGATGCACAATCGCTTGGCAGCATTAATTCACTATGATTAGGATTAATTGATTCTAAATAATCCATATTATGACAGGCGTCACATGTATTAGGCGTATTTATATAATTTCCATTATGACAAACTACGCAATCATTTGCTACAGGCAAGTGAGCTCCTGTCAATGTATAGTATTGGTCATGTATGTCAAAAGTTGCAGGCATCCATCCTGGGTCTGTAGGGTGACAAGAGATACAATCTGTAGGTATGCCTATGGCATTATGATTAGGATTTACAGTATTGTTATAATCATTAGTATGACAAGTAAAACAATCCGTTGGGGTGCCAGGAAATCCATTGATGTGGCAATCCAAACAATCCACTCCTATATGCCCCCCTGTTAATGGGAATGCTGTTGTATTATGATCAAATGCATTCATTGACTCACCAGTAGGGTGACAAGACAGACAAGCAATATCATCATACAGATAACCACCTACTCCAATATGTGCAATATCTGTTTCTGGGTTTATATGACAATTAATACAACTGAAAATACTGTAATTGTTTGGGTCTGTATGACAATCTGTACAAAGCATCCATTCTCCTAAATGCGCACCACTGTTAATAGGAAAATATTGGGCATCATGATCAAAACTGGAAGGAATCCAAGAACTCTCATTGTGGCAGACAATACAGTCTGTTCCAAATTGCACCTGGATATGATTAGGATTTGTCGTGCCATTATAATCATCAAGGTGGCATCCAACACAGGTATTAGGCGTATTATTATAATCTCCATTATGACAGGATACACAATCATTTGATATCAAGGCATGTGCACCATTCAAGGTGTAAAATTGATCATGAATGTCAAAACTTGCAGGCATCCACCCCGGCTCAGTTGTATGACAATTAACACAATCCATAGGCAAATTAAGAGCGGTATGGCTCGGATTTAACGAGGATGAAAAATCCATTTCATGACAAGCCACACAATCTGTTGGCGTTCCAGCAAATCCATCGCTGTGACACAATAGACAATCTATTCCTAAATGTGCTCCTGTAAGAGGAAAGGCAGTTATATTGTGATCAAATACCATATCGGCATCACCTGTTGGGTGACACCCTAGGCATGCATTATCATTGTATAAATATCCAGGTACTTGATCATGAACTTCATCTGTTTCTGGATTTATATGACAAGCTATACATGTAAATATTGAAAAATCACCTTGTACATTGTGACAATCGATACATTCCATCCATTCCCCTTCATGTTTGCCACTATAAATAGGAAAATATTGAGCATCATGATCAAAGGTAGATGGTAACCATGAATCTTCAGTATGACATGTAGTACAATCCGTACTGAAGCCCGCCTGGATATGATTAGGGTCAACTACAGAGTTATAATCCATACTGTGGCAACCAAAACAATCATTTGGTGTATTGTTATAATCTCCATTATGACACGCAATACAATCGTTAGATATTATCGCATGTGCACCGTTGAGCGCATAAAATTGGTCATGAATATCAAAATCAGCAGGCATCCACCCCGGATCAGTAGTATGGCATGTTGCACAATTTGTAGATAGTGCCAATTCCTGATGATTAGGATTTATCGATCCATTAAAATTAATTTCATGACAACTAAAGCAATCTGTTGAAGTCCCTTCAAAACCATTTACATGACATTCAAGGCAATCAATACCTAGGTGTGCTCCTGTCAATGGGAAAGCAGTAAGGTTATGATCAAATGCCATATCAGCATCTCCTGACGGATGACATCCCAAACAAGCATTATCATCATAGATATATCCTGAAATCTCATCATGAAGTTCGTCTGTTTCTGGATTTTTATGGCAGGCTATACAGGTGAATATGGTGAAGTTATCAGGAGTCGTATGACAGTCAATACACTGCACCCATTCCCCTTCATGTTTACCGCTATAGATTGGAAAATATTGAGCATCATGATCAAAGGTAGATGGTACCCATGCATCTTCATTATGACATGTAGTACAATCCGTACTGAAGCCCGCCTGCAGGTGATCAGGGTCAATGGTTTCATTATAATCATCACTATGACAACCGAAGCAATCATTTGGTGTGTTATTGTAATCCCCATTATGGCAGGAAACACAATCGTCTGATATCAAGGCGTGAGCCCCCTGAAGAGGATAAAAATCATCATGAATATCGAAACTTGCCGGCATCCACTCAGGGTCTGTAGTATGACAATTGACACAATCCGTTGGTAAATTCAATTCTTGATGATCAGGATTCAATGATCCCTCAAAATCCATTCCATGACAAGCAAAACAATCCGTTGGTGTGCCTGCAAATCCAGTTGTATGGCAATCCAAACAATCTACACCTATGTGTGCACCAGTCAAAGGGAAGCCCGTATTGTTATGATTAAAATTATCTTCGGCACTACCGTTTGGATGACAAGCTAAGCAAGCCCGATCTTCATAGACATAAGCTGCAACTTCTTCATGATCTCCGTCTGTTTCAGATTTGCCATGACATACTATACAACTAAAAATACTGAAATCATCAGGCTTAATATGACAATCTACACATTCATTCCATTCTCCTTCGTGAGCTCCTGAATAGATTGGGAAAAACTCAAGGTCATGCTGTAGGTATCTTGCTGGCCTCCAACCTGGATCGGTCGTATGGCAAATCACACAATCATTGCTAAAATTAAGCACTTCATGGTCAGGTGAATTCGTATCTTGAAAATCATTCAAATGACAAGAAATGCACTCCGATGAAATATCACTTAGTACTTCACCAAGATGACATTTCTTACAATCGCGTGTATCATGTCCTAAGGTAAGCGGAAAGAAGCTGTGATCAATTGCATCTGCTTCCCAGTCTCTGGAATTGCTGCTATGACATAAATAACAATCTTCTGAAAATCCTACGTCCTTATGATTAGGATCCATTGTGTTTTCATAATTTTCTAAGTGACAATTAATACAGTCATTTCCCAAACGATCAAAACGTATTTGTGTTTCAGATTGATGACAATCCACACATAATAATCCCACATGCGCTCCCATTAAAGGAAATCCATTGGATTCATGTAACTCTGGAATATTATCTACTAACCAAGATGCACTGTTATGACATCTGGCACAATCTTCTCCCACCGTCATATTATGAATATCATCATGGCAATCAATGCAATTAGATGGCGTTCCAGAAAAAATATAATCGGTATGACACATTTTACAATCCAGCATTTTATGCTGTCCACTTAAAGGAAAAGAAATAGTGTCATGATCAAAATGAAAGGTATCTATAGAAATATCCCATCCATTTGGATTATGGCATTTGCCACAATCCACAATAAAGTCATCTCCATGCGGATTTTGCGAATAACTAATACTCGCAAAAAATGAGATCAATATTATGAATGGCAGTCTATACATTCAAAGCGATCTATTTTAAATATAACAATATTCTCTTTCTGTTTATCATGACAAGCATTACAGTCTATTTCAGCATGACGCCCTTCAAGAGGAAATGCTGTTTGCGTATGATCAAAAAACTCTATATTCCACCCCATTGTACTATGACACCTTGAACAATCCGTTATTCCGTCAAGCTCAAACTGCTTACCATGAATATTTTCATGACACAAATAACAACTCGTTTCTAATCCAGTAAATTTCTGTACAAATCCATCTATTTGCTCTTCAAAATGACAAGCACGGCAATCAAGGTCAACATGACTATTCTCCAAGGACCAGCTGGTTTGATCGTGATCAAAACTGATATTAGACCAAAGGTCCGTATTATGGCAAGCAGTACAGTTTTGTTCCTCATAATATTTTTGATCAATCAAGCCCTCGTGAATATCAATGTGACAATCTACACATTGCTGTGCTATATCTCTAAACCTCCAATCCTCCTCGCTTAAATGACATTCAAAACAAGGTGTTGCCAAATGAGAACCCTCTAATGGAAAGTCTGTTTCCAAATGCTCATCTGGGCCAAAGCTAGTAAATGTAAAATCATAATAAAGGGTATGACAATTATTGCAATCAGGATTCAATCCTTCAACACTCTTGAATTCACCTTGATGATAGTCTTCGTGACAAGAATTACATTCATTAAACGCTATAGCATCAAGATAGTTATCCTCATGACATGACTTACAGTCAACGGACTGATGAAGTCCCTCTAATGGAAAATCTGTAAGGCTATGGTCAAAATCCATAGAAGCATTTAATTCAAGAAAACTATTTTCATTATGGCAACGTACACAGTCTTGACCAAATTTTCCTTTATGAACATCATCATGGCAATTGACACAAGCCTGTTCTGATATGCCTTTTTTATCCTGAAAAATTTGCTCGACTCTCAAACCTTCATCATGACATTCAAAACAAGCTACACTGCTGTGAGATCCTCTTAATTCAAATGCGGTCAAATTATGATTAAATCTATTTAAACCTATAAATTTACTAAACGAATCTTCTGTATGACATTGATTACACGAACCAGGCAATTCCTTATGCGGATCATCATGACAACTGATGCAAGCTGAAAAATTCAATCCAGTAAAGACCTGAAATTCTATTCCTGATTTTTCTTGAATTTCATGACACAATATGCAATCTACAGTAAGATGTTCTCCTTTTAACTTGAATTTAGATCTATTATGATCAAATTTAGTTGCCGGCCTGAAAGCTTCAAAATCATGACAGCTTGCACAGTTTTGGGATAGTGTATTTTGATGATAATCGGCATGACAACTGATGCATTCCAATTCCAAGCCAAGAAATGTATTCTTACGACTTGCTATTTCATCATTAAAAATATTGTCAGCGTTATGGCAAGCCTTACAGTCAATTAGGCCATGCTGACCTTCCAAATTATAACCAGTCAAACGATGATTAAAGTTGATCGTATCAAACCTTACCATATTAAAAATTTTACCATGATGTTCACTATGACAATCAATACACTCCTGACTTACCGTTTGTTTATTTGCATGAAATCCTCTTTTCCTATCAATTAGAGATTGAATTTCGTCATGGCAACTTAAGCATTTATTACCAGGAACCTTTTGTCCTATATCATGGCATTTTGTACACTGACTCAAGCCTTCCAAATGTTCATGAACACTACTTAAGGGTCCAGGTGAAAGCTGAGCACTAGTTTCATTATATGTTATTAAAAGAATCAACAAACTATATGTTATATAATATATTTTCAATGTTTTTTAACGATATATGCAAAACGTTTAGAAATTTCAATACCAGCATTCTTTAAAAATCCTATTGGCAATTCACCCCCTGCAAAAATGTAAACCAAATCATTTTCAAAGGATATAGCTTCCTCTGAATCAGAATATGTCAGATCTACAGTCCCATCATTAATACAAACAATGTTGCTATTATAGGCTACTTGCAATTCTTTAGTATCGATTGCCTCTTTGATTTTGTCGCGATTCTTAGGTTTCAATCTAGAAAACTTATCCTTTCTATAAGAAAGCATAACTTCATTTTTATCTTTGAGCAACAATGCAGACTCAATTGCAGAATCGCCACCACCAACCACAAGAATCTTTTTATCACTAATCCTTTCAGATTCAATCAACCTATAGGCTACCTTCATTTTATCTTCTCCCTTAACACCCAATTTTCTTGGCGTACCTCTTCTTCCGATTGCGATTAATACAGTTTGTGCATAGTACTCGTCACCCTGGGCAGTGACAACTTTAAAGCTTTCATTCGCCTGAGGAATGACGGCTTCAATTTTAGTATTTTCTTTTATATCCAAATCATTTTTTGAAATAGCATCTTGCCATATTTTAAGCAATTCATCTTTTGAAGTATCAAACAATTTGACTTTACCATAAAGAGGTAAATCCATTGGGGATGTCATAACTATTTTTGCTCTAGGAAAGGTGTATACTGTTCCTCCTAAAGAATCTTGCTCAAAGCAAATTGTCTTAAGTCCATTCTTTTTGGCTTCAAGAGTTGCTGATATTCCTGCGGGACCCGCACCAACTACAACTAAATCAAATTCAATGTTAGAGTTCTTTTTTATCAATGGAACAATATTCTCAACAGCTTGCTTCCCTTGTTCTACACTGTTTTTAATAAGTCCCATTCCGCCAAGCTCACCTGCAATAAATATTCCTTTGACATTGGTTTCAAAATTCTGATGTACATGAGGCAATTCTACACCACGTGTTTCAGTTCCTATCCTCAAAGAAATCGCTTCAACTGGACAGGCATGAAAGCAAGCACCATGACCAACACAATTGTTAGCATTAACCACTGTTGCTTTACCGTTAACCAATCCCAAAATATCCTTTTCGGGGCAGGCACTTATACATGCTCCACTTCCAATACAAGTTGAAAGATCTATGTATGGGTGCAAAGAAACTGGCTCATACAACCCTTCTTCTTTAGCAAGCGTAACTTTGGCTTCCGTGGTTATAGATTGCCTATTTTTAATCCTTAGATAATAATACAAGATCAATCCACTAATCAAAGCGACAAAACCATATATCAATATTTCTTCAAGATTCATCATATCAAAATATCCATTTATAGCCAAATACCAATGTAACAATGACATGAACAACGACAATAATCAACATAATAAGTGCAAAAGGCAAGTGTGCAACATGCCAATACTTAAACAATTCCTTCATGGTATTCAATCGGCCAATTTTATTGCTTAACGACAGTTCTTCTTTTATACTTTTAATTATCTTTTTTCTTTCAACAGCATTAATGCCATTCTCTTTGAGAAGACTTTTAATGTTTCCAAACTGAGCAAGTTTACTGAAGAAATTAAAATAACCACTCCAACCGCTTGAGTATTCTTTCAACTTACCTTTTGAAGCTTCAATTTTATTCATGACATCATCATCTTCCCCGAGACTTTGTTTCATGGATCTTGAAACATCCACCTGTATTAGTTTCAACTCGTTAAGGCTTAAAGCTCTGCCCTCAATAGTACGTGGAATCTGAATATAAATGAAGCGCCCTATTACCCCGCTAGCTACAACAGCAACCATACACCAAAAAGCTATAGATACTAAGCCACCAAATTTAAATGCAGTATGAAAGACGACAAGCAAGGGACCCAACACACAAAGAAATATGTGAAACTCTAACAAATACTTCAGACGAAGATATTTTTCCATAAATCCATAGCGTTTTCTCGCTATATATATACTAACACCGAAAGCCATCATAAATGTGCCAAGGATTCCTATCCCATGACCATATACTCCACTTGGCTTGAACCAATCATGACGCGGATGGTAAAACCTTTCTTCTAAAGGTAAAAGATAGTAATCATATCCTGTATAACACAAATAAATCAAAACCGCAATGACAATAATAGTCATTATGGAGATATATACTGTATGCCAGAATTTTGTCATTATTGTCAATTGATTAACCAATCCAATTTCTGAATTAAATTTTACAAATTGACTATTGAGAAGGGGTTTGCTTTAATAAAACTTCACAAAGTCAACTTCTATTGTCTAAACCACCTATATATGGGAGTAAACAATAAAGTGAACTTAGGAGGGAGGGTGAAAGATGAAATGTGAAATGATCCTACCGTTTAAAATCTTGGGAGAAAATACATTTTGCGCCAAGCCAATTACTTTGTTAATAGACAATAAATCAATTGTTTGGATCCAAAGATTAAGTGAACTGGAAATCTGCTTAATAGGTAAATTTCCATGATCCACCGGAATCTCATGGGTATGGTCGTCCGGTGATATATAATGAACATAAATGAAGTCTAAAACTGTAAAAGACTCTCCAGCCATTTCAGCTTCTTCTACATGAAGCATATAATGATCAACAAGGAAAGGCAATTTTGTAAGTTGGCTAAAGTCTGTATTAGGCATAAGAGAACCCATGCTAAATTGGAAAATAAGTATATATACTAAAGCCTTCACGCATTAAATATAATAAATCGTATTAATCATAATAGCGATTATAGTAATTATTCATTCGAATTGTAGTTCTTTAACATTTCTGAATGCTTTGGCATTTATGTCAAACTTCTCCAATGTGTCTAAAGGAACGTAATTTAAAGTCTTTATATGCGATGCAGATAAATCAACTGGCGGAGCAAAACCAGCTTTATACGCTTCAACCCACCTTTCAATGCAAAGGCACCAACTATCACCACTTTTGAGTCCTTGAAAACTAGTGTTTGGTATTGCTTGTCTCAAATTATTACCTCGGGATTCAGAGAAATCTAAAAATGAATCGGTCACTATTGCACAAATGATATGAACACCAATATCGTCTTTACCAGAGCGACAATTTCCATCTCTGTAATACCCTGTTATGGGGTCAGTGCAACATATAGTCATCTTTTCGCCATATACATTTTTACCTTGACCTATTGCTTTAGCTAACTTTGTCTGCGAAATGTCACAAGAGGCAATTATAACTGAAATTAGAAAGCAACTTGCTACTAGCCTAAACATCATAATTCAAATATGACAATACATTATTTTCGATACGTGAACTGATTTCAGTATAATCGGATTTAACAAACCTTCTCCCCACCAACAATTCATACAATTCAATATATCTATCTATGATAGAACACACAAAATCATCAGGCATATCTGGCATTTCTTGACCTTCTTTGCCCTGAAATCCCTGTTCCATCAACCATTCTCTGACAAATTCTTTTGAAAGCTGCTTTTGTTTTTCTGCATTTTCTTGTCTCTTTTCGTAACCATCTAAAATAAAATATCTTGAACTATCAGGCGTATGAATTTCATCAATAAGAATAATTTCGCCATCGCACACACCAAATTCATATTTGGTATCTACCAGAATTAATCCTTTTTCTCCTGCCATTTTTGTACCCCGTTCAAAGAGCTTAAGGCTATAGTCACATAATTGATCCCAATCACGCCTTGTCACAATTTCACGGTCTAATATCTCCTCCGCCGAGATGTCCTCATCATGCCCTTCATCTGCCTTGGTTGCAGGAGTTATTATAGGATTTATAAACCTATCGCCCTCTTTCATTCCGTCAGGCAAAATTATTCCACACAGTTCTCTCTTTCCGCTGCTATATTCTCTCCAAGCATGACCAACAAGATAACCACGGACGACCATCTCTAATTTAATGGCTTCAGCTTTTTTGCCGCAACTTACATTTGGATCCGGGTTGGCCTCAAGCCAAATGGGGACGATATCCTGACAAGCCTTTAGAAAATATTCTGCAATCTGATTTAATATTTGTCCTTTATAAGGAATCGCTTTTGGTAAAATATGGTCGAAGGCAGAAATTCTATCAGTAGCAACAATTAATATTTGATCTGAAAAATAATAGACATCCCTCACTTTTCCCTTGTAAAAAGACTGTTGGCCGGGAAATTGAAAATTGGTTTCTTTTAATGCCTTCATGAAATTACTTTATTTTTCTTCTACTCTTTTGTTCAGTTTTAATCAAATATCTAAGATTCATCAAGAATAATAGAATGACAATAAATAGCCAAATGTATTTCCAAATATCTGGCGAAAATATAACTAATTCTTTAGCATAAGCTTCTAAATCTGATCGTGGACCAATATCAAAATCCTGAATGATATAGATTATACTAATCAAACCAATAAACATCAAAAACTCTCTACCCCAACTGGTCTTAAGCCCAATGAAATAAGTAGATATACCAAAGAAAATCAATAATGCAGTTGTAAATAAAGAATTAAACCAATAAACAGCTGTAAAAACCATAACCAGAGATAACAATGACATACAGGCTTTTACCAAACTCTTAAACTTGACACCAATTAAAAATATGATATTCCCAAAGATGGCACTTCCCAAATAGCCTCCCATAATCGTAAGTGCCTTATGCCCATTCACCGTCTCTGTCCAACCACTTCCATCAGGATTTATCTGTATTCGATTAACGGATCCTCCAGTAAGTAAAGCGGCTGTAGCATGCCCAAGTTCATGTAAGAATGTAACCAGTAACCTTACTGGATAGAGCAATTTAGAACCCCAGGTTCCGCCATAATAACTTAAAGCAAAATAAATCGCTAGGTAAATTAGAATTCTTACAATAATTGCTGATGATTTCATAATACGTTCGAACGATTAAATTATTAAAAATGAAAGATGGAGCATGTAATTTTTTAATCTTTATTTGCTTTATATAGCTTTGCGCAAAATTTAATGAGATGAAATCAGTAAATGTTATTGAGTTAAAAAAAATGATGGATGAAGGCCATGACTTCAAATTAATTGACGTAAGAGAACAAAATGAGTATGACTTGGTCAACCTTGGTGCTGAATTAATTCCAGTATCTGAGGTCGGTAACAATATTGATAAATTTCCCAAAGATAAAAAAGTAGTAGTATACTGCAGGTCTGGAGCACGGTCAGGTCAAGTAATTTTAGCACTTGAAACGCAATTGGGATATGATAACTTATATAATTTGGAAGGAGGAATTCTTGCATGGGCAAAAGAAATTGATCCTTCTCTTCCAAGCTATTAAGGCCAGATATTTACTTCTGGTTCTAGCTCTACGCCATATTTCTCATAAACGGATTCACTAATTCTTTTAGAAAATGCAAGAATGTCATTTCCCGAGGCATTTCCATTGTTTATGATCACCAATGCTTGCTTGCCATATGTTCCTGCTCCACTTGGGTCTTCAAAGCCCTTCCATCCACAATTGTCAATGAGCCAACCAGCAGCAAGTTTCTTTTTACCAGAACTTGGGTAGGCAACTATATCTGAAAATAAAGCTTTAATTCCAAGATACTTTTCATTGCTTACAATGGGGTTCTTAAAAAATGATCCTGCATTTCCAACTATCGATGGATCAGGCAATTTGGATTGACGAATCTCAATAACGGTGTTACTTACTTCTCTGATCCCAGGATTTATAATGCCTTTTTCGGTTAGCTGCGACTGAATCGCACCATATGTGGTATTGATAACATGAAAAGGAGCTTTACTCAACTTTAAAACTATTGAAGTAATGATAAACCTGTCCTTCCAACTTGTCTTAAAATGACTGGTTCGATAATCAAATCCGCATTCGCTATGGTGGAATGTAAATTCCTGTTTCATATGCAGATCATAACAATATATCGAATGCAATACATCTTTTATCTCCACACCATAGGCACCAATATTTTGCATTGGAGCTGCTCCACATTTTCCAGGAATTAAAGAAAGGTTTTCGATACCACCAAATTCATTATCAAGAGCCCATAATACAGTATGATGCCAATTTTCACCTGCACCAACTTTTATCAAAACATATTTTTCTGAATCTTTTATGATATCCTTTCCTTTAATATCAATTAAAAGAACATTGTCTTTTAGCTCATTTGTAATTAAGATATTGCTTCCACCTCCTAATACTCGATAAGCCTTTTTACTATCTAGAAAATGAAGGTCTTGAATAGACTGAATTTCAATTAATGTAGAAATTGGAGCATTTATACCAAAGGTATTAAAAGGCTTAGATGAAATGTTATTGCTTATGCGCATAATAACAAGGCTTAATTACAAGCGACTATTGGGATCATCAATATTTTTCAACTTAGAGAAATTAAAGTCGTATTGAATGCCTATATTTAAAGAGTTAGCACCATCGAGATCAGGGTTAAAGCCATATCTCACAAAAAATTGTGCTGCAAAACCAGATATTCCAAAACCATATCCTGCGTGAATTATATAGGTTTTAAAGTATGACCTTTCAACACCCCTCTCTTCATAGTCATTGCTTAGATAATAAAGTTCTGTTCGATTGTATTGGATTCCACCTCCTAGTGATAATCCAAACCGCCCTTCTTTGTTCATGCCTGACATTCCAGCAAAATTCATCTTAGCCATAATTGGAAAAGCAAGATTTCCCAATCCTTTTGTATCTGGCACAGATATTCCAAAAAATCCAATGACTGCCTGTGATTCTAAAGATATGGAAAAGCTTTCCCCACCAACCCATATTTTTGGGCCTAGACCCAAATTCAACAATATACTTCCGTTTGCACTGTGAGCAATATCATCACTTGGGTTGCTGTACCTATTGTAAAAATCATTGGATAATGTGGCACCAATTCCAAATTGCGCTGAGGCTACCACACTCATAGATGTCATCAAAAGGAATGACAACATTATCTTTTTAAGCGTTTCTTTCATGTTACTCGATAAATTAAGATCTTCCTGTTATCCTAAAAATCATTATCCCGCAAATTTCATTCTGATCAGAGCGTTCAAACCAATATTCCTTAGACTTTCTGACAGCCAAGGAAACAAGACTTTGTGTTGATAATGTAGATTTATCTTTATTAAAAACAGCAGACGTAACCTTTCCATTTTCATCTACACATACATCAACAGTTACATCTCCAGAGGTTTCAGACAATATCAATATATTAGGTTGCTGTAGGATCTTTCTACCTCCTAACCCGTCTTTTATAACAATAGTCAAATCTTCATCAATAAATATTTCATTGGTACGTAGGTCTGGCTTATATACTTCCTCTTCATAAGGATCTTCTTCTTGTTCACCGTCAGATAAGTTATCATCTTCATTTCCCAAAAGGCCTCCAAGGATATCATTTACTTTCTCGTCAAGTTCATTCATCCCATCTTTTAATTTTTCTCCCGTCGACTTTTCATCGCCATTGGATTTTTCATTTACTCTGGTCTTAGTAGATGGTTTTCTTGTTTTTTTGGAAACTGAACTATTGTTCTCTTCTTTCGTATACAAGAGAGATGCAGTTTTTAGGGTGTTTGACGCAGCATCATTTTCATTAAGGTTTTTTTGAGTTTGCCCAAACAGCAATAAACTTTCAGGAGTTATACCAATGACATCGAAAGATAATAGCAAATCATTTTTTGTACCCTTGAAGGCTGCAATAGCAAATTTTGCAGATGCTCTTTTGTATAAAGCATCTTTAAATTTTGGATTTTGATCTATAATTTTATTGAATTCAAGAATGGCATCTTCATATCTGTCAGTTTGCAGCAAATAATCTGCCTTGACATATAAAAATCCCATTTCGCTTTCCAGATCCTGAGCTTTAGCAAGGAATACTGAACAAATTAAAGTGCATATTACGGTTAAGCGTTTCATAATCATCAAATTTTAAGTAAATGAATCATTAGTTTGACGTCAATGGCATTTAATTGTTACCAATCGGAGTAGTCTGATGGTATTAAATATTCGTTAAAAGCAGTCCCAGACGCCAAAATTAGTTTTTTTTCAAGGCAAAACTGACAGATTGTCACAATACTTTTGGTTTTATATTAATTTTGCGGTCAATATTAAATCTCTTATGTACGATAACAATCCAAGCTTAGAAAATATTGTCAAAAAAATTAACCCTGATGCGCAAGGCCAGGTAATTGAATCTTATTCCGACTCTATAACCGATAAGAAGTTCTATATAGAAAGTTATGGATGTGCCATGAATTTCAGCGATTCTGAAATTGTAGCTTCAATTCTTGTAAAAGAAGGTTACGGTTCAACGAAAATTATGGAAGAAGCCGATCTGATCTTGGTTAATACCTGCTCTATTAGAGAGAAAGCGGAAGATACTGTAAGAAACCGCCTCTTTATGTTTAATAAAGTTAAATCCAAAAAACCAGGAACAATGATTGGAATCCTTGGTTGTATGGCAGAGCGCTTGAAACATAAGTTACTGGAACAAGAAAAACTTGTAGACATCGTTGTTGGTCCAGATGCCTATCGAGATCTACCTGTTTTACTAAGAGGTGCTGAAGATGGTGATAGAGGCGTAAATGTGCTGTTATCAAGAGAAGAAACTTATGCTGATATTTCACCTTTAAGATTAGACTCAAATGGTATTTCAGGGTTTATATCGATAATGAGAGGCTGCGATAATATGTGTTCCTTTTGCGTTGTCCCCTTTACTAGAGGAAGAGAGCGTTCCAGAGATGCCTATTCTATAGTTGCTGAAGCACAGGATCTGTATGATAGAAATTATAATGAAGTAACATTATTAGGACAAAATGTAGATTCGTATAAATGGGAGGACCCAGAAACCAAAAAGATTGTGAGCTTTGCAGACTTGCTGGTTATGGTTGCTGAAGTTAATCCATTATTGCGCGTTCGGTTTTCAACTTCTCACCCTAAGGATATTACAGATGAAGTACTATATACTATAAGAGATTACAAGAACGTGTGTAACTATATTCATCTTCCTGTTCAGTCTGGAAATAGTAGAATACTTAAACTGATGAACAGAACATATGATCGAGAATGGTATGACAAGAAAGTTGCGAGGATTTATGAAGTTATTCCAGATTGTACAATCTCATCTGATATCATCACTGGCTTCTGTTCAGAAACAGAAGAAGATCATCAAGAAACTTTGGATGTTATTAGAAAATCCAAATATTCACTTTCTTATATGTTCTATTATTCCGAAAGACCTGGAACATTGGCAGCAAAAAAATATCAGGATGATGTACCACTAGAAGTAAAGAAAAGAAGATTAAGCGAAGTTATAGATGTTCAATCAGAGGTAGCTCATGATTTGAATCAAAAGGATATTGGTAAAAGCTTTGAAGTTCTAATTGAAGGTAACTCTAAGCGTTCCGATTTAGCTTTTAAAGGCAGAACCAGTCAGTACAAAATGGTAGTCTTTCCAAAAACTGGAAACTATAAGAAAGGTGATTATGTAAACGTTAGAATACACGAAGCTACCAATAGTACCCTCAAGGGGGAAATTATAAACCAGTAATATGAATTTACAAGTCGTCAAACAACGTTATGGAATAGTAGGTCGTTCCGAAGCCTTAGACAGGGCTTTATCTACTGCAGTAAGAGTGGCGGCAACAGATCTTACCGTCCTTATTCAGGGTGAAAGTGGTGTAGGAAAGGAGGTGATTTCAAAAATCATTCATGAATTCAGCCCAAGAAAACATAACGCCTTTATTGCAATCAATACTGGAGCCATTCCAGAGGGCACAATCAATTCAGAGCTATTTGGACACGAAAAAGGAGCTTACACAGGAGCGACAAGTGATCGAAAAGGTTACTTTGAAACCGTAAATAATGGTACGATCTTTTTAGATGAAATTGGTGAAATGCCATTGGATACCCAGGCTTACCTTTTAAGAATACTTGAAAGTGGAGAATATATGAAAGTTGGTTCTTCCAAAGTAAACAAAACCAATGTTCGAATTATAACCGCTACTAATGTTGATCTTTTGGAAAAGGTTAATAAAAATAAATTCAGAGAAGACCTTTACTACCGACTTAACACAGTCCCCATTAGAGTACCTGCACTTCATGAGCGACGAGAAGACATTTCCATTTTGTTCAGAAAGTTTGCTTCTGATTTTGCAGAAAAATACAAGACAGAGACACTTCGTCCTGATGAACAGGCTAAACTTCTATTAAAAAATTATAGGTGGCCAGGAAACATTAGAGAACTTAGAAATCTGGTTGAACAATTGTCGGTTTTATCAGAAGACAGTTTAATTTCAGCCCAAGACATCCTAAATGTTGCTCCTCAAATCGCCAAGCGTAATCTTCCCTCAAAAAGTGGAACTTTTTCAAATGCTGAATTCGAAGAAAGAGAAATTCTATACAAATTTCTCTTCGAGATGAAAAACGATATAAACGACTTAAAAACCCTTGTATTTGAATTGGTTCAAAGAAACGATTTGAAAATGCCATCTCTACCTCCTTCAAGAGGATTTTCTGAATACCGGGAACATGAATCTTCAGTTCATGAATCTTCTCGCGAAAACTATGAAGATGAAGATGTTCCTGGTTTTGAAAAATATTCTGACGGACCTGTCTTGATTAGAGATTATGAACAAAATTATAATAATGCAGAAGAAGTTGAAGAAAGTTTGTCTCTTGAACAAAAAACCAAAGAACTGATACTTAAAGCCCTTAAAAAACATAAAGGTAGAAGAAAAGACGCTGCCGATGAGTTGGGAATTTCTGAAAGAACCTTATATCGAAAGATCAAAGAATATGACATTGCGATCTAAGTTTATATTGTCAATAGTACTTTTTTGTTGTATAACTATGGCATCCTGCTATAATTTTAAAGGAATTTCAATTCCATCTGATATCAATAGCTTTTATGTAGATAATTTTTCATTATCCAATCCTGATGCACCAATTGATATAAACCAACTTTTTACGGAAGCTTTAAGAGAAAAAATACGAGAAGAATCCAGATTGGTAAATAATAATGATCTTCCAGATGTTATATTTTCAGGTAGTGTTACCCAATATACGATTAGACCAGTTGCAGCGAATGAAAACAACACGACGAGTCTTAACAGATTAGAAATTGGCGTTAAAGTAAGTTACGTCAATGAAAAGAACCCTGACGATAATTGGGATAAAAATTACAATGACTTCGAAGATTTTGATAGCAATGCTGACTTTCAGACATTACAGGATAATCTTATAGCAGAAATCATTGAAGATATTGTAGAAAGAATATTTAATGATAGCTTTACAAACTGGTAAATCCCTATAAATGTCTGAAGACAAATTACATAAATGGCTTAGCACAGATCACAGTTTGTCTGATGAAGAACTTAGATTATTAGAGGAGAAAGCTCCCTATTCCCAAAATGTACATTATCTAAAGCATAAAAATGGAGATAAGGCTATATTTAATCTAATGCGTTACAATTGGTTTGATGCGACAAAAGAAAGCAACGACCCTAATTCGGATGTTGTTATTTTGGATAGTGTAGATCTTAAGAAAACAAAGGACAAGAAGGTAAAGAACCAAAAGGTAAAGCCTATAAAGAAAAAAACAATAAAAAAGTCCAGAACTCCAGAAGAAGAATCCATAACCCTTGAACCTGAGAAAAAGGAATCTACAGCTATTAATGAAAAGCTTGAGGTTTTGTCTTTTGATAACGCTACTAAAGAATTAGAAACGTCTAAAACTAAAACACCTACCACAAAAACTAAGAAACAGACAACTTCTGTTGTGGACGAAGAGATAGAATTGGATGATTTTACCATCTGGTTGAACTCAATATCTCAAACAAATATCAAGATATCGAATAAGAAAACTTCAAAATCTAAGAAATCTAAGAAGAAGAAAAAAGATAAGATTAACCACATTATTGAAGATAGTGTGATGCCTAAAGAAGAAATTGCCACAGAGAGCCTTGCTAAATTGTATGAAAACCAAGGATATTTTGACAAAGCAATAGAAATATACGAAACGCTTAGCTTGAAAAATCCCGAAAAAAGTAGTTTCTTTGCGGCTGAAATTGAAAAAATTAAAGATAAAATCTAATGGTAACAGTATTAACACTTTTGATCGCCTTGAATTGCATTTTGCTAATGATCATTGTTCTTATCCAAAATCCGAAAGGAGGAGGCGTTGATTCAACTTTTGGTGGTCAAGGAGCTAACCAAATGTTTGGTGCTGCCAGGTCTACAGATTTTATTGAAAAATTAACTTGGGGACTAGCAATTACTATGTTTATTCTTGCAATTCTTACAGCAATTGTTGTAACAAATTCAGCTGGAGATTCTGGACTTTTAAGTACTCAAGGGTAATCTACTCCTGAAATGTTTGACAATTTGTCCATTTGCATTTCAATCTTACTGCACTAACTGTCAGTTTTATTATTCAAACAAGCAAATTTGTCAGAAATAAGCCATTGGCATATTTCATGATAATGATGCTGTGTATATTAATCTTACACATTTATTAATTAAAAATATTTTAGTTCATGAAGCCTATTAATGATAGAGTTGTTGTGATGCCTGCAAAGGCGGAAACCAAAACAGCAGGTGGTATTATTCTACCAGACACTGCAAAAGAAAAGCCTCAGAAAGGAAAAGTAATTGCAGTAGGACCTGGAAAAGATGGTCTAAAAATGACCGTTAAAAAAGGTGATACAGTTCTTTATGGTAAATATGCCGGTCAGGAATTGAATTACAAAGGAGAAGATTATTTGATCATGAGAGAAGATGACATTCTAGTGATTCTTTAAGATCTTAAATTTTCCTGTTTATTAATTCATTAAAAAAAAATTAAAAGAAATAAAAATGGCAAAAAAAATAACTTTCGATTCGGATGCACGTATGAAATTAAAATCCGGAATTGATGCATTAGCCAATGCAGTTAAAGTAACATTAGGACCAAAAGGTAGAAATGTTATTATTGAAAAAAGCTTCGGCGCACCTACAATCACAAAAGATGGTGTTACAGTAGCTAAAGAAATAGAATTGGAAGATTCTATTGAAAATATGGGTGCCCAAATGGTTAAGGAAGTTGCATCCAAAACCAATGATGCTGCTGGTGATGGTACAACTACAGCCACAATTCTCGCTCAGGCAATGGTTACCTCAGGAATGAAATATGTTGCAGCAGGGGCAAATCCAATGGATTTAAAAAGAGGTATTGATAAAGGTGTTGCCGCAGTTGTAGGCTCTTTGAAAAAGATGTCAACAGTAGTGGGAAATGACCTCGACAAAATAGAACAAGTAGGTTCTATTTCTGCAAACAATGATCTTGAAATCGGGAAGTTGGTTGCAGATGCAATGAAGAAAGTATCTAAAAATGGAGTAATAACTGTAGAAGAAGCAAAAGGTACTGATACTTACATGGAAGAAGTGATGGGTATGCAATTTGATCGAGGCTATTTGTCTCCTTACTTTGTTACCAACAGTGAAAACATGGTTACTGAGTATGAAAACCCGCTTATCCTAATCCATGATAAGAAAATCAGCAATGTTCAGGAAATCATTCCTGTATTAGAAAAAGCTTCACAATCTGGAAGACCATTATTGGTCATTGCAGAGGATGTAGATTCTCAAGCATTAGGCGTATTAGTGGTTAACAGACTTAGAGGTGGATTAAAAGTTGTTGCAGTTAAGGCTCCTGGTTTCGGAGATAGAAGAAAAGCAATGTTGGAAGATATTGCCATTCTGACTGGAGGAACAGTAATCTCTGAAGAAAAAGGATACAAACTGGAAAACACCGAATTAGAGCATTTAGGTGGTTGCGATAAGATTACCGTTGACAAAGACAATACAACTATTGTTAATGGCGCAGGTACTAAAAAAGCTATTTCAGGTAGAATAAATCAGATTCAACAACAGATAGAATCTACAACATCTGACTACGATAAAGAAAAACTACAGGAAAGATTAGCAAAACTTTCTGGTGGTGTAGCAGTGTTATATGTAGGTGCTGCCACTGAAGTTGAAATGAAAGAAAAGAAAGACAGAGTTGATGATGCCCTACATGCTACAAGAGCTGCTGTGGAAGAAGGAATTGTTACCGGTGGAGGTGTTGCCTTGATCAGAACTATTAAAGATCTTGACAAGATTGAAGGTAGCAATGAAGATGAGAATATGGGTATTTCTATCGTAAGAAAGTCTTTGGAAGCTCCTCTTAGAGGAATTGCTGAGAATGCTGGAGTGGATGGATCTGTCGTTCTTCAAAATGTGATGAGCAAGAAAGGAGACTATGGCTACAATGCCAGAACTGATGTATACGAAGACTTGAAAAAAGCTGGTGTTATTGATCCCACTAAAGTAACTAGAGTAGCTGTAGAAAATGCAGGTTCTATTGCAGGTATGATATTAACAACTGAATGTGTAATCAATGATATTAAGGAAGATAATCCAGCTCCAATGATGCCTCCAGGTGGAGGTATGGGAGGAATGATGTAATCCCTAATCACATACCTAAAACTTTAAGAAGCTTCTTGCATTTGCAGGAAGCTTTTTTTATGGTTCTACCAAAATTAATCGTCGCGATTGTAAAATCTTACCAGTGTAGTCCGTTACCTTATAGATATATATCCCTTTTGATATATTAGGTAACTCAATTGGAAGTTCTTGATTAGGTCTTTGTAAATCAATTTTTGTTGACCATAAGGATTTACCGATAATATTGGACAAACTAAAAGTATACATGCCTTCAGAACTATTGGTGAATTTAAGATTCAAATTTCCGAATGTAGGATTTGGATAAACATAAACATTTGCGCCCTTATGACTGCAATTAATATGTCTTCCTACGGGACTATTGCTGTGAAAATAAAATGAAGGAACTGGTGATAAGGTTAATCTAGCTACCTCTGCTAAAGATTCGTAGGAATAAAAACTCAAGTATTTAATTTTCACATCATCAAAATATTGCTTTAAGGGTTCAGATGATTCTATATTGATTGACTCCCACTTTGATTTCTTCCCTTCTATCAAATTTACATTATAGTTCATTTCCCCCTGTACAGTAAAACCTTCTATTAATGCATCAAGATTATCGAATAAATCTTTGTGCTTGTAACTGTGTGTACTGAACAGCTGTCCTGAAACCCTTAATTCCGTGAAATCATTTTGCTCTGCCCAAATTCTTAACTCTCTGTTCAATTGATCAGACTTATAAACAATGTAAAATTCATTGTTTGCTTGCTCATAAAAATCATCTTTTCTGTTTGACCTTACCAATGGAACTGCATTTTTTAACACCATAAGATTGTTAGAAGAATACAAGAAAGGATCAGTGGAATAACTACCAACAAAGGAATTTACCGTGGCATCAAGCCTATAAAATTCTCTGTAATCAGGAGCACTTAACTCATAATCTACATTTAAAATTGAAGACTTTTTTACGACAAACAAGTCTACACAGGGAAACTCTATGAATTGCAGATTAATGGAAGAAAATCTTTGAGTTTCGTTTTTGAGCGTACTGGAGTATCTATAAATTGTATCGCCTATGTTAAATGCACTTTGTACTTGTGACTTTAGTAGCATCAAGGGTGAAACTGCTAAAATCAAAATTAAGGTGCCTAAACACTTGGAAATATTATTCATTGCTCATTTGCTTTATTCTATCGATTGAATGTTTACATATCGAGAATATTTGCCGTCCTTGGAAATCAGTGTTTCATGGCTTCCTTGTTCTACAACTCTCCCATTATCAATAACAAATATATTATTAACAAATTTAATAGTTGAAATTCTATGCGCAATAATTATGGCCGTCCTGTCCTTTAATACGTTTATAATCGCCCTACTTACTGCTTTATCAGACTCAGGATCCAAGGCTGAAGTGGGTTCATCAAGAATCAAAAGTTCTGGATCATCAATTAGGGCTCTTGCAATTGTAATTCTCTGCTTTTCACCACCACTTAAAAGTTGTCCCCTCTCCCCCACTATTGTATCCAATCCATTGTCTAGCTCATTTATGAAATCAAGTGCACATGCCAACTCAAGGCAATTCATGATTTTCTCATCGCTAATATCTGACCTTCCTAGTGTTATGTTATTCCTTATAGAATCGTTATATAAAAAAGAATTTTGAGACACGTAACCTACATTCTTATATAAATCTTCCCTGGATATTTCTTCTATATCAACATCGTCAATTTTTAAAGATCCTGTTTTAGGAGAGATCAATTTTAGGAGCAATCTGATTAAAGTTGACTTTCCAGAACCCGAGGCACCAACCAATGCTACTTTTTGGCCCTTAACAATTTTTAAATCCAAATTATGCAATACGTCTTCTTGGTCGTAAGCGTAAGAAATATTCTCAAATTTGATCGTTGAATCAAACTGGAATGATCGTGTACCTCTATTGTCTACCTCCGAACTTTCAAACATTATTGATTCCTCAATTCTTTGGAGAGATGCAGATCCTCTTTTAAGATAATAGTATGCCGAGCTGAAAGACTTCAATGGCTCAATCACATGATAAAATGCAAGCACAAATGCAAAAAATGTTTCGGCTTCTAAATCATTAAGCATTACAAGTTTTGCACCATACCACAATAAGGCTACTACAACTGCTATTCCTAAAAATTCAGATAAAGGTGAAGAAAGTTCCTGCCTACGTGTAACCCTATCAAATTTAAGTTTGTATGCTTGATTGATTCCTTGAAATACCGATTTCCAATGATTGATTACCCTATAAACTTTTAATTGGAGCGATCCATCCAAACTTTCACTTATATGTGAATTGATGTCAGACAATTGTTCTTGTAGTTGTGATGACTGTCTCTTTAAACTTTTGGAAAGTGTGCCTATAACTACTGCTGTAAATATCATTAGGACTACTACAAATAGGCTCAATTTTGCAGAAATGCTTAACATCAGTAAAACAGCACCGATAATTATAATTGGGGATTTGATAAGCGTGTCAATATACTTAAGCATATTCCATTCAATTTCTTGCACATCATTACTGATCCTTGTAATTAGATCTCCTCTCTTTTGCTCTTTTTCCTGATTAAAGCTAAGCGCAATAAAACTGCTGTATAATTGATTTCGTAAATCTCTTGCAACATTAGACCTAACAGGTACCATGATATAAAGTGCCAGATAACGAAAAAAGTTTTTCAAAAAAATAGTAAGCAAGATAAAGCCACAAGTAATCATTAAAGTCTTTTCCTGACCGTAATGATTGATCATCTGCAGAAAATAGTATTGTAGCCATTCAATGATATCAAAAACGCTATCTGGTTTATTATGCTGACTAGGCCTTGTAGAAAATAAAAAATGGAAAAAAGGAATAATCAAAGGGATGGAAATGATAGTAAATAAAGCCATCAATAGGTGACTTATTGTACTGATCATAACCTTAGCCTTGTAAGGATAAAGCAGTAGAAACAGTTTTTTGAAATCCTGCATTAAAGAGAAATACTAGGTATTTTTAACGGCTTAGACAGCCATTTTATTTTAATTCGAAATCTTCGATAAACTTAGTCGTTACATTACCTTTTAAAAATCTTTCATCTTTCATCAATTGCTGATGAAAAGGAACAGTGGTCTTAATGCCTTCAATAATAAATTCATCCAGAGCCCTTGCCATTTTTTTAATACATTCCTCTCTTGTCTCAGCCTTACAAATAAGTTTAGCAATCATAGAGTCATAGAACGGTGGAACGGCATAACCTGCATATACATGTGTATCAACTCTTACCCCTTGCCCTTTGGGACTGTGGAAAGATGTAATCGTTCCAGGACTTGGTCTGAAGTCTTTATATACATCTTCTGCATTAATTCTGCACTCAATGGCATGCATGGTCGGATAATAATTTTGACCTGTTAATTTTTCCCCTGCAGCAACCTTTATTTGTTCTTTTATTAAGTCACGATTTATTACCTCTTCCGTAACAGGGTGTTCTACCTGAATACGTGTATTCATTTCCATGAAATAAAAATTCTTGAACTTATCTACAAGAAATTCTACTGTACCTACGCCTTCATAATTTATGGACTTTCCAGCTTTAATTGCAGCCTTACCCATCTTATCTCTCAACTTAGCATCAACGAATGGCGACGGTGCTTCTTCAACCAACTTCTGATGTCTTCTTTGAATAGAACAGTCTCTTTCTGAAAGGTGTACTACTCTTCCATATTGATCGCCTATTATTTGTATTTCTACATGGCGGGGTTCAACTACAAACTTTTCAAGATACATGGCATCATTCCCAAAAGAAGCATTGGCTTCTGCTTGAGCTTTATTCATTTGTGATTCAAAGTCGTCTGGATTATTGACGATCCTCATCCCTTTACCTCCACCACCTGCGGTAGCCTTTAAGATTATGGGGTAACCAATTTTATCTGCAATTTTCAATCCTTCCTTCACAGATTTTACCTGACCATCCGACCCAGGTACAACTGGAACCTTAGCCTTTATCATTGTTTCTTTTGCAGTTATCTTATCACCCATCTGTCGGATCATATCTGCTGATGGACCAATAAATTTAACACCATACTCACTACATACTTCAGCGAAATTGGCATTTTCTGAAAGAAAACCATAACCAGGATGAACAGCATCAGCATTGGTAATTTCTACTGCAGCCATAATTCTAGGTATGCTAAGATAGGATTCAGAGGAAGCTGGTGGACCTATGCAAACAGCTTCATCTGCAAATCTAACGTGGAGGCTATCTTTATCTACCGTGGAATAAACGGCAACAGTTTTGATTCCCATTTCCTTACAGGTTCTGATAATACGTAAGGCGATCTCTCCACGATTGGCTATTAATATCTTCTCAAACATGATCTTGATTTAGAAGTGAACGAGTATGTTTTGAAATTGGTTGATTAACCTTTTGGGTCAACAAGGAATAAAACCTGATCATATTCTACAGGACTAGCATCTTCAACAAGCACTTTCACAATTTTTCCTGTTACTTCGCTTTCAATTTCATTGAACAATTTCATAGCCTCTACGATACAAACGATAGAGCCTTCTTTAACTGAATCTCCAACTGAAACAAATACTGGTTTGTCCGGTGATGAAGATCTATAAAAAGTACCTACAATTGGCGATTTTATTTCTAAGAGCCCTGCAGTAGAATTTTTAGCTTCTTCTGCTGGAGGTGCACTAGATGCAGATACTTCAGGAGACATCTCTACTGAAGGAACTGATGCTTGAATACTTTGAACCGCCGGTGCTTGCACATATGGTATTGGAGCTCCAGATTTTGAGTAATTCTTATTTCTAACAATAAGCTCAAATTCACCTTCTTTGATTTTTACTTCTGAAATCTCAGACTTCGAAATAAATTTCAATAAATCTTGTATTTCTTTATAATCCATAGTGTTACTTTATTCTCTCTTGATAAGATCTAGTTCTAGAATCTATTTTAATTTTATCTCCTTCATTAATAAAAATAGGAACTTTGATTTCTGCTCCAGTCTCAACGGTAGCAGCCTTTGTAACATTAGTAGCAGTGTTGCCTCTTTCGCCAGGCTCAGCATAACTTACTTCTAAGATAATATACTGTGGCAGATCAATTGTTAAAGGCCTTTCTTCATCTGCATGAAAAAGAATCTCTACAGTTTCTCCATCTTTAAGCAAATCTCCATTATCTATCATATCTCCTTCTAGCATGATTTGTTCAAATGTCTCATTGTTCATAAAATGGAAATCATTGCCATCCTTATAGAGAAATTGATAATTCCTTCTTTCTACTCTTACGATGCTAATTTTATGCCCAGAAGGAAAAGTGTTATCAATCACTTTACCATTGGTTAAACTCTTTAGTTTTGTTCTTACAAAGGCAGGACCTTTACCAGGTTTAACATGTAAAAATTCTACCACTTTATAAATATCATTATTATAATCGAGGCACAATCCATTTTTTATTTCTGAAGTACTAGCCATATTTGAAATTAATAAATTTTCTCAGTTATTTAAGTCAATACATCCATTCAATTAACACAGAACCCCAAGTAAATCCACCTCCAAATGCTGTAATAATTATTTTATCTCCTTTTTTAAATTTATGCTCAAAATCATTTAAAACCAAGGGTATTGTTCCAGCAGTAGTATTACCATATTTTTCAATGTTCATCAACACCTTTTCGTGTGAAAAATCAAGTTGATCAGCTACTGAAAGTATAATACGCTTATTGGCTTGATGTGGAATAATCCAATCGATATCCTCATTCGTCAAGCTATTTCTTTCCATAACTTCATTAACAGTATCCCTCATCCCTTTTACAGCAGATTTAAACACAACTCTTCCCTCTTGATAAACATAGTGTTCCCTGTTTTGAACGGTTTCTACTGTTGCAGGATTCAGGCTACCTCCTGCCTTCATATGAAGGAATTCACAACCAGTTCCATCTCCTTTTAAAACGGCATCTATTATTCCTGATGAATCACTTGGTTCCAACATTACAGCACCTGCTCCATCCCCAAACAATATACATGTAGCTCTATCTTCATAGTTTAAAATAGACGACATCTTATCTGAACCACATACAATAATTTTCTTATAAGTCCCAGTTTCAATAAATTTTGATGCTGTTACTAAAGAAAATATGAATCCTGAGCAAGCTGCATTGATATCAAAGCCAAAGGCATTTGTAGCACCTAATTTAGTCGCCACAAGATTGGCAGTATCTGGAAATACATAATCACCAGTCACTGTTGCAACAATAATCATATCAACCTCTTCTGCAGAAATATTTGTTTTTTTCAATAAATCTTTGGCTGCTTCTACACACATATCACTAGTTGCCTTGGTTGGGTCCTTTAGTATATGTCGTTGTTTGATTCCGGTTCTGCTGACTATCCACTCATCATTTGTTTCAACCATTTTTTCGAGATCGAAATTGGTAATAACATCCTCAGGTACATATCCAGCTACTCCCGTTATTGCTGCAAATTTTCTTCCCATCTTATTTATTATTGAAATGGATGGCAAATAAACAAAATAATCATGAGAATTAAACGCTTTATTAAGCTTTCGTAAAATCAAATTAAAAAAAAATATACTGCATATCTAGTTGTATATCAAGGTATTTTACATAATAAAAAAATGAATGTGTACAATTTTTCAAATTTATTTCCATGAATTTTAGCAATTGGAACAGCTTTTGCTTTGATGTAAATACATTTAAATCAATTCATTACAAATAGAAAAATATTTAAATATGAATAAGTTAATCATCGCTATCGGCTTTATTTTTGGATCTTTAGTAAATATAAATGCAGATTCAAGCTGGACTGATACAGACCCTAGTAATAAGGTTAAATTCTTTGCAGGAAGCTTTGAGCACGGTAAGATGAAAGCTGGAGCCGAAGGAAAATTGTTCTTTGTAGAATTCTATGCTGATTGGTGTACACCATGCAAATGGATGGACAAAACCACTTTTAAGAATGATTTGGTTATTAGTCAACTCAATAATAATTATGTACCTCTTAAATTAGATATTGAGAGCTCTGATGGCCAAAATTTAAAAAATCAATATGAAGTCAACATTTTGCCAACGATTTTGATTTTTAATTCTCAAGGCAGAATGATTGAACGCATAGAAAAAACACTTAGTTCTGAAAGTATGGTAAGTATGTTAAGTTTTCACAACAATCCAGAAAACAGAGTCGTGAGCAATCACTCCTACAACACAAGTCCTTTGCAAACAGAAGAATCCAGAGGACCAAACCTCGAGCATCTTTACCAACAATATCATATGGCTGATAATTTTAGAACCAATTACAAGTTATTAATCGGTCATTATTTTGACTATACAGATGCTCATTTTAAAGTGAAAGAATTACAAAAAGCATTTGACTACCCTATTGTAGTGATGAATCACTATGTTGAAAATACGACACAGTACAAAGTACTTATGGGAGAATTTAAAACAATTGCAGAAGCAGAGGCTTTTAAAGGCCTACTAAAGGAGCAACACAACTTGGAAACCACTATATATTGATACTAGAACCTATTATAGGTCTCATCCCAAAAACCTATTAATAAAAAGCTCGATAAGAAATTATCGGGCTTTTTTGTATTTTGATCTCGATAATAAAAAAACTTAATTCAGGGTATCCCATTAATCCTAATCAATAAGATAATAAGATATTTATCCCTACGTTAATAAACGGGTTCTTTTAGAAGTACATATTAGCAGTTTCAATTATATTTGCGTCTTATTAATCTTCAATGCTTTGAAGAAAATAATATAGTAGTCATTCTACTTCTACTGTTTTGAATAGGATGATGCTTTTTTAATTTGTAGAATACGAATTTGACTCATGATAATGAATAGTGGTAATTCAAAGTGGTTTTTTCTTATAGTGCTTTTTATGAGTATTTCATTAAATACTTATCCACAAGCCACCCCGTGTGAAGATATAGGAATCAATAATTCACTAAACTTTATAACTTCAACATCACCTGCTACCATAAATCCTGGAACGGAGTTCTGTGTTGAATTTAATGTTGAAAACTTCACTTCAATAAATACTTTTCAATTTACCCTAAATTTTGACCCTACCCTACTAGACTTTGTGTCATTTACTGATAACCAAGCCGCCTTAGGCGATCCTATCCTACCTAACTTAATGCAAGTGGATAACGGTATCCTACCCCTTGTTTGGTTCAATTTTGCTACTACTGGATTAAGTGTTCCTGATGGAACTCTTGCATTTACAATCTGCTTCAGAGCAAGCTCTCAACCCTCAGATTGCGCTTCCTTGGCCTTTACAAATGCTTTGGCACCAATATTTCCAGCTACAGAAATTAATTATCAATTAAGTGAAGCTGAAAAGTGTCAGGATTCGATAATATTCATTAATGGAGCTATGTCAACGTGTTTTGAAATCAATTGTACCACATTGTCTATTGCTGATTTACAAGTCTGTAATTCAAATTCTAATCAAGGCTCAGTTAATTTTTCTGCATGTGGAGGTGTCGCACCCTATACCTATACTATCGAAACTACTAACAATATTGTTCTCCTTTCAGGCATGCTAACAAATGATTATGACTATCCATTGGTACCTCCAATGAATATGCCTGCAATGACCTATATCTTAAGAATAATAGATGCTACAGGTATGTCTGTTACCAGACCTATAATAATTGATGCCATAGAACCTGTAAGTTACGATCCTCTCGAAGTGGTTCAGCCAATTTGTTCCAATATTTCAAACGGTTCCATTGCCATATCCAATATCACAAGTGGACTTCCTGGTGAATTGTTTGATGTTAGCTTTTCCAACGGTATAACCTACCAAGATGTTACAGAAGCATTGTTTCAAAGACTCTTGAATGGAAATTACAGTATTACTATAACTGACACAAATGGATGTGAGACAGAAGAAGATATCGTTCTATTTACACCTCCTTTGGAAATAGATATAGACATTACACCTGCAACATGCTTTGGCTCAGAAGACGGAGCTATCAGCGCTATTGCCTCTGGAGGAACACCCTTTAACGGGAATGAGTATAGCTACAACAACATTATTCAGGAAACCTTTGAAACTTTCACACCATACCAAGACAATGCATTTAATAATATAACCAACAGATATCGGTTAAGAGTTAGTGATTCAAACGGTTGCTCATTAGAGGAAAATATTGAAATTCCAAATGTAATGGAAATTGAAGTAGAGATTGTAGATGTCACAGATAATATCTGCAAGGGAGACTGTGAAGGCTCATTAACACTAAATGTACTTACTCCTGGAAGATTTACTTTTTTAGTCAGAGATCAGAATAATGATTTTTTAACCTTAGGCGGAAACAATGGTCAATCATTGTTTTATAATAATGAACTTTGTGCTGGTAGGTACTCCGTATTGGTAAGAGACACTTCAGGTTGTAGTAAAGACACATTTTTCGTTATCAATGAACCAGATGAAGAATTATCTACAGAAACAGACTTTATTCAAGCTTCTTGCAATTCAAATGATGGTCAAGCCATTGTTAATGTTTCAGGAGGAATGATGCCTTATACTTTTGTCTGGGAAGCCGACCCAACTGATACTGACAATATTTTAGAAGAAGTTTTACCAGCAATTTATAATGTCCAGATTACCGATGATCTCGGCTGTGCAATTGATACGTTTGTTGAAGTACTTTCTGGCAATGAACTAGAAATAGAAGCATTTATAATAAATAATTTAGAATGCGATGGATCTGGAACTGGTCAGCTAAGTGTCAACATTACTAACAGCTCTGTAGCAAACCATAGTTTTTTGTGGATGGATGAAAATAATGTTGCCTTAGGCACTACTCAAATATTGAACTTTATCAATCCAGGCACTTATATCATTCAAGTCGATGCCATAGGAAATAATTGTGAAGCATTAGATACTATATTTATTGATAACACGCCTGGTCTTATTCTTGAGATAGCAACAACCAATGCTACTTGTGAACAAGCATTTAATGGATCGATTGAAATTCAAAATATTTCAGGTGGTGTGGGACCTTATGAATGTATATGGGAAGACCAATCGGTAGTAAGTTGTAATCCAATTGGCCTTATGGCAGGAACATACAACCTTACGATTTCAGACAGTGAAGGCTGCTCAAAAGATACTTTCGTTGTTCTGGATGCGGACCAGACCGATATATTATTTGATATAATATCTACCCTACCCTCATGCTCTGGAGAAAATGATGGTGTCATCAATTTGGTAAATATCCAAGGTGGTGTGGGACCTTATGAATGTATATGGGAAGACCAATCGGTAGTAAGTTGTAATCCAAATAATCTATCTGCTGGAACTTATAATTTTGCTGTACAAGATGCGAATGGTTGTGTTAAAGATACATTTGTAGTAATAAATGAAGGTGTAAGTACAATCACCTATGACCTCGATATTAATAATCCAGAATGTGGAGGTAGTCTAGGTTCTATTGAAGTGCTTAATTTGGACGGCTCAAATTTGCCAATAGATATAAGTTGGTCAGTAATTGGAGCTGTGGGCAATCAAGCCACTGATTTAAATATTGGTGATGTTACAATAAGTTTTGAAGATTCAAGAGGTTGTCGGAGTGACACTACAATTACCTTGATTAGTGTAGCTACTGATTTTCAATTAGATATTGATGCTAATCTACCCGATTGTGCTGTTGGATTAAATAATGGGACAATAAGTTTTCCTGGTTTTGATAGTGCAAACGGTGTATGTCTTTGGGATGATCCTTCCTTAAATGCACAAAATTGTACTTTAATCGGATTAGCTCCCGGGATTTACAATCTTACCCTTACAGATGGAAACGGATGCCAAAAAGATACATTTGTAGATTTAACGGTAGCGGACAGGTTAGAGATTGAAATTACTGATATTATAGATGTCACATGCTTTGGTGCTGATGACGGACAAGCCACCGCAAGCGTCATCAACAATCCATCAGGAGCTGGTAGTTTAAACTTTTTCTGGACCAATCCCTTGGATGATGGTACAGGTTTGTCTGATAACGCCCTACAATTGTCTCCTGGATTTAACACAGTTTATGCCTTCGATGGATTATGCACCTCAGATACTCTAGATTTTACGATCAATGAGCCCTTAGCTATCCAAATTGATGATGCAACGACTATTCTTGATGATGTAAAATGTGCAAGTGAATGTAATGGCTCAGCTTCATTACAGGCTTTTGGAGGTACACTATTGAACAATGAAGATTACCGATTCCTTTGGGAAGATGGATTTACAGGTGAGCTAAGAAATAATTTATGCGAAGGAGTTTATTTGCTCACCATTACGGACAGTAATAATTGTTCTTTTGTTGACTCAATAATTATCAATGAGCCAGACCTTCTGACACTTGCTATTGATTCTTCTTTAATTCAATTAATCAGTTGTGGTAATGATAACACAGGATCGCTTACTGTCGTAGCAACGGATGGATGTGGAAATTACAGCTATGAATGGAGGGATAATGTTTCGACATCTGCAACAGCCTCGAATCTACCAGTTGGTCTTTATGAAGTGACAGTAACAGACGACTGTGGATGCTCGTCAACAACTTCGTTTGAATTTGATGCTGCTGTTCCTCTTGTTGCTGAAGCTATGGTCCCTGAAATACCACAATGCCAGGGAGATCAAGTATGTATTGGAATAGAAAGTGTTTCAGGAGGTACTGGTATAAATTATACTTTCAGCATTAATTTTGGCGCCAGAATCCCAATTGACTCATGTGTTTTGGTAGACCCTGGTTCATATACCCTCTTGGTTTTTGATTCCGCAGGATGTTCCACTCAGCTTTCTGTATCTGTTGAGCAACCAGGTGAATTTAGCGTTAATATTGGTGGGGATATTCTATTAGATCTTGGTGACAATGAAACAATGGTTATTGCAACGACTACAGGTGGAAATCCATTGTTCAGTTATGAGTGGATATCAGAAGCTCAAGTGGATTGCTTTACCGCCGAATGTGAATCTGTTATAGTAAACCCTTTTGCTTTCACAAGTCTAGAGGTAATAGTAACTGACGACAATGGATGTATAGCTCAAGATGAAATTAATATTGAAATAAAAACAGATCGTAATATCTACATACCAAATGTTTTTGAACCAGACTTTTTGCCTCCTAACAATAAGTTTATGATCCTAACAGGAAGAGGCGTAGCAGCGATTGAAAGCTTCAGGATTTTTGATAGGTGGGGAAATCTTGTTTATGAAGAAGAAAACATTCCTGCACCTACTTCAACAGATCAAGGATGGGACGGCAGACGAGGAGATACAGGAAACAATAAAGTTGAGCAAGGCGTTTATGTCTATACCGCAAAAGTTCGGTTTGTAGATGATGTTGTTCTTAATTACCGAGGACAAATTACATTGATCCGGTAAATCCACTCTTTCCAATAATAAAGCGCATTATTTTATTTGATGATATTAAAGTTGCCCGTTCTTGAATAACTTTGACCAAGGCAGGTATATTCCAGTTTATAAACATATACACTAGGAGGCATTGCATTGCCTTTATATTGTCCATTCCATTTATCTCCTTTGTTAAAGGACTCAAAAAGCTTCAATCCCCATCTATCATAAATTTCGAACCTCTGAAGACTTTCAATAATAAAACTATTACTGATACCAAACTTGTCATTAATTCCATCATTGTTAGGCGTAAATGCATTTGGTAAAAGAATATTGCCGCATCTGATCTCATCTTCAGACAATACAGAAACTACAAGTTCGTCTTTGCTAATACAAGTTCCATGATCATATTCCAGAGTATAAGTTGTCGTCTCTGTAGGATTCGCTTCGGGGCTAGGAGAAAATGAATCGCTCAACCCAATCGAAGGGGACCATTCCAATGAAGGAGCACAACTTGTAGACGTTTTTATTGTAAATGAAGAACCTTCAAATATGGTCGTATCCTGAGTTAAAATTTTATCTGGATAATCTTGAATACCTAAAATTTCTTCTTCTGACTTTAAAGCTCTATTGATAAACTTCAATTCGTCTATCTTGCCTCTGAAAAATTCCTCATTAGCACCAACACAAGGAGATGCACCAATCAAAAAAGGAAAATCTTGACCCAATACCACAGTACTGATGAAGTTGATTTTTTCAACAAACAGACCATTTAGGTATAAAGTATAATCTTGTCCTTCTTTAGTAAATAATATATGATTCCAACAATTGTTTACTGGCAGCTTTGACCTTAATGTGATAATCTCACCAAAGTTTTTACTCATCTCAATGACAACTTCCTTAGTAACGGGAAAGTATCGGATGAAAAATGCTGAATCCCTAGCCGTTTGACATTCACCCTGAATCGACATAATTGAGCTAATGATACTAACATTGTCCATCCAAAGGTAAAATGATAATGAAAAATCATCATTGAAAAATGATTTTAGCTCACCATCCAATTGAATTGTATCGCCAGATCCATTAAAATAAAATGCTGATGAATTATCTCCCACTCCACAATCACAATCCATAGATCCCAGGATTTGACCATCCATAAAATTACCTGTGTTATCTGTCACTTGGCAATCATCAAAGTCGTAATGTGCAGATAAATCAACTTGAGCAAACAAGTTGATTTGATATACAAGGAATAAACTAATAGTTAAAATTAAATTCGCTTTAGACATATTGGCAATTATCTATTTTAAACGCAAAGATGTGAAAAAAAATATCCGCTTGCATATTACTATGCAAGCGGACTATAAAAGAGATTGAGTAATCCAATTATATTTTTAAAATCTTAAAGTTTGTTGTAATTCTACCGTTGAAGACTCTCACCACATAACACCCATCCCTAAGAAGACTCAAATCTAAGAATTCATTATTACTTTTTTTAATCTTATTAAAGATTAATTCTCCATTTAAAGAATAAATACTCATAAGATATACATCTGCATTTCCATTTATGAATATCTCATGTTCAACCACGGTGGGATAAACCTTTACTTCATCTTCTAATACTACATTTACCACTATAGTATTGGAATAATTTGTATTACCATTGTAATCAAGTTGCTTCAGCCTGTAATAATTAGGTCCCTCAACTGGACTCCTATGTATATAACGGTAATTATATGAGTTATGTGAATTGTCTTGTCCATCTACCCAAATTAAATCCTTAAAACTGGCTTCATAAGTCGGTTTCCATTGCACATTAAAACCCCAATTGTTAATTTCTGATGCAGTTTTCCATTCCAATGACACTTCTTGTCGTTCGTTTACGATAGCAAAGAAAGAAATTAGTTCAACAGGTAATGGCATAGGTACATAATCACAACTATCTCCAATGGCCAACAATGGGCACCCATCTAGATCAGCTCCCCAGTATGAACAATTATCCATATCAAAACCAGGTAAATCCAAGGAATCTATTGATTCACATAATTCGTTTCCATAAGTTATTGAACATGTATTGCCTTGACTGTCTGACAGCTGGATTACATCTCCAGCATTGCCTAGAAAACCAAGGAATGGAAGAGACATATCCAATACATTGTCAGGCAATTCACATTCTTCCAAAGCCGAAGGACAATAATTTGCGACAAGCACAAAGCATTCACCTGGCGCAATAAAAGTTTCATCTGGAAATGTATAATCAGGATATGGAGGAGGATCATTATCACCTATCATCCAACCCGAAAGATCTACTTCTTGGTCCGAGCTGTTACAAATCTCAATAAATTCATCATTTGAATCAAAGTTTCCATCTGAATTGGTATCGTAGCTATTTTCTGATCCAGTGGGATCAATCAGAATGGAGTTAATGTAAACACCATTAACAAAACATGTATCCTGACCATAGAATGTTGGACAAAACAATCTTAGGGTTAATATTATCAACAGGGTGTTCCGCATTTTTAATGAAGTGGAACATTAAATATGCATTTATTTTTTATTTAATAAAAATTAAATTGTCTTATACAGTTCAGATAAGTAAAAGGCATAAACAAAGATCAACAACAAGCCTTCATACCTATTAATCTTTCCGGAAATTGTCATAACTCCAAACAAAATAGTTGCACCAATCATGAATGGCATGCCAATAGAGATAACATTATCTGTAATGACCAAATCATCCAACATTCGAGGAATACTCATAACGGCATAAGTGTTAAACAAGTTGGATCCTAGTACATTACCCACAGCAATGGCATGTTTGCCTCTTCTGCCAGCAGATATGCTTACAACCAATTCAGGTAAAGACGTTCCTAAGGCAATAAAGGTAAGAGAGAAGAACTCAGGAGCTATCTCGGTCCTTTCTGCAATTTCAGTAATGCCGAAAATCGTATATTCTGCACCAAAATAAACCAATACACCCCCAACAATGAGCTTAAGAACATCCACTCCTTTTATCTTGGATTTTTCAAGATCCTCATCCTTGGAACCTTTCATACTATTGAAAAGAAACCCTCCCAATGCCAATAAAAAAATTATAGCTTCAAATATATCAAGATGCTGATCCCACAGTGCAAAAAAGAGAAGCACCACAGAGCCAACTAAGAGAGGTAAATCATATTCCCATATATTAAAATTCAGTTTAACTTCCTTTTTACCTAGAAATACAGTCAACCCTAGGACGAGAAGAATATTTGTAATGTTTGACCCTATCACATTTCCAGCAACTATTTCAGAATCCCCGCTATAAACAGCTGCAATTGAAGTTGCCAATTCAGGAAGAGACGTTCCAAATGCTACAATGGTGACACCAATGATGAAAGATGATATACCTAATGAAATACCTATCTTTTCTGCAGCATCAATAAACCAATCTGAAGCCAATAACAGTACGCCAAGCGAAACAACTGAAATAATTATGTAAAATGCCAAACGCTTAAATTTAATTCGACATCAAATGTAAATGAAAAGGAGGTGTCAAACAAACAAGCCAATTGAAGGAATAATAATTCTTAGCCAATTAATGTATGATTTCAACATTATGCTTATTATTTTGCATGCAGTTCTATGGAAAAAGCAAAAGAAGAAACTAAGGAACAAGAAATGTCTTTTCTCGACCATCTCGAGGAATTGAGATGGCATATTATCAGATCACTTGGATCTGTAATATTTTTTGCGATTATCGTTTTTGTTTTCAAAGAGTTTGTTTTTGATAACATCATCTTCGCACCTAGAAGGGATGACTTTATTACCTATAGATTCATGTGCCTGTTATCTGAATTCACATGCTTTAAACCACCAGAATTTAATATCATTCCTAGAGATTTTGGTGAAAAGTTCTTTACGCATTTAAAGATTTCTTTTTGGTTGGGCATAATCATTTCATTCCCTTACATCTTTTATGAGATTTGGAAGTTCATTAAGCCTGGATTGTATAAAAATGAACAAAAGGCAGCAACAGGAATGGTATTCATATGTTCCTCACTGTTTTTAACGGGTGTTGGGTTTGGATATTTCATCATCTCACCTTTCGCAATAAAGTTCTTAGCAGGATATACTCTATCTTCTGAAGAAGTAATAAATAGTTCAAGTCTTGCTTCTTATGTCTCCTATCTTACTATGTTCACAATACCTGCTGGAATTGTATTTGAACTACCTGTTGTTGTTTATTTTCTTTCAAGAATAGGAATTTTAACTCCAGCTTTCATGAGAACTTACAGAAGGCATGCGATTGTAGTTATTTTAATTTTCGCAGCCATCATTACACCACCAGAAGTTATTACTCAAATACTTATTGGAATTCCTGTAATTATACTTTACGAAATAAGCATTTTTGTTTCCGCGAGAACTCAAAAGAAGTACTTCTCTGACAATTAATCTACTTGGAATTTAATTCTACAAACGGACAAATAATCTCTTCCAAACTTATACCTCCATGTTGGAATGTATCTGTATATACACGATTATAGTGAGCGTAATTATTGGGATATAAAAAGAAACTATCCTCTTTAGCAAATATGAATCGACTGCTGATATTTGGCATAGGTAAACCAATGGCATGCGGGTCCTTTATTTCAAGAACATCATTGGATTCGTAGCGTAAGTTTTTGCCAACTTTATATCTTAGATTAGTTGACGTCTCTCTATCTGCAATAACTCTGGATGGTTGATTTACACGTATAGTACCATGGTCAGTTGTAATAAATAATTTGATCTTTTTCTCTGCTAATATCTGTAATGTAGCCCAGATTGGAGAGTTAATAAACCAAGAGCGCGTTAATGATCTATATGCTTTTTCATCAGCGGCAAGTTCTTTTAACATCTCCATCTCTGTCCTAGCATGAGAAAGCATGTCAATGAAGTTATAGACGATTACCGTTAACTCGTTATTTATAAAGTTCAAAGCATTATCCTGCATTGAACGAGCATCATTATTATTTCTAATTTTAATGTATTCCCACTTGATTGTACGCTTCACCAATCTGTCAATTTGTTTTTCCAAGAAAAACCCTTCGTGTTGATTTTTTCCTCCCTGCTCATTATCATTTAACCATTTATCAGGAAATTGTTTTTGGATATCTCTAGGAGACATGCCAGCAAAAATGGCGTTACGAGAGTATTGCGTAGCACTCGGCAATATTGAATAAAAAACTTTTTCTTCCTGAATTCTAAATCCTTCAAGAATTATGGGTTCAATTATCTTCCATTGGTCATAACGAAGATTATCAAAAAGTACCATTACATTAGGGACGTCATCACTTAATTTTGGAAACAAATATTCTTTCAATAGCTGATGCGAAAATACAGGTCCTGTAGATTTTTGAATCCATTCATGGTAATTCTTGGCAAGGTATTTCCCAAAGCTTTGATTTGCCTCTTTTTTCTGCATATCCAATATGCCCTTTAAAGATTCATTATCGGAGCGATCCATTTTTAATTCCCACTCAACAATCTTTTTATACAATTCATTCCACTCTTCACGTTCAAGTCCACCTTGGATAGCCATTGAAATTTTTCTAAATTCCTGCTGGTAATCAGAAGCAGTTTTTTCACTAATCAATCTCCTATTGTCTATGATTCGCTTTAAAGAAAGCAAAATCTGATTAGGATTAACAGGCTTGATCAAGTAATCATTAATCTGAGAACCAATAGCTTGTTCCATTAAGTCTTCAGCTTCATTTTTTGTGATCATTACAATTGGAATAGTCTTATTCTTTTCTCTAATTTTTTCCAAGGTTTCAAGTCCTGAAATTCCAGGCATCGATTCATCTAGAAATACACATTCAATATCATTATGATCATTTAGAGCATCGATTGCATCATAACCATTGGTTACTTGTATGACCTGATAACCTTTCTTTTCAAGAAAGAAAAGTTGCGGCTTTAGCAAATCAATTTCATCATCTGCCCATAAAATTTTTATATCTGACATATTAAATCTTCAGTTTAATGCAAAATGCTCTTCCAAGGTAAAATACTAAACAGTAAATAGAGGAAAATTTTACAAAATTCATAATATATAATGCCATATCCAACGGAATAAAAAGTCGATATATTACCTTAGAGATGAAATGAGCAAGAGAAAAATAATCAATGATCCAATATATGGTTTGATAAACTTCCCCTTTGATCTAATCTATGACCTTATTGATCATAAGTATTTTCAAAGATTAAGGAGAATATCTCAAATGGGCTTATCCAATTATGTTTATCCTGGTGCCACTCACACTAGGTTTTCGCATGCTTTAGGATCTCTCCATTTAATGACAAGTGCTATTGATACTCTAAGGAATAAGGGTGTTGAAATTAGCAATCATGAATATCTTTCCACGTGCATAGCCATCTTATTACACGATATAGGACATGGACCTTTTTCACATGCCTTAGAGTGTATCATTGTTGAAAAAGGTCATGAAGAAATTTCAACCGATTTCATGATTGCACTTAATGAACAATTTGAAGGTCAACTTTCTACAGCAATTGAAATTTTCAACGGTAACTACTCTAAGAATTTTCTGACACAACTGGTCTCAAGTCAATTGGATATGGATAGAGTGGATTATCTGACTAGGGATAGTTATTATTCAGGAGTAGCAGAGGGTGTAATTGGATATAAGCGCATTATCGCAATGCTTAATGTAGTAGATAACGAATTGGTCGTAGAAGAAAAAGGTCTTTATTCTATAGAAAAGTTTTTGGTTGCAAGACATATTATGTATTGGCAAGTTTACTTGCATAAAGCTTCTGTCTGCGTAGAGCAAATGCTAAAGTCCTATATTATCAGATTAAAGCAGCTGCTAAGATCTGGAAACATACAAAGCAATAACAGTCTACTGCATAATCTACTTGTTGGTAAATCAACTAGCCCATCTGATTACCTAAAACATTTTATTCTAATTGATGATATTGACATTTTTAGTGAAATTAAACATCGTCATAATCACAATGATCTTGTATTGAACAAACTAGGACAAGCCATTCTAGAAAGAGACTTATTCAGAATAGTTTTAAGTAAAGATCCTCTTTCTAAAGGATTCATTAGCAGTGTTCATAATGAAGTCAAAAACAAATACAATCTCTCTGATACTTTTGTAGAGGATATCATCATACAAGGAGAAGAAACTACAAGAGCTTATGATATTGTAAATGATCAGATTAAAATATTAACTAAATCTGGTGCGATCAAACCAGTATCAGAACTTATGGATATCCAACTCAACCCAAAAAAAGTTACAAAATACTTTATCTGCTATCCTAAATGATAGTCTAAATTTCTTATTATTTAATCAATAATACAACTGATATTCCTTATATAATTTCGCATATTTGGACTTTTATTAAGTAGTAAAAAAAATGCTTAAATCCATTAGATGAGAGACATACAAATCGAAACATTACTTCAAAAAGAACTTGTAAGGCAACGTCAAGGGCTTGAATTGATAGCATCTGAAAACTTTGCGAGTAAAGCTGTAATGAAAACTATGGGAAGCTGTCTCACCAATAAATATGCTGAAGGATACCCTGGTATGCGTTATTATGGTGGATGTGAAGTCATTGATGAAATAGAGACTCTTGCGATTGACCGTTTAAATGATTTATTTGGCTCCACCTATGCTAATGTTCAACCCCACTCTGGTGCACAAGCTAATGCAGCTATATTTTTGGCTTTATTAGAGCCCGGTGATACCATTTTAGGGTTTGAGCTTTCACATGGAGGACATTTATCTCATGGTTCTCCAGTAAATTTTTCTGGAAAAGTATATAAACCAATTTTTTATGGCGTTGAGGAGGAGTCGGGACTTATCAATATGGAAAAGGTAGCTAAGCTTGCTGAGTTACACAAGCCCAAACTAATCATCTGTGGAGCCTCTGCTTATCCTAGAGATTGGGACTATAAACGCTTTAGGCAAATAGCAGATTCTGTAGGTGCTTTATTATTAGGCGACATTGCTCACCCTGCAGGATTAATTGCAGGCAAACAACTTGACGACCCAATCCCACATTGTCATGTTATCAGTTCCACAACTCATAAAACCTTAAGAGGACCTAGGGGAGGATTGATTTTAATGGGTGAAGACTTTGAAAACCCATGGGGAAGAATCAACAAAAAAGGTGAACCCATCATGATGTCGTCAGTGCTCAATTCTGGTGTTTTCCCCGGTATGCAAGGTGGTCCATTAGAACATGTAATAGCTGCAAAAGCAATTGCCTTTGAAGAAGCAAGCCATGAAAGTTTTATTGAATACACAAAACAAGTCATTTCAAATGCAAAGACAATGGCCAAGGCCTTGAAAAGTAAAAACTACACCCTAGCTTCTGGTGGAACTGACAATCATCTACTTCTAATAGATTTAAGATCTAAATCTATCTCTGGCAAAAAGGCAGAAAAAGCATTGGTAAAAGCTGATATCACTGTTAATAAAAACATGGTACCTTTCGATGACAAGAGTCCTTTTATTACTTCAGGCATAAGAATCGGAACTGCAGCTATAACAACAAGAGGTTTGGATAATGAAAACTGTGAGCAAATCGTTGAATGGATCGATGAGGCCTTATTGAATGCAGACAATGAGTTAAAACTGCATCATATCAAAATCGAAGTCAATCGGTTCATGGGACAATTCCCTCTATACCAGGACCAATAATTAATTTTACTTTAAGCTCTTTTTAACTTGGTTATTGCTGAACGTTGTAACTGTTTCTTAGCGTAAGTTTTGTCCACAATAAAGTTGGTAACTTCCTTTTGAGAAGGCAATTCATACATTGCATCTGTAAGAATTGCTTCCAGAATAGATCTTAATCCTCTAGCACCCAATTGAAAATCCAAGGCTTTTTCTGCAATAAAGTCCATAGCGTCAGATTCAATTGTCAATTTGATGTCCTCCAAAGCAAATAACTTCTGATACTGTTTTACTAAAGCATTTTTGGGCTCTGTCAATATTTTGATCAATGTCTCTTTATCCAATGGATCGAGATAGGTCAAGACAGGCATTCTTCCTATTAACTCAGGGATCAAACCATAAGACTTTAAGTCCTGATGTGAAATATACTTTAACAAGTTATCCTCGTTAGCGAATTCTTTGTTCGCCTTATTAAATCCAATTACATGGGTATTTAATCGTTGGGCAATAAGCTTATTAATACCATCAAAAGCTCCCCCCATAATAAACAGGATATTTCTTGTATTGACCTGTATCATCTTCTGTTCTGGATGTTTACGACCACCATAAGGAGGAACGTTTACTTCAGTGCCTTCAAGCATTTTAAGAAGGGCTTGTTGAACACCTTCGCCAGAGACATCTCTAGTAATGGAAGGATTATCTCTCTTCCTTGCTATTTTATCAATCTCATCAATATAGACAATGCCCTTTTCAGCTGCTTCAACATTGTAATCAGATGCTTGTAGCAAACGACTCAACATGCTTTCAACATCTTCTCCGACATATCCTGCTTCAGTAAATACCGTTGCATCTACAATGGAAAAAGGAACGTTAAGAAATTTTGCGATGGTTTTAGCTAGCAAAGTTTTACCAGTACCTGTCTGACCAACAAATAAGATGTTAGATTTTTCAATTTCTACATCATCTGTAATCTTCTGATTCAACCTTTTATAATGGTTATAAACACTAACAGATAGGTATTTTTTGGATTCATCCTGTCCAATTATATATTGATCAAGATAACTCTTGATATTAACAGGTGTCACATCCTTAGGTAGATTAAAACTATAATTGCTTTTTGACTTGGATTTTGAACCAAGTTCTTCATCAACAATTTCATGAGCTTGTTCTACACAGGCTTCACAAATATGACCTTCTACTCCTGCTATTAACAACAGAGTATCTTTCTTGTCTCTACCACAGAAAGAACATTTCTGACCTTTTGTTTTCTGACCAGCCACTATTTGTCTTTTCTTGGATTATCTCTTGACAAAACCTCATCAACAATTCCATATTCTTTCGCCTCAATCGCTGTCATCCAATTATCACGGTCACTATCTTTCTCAATTGTTTCAAATGGCTGACCTGTTGTAAGGGCCATTATGTCATAAAGTTCTTTTCTCATGTCCTTGATCAACTGGTATGTGATTTCCATATCAGAAAATTGACCTTGCATTCCTCCTGATGGTTGATGTATCATTACTCTGCTGTGCTGCAGACATGTTCTTTTACCCTTTTTTCCTGACATCAGTAATACTGCACCCATTGATGCTGCAAGTCCAGTACATATTGTAGATACATCAGGAGTTACATATTGCATGGTGTCATAGATTCCTAGACCAGATATAACAGATCCTCCTGGACTGTTTATAAACATCTGCACATCTCTTTTTGGTTCTGTTGACTCAAGAAATAACAATTGAGCTTGCACTACATTTGCAACATAATCATTGATAGGCACCCCAAGAAAAATTATTCTGTCCATCATAAGCCTAGAAAAAACATCCATGCCTACAACATTCATTTGTCTCTCTTCAATTACCTGTGGTGTAAATCCTGTAATGCCTGGAATACTATTGATACCATCTACATGATGGTTTACAGCATCTGCATTCATATTTAAATGCTTGGTTGCATATTGCTTAAACTCGTTTGTAAAGGACATAATTTCTTTATTTTAAATAAACATAACACAATAGGAGCTATGTTGTTTTATTTAGCCATTTGATTTATTTCTTTTACCTTTTCCATAAAGTCATCTTTGGATATTTCTTTTTCAGATATTTTGACAACTTCTCTTAATGCATCAAATAACTTGCCACTACTTACATGCTCGACTGCTGTATTAACTTGCTCTCTGTTTTTCATCAATGAAAATACCGTATTCTTTAATGAGGCTTCATCGATATACGGCGAGTAATTTCTTATCATTTGAACGAAATAGTCAAGAATTTCTTTCTCCTCTACCTTGATTTCATGTCGATCTACCAATTTTTTCTTGATAATTCTCCATTTTAACTCTTTTAGAAATGAAGTAAACTCTTCGTCACTCATTTCCTTCTCTCTGGTCACCCATTTTTTCAAAAACCCCTCAGGTAGATCAAATTCATTCGAATCTACAAGGTTTTGCATAATTTCTCTATTAATCAAATTGATTGATTCTCGATCAAAGTGATCCTGGAGAAAAGACTTTATTTTTTCTCTTCCTTCTTCTTCTGAACTTACCTGATCCTTCCCAAAGTATTTGTCAAAGAAATCCTGATTCATCTCAGGCTTGACCAATCTGGTGATCTTTGTGATTTCCGCATAAAAAATATCTGCCTCTGGAATTACAACACCTTCTTCTTCAGGATTTAATTTAAGGAAATATTTCACAACATTCTCTCTGCTTAAGTCCTTTTCCAAATTGTAAATGTCAATTTCAAATTGATCACCAATAGATTTTCCTTTCAGAAATTTCTTGTTGTTCTCTGTTAAGTCTTCCCAGAGGACCGAAAATTCAGATGTAATGCCATCTTCAACGGGTTTTTTACCATGCAATTCTTTGATCTTAAGATATGCAATATCTCCCTCTTCAAATTTCCCTTCTACCTCTTTTTGTTCTCCTAATTTCTTAAAAGCAAGCTCCATTTCTTCATCAATCATTTCATCTGAAATAATTATTTGCTTTCTCTCATATCGATCCTCTTCTCCAGCTCCTTGGACTTCAAATTCTGGTTCTATGCCAATCTCAAATCTGTATGAATAATCTTGTGGATTATGATGGTCTATTTCAGGGACATTGTCTTCATCCAAAAATAATGGTTCACCAATGATCTTAATTTCATCTCCAGTTATGATCTCATTTATTTTCTCGCCTAAGATCTTGGATACAGACTCCTGCATTGTTGCAAGCCCATACATCTTTTTAATCATTCCTAAAGGGGTCTTGCCTTTACGAAAGCCTTTTAATTGTGCCTTCTGCTGATACGTCTTAAGTTGGCTTTCATATTCTGGTAAATAATCAGATTTTTCAATAACCAAGGTGAGCTCTGCAGTGAGAGCATCTAATTCTTTCTTTTCTACTTTCATTTGTTAATAAAATTGAGTGGAGCTTTTGTTAGAGTGCGGGTGGAGGGACTCGAACCCCCAAGCCGTGAAGCACTAGATCCTAAGTCTAGCGTGTCTACCAATTTCACCACACCCGCGTTTGAATTTAACGAGGCGCAAAGGTAATTGTTTTTAATAAAAGAATACAAAAAAATTATTCCAATAAGTCAATTTCTTTAAATTCTCATTTTCGAGATTAAAAAATGGCTTTAGCGTAGATTAACAAAGCTCTGAAGCCACCAACTCTTGAGAATATTGTATTAGAATTACATATCTTTATTAATAGGCTTAGAACCATATGCCAAAAGGAAAAGCAATATCAAAAGAAGAGTTACTTGACATTGACAAAGAATACAAGTCACTGATTAAAAAACTGAGCCCTAAATCCACTAAAGAAGATCTTAAAGATTTAGATAAAGCTTATGAACTCATTCTAAAAGCTCACAAATATCAGCGTAGAAAATCTGGTGAACCATATGTATTTCACCCGATTGAAGTTGCCCGAATCTGCTTTGAAGAGATTGGTCTTGGTGCCACTTCCGTTATAAGTGCATTACTTCATGATGTCGTTGAAGATACCTCAACTACACTAATAGATATACAAGAACTCTTTGGTCCTAAAATAACAAAGATTGTTGATGGCCTTACCAAATTAGATGGTACGTATAATGTTGAAAATAAGCAAGCTGAAAATTTCAAAAAAGTATTAAGCAGCTTGGTCTATGATGTCCGAGTTGTGCTTATCAAAATGGCAGACAGACTGCATAATCTTCGAACTATAGGTTCGATGCCCGAAGAAAAGCAGATCAGAATAGCAGCTGAAACCAGCTATATCTATACACCACTGGCTCACAGATTAGGCCTCTACAATATAAAAACGGAATTTAATGACATCTGTATGATGATCAATGATCCGGACAAATACAAAGAGATTACAGAAAAATTGCAAGCTTCTGAAACAGATCGGAATAAGTATATAAAAGAATTTATCAAACCATTGAATAGCAAATTGAATGAGCTTGAAATGGATTACCGTGTTTTGGGTAGGTCAAAAGCAATTTCTTCTATCTATAATAAACTTGAAAAGAAACAGGTTCCCCTCGAAGAAATTTATGACCTTTTTGCTGTACGGATTATTGTAGATGTCCCAATGGATAAAGAAAAAAGCTATTGCTGGCAAATCTATTCGATAATTACTGATGTTTACAACCCGATTCCAGAAAGGTTAAAGGATTGGATCACTACGCCTAAAAGCAATGGATACGAATCATTACACACAACTGTAATTGGACCAAATGGAAGATATGTAGAAGTTCAGATCAGAACAGAACGTATGGATGATATTGCGGAAAGAGGCTTTGCTGCTCATTGGAAATATAAAGGCGTAAAAGACAATAATAACGTTTACGACAAGTGGCTTGATAATGTTAGGGCACTATTGGAAACACAACATTCTGATGCTCTTGAGTTTTTGAATGACTTCAAATCAAATCTTTTTCACAAGGAAGTTTTTGTCTTTACGCCCAATGGAGATATGCGTGTTTTACCAGAAGGCGCTACAGCTCTAGATTTTGCCTTTGAAATCCATTCTGACGTTGGTTATCATGCTACTGCAATTAAGGTAAATAACAAATTAGTTCCAATGGGTCATATCCTTAAAAATGGGGATCAGATCCAAGTTACGACCAACAAAAGCCAAAAACCTTCCGAACATTGGCTAAAGTTAACTGTAACAGGAAAGGCAAGATCAAAGATCAGGTCTTCAATGAAAGAAGAAAAAAGACAAAAAGGAGATCTTGCTAAGGAGGCTTTGAATCGAAAATTAAAAAATGCCAAACTTGATTTTGAAGATAACATAGATTTCCTTGTTAAGTCAAATGGCTATAACAACCGACCTGATTATTACTTTGCGATTGCAACCGGTGACTTAAAAATGCCTGATTTAAAATCATATATTCTTGAAAACAATAAATTGGTCGAAAAAAAGCCAGTAGAACTACCTTCAAAAGGTGTTCAGGCTCCACAAGACTTCCAAGAAAAAGTAAAAGATTCCAAACGTAATGATACAAAGGGGCAAACTAAAATTTTAGTTGATGGAGAACCTATAGACCAATATGAATATTCCTTAGCACAATGCTGTAGTCCCGTACAAGGAGATGGCATCTTTGGATATCTAACTTCAGGTAAAGGCCTAAAAGTTCATAGAATCAATTGCAAAAATGCCACTCACCTATTAGCCAATTACGGTTATCGTGTATTAAAAGCAGAATGGGGAGGACAGTCAGAAACCAACTTCATAGCCGAATTAACAATAATTGGAGTCGATTCGGGACCAGGAGTTATTCAGAAAATAACTTCAGAAATATCTAATAATCTGGGCATTAACATCCGCTCATTTAGCATTTCTGGGCATCAAGGTTACTTTGAAGGTACTGTGAGTATCTTTGTCAAAAATAAAGACCAACTTAATGTGGTCATTCAGTCTATATCTAAACTTGATGGCGTTACAAACGTTAATAGGGTAATCAAGAATTAATATGCTGGTGTCAGAAAACCATCTAGATAAAATTATTGAAGAAGTCAAAGCTATCTTCACAAGCTACCTGGAAAAAAACCAATATAGGAAAACACCAGAACGCTACACCATCCTAGAAGAAATTTACAGGAGAAATGATCATTTTGATGCTGAAGCACTCTACATACACATGAAAAACCAAAACTATAGAGTATCAAGAGCAACTGTATACAATACATTAGAATTGCTGGTTAATTGTGATTTGGTAACAAAACATCAATTTGGTAAAAACCTGACGCAATATGAGAAGTCCTATGGCTTTAAACAACATGATCATATACTTTGTATCGATTGTGGTAAGGTCTTGGAATTTTGCGATCCAAGAATTCAGAACATTAAGGACATGATGGGAGAATTGTTAAATTTTAAAATCACCCATCACTCTCTAAACCTTTATGGAAAATGTAATGGCGCCTGTGATAAAACACAAAAAGCTGATCAACAGTAGTTTTAAGTTCAAGCAAAATTCTCAGAAATTAAACCCTCCTTTAAAGCATAAGGTGAAACAAGTACTTCTCTCAAACTTGTAAATTTTTGTAAAAAATAATGTATCAACAAAAAAGCCTCTTTGCTAAGATCAGCGCGCATAGTTGGCATTTTATCAATTGCAAATCTTTGCGCTTTGTTTGATTTCAAAATCTCCTCAGCAATCCACTCAACTTGAGACCTTAAGTAAATATTACCCGTTGTTGATGGTATGTCATTATTTAACGCTTCAATAATCTCAAATGAACCAGAGGATCCGATTAAGTACACAATTTTATTATTATAAATATTTTCAATAAGTTCTGACAGCTCTTGGTCCAGATGATTATAAAAATCAGTTATTTCACTGTCTTTAACAGGTTCAGAAAAAATGAATTCATTCCTGATAAAGGAAATGCCAATATTGTACGAAGCACTGAATACTATTTCTCCGTTATTCTGAATAATAAATTCGACCGATCCACCTCCAATATCCATGATTAGACCAGGCCCATAAATTTCTCTGTCAAGGCACAATATGCCTTTGTGTATTAACTCTGCTTCTCGCTCACCAGAAATTAATTCTACTAAAATCCCACTTCTTTCCCTGATCTGTTCCAAAATAAATTCTGAGTTATCCGCTGATCGTATCGCTGCTGTTGCAACAGCTCTAATCTCTCGACACTGAAAGCTTTCAGTAATTTCTTTGAACTCAATCAAACAATCGATTGCCAAGTCCAACTTTTCTGAAGTGATCATACTTTTGCCCTGAGAGGCAAGATAAATGTATTGCCTTTGCTTGTATAATTCTTTGAAATAAGGAGCTCTATTTTGTTTCTCAACAATGAGTAGATGAAAAGTATTGCTCCCCAAGTCAAGAACAGCCAATCTATCCATTAATTCCCTTTGCAGTATTTACTGCTTGAGCCAGAATATTCTTATAAAATCCAATACCGCTTTGACTCATATTATTGGCATATTTAGCTTTCCCATCCTGAACGAAAACATAGAAATAGCATGCCTCACTGTAATAGATGTCAGCTTCCAATATGATTTCACCTTCAATTTGAAAAAATGACCTAGCAATAGGTTTACATGAAGCCGGAATGTCAAATACTGGCTCCCGCCCGATATAACTAATATTCGTTTGGATACTTTGTTTTTCACTCTGACTCATTGAGAATGGGTAATCATGAAAAATAAAGTCAATGTAGTCTACCTTGTTGAACAGACTTTGATGCAGTTCAGCAGGTAATACTGGATAAATAGCCTTTGGCACTTCCTTAGTAGGTTTAGAATTTCCTGATTGGTTACATGAACCAAAAATTAGGAATACACATAAGTAAATTAATTGCAAACTATATTTCATTTCTAAAAATTATATTCCAAACGAAATGTCCAAAAAAAACTGTCCAATCCATTTGTGTTAAATAAATTCCCCTCCACTAATTTAATTAGCGAATCCGTATAATATGTTCTAAATACTAGGCTTTTGCTAAAAGCATAGAAAACACCTAACCTAGTGCTTATATCATGATCCTTAAATTCAGATTCCCTGCCCATCAACAATCTATTGGTACTAGTAGCAGATATTAAATATCCATATGTTAATCCAGCAAATATGCCAACTTTATAATAATTCTCCTTTTCAATTAACCAATCGTTTAAGGTAAGATAAACTGGTATTTCCAAGTAATTTAATGAAGTAGTATTATTTCCAGAATTGGAAAATCCAAAATTATCACGACTTCCCCTTTGGGAATACAAGAGTTCCATATTGAGGTCGAAATTTTTTCCAATATCATAACCAAGCTTCAAGCCAAAAGTAAAACCCATCTTATCATAACCCGATATGCTGTCGCCTCCAAGTTGAGCTGCTGTTATTCCCCCGACAACAGAAGCTTTAAAAATATTCTGCGCTTTAATCTCATAGGTCGAGAGAAAATTGAAGAAAATAAAAATTAAGATAGTAGTAATATTAAAACTCTTCATATATATAAAATTCTTTTATATTTGGCTGCAGATAATAAGAGGATGAAGATAAAATATAATAAACCAACTTTAACAAAATTAGAACAGCTTTTCAAAGAAATTGATTACACGATAAGGTACGAAAAAGGTCAATTTAAATCAGGTTATTGTATCATACATCAAAGAAACATAGTTGTAATCAATAAGTTCTTCGACACAAAAGGAAGAATTGAAAGCTTATTGGACATGCTTAATGAAATTACTTTTGGTCAAGAAGAACTCCCCGAAAGTTTGCATGAGTTTGTAAATCACAGTGAAAAAATAGAAACAGCGGCATCTGCTTCTGTCGATATAACTTGATTGGCATTCTGCCTTACATTCCTGTATAGCCATTAGGTTTTCGTATTTTTATCAGAAGTAAAGAAAAAACACTTGGAGATAGTCATCTTAGGTTCCGGTACATCACAAGGAATACCCATCATCGGTTGCTCTTGTGAAGCTTGCTTATCCAAAGACCCTCGTGACAAAAGACTAAGAACTTCCATTTTTATTCAAACAGATAGAGTCAAAATTCAGGTGGATGTAGGTCCTGATTTCAGACAACAGTACTTAGAAAATGATCTAACTAAAATTGATCATGTCCTTTTAACACATGAACACAATGACCACGTTATAGGAATTGACGACTTAAGGGCTGTAAATTTCATGCAAAGAAAACAGCTTCCATTATATGGAGAACCAAGGGTACTAAGAGAAATTGAGAAAAGATTTCAATATGCTTTTGGAGATAATAAATATCCTGGAGTTCCAAATATCAAATTACGCCCAATCGATGAAAACCCATTTCAATTTGAAGATATAGCAGTAACACCGATTAGGGTCATGCACGGCGAACTTCCGATCTTAGGATTCAGATTTAATGACATGGCATATATCACTGATGCTAGTCAAATTGACGAATCAGAAATTGAGAAAATTAAAAATGTCGAAGTTTTGATAATCAATGCTCTAAGACACAATGAACATTACTCTCATTTCAATCTGGAACAATCACTTGATTACATAAATCGAATCTCTCCTCAAAAAGCATATTTGACTCATATCAGTCATGCCATGGGTCCAACAAAAACTTGGGAACAAATATTACCATCCAATGTTTTTCCTCTGCAAGACAAATTGCGAATAAAATTATAACTGTCTCCTGTAGGAATAAAACATTCTCAATTAAATCTGTATTTTAGGTTTTGTATTAAAAGTAGATGAAGAAATATTTCTATACACTAATCTTTTGTAGTATTTCCTTCCTATGCATGGGTCAGAGCATTGGTCAGCATTCATTGTATATGGTAGATATTTATAAACACAATGTAGCTTATGCAGGATTTGATAGATCGCTTAGCGCAAATTTCAATTACAGGTCACAATGGTCTGGTATAGAAGGACAACCTAGTCATCTTTATTTCAATGCTCATTTGCCAGTTTACCTTTTAAATGGAGGGGTTGGATTCAGTGTTTCTAATGACAGGGCAGCTGCACTAAAAATGACGGATGTAAAATTTTCTTATAATCGCGTTAGAAGTTTTTCCAGAGGAATAATTTCTGTCGGTGCCTCTCTTGGAATGAAACAGACAGGTTTGGATGGCACTCAAGTTCGTACACCTGAAGGCATTTATATAGGCGGTTTTTCGCATGAGGATCCAATCCTGTTTACAGATTTCAGATCAGGTGTTCGTCCGGTTTGGTCAATGGCACTTTATACTGCTACTGATTATTTTGATTTTGGACTTTCAATAAGTGATTTATTTGTCAACAAGACTACCTTATCAAAAATAAATTTTATTGACTCCAGAAAAATGGACGTTTATGCAGCCATTCCTTTCTATATCAAGGAATTAAAAATACAAGCTTCTTTATATATAAAAACAAACTTTAAACAAACTCAGTCTGACCTATCGATAATGTTAAAAAATGGCAATATTTTTGGAGGATTATCCATGAGGGGCTTTAATGAAAACTCTTTTGACTCGGCAGTATTTTTTGGTGGAATTAAATTAAATGAGCATTATACACTATCTTACAGCTATGATGTTGGTTTAAGCATTTTATCCGATGTATCGCAAGGATCACATGAAATAAACATCAACTATAATCTGAATAAATTGATAGGCATCGGCTTACCGCCAGAAATAATTTATAATCCTAGAAATCTTTAATTTCTTTGTTTCTTCAATCTTATTTATAATATTTGGTGAATAGTTGTTTGTTAAAAATAATTTTTAAAAAAAACTCTATTTCATAAAATACATTGTATCTCTGAATCGTTGAACTTATTCCTGCATGGTGTGCAGGAGACAGGCAATATTTATTAGGAGGCAATTTTTTTTGAAAATAGACAACAAAGTTTATTTTTACAAGCTTATTTAAGAGGCGAAATAATTTGAATTGCAAAATCAGTTAATAAACATGAATAGAAAAGCTCTGTTTTCCTTTTGTTTAATGGTAATACTATTAAGCTCGTGCGGAAGAGATGAATCAGGACAACTTCTGGGAGTACCGGACAGACCTACGTGGAATGGAATAAATCCATATGGAATGGTCTACGTACCCTCTGGAACACTAACCATCGGTCAATCCGATCAAGACGTATTTAGCACTTACATTCAAAAACCCAAAGCGATTTCAATATCTGGTTTCTTCATGGATGATACCGAAGTTACCAATAACGAATATCGTCAGATGGTCTATTGGGTGAGAGATTCTATCGCACACGTAATGATGGATGACTACACCGAAGATAATTACGGCAACGAAAAAATAGATTGGACTTGGGAATTGGATTATACCAATGAAGAATTAGATGACATGTACTTTCAAGGGGACATGAAGCTTAATGATTTTGAAAGAGCAATGGATACAAGACAATTGCAATACACTTACAAGTGGATTGATTGGCAAAAGGCGGCTCATAATCCTGATATTGTAAGATCGAATCTACTAAAAGAAGAAACAGTTTCTGTTTATCCAGACACCCTTGTTTGGATCAGAGACTTCGCTTACTCATACAATGAGCCATTTACAAGAAACTACTTTTGGCATCCTGCATTCGATGACTATCCAGTCGTTGGTGTAAATTGGAAGCAAGCCAAAGCTTTTTGTCACTGGAGGACTCATTTGTGGAATTCATTCAGAGGCGATGAGCCTAACACTGAAGAATTCAGACTTCCTACTGAAACAGAATGGGAATGGGCTGCTAGAGGCAGCAGAGATATTGCTCCTTATCCTTGGGGTGGTTACTATATCAGAAATGCTAAAGGTTGTTTATTAGCAAACTTTAAACCTGGAAGAGGTAACTATCCAGAAGATGGTGGTTTTTACACTGTAAAAGCGGATGCTTATTTCCCTAATGATTACGGATTATATAATATGTCCGGAAACGTATCAGAGTGGACAGAGACTCAGTTCCACCCTAATGCTTATTCTCATGTTCATGATTTGAATCCAGACATCAAATACGATGCTAAGGACGATGACCCTGAAGCTTACAAGAGAAAAGTAATTCGTGGTGGTTCATGGAAAGACATTTCCTATTACTGTCAAACAGGGACAAGAAACTGGGAGTATCAGGACACTACTAAATCCTATATTGGATTTCGTTGTGCACTTACTTTCTTAGGACGATCTATCAATGACTTCTAGTCATTCATCAAGAAACAATATTTAAATTATTTTATTAATCAGTTATTTAACTAACAAAAATTGTAACTAATGGCTTTTCACAAATCTCAAGGATTTAAATACCTAAAAAACTTCATTATAGGTGTTGGTGCATCAGTGGTAATGATTGGAGCACTTATGAAAATTTTATCCCACCCGCTTGGTAATACCATGATTACTGCGGGTCTATTGACAGAAGCTTTCCTTTTCTTAATGTTAGGAGTACTTCCACCAGAAAAAGATTACTACTGGGAAAAACTGTATCCAGGATTGGATAACTATAATGCAAATATTACACCTCTTACTGCTGGACCAACTACAAAGCCAAGCAGACCTTTAGACGCTGATGCAGTTGAAGGTAGATTGGGTGGTATGCTAGACGAGTTACAAGGTATGTCAAAAAGTTTAGGCAGTCTTAAAGCTCTTCAAGAAGTTGACTTTACTGAGACGCAATCTCAGATGGAAACTATGAATAACTTCTACTCAAAAATGAATGATGCTATGGGAGTGCTTAGCGAGACTGTAGAAGACACTAAAATTTATAAAGAACAAATCGGTTCATTAAACAGAAACTTGACTTCGTTGAATTCTGTTTATGGGAACGTTCTTGGTGCATTCAAAAAAGGAATAGAGTAACATCTAGAAACTTTATTTTTTAACCATTAAAAAAAGTTAACATATGTCTATTCCTAAGGAACCCCGTCAACTAATGATTAACATCATGTACTTGGTGTTGACCGCTTTGTTGGCCTTAAATGTCTCAGCAGAGGTATTCAATGCTTTCAAACTGGTTGACAAAGGGTTGGTAAAATCTAATGAATCACTAGACGAGGCTAATGCCTCCTTACCTCAAGCCATTAAAGATGGTGCTAGAAAAAAAGAATCTCTAGCTACATATGCCGAAAGAGTTGATCCAATACGTGAGAAATCAGAAGAAATATCGCTTTATCTTCAAGAAATCGTAGACGGAATGATCACTGAATCAGGTGGATACATGGAAGATAGAGATAATCCAGGCACCCTGACTGATGACTTGAAAGCAGCTAAAGATTACGATATCACTACAAGAACACTGGTAACCAAAAGTGATGGTACACCAGGCATTGGTGAAGAAGTTAAAGCTAAACTTCTTCAGTATCGTGAAGAAATTATGCAATACATCGATGAAGAAGACAGAGCTGTCTTCACTAAAGAGGTTTCTGTTCAAATCGATGATGAATCTTGGAAAAAGAAAAAGAAAAAAACATGGTCTCATATGAATTTTGACCACATGCCATTACAGGCCGTAATTCCAATCTTTACCAAATACATTAATGATGTAAAATCTACGGAATCTGCTGCATTAAATTACCTTGCAGGAGAAGTGGGTACTACTGCCGATTTAACATTTGATAAATACACAGTTGTATCTGCACCAGAGAAATCATATATCATTAAAGGTGAGCAATATAAAGCAGACCTTTTCTTAACCGCTGCAGCTGGTGGTGACTCCAAAACTGGGATTACTATTGCTGTAAACGGAAGAAATTTACCCCTAGATAACGATGGTAAAGCAAGTTTCGTGGAAACTGCAAATACCAACGGCGTAAGAAGATATACAGCAACCGCTACCTTAACAAATCCCGTTACTGGAGATGTTGAAAACTTCAAAAAAGAATTTGAATATGAAGTTGGAGAAAGATCAGTTACTGTATCTGCCTCTAAAATGAACGTTTTCTATGTTGGTGTTGATAACCCAGTAGAAGTTTCTGCAGCAGGTGTACCTTCTAACCAAATCAAGGTTTCCATGTCCGGAGGAGGAGAAGGAACCATTAAACCAGACGGAAATGGTGCTTATATCGTTAATGTAAAAGTTCCTACCAAAAAGGATGAATACGCCAACATTAATGTATCTGCTCCTGGTTTGAGTGACTCAAAAAGATTTAGAGTCAAAAGAATTCCGGATCCAGTTCCAAAATTGTCTAGGAGTCGAGGTGGTGCAATGGGTTCAGGAGAATTCAAAATTCAGCCTGGTGTATTTCCTGTTCTTGAAAACTTTGACTTTGAAGCAAGATGTGAAGTCGTAGGATTCAGATTGGTACGTGTACCTAAGAGACAAGATCCATTGGTATCTGATAACAGAGGTGGAAAATATACTTCAGAATCACAAGCTCTTGTCAATAAAGCTAAGCCTACAGATAAATTCTTTTTTGAAGATATTAAGTGCCGTTGTCCGGGTGATCCTGCTCCAAGGGATATCGGAACTATGGTATTCAATATTAATTAATGATTTAAACAAAAGATCATGTTGAATAAAAATTTGTTTTTTCTCTTCTTTCTTTGCCTTACAATTGGGGTAAGCGCTCAGGATGATACTCAAATTATAACAGAGTCAGGAACACCTCTAGAAGACATCTATATCGATGGTGTTGTCAAAAGAAATTTGATAACTGAGTCTCCCATTATAGAGTATGATCATGTCAGAGAAGCTGATGCAGTTTGGGAAAGAAAACTATGGAGAATCATCGATGTTCGAGAAAAATTGAATATCCCATTCAGAAGTCCACATAAACCGTTTTTTAATATCTTAAAAGAGTTGGCTGAAAATGGAGACGTGGCGGTATTCAAAGATGAGTTCTTTCGCGAACCCATGACCATCGAAGAAATTAATAAAACACTTTACAGAATTGATACAACAACTGTCTTTGATTATGATACATATGAAGAGAAAATCAAAGTTGTTAGAAATGATGTAAACTGGAATGATATTAAACAATTTAGAATTAAGGAAGTGTGGTACTTTGATAAAGAACTATCCGTTCTTAAGGCTAGGATATTAGGTATCTCCCCTATTTTAGACAACTACGATCCAACAACAGGAGAATTTAAGTATGCTTTACCCCTATTTTGGATTTATTATCCAGAAGCCAGAGAAAGCTTAGCAAGAATCAGAGTTGAAAGTGATTACAATGAAATTTCTCCTCTCTCGTGGTATGATTTATTTGAGCAAAGAGCCTTTGCCTCCTATATCATGAAACGATCCAACATGCTTGATTTAAGAATTGAAGACATGTATTATGGATACGATAGACAAGGAATTGACAGACTTATGGAATCTGATAAAATCAAAGCCGAGCTGTTTAATTTTGAACATGATCTTTGGGAATATTAATTCCTGAAATGCTAAATAAACGAAGCCTTTATCCATTTGGATAAGGGCTTTTTTATGTCCATGACAGACCTCTTTTTACTACTTCAAAATAATAAACCAATCCAACGATCATATATTCCAGGTATACCCAAGTTATCGGTGAGATATCCTGTATATAACTGTTGTATAAAGCATAGGAAAAAATAACGGTAAAAGACCATACCAATACATATAACCTTGGTTTGAATACCATTAATACAATTGGAAAGGATAAATACCAAGGGTGAATAGTAGTTGCAAATAATAAATAAGTTAGAAAAAACAAAAATGAGACATGTATGAGGCCCTTAAACTCATTAATAAACTTTTTTCGAAACAGTATTCGAACCATGACAAAGATTGCTGAAATCGTAAGAAATGGTCCCAACAGCCAGATCTGATTATAGCCTGTTATCAGCTTACCGAGCCATCTCAAAATAAAATATAAACTTGCATTAAATTCAAATCTTTGGAAATACAAATCAAGGCTTGATAAAAAATTCAACAGGTCCAAACCCATTAAAAAAGGGATAAATAACAGCGTTGTAAATAGAGTAATACCTGCATAATAATTAAACAATCGCTTCCTATCTTTAAAATAGATGATGAAAATAGGAAGAAACATAATAGGTAGAAGCTTGGTGGCAATGGACAAACTAAATAGGGCGGATGAAACCAATAACTTTTTCTTTTTTAAGCAATAAAATGAAGCGAGCAAAAAGAATATACACAAGCTTTCAAAATGAGCATTCCCTATCGATTCAATTATGATAAGGGGATTTAAAAAATAGAGCATCGAAAACCATCTAGCAAGATCTAGGTCATTCAAAAGTCTAAGTAAAAAAAATAAGACACCAAGTTCCGATAGAAAAAGCATCGATTTAAATATGATTATTGATGTAGCCAAAGATGAAATACCCGTAAAACTTGAAATATAAAAAAGCAATTGTGCAACAGGAGGATATATGGTATAGTAATTCTTAGAGTTTAATTTATGATATACTTCACTCCATGAGTCTCCAAGTGATTGAGCCATCAACTCATCCGGTGTAAATTTTAGCGGATGAATGCCTTCGTGAATCAAATTACCATCCCAAATGAATCGGAAGATATCATCAGATAAATTAGGCAAACTAAATATCAAAAGAAAGCGCGCTAAAATGCCAACAGACATCCAATAATGAAAACATTCTGGCTTATTCTTTATTTGCTTAAGCGCAAAAGCATAGGCTATAAAACAAGCTGAAAAACCACCTAGAATTAAAGTGAAATCATCTTGAACAGGAACGAAGCCCATGAAATAAATAGAAGCAAGAAAAAACCCAGATAATAAAAGAGATATATATTTAAATCGATTGATGACTCAAGTGTTTTATTGAATAGTAAAATATGCCTGAATATCCAAAAAACAACAATATATGAAAAGCAAGCAAGGAACCATCGTTAATATAAAATCCATATATGATGCCTGCCAGAAAATATAAGGCAAGAAATCCTTCAATTACTGTCATTATTGAGATCTTTGAACCTTGATATTTTCTTTGTTTGAATGAATCCGATATCTGCTTGATATTAAATTTGGGCGTTCTGATAAATGAAGATTTTCTGCCCATAAACCCCTGTATAACTGCAATAGAATTGTGCAATGAAAGGCCCATAGATAAGGCAAGAAATAAAGGAAAAATAAGAGTAAACTTAAATATGGACTTTAGTTTATCTTCATTATCCCAAGCCGTCTGAACGTTTGCTGCATAATAAACCGCAATAATTGCAAGCAGACTTATAAGAAAGATAGCCATGTACTCCATTTCAATATTGAGTGGATTAATATAAAAGAGAAGTGGCACGCTAAAGACACCTAAAACAAATACAAATAAGAAAACAGTACTCCCTAATAGGTGTGTGGATGCATGTAATTTTTGTGTCAAACTCAAATGGCTTCTCCAAACCAAAGGCAAGAGTTTTTTTGCCGTCTCTGCCCCACCCTTCATCCATCTGTATTGTTGGGATTTCAAGCCTATCATCTCTGCAGGCAATTCAGCAGGTGACATTATATCTTCAAGATAAATTATTTTCCAATGCTTTAATTGCGCCCGATAACTTAAATCCAAATCTTCTGTTAAAGTGTCAGCCTCCCAGCCACCTGCATCAATTATAGTCTGTTTTCTCCAAACACCTGCAGTACCATTGAATTGCAATAAATAATCTGCTGATTCCCGTCCTTGCTGTTCCACAGTAAAATGTACATTCAATTGAAAAGCCTGTAATTCAGTAATCAAGGAGTACTTTTGATTGATATGACCCCATCTGGTTTGTACTACACCTATTTTAGAATCCTTGAAATGAGGAATAGTATTCTTTAAAAACGAGGAATCTGGAAGAAAATCTGCATCAAAAATTGCGATGAACTCTCCTTTTACGAATTTCATTGCATCCTTTAAGGCACCAGCCTTGAATCCCTTTCGGTTTTCTCTTTCTATTAATCGAATATCGAATCCTTTTGATTTATACTCTTCAACTTTGTTGCGACTAATTTCCAGAGTTTCATCTGTACTATCATCAAGTACGTGAATCTCAAATTTATCTTTCGGATAATCAAGCGCACATATATTATCTATAAGTCTCTCTACGACGTAATATTCATTATATATTGGCAATTGGATCGTGACAAAAGGATATACACCATTAAGCTCAGGTTTAGATCCTCCGTCTTTTAGTTCTTTTCTTTTACCCTGTCGATAATGCAATAATAAATGAAATTGAAATAAGCAGTAAATAGTGATATATGTCAGACATATCAAATATACAGTACACACAAAATATCCTATTACTACCATTTCATATCAGCTTAAAAATTGTCCACAATATTTTATGTCCTGCAAGTATAGTCCCTTTAAGAGTGCCAGAAACTTTTGATACACCGATTCGCTTTCTGTAACTAACGGGAACTTCAATACATTTTAATTTCTGCTTGGCTGCCTTAACCTGCATTTCTACTGTCCACCCAAAATCTTTATCTTCCATATCTATAGCCATAAGAGAAGAATACTTGATTGCCCTAAAGGGTCCTAAGTCGGTAAAAGTATATCCATAAATCATTTTGATCAACGAAGTAGCCAACCAATTGCCAAAAATTTGCTGTAATTGCATAGAACCTTTTTGAAGTTTACCCAAAGCTCGAGATCCGATAACCATATCATAGTTTTCTTCAGCTATAGGACTAAGTAACTTATTCATTTCTTCAGGATGATCAGAGTAATCCCCATCTATAAAAACAATAACATCAGGCTTTCTATCCTTTTGGGCAATATGTTCCATACCCTTTAAACAAGCAGCTCCATAACCTTTTTTTAGTTCTGTAACTACCGTTGCTCCACATTCTTGAGCAACTTCTTTGGTTCTGTCAGAACTATTGTTATTACATACGACTACTTCCCTGACTAAATTTGCAGGTATATCATTAAGTACACTTGAAATAGACTTTTCTTCGTTATGTGCAGGTATAATAACGTCTACAATCAAATTATTTTGCTTATGCTAACGCAAATCTAATTTTTTGATCTTTGTTTAATTGACAAAAAATGACATTAATAGAAGAATACTCTATTTTTGCAGCTGTTTCAACAATAAATGTCTCTGATAAAGCCTTTCGCAAAAGATGCAGTCAAAATATATAAATCCATTAAGCTTCAGTTGTCTATTTGTTCTACTGATTTGCTGCTTAGCATGTCAAGATGATAACGTAAGTTCTGAACTTGATATTCCTCTTCATTTTTCTGTAGATACACTTCGTTTTGATACGGTTTTTACACAGGCAGGTTCCGCAACCCGCTCATTCAAGATATACAATGAATTAGATGAGGCTGTAATTTTAAATTCTGTAAGCTTAAACAATGCTTCTACTTCCTTTTTTAGGCTGAACGTTGATGGTTTTGCACAGAATGATGCAAAAAATATCAGAATTGAAGCTAACGATAGTATTTATGTCTTTGTAGAGGTAACAATTGATCCTGATAATCCATTAAGCATAAGCCCTTATTTTATTGAAGAATCTATTTTTATTCAGGCCAATAATTCGAACTATACAATACAACTTGAAGCCTGGGGGCAAAATGCGAATTATATACCAAACCGTCAAAGTGGTGGTCGTCTGAATTATGTAAGTTGTAATTTCCAAGATTGGGTTTGGGATGATCCAAGACCTTATGTCCTCTATGGTGTTCTATTAATTGATAGCTGTAAACTGGTATTGCCACCGGGAACTGAAGTTTATGTGCATGGCGGAATTGCAATCAATGAACTTGGGATCTTCAATGATGGGTTGATGGTCTTCTTATCGAACGGAAGTCTGAGATCTCAAGGCACATTAGAGCAACCCAATCTTTTTAAAACTGATCGTCTTGAGGAAGAATTTAATGAGGTACAGGGTCAATGGTCAGGTATACTTTTCAGTCGTGGATCATTTGGCAATACGATATCTCATACCAGAATAGAAAATTCCATTGTAGGTATATCCGTAGATTCAGCTGCATCTGTAAGGATTGAGTCTTCGGTAATCGCATATACCGGAGGTAGTGGAATCAGCGCTTCACATGCAAGTATATATGCAGAAAATTCACTTTTCTATCAAAATGGAGGTTCTGGGATTAGCCTTAACTTTGGCGGCAATTATCTATTCAACTATTGTACAATAGCAAATTACGACAACCAAGATGCAGCCCTGCAAGCCAACAATATAAAATGTCTTACGGGTGATTGCAGTGAAATACTTGTTAATAATCTGAATTGTAACTTTACCAACTGCATATTTACAGGAAACGATAGAGACGAAATTTCATTTCTTGATTTCTATGAAAGTTCTAATCCACAGGGCTTTGACTTTCAATTTGAACATTGTATAGTAAAAGTCGATGAACTTTTAAATGCTGATGAATATCCTAATTTTTTTGACAATTGCAACAATTGCATTAATCTGCAAAACTCTGATACATTATTCCTTAATCTTGATGAATTCGACTTAAGCTTGGACACCTCATCTATAGCCATTGATAAAGGGAAAGAAATTCCTTTTATTGATTTGGATATACTTGGCAATTTTAGAGAGAGTAATGCCGTGGATATCGGATGCTACGAATTCCAGAAATAAACTATGATTTAATTTTCTTTTCAAACTTTACAGTCGACAATAATATCGCTCCAATAATAAAGAAAAAAGATAATACTAATATTGAGTTTCTCATGCTTCCTGTCATCTGGTTAACCACGCCAAATACTAATGTTCCACAAACAATTGCCAACTTGGTTAGAACATCGTAATAACTGTAATAAGAAGTTAGCGGAACACTATCATCTTTAATGAATTTGGAGTAACTTGACCTTGATAGTGACTGTATTCCTCCAAATACAAGACCTACAAAGCCTGCCAATATATAGAAGTGCATTTTATTATGCGTCAGATATGCAAATAAACATATAAATACCCAAATCATTATTTGCAGCATCAAGGAATATTTATTGCCTTTTTTATCAGATAGATAAGCAAAGAAATAAGCACCGAAAGTTGCCAAAAACTGCAATAACAAGATAAGAACAATCAGCTCACTGCTTCCAAAAGCCAACTCCTCTTTTGCAAAGATTGCAGCCAAGTAAATAATAACATTTACACCTGCAATGTAGAAGAAGTATGAGGCAAGGAATCTAATGGATGATTTTTGTTTCATCAAAATTCTAGACACCAACTTCAATTCTCTAAAGCCTTCCTTAAATATGGACTTTTCCAATTTAATGCTTTTATCAGGCGGTAAAACTTTAAAGGTAATCAATGCAAAACCCAACCACCACAACCCAACCAAGACAAATCCAATTCGTATTGCTATGGCTTCAGTTGCCAAACCTATGGTATCGTGGAAGCTAATCATCAATAAAATAATAACCAGTAAAATGACAGAACCAACATAACCATAAGCATATCCTTTTGCACTCACATCATCATATTTATCCTCAGTAGCAATTTCTGGCAAATATGAATTATAGAACACTATTCCTGACCCAAAACCAATTGTGCCCAAAATGAAGGCTGTTATTCCCAGAAATACATCGGTTTCATCATTGAAAAAATACAGTGCCATACATGACACTGAACCAATCAAAGTAAAGGTCTTTAAAAAAAACATTCTTCTACCGCTATAATCTGCAATTCCCGAAAGCAATGGAATCATTATAGCCATTAATATAAAAGCAAAGGATACCGAAAAGGAATAAAGAGAATTGCTATCCATTGAATAACCAAAAATATTGACAAAATCAGGAGCAATAGCCGAATAAAAGGGAGGGAATACTGCAGTTGAAACAACAAGCGCATAGGCTGAATTGGCCCAATCAAACATTGCCCAGCCCCTTATCGTTCTTTTGTCATTCTTTATCATATGAATCATGTATCGTTAAAATATCTCCTATAGCTTTAAACTAAATAAATTATTGAATTAAAAGCTTATAGATATAGCAGAAATCAATACATTGATCGGAAATCAAGAATTTAAGAGAAGTACAAACTTATGAACATTGTAATATTATCAAGAAGTCCTGTACTTTATAGTACACAAAGCTTAGCGAGGGCAGCGAGGTTAAGACACCATTCAGTGAGGGTCATTGACTACTTTAATTGTGATCTTATAATTGATGGTATTAAATTGATAGTCTCTTATAAGGGTCAGATCCAAACTGATATAGATGCCATTATTCCAAGGATAGGAACGAGTTGGACTGGCTATGGGGCAGCTGTTATCAGACAATTTGAGCAGCTCAAAATATTTTCTACATTAAGTTCACAAGCATTGGTAAAAGCTAGAAATAAACTTGTATGTTCTCAAATTCTATCTGCGGCAGGATTACCTCTTCCTAAAACAATAATTTCAAACAACTCCCAATCCTACTCCTCTCTCATGAATGAGTTTGATGGTGATAAAGTGGTCATAAAACTAATCAACAGTACGCATGGTGTAGGTGTTTTACTGGCCAATAAAGGAACCCAGGCACAAAATATTTTAGAAACCTTTACCCGGTCCAATCAAAAATCCTTGATTCAAGAATACATCCAGGAGGCCAATGGTACAGATATTAGAGTCTTTGTTGTAAATAATAAGATTATTGGTTCAATGAAAAGGCAAGCTAAAGCTGGAGAATTTAGATCAAATCTCCATCAGGGTGGCAGTTCAACTGAAGAAAAAATTTCAGATCAAGAAGCAAAACTTGCAATACAGGCAGTTGGGGCTCTTGGCTTAAAAGTAGCAGGTGTAGATATGTTACGATCTAAGAGAGGGCCTCTTATTTTAGAAGTTAATGCTTCTCCAGGGCTTGAAGGAATTGAAAAAACTACCCGTAATGATATTGCTGGAGAAATTATTGAATTTATTGAGAACAATGTTGTTCAGGAATAACTATATTTTTACAAAGTGAAAGAACTAGTCATCGATAACAAGCGTTTTGAACTGGGTGAGAGTGGTATTGTAAAAATTCCTGTTGGTCAGCTTCCCTCTGATACAGATATAAACGTCCAAGCCCATATTTTCAGAGCTAGACAGGAAGGTCCAACCATTTTGCTTCTTGCGGGTGTCCATGGTGATGAAATCAATGGAATAGAAATCATAAGGAATTTCTTATACCACATGAACATTAAAAAATTGTTTCGAGGAAGCCTCATCGTTATACCTGTGCTTAACATATTTGGGTTTATCAATTTTAATCGTTCAGTACCAGATGGAAAAGATGTCAATAGGAGTTTTCCTGGTTCCTTTAAAGGATCACTTGCTTCTAGGATTGCAAGGACATTAACCCAGTATATCCTTCCTCAAGTAGATTATATTTTTGATTTTCATACTGGTGGAGACTCCCGTTATAACTATCCTCAACTTCGATATACCAAATTCGATTCTAAAGCGCTTGAACTTGCAAAAGTATTTAACGCACCCTTTATTATTGAAAGTGGAATGATTACGAAATCCCTTCGAAAAGCATGTAAGGATCTACAAATTTCAATATTGGTTTATGAAGGAGGAGAGTCTGTCCGATTAGACGGCTATTCCATTAAAGTGGGTATTAAGGGTATTAAGAATTGTCTTTCGGAACTTTCAATGATACCAAGTGAACCATCAGACCATAATTTAGAAAAATCCGTAATAATTGATAAAACGAGTTGGATAAGAGCAGAACATGCAGGAGTGTTTATCTGGGAAAAATCTTCTGGAGTATTTGTCAATTCAGGAGAGGTTCTTGGCAATATCTATGATCCTTATGGAAAAAAATCTATACTTGTTAAATGTAAGGTCTCTGGTTACATTATAGGTCATAATAATGCAAGTGTTGTAAATTATGGCGACGCACTATTTCACATAGGATATGAGAAAACTGATATATAGCATAATTATTCTTATTCATGCACTAACATGTTATGGACAGAATATTGACAAATTAGAAGAATCATTGGACAAATTTGCCAGTGATGCTTTTTTTAAAGACATGCACCTTTCTTTTAGCCTTGTAAATGTAACACTAGGAAAACAAGTGTTAGGACTAGAAGAGACCAAACCACTTGTACCAGCGTCTTCATTGAAATTAATTACAAACTTCTCCTCACTTAAAATTTTAGGCTCAGATTATGTATATCAAACCAATGTATGTTATTCAGGTTTGATTACTTATGACGGTACATTAAGGGGTGATATTGTAATAATATCAGGAGGTGATCCCACTCTTGGGTCAGACAAATTCAAAGGTGTAAGAAATCTAACACAATTATCTTCTTATATAGTCGATAAGATTAAAGCAGGTGGCATTAATTGCATAGAAGGAAAAATAATTTTACTCAATGATTATTATACGCATCAAGGACCTGTTGATTCATGGCAGTGGAACGATATTTCAAATTATTATGGAGCCGGTGCTTGGTCTATGAATATTCACGAAAACCTTTACAGCATTTATTTCAATACAAAAGACAAAATAGGATCTACACCAAAAATAACCAAGATATTTCCTACAATTCCAGGTCTTGAAATTAAAAATGAAATCAGTTTGAGCGATCCCAATTCAGGTGACCAAGCTTATGTATTTGGTGGACCTGAAAATTATAATCAAACAATCAAAGGTACATTACCAATTGGTCATGGTCAATTTAGTATAAAAGCTGCTATTCCCAACCCTCCATTATTTTTTGCTGAAATGATGTATTCATTGCTTAATGATTCAGGAATTGGTTCTTTTGGATTTAAGTTAACTACAGAGTATAAGGACAAGCTACATTTATTGTGTACCATTGAATCTCCAAAACTTGAACGTATTGTCTATATGTCAAATGTTGAAAGCAATAACCTGTATTCAGAAGCTCTTCTTAAAACAATTGCTAAAAATAAAAATAGAAAATCAAATCCTCAAGATGGTTTAGACGAAATTAAATGCTTAATGAAAGCATATAAGCTTAATACTAAAGACTATAAAGCAGTTGATGGTTCAGGACTTTCAAGGCAAAATTTTATCTCCGCCGCACTTATGGCAGAATTTTTATCCAAAATATCAACGGATCTTGGACCACAAAAAATTGCCAAATTGATGGCACAGCCCGGACAGAAAGGAACATTAAGTCATGTTATGAAAAATTCTAAAGATACCAATGCTTTTAGAATTAAGACAGGAAGTATGAAGGCTGTTCAGAGTTACTCTGGACTTGTGAAATCTAAAGATGATCAATGGTTTTCTTTTTGCTTAATGGCAAATGGATTTGATTGCAGCAATTCGCTTGTCAGAAAAAAATTCGATCATTTCCTTACGGAAATATATGCTTTGCTCTCTTTGCAATGAAACGCTTATCGATTTTATTAGAGGGTTTAAAGATCAGTTCTTATTTTAGCAAAAATTAATATTGTGAAATTCTATTTCTGTATTTTCTTATTTGCTTTATTCGCATGCAATTCAGCAGACAGCAAGGTATCCACCGAACCCGATACAGGGCTTGATACCATACATCAAGAACCAAGCAAGAATTTCACAGATGAAAGAAGCAACTGGCAAAAGCCTGAATTTATCATTAATAGTTTAGGAAACCTTGAAGGTAAAACGCTTGCAGATCTTGGTTCAGGTGCTCTTGGTTATTTTGTTTTTAAAATTATTGGTCGAACGGCAATAGAAAAGGTAATTGCCATTGACATTGATGAAGAAGCAATCCATACTTTAAACGTCTTAAAATCAGCCCTCGGTAAGGACAAGTCAGATAAAATTGACATTAGGCTTGCCGAAACCAATGATCCTAAGCTATTGGATAACGAAGTTGATATTTTACTTATCGTCAATACTATTGCTTACCTGCCTAATAGGTTGGAATACCTAAAATCTTTAAAATCAAAATTGAAGGACGGTGGAAAAATCATTATCGTCGATTTTAAAACCAAGAGAATTCCTGAATATGTCGATGCACCACCATACAGTGAGAGAATATATTTAGATATTATTGAAGAGGAATTATACCAAGCTGGATATCAAGACATAATCACCGATGATACGACATTGGAATTTCAATATTATATATCTGCAAGCAAGTAAATTAAATACCTCTGAGCAATAGACTATCCCTTTCTGGTCCAGTGCTAATCATTGTAACTGGAACTTCAAGGTAGTCTTCAAGAAACTTAATATAGTTTTGAGCTTTAATGGGAAGAGCATTAAAATCTTTGATATCGTTAATGTTTTCATTCCATCCCTCAAGTTCCTCGTACACAATTTCAAAGCTTTTAGAATCCAGATCATAAGGCAGTTCCTTGGTTAATTCACCTCCAACTTTGTAATGTGTCGCTAATTTTATACTTGTAAAAGTATTAAGGCAATCCATTTTGGTGATGCAAAGGTGATTTACCCCATTTAAAAGTATGGTATATTTCAACTGCACTAAATCAATCCACCCTGTTCTTCTTGGTCGACCCGTTGTCGCTCCAAATTCCTTTCCTATCTTTCTCAACTCCTCGCCTACTTCATCATTAAGTTCAGTAGGAAAGGGGCCACTACCTACTCTTGTACAATAAGATTTACTGATGCCAAATACGTTTCCAATTGTAGAAGGTGCGATACCAAGACCAACACATACTCCAGAAGAAAGAGTGTTTGAAGAGGTAACAAAAGGATAGGTTCCATAATCTACATCTAACATAGATCCTTGTGCGCCTTCAGCCAATACGGCCTTTCCCTCCTTGAGTGCATTATTGATGTAGTAACTACAATTTATCGTTTGCAATTCCATTAGTTCCTTAAGGCAATCAAACCATTTTGTTTCTTCAGTTTCAAAATCAAAATCAATTTTTGGATATATCTTTCCCAATTCCAAATGTTTTGCTTTGAGTGCATTATATTTTTGACGAAAGTCATCACTTTCAATATCTCCAACTCTCAATCCATTACGACCAGTCTTATCCATATATGTAGGACCTATTCCTCTTAATGTGGATCCGATTTTTTCTTTTCCTTTAGATGCCTCTGATGCTGCATCTAGGTATCTGTGGGTAGGAAGAATTAAATGAGCTTTCTTGGCTAATAAAATGTTTGAGATATTTATACCGAGTGCTTTTAAGGCATTCAATTCCCTTGTCAACACAATTGGGTCAATAACAACACCATTACCAATAATATTGATAACATCAGGTCTGAATACACCTGAAGGTATTGTATGTAAAACATGCTTTGTATCGTTAATAATAATGGTATGTCCTGCATTTGGACCTCCTTGAAAGCGGGCTATTATATGGTACTTGTTGGCTAAAAAATCAACAATCTTTCCCTTTCCTTCATCACCCCACTGAAGGCCTAATAATACATCTACAGGCATTTAATCCGAATTATAGCTTATTAAAAAACAAAAATAGGAAATACCCAACATATTGTTAAGTTTTTAATACATAATCCCGCAACAATGAATGGAAATTAGGGCTTTACTTATCTTGATTTCTTACTTCTTCGTCCTTTTTAAGCGTTGAGTCTAATAATTTGTTGACTCTGAACATCTCATCAAGGGTATCATCTATATAGAAATACAATTCTGGAATACGTCGAATATGCTTTCGAACACGGATTCCCAGGTATTTTTTTAATTGACTTGCATGTTGGCTTACTTTGTCGATCACCAATTGTTTATTATTAACATTATAAATACTGAGGTAGATCTTAGCCATACTTATATCTGGTGAAACCATAACTTTTGTTACAGTGACAAAGGCATCTCCATAAATGTATGTTCCTTCCTGCTGCAATACATGACCAAAATGTCTTCTTATAATTTCTGCAGTTTGTTTCTGTCTCTTAGATTCCATCATTATAGATTATATGATTCATTGACTACAATGCACAAAGTTCATATTATTATTTGGTTTATTCCTTCCAAAAACACAATTATTAAACGCTCATGTAAAGAAATCGTTCGTTCCTATTAAATTCGTTTAATCATTCTATGTTAAAAGACTTTTTAAATACTGAAATCGCATTTGTCAAAGGCATTGGTCCAATCAAGGCTGAGGCTCTATCAGAAGACCTTGATATCAAAACAATTAAGGATCTTATCTATCACTATCCTTTCCGTTATATAGACAAAACAGTTGTCAGTCCTATCAAGGATATCACTACTGAAGTTTCTGTTCATATTAAAGGAATCCTAATATCCAAAAAAATTGTAAAGGCTTCTAGAACCAGCATTCTAAATGCGACGCTTAAAGATTCGTCTGGATTTATAGAACTTACCTGGTTCAAGGGTATTAAATACATAGACAAATATCTGGATCTCAATAAAGAATATTATGCCTATGGTAAAGCCAGTAGATATAAAGGAAAACTAACCATCGCTCATCCGGAACTAGAAGCTGTTCAATCAGCAAATAAAACCCTTAGTCATTTTGAGCCTGTTTATTCAAGTACTGAAAAATTAAATAGACTAGGTTTTGATAGTAAAGCTAAAAGAAAGGCCATTGAGAATATTCTCAACAAATTAAATACCTATGAAATTGCAGAAACTTTACCTAATTATATCGTTAGCAAACTAAAGCTATGTACTAGAAAGCAGGCATTGAATTGGATTCATTTCCCTCCAGATCAAGAAAGTCTGACAAAAGCGAATAACAGAATTAAATTTGAAGAGGTATTTTTCTTTCAGTTAAAAATGCTTTACAGCAAATCTCAAATGAGTCTTAAATTCAAAGGTCATATCTTTGAAAAAGTGGGCACATACTTTAATTTATTTTATACTAAGAAATTGTCTTTTGAGTTAACCAATGCTCAAAAACGGGTAATTAAGGAAATTAGATCTGACATGGGATCAGGCATGCAGATGAATCGGCTTTTACAAGGCGATGTTGGTAGCGGAAAAACAATGGTTGGTTTGCTTTCTATGCTTATCGCAAAAGACAACGACTACCAATCGGTCCTGATGGCTCCTACAGAAATACTAGCTCAACAACATTTTACCTCTATTACAGAATCTTTAAGTGGGACAGGAGTCCAAGCAGCTTTCCTATCTGGAAGCGTAAAAGGTAAATCACGAAAAAAAGTATTACATCATTTAAAAGAAGGGAGTATTGATATTTTGATTGGTACACATGCTGTTTTGGAAGACCCTGTGGTTTTTAAAAATCTTGGTCTTGCCATCATTGATGAGCAACATCGGTTTGGTGTAATGCAGAGATCTCGGTTATGGACCAAATCATTGGACAGCAAACCACCTCACATCCTAGTTATGACGGCTACTCCAATTCCAAGAACGCTTGCAATGACAATCTATGGGGATTTAGAAGTATCTATTATCGATGAGTTACCTCCAGGCAGAAAAGCAATACATACACTTCACAAGACAGAATACCATAGACCTCAAGTTGTTGAATTTTTACATCAAGAAATTAAAAAAGGAAGACAGATTTATATAGTTTATCCTTTAATTGAAGAATCAGAAAAACTAGATTTAGCAGATCTTCAGCAGGGATACGAAAAACTCTTACAATACTTTCCTCCTCCAAAATATAAAATAAGCATTGTACATGGAAGAATGAAACCAAGGGACAAAGACTTAGAAATGCAAAGATTTGCTGAAGGGACAACGCATATTATGGTGGCAACTACTGTTATTGAAGTTGGCGTTAACGTTCCAAATGCCTCCGTGATGGTTATAGAAAATACTGAACGATTTGGTCTATCGCAATTGCATCAACTAAGAGGACGTGTTGGAAGAGGAGCTGAACAATCCTATTGCATATTAATGTCAGGATACAAATTAAGCAAGGAAGCAAGGACACGAATAAAGACAATGGTAGAAACCAACGATGGGTTTCAAATTGCAGAAGTAGACTTAAAGCTAAGGGGCCCAGGAGACATCCAAGGTACGAGGCAAAGTGGCGTTAAGGAGTTTAAGTTATTTAATATTGTAGCTGATCAGGAGATGCTTGCGACAAGCAGAAAAATAGCCCAGATTATACTCGAAAAGGACCCACAGTTAGAACACCCTGAAAATCTTATTCTTATCAAGAGACTAAAGTATTTAAATCCTAACGAAAAAGATTGGGGTAAAATCAGCTAACATAAAAAAAAGGAACCTTCCGTTGAAGGTTCCTTTGAGATACCGTATAAAATCCTAATTACTTATTATTCAATTATTCAATTATTCAGTTTTTGTAATCTTTTCAAAGATTACGTTATTATTAATTTTGACTCTTAGTAAGTAAGTACCTACTGGCAAGTCATTTACATTAACGTTAAGGGTTGTTTTACCTACTTCCAATTTGTCAATGTCAAAGCTTTTAATTAACTGCCCGATAGCATCGTATACTCCACCTTCAACAGCTGAAGGTCTTTCTACTGTCATCTCAACAGTAATTTCATCTATAACAGGGTTAGGATATATGTTTAACCCAATTTCTTGCTCACGTTCGTCAAACTCAACTTCAACAACAACTATTTTTGAGTAGCTGTATGCTCCATCAAGATCAACCATTCTGAGTCTGTAGTAATACTCTCCTGTTTCAAATACGGATGTATCTTCAAAATCATAGTAATTAGTTACAGAGCTATTACCTGCTGCTTGAACTTTTCCGATTTCTTTAAATGCTTCAGACAAGTCTTTTGTTCTTTCCACGACGAAGTAGTAAGAATTAAGCTCTACATCTGTAATCCATTCTAATTCCGTAAGAGATTTATCATTATTCCATCTTCCGATGAAATCATATAATTCAATTGGTACTGTACCTTCACCAAGTCCAACATCAATAGTCATATCGACTTGACCTGTGGTAAGAGTGATTATGTTAGTTCTACCAATACTGTGTGTTTCTCCAGTATTCTCTTGTTCCTCAAGGATTCTGTAAATAACGTCACTATCTGAATCATCAGGTTGATCGCCATTGATATCTTGAGCATTTGCAGAGACAAATACTTTTCCAAGCAATGTTACATCAACTTCAATAAAGTATGTACCTGCTGGTAATCCCGTAAACAAATAGTTTCCATTTTCATCAGTCACTTTTGTATCCACAAGAGTTTCGAATCCTGTCATCAAGTTATAATGATACAATGAAATGATTGCCCCTTCAATTGGAGTGTCTGTGATGTCAAACAAGTTAGGAAGACCTCCTTCTGGATTATCACACCATACTTGATTACCAATAGACGCACCTTTATAGAAACCAGCATCAATCGTTTTATCCTTATCTCCTTGATACAAGAAGAATGTATTTGTAGTTCTAGGTCCATTGCTACCTGTTATATCAGAATTTCTTGTCGCTTCTGAAACAGGTAATACATGAGGAGAAATTACATAATCCACATATGTTGCTGGTAAGCTACCAAACTCACAGTAGTAATTACCCTCTGCCAATCCAGTAAAGCAATATTGTCCAAATTCATTTGTAGTTTGTATTGAAATAATCTCTCCTGAATTAGCATTCCATAGAATAACTTGTACGCCTTCAATGCCTGGTTCACCAACATTTTGGATTCCATCAGCATTCAAGTCTTCCCATACATAGTCCCCTATTTCAGCTGTACAATTAGATCCATCGTTTCCTACTTCTGCAGAACATACAACTTGACAACCTTTCTGGTCGGTTATAGTTACTGAGTAGAATCCAGCAATCAATCCAGAAATAGTTGGTGATGTGCCACCATTACTCCACTGGAATGAATACAATCCTGATCCACCGAAAGCACTTGCTGCTAATGCACCATTGCTTGAACCACAACTAGCATTGTAAACTGTTATTGAACAAGTAGGTCCACCAACAGATTCAATACTTATAGTACATACTGTACTACAACCATTCGCATCGAACACAGACAATATGTAATCTCCTGCAATTAAATTAGAGATTGAAGAAGTAGTTGCACCATTGGACCATAAGTAGGTATAAGGTGCTTGACCTCCAGTAACTGTGGCAGAAGCTGAACCATCTGCATTTCCACAACTTGTGTCAGTGCCTGTTATAGAACAACTCGGTCCACTATTTGTCATCGAAACAATTCCACTACATACCGTAGTACAACCATCTGTGTCAGTAATAGTAACTAAATACAAACCTTGACCTAAATTGCTTATTGTTGCAGTTGATGCTCCATTGGACCATAAGTAAGTATAAGAGCCTGAACCACCAGTTACATGTGCTGTAGCACTACCATTGTTAATTCCACAATTCGTATCGGTAGTTAGAACTGTACAAGCTAAGTTTCCAGATGAACCAACTGTTACTGTACAACTTGTTGTACATCCGTTAGAGTCAGTAACTGTCACTGAATAAATGCCAGAGCTTAATCCAGTAATCGTAGCTGTTGTTCCACCATTAGACCATAAGTAGCTATACAATGGAATTCCTCCATTTACGGAAACCGTTGCGGTTCCATCATTATAACCGCACGAAGCATCAGTGCTTGAAACTGTACATCTTGGTGCAGATTCAAGTGCGATTACGGTAGAACAGATAGTCGTACAACCACCTTGATCGGTTACCGTCACAGCATAAGTTCCAGAAGGTGCATTATCAATAGTAGCAGTTGTTGCACCATTGGACCATAAGTAGGTATATCCACCAGCTCCTCCAGACGCAATTACCGTTGCGGATCCAGTTGCAGATCCACAGGTTGCATTCTGACTTGTAATAATACAAGATGGATTTCCTGTGGTTTCAACCAGTATACTACGTACCGCAGTACAACCTAACATATCGGTTACAGTTACAGTATATGTTCCACCTGTCAAACCAAATATAGTAGCTTGAGTTCCACCGTTACTCCATAAGTAAGTATAATTCCCTGCTCCTCCAGTAGCTGCTACTGTAGCTGTACCGTTAGACTGATCACAAGATTCAGGTGTACTGATTGTTGAACAAATCGGAACTCCCATTCCAGATACATTCGTACTGCAAGACGTAGTACATCCATTACTGTCAGTTACAGTAACGCTGTAACCTCCATTTGTTAATCCTGTAATTGTACTAGTAGTTCCTCCATTACTCCAAGAGTAAGTGTAGGAACCTGAACCACCTGATACAGATACAGATGCTGTACCGTTAGAATCTCCACAAGTTTCATCAGTGGAACTTGCTGAACAAGTAACTGCTGAACTTGAATTTATTACTACAGTACAACTTGTTGTACATCCATTTGCATCTATTACATTAACTATATAAGTTCCTTCTGATAAATTAGATATTGTTTGACCAGACTGTCCATTATTCCAACTATAGGTATAAGGTGCTTGACCACCTGCAACACTTACTGTTGCAGATCCACTATTTAATCCACAAGTAGCATTAGCTCCAGAAATCGTACAACTAAGTGAAGAACTTCCTTGAACTACTACAGAACAAGAAGATGTACACCCTGATTGTATATCCGATACATCTACTGAGTAAGTACCTGCAGACAAGTTGAATATACTTGCAGTTGTTTCACCATTACTCCATGAATAACTATAGTTTCCAGATCCTCCCAATACGCTTACAGTTGCAGAACCATTAGCAAATCCACATGAAGTATCTGTTCCACTAATGGAGCAGCTAATTGCATTAGATCCACTAACTGTTGTACTACATGAGCTTGTACATCCTGTTGCCAAGTCGATAACAATAACATTATATGACCCTTGCGACAATCCACTAATAGATGATGTAGATGCTCCGTTACTCCAAGAGTAACTGTAGCTTCCTGATCCACCGTTAACGGTTACTGATGCTGTTCCATTAGAAAGTCCACAATCAGTATTAGTACTGACAGCAAAACAAGAAATTGCATTTGATCCAGTAATAACCGTTGTACAACTAGTCGTACAGCCATTAGCATCAACAACATTAACAACATAAGTACCTGCTGACAATCCATTAATTGACTGCCCAGATTGTCCAGAGTTCCAACTGTATGTATATGGTGCCTGACCTCCAGTCACATTTACAGTAGCACTACCATTGTTCAATCCGCAAGTAGCATTGCTACTAGTGATCGTACAAGTAGGTGCCATGCTTCCTTGAATAACAATTGAACAACTAGTAGAACAACCAGAATTTGTATCAACAACATCAACAACATAAGTACCTGCTGACAACCAAGAGACAGATGCCGCATTAGCACCATTACTCCATGAGTAATTATAAGTTCCTGATCCACCGTTTACAGTAACAAATGCAGAACCATTATTCATTCCACAAGAGGTGTCTGTTCCATTTATGAAACATGATATTGCATTAGATCCACTAACGGTTGTACTACAAGATGTTACACAACCCGTTAGAATATCTGTTACAAGGACAGAATAATTACCTGCAGCCAATCCACTAATCGATGATGTGGTTGCACCATTACTCCATGAGTAACTAAAGCTACCTGATCCACCGTTTACAGTAACCGATGCAGTTCCTGTTGAAAATCCACATCCAGTATTTGTGCTGTTTGCAGAACAAGAGATTGGACTTGATCCTCCTATTACAGTAGAACAACTTGTTGTACATCCTGTATTATTATCAGTTACAGTTACTGAATATGAACCAGCTCCTAAGTTATGTATAGATTGTGTATTTGCACCATTGTTCCATGAATAATTATAGTTTCCAGATCCTCCTGAAACACTTACAGTCGCAGAACCATTATTCAGTCCACAAGTAGCGTTATTTTTATTGATAGAACATGAAATCGCTGGTGAACTAGATATATCAACAAGACATGAAGTAGAACATCCTGTATTATTATCAGTTACAGTTACTGAATATGAACCAGCTCCTAAGTTATTTATAGATTGTGTATTTGCACCATTGTTCCAACTGTATGTATAACTGCCCGTCCCGTTAAACACCGTAACTGTAGCAGTTCCATTATTTAATCCGCAAGTTGAATTCGTAGAAGAAATCGAACAAGTAATAGCATTAGAGGCTTGTAAAGTAATACTACAACTAGTAGTACAACCTGTATTGTTGTCAATAACATTGACCACATAATTGCCAGATGCCAAACCAGTAATGGATTGAGTAGAAGCTCCGTTACTCCATGAGTAACTATAATTTCCTGATCCACCATTAACATTGACGGTTGCTGAACCATTTGAGATGCCGCAACTTGGATCATTTCCATTAATAGTACAGCTTATCGCATTTGATGCTTGTATGGTTACAGAACAACTTGTTGTACATCCTGTATTATGGTCTACAACATCGACACTATAAGTACCAGATGACAATCCAGTTATTGTCTGGCTACCTGAACCATTACTCCATGAGTAGCTGTAACTACCTGATCCACCATTAACATTAACGGTTGCTGAACCATTATTACTGTTACAAGAAGTATTTGTTCCTGCAATTGTACAACTGATTGGTACAGATCCTTGAATAAATACTGAACATTCTGTAGTACAAGATGAATCATCAGATACAGTGACACTGTATGTGCCTGGTGATAAATTACTAATTGCATTAGTAGTTGCACCATTACTCCATTGGTAAGTATAACTACCTGAACCACCTGACACATTTGCCACAGCAAAACCATTATTCAGTCCACAAGTAGTGTTTGTCCCTGATATATGGCAAGTAGGAGAACTACTTGATTTAATCGTGATTGAACACATAGATTGACAACCTGTAAAGTCTGTAATCACAACAGAATATGTACCTGCAGCTAGATCTGAAACTGAAGTTGATGTAGACCCATTACTCCAACTGTAGGTATATGGGGGAACACCTCCAATTGCAGATACTGTTGCTGAACCATCGTTCAACCCACAATGTGTGTCCGTACCACTAATTGAACAACTTGGTGCTGAACTATCGTTAATTACAACAGAGCAATTTGATGAACAACCATTGGAGTCAGTAACAACAACAGTATATGTACCAGGAGAAAGATGGATAATCGTCTGAGTAGTTGCTCCTGTATTCCAAGAGTAACTATATATTCCAGAACCACCCATTCCAAATACAGTAGCTGTTCCATTATTTTCATTACAATTCGTCTTCGTTCCAGATGCAAAGCATGTAGGAGGAACAGTGTCTCCAATATCAACACTACAAGTAGTGTGACATCCTTTAGAATCAACTACTGTAACAGAGTAAGTACCTGATGCAAGTCCTGAAATACTTGAAGAAGTAGCACCATTACTCCAGCTATAGGAATATGGAGGAACACCAAGTATCGCAGTCACAGTCGCACTACCATTTGCATCACCACATGACGCATCAGTACCTTGTACTGAACATACCGGATTAGTACTTCCTGCAATTGACACAGAGCAAGAACTTGTACATCCCTGTGAATCTGTTACTACAACAGTATAAGTTCCAGAAGACAATCCAGAAATAAATGTAGATGTAGCTCCTGTATTCCAGCTATAGGAATAAGGGGCATATCCTCCACTTGCAACAACAGAAGCAGTACCATTTGGCATTCCACAACTAGTGCTTGTTCCTGATGCGAGGCATGATAGGTCTGATGGATTAATAAAAATTCTTTGTGTACATGACTTACTTCTACCGCAAGCATCCGTTACTGTATAAACATATTCGTAAATTCCATTAGCACAGTCATTACCTGATACCAATATGGCACCTGAACCAGTTATTACACCTTCAAGTCCACAACTTGTATTGTAGATAGGTGTGCCTGGAATAAATTCTTCAATTCTACCTACCGTAACATCTAACGGACAAACAATTGTTGGACCATTATTGTCAATACTCCAAATCTGAGTACAGCTTGCGGTTCTACCACATGCATCTGTTACATTATAAACTATTTGATAAATGGCTCCATTGCATTCATGTTGACCTGAAATTAAAGTAGGTCCGGTAACATGCGAAGTGAATGACAATCCACATGAAGTATTTACTGTAGGATTACCTGCAATAATTTCGTCATAACATTCTACAACTAAATTAGGAGGACATGATATTGAAGGTGGGTTATTGTTGATCGTAAAGACCTGAACACAACTTACACTTCTTCCACAATTATCTGTAGCAGTATAAACCACCTCATATCTAGCTCCATGACAATCGGCTTGACCAAACACTAAGCTTGGGCCTGTAGTAGTCACAGTATATCCAATTCCACATGAGGTAGTGACTGTTGGAACACCAATTGTAATATGAGAAGCACATTCTACCTCTTGATTTGGAGGACAAACTATCGTTGGTCTACCATTTGTTATCGTAAATATCTGAGTACAGCTTGCAGTTCTTCCACAAACGTCTCTAGCAGTATAAACTACTTCATATCTCGCTCCGTTACAATTAGCTTGACCAGATACAAGAGTTGGTCCAGTAGTGAACACAGTATGACCAATTCCACATGAAGTTGTAACTGTAGGTACACCAATAGATATATGAGCAGCACATTCTACTTCTTGATTCGGAGGACAAACTATCGTTGGTCCTTGATTGTCGATCGTAAAATGTTGTGTACAACTCGCTATTCTTCCACAAGCATCTGTTACAGTATAAATCATACTGTAAACCGCTCCATCACAACTGCCTTGACCTGATACTAAATGTGGTCCACTCGTGGTTACGTTATATCCTAAACTACAAGATGTTGAAACTGTTGGTGTTCCCTGTGAAATATGTGAAACACATTCTACTACAGCATCTGGAGGACAAACAATCGTTGGTGCTTGATTATGAATCGTAAACTTCTGAGTACAACTTGCCGTTCTTCCACATGCATCTACTACAGAATAAGTTAATTCATATAATGAGCCAGGACAATCAGCATTTCCTTCAACTAAGGTTGGTCCACTTGTCGTAACATTGTATCCTAAATTACAAGAAGTAGTCACAGTAGGCACTCCTGGGAATATATGAGACACACATTCTACCACAGCATCAGCTGGACACACTATTGTAGGTCCGTCATTGTTGATTGTAAATCGCTGAGTACAACTTGCAGTCCTACCGCAGAAATCTGTAACAGTATAAACTATTTGGTAAATAGAACCATGACAATTTGCTATTCCACTCACTAGTGTTGCTGAAGTATGTGAAACATTATAAGTCACTCCACAAGATGTAGAAACAACTGGAGTTCCAGGTGAAATATGAGCAAAACACTGAACTACTTGGTCAGCAGGACAAACTATCGTTGGTCCATTGTTATTCAAAGTAAAAGTCTGAGTGCAACTTGCACTTCTTCCACATTCATCGGTAGCCGTATAAACGACCTCATATCTAGCACCATCACAATTAGCTCTTCCAGAAACCAAGAATGGTCCTGCGGTCACTAGGTTATATGATAATCCACATGAAGTTGTTATGACTGGTATACCAATGGTAATCTGAGATTCACATTCAACCACTCTATCAGCTGGACATACAATTGTTGGTCCATTATTACTGATTGTAAATATCTGTGTGCAACTTACGCTTCTGCCACATACATCGGTAGCTGTATAAACAACTTCATATTTCGCACCATGACAATCAGATTGACCTGACACTAAATGTGGTCCGCTGGTTGTTACAAAGTAATTAAGGTTACAAGAAGTAGTAACAACAGGTGTTCCAGTACTTATATCATTGAAGCAAGAAACAGTTCTGTCTGCCGGACAAACTATTGTCGGTCCGTTATTATGAATCGTAAACTTCTGAGTACAACTTGCCGTTCTTCCACATGCATCTACTACAGAATAGGTTATGAAGTATTGCTTTCCAGGACAATTAGCTTCGGCTCCAACAATAGTAGGTGCTGCCACAAATACATCATACGAAACGCCACAGGCTGTTACAACTGTAGGAATGCCTTCCTCTATATCTGAGATACATTCAACTGTTCGATCTGGAGGACAAATAATTGTCGGTCCAAAATTCCTAAGTGTAAATGTCTGAGTACAACTAGCTCTTCTGCCACAATCATCGGTTGCAGTGTATACGATCTCATATCGTGCACCATCACAATTATCTTGTCCGAATACAAGCCTTGGTCCGTTTGTAGTTACTTGATAACCCAACCCACATGATGTATTAACAACAGCAATGCCTACACTAATGTGACTTAAGCATTCCACTGTTTGATCTGGTGGACATACGATTGTAGGACCATGATTATTAATAATAAATGTTTGTATACAACTAGACTCTCTGCCACACTCATCTCTGACTGTATATTTAATCTCATATCTAGCTCCATCACAATTGATCTGACCTGACACTAATGTTGGTCCAGTCGTCGTCACATTGTAATCTAACCCACAAGAGGTAGTAACCACTGGTGTTCCCTGTTGAATATGTTCGAAACATTCAACGGTCAAGTTAGGAGGACAGGTAATTGTAGGACCCTCATTACTGATTGTAAATCTTTGGGTACAACTTGCACTTCTTCCACATTCATCAGTAGCAGTGTAAACGACCTCATATCTAGCACCATCGCAATCATGACGACCAAAAACCAAAGTTGGTCCTGAGGTAGATACTGTGTAAGATAATCCACAACTGGTTGTCACAACTGGAATTCCGATTTGAATATGATCAAAACATTCAACAGTCTTGTCCAAAGGACAACCAATTCTTGGTCCTTCATTTTCTAAAGTAAATATTTGGAAACATGTTGCAGTTCTTCCACATTCATCAATAGCTGTATACTTAAACTCGTACTTAGAGCCAGAACAACGATCTTGTCCTGAAACAAGGAATGGTCCATCTCTTGATACTGTATATGTCAAGCCACATGATGTTGTTACAGTTGGAATACTTCCAACTATCTCACCATAACATTCAACTGTTCTATCGGCAGGACATATTATCGTAGGACCTTCATTATCAATTGTAAATTTCTGAGTGCAACTTGCTGTTCTTCCACACTCGTCAGTCGCAGTGTATGTTATCTCATAGATAGATCCATCACAGCCAAACTGTCCAAATACCAAATGTGGTCCATCGGTATCATAGTCATATCCAAGTTGACATGACGTAGTAACCACTGGGATTCCAACCGTGATATGGTTATAACATTCTACTACCCTATCCGCTGGACATACTATCGTAGGACCATCGTTATTTATTGTAAATCTTTGTGTACAAGTAGCAGTCCTACCACATTCATCTGTTGCGGTATACGTAATCTCATATTTTGATCCATGACAACCAAATTGTCCGTGCACCAAATGTGGTCCATCGGTATCATAATCATAACCAAGTTCACATGATGTATGGACCACTGGAATTCCTACTGAAATATGGCTATAGCATTCTACTACCCTATCCGCTGGACACACAATGGTAGGTCCGTCATTGTTCAATGTAAATGTCTGAACACAACTTGCCTTTCTACCACACTCGTCCGTTGCGGTGTAAGTAATCTCATATCTAGATCCATGACATCCAAATTGTCCGTGCACCAAATGTGGTCCATCGGTCACATAATCATAGCCAAGTTCACATGATGTAGTAATCACAGGGATTCCT
>JAJCYH010000003.1 GCA_029262995.1 Saprospiraceae bacterium | reverse complement strand
GCGCTGATGGTATGGATGGTGCTCCAGGCGCTGATGGTATGGATGGTGCTCCAGGCGCTGATGGTATGGATGGTGCTCCAGGCGCTGATGGTATGGATGGTGCTCCAGGCGCTGATGGTATGGATGGTGCTCCAGGCGCTGATGGTATGGATGGTGCTAATGGCCTACAAGGACCTCCCGGTTCTGCTAATATTTCAGGATCTACAGGAAGAATTATAAAATTTAATGGTACTTCAAGTGGCAGTAATTCAATAATGACTGAAAATGGTTCAACTATTACAGTAGATGGTTACATCAAAACAGGGACCCAATCATTTAATCCTGCATTACAAATAAAAGACATAGAATTTAATACTGCATCTATGCAGGGCGGAACAACATCAGCACTGCATTTCTTAAATGCTTCGAAAATAATATCTGTTACTGTATTAGTAGACGGAACACCGGATAGTTATGTCGCTCAAGATGGCTATTACTTTAATTTCTATTTTGATAACAGTAGTATCTATATAGAGCTATCTCCAGATCAAGCTTTTAATATTCTAAACTCTCCTGCTAAAGTTGTATTTTTTGTACAACAATAAGACTTAAAACAAGGACCTTTAATGAATTGAAAAGCCTATCTATAATAAACAATTAGATAGGCTTTTCTTTTTGTTCTTGAGGAAAATAAAACAAACCAATTATTCCCATCAACAATAGTACTGATGAGATCATTTCCGCTTGAGTTAACCGTAAATTCATAATTAAATATTCTGGGTTAATTCTTATCTGCTCAATTAGCAATCGCTCTATTCCCACAAATATTAAATAAATAGAAAACAACATTCCCTCGTAGCTAATTCTTGTCCTAATTTTCCATAGTACAAAAAACAAAATAATACAAGCCACACTTTCATATAAAGGAGTAGGCCACACTGGATTATCAAGAACAATCCCATGTACATTGCCTGGATAATCGAATGACCATACCCAATCAGGTAGAAATGCAAGCATATCAGGTTTTCTGCTTAAATTATCTATGCCCCAATCCCCATCGCCACTCAAATGACATCCCATCCTTCCAATACCATAGGCCAGCAGCAGCCCAGGAGCCGTTATATCACCCATTATCTTCCAGCTAATATTAGATTTTCGAATAAACCATAAGACTCCAATAGCTCCACCTATTAAAGCCCCTAAAAAGGAACCTCCACTTAATGGGTTTTGAAAAAAAACACCTGGATTTAAAATCAATTCTTCAATATTCTCGAGATGAGCAAATAAGTTAGCCCCCAATAAGCCAAAGAATGCAGCAACTATTACAAGGTTGGGCATCATTTCATAAGGATGAATTTCAATAGGAATGCTGTTAATGTTATTCTCTTTCCTTTTTAGCTCCAAATAATTTATACCGGTCATTAATAGTGCACCGAATATTCCCCATGCAATATTGCCTTTTAAAGAAATAAAAAAATCCTGAGGAGTATCAATTACTTCTTTAAAATGAATAACAAAATAACTTAATTTCCAAGCTATTATAAATCCAAGAATGATACTTAAAACATAGTGTATGCATTTACCAGGTATTTTTACTTTACGGTAAAAGCTATTTATTTGCCCACTTTTTTCTCGTCTTACTAATTCAGACCTGGTTGTGAAATAGGCACATAAAAAAGCCACAAACATAAAAAAGCCATAAGTCATCACAACTTTGAGGATTAGAATATCTAATCCGAATAAATCTTTGAAAGCATGATAAAGTGTTGGATACATAATATGCTCATAATATTAAAGGAATCTTTTGGATATTTGATACTTGCCCAATTTAGACTTTGTGGATTCTCGAAATTAAAACTCCAAACCCAATTTTCCATTTAGTTTAACATGAACTACTGTATTAAAGCAATAGAGTATCTGTATCAATTATTACAGATTCAAATTCTAACAAATGTTTTCTTTATGGCTTCCGACAGTTTTTCGTCCACTTCAAGCTCCTTGGAAAAATAATCCCAACTGTTAATACTTTCTTGAACCTCCATTATAATGATATTAGGAGATTTAATATTCATATTGTCAGCCACTTGTATGAAATCTTCATATATAAAGTCTCTTCGCTTCCCGTTTATGCTCAATGCATGTTGGCTAACCCAGGTACTGCCTGGTCTATAAGCATGGCAGATATCAAATGCAGGAGATAATTTCCATTGTCCAGAATCATTCATCATAAAAGCAAAATTCTTAGTATGATCATCACAGTTCCGGCTTAACACATTAAATACCATCCGCCTATAGAGTTGATCCGCTTGAGGATAAGGCAAATTGAGCAGTCGCATCGTTTCAAATAGTTGTTCGTAACTATAGGCGTTAACATCATTAAAGTCATAGTGCCTCATAGCACAAAGACTTTGCACATGCAATTTTTGTTTTCTGCCAATTCGGTCAAATCTTTTTGTCATAAAATGTGCCCTTCCATTTTCCTCAAACAATTGGCATTCCTCCATTTCAATTTTGGCCATTTGAGCCATATAATAATAAGCCATTTCAACCCTACCATATCCTTGGCTGCTGCCAAATTGATTGTCTGTTACACCATCAAATTTTATTAACCAATGTTCAAATCCTTCTGGAGCATTGACTTGGCCACTTCTTACTTCCTTAGTTTTTTTATTATATGTGATAATTGCTTTTGCCCTTGCCCCTCCAGCTGAAGTTCCAATTTTCAAAATATCTAAAAGTGCTTGTTCATCATTTTTGGAAAGCTTAGATCTAAAATCTTTCTTACCAGACATGATGTCGTCAGCAATTCCGATCATTGATGAAATTTCTAATTTTTTAGATTTATTTGCTGGTTCAAAACTTATTGGCTCAATTTCTATGGCACCCATTCCTCTTTTACCAATGAAGCTGAGAGTTTCTATAGGGTTCAAACTGTCAGTTGGTCTACCCTGTTGAGCAAGCCAAGAATTTATTATGGCCTTTCCATATTTATCTGGTAAGATGTCTGATATTAATCCTGGTAATCCTTTGAATGTATTGCTATTTCTTAACTCAGGAAAAGAAAAGATTCTTCCTTTGGCATTATTAATTGGCAAAAGTATTGGCGAGAGGTCTAGACCCTTATCGATAAAATCAGGCTCATATTCAAAAGAGCCATATGCTTTAGTGGAGTCCCATGTAATTGCCCCTATACGATTCCCCCAAATATTAACATATACTACGTCTACCATTCTTGCAAATCTTTATTTCTGTCCTCGCCTTGAGTTTTCTTGCTTCTTACTCTCTCTTTTGGTTTGATTTTGATCTTTGCTAGTTGCAGAGGACTTAGCTCTTGTTCTACATTAAAAGCTTCGAATACATTTAATTTATTTAGAGCTCGTAATATTTGAATAATAGTCAGGGTATTAGATTTGTAGCCTCTTTCTACTTCACTTATCGTTGATCGATCGATTCCTGACTCTTTTGCAAGATCGCTTTGAGATTTATTCTGATTGATTCTATGGTGACGAATAAAGTGACCTATGAACTCTAATAGAGCTTTATCACTTAGTGCTTTTATATCTGGCTTACTCATAATTATCTTTTGGCATCTTTCTTATCCTTATCTACAATTTCAAATTACTATTAGTTTCATTTAATGCAAATATGTTCTCCTTAAGCAACACTAAATCGTAATTATACTAGTATTGATGTCCATAAACAACAATACTAACTATATATTAGAACAACATATATTGCCTTAAAACAACATTATGAATATTAATAGACAATAACGTTGCTAATAAGCAATAATTTTTCCAAGCAAAATTATGGCTAATTTCTCTTTGTCTCAGCACTGGAAGAAAGCATAAGTTCTAAAGACTTATTGAATATTCGGTTTGTACCATTATAATTACAAGCCCGAAAATTACTCAATGGTAAAACTAACAATGCATCATTTTGCGGTAGCCTAATCTGCCAAAGGAGATACACAGAAAACTTTTATTTAAAAATCCAAAGTCATGTAAATCACAGCGCCTTGTTCAATAGGAATGGCTCCTATTTTCCATCGCTGAATAGCAGAACTATGATCTTGAGAAGAATTGGTTTTGGCTTTATTATAAACAATAATCGAAGTCGTTATCCCTGCAATCATAGGAAGTGCCGCTAATATTAATTGTTTGGGGTTATCTGTATTATTACTTGGTGAAGAGCTAACAACATATCCAATTCCCCATACAAATGTTGCACTTAAACTTGTTAAGCCCAAGGCTTTACCATAAGGAGAAATTTGCATTCCCGTCTACTAAAGAACCTATTGCAGGCGCAAGAGCTATAGTCCCTAAGGTAGAAAGACCTCCAACTGCAAATCTAGAAATCTATCAACTAGTCAAAATTTTGGAACTGGTTTACGATTTGATGATGGAACGTCAAATGACGATTGGGATATAACACATGGTTTCGTATTACGCTTTCATTATGGTGGAACGTTAATGGGCTTCATTAATGCAACAACTGGAGCATATACTGCTACTTCAGATATGCGCCTAAAAAAGAATATTGCAGACTTATATCCTGTTTTAAATCAAGTCCAACAGCTTCGTCCATCTACATATACCTTTAAAGAAGATGACACCAATACACAGACCTTTGGATTGATAGCACAAGATGTAAAGAAAATACTTCCTGAACTTGTGAGTTACTCTGAGGCTGACGATCTATATGGCATTGATTATGCAGGTTTTAGTGTTGTAGACTTAAAAGCTATTCAAGAACAGCAAAGCATTATCGAAAGCCTGAAAAAAAGACTAGGTGTGCTTGAAGCTAAGGAATGAAGTAGTTCTTTATTTTAAGATTCAAAAGCACTTGAAATTTAAAATCTATTTTATTAACTTTAATATTATCTCAAACCGATAATATAGAATGAAGGCTGGTATCCTAAAAATCGATAGTCCTTCAGCTAGAATAGATTAAAAGTCATGTTCGTATAATAATGCAAATATAAAACGTGATGATTTTTTGAATTGTATGAGCTGGTAAGGGCTTTAATTGCATTGACTAATTAAAACCAGCATCAATGAAAAATTATCGACTCACTTTAATCCTATTACTTTTAATTTCTTTATTAATTAGCTGTGCTGATCCTTTTGGAGTTACAGATTTATTTTGTACTTCGGTTACAAGATGCCTTAATGGAAATGGGTTACTTTATAAAGGAAGTTGTAAATGTCGTTGCTCTGAAGGATTTTGTGGAGATAGGTGTGGGTATGATAAATCAATTTGCAAAGGCACTGTAACTTCACCATTTGATGCATCGCTTTGTGAATGTATTTGTCCTACTCTAGGAGGCATTTCTTTTGAACCCCCTGGATGTGACAAACTTGTTGTATCTCTAACCGCATTCGAGTTACCCCCAAAGAAAAGACAAATTTTTAATCAAATTTTATCCAAGCCTAATGAGGTAAATTACTTCCCACTCTATTTAGGAAATTCATGGACATACAGTATTCTGGATAGTAGTGGAATCGAAGCCAATCAATTTGGACTGTTTGTCAAAAACATTATCAGTAGAAATGATACGAATTTTATTGCAGTCAATCTTCCCATACCTGATTCTACAGGAATAATTTCAGATACAGTAGTAGGTCCACTTTTTTTTAGACATCCTTCAGATTCAACACAAATTTATCAGATTCAAGAAGATGGCAGTTCCGAATTTTTTATGCCACAACAATTAAACTTTGGAGACACCCTATTTTTTGAAATTGATGAATATAACGGTGATACTCTATATACCGTTGTGGATAGTCTCCCAGAAGTTATAGTCCCAGCAGATACCTTTTTTAATTGCGCTTATCTAAGGGATCAATCCAATTCTGGCCTCGTACTTGCTCCTGAAATTGGTTTGATTGCAAATATTAGCAATGGAGAATTCGTATCTGTATTAAGTTCGCTAAAAGTCAGTTGTAATACCAGAATAGAAATAAAAACAATTGGAACTTCTTGCATATCTGTTGATGATGGGCGTTTTGAAATCAATGTAATTGGAGATGATACTGGACTTAACTACGAATGGGATGGTCCAAGTTTTATTGGCAACGAATCTAACCCAAAGTTTCTTAGTCCAGGTCTCTATAATCTTACCGTCAGTAACGACAACTGTCAAGCCATCATTAAGGAATTGCCAATTATTCAGGCCGATCCTATTATTATTAGCGTAGATCAAATCGTTCAACCAGATTGTCTTGGCAATAATGGTAGCATAGAAATTTCTATATCTGGAGGTGAAGCCCCATATTGGTACAGCTGGAATGATGGAGCATTTCTTGTTGAAGATTTGAATAACCTCGGTCCTGGCTGTTATGAACTTGAAGTTATGGATGATAAAGGTTGCAGTCACAATATTACAGTTGACCTCCAAAATCCTGAAACAATTGACCTATCCTTTGATATATTGAATGTTTCTTGTCATGATTTTATGGATGGCTCAATAACTTTAATCATTGATGGGGGAACTCCACCATTTAATGTACTTTGGAGTAATGGAACCGACGAAGCGAATTTACAAAACTTGAATGCTGGCAGCTATACTGCTACAGTCAATGACAGTGCTGGTTGTTCTGATTCTCTATCCATAGACATCACTCAACCAAACGCTTTAATTGTTATGATCAACACTATAGAAGAGATTACTTGTCACGATCAAGCTGATGGAGCTATAAGTGTTATGGTTAGCGGAGGTACTGAACCCTACAGCTATATGTGGAATAATGGTGAGGTCGGCAATAGTATGATCAGCGACTTAGTCTCAGGCGATTATAAAGCCACAATTGTTGATACCAATGGTTGTGAAGCATTTTTCAATTATACCTTGGAAGCTCCACTACCTTTAACCGCTACTACAATGGTGACGAACTCTATCAGTGGCATGCCTAATGGTACTGCAAGCATTCAAGTCCAGGGAGGTACGCCGCCATATTCATATAATTGGAATGACGCAGAGATGCAAACCACAGATTTGGCTGTAGGGTTATCACCTGGTTCTTATACAATAATTGTCACCGATGCGAATGGATGTATCTTTTCGCAGCAAGTCGAAGTCGAAGAAACTACCAATACCGCAGACCTTCAAAAATTAGAAATATCTTCTTACCCTAATCCAACGCAGGATTACCTATATGTTCGCCAACATCAACTAACTACAAGTTTTGAGGTGCATTTGCTTAATGCCCGTGGGGAACTTATTCAGATACCTCAATATGAAAAATATGGTGATCAGGAGTTGCGGTTTGATTTGAAGAATGTTGGAACAGGTTTATACTATTTACAATTCAAGAATAATAAGACAACCAGAGTGATATCTGTAGTAAAGATTTAGTATTGAATTGACATTAATACACTAAAATATAACATTGACTATTTACAACATTGTTGAAGGACTGTATGAAAGTGCTTTTAATACAAGTATATTTCTATGATCTCATCTCCATAATAACAACTATAGCTATCCATTGTAGTTTCGCGATCAGAATATGTTGTCTTCGTCGTAAATAACTCTATATGATCACAAGCTTCGATTCCATTAATTTCAAAAAAACCTGGTGCATCATCAATTGGAATATTTGCTACGATCAATTCACGCTCTGAAGTGAATGCGCCTTCAAAATGATAATATACATGCATGAGCATTACCTTCTCCCTGTGATCATCCAGTTCTATACTTATTGTGGAGTTAAGTGTCGTGTTGGCTGGTGCGTCATCACGAAAACCCGTGAAAATATTTCCATTCATTGTGCCGGTATATGTACCCACAAATGTAGTTCCGTTAACTTGACCTCCCGTTGTTTGTCCAGTGTCAAAATGAATAGTTGTTACCATGATCTCACTCACAGTCATGTTAAAGAAACATGATGTAAATTCTGATTGAACGGGTTCACAAGGGTTTTCTCCACTGGCATAATTGGACACATAGAATAGAATAGATGTATAGGGTTTAGCTCTAAGATGAAGAGGAGCAGAAAACAGACAATTGACAGAACCGCATATCGCCTCTTCAAGCAATACTCCACTTCTTTCTAATCTATATGCGTTTAGCAAGTCTGCTGTTAATTCTCCTTCTGTTGGATAATAAACTATATTATCTCCCAAGGCATCAACTACTCTTCCAATTACCTTTTCGTTGACACTCACACTTTGTCTAAGCTTAAGTTCATTATTTACAATCTCTAATGCCGCTGAGTGAGCAAAACCCTCAAAAATACCATCTCCATCATCGTCTCTCCAAACATCATTAAACCCAATAGCAACTCTCTTACCACGATTGATCATCAAGTTACGAAGCGATTGAAGATAAGCCTCTGTAATGTCTTCTCCTAGTGTAAAGCTACCATGTTCATAAAAATATACATCAAAAAAGCACTGCAGTGGCACGTTACCCAAAGAAAATTCTTCAGGGTCGCCGTTATAATCATAAGGATCAACTCTAAATTTATTGTCCCATTTTTCTCTTACCTCAAGGGTCATTTCATCAAGATTACAACCGGCATTTCTAAAATCATCAAACAAATGCTTCATCGTACCAGCATGACAATTCCTCGCAAGTCCCCATGCACTAAAATGTGAAATACCAACTTCTGCATAATATGATCCTGGACCGCCCATTACAAGTGAAGGCTTCAGAGTAAGAAAAAAATCTGAAGCATTATCTCCTGACGAATAATACACTGCTGGCATTTCGTTATCATCCCAGTCATTAGGCAATGGAAATCGCAGTGTCAATTCCGACACAAACTCTAAGCCGTTTGGTTCCAGTACTGCGCCGATAATGCCAAATTCATCAAAGGCCTCACCCTGTAAAGATTTGAGTTTGATTTCCATATCTGAGTCCAAAGCACCGGCAGGTATTGTCAAACTAATTCCATTCTCTGTCTCGATCATTCCACCTTCTGCAGCTGTAATAAATTTACTTACAAACCCTTCAGAAGAGTCTGTGGTTTCTGATTTTGAGCAACTGAAAAAAACAAGTGAAGATACCATTGTCAGGAATAGGTAAATGTATTTCATTAGTATACAGGATTAAGGTGATCAATGCATCGGTCTGGAATACTAATTATCAGAGTTTTGATTCTATATTGTTCAAAACCCGCTCGCTTTGCTGCCTATTATTTTGTTAAGTTACTGACTTTCAATGAATAATAGTAATGATTCTACTTAGTTTTATTATTTAGATCACTAGGAAGATTACAAATCATCCTGTTTCTCCAACTAATCCCCCATCTGAATCCTAAATTCAGTAACTTCGTAACCCCAAAGTAAATTTGTATCTAAAAATTTATAAAATCAATAATAATGGAACAGAATAAAAAATGGATTATTTTAGGAGTCATACTTGTTGCTGCATTTGTCATCTATCGAACTTTTGCTGGTGGCTATAATAAGATGGTCGATTATGATGAGTCTGTCATTACGGCATGGTCAAATGTTGAAAATGTTTACCAAAGAAGAGCTGACTTAATTCCCAATCTGGTGAGTACTGTAAAGGGTTATGCCGATCATGAGAAGGAAACTTTAACCGGAGTCATTGAAGCCCGTGCAAAAGCCACAAGCATAAGTATTGATCCGAGTAATCTCAATGCAGCATCTATGCAACAATTTCAACAAGCACAGACTGGACTGAGTTCTGCATTATCAAAATTAATGTTAGTAGTCGAACGCTATCCAGACTTAAAAGCCAACCAAAGCTTTTTAGAATTGCAGGCACAATTGGAAGGTACAGAAAATAGAATAGCTGTAGAACGTAGAAATTATAATGAATCAGTAAAAGTTTATAACACTTATATTCGTTCGTTTCCTAACAATTTGTCTGCTGGAATATTTGGCTTTGAAAGAAAAATACAATTTGAAGCTGATGAAAATGCTAATAAAGTACCAGAAGTACAATTTTAATTCCTATGGCTAGCAAATTTTTTACCGCACAGCAAAAACAAAATATTACGAATGCTATTAAAGATGCTGAATTAAATACTTCAGGAGAAATTCGAGTACATATTGAGAATTACTGTAAAAAAGATGTATTGGACCAGGCCGCAGCTGTTTTTGCTTCATTAAAAATGCATAAGACTAAATTAAGGAACGGTATATTATTTTATTTAGCTATCAAAGATCATAAGTTTGCAATTCTTGGTGATGCAGGTATAAATGCAGTAATTCCTGAAGACTTTTGGGATAGAATAAAAGAAACGATGAGTCAAAAATTTAAAAAAGGAGAATTTGCTGAAGGATTATCCTTGGGAATAAAAATGGCAGGGGATCAGTTAAAAACTCATTTTCCTTATCAGTCTGATGATATAAACGAATTAAATGACGAGATTTCTTTCGGTTAATTTAAATCAAATGAATAGAATCCTGTTTTTCATACTATCGATATTGTTTTGCAATTTTTCCTTTGGTCAGGATCTGCCTGCTAGGCCAGATCCTCCAAAATTAGTTAATGATTTTGCGAATATATTAGATGTCAGCCAAGCGTTAGAACTTGAAAATAAATTGGTTGCTTTCAATGATACAACTTCAACACAAATAGCAGTTGTTACGATAAGTTCTTTAAATGGAAATGAAATTGGAGATTTTAGTTTTCGGCTTGCAGAAAAATGGGGTATCGGACAAGAAGGAAAAAATAATGGAATACTCATCCTAGTTGCAATGGAAGACAGAAAAATGTTTATTGCCACCGGTTACGGACTAGAAGGTGTCATTCCTGATGCCATAGCTAAGAGGATTGTAGAAAACTATATGAAACCAGAATTCCGCAATAATAATTATTTTAAAGGGATCGATGATGCCACTTCTCTCATCATGGGCTTGACAAGTGGAGAATATACCGCAGATCAAGTTGCTAGCAATAAAAACAAAGTTCCTCCTTTGCTATTTCCTTTATTCATGATCTTTTTTTTCGTCCTGATGTCATATATACGATTCAGAAATGTACAAAGTTCTCATCTGGCAGGCAGTAATCTTAACTTTTGGACATTTCTTCTTTTAATGTCATCGTCAGGTAGAGGTGGAAGAAGTTTTGGAAATTTCTCTTCAGGTAGTGGTTCTTTTGGGGGCGGCGGCTTTGGTGGTTTTGGTGGAGGTAGCTTTGGGGGAGGAGGAGCAGGAGGCAGTTGGTAATACTAAAACTTCACAGGCAGTTTTTTTAATTCGAGATTTATTCATTGGTTATTAAATATGCATTGCCTTTGCATTTGTAATTATTCGAATACTCCTTTTTGGCAAATAATAATTTTGAGAGATTTGTAACTCTGCTAAAACAAAACTGAAAAACGTCTATTTGCTTAAATCAAGAAAAATCCCGATTGAATAGGAGGGTGATGCAGCGATAATTTCCCCACGTAAAGCACTGGTTATTGAAGCTGATACACCAATTTTATCTGATATATAATAATTAGCTTCCAAGCCAAGGCTAGTGTATTCTGTATTGTTGGCAAATATGCTTGTTCTCATTATAGTTTCAACGGTCTCACCATTTTGAAGAGATTCAACATTGCTTAATCTAGTGATTATCCAAAGTTTTTTATTAAATAAACCCACCCCTGCTTCAATCCCCAATCTGAATTCCTCAGAAAATCCTTGGGTACGATTATTGAATGCAGCAAATGCATTGGCATAAGCAAATACATTTTTCCCCAGATTAAAACCTGTACCAGCATCAATCTGTATCATCTGATTGAATTCACCATCTCCAGTTTGTAGATTTCCTTGTGTCCCGCCATTGGTTTTGCCTGTAGGCAAACCAAAAGTGAATGATGCAGAAATAGGAATCTTTACACTTCCAGGTTTGGTCAAACTATATTTAAATCCTATGTCAAAATCCCCCAAAGAATTAATGGCTTCTCCTTTAATTAATAGCTCTCCATTTGTAGAAGAAATCAAATTGTTCATGTAATTTCTACTAAAAATTGGACCACTGAAAATGCCAGTAAGCCTATTCGTAAAACCATATTCTACATACAAGGAAGTGTTAAAAATGCCAGTCGTGACATTAGGGTCCTTCTGTCCAGTATCCGTATAATGCTGATCATAAACAGTCCACCATTCTGAAAATTTGAAATAGCCTTTTCCCTTTTGCTGAACCCAAGGCCCACCAGCATTTATTGTTCCCGTGATAAAGAAGAGAGTTAAAAGAGAAAATATGATGTTTTTCATTTTATTCTATTATTTGATAATGTCAAATTATTTCGCCGTCACCTACTTTCACATTAAATGGTTTACAGAAATAAACTATATAGCTGTATTCATTAATACTCACATTGGGAATAGTATAAGAATGTGCTCCAGAAAATACCTCAACGGCACTTATTTCTAACGCATTGGCAATAGAATTTCGGTTATTTGACAAATACACAAATAGTCCCGGAAGTGCTGTTGAAGCAGCATAATTGTCAGAAAATTCTAAAAGCATATTATTGCCGTTCATTTTGATCACGAAATCTCCTCTCAAAACATAAGAGCTTGTAGTAAAAATTGATCCACTCCTTTCTTCAGGTAATGATATGGTTTCGCTTCCAACAGTAACAACCACAGAGTCTTTAAGAGCTGTAGAGCCACCGTCATAATTGACAGAAATAACTGAATTTCCTTCTTGTAGTGCCATTGCAACACCGTCATTTTCTCTGATTTTGATAACATCATCGTGTGAACTGAACCATTGCACTTCTACATCTTCCTCGACTCCCACATTGTTCAAATAAATGGATTCAAAATTAAATGAAGTATTAATCTCAATAGTATCAACAGTACTGGTTATACGAAGTACTGGTTCGACAGTATCATTAAGGAAATCATCACCAATACACGCTCCTAGAATAAGGATTGTAATGATTGGGAGAAATTTAATTTTCTTCATTTTTTATTTTTATAATAAAATCCCTTATTAAAAATTTATCTTTTAAGGGCAATTTCTCGTAAAAGAAATATCATAATATCATTTTCTTTATTCAACTCAATTACAGCTTCAATAAAAGAAAATTGCCGAATATATCAAAAATTGTTTGCCAGCAAAGTTTTGTCTAAATGAAATCCAACGCGTTTTACCATTTTATGAGCCCAATCTTGCATATCGAACAATAACATCATCTTATAATTAATTGTTCATGGCTTCATATAAATTGACACTCATCAATAAGAAAAAATCATTTAAGCTATTTTAAATACATTTTCAATAAAAAAATGTCTGATATTATTTAAAATCCTCGAAGACATTTCTTTATACGTGTTCAAGATATACCTCTTGGATGACATAAGTATAAAAATTCAAAAGATTAATTTTCATTATCGAGTGTATCTTTCTTTTCTAATATCATGCTGTCGATAACATTGGATATTTCTGATGAAGTTGGAGTAAACATTTTAATAATTAAAAGCATCTACTGTGATTAATTATCATTTGATTTCTGCAATCGTTGAATAAAGATTTTGTAATTTCTGTCACAATTTACTAGATATCTGTTTATTAATACATTAAACCATTCAATTATGGCACGTTTTATTGCTTTTCTTTGCACCTTATTTATTAGCTTATCGCCACAGCTTTGGGGACAATGCACTTCCGACTGTACTGGCACCAACAGCTTTATAGGTATTGGTGCAGGTAGTGATAACACAACGGGTACTTCAAACACATTTGTTGGTAGAGATGTGGGTGAAAAGAATACCACAGGGTCGTCAAATAGTTACTTTGGTATTGGCGCAGGAATATTTGGTAGCTCAGGTTCTTCTAATAGCTTCTTTGGACGGGATGCAGGTCGAAATAACACAGGTTCTTCTAATAGCTTCTTTGGTAAAGATGCCGGATTTAATAACACATCTGGTAATTCTAACTCCTTTTATGGTATAGAAGCTGGTAAAAACAATACGACTGCGCCGTCCAATTCTTTCTTCGGTAAAGCTGCTGGAAAAACTAATTCAACAGGAACTCGAAACAGTTTCTTCGGAGATGACGCCGGTAACAGAAATACAACAGGTTCAGATAATAGTTTCTTCGGAGAAGATGCCGGATATTTCAATACTACTGGAAATAATAATTCATTCTTTGGTCAAGATGCCGGTGAATTCAATACAACAGGAGGTAATAACAGCTTCTTTGGTGAAGGATCTGGAAATAAAAATACCGGAGGAGGATCTAACAGCTTCTTTGGTAAGGACGCTGGAATGAATAACACTTCAGGAAGTTTTAATTGTTTTTTCGGCGCCTTTTCTGGTAAATCTACAACAACTGGAATTTCAAATAGTTTCTTTGGAGATCGTTCCGGCAATTCTAACACTACAGGGCAGGCCAATAGCTTCTTTGGTCAAAGCACCGGTTTATCAAACACAACTGGAGACTACAACAGCTTCTTTGGGCGAGCTTCTGGTGAGAAAAATACAATTGGACATAGAAATAGTTTTTTTGGTCACGGAGCTGGGTTTGCAAATACTGACGGAGATAATAACAGCTTCTTTGGAGCATCAACAGGTTCAAAAAATACACTAGGTGTAAAAAATAGCTTCTTTGGATCATTCACTGCTTTTGACAATACAACAGGTTCAAATAACAGTTTCTTTGGTGAACGTGCAGGAGAAAAAAATACATCTGGTAGTCAAAACTGCTTTTTTGGAGCTGATTCTGGCTTAAATAACCTTATCGGCAGTTTCAATAGCTTCGTTGGTACTGAATCAGGCAAACAAATTACAGGCTCTAATAACGTGTGTATTGGAGCTCACTCGGGACCAACATTTGGAAATGGTGCAATTTCTGACAAACTATTCATTGACAATGCAGAAGATGATGACCCTTTAATCTATGGAGAATTTGACAACGACTTTGTAAAGATCAATGGAACATTTGAAGTAACAGCAGGTTTGAGTAATCCCTCTTCAATAGATCTTAAAGAAAATTTAGAATCCGTTAATAAAAAAGATGTTCTCGAAAAGTTAATGTCTCTCGACATTAAAAAATGGAACTATAAAGATCGAAAAAACGTACCACACATTGGAGCCGTTGCTGAAGATTTCTATGAAGCATTTGGATTGGGTGAAAACAATAAGTCAATATCAACAATTGATTCTGACGGGATCATGATGCTGGCTATCCAGGCTCTTAAAAATGAAAATGAGAAACTCACATCAGAATTGGAGGAGCAGAAAGAACTCCTAACTCTTATAATAAAGAGGCTTGAAAAATCAAAACTATAAGTGCAGTTGGTTGTAATAAGCTTGACAGATCAATTTCCACTATTAAGTGTATCCTGATTTTCTAATATCATGCTGTCGATAACATTGGATATTTCTGATGGCCAATCTTTAAGCTTACTATCTTTCATCCTATCAAATATTTCAAGTTTCGCTTTTGTGTATTTGCTTTCTTTTATTTGTTCCCTAAATACAAATACAATAAGAAGTACCATTATTAATAAAGTGGCAATAACTTTTACAACGCCAAGCTTTTCAATTGTTTGTTTAAGTTGCATTTATAACACTAATTTATAACAATCAAACGTATCCTGACTTAAATTAAGCTTGGCATCTATCGGACAAGTATATTTTGTCTTACTACTTGGGGTAAGAGTCTCGATGCATCTATTTGATTGCCTTTCAAATGAACTTAAATACAATCAGTTAATTTGTCTTTATCTATTGTTGAAGAAGAGATAATAGCATCTACCTCTATTTCTATTAACCATTCTGGATTAATAAATCGTGATACCTGCATAATGGTATCAACAGGCCTTATGGTTTTAAAATATGAATCTCTTACTTCAGCAGCACCTTTCCAGTCTTCTATATTTGTTAACAACATTCTAGTTCTAACTACATCCTTTAAACTTGAACCAGCTTTTTCCAATGCCATTTTAATTATTTCTAGACACTGTTTAGTTTGTACAGATATATCACCAATCCCTACGGTATTACCATTTTCATCCATTGGCGCTGTCCCTCCAATTGTTATATATGGTCCAACCCGTACTGCTCTACTGAATCCAACAATTTTCTCATATGGACTATCCCCTGATATTAGCTCTCTTTTCATATTAAATATTTTTAATAAGTTTGACTTCTTTACTGATTTGATGAGGCCATCGGCATATTTCTATCAAGATAATGAGTTAGATAATGGACTGCTTATTAGTCTATTTTCATTCTACGCATTTGTTCATTTGCTTCCTTAAAGATACTGCGGATAATTTCACCATTCGAAGGTTCTTCCTCAAGTGTTTCAGGATCCCACTGACTGCGTTCCGTAACAAAGAAATCTCCACCATAGATATGAAGCCCTCCGGTAAATCTCTGGAGTGGGTTGGTGACTGAGTGAATAGCGCTTGTGTTTAGAGTAGCAACATCTCCCGCAAATAAACACCTAACATCATTAGCGTTTAATCCGTCGTTAGTTTGTTCCCAAATGATATTGTCTTCTCTTCCCGTATAAATGCCGATATTTGCCCACATGTGATGGTTGTGTGGCATAAGATTCATTTGAGGCGTCCATGAAGCAGCAAAAATTGTTAAATCTTTGGAGCGAAGAAAAATCTTTAAACCTGCTTCAGTAGGTTCGCCAATTGTTTTCAACATGGATGAAGGATTAGATACACTTTTAGCTAAAACCTCCTTAACTGCTTCTTGAGAATTTGCCTCATTGTTGGCAGCGATACAGTCCTCAATAAATTTTTGCATTTCAATTAATTCTTTTTCCTCCACAGGAATAATTTTTTCTCCATGATCTAAAGCATCTACTGACACTTCTGTCATTGCAGTTGACATAAAAGAAGGAAGTGCAGAAGCACCTAGTGTCAGTCCTAAAGTTCTTATCATACCTCTTCGTGAACACAAAGTAGTATTTTGGTCTAATAAAAATATGGAACCATTTTTTGAAGCATTCATAATTATAAGTTTTTGATATTTATATATTCGTGATAAAAGCGATCGTAGAACGGAATAGTATTAAGTGATTCCTCGATTTTATCAAGATGTTTTAATATTGAAAGGTCTTCTTTTAACATCTTATAAATAGCTTCTTCACAGCTGCTCCATATTTTTTCTAATTTGGGAAGAAGGTCATAAGATTTCTGAGTGAGTTTTATATTTTGTTTCCTGCCATCATTGGTATCCTTTTCAGCAATTATATATCCTTTAACCCTCATCTTTTTAAGCATTACGACCATTGAGGGATGCGAATAACCAAGCTGCTCTGCTATTTCAACCATGGTAATCTTATCCTTTTCTTTTAATAGTTTGAAAACTAAATGCCAGCTAGGCTCTACATCAATATCTATTTGCTTGAAGAATTTTCTTGTACCATGAGACATCCTGTCGCTTATACGTTTTAACCGATTATCCAAGGCCCTGTAACCAAGTTCTTTAATGTAGTCTCTATTCATATTAAGTTATTGTCAATGCAAAGATATAAAATATAATTAGTTAACTACATAGTTGAATAACCATTTATAATGATTGGTCATATTGTGGAACCTTAATTTCACATTTTAATTCATCAAATGAAAGTGCACTACCTACTTTGATCGTTTAATAATGACCGCACAAAAAGGAAGTATACTTTTCGTACTAGTACAGTTTTGTACTTTAAAGACTTATCCATATTAATTGCCAATTTTGTATGCCGATTGGCCTAAATAGCAGGGAACCTTGGACCTCCATAAACCAGAGCTTCGCATGGTTTATGGCAGACCTAGATATTTAATCTGATTTTGAAAAGTGTTTTATTTAGCATTAACTTCAATGCTCTATTTCCCCTAGAAGTTTTAAAATACCTCTCCCTTCTTAAAGCATCAGATTTATATAAATATGCTTCATAAAAGATGAGCTTTAGAGGCCTCCGATATCTTGTACTTTTAGTCAGTCCTTCACAGTGCTGCCATAAACCAGAGCTTCGCACGGTTTATGGCAGACCTAGATATTTAATCTGATTTTGAATAGTTTTTTATTTAGAATTAACTTCAATGCTCTCTTTCCCGCTGAAGTTTTAAAGTATTTTTCTCTTCTTAAAGCATCTTCTTTATATAAATAGGCCTCATAAAATATAAGCTTAAGTGGCCTCCTATTTCTTGTACTTTTAGTCAGTCCATCACAGTGCTGCTGAAATCTCTTATATAAGTTCGATGTATATCCAACATAAAATTGATTGTCTTTTTCCGACAATAAAATATATACATAAAAACCTAGGCCTTTTAACTTTGTCATTGTCTTGTAATGTAATGACGAGATAAATTGAAGAGTAAACAATAAAAACCACACAATTTAAACAGAGTAGATAATCCCAGAACTAGAGCTTCGCACAATTCTGGACAAACCCAAACCAGAGCTTCGCACAGTTCTGGACAAACCCAAACTAGAGATTCGCACAGTTCAAGGCCAACCCAAACTAGAGCTTGGCCGACATATTAATAAATCATGAAACTTACCAGATGTAAAGATTGATTCTAGGAATATAAGGTCTAGTAAAAAAAAATAGCCACTCATTCCATTGAGTGGCTAATATCATTGGCGCGCCGTGAAGCGTGCTGAAGCAAAGCGAAGCTCTGCTTCATGGGCGCCTCCTCAAGGACTTGAACCTTGGACCTACGGATTAACAGTCCGCCGCTCTAACCAGCTGAGCTAAGGAGGCTTTTATTTAAAATCTTCACTTTTATTCTATTGTTCTAATCTTCATTAAAACTGCTGCGAAGCTGCTTCCAGCTGCCGCACCCGCCGTAACACCGTGAAGGAGGGAGCTAAGGAGGCTTTTATTCATTTTACATTAAATTATACAACCAAACATCTTTGATCTAACCCTTTTAAATGCTGACTGCCTTTGGCACGTCAGTGAAGGAGGCTTTTATTCATTTTACATTAAATTATACAACCAAACATCTTTGATCTGACCCTTTTAATTGCTGACTGCTTTAGGCACGTCAGTGAAGGAGGCAATTATTTATTTTAACTTAAAATATATTATCAAACATTTTTGATCTGATCCTTCTAAATGCTGACTGCCTTTGGCACGTCAGTAAAGGAGGCTTTTAAGCGAGTGCAAATTTATATTGATTGCTGGGATTCTGCAATTTTTTATTAAAAAATATTAAAAAAATATCACCCCCCTATAATCATTATATTTCCAATTAAACTTTTGTTAAGCGTTTGCAAGAAATTTCAAGAGCATTTAACTTGCCGATAATTGTAATTACTATGAATAAGCTTATTGAATCTCGTGTCATTATTCTTCTTGTACTACTAGCCTATTGTCTTTCGCTAAGTTCTTGTGCCAAAAAAGTATATTTCTTTGAAGCGGAAAAAACCAGCTCAGAAGCAGATCTAAGTAGAGCCAGAGACATTAGAGTTGAAAGCTACTTCTCAGGAGATGCCCTGGACTATGTAGTGTTTGAAGTAGATATCTTCAATAACACCAACAATGACCTAATCATTGACCATAAAGACATCAGCTTAAGCTTAATAAATAAAGACGGTAAAACCGTTTTACTCGACGCCCTTGATAAACGGGATATTATCTATCAACTGGAAATGACTAACAGGGATATACAAAGAGAGAAAAAATCACGCGACATCAGCAATGCTATAGGCATTGGCATAGGAATTATTGCTATAGGTACTACCTCCAATTATGCAGGGATTGATGTTGCTCTTTATGCAACTGAATCAGCCGCATATATGATGGAAGATTCTAGGGCACATAAATTAATGGTAGGATCATTAGAAGAGCAAATCGCCTATGTGGACGAATGGGTGCTTGAAAGAGATACGATTACGCCAGGTAAGGACAACAGCTGGGATGTGCTCTTTGAAAGGAGATTAGCAGACGCCCCCGCCACCCTTATTGTTGAAATTGAAGGGATTGAGTTCAAACAGGCTTATAATTTGTATATTATTGAAGAAAAAGTAAGGTAACTTTGGCCAAACTTTACAATAAGAAAAGACAAGGCATTATTTTGAAAAAAATCATCTCAAAAGAAGAATTATCAGGTCTGGTGGAGTTGCTCAAATTCAATAAGCAAAAGATAATCTTCAGTAACGGTTGTTTTGACATTCTGCATCCAGGTCATGTGGATTATCTTTCAAAAGCCAAAAAATTAGGAGATTGCCTCATTGTAGCTGTTAATTCTGATGAGTCAGTCAGAAAACTAAAAGGTGAATCAAGACCAATCAATAACTTAGGTTATCGTATGAATATGCTAGCAGGTCTTGAAAGTGTAGATTTTGTTATCATGTTTGAAGAGGAAACACCTTATAACATCATTAATGCTATAGTACCAGATGTCCTGGTGAAAGGTAGCGACTATAAAGTTTCTGATATCGTAGGTTCTGATATTGTTCTAGAACATGGGGGAGAGGTAAAAACCATTGACTTCCTAGATGGTTACTCTACTAGTGCTATAATCGATAAAATAAAAAACAGCTAGATATGAAGGTCATTGAACTCTTGGATTATCTGAATCAATGGGCACCATTGCAATACCAGGAATCTTATGATAATAGCGGTCACCTTGTAGGCAATGAACAGGATCAAATCGAATCCGTTCTGGTAAGCCTAGATGTAACAGAAGATGTCATTGATGAAGCCATTACGCTTGACGCAAATGTGATAGTGTCGCATCACCCAATTATATTTTCTGGTTTAAAATCCCTTACGGGAAAAAATTATGTTCAACGTATTGTTCAAAAAGCCATTAAAAACAATATCAACCTGATCGCAATACACACCAATTTGGATAATGTCTACTATAATGGCGTTAATACTTATCTTGCTGGTATCCTGAACTTAAAAAATGTATGTATTCTTAAAAGTAAATCCGAATTTAGCGATGAAGGTCAGGAAATTGGCTCTGGTGCTATCGGATTATTGCCCGAATCTATGGATGAAGAGCAGTTTTTAATCAAGATGAAGAGCCATCTTAAACTAAAAACAATAAAGCACACCAATTTTTTAAATAAAAAAATCAAAAAGGTTGCATTATGTGGTGGATCTGGTAGATTTTTACTTTCAGAGGCCATCAAGCAAGGTGCAGAGCTATTTATCAGCTCAGATTTCAAATATCACGAGTTCTTTGATGCTGATAACCAAATAGTTATAGCAGATATCGGTCATTTTGAGAGTGAACAACACACAATTAAAATGATACACGAGATTTTGACAAATAAATTTAATAACTTTGCAACCCATTACACAAAAATGAACACTAATCCGGTTAATTATCTCTAAATATGGCTAAGAAAACTAAAACAATAGAAGAGCGTTTGCGAGCCCTCTATGATCTCCAAACTATTGATTCAAAATTTGATGAGATTAAAATCATGAAAGGTGCATTGCCTATTGAGGTGAGCGATCTTGAAGATGAAATAAAAGGTCTTGAAACTAGGATTAATAAGCTCAAATCACAACTGGATGATTTTGAAGATAATATCTCTAAGCATAAAGATAATATCAAGACTTCTGAAACTTTAATCGAACGTTATCAAAAACAATTAGATGAAGTAAAGAACAACAGAGAATACGAAGCTTTAACTAAGGAGATCGAACTTCAATCTTTGGAAATTCAACTTTCTGAAAAAAGAATCAAAGAAGCAAATGATCAAAAGGCCGCTAAAGTTGAAATGCTTGAAGCGACTACAGAAAAGAAAGAATCTAAAGAAAAAGATTTGGTTCTTAAGAATGAAGAACTCGAAAAGATTATTGTAAAAACAGAAAAAGAAGAAGCCACTCTTAGGACTAAGTCTGATAAAGCCAGACAGAAGATCGAAGAGAGAATGCTTAAATACTACGACAAAACCAGAAACGCCTACCGTAACGGTCTTGCTGTAGTTACTTATAGAAGAGGTTCTTGTGGCGGTTGCTTTAATAGAATTCCTCCACAACTGCAAATAGAAATCGGAAATAGAAAAGAAATTATCACATGTGAACATTGTGGTAGACTTCTTGTCGATCCAGAAATAGCAGGTATTCTTGAAGAAGTAGAATAATCTATCCTAATACCATTCTATGTTTAGATTTGAAGTCTCGCTCATATTATGGTTACTTTGTTTACTGCCCCTAGCATTGCTATGGTTTTACTTTTATTCCAATTTTAAAAGGAAAAAGTTAAACGATGCAGGGGATGCGCCTATTATAGACAGACTTCTCAAAGATTTTTCAACTAAAAAGCAATGGCTAAAATCTGTATTGGTACTCTTGGCCTTAGCCTTTGGTATTTTAGCTTGGTCCAATCCTCAATGGGGAAGTCGCAAACAAACACTCAAAGTCAAAAGCTCTGACATAGTTATTGCTCTGGACATTTCACAAAGTATGATGGCGGAAGATATCTCACCCAATAGAATGGAAAGAGCTAAATTCTTTCTATCAGAATTGCTTCAAAAGTTCAGAGGGGAAAGAGTAGGTTTAATCTTCTTTGCGGGAAGTGCCTATTTGCAAATGCCATTAAGTGACGATTTTGCATCAGCTGAAACCTTCATTAAAAGTGCCAATCCTACACAAGCCGGAACCCAAGGTACCGTGATTGCAGATGCTATCAAACTTTCAGAAACTATTTTTGGTGAAGAAAATCAAACGCAAAAAGCTCTGATCATTCTGTCCGATGGTGAAAACCACGAAAGTGAAGCCATAGAAGCTGCCAAAGAAGCCAAAGAAAAATTAATTACCAGTTATACGGTAGGTATTGGAACCTTAGAAGGTGCTTATATTCCGGTTACAGTTAATGGAAAAAGAGTTTTGAAAGCTGATGAAAACGGGAACGTGGTAAAAACCTCTTTAAATGAACAGAATCTTATTGATATAGCTAATGCTGGAGGAGGAAAATACTTCAGAATCGATTCGCGCATGTCAGCCATTGATGCCATTGATCAAGAGATAGATCAACTCGAAAAAAAGGAAATTGAACAACGTTCATTTACAGATTATAATAGCTATTTTCAATACTTCCTAATATGTTGTATCCTCTTTCTCGTAATTGAATTTTTTGTGACAAACAAAAAAGGCAATAACAATCGTTTAAAGAACATACTTGATTTTTGATTATGATTTACCGTCTATTCATATTAGTCTTTCTATCTCTTTCCAACCAGATTTGGTCTCAGTCATCCCATGAACTGTTAATGGATGGTGATAAAAATTATATTCAGGAAAACTATACCACCGCAGAAGAATTTTACCGAAAGGCAAAAGACAGTGATAATTCTTTAAAGTCAAACTTTAACTTGGGAAATGCTATCTATAAGCAAGAGCGTTTTGAAGAAGCTATAGACCATTATCAAGGAGCTGTTAATCGTGCAAAAAATAATGAAGAACGCAGCAATGCTTATTTCAATCTAGGAAATGCCTATTATAATAATCAGAAAATTGAAGAATCTATTGAAGCCTATAAGAATGCTTTAAAGAACAATCTCAATAATAAGGAGGCAAAATACAATTTAGCCGCTGCTAAGGAAACAATGAAAATGATTAAAATGCAGGAACAACAACAGCAACAGCAACAAAATAGTGATCAACAAAACGAAGAGAACAAAGATCAAGATCAACAAAATAATGATCAGCAGCAAAATAGTGATCAGCAAAACGAAGAAAATCAACAACAAGACCAACAGCAAAACCAACAAGAAGAAAAAAAAGACAGCAGCATTCAAAACCAAAGTTCTTCCTTTGATAGTTCAAGATTAGAGAAACAACAATTGGACAGCACTGATGCTAAAAAACTACTTCAAATTATTCAAAGCGAAGAGCTAAAGGTGCAGGAAAAACTAAGAAAATTTAATTCCAATAGGAAGAAACCAAAGAAAGACTGGTAGTTAAAATTTTGTAAAAATTTTAACCTGTTGAAACTTTTCAGTGGTTTTATATATTTCAGCTATATATTAACTTTGATTAAAATCCAGAAAACTATGAAAAATACAATTTTAGCATGTTTGTTGTTTATGGGTTTTACTGCAAATACCCAATCACTTCAAGTTAACTTGAGTAAAGATTCTATCCTTCTTGGTAATAGCATTAAAGTTGAATTCATAATTGAGAATTCAGAGGGGAAATTTGAAGCCCCTAAATTTGAAGAAATGGATATCTTGAGCGGACCCAATTATAGTTCATCTATGCAGATTATAAATGGTGCCAAATCTAGTAAACGATCAATTTCATATATCTTAAGACCTAGGGACATTGGAAAATATTATATTCCACCAGCCTATTTAATAGCTCAAGATATACAACTTAACACAGAAGCATTGGAGTTTAATGTCTATCCTAATCCATTAGGTATCATTGAAGATCCTAAAATGGAGAATAATTTTATTTTCGAATCCTTTCAATGGCCAAATATGAATTTTCATAAAGATGATTCCAAAAAATTAGAAAAGTCTAGTCAATCAAAAGCGAAGATTAGAAAAATATAAATGCGGTATATTTTATTTTCTCTTTGTTTGATTCTATGTAGTGTTAAACTTAACGCCCAATCAGGAAGGTTTTATGCTCAACTGGATGCTAAAGAAATAGTTTTGGGTTCCTATGTTGATGTTCAGTTCATTCTTGAAAATGAAGATGGTAGAAATTTTAAACCACCTTCCTTTAAGGACTTTGATATTCTTTCTGGTCCAAATAGAAGTAGTTCAATGAGGGTAGTCAATGGTTCAATGAGCAAGAAACTGAGTTACTCTTATAGCCTTAGTCCTAAAAAAACTGGAAACTTTATTATCGGTGCTGCAAGCATAGAAAGCTCATCTGGGAAAAAATACACTGAAGCACAAAGAATTAAAGTGATAAAGGCTGTTCCTAGCAACAAGAATGATTATGAAGATGTTTTCATCAAAACCATATGTTCAGATACCGTCAGTTATGTAGGACAACAGATTACACTAAGTTATAAATTATATACCAAATTGGATGTCAGATCTGTAAATGTATTATCTGAACCAGACTTTGAAGGCTTTTATACAGAAATGCTCAGTACTGGTCAGGAACCAACAACCAGGGAAATTATCAATGGACAAGAGTATGCAACCAAAATCATTCGTAGGTATAGCCTTTTCCCACAACAAAAATCTTATTATACCATACAGCCAATTTCAATAAATTTAGGAATTGCAACCTCTAAAAATTCTAGAAGTTTTCTCTTTTCTTCTCAGCTTAAGCAAAAAAGGGTTATAACGGACTCTATCAATCTTGAAGTAAAAAATACGCCATACACAGATATTAAAAGTTTCTCTGGAGCTATAGGAAGATATAACATGGATGCTGTAGTTGCAAAAAGAAGCATAACAACAGATGATGCCATTACGATAACTTTGCAAGTCACAGGAGATGGAGATAGTAAAACTGTAGGTCCACCAATGTGGTTAAGCTCTGACTCATTGGACATATATGACCCTAATGTACTTGAAGATGAAGTATTCACGAGATCAAATAAACTGATCCATAGGAAAACTTTCGAATACCTTATTGTCCCGAGATTTCCTGGTAAATACCTGATAGATCCAGAGTTTACTTACTTTAACCCAGATAGTCAAAAATATATTCAGATCCATAAAACCCTACCACCCGTAAATGTAATACCTGGAAATAGCTTTTCATCAATAAGCTCCACAAATCATAATTCAGTGAATAACGATATTTTTCCAAATACAAGTTTGTCAAAATCATCAGGAAAAATACATGGCACTTTTCTACATAATGTTTATTTGATTTTATTTGTCTTATCAATTATCACATTGTTTTCATATAATATATATCTAAGAAAATCAGGTCAAAAAGATCCTCTTGAAATCAAACGGAAGAAAGCACTAGAGAAAGCTAAACTCAGGTTGGAGAAATTATCAATGCTTATCAATAGTGAGAATAATCCAACATTCTATGAAGAATTATCCAGATCGGTTAAGCAATTTATTCAAGACAAATACAATATTCAGGCGTTTCACATCAATACTTCAGAATGTATTGAGAAATTAAAATCTACTCCTTTGACTAAAGAGCAGATTGACAGTTTTGAAGAAATCATGAATGCTTCTGAAACGGCATTGTATGCTCCTGGTTTTATGCAGAATAAGCAGGAAATCTATCGTAAAACACTTAATTTATTCACAATGATTGAATCATAAAAGTAGAATGATTTAGTTTCCTTTCCATTGCATTTAAATTACTTTTGCAATTCAATATTAAAACATGTCTCTAAGAAAAAAAATAAAAGAGATTCTGGCATCAGACCAGAAGGATTATGAAGTGGTGATCAATGGTTGGGTTCGAACATTTAGAAACAATCAATTTATTGCAGTGAATGATGGATCTACGATACATACTCTCCAAGTTGTAATAGATAAAGATTCTTTAACTGAAGACGAAATAAAAAAAATTAATACCGGAGCTGCTATTAAAGCTCAAGGAACCGTTGTTGAGTCACAAGGCTCTGGACAGAAAGTTGAAATCAAAGCCTCTCAAGTAACAATATTAGGAGAAGCTGACCCCTCTAAATATCCTTTACAGCCAAAGCGTCATAGTCTTGAGTTTTTAAGAGAAATTGCACACCTCAGATTTCGAACTAATACGTTTGGTGCTGTATTCAGAGTTAGGCACAGTATAGCATTTGCAATCCACAAATTTTTCAATGATAAAGGCTTTTATTATTTGCATACTCCCATAATTACTGGGTCAGATGCTGAAGGTGCAGGAGAAATGTTTCAGGTAACTACTCTTGATTTAAAGAATATACCATTAACCAATGATAATGAAATAAATTTCAAAGAAGATTTTTTTAACAAGGCTACTAATCTTACTGTTTCTGGTCAATTGGAAGCTGAGTTGGGTGCTTTGGCTTTGACGGATGTTTATACATTTGGGCCTACTTTCAGAGCAGAAAATTCTAATACCAGCAGGCATCTTGCAGAATTCTGGATGATAGAACCAGAGATGGCTTTTGCTGACCTCAATGATGATATGGACCTTGCGGAAGAGCTTTTAAAATATGTTATCCAATATTGTATTGATCAGAATCCTGATGATCTTGATTTTCTTGAAGAAAGATTAACACAAGAAGAAAGTCAAAAGCCGCAGATCGAAAGATCAGAAATGAAACTCATTGAAAAATTAAAGTTTTGTGTAGAAAATGATTTCGAAAGGTTGACTTATACTGAGGCTATCAGGATATTGATGAATTCTAAACCAAACAAGAAAAAGAAATTTCAATATGTCATTGAAGAATGGGGAACTGACCTCCAATCTGAACATGAAAGATATCTTGTTGAGAAACACTTTAAAAAACCAGTTATCCTTACTGACTATCCAAAAGAAATTAAAGCCTTCTATATGAGGTTAAATGAAGATGATACAACTGTAAGGGCTATGGATATCTTGTTCCCTGGAATTGGAGAAATAGTAGGGGGATCGCAAAGAGAAGAACGTCTAGATGTTTTATTGGAAAGAATGAAAGCTTTTGATATTCCTGCTGAGGAGATGGATTGGTTTTTGGACACCAGAAGGTATGGGACTTGTGAACATGCAGGATTTGGATTAGGCCTTGAAAGACTAGTGCAATTTATAACTGGAATGTCAAATATAAGAGATGTAATTCCATTTCCTCGTTTTCCAGGAAATGCAGAATTCTAATAAATAAAGCCTGAGCTTTACACTCAGGCATTTCCATTTTATTTACTCTCTGTATATCTTTTTGATACTTCTTCCCAGTTAATCACATTGAAAAAGGCCTGTACATAATCAGGTCTTCTATTTTGGTATTTTAGATAGTAAGCATGTTCCCATACATCTAATCCAAGAATTGGTTTACCATTACAACCAGCGTCAGGCATTAATGGATTATCTTGATTAGGCGTAGAACAAACTTCTACCTTACCTCCGGGATGAACACATAACCAAGCCCAGCCACTTCCAAATCTTGTTCCTGCAGCTGAAGCAAATTTTTCTTTAAAGCCATCAAATGAACCATAAGCAGAATTTATTGCATCTGCCAATTCACCACTAGGCTGTCCACCACCATCAGGAGACATTACTGTCCAGAATAGACTGTGGTTGTAATAGCCACCACCATTATTTCTAACAGCAGCATTAGACATATCCATATTGGTTAATATATCTTCAATTGATTTAGATTCAAGATCTGTACCTTGAATAGCAGCATTTAATTTGCTAGTATATCCCGCATGATGTTTGCCATGATGTATTTGCATGGTCGTTGTATCAATATTAGGTTCTAAAGCATCATGTGCATACGGTAAAGATGGTAATTCAAAAGCCATTTTATTCTTTTTTTGTTAATAATGTATAAATATGAAACCAACTTAAAGATAAGAAGTTCATCTTATTAACATCTTCATTAACTTTGCAATTCATTTAAACTTGAATAAAACAATGTCTTACAGAAAAGAAAAAGATTCAATAGGTACTATTAAAGTGCCAGCAGATAAATATTGGGCAGCTCAAACCCAGCGTTCTAGTGAAAACTTTCTCATTGGTGGTCAAAAAATACCAATAGAAGTAATTCGAGCTTATGGTGTATTAAAAATGGCTGCTGCTGAAACCAATGCTGAATTAGGTGTCTTGCCGAAATCAAAGGCTAAACTTATCGCTCAAGTTTGTAAGGAAATCATTCAAGGTAAACTAGATGATCAATTTCCACTAGTTGTGTGGCAAACAGGTTCTGGCACTCAAACCAATATGAATGTTAATGAGGTAATTTCCAACAGAGCACATGTTATAAAGGGAGGTAAACTAACTGATGAGAAAAAAATTCTTCACCCAAATGATGATGTTAACAAATCTCAGTCATCTAATGATACGTTTCCAACAGCAATGCATATTGCTGCATATTCAAAACTTTTGGAAGTTACATTACCTGGTCTTCAAAGATTAAGAGACGAACTAAATAACAAATCCAAAGCCAATAAAAAAGTTGTAAAAATTGGAAGGACGCATTTTATGGATGCTACACCAGTAACATTGGGACAAGAACTTTCCGCATATGTTAGTCAATTGGATTTTGGCATAAAAGCCATAAAAAACAGTTTGAGCCACTTAGCTCAATTAGCTCTAGGCGGTACTGCGGTTGGAACAGGTCTAAATACGCCAAAGAAATACAGTAAGACTGTAGCTTCAAAGATTGCTAAGTTAACAGGACATCCATTTGTAACAGGTGTCAATAAATTTGAAGGATTAGCTGCTCATGATGCACTCGTTGAAAGCCATGGCGCTTTGAAAACTGTAGCGGTTTCTTTGATGAAAATTGGAAATGATATTAGAATGTTAGCATCTGGTCCTAGATGTGGTATCGGAGAAATTACAATTCCAGCCAATGAGCCTGGTTCTTCCATTATGCCTGGTAAAGTAAATCCTACTCAATCTGAAGCACTTACAATGGCAATGGCCCAAGTAATGGGGAATGATGTAACGATAAACATAGCTGGTATGAGTGGTCAGTTTCAGTTGAATGTTTTTAAACCCGTCATGATTTTCAATTTTCTAATGTCCGCTCAACTGATAGGGGATGCTGCATTAAGTTTTTGTGATAATTGCATTGCTGGTCTTACTCCTAATGAGCAAAGGATTAATGAGAGTCTTAACAATTCATTGATGTTAGTTACCGCCTTAAATACAAAAATTGGTTATGATAAAGCTGCTGAAATTGCTAAGAAAGCTTATAAAGAAGGAACAAGCCTTAAGGAAGCTGCTCTTAAATTAGCTTATCTGACTGAAAAAGAATTTGATCTTTGGGTAAGGCCTGAAAAGATGTTATAATCTATTTGTCTGAAGATTGTTCCTCAGGTTCTTTAAAGAGATTACCACATCCATCAATAAAAGCTTCGAAAAAAGATCCAATAGCATTTTGAAATCCTGGCAAAAACGTAATAGATACACCGGAATCATAAGTTACGCCAATAGAGCCTTCAATACTTTGGCTTGTTTCTATTTCGCCATCTGTTTCAAAATCTTCTGAAACAACTTGTAATCCTGTTAGTTCGTTAACACCGCTATAGTTTTCAGGGCAAGAACCATTTCCACAATCATCTATTTCTATACAAGCAACTACTGTATTTTGAGAACAAAAATCGCCAACATTAACGTTGGCATCTATATAGAAAGTTATAGTTCCGTTAAGTGCCCAAATGTTATATTGAGTTGTATTGATATTAAATGAAGTCGTAGCTCCATCAAGATTACAGTCCGCTGGTGCAATTTCTGTTTGATCTAAAACCGCCATGTCTTCTCCTAAGATATCGCAGATTTCGAAACTAGCTCCAAAGTCTCCAACAACAGTAATTGTAACAGGAAATACGGATTGACAAGTGGGAGCAGTAACAGGTAAGTTTGGTATGTCTACAGGAGATTGAATTAGTTGCCCTGAGTTAAATTGTAAGCTAGCTGTATAACATCGTTCAGATGTTATAATTATAATATTAGAATAATGATCTGGATCATCATTACTTGCTTTTACCCTATATCTATACTCGGTAAATGGATCTAAATCTGTATCTATAAAACTTGTTACATTTGCAGCTACGCCTCCAAAAGGTAGAGCTCTATAGGTTGACCCGCCATCATCAGAGCGTTCAATTAAAAATCCTGTTTCATTATTAGCATTGTCATTCCAGCTTAAATCAATTTGATTGCTATTCACTGTAGCAGTCAATCCAGAAGGGTTAGTCACATTTTCAGGAGCTGCTCCATCTAAATCGTAAGCAGAATGACCCAACCTAGATGTTAAGCCTATCCCGATATCTGTATATTGTCCAGGCGTAAAAATGCCACCACAAGCATCAGAATAATAAGACATAATATTATCAACTGGAGGCTCATAAGCGTTGCCATAAATGTCAGATTCACCTCCGGTATAAATACAAGCAGAAGTAGGACCGGTTGGATCAGCTTCAGTATCACAAATAAAATCACCATCAGTTGAACAATTAGACTGTGGTCCTGATCGTGGTACATGTTCAGCTAAAGAATGATCATTCCCATTTGAAGTATAATTGTGAGTATGTGGAAGACTCAGATGATGTCCAAATTCATGGACAAAGGTTCCATTTACAGAAGTTGATGTACATCCATTGTCCATCAGAATACAAAGGCTTTGATCGCTATTGGCAGGATAATAAGCATATCCACAATAATATGCTCCTGAACCATTTGACACTTCATTTGCAAAAAACACATTAACTGCATCATCGATTAAATACGCAGCACGCACTGCAGGTTCTTCTGAAGTTTCAAATGTATAATATGCGGTACTATTTATATAATTTACATCAGCCAAATACCATTCAATACTTTCTGGATGGTAAACATTATTCAAATTAGCCAAAGCTTCGTTTAAATCACTAAGAGGCAAACCACCACTTCCATCATCCAATCGGAATATGTGAGCTCTTATTGGCAATTGTGTAAAACCATTATTCTTATTCAAGCTTACTTTTCCTTTAGATTTTAATCCTTTGATTCTATCCTCAAAAGTAATTGGGGGTGTTCCACAAGCTGCTTTATCCAATTCATGAACTTGTTCAGATGTATAATTTATCGCTTGACAAAAACAGTCAAAAGAGCATACCAAACTAAAAAGAAATACTAAAAACTTCATCAATAGCAATTTTACAGATTTCTACAAACTAATTGTAAGCAGACCAAAGGAAATCAGAATAAATCCTAAAATCTTAATCGACAAACCAATTGGAAATGAAAAACTCAAATAGGGAAAATAAAATTAGCAATAAAATTTCATTGCTTAAAATCATTAAAGAAGAAAAGAGAGTTGAAATTGCAATACAATTTACAAATTAGTGAAAAAATAAGGCTTGAACGAAGATTTTCAATTCATAGCCTTAATTTATCTCTTTGCTACAATACATTTTGAATTGAATGAAGTGACTAGATGTCACTTCAACTGAGTGAACCTCGCTCTCAAGCGAGGGTGGGTAGCCATAGAATAGGGAGACGACTTATCACCTCTACTGACGCTCCCTGTAGTCGGTCAGCATGCCATTGTCCATTATAAACTGGGCATAAAAAAAGCCCATAGAGTTAACCATGAGCTTTTCTATTCCACTTGTAGTGAAAAATAAAAAAAAGGCTTGAACGAAGGTTTTCAATTCATAGCCTTAATTTAATCTCTTTGCTACAATACTTTTTGAATTGAATGAAGTGACTAGATGTCACTTCATCTGAGTGAACCTCGCTCTCAAGCGAGGGTGGGTAGCCATAGAGTAGGGAGACGACTTATCACCTCTACTGACGCTCCCTGTAGTCAGTCAGCATACCATTGTCCATTATAAACTGGGCATAAAAAAAGCCCACAGAGTTAACTATGAGCTTTTCTATTCCACTTGTAGTGAAAAATAAAAAAAAGGCTTGAACGAAGGTTTTCAATTCATAGCCTTAATTTAATCTCTTTGCTACAATACTTTTTGAATTGAATGAAGTGACTAGATGTCACTTCATCTGAGT
>JAJCYH010000002.1 GCA_029262995.1 Saprospiraceae bacterium | reverse complement strand
TTTACACCATAATCCCATGTTGCTACTGCATCAACATTAGTATCGTCAATAGTGATGAATTCACCTAAACATAGTTCATTTAAAGAAGGTGTAAAGCTTGCTTCTGGTTGCGTAAAAACTTCAATATTTACCATTCTACTTCTTGCACAATCACCATTTTGGTATGTGTAGGTCATCGTTACTGTATGAACCCCTACTGGAAATGCTTGAGGGTCAACATTACCGCCCCCATCAACACCTGCGGCAAATGAACTAACATAACTTGCCGTTCCATCAATACCACTTACATCATACATAAATGCATCGATCGGTGTGTTAACACAAAATGATGTGTCTTGCCATAAATTAAACGCCCATAATGGCAAAGGACAATCTAATGCCTGACATTCTAAAGGAGAAGAAGGACCATCACCACATGGATCATCACCTGTAGCAAATACTTCAATCTCAATAATATCATTAACACTTAAGCCTGTAAAATCTACAAAGGTTTCCGTATCCAAATTATTGATTGTTGAAGTACCCGAAGGTGAATTCAAAACATTTATTACATATCCAGTAGCTCCTGGGATTGCATCCCAAGTAAACTGAATTGAACTCGCTGTTGTTGAACAATCCAAGACAGGTGCAGGTAGTGGAGCAATTACTTCAAACTCCCTTTCCACCGGCAAGGATTCACAACCATTATCATCTATGACTATAAGTGTCACAGGATATATTCCTGGTGTTGCAGAAGAATAATTCACTGGACCCGCCCCACTTTGATTGCCGCTGGTATAATTGTCTGATGACCAGATAAACTGAGATATATCATTAACATCCCCAGTGAACTCTGCAATCGCCAATTCACCAACACATACTGGTGAACTTAGTGTAAAGTCAGGTACTGGCAATGGAATGCTTTCAACAAAAACTTCTACTACTGGGCTCATCCCACAAGGGGTATTGGCTACCACCAATATCGGCTCATTAGCATCAAAATCATAATCAGTAAAATCTATTCTTACAGAATCATTAACCGGAGAATTCAACAAAGTACCAACTGAACCTGTTGGGAACGTCCAATCATAGTTTGTCCCTACTCCTGTTATTGCAACAGTAAATAATTTATTTTCAAGATCATTCTCGCAGAATAAATCTTCACCATTTATTCCTGGAGGCGCAGCAATTCCTGTCTGCAAGTCAAAAGGACCAAAATCTCTATTACATTCATCTAAAATTACCAGTGCTGGATCATAAGCACCATCAACGAAGCTGTAATCCAATTCAACGGTATAAAAGCCTTCAAAGTTCGGCGTTACATTAAAACAAGGTCCTGTAGCCACAGTGGCTCCATTTTCATCTTTCCATCTCATATCGATGTAATCTGGCATAACAGGGCTATGATCTTCATGTTCATCTTCAAGACCATCGAGGTTTAATTCGAAGCAGTATTCCGTACCAGTAGGCGTACAAGGTCCTTGTGATATTCCACCAAATACAATTGCTGTATCAATGGTAATCAATAACAAGGAGTCACATCTTTCATTATCCCAATCTCTTACCAATGCTCCTTCTTCAATTCTGAAAAAGAATTCTTCCATATCTACAGTCAACTCGTAAGTATCATTTGGCCATTCCCAGTCATAAGAATCTAAATCACCATCTTCATCTCTGAATTGACAATCAAACATGTATAAGGTAACTTCAATAGGTTCTAAATTACCGATAGGAATGATTTCTACAGTCTGTATAAAAGGACAACCACACTCAGGATCTTCGACCATATATTCAAGTATGCCTTCATTATTGGCAATTGCATCCTGAACCAGATCGTATGTAATATTATCTGCGGCAATCCATTCGATACCATCTCCATTTGGATCTTCGCCAATCTGACCAGGATCCCATCCGGTTGCCTCTAATAAATCTTCAACACAAACTTCGTATGGACCAAACATTTCATCTTCAATAGGCGCAATGGTTACTTCAATGCAGCAATCGTCACATGAAATTTCAGAACATTCAGCCTCTATATCTGTCAAACAAATTTCGAATACCGTCGGTTGCGTCACAAAATCAAATGATAGTTCAGGAATTTCATAGCCATCGCCATCGTCTCCCGTTGTCCATGAACCATCAGATATTCCCCCAATAGGCGGATTGAATGTCCAGAAAAATTCTGCGGATAAATCTGGATTATATGGACCAGGATCATCATATTCACCTCCATCTGAAGGAGAATCTCCTTCATGCCATATATTAAATTGAAGGATAGTCTGTGGGCAAAATACGTTTGGAGGAGTTCCAGGAATTTGCTCACAACTCGGTACAACAACCACTTCTTCAGGAGTATCTAAAACAAATTCTAATCCTTTTTCAATGGTAATTTCGTAATCACACTCGGCACCATTACAACCATCAACAAACAAGTAATAAGTGTTTCCTACAATCAGGTCAGCAAGACCGTATGAGATAGGATCTAATCCACTTGAACAAAAGGCATCACCACCGATACAATCTCCATTGTCATCTTCACAAAAGTCATATACGCCTGATTGAAGACCTATACTTCCACCACCCATTGCACACATGAACGGGGAAACCTCTACACATAAATCTGAACCACCAGCAACAAATGAGAACCAAGAAATATTATGAGGGACACCAACACCATCACAAAGTGATGATGGCCAATCCTCTAAACCTCCGTCCCACTCAGGAGTACAAGATTCAAAACCATCCAATAATTCTTCAATGTTACAAGTATGACAAGCTGGAATAGTTTCACAAGACAAGTTACAGGTGATACCACCACCTGCACAGTTAGAGCAGATAATACAAACTTCAAATTCATGAGTAATTTGATTTCCGCATTCATCTTCAATAATATATTGTATATCAGTACATCCTTCGGGAAATTCTTCCGTAGGAGGAGGTCCTACTAAGGTAAATGTTGCTCCACAGTTGTCTTCAAATTGCGCACCTTCCATCAATGGGAAAAATGGCCATTCTTCCTCTTCTGCTTCATTCTCGAAATATCCATTTGGAAAAGAAAATCCATTGTCACAATTGGCAACTACAATGTCAATATCGCCTGGCAAATAATCGTCTTCATCACCTATCCATTCGGGATCATCTGAATCAGAAACTGCTATTACCTGAACGTGAGTATCACCCATATTTCCACAAGCATCCTCAAATATCCATGTCCTTTCAATTGTAATATTACATGGATCAGCATCATCTATTACTTCATCAAATATTGCAGGAATGCCTTCACAAAGGTCAGGTGCAAATAGATCTGGTGCCGCAGGGACATCAGAAAGACATTCAAAGTCCTCATCGTCAGGAAGGTTTCCACTATCTAATGGACCTTCAGTATCTTCAACTGTGATGGTTACGACTTCAGCTTGAGATTGATTACCACATTCATCTTCAACCCATACATCAAACTCATATAGACCAGCAACAGTTCCTGAACAGTTAGGGTCCGGTGTTGTTGCAGATGTAGGTGCGGGATCAGGTGAAAAAAACCAAACCAGATCATTTGGAGTAGTACAATTGTTAAAATCTGAAGCTAATGCAGCTGCTACAGTACTCTGGATTATTGTTTGTATTTGACCATTTTGGATTTGATCTATATTACATTCAATAGTAGCAGGTGCAGAATCAATAAAATCAATAACTGGTGGATCAATGTCATCAACAATGATATCCGCAGAAGTTTCTACTTCATTTCCACATTCATCAGCAATTGTAAAGGTTACAGTTTCAAAACCACTGCCATCACAATCCGGAACATTACCCGACCAATCATCAGAAACAACGAGTTCCACTGGATCTAGGGTACAATCGTCACCAATAACTGCATTACCAATATTGCCAATCCAAACTGCAATTTCAGCACCATTGTTTGCTGGATCACATACTAAAACTAAATCTTGAGCAGCTGTTGTCACTACAGGATCTTGTGTATCCTCTAAGGAGGCAGTTGCTATATATTCTTCTGAATTACCACACTCATCGGTGATGGTAAATGTTACTTCAATATCTGGACCATCACATTCCGGGAATCCAACGTTATTAAAATCATCGGTTAAACTAGCTTCTAAGGTTGCAACATCTGTACAGTTATCCGAGACTGCAATTCCAGCTGTAATATCTGCTACCCATGCTTGAAGATCTACGAGGTTACCAGAACCAGAGCATTCAAATGTGGCGTCCCAGAAACTTGAACCATCCAAGAAAGTAGGCTCTGTTGTATCTTCTACCAAAAACGTTGCCGTAGTTGCGTTACTTGAATTGCCACATTCGTCTTCCACCCAAAAATCGACAGTCACCTCCCCATCACTAGCACTACAATCCATTACCAAATCACTTAATGCAACGGGATCAGGATTAGTAAACCATTCAAACGCACTTTCGTCGGAACAATCGTCCTCAAAAGTTGCATTGGCATGACTATTAATCCAGTTGGCCAATTGAGTTGCATTGTTTGGTCCACACTCCACTGTATCATCCTCTGCATCATCATCGACCGTAGGTGCTGTAGTATCGTCAATGGTTACATCAATATCAATAGTAATAGTAGGTTCTACACCACAATCATCTTCAGCTGTGATTTCTATGGTAATAACATCACCACATGAAAAGTCTCCTGGATCAGAGTAATCCCAATCTACTA
>JAJCYH010000001.1 GCA_029262995.1 Saprospiraceae bacterium | reverse complement strand
TTTACACCATAATCCCATGTTGCTACTGCATCAACATTAGTATCGTCAATAGTGATGAATTCACCTAAACATAGTTCATTTAAAGAAGGTGTAAAGCTTGCTTCTGGTTGCGTAAAAACTTCAATATTTACCATTCTACTTTTTGTACAATCACCATTTTGGTATGTGTAGGTCATCGTTACTGTATGAACCCCTACTGGAAATGCTTGAGGGTCAACATTACCGCCCCCATCAACACCTGAGGTAAATGAACTAACATAACTTGCCGTTCCATCAATACCACTTACATCATACATAAATGCAGCGATTGGTGTGTTAACACAAAATGATGTGTCTTGCCATAAATTAAACTCCCATAATGGCAAAGGACAATCTAATGCCTGACATTCTATAGAAGAAGAAGGACCATCACCACATGGATCATCACCTGTAGCAAATACTTCAATCTCAATAATATCGTTAACACTTAAGCCTGTAAAATCTACAAAGGTTTCCGTATCCAAATTATTGATAGTTGAAGTACCCGAAGGTGAATTCAAAACATTTATTACATATCCAGTAGCTCCTGGGATTGCATCCCAAGTAAACTGAATTGAACTCGCTGTTGTTGAACAATCCAAGACAGGTGCTGGTAGTGGAGCAATTACTTCAAACTCCCTTTCCACTGGCAAGGATTCACAACCATTATCATCTATAACTATAAGTGTCACAGGATATATTCCTGGTGTTGCAGAAGAATAATTCACTGGACCCGCCCCACTTTGATTGCCACTGGTGTAATTGTCTGATGACCAGATAAACTGAGATATATCATTAACATCTCCAGTGAACTCTGCAATCGCCAATTCACCAACACATACTGGTGAACCTAGTGTAAAGTCAGGTACTGGTAATGGAATGCTTTCGACAAAAACTTCTACTACTGGACTCATCCCACAAGGGGTATTGGCTACCACCAATATCGGTTCATTAGCATCAAAATCATAATCAGTAAAATCTATTCTTACAGAATCATTAACCGGAGAATTCAACAAAGTACCGACTGAACCTGTTGGAAACATCCAATCATAACTTGTCTCTGCTCCTGGTATTGCAACAGTAAATAATTTATTTTCAATATCATTCTCGCAGAATAAATCTTCACCAATTATTTCTGGAGGCGCAGCAATGCCTGTCTGCAAGTCAAAAGGACCAAAATCTCTAATACATTCATCTAAGATTACCAGTTCTGGATCATAAGCACCATCAACGAAGCTGTAATCCAATTCAACGGTATACAAACCTTGAAAGTCTGGAGTTACATTAAAACAAGGTCCCGTAGTCACAATTACTCCATTTTCATCTTTCCATCTCATCTCGATGTAATTCGGCATAACAGGGCTATGATCTTCATGTTCATCTTCAAGACCCTCGAGGTTTAATTCGAAACAGTATTCCGTTCCGATAGGCGTACAAGGTCCTTGTGCTAGTCCTCCAAACACGATTGCTGTATCAATGGTAATCAATAACAAGGAATCACATCTTTCTTTATCCCAATCTCTTACCAATGCTCCTTCTTCAATTCTTAAAAAGAATTCTTCCATATCTACAGTCAACTCGTATATGTCATTTTGCCACTCCCAGTCATAAGAATCAAACTCGCCATCTTCATTTCTGAATTGACAATCAAACATGTAAAAGGTAACTTCAACAGGTTCCAAATTCCCAATAGGAATGATTTCAACAGTTTGGATAAAAGGACATCCACACTTTGAATCTTCGACAATATATTCAAGTATGCCTTCATTGTTTGCAATTGCATCCTGAACCTGCTCATAATTAATATTATCTGCGGCAATCCATTCGATACCATCTCCATTAGGATCTTCACCAACCTCACCAGGATCCCATCCGGTAGCCTCTAATAAGTCTTCAACACAAACTTCATAAGGTCCATACATTTCATCTTCAATAGGTGCAATGGTTACTTCAATGCAACAATCGCTACATGAAATTTCAGAACATTCAGCCTCTATATCTGTCAAACAAATTTCGAATACCGTTGGTTGCGTCACAAAATCAAATGATAATTCTGGAATTTCGTAGCCATCACCATCTTCACCTGTTGTCCATGAACCATCAGATATTCCCTCAATAGGCGGATTGAATGTCCAGAAAAATTCTGCGGATAAATTCGGATTATATGGACCAGGATCATCATACTTACCTCCATCTGAAGGAGAATCTCCTTCATGCAATATAGCAAATTGAAGTATTGTCTGTGGACAGAATACATTTGGAGGGGTTCCTGGAATTTGTTCACAACTAGGTACAACCACCACTTCTTCAGGAGTATCTAAAACAAATTCTAATCCTTTTTCAATGGTAATTTCGTAATCACACTCGGCACCATTACAACCATCAACAAACAGGTAATAAGTGTTTCCTACTATCAGATCAGAAAGACCGTAAGATATAGGTTCTAATCTACTTGAACAAAAGGCATCACCACCGATACATTTTCCACCGTCATCTTCACAAAAGTTATATACGCCAGATTGAAGACCTATAGCTCCACCACCCATTGCACACATGAACGGAGCAACCTCCACACATAAATCTGTACCACCAGCAACAAATGAGAACCAAGAAATATTATGTGGGACACCAACACCATCACATAGCGATGAAGGCCAAGGTTCTAAACCTCCGTCCCACCTAGGAGTACAAGATTCAAAACCATCCAATAATTCTTCAATGTTACAAGAATGACAAGCTGGAATAGTTTCACAAGACAAGTTACAGGTGATACCACCACCTGCACAGTTAGAGCAGATAATACAAACTTCAAATTCATGAGTAATTTGATTTCCGCATTCATCTTCAATTATATATTGAATTGGAGTACATCCTTCAGAAAAGTCTTCCGTAGGAGGAGATCCAACTAAGGTAAATGTTGCACCACAGTTGTCTTCAAATTGCGCACCTTCCATCAATGGAAAAAATGGCCATTCTTCCTCTTCTGCTTGATTCTCGAAATATCCATTAGGGAAAGAAAACCCATTGTCACAATTGGCAACTACTATGTCAATATCACCTGGCAAATAATCGTCTTCATCACCTATCCATTCGGGATCATCTGAATCAGAAACTGCTATTACTTGAACGTGAGTATCACCTACATTTCCACAAGCATCCTCAAATATCCATGTCCTTTCAATTGTAATATTACATGGATCAGCATCATCTATTACTTCATCAAATATTGCAGGAACACCTTCACACAAGTCAGGTGCAAATAGATCTGGTGCCGCTGGGACATCAGAAAAACATTCAAAGTCCTCATCATCTGGAAGGTTACCAACAACTAATGGACCTTCAGTATCTTCAACAGTAATGGTCACGACTTCAATTGGAGATTGATTACCACATTCATCTTCTACCCATACATCAAACTCATATAGACCAGCAACAGTTCCTGAACAGTTAGGGTCCGGTGTTGTTGCAGATGTAGGTGCGGGATCAGGTGAAAAAAACCAAACTAAATCATTTGGAGTAGTACAATCGTTAAAATCTGCAGCAAATGCAGCTGCTACAGTACTCTGGATTATTGTTTGTATTTGACCATTTTGGATTTGATCTATATTACATTCAATAGTAGCAGGTGCAGAATCAATAAAATCAATAACTGGTGGATCAATGTCATCAACAATGATATC